>NZ_QJRL01000026.1 GCF_003205205.1 Pseudomonas sp. LB-090624
GGGTAGGTGCTTGGCGGGGCATGTTCGGGGGCTGGGAGACCGAGCGCCGCCCGCGCGGCGCTCGGTCTCACGGGCGACGTACCTCTACCGCCATACCCTTAAAGCGACACCGCATGGCATGAGATTGCGGAATGCCCGGGAGTGTTTGGCGCGAGTTTTAGGGTGTTGCAGAAATCGAGCGCCGCCCGCGCGGCGCATCGCGAGCTGCGCTCGCTCCTACATTTGTTTCGGGCCAGTTATGCCTGTGACAGGCGCGCGCGACCGCCTTGTTTGTACGACGCGATATCGCGCCATGCGCCAGGGCGTTCGCGCGCAATTTCCCCAGGAATAATTGGCCCGAAACGCCTGTGACAGGCGCCCGCGACCGCCTGGTTCATACGACGCGATATCGCGCCATGCACCAAGGCGTTCGCGCGCAAATCCCACAGGCATAATTGGCCCGAAACAAACGTGGGAGCGAGCGCAGCTCGCGATGCGCCGCGCGGGCGGCGCTCGATCGCCCAGGCGCCGCACCCCTCACGGCGAACCGCCCCCCGCCTAAATACTACGCGGCCGGGTAACGCGGTCGACCAGGTAAACCAACCCGTGATAATCGATGCCACTGTGGCTCGACAGCCCAATTTCGCACGTGCGGCTGGTAGAAATCCCTTCGCTGCAATACTGCACCGCATCTTTCAGGCTGCGCAGCGAGTGGGCGTTCAGCTCGGGGGTGGTGAAGCCCTTGTCCCCGGCGAACCCGCAGCAATGAATGCCTTCCGGAATCACCACCTGCTTGCTGCAACGCCGCGCCAGGTCGATCAAGGCCTGGCTTTCGCCCAAGTGCTGGGTGCTGCAGGTCACGTGCACAGCTACCGGTTCGTCCTGAGGGGTGAACTCCAGTCGGTGGACCAGGTGGGTGCGGATGAAGCGCACGGGGTCGTACAGGTCCAGCCGGGTGTCGCTCAGGTCCTGCACCAGGCGCAGGGTGCAGGGGCTGGTGTCGCAATAGATCGGGTCGAGGCCGCCGCGGCTGGCGTGCAGCAGGGCGGTGATCAGCTCCTGGCGCTTGTGTTCGGCCTGCTCGGGGTAGCCCTTGGAGGCGAACGGTTGGCCGCAGCACAGGCTGTCGGCGTTGTCGGGGAACACCACCTGGTAACCGGCCTTTTCCAGCAGGGCGCGGGTTTTGTCCAGCAGCGAACTTTGCTCGCGATCGGAATACGCCGGGCCCATCACCCGCGACACGCAGGCAGCCAGGTACACCACGCGGGGGCGGGCGTCGTTGCTGGCCGGGCCGAAATCCAGTGGGCGCAGTGGTTGCGGCATGGCCGGGGTCCACTGCGGCAGGCGGCCCTTGCTGGCTTTGCTCATCGACGCACTCAGGCGGCCCAGGCGTGGAGCGCCTAGGAGCTTGCGTGCGGTATTGGCGGCGATCAGCGTCAGGCGGGCGCCGCCCAAGGCGGTGTGGAAGTGTTCGGCCAGCCAGTTGGCGGTCTTGGTGTGGTCGGCGGCCTGGCTGCGCAGTTTCTTCACCAGCTCGCCGGTGTTGATGCCGACCGGGCAGCGCTGGGCGCACAGGCCGGTAGCGGCGCAGGTGTCGATGCCCTGGTACTGGTAGGTCTGCATCAGTTCGCGGGTATCGATGCCGGCGCGCTGCTTGGCCTGGATGTCACGCCACATGACGATGCGCTGGCGTGGGCTGAGGGTCAGGCCTTTGGAGGGGCATACCGGTTCGCAGAAGCCGCACTCGATGCACTTGTCGACGATTTCGTCGGCGGCCGGCAGCGGCTTGAGGTTTTTCAGGTGGATATCCGGGTCGTCGCTCAACACCACGTCGGGGTTGAGGATGCCGTTGGGGTCGAGCAGGCGCTTGAGCTTCCACATCAGCTGGTAGGCGTCTTGGCCCCATTCCAGCTCCACGAACGGTGCCATGTTGCGGCCTGTACCGTGCTCGGCCTTCAGCGAGCCGCCAAACTCCACCGCCACCAGTTGGGCCACGTCGTCCATGAATGCCTGGTAACGGGCGACTTCTTCGGCGCTGTTGAACCCCTGGGTAAAGACGAAGTGCAGGTTGCCTTCCAGCGCATGGCCGAAAATGATCGCTTCGTCATAGTGATGCTTGTCGAACAGCTGGATCAGGCGGTTGACGCCCTCGGCCAGTTGCTCGACGGGGAAGGTCACGTCTTCGATGATGACCGTGGTGCCAGTCTGGCGCACGGCACCGACGGCGGGGAAGGTGTCCTTGCGGATTTTCCACAGCTGGTTGTACACGGCTGGGTCTTCGCTGAAGTCCACCTGTTGTTCCAGCGGGAAGTCGGCGATCGAGGCCATGATCTGCTGCAGTTGCTCGTGCAGCAGGCTCTGGCTGGCGGCGCGGGACTCGATCAGCAGGGCGCAGGCATTGTCCGACAGGCCTTTTACCCACAGCGGCATGCCGGGCATGTTCTGCACCGAGCGCAGGCTGCGGCGGTCGAGCAGTTCCACGGCCGAGACCGGCTGCTGCTTGAGGACGGGTACCGCGCGGCAGCAGCTTTCGACGCTGGGGAACACCAGTAAGGCGCTGGCCTTGTGCGGGTGGTCGGGCACGGTGTCGTACGTGACGGCGCTGATGAAGCCCAGGGTGCCTTCGGAGCCGACCAGCAGGTGCTGCAGAATGTCCAGCGGCTGGTCGTAGTCCACCAGTGCGTTCAGTGACAGGCCTGTGGTGTTCTTCAGCCTGTATTTGTGCCGGATGCGTTCGGCCAGCGCGGTGTTGGCGCGGGTTTCGCGGCCCAGGCGGGCCAGTGCTTCCAGCAGCTCGGCGTGGCTGCTTTCGAAGGCGGCGACGCTGGCAGGGTCTTCGCTGTCCAGGCGGGTGCCGTCGGCCAGCACCAGGCGCAGGCCGGCCAGGGTGTGGTAGGTGTTCTGCGCGGTGCCGCAGCACATGCCGCTGGCGTTGTTGGCGACGATGCCGCCGATCTTGCAGGCGTTGATCGAGGCCGGGTCAGGGCCGATCTTGCGCCCGAACGGGGCCAGCCAAGCGTTGGCCTGGGCGCCGATCACGCCGGGTTGCAGGCGGATTTGCTCGCCCTGGCCACGGATCTCGCGGCCATTCCAGTTGTCACCGAGCACGATCAGCACCGAGTCGCTGATGGCCTGGCCAGACAGGCTGGTGCCGGCAGCGCGGAAGGTGACCGGCACCCGCTCGCGCTGGGCCAGCTTGATCAGGCTGACTACTTCGTCTTCGGATTCGACGCGCACCACCAGCTTGGGGATCAGCCGGTAGAAGCTGGCGTCGGTGCCAAAGGCCAGGGTGGACGTGGGGTCGTCGAAGCGGCGTTCGGCGGGTATCAGGCGCTCGGCATCACGCAGGAACGCGGCGGGCAAGCTCATGCAGTCTCCTCGCGGGGCTGTGGCGTCTGTGCGCCACATGCCCCAGGTCAATCAGGCGTTGGTTCTTGCAGGCGGTCAGGCGCCCAGTTCGCGTACCAGCGAGTCGCGGGTGATCTCGCTGATCGACTTGGCGCCGGTCAGCACCATGGCCACGCGCATTTCCTTCTCGAACAGCTCCAGCAGGTTCTTCACCCCGGCTTCGCCATGCACGGCAAGGGCCCAGAGGAAGGCGCGGCCGATCAGCACGGTGTCGGCGCCCATGGCGATCATGCGCACCACATCGAGGCCGCTGCGGATACCGGAGTCGGCCAGAATCTTCAGGTCACCTTTGACCGCGTCGGCGATTGCCGGCAGGGCGCGGGCGCTGGACAGCACGCCGTCGAGCTGGCGCCCGCCGTGGTTGGACACGACGATACCGTCGGCACCGAACTTGACCGCATCGCGGGCGTCATCGGCATCGAGAATGCCCTTGATGATCATCGGGCCGTCCCAGAACTCGCGGATCCACTCCAGGTCTTTCCACGAGATGGACGGGTCGAAGTTGTTGCCCAGCCAGCCAATGTAGTCGGCCAGGCCGGTGGGGTTGCCGCGGTATTTCGAGATATTGCCCAAGTCGTGCGGGCGGCCCATTACGCCAACGTCCCACGCCCATTCTGGGTGGGTCATCGCTTGCAATACCCGGCGCATCGGCCCGTTCTTGCCGCTCATGCCGGAGTGCGCGTCGCGGTAGCGGGCGCCGGGCACCGGCATGTCGACGGTGAACACCAGGGTCTTGACCCCGGCAGCCCTGGCCCGCTCCAGCGCATTGCGCATGAAGCCGCGGTCCTTCAGCACATACAGCTGGAACCACATCGGCCGGTTGATGGCGGGCGCCACTTCTTCGATCGGGCATACCGACACGGTAGACATGGTGAACGGGATGCCATGGGCGGCGGCTGCGCGCGCGGCCTGCACTTCGCCACGGCGGGCGTACATACCGGTGAGGCCGACCGGGGCCAGGGCCACCGGCATGCTCAGGGTCTCGTCGAACAGCCGGGTCTCGAGGCTGAGTTCGGACATGTTCTTCAGCACGCGCTGGCGCAGGGCAATGCTGGCCAGGTCGGACACGTTGTGGCGCAGGGTGTGTTCGGCGTAGGCGCCGCCGTCAGCGTAGTGGAACAGGAAGGGAGGCAGCTTGCGTTGGGCCGCGGCGCGATAGTCGGTAGAGGCAGAAATGATCATGGATTCTCGCAGCGTTGCTTGTGGGGAATGCCGGGCGCTTGACGGCGCCCGGCCCCTTTCACTTTAGTGATGAACCAGCATGCCGGTCAGCCAGTAAGCCTGGATCAGGGTGATCAGGCCGACGATGGTGGCGAAGAACAGGCTGTGCTTGACGGTGAAGCGGAACAGGTCGGATTCCTTGCCGACCAGGCCGGTGGCGGCGCACGCCACGGCGATCGACTGTGGCGAAATCATCTTGCCGGTCACGCCGCCGCTGGTGTTGGCGGCTACCAGCAGGGTGTCGTTGACCCCGATCTGGTGCGCGGTGGTGGCCTGCAGCGAGCTGAACAGGGCATTGGACGAGGTGTCCGAGCCGGTCAGGAACACGCCCAGCCAGCCGAGGAACGGCGAGAAGAACGGGAACGCTGCGCCCGTGCCGGCCAGCACCAGGGCCATGGTCGAGGACATCCCCGAATAGTTGGTGACAAAGGCGAAGGCCAGCACCATGCCGATCGACAGGATCGGCCAGCGCAGCTCCCAGAAGGTCTCTTTGAAAGTGGTAAGACCAGTTTTGAAATTGATCTTCAGTACCGCCATGGAAATCAGTGCCGATAGGAAGATCGCGGTGCCGGTGGCAGAGATCGGGTCCAGCTTGAACACCGCTGGCATGGCGGTTGGCGCGGCAACGATCGGGGCGGTCTTGATGACCAGCTGGTCCAGGTGCGGGATGGCGAAGTTGAACACGAAGTTGTACATCGCGCCGCCCGGGGCGAAGGCCGCCTTGAACGGCTTCAGGGTCCAGATGGTGACCAGCACGGTGAGGATCAGGAACGGCGACCAGGCCTTGAAGATCTCGCCAAAGCTGTACGGGCTTGGCTGGCTGCCGCTTGGCTGGACCACGGCGGCGCCGACGCTGCCCTTGGCTTCGCCGAACGAACGCTTGGGTTGCCAGACTTTCAGGAACAGGGTCAGGCAGATCAGGCTGGCCAGGGCCGAAGTGATGTCAGGTAGCTCTGGGCCGATGAAGTTGGAGGTGAAGTACTGGGTGACGGCAAAGCTCAGGCCGGCGACCAGGGCTGCGGGCCAGGTTTCCTTCACGCCACGCAGGCCGTCCATCATGAACACCAGCCAGAACGGTACGAACAGCGACAGCAGCGGCAGCTGGCGACCGGTCATGGCGCCGATGTGGAAGGCGTCGATGCCGGTAACCTGGCCGGCCACGATGATCGGGATGCCGAGGGCGCCGAAGGCCACGGGGGCGGTGTTGGCGATCAGGCAAAGGCCGGCGGCGTACAGCGGGTTGAAGCCCAGGCCTACCAGCAGCGCGGCCGTAATGGCCACGGGTGCGCCAAAGCCTGCCGCACCTTCCAGGAAGGCACCGAAGCAGAAGCCGATCAGCAGTACTTGCAGGCGCTGGTCGTCGGTAATCGACAGCACCGAGCTGCGGATCACTTCGAACTGGCCGCTCTTGACCGTGAGTTTGTACAGGAACACCGCGGCAACGATGATCCAGGCAATTGGCCAGAGGCCGTAGAGGAAGCCGTAACCCGCAGCGGCGAAGGCCATGTCGACAGGCATCTGGAAGGCGAAGATCGCTACCAGGATCGACAGTGCCAGGGTGATGCTGCCAGCCACGTGGCCCTTGAGTCGGAACACGGCCAGGGCGAGGAAGAAGAACACGATCGGGATGACCGCCGCGAGTGCGGACAGGCCAAGGCTACCAAGCGGGCTATAGAGTTGTTGCCAGGTTTGCATATGGGGTGGCCCCTAATTGTTGTTGGTCAGGCGCTGGCATTGGATAATTGGTAAGACCAATTTACAATGGCTGGTCGCTAGGTTAAAAGGGCTGTCGTGGGTGTGTCAATTTGTCCCGTGCAAAACTTTGGTCGTGTATCGATGAGCGGGCACCTGATGTGCTGCGAAAAACGCGGTGTGATGGGTGTTCGCGCTGCCTGGATCGGCGAGAATAGGCCACCCCTGAAATTTGCCGGGGGTTTGTGGAGAGCATGTGATGGTTTTTGATCAGGTCCGCCAACGGCGCCTGTCCGACGACATTGTCGATCGGCTGGAAGGGATGATTCTGGAAGGCACGCTGACCTCGGGGCAGCGGCTGCCGGCCGAGCGCGTCCTGGCCGAGCAGTTTGGTGTATCCCGCCCGTCACTGCGTGAGGCGATCCAGAAGCTGGTGGCCAAGGGGCTGCTGGTCAGCCGCCAGGGTGGCGGCAATTTTGTTGCCGAATCGCTGGGGTCTACGTTCAGCGATCCACTCCTGCAATTGCTTGAGCACAGTGCTGAGGCGCAGCGGGACCTGCTCGAGTTCCGCCATACCCTGGAGGCGTCCTGCGCCTATTACGCGGCCCAGCGTGCCACCGAGCCGGACCGGGCACGGTTGAAGGCGGCCTTCGATACGCTGCAGGACTGCTATGCCAGGGTCGATGAGGTGACCCGTGCGGAAGAGGGCGCGGCTGATGCGCGCTTCCACCTGGCGATCGCCGAGGCCAGCCATAACGCGGTGTTGCTGCACACCATCCGGGGTTTGTTCGACCTGCTGAAACGCAACGTGGTGACCAACATCGGGGGCATGTACCAGCAGCGTACCGAAACCCGGGACATGCTGATCAGTCAGCACCGGGAGCTGTACCTGGCGATTGTCGAGGGCAGGGCGGAGGATGCGCGGGAAGTGTCCAGCCGGCACATTTTGTATGTGCAGGAAGTGCTGCATGAGGCGCACGAAGAAGCGCAGCGGGTGGCACGGGCGGAGCGGCGCAGCGGGCGCTGAGAGCGCGTACTTTGTGCTGTAACGTGGGGCCTGTGGGAGCGGCCTTGCGTCGCGAAAGGGTCGCAGAGCGGCCCCAGGATCGGCGTCGATGCGCAGATTACTGAGGCTGCTTCGCAGCCCTTTCGCGACACAATGCCGCTCCCACAGCGGCCAGGCAGGCTGGTTACTCTTCCTTGCCCTTGTTCCGCACAGCCCGCTGCAGCTCGCGGTTGGAATCGCGTTCGCGCACGGTATCGCGCTTGTCGAATTCCTTCTTGCCCTTGCCGAGTGCGATTTCGCACTTGATCAGGTGCTTGCTCCAGTACAGCGACAACGCCACGCAGGTGTAACCCTTTTGCGCGACCGCAGCTTCCAGCCGTTCAAGCTCGCGCTTGTTCAGCAGCAGCTTGCGTGTGCGGATAGGGTCGGCGATGACGTGGGTGCTGGCCGTGGTCAGCGGGGTGATGTGGCTGCCGAACAGCCAGGCTTCGCCGTCCTTGAGCAGCACGTAGCTGTCAACGAGGTGCGCCTTGCCGGCTCGCAGGCTTTTTACTTCCCAACCGGACAGGACCAGCCCGGCCTCGAACTTGTGTTCGATGAAGTAATCGTGTCGCGCCTTCTTGTTTTGCGCGATGGTCCCGGTCGGATGTTTCTTTTGCTTAGCCATAGGGGCCGCATTATAGGCAACTCGAAGCGTCGTCCGCTACGGGATTTCGGTGTGCTTGAGCCACCGGAATGAATACCGGACAATACAAAGCCTGTCATATGCACAGAACCTGTTTTCGGCACGCTGCGAAGCACCGCCACCCAGCCTTGGAAGTGACGCCTGGATGACTACCCATATTCAACGCTCCGCCCTGCTGCCTTACCCTGCCCAGGCGCTCTACGATCTGGTCAACGATGTGGCCAGCTACCCTGAGTTTTTGCCGTGGTGCTCGGCCTCGACGGTGATCGAAGCCGGCGACACCCACATGCGCGCCAAGCTCGAGGTGGCCAAGGGGGGCATGAGCCAGCACTTCGTGACGCGTAACGTACTGGTGCCGGGGCAGTCCATCGAAATGAACCTGGAGGAGGGGCCGTTCACCCAGTTGCATGGTGTTTGGGTGTTCAAGCCGCTGGGCGAAAAAGCCTGCAAAATCAGCCTGGACCTGTCCTTCGATTACGCTGGGCCGATTGTGCGCGCCACCTTGGGGCCACTGTTCAATCAGGCAGCCAATACGCTGGTTGATGCGTTTTGCCAGCGTGCCAAGCAACTGCATGCCTGACTGAGTACGCGACAACAAAAAGCCCGGAACAAGTCCGGGCTTTTTTGCATCTGCGTGCCGATTACTGGGTTTCCAGCGGTGCCGGAGTCGGGACCGGGGTGGTCTCGATGGTATCGATCTCGCGCTGGATGGACTCTTCGGTCGAACCAGGTTTGGCTGGCTTTTCTTCAGGCTGAACAGCTGGCTGCTCGGTCTGGCCTGGCTCGGTGGCCGGGCTGACCGTGGTGTCGCCGCTGCCACCCAGGATTTCCTGGTCGCGGCTGACGCCCGGCATGAAGTCGCCAGACAGGCTGACCAACTGGTCGCTTTCGTTGAAGAAAATGCTCATGCGCTCCTGCTGGCGTTTGCCGCCACCAGGTTGCAGGCTGTACAGGTAATCCCACCGGTTGGTGTTGAAGGTGTCCTGAATCAGCGGGTTGCCCATGATAAACCTTACTTGCCGGCGGGTCATTCCGGGGCGTAATTGGTCTATCATGTCTTGCGTGACGACATTGCCCTGCTGGATGTCGATTTTGTAAACCCCGGGAAACGAGCAACCGGCGAGTGCGAGCAGTCCCGCGAGGGCGAGGCTGTTTAGCAAGAGCTTGGTGTTTTGCATCGGTGGGCGACTTCCACTATCTTGGCTGGACAACGTAAACCCCGATCATACCCGTATTAAGAGAAGCTGCGAAGCAGCATCGGCGAGAAAGCTGACCATGGTTGAAAATAGCGAATTGCGCAAAGCCGGTCTCAAGGTAACCCTGCCTCGAGTTAAGATCCTTCAGATGCTCGATTCTACCGAGCAGCGTCACATGAGTGCCGAGGACGTCTACAAGGCGCTGATGGAAGCTGGCGAGGACGTCGGCCTGGCCACCGTGTATCGCGTACTGACCCAGTTCGAAGCGGCGGGCCTGGTGGTTCGCCACAACTTCGACGGCGGCCACGCTGTGTTCGAGCTGGCCGATGGCGGTCACCACGACCACATGGTCAACGTGGATACCAGCGAAGTTATCGAGTTCATGGATGCTGAAATCGAGAAGCGTCAGCGTGAAATCGTGGAAGAGCACGGTTTCGAGTTGGTGGACCACAATCTGGTCCTGTACGTCCGTAAGAAGAAGTAACGATTTTTTCGTTACGGATGACAAAGGCGACCTTCGGGTCGCCTTTGTGCTTTCTGGGGTTGAAAAATGTGTTGCCCGTGCCGGCCTCTTCGCGGGCGCGCCCGCTCCCACAGGTACATCTCAGGTTTCAGATCCTGTGATCACCCTGTGGGAGCGGGCGTGCCCGCGAATCGCCCTGGAAAAGAAAGGATCAGGCCTTGCCGCTCACCACCATCTTGCGTGCATGGGCCAGGGATTCCTTGGTCAGGTCGATGCCGCCCAGCATCCGCGCCACTTCCTCGACTCGCTCGCGCTTGCCAAGGCTAGCCACGGCGGTGTGGGTGGTGTCGCTGTTGCGTACCTTGTGCACGAACAAATGGTGATGCCCCTGCGCCGCCACCTGCGGCAGGTGGGTCACGGTCAGTACCTGGCCGCGCTCGCCCAGGCGCCGCAGCAGTTGGCCGACGATTTCTGCCGTTGGCCCGCCAATACCCACGTCAACCTCGTCGAACACCAGGGTAGGAATGCGCGAGGTCTGCGCGGTAATCACCTGGATCGCCAGGCTTATACGTGACAGTTCACCACCCGAAGCCACCTTCGCCAGGCCCTTGAGCGGCTGGCCAGGGTTGGCGCTGACCAACAGCTCGATCTGCTCCAAGCCATGGGGTGACAGTTCGGCGCCTTCGTTCGCTGTCAGTTCGATGCAGAAACGCCCGCCGGGCATGCCCAGGCGCTGGATTTCATGTTCCACGGCCACTGCCAGCTGCTGGGCAGCCTGCTGGCGCAGGGCGCTGAGTTCGCGGGCCTTCTCTTTATAGTGCTGGGCAAAGGCCGCCAGTTCTTCGCCAAGCTGCTCGATCGATTCGTCGCTGGCGTTCAGGCCTTCCAGCTCTTCCATCAGCTGTTGTTGCAGGCGGGGCAGCTCAGTCGGGTGCACGCGGTGCTTGCGTGCCAGTGTATAGATAGTGTCCAGGCGCTCTTCCAGTGCCTGCAGGCGCATCGGGTCGGCGTCGAAGTTGTCGAGGAAGCGATTGAGTTCACCCATGGCCTCCTCGACTTGAATCTGCGCGCTGGCGATCAGGTTGGCGGCTTCACCCAGTGCCTTGGGTGAATTGGTGGCAGCGCCCAGGCGGTTGAGGCTGGCGGTGAGGGCGCTGAGCACATTCCCCGAATCGCTTTCGCTGCACTGGTCGATGACCTGCCGGCAGATGCCGAACAGGGCTTCGGCGCTGGTCAGGTTTTTGTGTTCCTGCTCCAGTTGCTCCAGTTCGTGTTCACCCAGGCCGAGGTTGTCCAGTTCTTCTAGCTGGTAGCTCAGCAACTGATGGCGCGCGCGTTGCTCGTCACCGGAGTTGGACAGGCGCTCCAGCTCGAGGCGGGTCTGGTTCCAGCGTTTGGCGGCCAGTTGCACTTGGCGGGCCAGGTCGACCGCGCCGGCGTACTCGTCGAGCAGGCGGCGGTGGGTGTCGGTCTTGAGCAGTGACTGATGCTCGTGCTGGCTGTGGATGTCGATCAACAGCTCGCCCAGTGCCTTGAGGTCGCCAAGCGGGCAGGGCGTGCCATTGATGTAGCCACGGCTGCGGCCTTCGGCGGTGATGACCCGGCGCAGGATGCACAGGCCGTCGTTGTCCAGATCACGCTCGGCCAGCCAGGTGTGTGCCTCGGGGATGTCCACCAGGTCGAACGTGGCGAGGATGTCTGCCTTGTCGGTGCCGGGGCGCACCACGCCGCTGTCGGCACGGTCGCCCAGGGCCAGGCCGAGGGCGTCGAGCATGATCGATTTGCCAGCACCGGTCTCGCCAGTGATGACGGACATGCCGCGAGCGATTTCGAGGTCGAGGTGCTCGACGATGGCGTAGTTGTGAATGGACAGGTGCACCAGCATGGGGGCGGCTCCCGAAAGTCAGGTCTGGTTATTTATACAGTACTTTTTTCAGGCCTGCCAATGCCCCTTGGCAGATTCTGTTTCGGGCCGGAAAACCACCTTGCCCCTTGAAGCTGGTTTTTCCGGCCCCATATAGCCGACATCCAAGGCGAGCCTGGCTCGCAGTCCACAAAATTGCGCAGGAGAGACCCCATGGCTGACGAACAGCTGAACGAAAAAGACCTTAATGTTGAAGAAACTGGTGCAGAAACCACTGCTGACGCCCGTGTTCTGGAACTCGAGGAACAGCTGGCCGCCGCCAAGGACCAGTCGCTGCGCGCCGTAGCCGACCTGCAGAACGTGCGCCGTCGCGCCGAGCAGGATGTCGAAAAGGCTCACAAGTTCGCCCTGGAAAAGTTCTCCAGCGACCTGCTGCCGGTGATCGACAGCCTGGAACTGGCCTTGGCCCACTCCAGTGCCGAGGACGAGCACGTCAAGCAGATCCGCGAAGGCGTCGAGCTGACCCTGAAGATGTTCCAGGACATCCTCAAACGCTACCACCTCGAAGCGGTCGACCCGCACGGTCAACCATTCAACCCTGAGCACCACCAGGCCATGGCCATGCAGGAAAACGCCGAGGTCGAGCCAAACAGCGTGCTGAATGTGTTCCAGAAGGGTTACCTGCTGAACGGCCGCCTGCTGCGCCCCGCCATGGTGGTGGTCAGCAAGGCGCCGAGCGCGGCGCAACCCTCGATCAATGAAAAGGCTTGAAATCCTCCGGGGCATCCCCATCTAGGTGTCAAGCCTTCAAGTATTACCGCAGTTGGCCAAAGTAGTCGCTGCTACCAAATTCAAGTTTCGGGAGAGTTAACATGGGTAAAATCATCGGTATCGACCTGGGGACCACCAACTCGTGCGTCTCCATTCTGGAAAACGGTAACGTCAAGGTCATCGAAAACGCCGAAGGTGCGCGTACTACCCCTTCGATCGTGGCCTACGCCAATGACGGCGAAATCCTGGTTGGTCAGTCGGCCAAGCGCCAGGCTGTGACCAACCCGCACAACACCCTGTTCGCAGTGAAGCGCCTGATTGGCCGCCGCTTCGAAGAAGACGTCGTGCAGAAAGACATCAAGCTGGTGCCGTACAAGATCGTCAAGGCGAACAACGGTGACGCCTGGGTCGAGGCTGCTGGCAAGGAAATGGCTCCGCCGCAAATCAGCGCCGAAGTCCTGAAGAAAATGAAGAAGACCGCCGAAGACTACCTCGGCGAGCCTGTCACCGAAGCGGTCATCACCGTTCCGGCCTACTTCAACGACAGCCAGCGTCAGGCTACCAAAGACGCCGGCCGCATCGCTGGCCTGGACGTAAAACGCATCATCAACGAGCCGACTGCCGCTGCACTGGCTTACGGCATGGACAAGGCCAAGGGCGACCACACCGTCATCGTTTATGACCTGGGTGGTGGTACCTTCGACGTTTCGGTCATCGAAATTGCCGAAGTCGACGGTGAGCACCAGTTCGAAGTACTGGCCACCAACGGCGACACCTTCCTGGGTGGTGAAGACTTCGACATGCGCTTGATCGACTACCTCGTCGACGAGTTCAAGAAAGAGTCGGGCATGGACCTGAAGAACGATCCTCTGGCCCTGCAGCGCCTGAAAGAAGCCGCAGAAAAAGCCAAGATCGAGCTGTCGTCCGCCCAGTCGACCGACGTCAACCTGCCGTACATCACTGCAGACGCCACCGGTCCTAAGCACCTGAACGTGAAGATCTCCCGCGCCAAGCTGGAGTCGCTGGTCGAAGACCTGGTCAAGCGTACCATCGAGCCTTGCCGCATCGCCCTGAAAGACGCCGGCATCGACGCAAGCAAGATCGACGACGTGATCCTGGTGGGCGGTCAGACCCGCATGCCGCTGGTGCAGAAAGAAGTTGCCGACTTCTTCGGTAAAGAAGCGCGCAAGGACGTCAACCCGGACGAAGCCGTCGCCATGGGCGCCGCCATCCAGGGTGCTGTTCTGGCCGGTGACGTGAAAGACGTGCTGCTGCTGGACGTCAGCCCGCTGACCCTGGGTATCGAAACCATGGGCGGCGTGATGACTGCGCTGATCGAGAAGAACACCACCATCCCGACCAAGAAGTCGCAGGTGTTTTCCACTGCCGACGACAACCAGGGCGCCGTGACCATTCACGTACTGCAGGGTGAGCGTAAGCAGGCTGCGCAGAACAAGTCGCTGGGCAAGTTCGACCTGGCTGACATTCCGCCAGCACCGCGTGGCGTTCCACAGATCGAAGTGACCTTCGACATCGACGCCAACGGCATTCTGCACGTAGGCGCGAAAGACAAGGCTACCGGCAAGACTCAGTCGATCGTGATCAAGGCCAACTCCGGCCTGTCGGACGAAGAAATCGAGCGCATGGTGCGTGACGCCGAGGCAAACGCCGAGGAAGACCGCAAGTTCGAAGAGCTGGCCGCCGCCCGTAACCAGGGTGATGCGCTGGTTCACTCGACCCGTAAGATGGTCGCTGACGCGGGTGACAAGGTCACCGCTGAAGAGAAAACAGCCATCGAGGCTGCCGTTGTTGCCCTGGAAACCGCTGTCAAAGGCGACGACAAGGCCGCGATCGACGCCAAGGTCGAAGAGCTGTCCAAGGTATCTGCCCCGGTTGCCCAGAAGATGTACGCCGAGCAGTCGGCCGAGCAGCCTCAGGGTGGCGCGCAGCAGGCTGAGCCGGAAGCCAAGCACGATGACGTGGTCGACGCCGAGTTCGAAGAAGTGAAAGGCGAAGACAAGAAGTAATCGTTGCATGTTGTCGGCCAGTTCATCGTCGTTTGCCGGTGAGCTGGTAGGATGTCGCCGCGCGGGGGCTTGCTCCCGCGTTGGCGTATCTGGAATTCGAGAATTTTTACAGCATCTGTCAGCGGCCCGTTCGGGCGAGTGGCAGGTGCTGATGGCGCGGCGCAGATGCCGGACGCCCAACAAGGTGCAAATGACCTATGTCCAAGCGTGATTATTATGAGGTACTGGGTGTCGAGCGCGGCGCCAGCGAGTCTGACCTCAAAAAAGCCTATCGCCGCCTGGCGATGAAATACCACCCGGACCGCAACCCGGGTGACAAAGAGTCGGAAGACATGTTCAAGGAGGCCAACGAGGCCTACGAAGTGCTGTCTGATGCCAGCAAGCGCGCAGCGTTCGACCAGTATGGCCATGCGGGTGTCGACCCGAGCATGGGCGGTGGTGGTGCGGGCTTCGGTGGCGCCAACTTCTCCGACATCTTCGGTGATGTATTCAGCGACTTCTTTGGCGGTGGCCGTGGTGGTGGACGCGGTGGTGCCCAGCGCGGCAGCGACCTGCGCTACACCCTGGAACTGAACCTGGAAGAAGCGGTGCGCGGCACCACGGTCAGCATCCGTGTGCCGACCCTGGTCAACTGCCAGCCGTGCGACGGCTCCGGCGCCAAGAAGGGCTCGACCCCGTCGACCTGCCCGACATGTGGTGGCATCGGCCAGGTCCGCATGCAGCAGGGCTTCTTCTCGGTGCAGCAGACCTGCCCGCGTTGCCATGGCCAGGGCAAGATCATCACCGACCCATGCACCTCGTGCCACGGCGAAGGCCGTGTCGAGGAATACAAGACGCTGTCGGTCAAGGTGCCGGCGGGTGTCGACACCGGTGACCGCATCCGCCTGTCGGGCGAGGGCGAAGCCGGTACCCATGGTGGCCCGACTGGCGACCTGTATGTGGTGATCAGCGTGCGTGAGCACGAAATTTTCCAGCGTGACGGCAAGCACCTGTACTGCGAAGTGCCGATCAGCTATACCGATGCTGCCCTGGGTGGCGAGCTGGAAGTGCCGACCCTCGACGGTCGCGTGAAGCTGAAGATCCCGGAAGGCACCCAGACCGGTAAGCAGTTCCGTCTGCGTGGCAAGGGTGTTGCCCCGGTGCGTGGTGGTGGTGCGGGTGACCTGCTGTGCCGTGTGGCCGTAGAAACCCCGGTCAATCTCAGTCGCCGTCAGCGTGAGCTGCTCGAAGAGCTGCGTGATTCGCTGGAAGGCGACAGTTCCCACTCGCCCAAGGCCAGCGGCTGGTTCGATGGTGTGAAGCGCTTCTTCGGCGATCTCTGACAAGGAACAGGTTATGCGACGTATTGCAGTGATGGGCGCGGCGGGGCGGATGGGTAAAACCCTCATCGAAGCCGTGCAACAAACCTCGGGCGCGGGGCTGACCGCAGCGATCGATCGCCCTGACAGCTCGTTGGTCGGGGCTGATGCCGGAGAGCTGGCGGCACTTGGCCGAATTGGCGTGCTGCTGTCCGACGACCTGGCCAAGGTTGCCGACGAGTTCGATGTACTGATCGACTTCACTCACCCCTCGGTGACCCTGAAGAACCTCGCGTTCTGCCGCAAGCATGGCAAGGCGATGATCATCGGCACGACCGGTTTTACAGTCGAAGAGAAGCAGCTGTTGGCCGAAGCTGGCAAGGACATTCCAATCGTGTTCGCCGCCAACTTCAGCGTGGGGGTCAACCTTAGCCTCAAGCTGCTGGATATGGCTGCGCGGGTGCTGGGCGATGATGTCGATATCGAAATCATCGAGGCGCACCACCGGCACAAGGTCGATGCGCCATCGGGTACTGCGCTGCGCATGGGTGAAGTGGTTGCCAATGCGCTGGGCCGTGATCTGCAGGAAGTGGCGGTGTATGGCCGTGAAGGGCAAACCGGCGCGCGTGATCGCAAAACCATCGGTTTCGCTACCGTGCGTGCCGGCGATGTGGTGGGCGATCACACCGTGTTGTTCGCTGCCGAAGGCGAGCGCCTGGAAATCACCCACAAGGCCTCCAGCCGCATGACCTTCGCCAAGGGTGCCGTGCGTGCGGCACTGTGGCTGGATGGGCGCGAGCCTGGCCTGTACGATATGCAGGATGTGCTCGAGCTGCGTTAAGCCGTTCGAGTGGTATTGGCTGCTTCGCGGGCTTGCTCGCGAAGCGTCCACTGCCGATGTCAGTCTGTCGCAATCTTGTGTTTTAGAGACACATTCACGGTAGACCGAAAACGCACTTTTCTGTAAGCTACAGCTTTAGTGTGTCCACTAAAAGCGCGCAGCGAATTGAATTCAGCACATGAAAGCGGGGTGACGTGTCCATACGTCACTCCGCTTTTTTGCAACCTGCGATCGCCCTTTCATGCTTGATTTACGGGAGGTCTTCTTGACAAAGCCAGCCATACTCGCCCTTGCCGACGGCAGTATTTTTCGCGGTGAAGCCATCGGTGCCGACGGTCAGACCGTTGGTGAGGTGGTATTCAACACCGCTATGACCGGCTACCAGGAAATCCTTACAGACCCTTCCTACGCGCAGCAAATCGTTACCCTGACCTACCCGCACATCGGCAATACCGGTACTACGCCGGAAGATGCCGAGTCGAACCGTGTCTGGTCCGCTGGCCTGGTCATCCGTGACCTGCCGCTGCTGGCCAGCAACTGGCGTAACACCCAGTCGCTGCCTGAGTACCTCAAGGCCAACAACGTCGTTGCCATCGCTGGCATCGACACCCGCCGCCTGACCCGTATCCTGCGTGAAAAAGGCGCCCAGAACGGTTGCATCCTCGCCGGTGACAACATCAGCGAAGAAGCCGCCATCGCCGCCGCCCGCGGCTTCCCAGGCCTGAAGGGCATGGACCTGGCCAAGGTAGTTTCCACCAAGGAACGCTACGAGTGGCGCTCCAGCGTGTGGGAGCTGAAAACCGACAGCCACCCGACCATCGACGCAGCCGACCTGCCCTACCATGTGGTCGCCTTCGACTATGGCGTGAAGCTGAACATCCTGCGCATGCTGGTTGCCCGTGGCTGCCGCGTGACCGTGGTGCCGGCCCAGACCCCTGCCAGCGAAGTGCTGGCACTCAACCCGGACGGCGTGTTCCTGTCCAACGGCCCTGGTGACCCTGAGCCGTGCGACTACGCGATCCAGGCGATCAAGGAAATCCTCGAAACCGAGATCCCGGTGTTCGGTATTTGCCTCGGCCATCAGCTGCTGGCCCTGGCTTCCGGCGCCAAGACCGTGAAAATGGGGCACGGCCACCACGGTGCCAACCACCCGGTCCAGGACCTGGACACCGGTGTGGTCATGATCACCAGCCAGAACCACGGCTTCGCCGTTGACGAGGCAACCCTGCCGGCTAACGTTCGCGCCATTCACAAGTCGCTGTTCGACGGCACCCTGCAGGGTATCGAGCGTACCGACAAGAGCGCGTTCAGCTTCCAGGGCCACCCTGAAGCGAGCCCAGGCCCGACCGACGTCGCGCCGCTGTTCGATCGTTTCACCGATGCCATGGCCAAGCGCCGCTGAGCATCCTGCTTCAAGGCCCCGGGCCGGCACACGCCGCGCCCGGCAGCGCCTGACCCAGATTGTTCAAAGCGGCTTGCCGACTGACCCCGGATTTGAGTGACCACCATGCCAAAACGTACAGACATCAAAAGCATCCTGATTCTCGGTGCCGGCCCGATCGTGATCGGCCAGGCCTGCGAATTCGACTACTCCGGCGCCCAGGCTTGCAAAGCCCTGCGCGAAGAAGGTTTCCGCGTTATCCTGGTGAACTCCAACCCAGCCACCATCATGACCGACCCGGCCATGGCTGACGCCACCTACATCGAGCCGATCAAGTGGCAATCGGTGGCCAAGATCATCGAGAAAGAGCGCCCGGACGCCGTCCTGCCGACCATGGGTGGCCAGACCGCCCTGAACTGCGCCCTGGACCTGGAGCGCCACGGCGTTCTGGAGAAGTTCGGCGTAGAGATGATCGGCGCCAACGCCGACACCATCGACAAGGCCGAAGACCGCTCGCGCTTCGACAAGGCCATGAAGGACATCGGCCTGGAGTGCCCGCGCTCCGGTATCGCCCACAGCATGGAAGAGGCCAATGCGGTCCTCGAGAAGCTCGGCTTCCCATGCATCATCCGTCCATCGTTCACCATGGGCGGCACTGGCGGCGGTATTGCCTACAACCGTGAAGAATTCGAAGAAATCTGCACCCGTGGTCTGGATCTGTCGCCGACCAAGGAACTGCTGATCGACGAATCGCTGATCGGCTGGAAAGAGTACGAGATGGAAGTGGTCCGCGACAAAAAGGACAACTGCATCATCGTCTGCTCGATCGAGAACTTCGACCCGATGGGTGTGCACACCGGTGACTCGATCACTGTTGCCCCGGCGCAGACCCTCACCGACAAGGAATACCAGATCATGCGCAACGCCTCGCTGGCGGTGCTGCGTGAAATCGGTGTGGAAACCGGCGGTTCCAACGTCCAGTTCGGCATTTGCCCGAATACCGGCCGCATGGTCGTCATCGAGATGAACCCGCGCGTTTCGCGTTCCTCGGCGCTGGCATCGAAAGCCACCGGCTTCCCGATCGCCAAGATCGCCGCCAAGCTGGCCATCGGCTACACCCTCGACGAACTGCAGAACGACATCACCGGTGGCCGTACCCCGGCGTCCTTCGAGCCGTCGATCGACTACGTCGTCACCAAGCTGCCACGCTTCGCCTTCGAGAAATTCCCGAAAGCCGACGCTCGCCTGACCACTCAGATGAAATCTGTGGGTGAAGTCATGGCCATCGGCCGTACTTTCCAGGAATCCCTGCAGAAAGCCCTGCGCGGCCTGGAAGTCGGCGCCTGCGGCCTCGACCCGAAAGTCGACCTGGCCAGCCCGGAAGCCGGCAGCATCCTCAAGCGCGAACTGACCGTGCCGGGTGCCGAGCGTATCTGGTACGTCGCCGACGCCATGCGTTCGGGCATGACCTGCGAAGAAATCTTCAATCTGACCGGCATCGATATGTGGTTCCTGGTGCAGATGGAAGACCTGATCAAGGAAGAAGAGAAGGTCAAGACCCTGGCCCTGTCGGCAATCGACAAGGACTACATGCTGCGCCTCAAGCGCAAGGGCTTCTCTGACCAGCGTCTGGCTGTGCTGCTGGGTATCACCGACAAGAACCTGCGCCGTCACCGCCACAAGCTGGAGGTGTTCCCGGTGTACAAGCGCGTCGACACCTGCGCCGCCGAGTTCGCCACCGACACCGCCTACCTGTACTCCACCTACGAGGAAGAGTGCGAGGCCAACCCGTCCACCCGCGACAAGATCATGATCCTGGGTGGCGGCCCGAACCGTATCGGCCAAGGTATCGAGTTCGACTACTGCTGCGTACACGCCGCCCTGGCGCTGCGTGAAGACGGTTACGAGACCATCATGGTCAACTGCAACCCGGAAACCGTCTCCACCGACTACGACACTTCCGACCGCCTGTACTTCGAGCCGCTGACCCTGGAAGACGTGCTGGAAGTCTGCCGCGTCGAGAAGCCGAAGGGCGTGATCGTTCACTACGGCGGCCAGACCCCGCTGAAGCTGGCCCGCGCCCTGGAAGAAGCTGGCGTTCCGATCATCGGTACCAGCCCTGACGCCATCGACCGCGCCGAAGACCGTGAGCGCTTCCAGCAGATGGTTCAGCGCCTGAACCTGCTGCAGCCGCCAAACGCCACCGTGCGCAGCGAAGAAGAGGCCATCCGTGCTGCTGGCAGCATCGGCTACCCGCTGGTCGTGCGCCCGTCATACGTACTGGGCGGCCGTGCCATGGAGATCGTCTACGAGCTGGACGAGCTCAAGCGCTACCTGCGTGAAGCGGTACAAGTGTCGAACGACAGCCCGGTACTGCTCGACCACTTCCTCAACTGCGCCATCGAGATGGACGTGGATGCGGTGTGCGACGGCACCGACGTGGTCATCGGCGCGATCATGCAGCACATCGAGCAGGCCGGCGTACACTCCGGCGACTCGGCGTGCTCGCTGCCACCTTACTCGCTGAGCAAGGAAGTGCAGGATGAAGTCCGCGTTCAGGTCAAGAAAATGGCGCTGGAGCTGGGCGTGGTCGGCCTGATGAACGTGCAGCTGGCCCTGCAGGGCGACAAGATCTACGTGATCGAAGTCAACCCGCGTGCCTCGCGTACCGTACCGTTCGTGTCCAAGTGCATCGGCACTTCCCTGGCGATGATCGCGGCCCGCGTCATGGCTGGCAAAACCCTGAAAGAGCTGGGCTTCACCCAAGAAATCATCCCGAACTTCTACAGCGTCAAGGAAGCCGTCTTCCCGTTCGCCAAGTTCCCAGGGGTTGACCCGATCCTCGGCCCTGAGATGAAATCGACCGGTGAAGTCATGGGTGTCGGTGACAGCTTCGGTGAAGCCTTCGCCAAAGCCCAGATGGGTGCCAGCGAAGTGCTGCCGACCGGC
Organism: Pseudomonas sp. LB-090624; assembly: GCF_003205205.1. Lineage (GTDB taxonomy): Bacteria > Pseudomonadota > Gammaproteobacteria > Pseudomonadales > Pseudomonadaceae > Aquipseudomonas. The sequence goes on from NZ_QJRL01000026.1 coordinate 20,782, forward strand.
GGTACCGCGTTCATCAGCGTGCGCGACGACGACAAGCCACAAGTGGCTGGCGTTGCCCGCGACCTGATCGCCCTGGGCTTCGAAGTGGTTGCTACTGCCGGCACCGCCAAGGTTATCGAAGCGGCTGGCCTGAAAGTGCGCCGTGTGAACAAAGTGACCGAAGGTCGCCCGCACGTGGTCGACATGATCAAGAACGACGAAGTGTCGCTGATCATCAACACCACCGAAGGCCGCCAGTCGATCGCCGATTCCTACTCGATTCGTCGCAATGCGCTGCAGCACAAGATTTACTGCACCACTACCATTGCGGCTGGTGAAGCCATCTGCGAAGCGCTGAAATTCGGTCCGGAAAAGACCGTTCGCCGCTTGCAGGATCTGCATGCAGGACTCAAAGCATGAGTATTACCAAGTACCCGATGACCGTCCAGGGCGCCCGCGCCCTGGAAGAGGAGCATCTGTTCCTGAGCAAGACCGAGCGCCCGCGCCTGAGCCAGGCCATCGGTGAAGCACGGGAACTGGGTGACCTCAAGGAAAACGCCGAATACCATGCCGCCCGCGAGGAGCAGGGCATGGTCGAGGCGCGTATCCGTGATATCGAAGGCCGTCTGCAGAATTCGGTGGTCATTGATGTGACCACTATCCCTCATACTGGCAAGGTGATTTTCGGTACCACCGTGGTACTGGCCAACACCGAAACAGATGAAGAGGTGACCTACCAGATCGTTGGCGAGGATGAAGCCGACGTGAAGCAGGGCAAGCTGTCGAGCGGCGCTCCCATTGCCCGTGCCATCATCGGCAAGGAAGAAGGTGATACCGTCGTCGTCAAGACGCCTAGTGGCACGGTCGAGTACGAGATTGTCGAAGTCAAGCACATCTGACCGGCGCCTGCGGGCGCCATCCCTTGAGGGGATCCTCTGGCAACTGGCCCAGGTATTCTGGGTCGGAGGCCTGTGGGTGTTCCACGTGGGGCTGGTGCCTGCGCTCAAGGTCAGTGGCCTGGCGCCGCTGCTGGTGCAGGATATCGCCGGGCAGATCGACCGCTGGTTGATCGGCGTGGCGTTACTTGGCTTGTTGACCCAGCTGGCAGTGCTGGCAAGGGTGGACGGCCTGGCGGCCTGGTGGCGGCAGTTCCGGGGCCAGATGCTGTTGCTCGGCTTCGGTGCCTGCGTGGGGTACTACACCTTGCGCTACGGCATTTCCGTCGGCGAGCGCTGGCAGATGTTCTGCTTCCTGGTGCTGGGCTTTTCCGGCATTGTCCTGGTGGCCCAGCCGGTGCCGGTCAGGGCGCGTCCGACGCGCCACTGACCGGGGCCACTGTTACTTGTAACGGTGGATGTTGGACAGCTGCTTGTTCGGCTGTGGGTTCTTGCGGTAGATCAGGGCTTTCTTGCCGATGGTCTGCACCAGCTCGGCACGGCCGGCCTTGCACAGCTCGGCAATGGTCTCTGCGCGTTCTTCGCGGTCTTCCGAGCGGATTTCGACCTTGATCAGTTCGTGGTCGACCAGAGCGCGCTCCAGCTCGGCGATGACGCCTTCATTCAAACCGTTGCCAGCAACGATCAGGACCGGCTTCAGGTCATGACCAATGGACTTGTATTGCTTCTTCTGCTCGTTATTGAGCGGCATAATCTGACCCTTTCCGTCTGATTCTGTAAAATTGACCGGCATTTTACCCGAGGGCCACCGGCTCCGCCCAGTCAATCACGACGCATATCATCGAGGTGCCCCGTGGTACAACGTTCCAAAAGCAGCGCAAACTGGCTGCGAGAGCATTTCAACGATCCTTTTGTGAAGCAGGCACAGAAGGATGGCTACCGCTCGCGTGCGAGCTACAAACTGCTGGAGATCCAGGAAAAAGACCGCCTGATCCGTCCCGGCATGAGCGTCATCGACCTCGGCGCGGCCCCGGGTGGCTGGTCGCAGGTGACCAGTCGTCTGATTGGTGGCCAGGGTCGGTTGATCGCTTCCGACATCCTGGAAATGGACTCGATCCCCGATGTGACCTTCATTCAGGGCGATTTCACCGATGATGCCGTGCTCCAGCAAATCCTCGAGGCGGTAGGGGATTCGCATGTAGACCTTGTGATTTCCGACATGGCCCCCAATATGAGTGGTACGCCCGAAGTGGACATGCCGCGCGCAATGTTCCTCTGTGAGCTGGCCCTGGATCTGGCAACCCGCGTACTGAAGCCTGGCGGTGATTTCCTGATCAAGATTTTCCAGGGCGAAGGTTTCGACATGTACCTGAAGGATGTGCGCACCAAATTCGACAAGGTGCAGATGCGCAAACCATCCTCTTCGCGGGATCGTTCGCGTGAGCAGTACCTGTTGGGCAAAGGTTTCAAAGGCGCTTGAAAGGCGTGAAGCGCGGCGGCTGATAGTTATTTCCAATTGGCCGCGGCGTCAGGATTGTCCGAACTTCGTGTAGTCTAGCTTTCACAAAGGGTTACAGACGGTGCCTGCGGCTGCGTAGGTAATGTAGTAAGTTAGGGCGATGAATATCATGCGAGGCACGGCTGCGTCGTGCGCCGGCCTCAGAGGGTAGCGAATTGAACGACATGGCAAAGAATCTGATCCTGTGGTTGATCATCGCAGCTGTCCTGGTGACAGTGATGAACAACTTCTCCAGCCCTAACGAGCCGCAGACCCTCAACTACTCCGACTTCATCCAGCAGGTCAAGGATGGCAAGGTCGAGCGTGTGACTGTCGACGGCTACATCATTACCGGCAAACGCGCCGACGGCGACAACTTCAAGACGGTGCGCCCGGCCATTACCGATAACGGCCTGATTGGCGACCTGGTCGACAACCATGTGGTCGTCGAAGGCAAACAGCCTGAGCAGCAGAGCATCTGGACCCAGTTGCTGGTAGCCAGCTTCCCGATCCTGGTGATCATTGCCGTGTTCATGTTCTTCATGCGCCAGATGCAGGGCGGTGCGGGCGGCAAGGGCGGGCCGATGAGTTTCGGCAAGAGCAAGGCGCGCCTGCTGTCGGAAGACCAGGTCAAGACCACCCTGGCCGATGTCGCAGGTTGCGATGAAGCCAAGGAAGAAGTCGGCGAGCTGGTCGAGTTCCTGCGTGACCCGGGCAAGTTCCAGCGCTTGGGTGGCCGTATCCCGCGTGGCGTGCTGATGGTTGGCCCGCCCGGTACGGGTAAGACCCTGCTGGCCAAGGCCATCGCCGGTGAGGCGAAGGTGCCGTTCTTCACCATCTCCGGTTCGGACTTCGTGGAAATGTTCGTCGGTGTCGGTGCCAGCCGCGTTCGCGACATGTTCGAACAGGCCAAGAAGCACGCCCCGTGCATCATCTTCATCGACGAGATCGACGCCGTTGGTCGCCACCGTGGCGCCGGCATGGGTGGCGGTCACGACGAGCGTGAGCAAACCCTCAACCAGTTGCTGGTGGAGATGGACGGCTTTGAAATGAACGATGGCATCATCGTCATCGCCGCAACCAACCGTCCGGACGTGCTCGACCCGGCATTGCTGCGTCCCGGCCGCTTCGACCGCCAGGTAGTGGTTGGCCTGCCGGATATCCGTGGTCGCGAACAGATCCTCAAGGTGCACATGCGCAAGGTGCCGATTGGCGAGAACGTCAACCCGGCCGTCATTGCCCGTGGTACCCCAGGCTTCTCCGGTGCCGACCTTGCCAACCTGGTCAACGAAGCATCGCTGTTTGCCGCGCGTTCCAACAAGCGCCTGGTCGAAATGAAAGAGTTCGAGCTGGCCAAGGACAAGATCATGATGGGCGCCGAGCGCAAGACCATGGTCATGTCCGAGAAGGAAAAGAAGAACACCGCTTACCACGAGGCTGGCCATGCCATTGTCGGTCGCCTGGTGCCTGAGCACGACCCGGTCTACAAGGTTTCCATCATCCCGCGTGGCCGTGCCCTGGGTGTGACCATGTTCCTGCCGGAAGAAGACCGCTACAGCCTGTCCAAGCGTGCGCTGATCAGTCAGATCTGCTCGCTGTACGGTGGCCGTATTGCCGAAGAGATGACGCTGGGCTTCGATGGCGTCACCACCGGTGCGTCGAACGACATCATGCGTGCCAGCCAGATCGCTCGGAACATGGTCACCAAGTGGGGCCTGTCCGAGAAGCTCGGCCCGCTGATGTACGCCGAAGAAGAGGGTGAAGTGTTCCTCGGCCGCAGTGCCGGCAGCCAGCACGCCAGTGTCTCGGGCGAGACTGCCAAGCTGATCGACTCCGAGGTCCGCAGCATCATCGATCAGTGCTACGCCACTGCCAAGCAGCTGCTGATCGAGAACCGCGACAAGCTTGAAGCCATGACCGAAGCGCTGATGAAGTATGAGACCATTGATGCCGATCAGATCGACGACATCATGGCTGGGCGTACGCCACGCGAACCGCGTGACTGGGACGATGACAAGGATTCGGGCACGCCTGCGGCCCAGAATGATCGTCCGGAATCGCCAATCGGCGGCCCAGCAGCTCAACACTAAGGGCATCTATGAGCTCAGTGCAGTACCCGACCCGGTTGCCTTGCGGCAACCGGGTTCTTGATTTGTCACGTACCCATGTCATGGGTATTCTCAATATCACCCCTGATTCCTTCTCCGATGGCGGGCGTTTCAGCCAGCGCGACGAGGCTCTGCGTCATGCCGAAGCCATGGTTGCCGCAGGCGCCACGCTGATCGACATTGGTGGCGAGTCCACCCGGCCAGGCGCGCGCGCGGTCTCGGTCATCGAGGAACTGGAGCGGGTGGCGCCGATGGTCGAGGCCATCAATAGCCGCCTCGACGTGGTCATCTCTGTCGATACCTCCACGCCTGCCGTTATGCGTGAGTCGGCCCGTCTCGGTGCCGGGCTCATCAACGACGTGCGGGCCCTGGAGCGCGATGGTGCGCTGGATGCAGCGGCAGATACCGGTTTACCCGTGTGCCTCATGCACATGCGTGGCGAGCCCGGTAACATGCAGGACGACCCGCATTACGAAGACGTGACTGCCGACGTTGCACGATATCTTGAGCAGCGGATGGCCGCCTGTGCGGCCGCCGGCATCGACACGAACAAAGTCATTCTTGACCCGGGCTTTGGTTTCGCCAAGACATTGGCGCACAACCTGAGCCTGTTCAAGCACATGGAAGCGCTCTATCGCCTGGGGCGCCCGTTGTTGGTGGGCGTTTCACGAAAGAGCATGATCGGCCTGACGCTGGAACGTCCGGTCGGCGAGCGGTTGTACGGCAGCCTTGCGCTGGCGGCGTTGGCCATGACCAAGGGAGCCAGCATCCTTCGTGTCCATGACGTGGCCGAAACTGTCGATGTGGTGCGCATGATCGCTGCGGTGCAAAACGCCGAATAAGAACATTGGAGTCCCTATGAGCAGAAAATACTTTGGTACCGACGGCATTCGTGGCCGCGTCGGCGAATACCCGATCACGCCTGACTTCATGCTGAAGCTTGGCTGGGCGGCAGGCATGGCCTTCCGCAAGCAGGGGCACTGCCGTGTGCTGGTGGGCAAGGATACGCGTATCTCCGGCTACATGTTCGAGTCCGCACTCGAAGCCGGTCTGGCCGCGGCAGGTGCCGATGTCATGCTGCTGGGGCCAATGCCTACGCCGGCCATCGCCTACCTGACCCGCACCTTCCATGCCCAGGCGGGGATTGTCATCAGTGCCTCGCACAACCCGCACGAAGACAACGGCATCAAGTTTTTCTCGGGCCAGGGCACCAAGCTGCCGGACGAAGTCGAGCTGATGATCGAGGAGCTGCTTGACCAGCCGATGACGGTTGTCGACTCGGGCAAGTTGGGCAAGGTTTCCCGCATCAATGATGCTGCCGGCCGCTACATCGAGTTCTGCAAGAGCAGCGTGCCGACCAGCACCAGCTTCGACGGTCTCAAACTGGTGGTCGATTGCGCCCACGGCGCCACCTATAAGGTCGCGCCTAGCGTATTCCGCGAGCTGGGTGCCGACGTAACGGTGCTGCATGCCCAGCCGGACGGTCTGAACATCAACGAAGGTTGCGGTTCGACCCACATCGAATCGCTGCAGGCCGCCGTGTTGGTAGGCCATGCCGACCTCGGTATTGCCTTCGACGGTGATGGCGACCGCGTGTTGATGGTCGATCACACCGGTGCCATCGTTGACGGTGACGAACTGCTGTTCATCATCGCGCGCGATCTGCACGAGCGTGGCAAGTTGCAGGGCGGGGTGGTGGGCACGCTGATGAGCAACCTGGGCCTGGAGCTGGCGCTGAAGGACCTGGATATCCCATTCGTGCGGGCCAAGGTAGGCGACCGTTACGTCATGGCCGAGTTGCTGGAGCGTGAATGGCTGGTGGGGGGTGAAAACTCCGGCCACGTCGTGTGCTGCAACCACACCACCACGGGTGACGCGATCATCGCTGCGCTGCAGGTGTTGATGGCGCTCAAGCGTCGTGGCGAAACCCTGGCTCAGGCCCGTCAGGCCCTGCGCAAGTGCCCGCAGGTGCTGATCAATGTACGCTTCGGTGCCAGCAAGGTCGACCCGCTGGAGCACCCGGCCGTCAAGGAGGCCAGTGCCAAGGTTACCGAAGCACTGGCTGGCCGTGGCCGCGTGCTGTTGCGCAAGTCGGGCACCGAGCCTCTGGTGCGGGTGATGGTCGAGGGCGAGGACGAAAGCCAGGTGCGTGGTCATGCAGAAGCACTGGCCAAGCTGGTCGGCGAAGTTTGTGTCTGAAGGCGCTTGCCAGCGCAGATCTGGTTGGGTAAGATCTGCGCCCACTTTGACCGACGAGGTAAAGCATGCGTCGCCCTATGGTAGCTGGTAACTGGAAGATGCACGGTACCCGCGCTAGCGTCGCTGAGCTGACCAAAGGCTTGAGCAATCTTGCCTTGCCGAGCGGAGTGGAAGTCGCGGTATTTCCACCGGCCCTGTTCATCAATCAAGTGATCGATGGCCTGGCGGGTAAAGAAATTACTGTCGGCGCACAGAATTCTGCTGTACAACCCGAACAGGGTGCGCTGACCGGAGAAATTTCTCCTGAGCAGCTGGTTGAAGCAGGTTGCAAGTTGGTGTTGATTGGCCATTCGGAGCGTCGCCAGATCATTGGCGAAACCGATGAAGTGCTGAATCGCAAGTTTGCAGCGGCCCAGGCCAAAGGTTTGAAGCCAGTGCTTTGTATCGGGGAAACCCTTGAAGAGCGCGAGGCTGGCAAGACGCTCGAAGTTGTCGGGCGTCAACTAAGCAGTATCATCGAAGCATTCGGTGTTAAGGCTTTTGCCAATGCAGTAATTGCCTATGAGCCTGTATGGGCCATCGGCACCGGCCTTACGGCCACGCCACAGCAGGCCCAGGATGTGCATGCCGCCATCCGCGGCCAGCTGGCGGCAGAAGATGCTGAAGTAGCTGCGAAGGTGCAGTTGCTCTACGGCGGCAGCGTGAAGGCGGCCAATGCGGCCGAACTGTTCGGCATGCCGGATATCGATGGGGGTCTCATTGGTGGGGCTTCCCTGAACGCAGACGAATTCGGTGCAATTTGTCGCGCCGCAGGAAACTGAACAAATGCTGGAAACAGTCATCGTTGTTTTTCATCTGTTGGCAGCGCTGTCGCTTGTAGTGCTGGTTCTGTTGCAACAGGGTAAAGGTGCGGAAGCAGGTGCATCTTTCGGCGCGGGTGCTTCTAATACCGTGTTCGGGAGCCAGGGCTCTGCAACGTTCCTAAGTAAATTAACTGCAATACTCGCTGCCACTTTCTTTTTGACAGCACTTGGGTTAGGATACTTCGCGAAGCAACAAGCTCACCAGCTTAGCCAAGCAGGTCTTCCAGATCCAGCAGTGCTAGAAGTGAAAGAGCCGCAAAAACCGGCAGTTAATGATGATGTACCGGTGCTCCAACAGCAGAAGAGCGAAACCACCAATACCACTGGTGATGTACCTCCTCCAGCGCAAGAGCAGAAGTAACGGGTTTCAAGTAGTAACATTGCCGAGGTGGTGGAATTGGTAGACACGCAACCTTGAGGTGGTTGTGCCCATAGGGTGTAGGGGTTCGAGTCCCCTTCTCGGTACCAATTGAAGCTTGAGAGCCCGCTTTAGCGGGCTTTCTTGCAGGTGAAGGTTTGGATTTGACCCTCAGCAGGGTTCGGTCTTATACTTTCGCCCCAGCTTTGTCGCGGGGTGGAGCAGCTTGGTAGCTCGTCGGGCTCATAACCCGAAGGTCGTTGGTTCAAATCCAGCCCCCGCAACCAGCTTCAGCGGAGCCCCTTTTCAGGGGCTTTTTGCTAACCGAACAGTTTTCGGCGTCGTTGTCCAACGGCGCTTTCAGGGATGGGCGCTTTGCCCATTTTTTATTTGCACAGCATGCACGAGGGGGTTCAGGTGTCGAGCAAGCTAGAACAGTTGCAGGCCTTGTTGGCCCCGGTTGTCGAGGGTCTGGGCTATCAGTGCTGGGGGATCGAGTTCGTTTCCCAGGGTAAGCATTCGGTACTGCGCATCTACATCGACAAGGAAGACGGCATTCTGGTGGATGACTGCGAAGCGGTCAGCCGTCAGGCCAGCGCCATTCTCGATGTGGAAGATCCAATCAGCAGTGAGTACACCCTCGAGGTGTCTTCTCCAGGCATGGATCGCCCACTGTTCACTCTGGAACAGTTTGCCTCGCATGCCGGCGAACAAGTGAAGATCAAGCTGCGCTCACCCTTCGAGGGTCGTCGTAACTTCCAGGGCCTTCTCCGCGGTGTGGAGGAGCAGGACGTGGTGGTCCAGGTGGACAACCAGGAGTTCCTGTTGCCGATCGACTCGATCGACAAGGCCAATATTATTCCCAGTTTTGACTGAGACGTGCCGGGCCCGGCGGACTATCCGGGCCCAATGGCTTGCGCAAGGCGAGGCGTACGATGAGCAAAGAAGTACTGCTGGTTGTTGAATCGGTATCCAACGAAAAAGGTGTACCGCCCGGCGTCATTTTCGAAGCGCTGGAAGTGGCCCTGGCCACTGCAACCAAAAAACGTTTTGAAGACGAAGTCGATCTGCGTGTGGAAATCAACCGCCACACCGGTAGCTACGAGACCTTCCGTCGCTGGACCGTGGTCGATGAAGCGGATCTTGATGATCCGGCGATCGAGACCTGGCTGGACAAGATCAAGGACACCCACCCTGAAGCCAAGGTTGGTGACGTGATCGAAGAGAAGATCGAGTCCATCGAGTTCGGTCGTATCGCCGCCCAGACCGCCAAGCAGGTCATCGTGCAGAAGGTCCGTGAGGCCGAGCGCGCCCAGGTGGTCGATGCTTACCGCGAGCGCGTTGGCGAGATCATTTCCGGTACCGTGAAAAAGGTTACCCGCGACAACGTCATCGTTGACCTGGGCAACAACGCCGAGGCCTTGCTGGCCCGCGAAGACATCATTCCGCGCGAAACCTTCCGTGTCGGCGTGCGCCTGCGTGCGCTGCTCAAGGAAATTCGCACTGAAAACCGTGGCCCTCAGCTGATCCTGTCGCGCACCGCGCCGCAGATGCTGATCGAGCTTTTCCGCATTGAAGTGCCGGAAATTGCCGAAGGGCTGATCGAAGTCATGGCTGCTTCCCGTGATCCGGGTTCGCGAGCCAAGATCGCCGTCCGCTCCAAGGACAAGCGCATCGACCCGCAAGGCGCCTGCATCGGCATGCGTGGTTCGCGCGTCCAGGCCGTATCCGGGGAGCTGGGTGGTGAGCGTGTGGATATCGTCCTGTGGGACGATAACCCGGCGCAGTTTGTCATCAACGCCATGTCGCCGGCTGAAGTCGCGGCGATCATCGTTGATGAAGATGCCCATGCCATGGACATCGCCGTCGCCGAGGACAACCTGGCCCAGGCCATTGGCCGTGGCGGTCAGAACGTTCGTCTTGCCAGTCAACTGACCGGTTGGACCCTGAACGTGATGACCGAGAAGGACATCCAGGCCAAGCAACAGGCCGAAACCGGTGACATCCTGCGCAATTTCATCGATGAACTGGAAGTCGACGAGGAGCTGGCCCAAGTGCTGGTCGACGAAGGCTTTACCAGCCTCGAAGAAATTGCCTACGTACCGTTGGAAGAAATGCTCAACATCGATGGCTTTGACGAAGATATCGTCAATGAGCTCCGCGCTCGAGCCAAGGACCGTTTGTTGACCAAGGCCATCGCTACCGAAGAAAAACTGGCAGACGCCCACCCGGCCGAAGACCTGCTCTCCCTTGAGGGCATGGACAAGGACCTGGCGGCTGAACTGGCGGTGCGCGGCGTGGTTAACCGCGAAGACCTGGCCGAGCAGTCGATCGACGATCTGCTCGACATCGACGGCATCGACGAAGAGCGTGCCGGCAAGTTGATCATGGCCGCCCGAGCCCACTGGTTCGAGTAATTAGGCGCGGCCTGAGGAGAGAAGTGCATGACGCAAGTCACGGTGAAAGAACTGGCCCAAGAGGTCGAGGCACCGGTAGAGCGCCTGCTGCAGCAGATGCGTGAGGCAGGTCTGCCGCACACCGACGCCGGTCAGGTAGTGACCGACAATGAGAAGCAGACCCTGCTGACTCATTTGAAAAGCAGCCACAAGAGCAAGGCGGAAGAGCCGCGCAAGATTACCTTGCAGCGCAAAACCACCAGCACCCTGCGTGTCGCCGGTAGCAAGAGCATCAGCGTAGAAGTACGCAAGAAGAAAGTTTTCGTGCAGCGTAGCCCGGAAGAAATCCAGGCTGAGCAGAAGCGTGAGCTGGATGAGCGCCGCGCGGCTGAAAATGCCGCTCGCGACAAGGTCGAGGCCGAAGTTCGCCAGCGCAACGAAGAGCAGGCTCGCCGTCAGGCTGCCGACACCGCTGCTGCTGCGCCAGCGCCTGCCGCCAAGCCAGAGCAGGCTCCAGCCGCTGCCCCGGCCCCGGTTGTCGCCGACGCCCCGGCTTCCGAAGACGCCGCAGCTCGTGCTGCCGAGCGCAAGAAAGACGAGACCCGTCGCAACGAAAGCCGTACCCGTGATGACGACCGTCGTCGTGGCGAGGCGCCTCGTGTGTCGATCAAGGTCAAGGTCAAGGAGAAGGAAAAGGCGCCGACTCCACGTGCCGCTCCGCGTACCACCGACGAAGAGAGCGATGGCGCTCGTCGTGGTCGTGGTGGCAAGAGCAAGCTGAAGAAGCGTAATCAGCACGGCTTCCAGAACCCGACTGGCCCCGTCATCCGTGACGTGACCATCGGCGAGACCATCACCGTCTCGGAACTGGCCCAACAGATGTCGGTCAAGGCCGCTGAAGTGGTCAAGTTCATGTTCAAGATGGGCACTCCGGTCACCATCAACCAGGTGCTCGACCAGGAAACTGCCCAGCTGATCGCCGAAGAACTGGGCCACAAGGTCACCCTGGTCAGCGACACTGCCCTGGAAGACTCCCTGGCCGAATCGCTGAAGTTCGAAGGCCAGGCCGAGTCGCGTGCGCCGGTGGTTACCGTCATGGGTCACGTTGACCATGGCAAGACCTCGCTGCTCGACTACATCCGTCGTGCCAAGGTTGCCGCTGGCGAAGCCGGTGGTATTACCCAGCACATCGGTGCCTACCACGTGGAAACCGACCGCGGCATGGTCACCTTCCTCGACACCCCAGGCCACGCTGCTTTCACCCAGATGCGTGCCCGTGGTGCCAAGGCGACCGACATCGTCATCCTGGTGGTGGCGGCGGACGACGGCGTGATGCCGCAAACCCGCGAAGCCGTTCAGCATGCCAAGGCAGCTGGCGTCCCGCTGGTTGTTGCAGTGAACAAGATCGACAAGCCAGGTGCTGACCTCGATCGTATTCGTAACGAGCTGGCTGTCGAAGGCGTTACCTCTGAGGACTGGGGTGGTGACACGCCGTTCGTCAAGGTTTCGGCCAAGATGGGTACCGGTGTCGACGAGCTGCTCGAAGCTGTCTTGCTGCAGGCCGAGATCCTTGAATTGACCGCTACCCCGACTGCTCCAGGTCGTGGTGTGGTTGTCGAATCGCGCCTGGACAAGGGCCGCGGTCCGGTGGCGACCATCCTGGTTCAGGACGGCACCCTGCGTCAGGGCGACATGGTCCTGTGCGGCTCCAACTATGGCCGCGTACGTGCCATGCTCGACGAGAACGGCAAGCCTGTGAAGGAAGCTGGCCCGTCGATCCCGGTCGAGATCCTCGGCCTGGACGGTACCCCGGAAGCCGGTGACGAGCTGTCGGTGGTGGCTGACGAGAAGAAGGCCCGTGAAGTTGCCCTGTTCCGTCAAGGCAAGTACCGCGAGGTCAAGCTGGCCCGTGCTCACGCCGGCAAGCTGGAAAACATCTTCGAGACCATGGGTCAGGAAGAGAAGAAAACCCTCAACATCGTTCTCAAGACCGATGTGCGTGGTTCTCTGGAAGCGCTGCAGGGCTCGCTCGGCGGCCTGGGCAACGACGAAGTGCAGGTACGCGTGATTGGTGGTGGCGTCGGTGGTATCACCGAGAGCGACGCCAACCTGGCGCTGGCTTCGAATGCAGTACTGTTCGGCTTCAACGTGCGTGCCGATGCCGGCGCGCGCAAGATCGTCGAGCAGGAAGGTCTGGATATGCGTTACTACAACGTGATCTACGACATCATCGAAGACGTCAAGAAGGCCCTGACCGGCATGCTCGGCAGCGATGTTCGCGAGAACATCCTGGGTGTCGCCGAAGTGCGTGACGTGTTCCGTTCGCCGAAGTTCGGCGCCATCGCTGGCTGTATGGTCATCGAGGGTACCGTGTACCGCAACCGTCCGATCCGCGTACTGCGCGACGACGTTGTGATCTTCGAAGGCGAGCTGGAATCGCTGCGTCGCTTCAAGGACGACGCCTCCGAAGTTCGTTCGGGCATGGAGTGCGGTATTGGCGTCAAGAGCTACAACGACGTCAAGGTCGGCGACAAGATCGAAGTCTTCGAGAAAGTCCAGGTGGCTCGTACCCTTTAAGGGCGAGCGAACCGCAAGCGCGCGCTACAGGGCGGCTTGCGGTACCTCTTCAGGTAGCGCCCGGTCAGGCTCAGGTCTGTCCGGGCGTTTGCCGCTTTAAGTTACAGGTAGCAAGAATGGCAAAAGAATATAGCCGTACCCAACGTATTGGCGATCAGATGCAGCGCGAGCTGGCCGAGCTGATCCGTCGCGAAGTCAAGGACCCGCGTGTCGGCCTGGTGACCATCACCGCCGTGGACGTCAGCCGTGACTTGGGCCATGCCAAGGTGTTCATCACCGTCATGGGCGAGGAAACCCCGGACGCCGTGCAGCAGTCGCTGAAGGCACTGAACAGCGCTGCCAGCTTCCTGCGTTTGCACCTGGGGCGCTCGATGCAGCTGCGCAGCGTGCCGCAACTGCACTTCCACTTCGATGAAAGCGTCAGCCGCGGTGTGCACCTGTCGGCGCTGATCGAGCGTGCAGTGGCCGAAGACCGCCTGCACAAGGAAGCCGACGAGCCGGACACCAAGGAGTAAGCGGTGGCCCAGGTCAAACGTATCCGCCGCAACGTCAGCGGCATCATCCTGCTCGACAAGCCGCTGGGCTTCACCTCGAATGCCGCCCTGCAGAAAGTGCGTTGGCTGCTCAACGCGGAAAAGGCCGGCCACACCGGTAGCCTCGACCCGCTGGCAACCGGCGTGCTGCCACTGTGCTTTGGCGAAGCGACCAAGTTTTCGCAGTACTTGCTCGATTCCGACAAGGGCTACGAAACCGTCATGCAGATGGGGCAGACTACCAACACCGGCGACGCCGAAGGTGAGGTTCTGCAGACCCGCGAAGTGACCGTTGGTCGCGCCGACATCGAGGCGCTGCTGCCACGTTTTCGCGGCCCGATCAGCCAGATACCGCCGATGTACTCGGCGCTCAAGCGTGACGGCCAGCCGCTGTACAAGTTGGCACGTGCAGGAGAGGTAGTGGAGCGCGAGGCGCGTTCTGTTACTATTGGCCGGCTGGAGTTGCTCGAGTGCGAAGGCACCCGTGCACGGCTGAGCGTAGGCTGCAGCAAAGGCACCTATATCCGCACCCTGGTGGAGGATATTGGCGAGGCCCTTGGTTGCGGCGCCTATGTCGCCGAGCTGCGCAGGACCCAGGCCGGGCCCTTTGCGCTGGCACAGACGGTTACTCTCGAGGAACTCGAACAGGCCCACGCCGAAGGCGGCAACGAAGCGCTCGATCGCTTTCTGATGCCCTCGGACAGCGGCCTGCAGGACTGGCCAATGGTCAGCCTGTCCGAACACAGTGCGTTCTACTGGCTGCATGGTCAGGCAGTGCGCGCGCCGGACGCGCCACAATTTGGCATGGTCCGGGTACAGGATCATAATGCGCGCTTCATCGGTATCGGTGAAGTGAGCGAAGACGGGCGCATTGCGCCGCGTCGGCTGATTCGGTCGGAATGACCGAAACCGGGGGGCAAGGCTGGTGCCAAGCCCCACGGCATCAAGGGTGGCTGTCAGTAGGCACGGTCACACCTTTTTTATTAATACAGGGATTTGTCCCTGGCCTATTGGACCCCGCATGCGGGATCCGTTATCAGGAGAAGCCAAATGGCCCTCAGCGTTGAAGAAAAAGCTCAGATCGTTGCCGAATATCAGCAAGCCGCCGGTGATACCGGTAGCCCGGAAGTGCAGGTTGCTCTGCTGACCGCCAACATCAACAAGCTGCAAGGCCACTTCAAGGCCAACGATAAAGACCACCACTCCCGTCGTGGCCTGATTCGTATGGTCAACCAGCGTCGTAAGCTGCTGGACTACCTGAAGGGCAAAGACACCACTCGTTACAGCGCCCTGATCGGTCGCCTGGGCCTGCGTCGCTAATAGCGGCCTGGTCAGTGGTGTGCATGGCGTGTCGCAGGCTTCGGCTATGCTGTTTCGCAGCATTGTCGTTGGGCACGTCACGCGTATCTCCGAGGTTGGCAGCCTGGTTGAGCTGAGCGGTTTACCGCACAGCTGCCAGGCTCCCAACCTCGTGTTGTATCTGGACGGTCAATGGGGCCGATTCCCCGTTCTGCCCAAGAATTCGCAAGAAACCAGTTCCCCCAAGAGCCACTGAAAAAGGTAGGAAACCGTGAACCCGGTAATCAAGACTTTCCAGTTCGGTCAATCGACCGTTACTCTCGAAACGGGCCGTATTGCCCGTCAGGCAACCGGCGCCGTGCTGGTTACCGTCGACAACGACGTCACCGTGCTGGTGACCGTGGTAGGCGCCAAGCAGGCTGATCCAGGCAAGGGCTTCTTCCCGCTGTCGGTTCACTACCAGGAAAAGACCTACGCCGCCGGCAAGATCCCGGGTGGCTTCTTCAAGCGTGAAGGCCGTCCTTCCGAGAAAGAGACGCTGACCTCGCGCCTGATCGACCGTCCGATCCGTCCGCTGTTCCCGGAAGGCTTCATGAACGAAGTGCAGGTCGTCTGCACCGTGGTTTCCACCAGCAAGAAGACCGACCCGGACATCGCCGCGATGATCGGTACCTCGGCTGCCCTGGCCATCTCCGGCATTCCGTTCGAAGGCCCGATCGGCGCCGCTCGCGTTGCCTTCCACGAAAGCACCGGCTATCTGCTGAACCCGACCTACGAGCAACTGGCCGCCTCGAGCCTGGACATGGTCGTTGCCGGTACCTCTGACGCCGTGCTGATGGTTGAATCGGAAGCCCAAGAGCTGACCGAAGACCAGATGCTGGGTGCGGTGCTGTTCGCCCACGACGAATTCCAGGCTGTGATCCAGGCTGTCAAAGAGCTGGCTGCCGAAGCTGGCAAGCCGACCTGGGACTGGAAACCTGCCGTTGCCAACACCGAGCTGTTCAACGCCATCCGCGCCGAGTTCGGCGAAGCGGTTTCGCAGGGTTACACCATCACTGTCAAGGCCGATCGCTATGCGCGCCTGGGCGAGCTGCGCGACCAGGCGGTTGCCAAGTTCTCCGGTGAAGAAGGTCAGCCTTCGGCTGGTGAAGTAAAAGACATCTTCGGCGAAATCGAATACCGCACCGTTCGCGAAAACATCGTCAACGGCAAGCCTCGGATCGACGGTCGCGACACCAAGACCGTGCGCCCGCTGAACATCGAAGTCGGCGTGCTGCCGAAAACCCACGGTTCGGCACTGTTCACCCGTGGCGAGACCCAGGCCCTGGTCGTTGCGACCTTGGGTACTGCCCGTGACGCCCAGCTGCTGGACACCCTCGAAGGCGAGAAAAAAGACCCCTTCATGCTGCACTACAACTTCCCACCGTTCTCGGTAGGTGAGTGTGGCCGCATGGGCGGTGCTGGTCGTCGCGAAATCGGCCACGGCCGTCTGGCCCGCCGTTCGGTCCAGGCCATGCTGCCTGCTGCCGACGTGTTCCCGTACACCATTCGTGTGGTTTCGGAAATCACCGAATCCAACGGCTCCAGCTCCATGGCTTCGGTCTGCGGTGCTTCCCTGGCCCTGATGGACGCCGGTGTACCGATGAAGGCGCCAGTGGCTGGTATCGCCATGGGCCTGGTCAAGGAAGGCGACAAGTTCGCGGTCCTGACCGACATCCTGGGTGACGAAGACCACCTGGGCGACATGGACTTCAAGGTAGCCGGTACCGCCAAAGGCGTCACCGCGCTGCAGATGGACATCAAGATCAACGGCATCACCGAAGAGATCATGGAAATCGCTCTGGGCCAGGCCCTGGAAGCGCGCCTGAACATCCTCGGCCAGATGAACCAGATCATTGGCCAGTCGCGTACCGAACTGTCGGCCAACGCCCCGACCATGATCGCGATGAAGATCGACACCGACAAAATCCGTGACGTCATCGGTAAAGGCGGCGCCACCATTCGCGCCATTTGCGAAGAGACCAAGGCTTCGATCGACATCGAAGACGATGGCTCGATCAAGATCTTCGGCGAAACCAAGGAAGCGGCAGAAGCTGCCAAGCAGCGCATCCTGGGCATCACCGCCGAGGCCGAGATCGGCAAGATCTACGTCGGCAAGGTTGAGCGCATCGTTGATTTCGGTGCCTTCGTCAACATCCTGCCTGGTAAGGACGGCCTGGTGCACATCTCCATGCTGAGCGATGCTCGCGTCGAGAAAGTCACCGACATCCTGAAAGAAGGCCAGGAAGTCGAAGTACTGGTACTGGACGTGGACAACCGCGGCCGTATCAAGCTGTCGATCAAGGACGTAGCTGCGGCCAAGGCCTCGGGCGTCTAAGCGACTGCGACGCTACAGGAAAGGGCCCTTCGGGGCCCTTTTTTAATGCCTTGCGGGAACCTTTTGCGGACTTGCATCTTGCATGCAGGTTTACCGTGCAGATTGCAAATTGCACGACCCCTGCAGTGCTGGCTGTTTGCTAACTTGTTGATTTATAAGGGCTTAAGCGAAGCGGTAAAAGTGGCACAGCGCGTGCAACTACCTTCATACCTGACGCCAGGACCTTCGGCGCAGACCTTTCAAAAAACAGGAGTGACCCACATGAAGAAGTTCGCCATTGCTGCCGCTACTGCTACCGCTCTGACCCTGACCATGGCTAACGCGGCATTTGCCCAGCAGTCCACCCAGGCCCCAATGACGCTGGCGGCCGGTGAGGTGACCAAAGCCAAGGAAGCAACCTCCGATACCTGGATCACCACCAAGGTAAAGGCTGACCTGATGACCGAGAAAGGGGTGCCTGGCAGCGATATCAAGGTTGAAACCAACAAAGGCGTTGTGTCCCTGTCGTCTGACGTGGCTGTGACCGATGCGCAGAAAGAGATGGCTGTTGCCATCGCCAAAAAGATCAAAGGCGTACAGGCCGTGTCGGCTGATGGCCTGAAGTCCGAATAAGGATTGTCCCGTCGGCCAAAAGGATTTGGCCACCGTTTCACCAGCCCCGGCCTATGCCGGGGCTGTTCGTTATGACTAGTACATTGGGTTGCGCGCAATCACATCGCTTTCGAAGCACTCCTGCTCGATGATCAGCGGTTCCACCAGAGGCCGGCTGTCGCGAAAGTGCGCGGTCTGTGTATGGGCGTCATACGCCGCATCATCACGGTAGATCTCGTAGAGGTAGATCACTTGCGGGTCGACCCTGTCCTGTGACACATCGAACACCAGACAGCCAGGTTCGGTGGCAACGGAGGCTGCGGCATTGGCCTTGATGGCGGTTAGGAAAGCTTCAGCGGATCCGGGTTTGACTCGGGTTCTGATGAACAGACTGTACACAAATGGCTCCTTTTGTTTTAAATTCGAATATGAATTGTATACAAAAATGGAGCTTCGCCAATGTCTGAATTGCCCGCCCGCCCTGGCCGCCTGAACGGCCTGCGCCATATCGCCCTGCTGGTGCCCAACCTTGAGGAATGTGAGCGTTTCTACGTCGATGTGCTGGGCATGGAAGTGCTGAACCGCGCCAATGAGGACCTGGTGTACCTCACCTGTGGTAACGACAACCTGTCATTGGGGCGTGGGGCAGGGGCGGCCAACGGGTTGCAGACCCTGGATCACTACGGCTTCATTGTCGACAGTGTGGAGGAACTGGAGGCCTGGTATGCCTACTTCAAGGCCCGTGGCGTGACCTTGCTCGACCGGCCGTTCAACCATGGTGACGGCGCACGTAGCTTCCACCTGCTGGACCCGGCCGGGAACAAGGTGCAGCCGTTGTACCACCCGGCAGTGTCGGGGCAGCGTTTGGTTTGAAGCCGAGCTGGCTTCTCGCGGGTAAACCCGCGAAGAAGCCGGGCCTGCGAACAGGGACTACTCGGCATCCAGGTGCATCGGTGTCACCACCCGGCCATCGCTCTCAGGCTGCCCCAGGTTGGTATCGATGAAGTACACCCGGTCGTCTTCCAGCTTGCCCTTGTCGACCAGGTAGTCCTTGATGCTGCTGGCCCGCTCCTGCCCCAAGGTACGCAGCAAGGCGGTACTCTCGGCCCACGATTTGATCACGGCCTCGCGCAGCTTGGCCGCGCGCTCGTCGCGGCCCAGCTGTTCCCATTCGGCAGGCGGCTGCTGCTTCAGGCGGGTGCGATAGATGCCTTCGAGCATCGCCGGTTTGTCACTGTCGTCAACAACCAGCATCGAGGCATTGGCCGGCACCTTGTCGCCACGACGCTGCAGGATCTTGTACCAAGTGGCCTGGTACTCGCGCTCGAGGCGCTGTTGGGCGATCAGCGGGCCATCGCTGGCCTGGGCGCTGGTGCCCTCGATTTCAAGGCGAAGTTCTGGGCGTTCTTTCAGTGCCGACGCCAGCTTGTCCAGCGATGACTGGGCATCACCGCTGAGTTCGCTGGAACCGGGTGCGAACGCGACGTTGCCGAGGTCTTCCGAACCCCCGCCAGTTATCAGCCCGCCAATGAACTTGAACGGCGCTTGCGCAGCGCGCAGCACCAGGTTGCGCAGGGTCTGCCAGACGATCGGCATCACGCTGAACTGCGGGTTGTTCAGGTCGCCAGACACCGGCAGCTCGATCGAGATCTTGCCCTCGGTATCCTTGAGCAATGCCACCGCCAAGCGGATCGGCAGGTCGACCGCATCTGGGCTGTCAACTTTCTCACCCAGTTGCAACTGCTCCACCACCACCTTGTTCTCTGCCTTGAGCTGGCCGTTGGTGATCAGGTAGTGCAGGTCGAGGTTGAGCCGCCCCTTGCGGATGCGGTAGCCCGCGAACTTGCCGGAGTAGGGCGTCAAGGTAGTCAGCTCGACGCGCTTGAAGCTGGTGGCGATGTCCAGGCTGGCCAATGGGTTGAACGGGTTGAGGGCGCCCTTGATGGTAACCGGTGCGTAGCGGTCTACCTTGCCCTTGACGTCGACCTTGGCCGGCGTCGGCTTGCGGTTGTCGATGGTGCCGATCTGCCCGTTGAGTTGCTGGATGGCCGTGGCGAAGTTGGGGGTAAGCGACAGGTCGGCAAAGTTGGCCGAGCCATCGTTGATGTCGATCTGGCCGATGCGAATGCCGAGCGGTTTGCTGTTGCTGGCGGTGGTCGGCTTGGGCTGGCTGCTGGCGGGGGCGTCGGCCGGTTGCGGGATCAGCAGATCATTCACGTTGGTGGTGCGGTCTTCGTTGATGATGAAGCGCGCATAGGGTTGCAGCAGCGTCACCTTGTCGATCGACAGTGCGTCGCCGTGCACGTAGGACAAGCCGTCGACATTCACCTGCTGCCATTTGACGAAGTCGCGGCTCTTGATGGTGTCGAGGGTATGCAACTGGCTGACCTGCGCCTTGCCGGTTACATTGAAGGCCAGCGGCGTGGTGTTCTTCAGGTCGACCTTGAGGTCGGTCGAGAGCATGCCGCTGCGCAGTTCCAGCAGGATGAACGGGCTGATGTAGGCCTGGGCCACGCGCAGGTCGATATCGCGGGTGCTTACATCGAGCTTGGCCCACACCGGCGCCAGGTTGACCTGGCCGGCCGCCTGCAGCTTGCCTTGCTTACCGACGCCGGTATCCAGCTTGAGGTTGAAGGGTGTCTGGTTGAGGCTGTCGAAGCCCTGCAGATCGGCGTTGAGCGGGCCTACGTCCAAGGCTACCGGCTCTTTCTGCGTACGGTCAGCCAGGTGCACCAGATAGTTGCGCAGCTGCACGTCCTTGAGCAGCACCTGCCACGGCTTGCCTGGCGCCTTGGCCGCTTTCTCCTCGGGCGTAGGCTCAGCGGCGGCCGGTTCGGCCTTTTCCTTGGGTGTAGCCTTGGCCGGCTGGCCGGCGAACAGTTTTTGCCAGTCGAGTTGGCCGTCTTTCTCTAGCGCGGCCCAGGTTTCCAGTTTTTCGCTACGGACCTTGCCCACGGTAACCAGCTGCTTGACCAGATCGACCGAAGTCTCGCTCACTTCAAGCTTGGCCAGGCGTGCCAGTGGTCGGCCGTCCGGTGCCTTGATGGCGAATGGCGCGATGCGCACCGAGGTGTTGTCCAGTAGCAGCTCGGTCTGTTTGGCGAGGTTGAGCTTGTAGTGGGTATCCAGGCTGACAACCCCGTCTTCCAGCACCAGCGGTACGGCATCGCGCACATAGGGCCAGAACAGTTTCATCTTGGCGTCGGTGACCTTCAGCGTACCCTCGGAGGCGATCGGTGACAGGCTCAGGGTCCCGTTCCAGTCGATGCGCCCGCCGTTCGGGCCGTTGGCCACCAAGGTCATGTCGGCGTTGTCATCAGGCAAGGTGCTGAGGTTTTTCAGCTCCAGATTCATGTTGTCGTAGAGGAACTCGATCGGCTCGCTCGGGCGCATGTCCTGAAAGTGCAGGAAACCTTCCTTGAGCTTGATGCTGCCAATGCGCAGAGGAAACGGATCGCTGGGGGGCTCGTCGGCTTTGGCCTCGCTGGGCGGCAGCTTGAACAACCCGGTCAGGTTGAGGCTGCCGTCCTTGGCGAACAGCACTTCATTGCGCGGCTTGTCGAGTTCGACTGCTTCCAGGTGCAGGGCGCGGGTCCACAGGCTATCGAGCGAGAGGTTGGCGTATAGCCGCTCGAAGCCGACCTGCTCCTTGCCTGGCTCGCCAATCTGCAGGCCCCACACCGTGAGCTCCAGGCTGAAGGGGTTGAGCTCGATGCGTTCAAGGTGGGCCGGTACAGTGGCGTACTGGGCCAACTGCTGGTTGGCGATGCGCAGCGCGACACCGGGAACAATGAGAAAGCCGAGCAGGCTGTAGAGCGCTACCAGTGCCGCGATTGCGCCAGCGGCGCGAGTCAATCCTTTGTACATGTGTCGCTTCGTCTGTCTTGGCAGGAGTGCTTGGAGTATGGCACGTTAAATCAGTTCCGCTGGGCGGACCATTTGCCCTCAGTCAATGCCCATGCGCCGCCTGGCACGGTGCGCCGAGCCGTCACGCATGGCCCAGCGCAGCACCGGTGCAGTACGTTTCAGGCCAAGGCGGATCAGGCGTTGCTGCAAGGGCCCGTGCTGCAAGCCGAGCATGGACTGGGCCCAGCCCGGCAGCAGGTCGATACCCGCGTGCAGCATCAGTTTGCCCACTGGTTGTGCCAGCCGGCTGGGTGCGGGGGCCGCTAGCAGGATCTGCATCACCTCATGGCTGCGTGCGTCGCAGTGCAGCTGCGGGCGCAGGCGTTGCAAGTAATCTTCCACCTGCTGGCGTGAACGCGGCACGTCGCGTGCACCGAGGCGCTCGGCAATCAGGGCGATTTCGTCGTAGTAGGCGTCCTGTTCTGCGGGCGACAGGTGTGGGTTGCGGTAGCGCAGATGGGCGGCGAGAAAGCTGCTGACCTCCGCCACATGCACCCAGGTCAGCAAATCCGGGTCGCTGGCCGCATACGGTCGGCCATCCGCAGCGGTACCGGTCACCAGCAGGTGGATGGTGCGGACCTTGTCGATCAACCATTCAGCATCGCCTGTGGCGCCGAAGGTAGTACCGGAGATGAACTGGCTGGTACGGCGCAGGCGGCCCAGCAGGTCTTCACGAAAATTGGAATGGTCCCAGACCCCGGCGAGGGCCAGCGGATGCAACAACTGCAACATCAGCGCACTGATCCCGCCCACGAGCATGCTCGGGAAGTCGCCGTGTACCTGCCAGCTGATGCTGTGTGGGCCGAACAGGCCAGGGTCGCCTTTGGGCGATTCGAGGTCGAGCTGGCCGAGGGCCAGCCCGGTGAGGCTCATGACCTGGGTTTCGATGCGGCGGCGAAGGGCTTCCATGGCGACCTGCGGGGGCAGGGCGGCCAGGAGCGATGGCCGCCGGTTACTGATTGAGGCGTTTGTCGATCAGGCCTTGCACCACGCTGGGGTCGGCCAGGGTCGATGTATCGCCCAGGTTGTCCAGCTCATTGCAGGCGATTTTGCGCAGTATACGCCGCATGATCTTGCCTGAGCGCGTCTTGGGTAGCGCGGGTGCCCACTGAATCAGCTCGGGCTTGGCGAAGCTGCCGATTTCCTTGCTGACCAGGGCCAGCAGCTCGGCCTTCAGTGCGTCATCCGGCGACACGCCATTCATGGTCGTGACGAAGGCGTAGACGCCCTGGCCCTTGAGGTCGTGGGGGTAGCCGACCACCGCTGCTTCGGCCACGCTGTCATGCAGTACCAGCGCGCTTTCCACTTCAGCGGTGCCGATGCGGTGCCCGGAAACGTTGATCACATCGTCGATGCGCCCGGTGATCCAGTAGTCGCCATCGGCATCGCGGCGGGCACCGTCACCGGTGAAGTAGTAGCCGGGCAAGGGCTTGAAGTAGGTGTCGACCATACGCTGGTGGTCGCCGTAGACACTGCGGATCTGTCCGGGCCAGCTGGCCTTGATCGCCAGCAGGCCGGCGCCGGGGCCTTCGATCGGTTGGCCTTTTTCGTCCAGCAGCACCGGTTGCACGCCGAACATGGGCTGGGTGGCGCAGCCGGGTTTGAGTGACTGCGTGCCCGGCAGTGGCGTGAGCATGATGCCGCCGGTTTCGGTCTGCCACCAGGTATCGACGATGGGGCAGCGCTTTTGCCCTACCTCCTCGAAGTACCACTCCCAGGCTTCGGGGTTGATCGGTTCGCCGACGCTGCCCAGCAGGCGCAGGCTTTTGCGCGAGGTACTCTGCAGTGGCGCCGAGCCCTCGCGCATTAGCGCACGCAGCGCAGTCGGGGCGGTGTAGAAGATATTCACCTGGTGCTTGTCCACCACCTGCCAGAAGCGCGAAGTGTCTGGGTAGTTGGGCACGCCCTCGAACATCAGCGAAATCGCACCATTGGCCAGCGGGCCATAGACGATGTAGCTGTGGCCGGTGACCCAGCCAACGTCGGCGGTGCACCAGAACACCTCGCCGTCACGGTAGTCGAACACGACCTTGAAGGTCATGGTCGCCTGCAGCAGGTAACCCCCAGTGGTGTGCATTACCCCCTTGGGTTTGCCGGTGCTGCCAGAGGTGTAGAGGATGAACAGCGGGTCTTCGGCATCCATCGGCTCGGGGGCGCAAGTGTCGCCTGCCTGTTCCGTTGCCTCGTGGTACCAGAGGTCGCGGCCTTCGGTCCAGGCGACATCGCCACCCGTGCGACGCGCCACGAACACGCTGCTGACTGCAGGGCAACTGGCCAGTGCCTTGTCGACATTCTGTTTCAGAGGGATGCGCTTGCCACCGCGCACCCCTTCATCGGCTGTGATCACCGTGCGGCAGTCGGCATCGAGGATGCGGTCGCGCAGGGCATCGGGCGAGAAGCCGCCGAACACGACCGAGTGGATGGCGCCGATGCGGGTGCAGGCGAGCATGGCGAACGCCGCCTCAGGGATCATCGGCATATAGATGCACACCCGGTCGCCTTTTTTTACCCCGCGTGCTTTCAGCGCGTTGGCCAGGCGGCAAACCTGGCGATGCAGTTCGCGGTAGCTGATGGCCTTGGAGTCGCCCGGCTCGTCGCCTTCCCAAAGCAGGGCGGTCTGTTCGCCGCGCTTGGCCAGGTGACGGTCGATGCAGTTGAAGCTGACGTTGAGTTGAGCGCCGTCGAACCAGCGGGCCTTGCCGGTACGCAGGTCGCATTGCTGCACGCTTGACCAGGGTTTGATCCAGTCCAGGCGCTTGGCCTGTTCGGCCCAGAAGGTGTCTGGGTCTTCGACCGACTGGCGGTAGAGGCGGCGGTAGTCTTCGGGGGTGAGGGCGGCGGACTGGCTGACGGCCAGGGCCTGGGGGTAATTGCGGATATCGAACATGGCGGTGGTCCTGCTCTTGTAAGGGGCGAGGGACTGCAACGGCTATTCGATAGGACAGTGTAGCTGGGAGCGGTGTTCAACCTGTGCAGGCCACCTCGCCGGCTTGCCCTCCCACAGGTACCGCACAGCCGTGGACGGCTGTGTTGTGCCTGCGGGGGCGGGCAAACCCGCGAAGAGGCTAGCGAAGGTCTCGAATCAACCGCGGTGACGGCCGCGGAAATAGTTGATCAGGCCTTGGGTAGAGCCGTCTTCGGCGCTGTCTTCCAGGCTGCCGACCAGGCGCTGGTATACGCCCTTGCCCAACTCCTTGCCCAGCTCCACGCCCCACTGATCGAAGGCATTGATACCCCAGATCACGCTCTGCACGAACACCTTGTGCTCGTACATCGCCACCAGCGCGCCGAGACGACGCGGGCTGATACGCTCGACCACCAAGGTGTTGCTCGGGCGGTTACCCGGGATCACCTTGTGCGGGGCCAGCTTTTCGATGTCCGCTTCGCTCAGGCCTTTGCCACGCAATTCGGTTTCGGCTTCGTCGCGGGTCTTGCCGAGCATCAGCGCCTGGCTCTGCGACAGGCAGTTGGCGTACAGCCATTGGTGATGGTCGGCCACCGGGTTGAAGCTCACGACCGGTACGATGAAGTCGGCCGGAATCAGCTGGGTGCCTTGGTGCAGCAACTGATGGTAGGCGTGCTGGCCGTTACAGCCGACGCCGCCCCAGATCACCGGGCCAGTGTCGGTCTTCACCGGGGTGCCGTCCTGCAGCACGCTCTTGCCGTTGGACTCCATGTCCAGCTGCTGCAGGTGCTTGGTGATGTTGCGCAGGTAATGGTCGTACGGCAGGATCGCGTGGCTGCTGGCATTCCAGAAATTGCCGTACCACACGCCCAGCAGGGCCAGCAGTACCGGCATGTTCTTGTCGAATGGCGCGGTCTGGAAGTGCTGGTCCATGGTGTAGGCACCGGACAGCAGTTCCTTGAAGTTGGCCATGCCGATGGCCAGGGCGATTGGCAGGCCGATGGCCGACCACAGCGAATAACGCCCGCCCACCCAGTCCCACATCGGGAAGATGTTCTCTTCGCGAATACCGAAGGCCACCGCGGCGGCCTTATTGCTGGAAACGGCGATGAAGTGGCGGTAAAGCTCGGCTTCCGACCCGCCCTGGGCCCGGTACCAGGGACGAGCGGCCATGGCCTTTTTCAGCGTCTCGAGGGTGTTGAACGACTTCGACGAGACGATGAACAGGGTGGTTTCGGCCCGCAGGCTGGCCGACAGCTCGTGGAACTCACTGCCGTCGATGTTTGCCAGGTAATGGCAGCGAACACCGCGCTGGGCATAGGGCAACAGCGCCTCGGACACCAGCTCTGGGCCAAGGAAGGAGCCGCCGATGCCAATGTTGACCACGTCGGTGATCGGCTTTTCGCTGTAGCCGCGCCACAGCCCATCGTGGATACGGCCAACCAGCTCGGTGATCTGGTTCAGTACCTTGTGCACTTCCGGCATGATGTTCGTGCCATTGACACTGAGCTTGTCGCCCACGGGCCGGCGCAGCGCGGTGTGCAGCACCGGGCGGCCTTCGGAGGCATTGACGATTTCGCCGCCGAACATCGCCTTGATGGCGTCCTGCAGGCCCACCTCATCGGCCAGTTTGACCAGCAGGTCGCGGCTTTGCTCGGTGATCAGGTTTTTCGAGTAGTCGAGGAACAGGCCGCAGGCGCTAAGGGAAAACTGGTCGAAGCGTTTGGCATCGGCGGCGAAGGCTTCGCGCATGCTGAAACTCTGCATGGCGTCGCGGTGTTGCTGAAGCGCCTGCCAGGCGGGCAGCGCCGTCACATCGTGGGGTGTACGGTAATACGCCATTGCGCGGGATTCCCTTGGTGCGTGGTGAGGCCTTGGACACGGCAGTCGTTGCCGGGTTCAGGCTGGCATCATTATAGGCAAAGGCCACGCGCTGGGAATGGGTATGGCGGAGTGATTTTGGAGCCCCTGTGGAAGCGGGCTCTTGCCGCGAATGGGCTGCCAGGCAGCCCAGGCCGTTACGCGGTTTTTTCTTCCACATGCAGGTAAAGGTTGTCGATCAACCGTGTGTTACCCAGGTAAGCCGCCGCAATCACCACCAGGTCTCGATCATCGATCACGGCCGGGCGCAGGCTCACAGCATGGCGCACTTCCAGATAATCCGGGCGCAAACCCGCAGCACTCAGCTGTGCCTGCCCTTCAGCGACCAGTGCGGCAAAATCCCGTTGGCCACGGCTGATGGCCGCTGCAATGTGCTGCAACGTACGGTACAGCACCGGCGCAGTCGCACGTTGCTCCGGCGTGAGGTAACCATTGCGCGACGACAGCGCCAGGCCATCCTCCGCCCGTACGGTCGGTTCGCCAATGATCTGGATCGGCATGTTCAGGTCCCGCACCATGGCGCGGATAACCGCCAACTGCTGGAAGTCTTTCTCGCCGAACACGGCAAGGTCCGGCTGGACCATGTTGAACAGCTTGCTGACCACCGTGGCCACGCCCTCGAAATGCCCGGGTCGGCTGGCGCCGCACAGGCCTTCGGAAAGCCCGGGCACGCTGACGCGGGTCTGTACGGTCATGCCGTCGGGGTACATCTCTTCCACGGTGGGCGCGAACAGCAGGTTGCAGCCGGCCTGCAGCAGGCGTTCCTGGTCGGCGGCAAGGGTACGCGGATATTTGTCGAGGTCTTCGTTGGCACCGAACTGCAGCGGGTTGACGAAGATACTGGCGACCACGAAATCGGCACGCTGCGCCGCCTTGGTCACCAGCGCGGCGTGGCCGCTGTGCAGGTTGCCCATGGTCGGCACGAAGCCGATGCGCTTGCCTTCACCGCGTGCGCGGGCTACTGCCGCGCGCAGTTCGCGGACGGTCTTGACTGTATTCATGCACTGAACCCGTGTTCGCTGCCTGGGAAGCTGACTTGCTTGACGGCCTCGACGTAAGCGACGAGGGCGCTGTGGATATCTGGCTGGCCTTGCATGAAGTTCTTCACGAACTTGGGGACCCGGCCGCTCAGCGACAGGCCAAGCATGTCGTGAAGCACCAGAACCTGGCCATCGGTGGCGCTGCCGGCGCCAATGCCGATTACCGGGATGCCCACGGCATTGGTGATTTCTGCCGCCAGTTCGCTGGGAACGCATTCGAGCAGCAGCATGGCCGCACCGGCCTGCTCCAAGGCAATGGCGTCAGCGCGCATTTGCCGGGCCTGGGCTTCCTGGCGGCCCTGCACCTTGTAGCCGCCCAGCACGTTGACGGTTTGCGGGGTCAAGCCCATGTGCGCGCACACCGGCACGCCACGCTCGGCCAGCAGGCGGATGGTTTCGCCCAGCCAGGCCGCGCCTTCTATCTTGATCATGTGGGCGCCGGCCTGCATCAGCGTGGCGCTGTTGGCAAAGGCTTGTTCCGGGGTGGCATGGGCCATGAACGGCAGGTCGGCGAGGATCAGCGCCCCATGGTTGCCACGCTTGACGCTGGCGGTGTGGTAGGCCATGTCCGCAGTGGTGACCGGCAGTGTGCTGTCGTGGCCTTGCAGGACCATCCCCAGCGAGTCGCCTACCAGCAACACTTCAACGCCGGCCTGGCTCGCTGCCTTGGCGAAAGTCGCATCGTAGCAGGTCAGCATGGTGATCTTTTCACCCTTGGCCTTGAGGCCATTGAGGGTGGTGAGGGTTACTTCAGGCATGTCGGAAATTCCTCGTTCAGGCGCTGTAAAAAACGACTGCATTCAACGTGTGTAGTCATCTTCCGGAGCGGCACATCATCGCGCGTGATGTTCGGGCACAGGTCCGTCCGGGCCTAAATACGGGTATGCGGCACTTTGGTGCCACACGGGACGCCTATAGTCGTGAGCGAGGTGGGGGAAGTCAATCACCCTGTTACCGCATTGTTACGATCAGGGTGTTACGGGCGTTACCGGGAGTGTGTAGCCGCCTGGAACGCCCGGTTCACAGGCGTTCCAGGCCGACGAATGGGCAGTCGTCGAGCAGTTGCGCGAGGGCGCGGCCATCGGCCAGGCGGAAGTCCCCCGGTACCAGTTCGGCCAGCGGGTACAGTACGAAAGGGCGAGCATGCATGTGGTAATGGGGCACTTTCAGGCGTGGCTCGTCGAGCACCTGGTCGCCGAACAGCAGGATATCCAGGTCCAGCGTACGTGGCCCCCAGCGCTCTGTGCGCACGCGGCCCTGGCCGTTTTCGATGGCCTGCAGCGCATCGAGCAGGGCCAGTGGCGCCAGGGCGGTGTCCACGGCAGCGACGGCGTTGGTGTAACGCGGCTGGCCGGGTAACAGCGAATCGCTGGTGTACAAGGCCGAGGCTGCCACCAGACGTGTGGCTTCAACCTGGTCGAGCGCCTGCAAGGCGCTGCGCAGCTGTTCGGCAGGTGCGTCCAGGTTGCTGCCCAGGCCTAGGTAGGCGCGCGTCTTCACTCGAACGCCTCGTCACCACTGCGCTTGCGTTTGCTGCCGCTGCGCTTGCGTTTGCGCGGGCCGGCTGCGCTACCTTCGTCACGGCTGCCCAGCTCACGAATCATCTCGCGACGCTCGCTGTCGTTGGCATCCTGGTAATCGGTCCACCACTGGCCCAGGTCGTCGGTTTCTTCTCCGGCACATTCACGCAGCAGCAGGAAGTCGTAACCGGCGCGGAAGCGCGGGTTGTCCAGCAGCATGTCGGCGCGCTTGCCACTGCGGCGAGGCAGGCGCTCCTGCATGTCCCAGATCTCGCGGATCGGCAGGGTGAAGCGCTTGGGAATGGCGATGCGCGCGCATTGCTCGGCGATCAGGTCGTGGGCTGCGCCATTCATGGCCGGAATCGGCGGCACGCCCTGGTTCTGCAAGTGCAGTACACGCGCCGGCAGGGCAGGCCACAGCAGTGCAGCGAACAGGAAGGCAGGCGTCACCGGTTTGCCTTGCTTCACTCGTAGGTCGGTGTTGTTCAGTGCCTGGCTGATCAGCGTGTGGGTGTAGGTTGGGCGCTCTTCCAGGGCGTGCGCACTGGCCGGGAACAAAGGTTCGAACAGCTCCAGGTCGACGAGCATTTCGAAGGCGATGGCGCCTTGGCCGGACAGGAACAGCTTGAGGCATTCTTCGAACAGGCGCGCCGGCGGGATTTCGCGCAGCAATGGCGCCAGTTCGCGGATCGGCTTGAATGTGTGCTTCTCGATACCGAAGTCCAGCTTGGCGGCGAAACGCACCGCGCGCAGCATGCGCACCGGGTCTTCCTGGTAGCGGTGGGTAGGGTCGCCGATCAGCCGCAGCAGGCGGTTGCGCACATCGTGCACGCCGTTGGCGTAGTCGAGGATGCGCTCGCTGACCGGGTCGTAGTACAGGGCATTGATGGTGAAGTCGCGGCGTTGCGCGTCTTCTTCAAGGGTGCCGTACACGTTGTCACGCAGGATACGACCACTGGCGTTATGCGACGAACGGTGGCTGTCACCCTGGTCTTCGTCCGAGTGGTGGGCGCGGAAAGTGGCGACTTCGATGATGTCACGGCCAAAATGCACGTGGACCAGCTTGAAGCGGCGACCAATGATGCGCGCGTTACGGAATTCGGCTCGGACCTGTTCGGGGGTGGCGCTGGTGGCGACGTCGAAGTCCTTCGGCGTAATGCCGAGCATCAGGTCGCGGACACAGCCACCGACCAGGTAAGCCTGGTAACCGGCACTTTGCAGGCGCTCGACAATGTTCACCGCATGGCGGCTGAACTGGTGGCGCTGCAGCGAGTGCTGGCTCTTGTTGATCACCTCAGGCGTGGTGCGCCTGTGGTGCTGGCCCGGTACGGGCGGGCGGAACGACTGGAACAGCTTCTTCAGCATGGGATGCACTGTTTGAAGGAATGTTCGGCCAAGAATAGGAGAATGGCCGCATGATGGGCGGGGATTCTAGCATTTACTCAGGGAATGGTGTAGGCGGGTAGCAGGATGCCTGCCAGGAAGACAGAAACGACAAGGGGAGCCTAAGCTCCCCAAGAAGTGTCGTTGCGTGCTCTTATTATTTTTTTGCTGGGCTTCTTGTTTTTGTTGAGTGCCCTGCCCACAAATCTCAAAGCTTGTGGACGACCCCCAAACCGGGGGTAAAGAGCAAACGGATTGCTTTGGCCGCTGATGTCACGTTGATCTGTCGATCCAACCAGTTCAGGCGCTGCTTTTTAGTGCAGTTTTTGTTGTTCTCTGCCTGGTCGTGGGGCAAGCCCCAAACACGCATCCTCTCCAAAAGAATCAGTTAGCTGCGCCTCCGCCGTCTTGTTTTTATTGTGCGTGAGCCGTTTCGTCTTGTTCTTATTTTAGATTCAGTGCTTGTTATTGTTTTTGTACTAAGCATATAGCAGGTGCCGTGCCAACTTTTGTAAATCCTTTAAAATCAAGGGCTTGAGAGGGTTTGGCGATTTCCGGTAGGTCCAAAATGGCGGGATTTCGTTACCGTACGCCTCGGGAACTGTTACGGCGGAAAGGTGGGGTAACAGATTTTTGGGGGGACTGAGGTGTTACCTGCGGTGTTCTCCGTCAAGCACTCAGCGCCTTCGAGATCGAGCGCCCGTGCGGCGCTCGATCTCGAAGGCGACATAAATGCTGTGCCGAACTCAATTACTCGCTGGTGGCGTTGCTCTTGCGCCGTGGAATGCCCAAGCGCTGACGGCGTTCCCACAGGCACTTGCGGCTGACGCCGAGCTTGCGTGCCAGTTCGGTCTCGGTCATGTGGTCCTGATGCTCGAGCACGAAATGCTGGAAGTAGTCCTCCAGCGACAGGTCTTCGGTCGGCTCGTGGCTGGCATTGTTGCCGCCAGAACTCGCTGCGACCAAGGCATTGTCGAGGAGGTCATCCTCTTCCAGGTCACTCAGCTCGATGTCGATACCCAGCAGGTCGGCGGAAATTTCTGCGCTCTCGCTAAGAATCACCGCCCGCTCCACGGCGTTTTCCAGCTCACGGACGTTACCTGGCCAGCTGTAGTGACGAATGGCCTGCTCGGCCTCGGCCGAGAAGTGCAGGTCGTCACGGCCGATGCGTGCGCGCTGGCGGGCGAGGAAGGCACTGGCAATCTCGTTCACGTCGCTGCCGCGCTCGCGCAGGGCCGGCAGCTTCAGGGCGATCACGTGCAGGCGGTAGTACAAGTCCTCACGGAACTGCCCAGCCTTGGCAAGGTTTTTCAGGTCGCGGTGGGTCGCTGCGATCAGGCGCACATCGACCTTTTGCGACTGCACCGAACCTACCCGTCGAATCTCGCCTTCCTGCAGGACACGCAGCAGGCGGGCCTGGGCTTCGAGCGGCAATTCGCCGATTTCATCGAGGAACAGCGTACCGCCGTCGGCAGCCTCCACCAGGCCGGCGCGACCCGCGCTGGCACCGGTAAACGCACCTTTTTCGTGGCCGAACAGTTCGGACTCGATCAGTGTTTCGGGAATGGCCGCACAGTTTACCGAGATCATCGGTGCCTTGGCCCGTCGGGACAGGTTGTGCAGGGCGCGGGCCACCAGCTCTTTACCGGTGCCCGACTCGCCCTGGATGAGCACGTTGGAGTCGGTGGGTGCGACCTTGCGTATCTTGCTGTACATGTCCTGCATGGGTGGGCACGAGCCAATGATGCCGATTTCGCCATTGGCCGCTGTGGCGCTACCTTTTTCGGCTGGGGCAGCCTTGCCATTGCTGACGCGTGGCTCGGCAGCCGGTGCAGCGGCCGGAGCGTTCTGGCGGTCGCGCAGGATGCGTGCCACGGCCTGCAGCATCTCGTCGTGGTCGAAGGGCTTGGCGATGTAGTCCACCGCGCCCATTTTCATCGAGTCCACCGCCGAGCGCAGGCTGGCGTAGCTGGTCATGATCAGCACCGGGGTGCCTTGGCCAAGCTTGATCAGCTCGGTGCCAGGCGCGCCTGGCAAGCGCAGGTCACTGACGATCAGGTCGAAGGTGGCAATGCTGAAGCGTTCCTGGGCTTCCTGCACCGAGCCGGCTTCGCTGACCTGGTACTGGTTCCGCTCAAGCAGACGACGCAAGGCCGAGCGGATGATGGTTTCGTCTTCGACGATCAGAATATGCGGCATTGATTCAATTCTCTCGACGGTCTCGAATTTCAGGGGACGTCGCTACGACATGCCGGGGCAGGGTCACGCGGATCCGGGTGCCACGTTGCCGTTCGATATCGGCCGGGCTGTCGATGGTGATTTGCCCATAATGCTCTTCCACGATGGAATAGACCAGAGCGAGCCCCAGTCCGGTTCCTTCGCCCGGGTCCTTGGTGGTGAAGAACGGTTCGAACAGGCGGTCCATGATGTTCTTCGGGATCCCGCTGCCCTCGTCCTCGACGATGAGGTCGACGGTGTGCTCGCTGGCTTCGCTGCGCACACGCACGGCACTGCCGGGCGGCGAGGCATCGCGGGCATTGGAAAGCAGGTTGATCAGCACCTGGGCCAGGCGCTGCGGGTCCCCTTCGGCCCAGTGGTCCGGGTCGCAGAGGTTGAAGAACTGTACTTCGAAATTGCGCCGGTTCAACGCCAGCAGACCGATGGCGTCCTGTGCCACTTCGGCCAGGCACACGGGTTCTTCGCTGTTCTGGACGCTACCGCCGGCATGGGCGAAGCTCATCAGCGACTGGACGATTCGCGACACGCGCTTGGTCTGTTCGAGGATCTGGCTGGACAACTCGGTGATCTCGCCATCGCCTTCGCGTTCTTCGCGCAGGTTCTGCGCCAGGCAGGCGATGCCGGTGATGGGGTTGCCGATTTCGTGGGCCACGCCCGCAGCCAGGCGGCCAATGCTGGCCAGGCGCTCGGAATGCACCAGTTTGTCTTCCAGCGCCTGAGTTTCGGTAAGGTCTTCCACCAGCAGTACCAAGCCACTGTTACCCGGGGCCAGCGGCTCGTCGATCGCCGCTTTGTGCAGGTTCAGCCAGCGCGGTTGGCCGTCCAGGGCCAGGCGCTGCTTGTGCAGGTGCTCGTCGGGCACATTGATGAAGCCTTGCAGCAGGCCGCGCCAGGGTTCGCCGATGGTCACCAGGCGTGAGCCGACCACGTGCTTGGCGGCAATGCCGGTGAGCTCTTCCATGGCCTTGTTCCACATGAGGATTTCCTGGTCCTTGGCCAGTGAGCAGACACCCATGGGCAACTCTTGCAGGGTCTGCCGATGGTAACGGCGCAAGGCATCCAGTTCGGCAGCCAGGCCGGTCAGGCGCGAGTGGTAGTCTTCCAGGCGGCTTTCGATGAAGTGGATGTCCTCGGTCACGTAGTTTTCGTTACCGGACTTGTACGGCAGGAAGGTTTCGACCATGTCCTGGGCCACGCTTGGCCCCATCAGGCCCGACAGGTTGGCCTCGATTCGGTCGCGCAGGCGGCGCAGGGCATAGGGGCGGCGCTCGTCGAACGGCAGGTACAGGTCACGCAGGGCCTGCTCCACTTCTTTTTGCGCAGCCTTGGCACCCAGCGGTTTGGCCAGCTGGGTAGCGAATTCCTGCGGAGAGGCAGCGTGCAGTTCCCGGCGTTGCGGGCGGCGCACGTTGTCCACCGCGCAGGCTTCGGCGGCGCTGACCTCTTCGCTGCTGGCGTTGGTGAACAGCGAGATGAGGGTGAACAGCAGCACGTTGGCCGCCAGCGAAGCAATGGCCGCCATGTGCCAGCTGGTATCGTCCAGCACATAGATCATGTCCAGCAGCGGGATGTAGAAACCCTGCAGGTTGCCCAGCAGCGGCAGCAGCATGGTTACCATCCAGACCAGGGTACCGGCCAGCAGCCCGGCGATGAAGCCGCGGCGGTTGGCGGTTGGCCAGTACAGCACCGACAGTACCCCTGGCAGGAACTGCAATGTCGCCACGAAGGCGACGATACCCAGATTGGCCAGGCTCTGGTGGTTGTTCTGAGTCAGGTAGAACATGAACCCGGCGGTAATGATGGCAACGATCAGCGCCCGACGGGTCCATTTCAGCCAGCGGTAGATATTGCCCTCGGCCGGTGGTTGGTACAGCGGCAGTACCAAGTGGTTGAGGGCCATCCCCGACAGGGCCAGGGTGGTGACGATGATCAACCCGCTGGCGGCGGACAGGCCGCCGATATAAGCCAGCAGCGCCAGAGCCTGGTTGTTCGCGGCAATGCCCAGGCCCAAGGTGAAGTACTCGGGGTTGGTGCTGGCGCCCAGGCGCAGGCCGGCCCACAGCACCAGCGGTACCGCCAGGCTCATCAGCAGCAGGAACAGCGGCAGGCCCCAGCTGGCGCTGACCAGCGAGCGCGGGTTGAGGTTTTCGGTGAAGGCCATGTGGTACATGTGCGGCATGACGATGGCCGAGGCGAAGAACACCAGCAGCAGGGTGCGCCATGGGCCTTCCTGCAGCGGAGTGTGCAGGGCTGCCAGGGCGGTCTGGTTCTGCAGCAGCCAGACTTCCAGCTCGTGTGGGCCGCCGAACACGCCGTATAGCGCATACAGGCCAATGCCACCCAGTGCCAGCAGCTTGATTACCGACTCGAAGGCGATGGCGAATACCAGGCCTTCATGCTTTTCGCGCGTGGCGATGTGCCGCGAGCCGAAGAAAATGGTGAACAGGATGATCAGTGTACAGAAGGCAAATGCCACCCGGGCCTTGACTGGCTCACCGGTGAGGATGCTGATCGAGTCGGCCACCGCCTGAATCTGCAGGGCGAGCAGCGGCAGCACGCCGATCAGCATGATGATGGTGGTCAAAGCCCCGGCCCAGGTGCTGCGAAAACGGAACGCCAGCAGGTCGGCCAGTGATGAAAGCTGGTAGGTGCGGGTGATCTTCAGGATCGGGTACAGCAGCACCGGTGCCAGCAGGAACGCGCCGGACACCCCCAGGTAACAGGCGAGGAAGCCGTAGCCGTACTGGTAGGCCAGGCCCACCGAGCCATAGAAAGCCCAGGCACTGGCATACACGCCCAGCGACAGGGTGTAGGTAAGTGGGTGGCGAATGATTGCGCGCGGGATCAGCCCACGCTCGCTGATCCAGGCCACGCCGAACAGCACCATGAGGTACCCGGCGCTGATCAGGATCATCTGGGTCAGACTAAAGCTCATCGGCATCTCGTTGGCTCTGCAGGATAAAGGTGACGACGATCAGGATCAGCCAGAGCAGGTAGGGGCGGTACCAGGCTCCGGTCGGTTCGATCCACCAGTCCATGATGGCCGGGGAGAACAGGTAGATCCCCACGACCAAAAGCAGGACCAAACGATAGATGTACATGCTGGCCTCGATGGTTGGGCGCTGCGGGCTTGAACTTATTATTGGCGCAAATGGCAGGGGGGATGCTAGCGGGAATCCACAGCGTTCGCCAAGGGTTTGAATTTAATGGGCTTTTGTGTTCAGGGAGCCTTTGCCTGTGGCGGCCCCTTCGCGAGCATGCCCGCGAAGGCGCCGGTAAAGGTTCAGCGCAAATCAGCTTCTGGCACCGTGGTCCGCTGCGCGATGGCATCCGGCCGCCATTGGGTGCGCGCTACTGCCAGCACTTCAGCCGGTGTAGCCAGCAGGAGTTCCGGGTCTGTTTCCTGCCCCAGCGCCCGCAATGCCCGCAACAGCAGCGGTGTAGCATGCTCCGCCTGCAGTGGCGGCGAGCGGTACGATTTGCCCAGCTTGTGCCCATCCGGCTGCACGATCAGCGGTATATGCAGGTAGCGTGGTTGCGAAAAGCCCAGCAGCTCCTGCAGGTATAGCTGGCGCGGGGTGTTGTCGAGCAGGTCGGCGCCGCGCACGATGTCGGTAACACCTTGCCACGCATCGTCCAGCACCACCGCTAGCTGGTATGCATAAAGCCCGTCGCGCCGCTGGATGACGAAATCGCCCACTTCACGGCCCAGGTGTTGCTGATATTCCCCCTGCACCCGATCGGTAAAACGATAGATAAGCTCCGGCACCCGCAAGCGGATCGCCGCGCCTTCACGGGCATGCCCGGCGTTACGGCACAAGCCTGGGTAGATGCCGTTGTAGCCCTCCAACTGCTTGCGCGAGCAGGTGCAGGCGTAGGCCAGGCCCATGTTGAACAGGCGGTCGACTACTGCGGCATAGGCATCGTGGCGCTGGCTCTGGAACACAACCTCGCCATCCCACGCCAGGCCGTAGCGCTCGAGCGTCTGCAGGATCGCATCCCGGGCACCGGGCATTTCACGGGGTGGGTCGGTGTCTTCCATGCGCAGCAGCCAGCGGCCATTGACGGCGCGGGCATCAAGCCAGGAGGCGAGGGCGGCCACCAGCGAGCCAAAGTGCAGGAAACCGCTGGGGGTGGGGGCGAAACGCCCGATGTAGCTGGA
Source organism: Pseudomonas sp. LB-090624 (assembly GCF_003205205.1). Taxonomy (GTDB): domain Bacteria; phylum Pseudomonadota; class Gammaproteobacteria; order Pseudomonadales; family Pseudomonadaceae; genus Aquipseudomonas. The sequence continues at coordinate 57,491 of NZ_QJRL01000026.1, forward strand.
GTGGGTCATGGTCTGGCTGGGCATATAAATGAAACGGGGCGCATGATGCGCCCCGTTCAGGTGGAAGAAAGATCAGCCTTTGCCGACCGTTTTTTCCTTTTTCTCGGCGATTTCCTTGCAGTCGAAGCACAGGTCGGCGGTTGGGCGGGCTTCGAGGCGGCGCAGGCCGATTTCGATACCGCACGATTCGCACCAGCCGTAATCTTCGTCCTGGATCTTCTGCAGGGTCTTGTCGATTTTCTTGATCAGCTTGCGCTCGCGGTCACGGTTGCGCAGCTCCAGAGCAAATTCTTCTTCCTGGCTGGCACGGTCGGCCGGGTCAGGGAAGTTCGCAGCTTCATCCTTCATGTGGTCTACAGTGCGATCCACACTTTGCATGAGCTCGCCTTTCCAGGCATTGAGAAGCTTGGTGAAGTGCTTCTTCATGGGCTCGCCCATGTACTCTTCGCCCTTGGTCTCTTTATAGGGCTCGACACCGTACATGGTTTGACCGGTTTTTTGCTTTTCTACGGTGGACATGAATAGACCGCCTCTCACTCATCTGATCCAATGCGCAGGATGCTCCATCCCCGGCGACCGCCGGCCCTGCGACTGCGAGCCGCCGAACTTACCAGATAGATCGGGGGTGCGCTACCCCGCCCGATCCTGCTTGTTGACATCGGCGCGAGCCGTACGTTCGTTGGCGTGCAGAGGTAGAATCTCCAGTTTAGACCCAATTGAGAGAAGGTCATGGCCCACCCCTACAGTGCGCGCAGCCGCGCCATCGAACCCTTCCACGTCATGGCGCTGCTGGCCAGGGCCAATGAGCTGCAAGCTGCCGGGCACGACGTGATCCACCTGGAAATCGGCGAGCCGGACTTCACTACGGCCGCGCCGATCGTCGCCGCCGGCCAGGCCGCGCTGGCGGCCGGGCACACGCGCTACACCGCAGCACGAGGCCTGCCGGCCCTGCGCGAGGCGATCGCGGGCTTTTATGAGCAGCGCTATGGCCTGGGCATCGACCCGGAGCGCATTCTGATTACCCCGGGTGGCTCTGGCGCGCTGCTGCTGGCCAGCAGCCTGCTGGTCGACCCGGGCAAGCACTGGCTGCTGGCCGACCCGGGTTACCCGTGCAATCGCCACTTCCTGCGCCTGGTCGAGGGCGGGGCGCAACTGGTACCGGTGGGCCCGGAGGTGAATTACCAGCTGACCGCCGACCTGGTCGAGCGCCACTGGGACCAGGATACCGTCGGTGCTCTGGTCGCTTCGCCTGCCAACCCAACCGGCACCGTACTGGGCCGTGACGCGCTGGCCAGCCTTGCCAAGGCCACCCACGAGCGCCATGGCCACTTGGTAGTGGACGAGATTTACCATGGCCTGACCTATGGCATGGATGCGCCGAGCGTGCTGGAAGTCGATGACTCGGCGTTTGTCCTGAATAGTTTTTCCAAGTATTTCGGCATGACCGGTTGGCGGCTGGGCTGGCTGGTGGCGCCCCCGGGTGCAGTGGCCGACCTGGAAAAGCTGGCCCAGAACCTGTACATCAGTGCACCGAGCATGGCCCAACATGCCGCGCTGGCGTGTTTCCAGCCGGAAACCCTGGCCATTTTGGAGCAACGCCGCGCCGAGTTCGCCCGCCGCCGCGACTACCTGTTGCCTGCCCTGCGCGAACTGGGCTTTGGCATTGCCGTCGAGCCACAGGGTGCGTTTTACCTGTACGCCGATATCAGTGCTTTTGGCGGTGATGCGTTCGCCTTCTGCCGGCACTTCCTCGAGACCGAGCACCTGGCCTTCACCCCAGGCCTGGACTTCGGGCGCCACCTGGCCGGGCATCATGTGCGCTTTGCCTACACTCAGAGCCTGCCGCGCCTGGAAGAAGCGGTACAGCGAATTGCCCGGGGCCTGCGGAGTTGGCAAGGCTGATGCGTTTTTCTCCCGATCTTGAGCAAGGCCGCCTGCTGCGCCGCTACAAACGTTTTCTCGCTGATATCGAATTGGCCAGCGGCGAGCTGATGACCATCCACTGCCCGAATACCGGCTCCATGCTCAACTGCATGCGTGAAGGCGGGCAGGTATGGTTCAGCCGCACCAACGACCCCAAGCGTAAGCTGCCGGGCACCTGGGAAATCAGCGAAACCCCGCAGGGCCGGCTGGCGTGCGTGAATACGGGTCGGGCCAATGCCTTGGTCGAAGAGGCCTTGCGCGCTGGCACTATCGCCGAGCTGGCCGGGTTTACCGCGCTCAAGCGTGAAGTGGCCTATGGCGAGGAGGGCAGCCGCATCGACTTCCGCCTGGAGTTCGATGGCGCCCCGGCCTATGTCGAGGTCAAGAGCGTTACCCTGGGTTACCCCGACAGCACTGTTGCAGCGTTCCCCGATGCGGTGACCCAGCGCGGCGCCAAGCACCTGCGCGAGTTGGCGTCGTTGGCCCGGCAGGGTGTGCGAGCCGTGCAGTTGTATTGCGTGAACCTGACCGGCGTCGACGCCGTGCGCCCGGCGGCAGAAATCGACGCGGTCTATGCCCAGGCGTTGCGCGCCGCAGTGGCCGATGGCGTCGAGGTGCTGGCCTATGGCACGCGCCTGGACGCCGAGGGCATCGTCATCGACCGCCGCCTGCCCGTGCTGCTCAACCCTTGAACCAGATGCCGTGGCTGTCCTCGTGGCAGCCAATGGCCTGAAGTTGCTCGCCCTCGCAGGGGCCGGCCACGCATTCGCCGCTTTCGATCAGGAACAACGCGCCGTGGTGGGCGCAGTGGATGAGGCTGGCGCTGTCATCGAGAAACGCATCTTCTGCCCAGTTCAACGGGATACCCTTGTGCGGGCAGCGGTTGCGGTACAGGTACACCTGGCCCTGGCGGCGCACGCCGAACAGTTCGAGGCCGTCTACGCTGAAGGCGCGGCTGTGGCCTTCGGCCAGGCTGTGTGAAGTACAGAGGAAGTGCATGGCAAGGACGACTCGTGAAACAGATGATGGCTTGACGCGTCAATGCGAATAATTATCAAATTGCCCGCATTCGCTGCGCCCGGCTGCCTATGGTGCGCAGTTCCGCCGCCCGCCACAAGGCGCGCGGCCCGCCTTCAGAAGGAACCCGATGATGCGCCGTCCCGCCGCTTTGCTCGCCCTGTGTGCAAGCCTTGTGCTCTCTACCCAGGCCCTGGCGGCCGAGCTGCCGCAACGCTGGGTCAGTGCCGGTGGCGCACTGAGCGAGTGGATCGCCGCGCTGGGCGGTGAAGCACGCCTGGTTGGCGTGGACACCACCAGCCAGCACCCGGCCTCATTGAAATCACTGCCCAGCGTGGGTTACCAGCGCCAACTGTCGGCCGAAGGCATTCTCAGCCTGCGCCCGGATGTGCTGGTGGGCACAGATGAAATGGGCCCGCCACCGGTACTGGCGCAAATCCGCAAGGCGGGCGTGCGGGTGGAATTGTTCTCCAGCAAGGCCGAGTTGGCGGCGGTGGATGAGAACCTCAAGCATCTAGGGCAGTTGCTTGGCGCTCAAGAACAGGCTTCGTCTTTGGCGGCCGGTTACCACCAGCAGATTGAAGCCGTGCAGGCCAAGGTCAAGCAGGCCCAGGCCGGGCACAAGGCGCCGGGGGTGTTGCTGTTGGTCGGGCATGCCGGGGCCAAGCCGCTGATCGCCGGGCAGGGCACCGCGGGTGACTGGCTGCTGGACCAGGCAGGTGGGCGCAACCTGGCGGAGCATCAGGGCTACAAGCATTTTTCCAACGAAGCATTGGCAGCGCTGGACCCGGATGTAATCGTGTTCTCCGACCGGGCGTTGGCGGATGAACAGGCTTTGCAGGCGCTGCTGAAAGAAAACCCGGCGCTGGCCGCTTCGCGTGCCGTGCGGGAAACACGCCTGGTGTCACTCGACCCGACACTGCTGGTCGGTGGGCTCGGCCCACGCCTGCCGGCGACCTTGCGATCGCTGGCAAATGCGTTCTACCCGGCAGCCAGGGTCAGCTTCGCACAATGAAACAGCGGGTACAGCCACGAACGTTGTTCATTTGCTTGAGCCTGCTGTGCCTGTTGGCGGTGTGGCTGTCACTGGCGTTAGGGCCGGTCAGTTTGCCGCTGTTCGATACCCTGCGCGCCGGCTTGCGGCTGTTGGGCTTGCCCATCGCCGCCGACGGGCTGCAACAGGCCGAGATGATTCTTGGCCAGATCCGCCTGCCGCGTACCTTGCTGGGGCTGGCAGTGGGCGCGGTGCTGGCGCTGTCCGGCGTGGCCATGCAGGGGTTGTTCCGCAACCCGCTGGCCGACCCTGGCCTGGTCGGGGTGGCCGCTGGTGCGGCGATGGGGGCCGCGGTCGCTATTGTCGGCGGTGCCTGGTTTGGCGGCATGCCGGAAGTTTTCGCACCCTACCTGCTGTCGTTCTGCGCGTTCGTCGGCGGGCTAGGTGTAACCGCGCTGGTCTACCGCCTTGGGCGTCGTGATGGGCAGACCAACGTCGCCACCATGCTGCTGGCTGGCGTAGCGATGACCGCGCTGGGCGGCGCGGCCGTGGGGTTGTTCTCCTACCTGGCCGACGACGCCACCCTGCGCACGCTTACCTTCTGGAACCTGGGCAGCCTCAATGGCGCCAGTTATGAACGGCTATGGCCATTGTTGCTGGTCGCGGCGGGCGTTGCAGTGTGGTTGCCGCGCCGGGCCAAGGCGCTGAATGTGCTGCTGCTGGGGGAGTCCGAAGCGCGTCACCTGGGGGTCGATGTGGAGCGGCTCAAACGTGAGTTGGTGTTTTGCACAGCGCTGGGCGTGGGCGCTGCTGTGGCGGCTGCCGGGCTGATTGGCTTCATTGGCCTGGTAGTGCCGCACCTGGTGCGCCTGCTGGCCGGGCCGGATCACCGCGTGGTACTGCCAGCCTCGCTACTGGCCGGGGGCGTACTGATGTTGTTTGCCGACCTGGCGGCGCGGTTGCTGCTGGCACCGGCCGAACTGCCGATCGGGATCGTCACGGCCTTTATCGGTGCGCCGTTCTTTCTGTTCCTGCTGATGCGAGGGCGCAGTTGATGTTGCAAGTCGAGGGTCTGCATCTGCGGCGGGGAAACAATGAGGTATTGCAGGACATTCACCTCGCGTTGCACCCAGGGCAGGTTGTGGGTGTGCTTGGCCCCAACGGGGCGGGCAAGAGCAGCCTGCTGGGCGTGCTTTGCGGTGAGTTGGCGCCCGATCGTGGGCAGGTGACATTGCAAGGCCGCCCGCTGCTTGACTGGGCAGGGCAGGAACGGGCCAAGCGCCTGGCGGTGCTGCCCCAGGTGTCCAGCCTGGGCTTTGCATTCAGGGTCGAGGAAGTGGTAGCCATGGGGCGCATGCCTCATGGCACCGGGCAGCGACGCGATGCAGAAATTGTCGAAGCGGCCTTGCAGGCGGCGGATGCCTGGCATCTGCTGGAACGCAGTTACCTGGCGTTGTCCGGCGGCGAGCGACAGCGGGTCCACCTGGCCCGTGTACTGGCGCAGTTGTGGCCGGGAGAGGAGAGCTCGACGTTGCTGCTTGACGAGCCCACCTCGATGCTCGACCCGCTGCACCAGCACACCACCCTGGAGGCGGTGCGCCGCTTTGCCGACCGTGGTGCTGCGGTGCTGGTGATCCTGCATGACCTGAACCTGGCGGCGCGCTACTGTGACCGTATCCTGTTGCTGGAACAGGGGCGCTGTCATGCGTTTGCCGCACCTGAAGACGTGTTGACACCGGCGGCGCTGAAGGCTGTTTACGGGATCGATGTGCTGGTGCAGGCGCACCCGGAGCGGGGGCACCCGCTGATCATCACCCGTTGAGGCTGGCGCGCCTGCTGGGAACCGTGCAGGTCATCAATGGAGGAAATGCCAATGCGACACCCGCTGCTGTCCGGTTTTTCGCTGTGCCTGCTGCTGGCGCTGGGCGGCTGCCAGGCCAGCCTGCCCCCGCTGCCTGCCTGGCAGAGTAGTGAAGGGCGCACCGATGCCGAACTGGGGCATATTGTCGATCTTGCCAACGGGCAGGTAATCAGCCCTGAAAAACTGGTGCAGCGCCTGGCTGTCGTCCCGCGAGTGCTGGTCGGCGAAAAGCACGACAACCCCGACCATCACACGCTGCAACTGTGGTTGCTGCGCGCCCTGAATAGCCAGCGTACCCAAGGCAGCCTGTTGCTTGAAATGCTGCAACCTGAACAACAGCCGCTGGTGGAAACGCTCGCGGGGCAGCCTTTGCCGGCAGACTTGCCCAAGGCGCTGGCCTGGCAGGAGGGTTGGGATTGGCAGTTGTACGGGCCGATCGTGCGTGAAGCCCTGCACCAGCAGGTACCCCTGCTGGCCGCCAACCTTTCGCCAGGCGAGATGCGCCAGGCTTATCGGCAACCGGTGCCGTTGCCGGGCGAAAAGTCCAATGCTGCGAACGTGAAAGCGATCTTGCTGGAGCAGGTGCGCGCCGGGCATTGCGGGATGCTGCCAGAAAGCCAGTTACCAGCGATGCTGGCCGTGCAACAGCAGCGTGACCGACGCATGGCCGAGCGCTTGTTGGCGGCGCCGCTACCGGCGTTGCTGTTTGCCGGGGCCTACCACGTGCGCAAGGACCTGGGGGTGCCGTTGCACCTGAGTGATCTGGGCGCGCAGGGTGAGAGCAAGGTGCTGTTGCTGGCTGAAGTGGGTGAACGGGTTGAAGCAGGGCAAGCCGACTACGTGTGGTACACCGCGGCGATGCCGGAGCAGGATTACTGCGCTCAACTGAAGCGATAAGACGTACCGAACGCCAGGCAAAAAAAAGACCCGGCAAATTGCCGGGTCAATAACCGTGATTAGCCTGATGAGGAGATAATCTGAGAGTCCGAACCAGGGGCTCTTAGGTTATCCAACCAGTCTCGCGACCAGTTGTGATAATCATAACAATTCTCATTTAGCCGTCAATCCCCTTTTCTCGATTATTTTGGATTTTTTTGTGCAGGGCTTTTTGCATCCAGCTGTTGGTTGAGCGCTTCTTTGCGTTCGAGGGGCAAATCGTTCCAGTGCATGTCCAGCAGGGCGCCCTCAATGGCATACAACAGCACCTTCGATGCGCGAAACCCTCGTGTCTTCACGGCCTGGTATGCACCCACCGCGCCCAGGCGACGCAAATCCGATGCACTGTGGATGCCGGCTGCATGCAGCCACTGCGCAGAGGTCTTGCCAAGGTTCTTCAGATGCTGCAATTCATCGTTCATCGAGCCTCCTTGCGATGGCTGAACGGGTCATGGGGAGATAAATCGCGAGCAGGTCAGAGAGGAGTGTAGCGGGGGTTATGAAATGCGCGGCCTTTTGCCATCGGGGCGATGAGCTGCCGCTCACTGTGCCGACCCCTTCGCGGGTTAGCCCACTCTCACAAACTGGTCTACAAGCCTCAAGGTTGGCGTAGTACCTGTGGGAGCGGGTTTATCCGCGAAGCGGCCAGTACAGGGAAACGATGAACTTACAGGCCTGGCAAACGCTGGCGAATCTGCTCGATCACCTGGTCCATGCTGCCAGCAGTCTGGGTGTCGACCGGGGTGCTCTGCACCAGCTCCTGTGCATCCAGCGCCTCGCGGCTGGCCTGTTGGGCCTTGACCACGTCCAGGGTAGCGTCCGACGGGTCGCTGTTCTCGGCCTGGCGCTGCTCGAGCCAACTGGCGATCACTGCATCCGGCGCGTGGCAGTCGAGAATCAGGAATGGCACTCCAGTCTGGCTGGCGACGTCTGCTGCGGCCTGGCGCTGCTCCCGCTTGAGGTAGGTGGCATCCAGTACCACCGGGAAGCCAGCCTGCAGCACGGTTGCGGCTATTTCGTGCAGGCGCTGGTAGGTAGCGGCGCTGGCGTCCTGGTCGTAGATGCCAGTGCTCAAGTGGCCAGCGTCGGCTTGCTGCTGTTCGCCGAACAGGCGCTTGCGCTCAACGTCCGAACGCACGCGCACCGCACCCAGGGCCTCGACCATGCGCATGGCCACGTGGCTTTTGCCCACCGCCGAAACGCCGTGGGTGATGGCCAGCAGGCGCGACGGTATGGCGCTGTAGCTCTCCGCCAGATTGGCATAGTTGCGGTAGGTGCGCAGGGTGGTGGCACGCTGCACGCCATCGGCATTGGCCGGCATGCTGAACAGCGCGACCTTGGCCCGTACCAGGGCCCGGTAGGCTTTGTAGAAGTTGAGCACTTCCAGGCCTTCATAATCGCCGGTCAGCTCGAGGTACTGGCTGATGAAACGGCGTGCCAGGCACTTGAGGCCTCGATCCTCCAGGTCCATGGCAAGGAAGCCGGTGTCGGCCCAGACATCGGTCATGCGGAACGGTTCGTTGAACTCGATGCAGTCGAAGATCACCACCTGGCCGTTGATCAGGGTAGCGTTGCCCAGGTGGATGTCGCCGTGGCACTCGCGGGTGAAGCCATTGGCCTTGCGCGAGGCGAACAAGCCTTGCAGCCGCTCGAAACTGCTTCGCGCCCAAGCCTGCAGGTTGTCCAGTTGCAGCAGGTCGGCCTTGTCGCTGAGGAATGGGCGGATCTGCTCGAAGTTCTGCTCGACCGGGGCCATGACGCTTTCAGGCGAACCGTAGGGCTGCTCGGCAGATACCTTGGGGGTTTGCAGGTGGAACTCGGCGATCTGCCGGGCCATCTGGTCGATGTGCGTGGCATTCAACTCGCCATTGGCCTGCAGGGTGCTGAGCATCTGCCCCTGCGGGAACTGGCGCATCTTCAATGCATATTCGATGGCTTCGCCTTCGCCACCAAGCTGCGGCGTGTCGGCGCTACCGGTGATCGGCAATACGTCCAGGTAGAGGCCTTCGGTCAGGCGCTGGTTCAGGCGCAACTCTTCGTTACAGAAATGCTGGCGCTGGCCCAGTTCGGTGAAGTCGAGGAAGCCGAAGTTCATCGGTTTCTTGATCTTGTAGGCGTACTCGCCAGTGAGCAGGACCCAGGAGATATGCGTCTCGATGAGCTGGAACCCATCCACGGGGTGGGGGTACAGGGCTGGGTTCTGCAACGCAGTGATAAGAGCTTGGCTCACGGCAAATCCTTCCGGGGGCAGGGAATTCGAATGCGCCATTATGGTCAATGGTGCCGTCCCTGCCTACCGCCGGGCCGTCTGCCCAGCCTTTATAAAGTGCGTATAATCCGCCGCCATGACCCGAACCCGAAATTCCCGTACTCCTCAGAAACGCCCGACCGGCCGCTCCCGCGCCTGGCTGGGCTGGGCTTTGAAGCTCAGCCTGGTAGGCTTGGTGATCGTTGCCGGCTTCGCGGTTTACCTCGATGCTGTCGTGCAGGAGAAGTTCTCCGGCAAGCGCTGGACCATCCCTGCCAAGGTGTATGCCCGGCCGCTGGAGCTGTTCACCGGCCAGAAGCTGAGCAAGAACGACTTCCTCACCGAACTCGATGCGCTCGGTTACCGCCGCGAAAGCGCGGCCAACGGCCCAGGTGCTGCATCGGTCAGCGGCAATACCGTCGACCTCAATACCCGTGGCTTCCAGTTCTACGAGGGCATGGAACCGGCGCAGTTCGTGCGAGTGCGGTTCTCTGGCGATTACGTGGCCGGCCTTTCCGGGGCGAATGGCAAGGCGCTCGACGTGGTGCGCCTGGAGCCGCTGATGATCGGCGGCATTTACCCGAAAAACCTTGAAGACCGCATTCTGATCAAGATCGACCAGGTGCCCAAGTACCTGCTCGAAACCCTGGTGGCCACGGAAGACCGTGACTTCTACAGCCACCACGGCGTGTCGCCCAAGTCCATCGCCCGCGCCATGTGGGTCAACACCTCGTCGGGCTCGATGCGCCAGGGCGGCAGTACCCTCACCCAGCAGTTGGTGAAGAACTTCTACCTCAGCAGCGAGCGCAGCCTCAGCCGCAAGCTGACCGAGGCCATGATGGCGATGCTGCTCGAGCTGCATTACGACAAGCGCGAAATCCTTGAGGCCTACCTCAACGAGGTGTTCGTCGGCCAGGACGGCCAGCGTGCCGTGCACGGTTTCGGCCTGGCCAGCCAGTTCTTCTTCAGCCAGCCACTATCGGAGCTGAAACTGCACCAGATCGCCCTGCTGGTGGGCATGGTCAAAGGCCCGTCCTACTACAACCCTCGGCGTTACCCTGATCGCGCCCTGGCGCGCCGCAACCTGGTACTCGACCTGGTGGCCGAGCAGGGTGTGGCCAGCCAGGCCGAAGTCGATGCAGCGAAGAAAATGCCGCTGGGCGTGACCAAGCGCGGCAGCCTGGCCGACAGTTCGTTCCCGGCCTTCCTCGACCTGGTCAAGCGTCAGCTGCGCCAGGACTACCGCGATGAAGACTTGACCGAAGAAGGCCTGCGCATCTTCACCAGCTTCGACCCGATCCTGCAGATGAAGGCCGAAACCTCGATGAGCGAGACCTTCAAGCGCCTGGCAGGTCGCAAGGGCGCTGACGAGGTGGAATCGGCAATGGTCGTGACCAACCCGGAAACCGGCGAGGTTCAGGCGCTGATCGGTAGCCGCCAGGCGGGCTTTGCAGGCTTCAACCGGGCGATCGATGCGTCGCGGCCGATTGGCTCGCTGGTCAAGCCGGCTGTGTATTTGACCGCGCTGGAGCAGCCGAGCAAGTACACCCTGACCAGCTGGGTGCAGGATGAGCCGTTCTCGGTCAAAGGTGGCGATGGCCAGGTGTGGCGCCCGCAAAACTATGACCGCCGCCCGCATGGCACCATCTACCTGTACCAAGGGCTGGCCAACTCCTACAACCTGTCGACCGCCAAGATCGGCCTGGAAGTGGGCGTGCCTAACGTCATCAAGACCATCGGTCGGCTGGGGGTGAATGTCGACTGGCCAGCCTTCCCGGCCATGCTGCTGGGCGCCGGTGGCATGTCGCCGATGCAGGTCGCGACCATGTACCAGACCATCGCCAATGGCGGCTTCAATACGCCAATGCGCGGTATTCGCAGCGTGCTGACTGCCGAAGGCGAGCCGCTCAAGCGCTACCCGTTCCAGATCCAGCAAACCTTCGACCCGGGCGCCATCTACCTGGTGCAGAACGCCATGCAGCGGGTGATGCGTGAGGGTACCGGGCGCTCGGTGTACAACACTTTGCCGCGCTCGCTGACTTTGGCGGGCAAGACCGGCACCAGTAACGACTCCCGCGACAGCTGGTTCTCCGGCTTCAGCCAGGACCTGCTGGCGGTGGTGTGGATGGGCCGTGACGATAACGGCAAGACGCCGTTTACCGGTGCCACTGGTGCCTTGCAGGTGTGGACCAGCTTCATGAAGAAAGCCGACCCGCTGCCGCTGGACATGCCGCAGCCGGACAACGTGGTGCAGGCCTGGATCGACCCCTACAGTGGCCATGGGTCTGACGGTAGCTGTCCGGGAGCGGTGCAGATGCCGTATATTCGCGGCAGTGAACCGCCCGCCGGCGCCACCTGTGGCGGCGAGCAGAATCCAGCCGAATCGGTCATGGACTGGGTCAAGGGCTGGATGAATTAAGCACAGGCTGCATTGATGAGGTGTGAAGTGAACAAGTGGCTGTTTCCTGCCGTGACGGCGCTGGCTGTGCTCCAGGGGTGCTCCAGCGTCCCGCGCGGCAATATTCCGGTGGTCGATTCGAGCACCCGCGTGTCCAATAGCGAGCGTGTCCAGGCCCGTGCCCCGGTCGCCGGCATGAATAACGGCACCGCCCAGGCGCAGTCCCTGCCAGAAGATTCCGGTGTCACCGTGATGATTCCGCAGGGCGCTGGCGCTGCAGGCATCCAGACCTTCCCGGCAGCCAATGGCGCGGCACCGATCAGCACGTCGCCGATCACTCCAGGCCCGATTACCCCGGGCCCGGCAACTTCGGCGCCGATGACCACCGACCCGAACCCCGTTTCCGATGAACCGTTCGACATCGCTGCGATGAATGGCTCTTCGCCAAGCAGCAGTGCGCCAACCGGCATTCCGCGCAGTGGCACTGCTGCGGGGGGGCTGTCGGCTGATGAGCAACTCGATGGCCCGGTGCTGGCACTGCTGACCACCGCGCAAACCCAGCAGGGCAGCGGTGACTTCAACGGCGCCGCCTCCAGCCTGGAACGTGCCCAGCGGATCGCACCGCGCGAACCGCAGGTGCTGTACCGCCTGGCCCAGGTGCGCCTGTCGCAAGGGGATGCGCCGCAGGCCGAGCAGCTGGCGCGCCGTGCGCTGACGTATGCCAACGGCCGCCCGAGCCTGCAGGCCGAGCTGTGGAATACCATCGCCCAGGCCCGCGAAAAGCAGGGTGACAGCGCTGGCGCCGCACTGGCCCGCCAAAAGGCGCGGGTCAATTCGTGATGATCGAGCAACGTATTCTTGATATTGCCGACCACCTGCTGCTGATCGAGCGTGAGTTGCAGGTGCAAGGCTGGTGGGATGCCGAGCCGCCAAGCGACGAAGCGCTGGCCAGTACCATTCCGTTCGCCGTTGATACCCTGCGGTTCGAGCAATGGCTGCAATGGATCTTCCTGCAGCGCATGAAGATCATCATCGAACTCGGTCAGCCGCTGCCCAACGCCTCCAGCATCCTGGTCATGGCTGAAACGGTGTTTGCCGACCGGCCGGAGCAAAGTCGTGAGCTACGCCGCCTGTTGGCAGCTTTTGACCAATTGATCGCTCCTTCCGCCTGATTTCTTCAGTTTTTCCTTCAAGGGCCGCAGATTGTGGCCCTTTTTTATGGAAATCTTATTAATTCTGCTGCTGAAGCGATTTTTAGTGGTGGCGGGAATTCATCTTGGGGAAAAATTGGCAATAATTTTTCTTGACTTGTTGGCGCCGAATCACAAGAATCCAACTTCCGCTTTAGAGGGACTGCCAGAAGCAGACCCGCTAGGCAGATCATGAGGCGCACACCCGCGCCGACCTGTTACACCCCGCAACGCGTTACCTCGCGCTGGGTGGGAAAACCCCGCAACACTCAGGGGTGCTCCCAATACTTGCTCAGTCAGTGCTGACGTTCGCTCATGCTCTGCTTGGCAGTAAACCTATTAAGACCCGCCTAGTGAGGGCGGTATTCTGGCGTTTTAGAGGTGAACAACGTGGAGCTTTTATCTGGCGCTGAGATGGTCGTCCGCTTCTTGCGTGACGAAGGCGTTAAGCACATCTACGGGTACCCTGGTGGTGCTCTCCTGCATGTTTACGACGCCCTGTTCAAAGAACCGGAAGTGGAACACATCCTGGTTCGTCACGAGCAGGCGGCAACCCATATGGCGGACGGCTACGCCCGCGCCACCGGCAAGGCCGGTGTGGTGCTGGTAACCTCCGGCCCAGGCGCGACCAATGCCATTACCGGCATTGCCACGGCCTACATGGACTCGATTCCGATGGTCATCCTGTCCGGCCAGGTGCCTAGCACCATGGTAGGTACCGATGCCTTCCAGGAAACCGACATGATCGGTATCTCGCGGCCGATCGTGAAGCACAGCTTCATGATCAAGAACCCGACCGAGATCCCTGAAGTTCTGAAAAAAGCTTTCTACCTGGCGCAATCCGGTCGCCCAGGTCCAGTCGTGGTCGACATTCCAAAAGACATGACCAACCCGGCTGAGAAGTTCGAGTACGTCTACCCGAAAAAGGTCAAGCTGCGCTCCTATAGCCCAGCGGTCCGTGGCCACTCCGGCCAGATCCGCAAAGCTGCCGAGATGCTTCTGGCTGCCAAGCGCCCGATCGTTTATGCCGGTGGTGGTGTGATTCTCGGCGGTGGCTCCGAAGCCCTGACCGAAATCGCCAAGTCGCTGAACCTGCCCGTCACCAACACCCTGATGGGGCTGGGTTGCTTCCCGGGTACCGATCGCCAGTTCGTTGGCATGCTCGGCATGCATGGCAGCTACACCGCCAACATGGCCATGCACAATGCCGACGTGATCTTCGCCGTCGGTGCGCGCTTTGACGACCGTGTGGTCAACGGCCCGGCCAAGTTCTGCCCGAACGCCAAGATCATCCACGTCGACATCGACCCGGCGTCGATCTCCAAGATGATCAAGGCCGACGTACCGATCGTCGGCCCGGTCGACAGCGTCCTCAGCGAAATGCTCGGCATCCTCAAGGAAATCGGCGAGCAACCTGACAAGGCGGCGCTGGATGCCTGGTGGAAGCAGATCGACGAATGGCGCGGCAATGGCGAACTGTTCCCTTACGACAAGGGCGACGGCAATGTCATCAAGCCGCAGAAAGTCATCGAGACCCTGTGCGAAGTGACCAATGGCGATGCCTTCGTCACCTCCGACGTCGGCCAGCACCAGATGTTCGCGGCCCAGTACTACCGCTTCAACAAGCCGAACCGCTGGATCAACTCCGGTGGCCTGGGCACCATGGGCTTCGGCTTCCCGGCGGCGATGGGCGTCAAGCTCAACTTCCCGGACCAGGACGTGGCCTGTGTGACTGGCGAAGGCAGCATCCAGATGAACATCCAGGAGCTGTCCACCTGCATGCAGTACGGCCTGCCGGTGAAAATCGTCAACCTCAACAACGGTGTGTTGGGTATGGTCCGCCAGTGGCAGGACATGGCCTACAACGGTCGTCACTCGCACTCGTACGTCGAGTCGTTGCCTGACTTCATCAAGCTCGCCGAGGCCTATGGCCATGTGGGTATCCGCATCACCAGCCTGAAGGACCTCAAGCCGAAGCTGGAAGAAGCGTTTGCGATGAAAGACCGCCTGGTATTCATCGACATCGCGGTTGACCGCAGTGAGCACGTCTATCCGATGCAGATCAAGGATGGCTCGATGCGTGACATGTGGCTGAGCAAGACGGAGCGTACCTGATATGCGGCATATCATTTCCCTGCTGCTGGAAAACGAACCCGGTGCTCTGTCCCGTGTGGTCGGCCTGTTCTCCCAGCGCAACTACAACATTGAAAGCCTGACCGTGGCGCCGACCGAAGACCCGACCCTGTCGCGTCTGACGCTGACCACCGTTGGCCATGATGAAGTGATCGAACAGATCACCAAGAACCTGAACAAGCTGGTCGAAGTGGTCAAGCTTGTCGACCTGTCGGAAAGCGCTCACATCGAGCGTGAACTGATGCTGGTCAAGGTCAAGGCCACCGGTGCCCAGCGCGCCGAGATCAAGCGCACCACGGATATCTTCCGTGGCCAGATCGTCGATGTTACCGCCAGCGTGTACACCGTACAGCTGAGCGGCACCAGCGACAAACTGGACAGCTTCATCCAGGCAATCGGCACTGCATCGATTCTCGAAACCGTGCGCAGCGGCGTTACCGGCATTGCCCGTGGCGACAAAGTGCTCAGCATCTAAATTCAAAAATTAGCGATGGCTCCGCAGGGGGCCGAGATATAACCAGGGGTATTTTCATGAAAGTTTTCTACGATAAAGACTGCGACCTTTCCATCATCCAGGGCAAGAAAGTCGCCATCATCGGTTACGGCTCCCAGGGCCACGCTCAGGCGTGCAACCTGAAAGACTCCGGTGTAGACGTTACCGTCGGTCTGCGTAAAGGTTCGGCTACCGTTGCCAAGGCTGAAGCCCACGGCCTGAAAGTTGCCGATGTTGCTACCGCTGTCGCTGCGGCTGACCTGGTGATGATCCTGACCCCGGACGAGTTCCAGGGCACGCTTTACAAGAACGAAATTGAGCCGAACATCAAGAAGGGCGCTACCCTGGCCTTCTCCCACGGCTTCTCGATCCACTACAACCAGGTTGTTCCGCGTGCCGACCTCGACGTGATCATGATCGCGCCGAAAGCCCCGGGCCACACCGTTCGCTCCGAGTTCGTCAAAGGCGGCGGCATCCCTGACCTGATCGCCATCTACCAGGACGCTTCGGGCAACGCCAAGAACGTTGCGCTGTCCTACGCTGCTGGCGTGGGTGGCGGCCGTACCGGCATCATCGAAACTACCTTCAAGGACGAGACCGAAACCGACCTGTTCGGTGAGCAGGCCGTTCTGTGCGGCGGTACCGTCGAGCTGGTCAAAGCCGGTTTCGAGACCCTGGTTGAAGCTGGCTACGCGCCGGAAATGGCCTACTTCGAGTGCCTGCACGAGCTGAAGCTGATCGTTGACCTCATGTACGAAGGCGGTATCGCCAACATGAACTACTCGATCTCCAACAACGCCGAGTATGGTGAGTACGTCACCGGTCCGGAAGTCATCAACGAAGAATCCCGCAAGGCCATGCGCAACGCTCTGAAGCGCATCCAGGACGGCGAGTACGCGAAGATGTTCATCTCCGAAGGTGCTACCAACTACCCATCGATGACCGCCAAGCGTCGTAACAACGCTTCGCACGGCATCGAGATCATCGGTGAGCAACTGCGCTCGATGATGCCTTGGATCTCGGCGAACAAGATCGTCGACAAAGCCAAGAACTAAGTAGTATCGCAACATGAAAAACGCGGCTTCGGCCGCGTTTTTTCGTTCTGGCAGCCAGCTTCTGGTATAAAGCAGACCAGTGGCCTGCCGTTAGAACCTGTTTCGCGGGCCCGTGTCGAACATTTTCCATCCTGTTGCAAGGTACCCTCCATGAGCGAACGTCCCGAAGAGCCGAACAAGCCCTCCGACGCCGAAAGCCTGCTACCTGTCGATGAGCACGTTGAAGAAGGGCATGACGCTGAAGGCCGCAAGGTGCGCCATCGCGGCATTTACCTGCTGCCCAACCTGTTTACCACCGCCAACCTGTTTGCCGGCTTTTATTCCATCATCAGCTCGATGAGCGCGCAGAGCGCCCTCAGTGCCGGTGACCCGCGTGAGGCGAGCAAGTACTTCGCCTTTGCCGCGATCGCCATCTTTGTGGCCATGGTGCTCGATGGCCTGGACGGCCGCGTCGCGCGTATGACGAATACCCAGAGTGCGTTCGGTGCCGAGTACGACTCGCTGTCGGACATGGTTGCCTTCGGCGTGGCCCCGGCCTTGCTGGCGTTCGGCTGGGCGCTGGGCGACATGGGCAAGGTCGGCTGGATGGTCGCCTTCATCTATGTAGCCGGTGCGGCCCTGCGCCTGGCACGCTTCAATACCCAGGTCGGCACCGCCGACAAGCGCTACTTCATCGGCCTGGCCAGCCCGGCTGCCGCGGGTGTGGTGGCAGGTACCGTCTGGGCGTTCAGCGACTACGGTATCCAGGGTTCCAAGCTGTCGTTCCTGGTCGCGCTGCTGGTAGCTGCTGCTGGCATGCTGATGGTCAGCAACATCAAGTACAACAGCTTCAAGGAGCTGGACCTGAAAGGCCGCGTGCCGTTCGTGGCGATCCTGGCCGTGGTGCTGGTGTTTGCCGTGGTGTTCAGCGACCCGCCGCGCATCCTGTTGCTGATCTTCCTTGCCTACGCCGCATCGGGGCCGATCCAGTTCCTGCTCAAGGCGCGCCGGCGCAAAGCGTGAAAATCGCTTAACGCTGGAATAACCTTCCGGCTCCATAGTCATACTGGTACATCCGTTATCCAGTGCTGTGGAGCCGCCCATGCTCATCAAGCTTCCCAGATCCTCCGAGTGCAAGGCATCGGAGATCACCCCCGAAGGCGTCTATCTTTCCCGTCGTACCCTGTTGGGTGGTTCGCTCGCCGGTCTGGCTCTGGGCGCTTTGCCCGGTGTCGGGCATGCGGCCGAAGCCAGCCGTTATGCCGATGTCGAGGCGGGTAAGGCGCCTGGCTGGTTCAGCGAAAAGCTGGCAGCCACCCAGTGGCAGGCAGTAACTGTCAAGGGCGAGGCGATCACGCCGTTCAAGGATGCCACCCACTACAACAACTTCTATGAGTTCGGGCCCGACAAGGGCGACCCGGCGGCCAATGGCGACAGCCTGAAAACCGAGCCGTGGTCGATTGTGGTGGACGGTGAAGTAGGCAAGCCTGGGCGCTATGCGCTTGAAGACTTCGTCAAACCTTATCAGCTTGAAGAGCGTATCTATCGGTTGCGTTGCGTCGAAGCGTGGTCGATGGTCATTCCGTGGCTAGGGTTTCCCTTGGCACACGTGCTCAAGCAGGTCGAGCCGACTGCCAAGGCGCGATATGTGCGTTTCGAAACCTTGAAAGACCCCGAACATATGCCAGGGCAACGCTCTGGGTTTGCTCTGATCGATTGGCCTTATAGAGAAGGGCTGCGTCTGGATGAGGCGATGCACCCGTTGGCTATTCTTGCTGTGGGTATGTATGGCCGGGAACTGCCTAATCAGAATGGGGCGCCGCTGCGCTTGGTGGTGCCATGGAAGTACGGCTTCAAGAGCATCAAGTCGATCGTGCGCATCAGCCTGGTGGCCGAGCAGCCTGGTACTACCTGGGAAGGCCTGGCGCCGGATGAGTATGGCTTCTATGCCAACGTGAACCCGACCGTCGACCACCCACGCTGGAGCCAGGCGCGCGAGCGGCGCTTGCCAAGCGGGTTGTTCAGTCCGAATGTGCGGGAAACACAGATGTTCAATGGCTACGCCGATGAGGTGGCGTCGCTGTATGCGGGGCTTGATCTGCGGAAGAACTATTGATGCGTTATCCCTGGTTTCGCCTGGCCATCTTCATTGTGGGCTGCCTGTTCCCGGTGTGGTGGCTATATGAAGCGGCGATGAACTTGCTGGGGCCTGATCCCGGGAAGATCGTGATGGATCGCCTTGGGCTTGGGGCGCTTACCTTCCTGTTGGTGACCTTGAGCATGACGCCGCTGCAGAAGCTGACGGGCTGGTCCGGCTGGATCGTGGTTCGCCGGCAGCTGGGGTTATGGGTGTTCGCCTATATAGTGCTGCACATGCTGGCTTATCTGTTTTTCATTCTAGGGTTGGATTGGGGTCAGTTGGCGGTGGAGCTGCGCAAGCGCCCCTACATTATTGTGGGCGCGCTGGGGTTCCTGGGTTTGCTGGTGTTGGCAGTCACCTCGAACCGTTACAGCCAACGGCGGCTGGGTACGCGTTGGAAGAAGTTGCACAGGCTGGTATATGCGGTGCTTGGGTTGGGCTTGCTGCATTTCCTGTGGATCGTGCGTTCGGACCTTCGGGAATGGGCGATCTATGCGTTTATTGGGGTTGTGTTGATGGTATTGCGGATACCTGCTGTTGCGCGGGCTCTTCCCAGGGTTGCCAGGAAGCAGGGTAGGGCGGTTTGAGACTGGGGTGGGGCGGCCAAGGTCCTGTCTTTAGATAGCAATGGCTGTAGAGGGTGCCCGCCTTTGTTTCTCTGGCGTCTGTAAGATCGAGCGCCGCCCGCGCGGCGCTCGATCTCACAGGCGCTGAATGTGTTGTGGCGACCACCTGGTAGCCTTGATACGGTCATCCCCCCTGGAATATTTCAAATAAATGAAATTAAAGGTTGACGGCCTTTCGAATCCCCTTATAATGCGCCCCACTTCCAGCGACAACGGAACGACAAACTCCTTGAGATTCAACGAGTTAGGCGATTCGGAAGATGCTGTAAGGGCTACGATCGAATGATCGCCAGTGGTTGAGATGATGGTTGACAGCGCTTTTAAGTGCTGTATGATTCGCCTCCCGCTACGAGAGATCGAAGCGAGTCAAGTGTTTGAAGCTAAACGAGTTTCTCGCAAAAAACTTCAAAATAAACGCTTG
>NZ_QJRL01000027.1 GCF_003205205.1 Pseudomonas sp. LB-090624
GCAGATCTACAACACAGAGCGGCCTCACATGGCCCTGAAAAACAAAACGCCCGATGCGGTGCATCGGGCGTTTTGAGGTCTATCGGGCTACCTGAACAGGTGTAAACCTATTTCAGGACTAGACACTGGAAATTTAATTGGCCTGTGTGACGGGCGCGGTAGACTGGTTGCGGGTGCAGTTTTTTCTACCGAGAGGAATACCATGAAGTCGCGCATCTGGCAGTTGGCAGGTGTTGGTTTGCTGGGTTTGAGCATCAGCCTTGGAGCTTTGGCCGAAGGGCCGGGCGAGGGGCACGGTGAACGCGGCCAGCAACTGCAAGGTGAAGGTGGGCCTGGGCCGGGCCGCTCGCTCAACTCGCGCGACGAAGTGCGCCAGACCCAGGCCCCGCGCCAGGGCTATTATCAGGACATTCCCCAACGTCATGGCGATTACCGCCACTGGCAAGCTGGTGGCCCTGGGCAGCGCCCAGGGGGTGACTGGCAGGGCCGCCCGGATGGTCATGGCAATGGCTGGGGGCCAGGTCCGCAATATCGCCCCGGGCACACCATCGAGCATTTCCCCGACCGCTACTGGAAAGTGCCTTATCGCGGCAGTGACTACTTCTACTCCGGTGGCTACTGGTACCGCCCGCATGGCGGCAGTTACATCGTGGTGACCCCGCCTTACGGCGTGCGGGTCAACTACCTGCCGCCCTACGCGCGGGAAGTGTGGCTGGGTGGTGCGCTGTTCTTCCTGGTGGCCGATACCTACTACCAGTACCTGGCAGACAGCCAGGAATACGTGGTGGTCAACCCACCGGTCGGCGTGCCGACACCGGTCCCGGTGGCACCTTCAAATGGTGGCTATGACGTGGTGGCATACCCGATGTACGGCCAGGGCCAGGAGCAGCAGGAGCAGGACCGTTACCAGTGCCATCGGTGGGCGGTGAGCCAGTCGGGTTTCGACCCGGCGACGGCGACGTACGCGCCGCCGGCCAACGTGCTCAGCAACTACCAACGGGCGCTGGGGGCCTGCTTCAGTGGGCGGGGCTACAGCATCAACTGATCCAGGTTTACACTGGATCGGCGTGCACCATCACATCCGCCTGTGGATAACGCTGGCGGATCACCCGTGAAGCCTCTACGCATAACCCGTGTGCTTCATGCAGCGGCAGCTGCCCCGGCAACTCCAGGTGCAACTGCACGAACCACTGGTTGCCCGACACCCGCGTACGCAGGTCATGCACGCCTTTGACCCCCGCAATCGTCAGCACCAGCGCGGCCATCTCCTCGCCAACATCGCCTGGCAGTTCCTTGTCCATCAGGATCGCCGTGCTCTCACGGGCAATTTGCAACGCACTCCAGAGGATGTAGACGGCAATGCCCAGGCCGAACAGCGCATCCAGCTGCGGCCAGCCAAAACGGGCCAGCACCAGCGCCAGCAAGATGCTGCTGTTGAGCAGCAAATCCGAGCGGTAGTGCAGGGAGTCGGCTCTTACCGCCGTGGACCCGGTCAGGCGGATGACTTTGTACTGAAATGCCAACAGGGCAAGCGTGAGCACCAGCGACAGCAGCATCACCGCGATGCCGAGGGCAGTATCACCCAGCGGCTGCGGGTTGTGCAGGCGCTCGACCGCCTGCACACCGATCAGCACTGCACTGACGCCGATGAACAGCGCCTGCGCCATGCCGGCCAGGGCTTCGGCCTTGCCGTGGCCAAAGCGGTGGTCGTCGTCGGCCGGGCGCAGGGCGTAGTGCACCGCCAGCAGGTTGAGGAACGAGGCTACGGCGTCCAGGGCCGAGTCGGTCAACCCGGCCAGCAGGCTTACCGAGCCGCTCAGCCACCAGGCTAGCGCCTTGCTCAGCACCAGGATGCTGGCTACCGCCAGTGACGCGCGGGTGGCCAGGCGCAGCAAGCGCTGGTGTTCAGCCGGGGTGGTGATCATCCGTGGTCAGCGTCCTTGTGGTTCAGGCTGCTGGCACCAGGCCCAGGCTGGCAAGCTGCTCGATGCTGCCGCGGTGCTGGATCAGCCGCGGGTCGTCCAGCGGCAGACGCTGGCCCAGTTCGCTTTCGAGAATGGCCTGCAGCTTCAGGTTGTCGACCTTGCCCTCTGGGCTGACGGCTTCCTGCAGTTTCGCCGGGTCGACCTGAGCGGTACGGCCACCTGGGTAGTAGATGGCGCCGGTCGCGAAGTCGATGCCAAAGGCGATCAGCCCGGGGATCACGTAGAACAGGATGCCGATAGCGTCCATTGCGGCAACCACGGGGTCGATCTTGCCGCCGATCTGGCCGCGACGGTCCGGGTAGAAAATGGTGCCGCAGGCGGTCAGTTGGGTCAGCAGGGTGGCAATCAGGACGCCACCGATGACGCGGGTTGGGATGCGCATGTAAATCTCCGAGAAGGTTTTCAGCAGGGCAAGCGAAGCGCCAGCACCTGAAGCTAAGACCATGATAGAGCAGGCTGGGTTCGCCGTTATACTCGCGGGACTGTTCGAGGACCACCATGATTTCTTTACCAATCGATGCCGTCTTGCCTGCGCTGTGCGAGGCATTGCAAAACCGTGACGAAGCGGTGCTTGAAGCGCCGCCTGGCGCCGGCAAGACCACCCGCGTGCCGCTGGCACTGCTGCGCGAGCCGTGGCTGGCCGGGCAGACCATTCTGATGCTTGAACCACGGCGCCTGGCGGCGCGCGCGGCAGCCGAGCGGCTGGCCAGCGAACTGGGCGAGCAGGTCGGTGAAACCGTGGGTTACCGCATCCGCCTGGACAGCAAGGTCGGGCCGAGAACCCGCATCGAAGTGGTCACCGAAGGTATCCTCACCCGGCGCCTGCAGGCCGACCCCGCGCTGGAAGGCGTGGGCTTGCTGATTTTCGACGAATACCATGAGCGCAGCCTGGATGCCGACCTTGCCCTGGCGCTGAGCCTCAATGGCCGCGAACTACTGCGCGACGACCCGCCGCTGAAGATTCTGCTGATGTCTGCCACGCTGGAGGGCGAGCGCTTGTCGCGGCTGCTTGGCGATGCCCCTGTGGTCAGCAGCGAAGGGCGTATGCACCCGGTCGATATCCGCTGGGGGCGGCCGTTCCAGCCCGGCGAATTCATCGAGCCCCGCGTCGTTGACAGCGTGCTGCAAGCGCTGGCCGACCAGGCGGGCAGTGTGTTGGTGTTCCTGCCTGGCCAGGCCGAAATTCGCCGTGTGCACCAGAGCCTGCAGGAGGCCTTGGGCGAGCGGCCCGATGTACTGCTGTGCCCGTTGCATGGCGAGCTTGACCTCAACGCCCAGCGAGCGGCCATCGACCCGCCGGCAAAGGGCCTGCGCAAAGTGGTGTTGGCCACCAACATCGCCGAAACCAGCCTGACCATCGATGGTGTGCGGGTGGTGATCGATGCTGGTCTCGCTCGGGTGCCCCGTTTCGACCCAGGCAGCGGCATGACCCGCCTGGACACCCAGCGCATTTCGCGCGCCAGTGCCACCCAGCGCGCTGGGCGGGCTGGCCGCCTGGAACCAGGTGTGTGCTATCGCCTCTGGTCTGAGGCTCAGCATGACCAACTGGCCGCCCATGGCAGTGCCGAAATCCTGCAGGCTGACCTGGCTGGGCTGGCTCTGCAGCTGGCGCGCTGGGGCGTGGCTCCCGAGCAACTGCGCTGGCTCGACCAGCCGCCGATGGCCGCGTTTGCCCAGGCTCAGGACCTGCTGGCGCGGCTCGATGCCTTCAAACCGGGCAGCCGTGACAACCTCAGCGAACATGGCCAGGCCATGGCCGAATTGCCAGCGCATCCACGTATCGCGCATTTGTTGCTGCGCGGCCAGGCTCTGGGCCTGGCACAGATGGCTTGCGATGTCGCTGCGCTGTTGGGCGAGCGGGATATCCAGCGTGGTGGTGGTGCCGATTTGCATAGCCGCCTGGCGCTGGTCAGCGGCGAGAGCAAAGCAGGGCGTGGCGGCCAGGGTGGCGTGCAACGTGCCCGGCAGCTGTCTCGCCAATACCGCGGCCTGCTGCGGGGCAAGGCTGCTACCGCAGTGGCCGACCCGGCCCATCCGCGCTGGCTGGGTGCGCTGCTGGCGCTGGCTTACCCTGACCGTGTCGCCCAGCAACGTCGTGAAGGCGGCGCTGAATATCGGCTGGCCAACGGCCGTGCGGCGCTGTTTGCCGAGGTCGATGCGCTGATGAAGTGCCCGTGGCTGGTGATCGCCGACCTGGGAAGCCGCCAGGGCCAGCGGGAGGAGCGCATCTACCTCGCCGCCGAATTCGATCCGGCGCTGCTCGACAGTGTCCTCGCCGAGCAGGTCCAGCGGGTCGATGTGCTTGATTGGGACGAGCGGGAGCAGGTGCTGCGTGCCGAGCGCCAGGTGAAGGTTGGCGAACTGGTGCTGAGCCGCGAGCCGCTTCCAGGGCTGGACGATGAAACCCGAGCCCGGGCACTGCTTGGCCTGGTTCGGCGCAAGGGCCTGAACTTGCTGACCTGGACCCCTGAGCTTCGGCAGTGGCAGGCGCGGGTAGGCCTGCTGCGTCAGCTGGACCTGGACAACGGCGGGCAAAGTGAGTGGCCCGACCTGGCTGACGCGGCACTGCTAGCCAGCCTGGAAGACTGGTTGCTGCCGTACCTGGGCAAAGTGTCGCGGCTCGGTCATTTCGCCGCCCTGGACCTGCCAGCGATGCTGCGCAATCTTTTGCCCTGGCCACTGCCCCAGCGTCTGGAGGAGCAGGCACCGGCACACATTGCGGTCCCGTCGGGCTCGAACATTCGGCTGGATTACAGCGAGAACCCGCCGATTCTCGCCGTGCGCTTGCAAGAGCTGTTTGGCCTTGCTGACACCCCGCGCATTGCCAATGGCCGCCAACAGGTCAAGCTGCACCTTTTGTCGCCTGCACGCCGCCCGGTGCAGGTGACACAGGACCTGGCCAGTTTCTGGCGTACCACCTATGCCGAAGTGAAGAAGGACCTCAAGGGGCGGTACCCGAAGCATTACTGGCCGGATGACCCGTTGGTGGCCGAGGCAACCGCTCGGGCAAAGCCGCGCGGCACCTGAAGGGCGGTTTCAGTCGACCTGCTGGAGGAGGAAGGTCAGGGTTTCGCCTTGCCTTGTATTCAGCAGGCTCATGACCTGTTGATCCAGGTGTGGGTAGTCTTTTATGGCGCCCACCCGATGGCCCTCATGATCGCGGATGTAGCAGACCAGACCGTTTTCGGTAAGCTCCAGCGGCTCGAGCTTCCAGTAGTCGGACACTTGCGCCAGCTCGTAGAACCCCAGGTAGCCGTTGCGGCTGAGGCCGAGTTTTTTTCGAGCCTGGCTCCCGACCGGCCTGATGTGGAAGTGGAGCCGATCTTCTGACTTGGAATGAAAGGCGAACGACAGGAGGATCGACGGGGCCGTGCCGCCTGCCATCAACCAACCGGATTGCGGCTCAAAGCCCCAGTCCCATCGCTCAGTGCCGGTGCTTTGGTGCAAGGGAACAGTCCTGTCGCTGTCTATTGCGTACAGCCGAGCGCTGAACGACCTGGCATATCTACTCTGTATTTCGTGGTTCATGTGGGGTCACCTGGGTTATCGGGATCCCACTGTAGGTACCGCAGCGGCAGCACTGGAGGCAGAACCGCTTCCTCCAGTGCTTTGCGCCCCTGGTGCGCTCAGGTGCTGGCCTCGCCCTCCAGCAGCATGAACAGGCGGTACAGCACCACGGTGCTGAACAGCTGCAGGAAGCCACTGAGGCTGTCCATGGCCAGTTCCATCCCGGGGGAGGGCTCGGGGAAGGCCATCAGCAACAGCCCGTCGATCAGCCAGATCGGCGCCAGTACCGCGACCACACAGATCATGATGCGCATGAAGTGCCCGGTGGTCATGCTGGCACTGTCGCGCATTGCCTGCACCACCGGGCGGCCGCGCAGTACCAGCAGGTACTCGGCGAACACCAGGTTGATCATGATCCACACGCCCGGGAAGATGAACAGCGCAAGGCCAGCCATGATCAGCAGTGAACTGATCAGGATCAGCAGCGCCAGTTGCGGCCACAGCTGCAGGGCGCGGGCGAACAGGTCGCGGTTGGCGATGTCCTGGCCTTTGCTGCGGGTGTCCAAATACAGGATCAGTGCAGCACTGTACAGCGGGTAGAGCAGCAGGCTGACCAGCATGCCGTAGGCCGGTGATGCCTGGTCGCCCAGCTGCCGGTACAGCAGTTGGGTGAGCAGGGCCTCCAGCACTACCAGCGGCAGGCACAGCTGGAGGATGTTTGGCAGGTGGCGGCGGAAGAAGTACAGGGAGTCGCGCAGGACGCTCAGCGGATTCATCGGTCAACATCGCATGGCAGTAAAAACAAGGGCATCACTTTAGCCCAAAGCAAGCCTGGGGCTGTCACTTGCTGAAAAAAGTTTCACCGCGGCGGAGATTGAATCCCGCGCCGGCACGCCCCATCTTTGACGCTGTCCGTTGTCCTGCTACCCCACGAGGTCGCCCCATGAACACTGAAGAACAAACCCTGATCGACGGCCTGTTCGGCCGCATCAAGCAAGCCGAAGACCCAAGCCAGCCGCGTGACCCGCAGGCCCAGGCCTGCATCGAGCAGCACCTGCGTCAGCAGCCGGCGGCGCCTTACTACATGGCCCAGGCGATCCTGGTGCAGGAGGCCGCGATCAAGCGCCTCGACGAGCAGAACAAGCAGCTGGAAGCCGAGCTGCAACAGGCCCGCGCGCAGGCTCAGGCGGCACAAGCCGCCAGCAGTACGCCGAGCAGTGGCGGGGGTGGTTTCTTGTCCAGCATCTTTGGTTCGAGTGGGCGCAACGCAGCGCCGGCGGTGCAGCCGCAGCGCCCTTCGGCACCACCTGTAGCATCGGGTGGTGGCTGGCGTGAGCCGTCAGCACCTGGCTTCTCCCAGCCGCAGGGGCAGCAGCCTGGCTTCGGTGCCGCACCGGCACGTGGTGGTGCCAGCAGCTTCCTCGGGGGGGCCATGCAGACCGCCGCCGGCGTGGCCGGTGGTGTGTTGCTGGCGCAGGGTATCAGCAGCCTGTTCAACCACAACTCGCAGCCCGAGGAAGTGGTGGAGGTGATCAAGGAAGAGCCTGCACCTGCCAGCGACACTGGCGGCTGGAATGACCAGGGCGGGCAACATCAAGTGGCTGACAATGGTGGCTGGGGCAGTGACCAGGGTGGGTACGCCGACACCGATTACGGCAGCGATGACGGCGGGTTCTTCTCGGACGACGATTCTTACGTCTGACAGGTCTGGCATACTGCTGGCACTTCCGGGGGCGCTTTGCGCCCCTTCGCGGGCACGCCAGGCCATAAATGAGGTTCCCAGGTGAAAAAGATCGCGCTGTTCGCCGATGTGCAGAACCTCTACTACACCGTGCGCCAAGCTCATGGTTGCCATTTCAACTACACCGCCCTGTGGGCCGATGTCAGCCGCGAAGGCCAGATCGTCGAGGCCGTGGCGTATGCCATCGACCGTGGCGACAGCAAGCAGCAACAATTCCAGCAGATATTGCGTAACCTCGGTTTCGATGTGCGCCTCAAGCCTTTCATCCAGCGCAGCGATGGCTCGGCCAAGGGCGACTGGGATGTGGGCATTACCCTGGACGTGATCGATGCGGCCAGCCGGGTCGACCAGGTGGTGCTGGCCTCCGGCGATGGTGATTTCGACCTGCTGCTGGAGCGGGTGATCCAGCGCCACGGTACTGAAGCGGTGGTGTATGGTGTGCCCGGGCTGACGGCACTGTCGCTGATCCGCGCTGCCACCCGCTATGTACCCATCGAGGGTAAGTTGTTGCTCAAGCACTGAGGTTATTCGTGGAACGCATCGCTGTCATCGACTTTGAAACCACTGGCATTTCCCCCGGTACCGGCTGTCGTGCAACCGAAGTCGCGGTGGTAATGCTGGAGGACGGGCGCATCGTCGAGCGCTACCAGAGCCTGATGAATGCGGGTGTACCGGTACCGGCATTCGTAGCCGGGCTGACCGGCATCACCACGGCCATGCTGCGCAGCGCGCCGCCGGTCGACCAGGTGATGAGCGAGGTGGCCGAGTTTGTTGGCGGCACCCCGTTGCTGGCGCACAACGCTGCGTTCGACCAAAAGTTCTGGGATTACGAACTGAGCCGTATCGGGCGTACCCGCAGCCAGCCGTTCGCCTGTTCGCTGCTGCTGTCTCGTCGCCTGTTGCCGGCGGCGCCGAACCACAAGCTGGGTACCCTGACCCGTTGGGCCGGGCTACCGGACACGGGCACAGCGCACCGGGCGATGGCCGATGCTGAAATGGCGGCCAACCTGTTGCACCATCTGGCGGGCGTATTGCGTCAGCATCATGGTGTGGAGCGGCTTTCTCATGAGCTGCTGTGCAGGTTGCAGAAGACCCCTGCGGCGAAGGTCCGGAACATCCTGGCAAATTGCAGGTAAGGGCCTTCGAGCCCAACGCACCAAAAGTGTGCCGCTCATTTCAAGCCATTTTGTAACTTATGTTTTCTCAGGCAGGCTCTTAAACTGAGCCACCCGTAAATGGATTTCGAGTGTTTCATGCCTGCCTCCCGTCGCTTTCCCTTGCTGCTCATTGGTGCCTTCCTGGCCTTGTACCTGGTCTGGGGCTCTACCTACCTGTTCATTCGCATTGGCGTCGAGAGCTGGCCACCCATGCTCATGGCCGGGGTGCGCTTTCTGATTGCCGGTGGCCTGCTGTACGGCTTCCTGCGTTGGCGCGGCGTATCGGCACCGACTTGGGCGCAGTGGCGGGCGGCAGGGGCAATCGGCTTCTTGCTGCTGAGCTGTGGTAACGGCGGTGTGACCGTGGCCGAACACGCGGGCGTGGCGTCGGGTGTAGCGGCATTGGCAGTGGCCACGGTACCGTTGTTTACGCTGCTGTTCGGCCTGTTGTTCGGGCACCGCAATTCGAAGCTCGAGTGGGCGGGGATTGCCCTTGGGCTGGTCGGTATCGGCCTGCTGAACCTGGGCTCCAACCTGCAGGCCAGCCCGATTGGTGCAGCGCTGATCATCTTCGCGGCGGCATCGTGGGCATTCGGCTCGGTGTGGAGCAAGTCCCTGCCGCTGCCACAGGGGCCGATGGCCAGCGCTGCCGAAATGCTGGTGGGGGGCGCGGTGTTGTTGCTGGGCAGCGTGCTTTCGGGCGAACGCCTGACGCAGATGCCGACCGCTGCTGGCTGGGGCGCGCTGGCCTACCTGGTGTTTTTCGGTTCGATCCTGGCCTTCAGTGCCTACATGTACCTGCTCAAGCATGTGCGCCCGGCGGCTGCCACCAGTTATGCCTACGTCAACCCGGCGGTGGCGGTGCTGCTGGGCATTGTGTTTGCCGGTGAACAGATCGGCGCCGAGGAGTGCGTGGCAATGGCAGTGATCATTGGTGCGGTAGTGCTGATCGGCCTGCCGCAGTGGCGCAAGGCACCTGAACCTGCACAGCCATTGAAAGGCGAAATCTGCAAGTAGGCAGGGGCGATGCGGTAAACTTGCCGCCTTCGCTGAACCCCTGATGGTATTGCCATGAATTTCGCCAAACTCGGCCTGATCGAACCGCTGCTGCGTACCCTGCAGCAGCTGGACTACACCACCCCGACCCCGGTGCAGGCCCAGGCCATCCCCGCCGTGCTGGCCGGGCGCGACCTGATGGCCGCAGCCCAGACCGGTACCGGCAAGACCGCCGGCTTTGCCCTGCCCGTACTGCAGCGCCTGGCGCTGGAAGGCGAGAAGGTGGCCAGCAACTCGATCCGTGCGTTGGTGCTGGTGCCCACCCGTGAGCTGGCCGAGCAGGTGCACAACAATGTGCGTGAGTACGCCGAGAACCTGCCGTTGAGCACCTATGCAGTGTACGGTGGGGTCAGCATCAACCCACAGATGATGCGCCTGCGCCGCGGCGTCGACTTGCTGGTGGCTACTCCCGGCCGCTTGCTCGACCTGTTCCGGCAGAATGCGGTGAAGTTCAACCAGGTGCAGACCCTGGTGCTGGACGAAGCCGACCGCATGCTCGACCTGGGCTTCGCCGAAGAACTGCAGTCGGTGTATGCCGCGCTGCCACGCAAGCGCCAGACGCTGTTGTTCTCCGCGACCTTCTCCGAGCAAATCCGCATGCTGGCAGGGCTGGCGCTGAATGACCCGCTAAGCATCGAGGTAAGCCCGCGCAATGCCACGGCCAGCAGCGTCAAGCAGTGGCTGGTGCCTGTGGATAAAAAGCGCAAGGAAGACCTGTTCTGCCATCTGATGCGCAAGCAGCGCTGGAAGCAGGTACTGGTGTTCGCCAAGACCCGCAATGGCGTCGACCAATTGGTGGAGCGCTTGCTGGCCAAAGGGGTGAATGCCGACGGCATCCACGGTGACCGCCCGCAGGCCACCCGCCAGCGCGCACTGGACAGCTTCAAGGCCCGTGAGATTCAGGTGCTGGTGGCGACCGACGTAGCTGCCCGCGGCCTGGACATCGATGACCTGCCGCTGGTGGTCAACCTTGACCTGCCGATCGTTGCCGAGGATTACGTGCATCGCATCGGCCGTACCGGGCGGGCGGGTAACAAGGGCGAGGCGATTTCACTGGTGTGTGCGGACGAAGTGCAGCTGTTGTCGGCGATCGAAGTGCTGACACGGCAGACCCTGCCGCGCCATGAAGAACCGGATTTCATCCCTGACCATCGGGTGCCGATGACCGATGCCAGCGGCCAGGTGATCAAAAAGCCGAAGAAGCCCAAGAAGCCGAAAGAGACCAGCGCCAAACGCGGGCTGGGGCGCTGGATGGACAGTGGGGAGCCGGAGCCGGCGGTGAAGGCGGTGCGCAAGGTACCGAGCTTCAATGGTGGGCCGCGCAAGCGTAAGCCTTGAGACTTGGGGCCGCTTTGCGGCCCTTTTGCGACGCAAGGCCGCCTCCACATGGGCTGCACAATCTGGGTTGACGCAGTACTTGTGGACGCCGCCTCGGCAATCGGTCAGGAGGCCCGCACCCAATCCGCCGCTGCCCGCCCGGCGCGCAAGCCGCTGGCAAAGCACGCCGTGAGCAGATACCCCCCGGTCGGCGCCTCCCAGTCCAGCAT
This sequence comes from Pseudomonas sp. LB-090624, assembly GCF_003205205.1. GTDB lineage: Bacteria > Pseudomonadota > Gammaproteobacteria > Pseudomonadales > Pseudomonadaceae > Aquipseudomonas. The sequence goes on from NZ_QJRL01000027.1 coordinate 10,994, forward strand.
CTCGCCGGCACAGAACACCCCCGGCACGGCCTTGACCATCAACCCATCATCGAGCCCCTCGAAGCGGACCCCCCCGGCACTGCTGATCGCTTCATCCAGGGGCCGCGTACGCACCAAGGTGATCGGCAATGCCTTGATCGCCCGGGCCAGCGACCCTGGGTCAGCAAAGGTCGCCTGATCGGTCAGTTCGCGCAGCAGCGCCGCCTTCACCCCATCAATCCCCAGCTGGCTGTGCAGATGCTTGGCCATTGAGCGCGAGCCACGTGGCTTGGCCAGTGCCTGGGCAATCTTGTCCACAGGCTTGTCCGGCAGCAGGTCGAGCAGCAGTACCCCTTGGCCTTCGCGGTTGATGGCCTCGCGCACTGGCGCCGACCAGGCATATACCAGGCTGCCTTCCACACCTTGCGCGGTGAGAATGAACTCGCCTTTGCGGGGGGCGCTGCCGGGCACGCTGAGGGCGATGTTCTTCAATGGCGCGCCCGCGAATTTTTGCTTCAGCACTGCGCTCCAGCCTTCCACCTCAAACCCGCAGTTGCTGGGTTGCATAGGCGAGATATCCACAGCCCGTTCGGCCAACAATGGCTGCCAGGCACCGTCTGAACCCAAGCGCGCCCAACTGCCGCCACCCAGCGCCAGTACCACGACTGCAGCCTTCACCGCGCGCTCGCCCTGTGGATAAGCAATTCGCAAGGCACCCTCGGCATTCCAGCCCAGCCAGCGGTGACGGGTGTGGATAACTACGCCACTTTCACGCAGGCGCTTGAGCCAGGCGCGCAGCAGCGGTGCGGCTTTCATGTCGGAGGGGAACACCCGGCCCGAGGTACCGACAAAGGTTTCGACGCCAAGACCGTGAATCCACTGGCGCAAGGCGTCGGCGTCGAAGTCGCGCAGCAGGGCTTCGATGTTGCCCTGGCGCTCGGCATAGCGGGCGACGAACGCCGGGTAGGGCTCGGAATGGGTGATGTTCATGCCGCCGACACCCGCCAGCAGGAACTTGCGCCCCACCGAAGGCATGGCATCGAACACTTCCACCGCCAGGCCTGCCTGGGCCAGGGCTTCAGCGGCCATCAGGCCGGCCGGGCCGCCACCGATGACGACTGCGAGGGGAGGGGAGGCGGGGTTGAGATCGGGCATGGTGGGTAGCGGGCTGTGGAAAAGATGCCCATTCTAGCGCAGCGTGGGCCATGGAAGCACTGGTCAAAAAATAACCAGTCTTCTGCAGGCCTTGCTGGCTAAGGGTTACAGCGCCTTTCCCGCAGGTTATCCACAAGCGGTTCCACAGTCATTGTGAACAACCCAAGACACGCGCGGCGCTGTGGTGAAGGATGCCATGGCGCCTGGCCAGCGCGCTGCGGTCTTTGCTGTAGCCGCCGCCGATCACGCCCACCACCGGGATATCGCGGCCCAGGCAGTGGCGCAGCACCGCCTCGTCACGGGCGGCGACGCCGGCGTCGGTCAGTTGCAGGTAGCCGAGGGCGTCGTCCTTGTGCACGTCGACGCCGGCGTCATACAGCACCAGGTCGGGCTGATACAGCGGCAGCAGGTAGTTGAGGGCGTCGTCCACCACCTTCATGTATGCGTGGTCGCCCATGCCCCGGGGCAAGGGGATGTCCCAGTCGCTTTGTGCCTTGCGCGCCGGGAAGTTCTGCTCGCAGTGCAGCGACACGGTGATCGCCTCTGGCGTGTCGTGCAGGATGCGCGCGGTGCCGTCGCCCTGGTGTACGTCGCAGTCGAAGATCAGCACCCGGTGCACCCGGCCGGCCTCCAGCAGGTAGCGGCTGATCACTGCCAGGTCGTTGAAGATGCAGAAGCCGGCCGGGTGATCGTAGTGGGCGTGATGGGTGCCCCCTGCGAGGTGGCAGGCGATGCCGTGCTGCAGCGCCATCTCGGCGGTCAGCAGCGACCCGCCCACGGCGCGCACGGTACGCCGGGCCAGTGCCTCGCTCCACGGCAGGCCGAGGCGGCGTTGGTCTTCGCGGGACAGTTCGCCGTTCATGTAGCGCTCGATGTAACCGCGGTCGTGGGCCAGGGCGAGGATATCGTTGGGGCAGATTTCCGGGCGCAGCAAGGCCTGGTCGGTGGTCAGCCCGGTGTCGACCAGGTGGTCGTGCAGCAGGCGGAACTTGTCCATCGGGAAGCGGTGTTCGGCGGGGAACTCCGGGCTGTAGTCTTCGTGGTAGATCAGCGGCAACGGCATGGGTGGAGGTCGCAATCAGGGCCAGTGCTGATCTTGCCATGGCTGGGGCGGCATTGCTGCGCAATCTCCGGCTCGCCAATGCCGGCATGGCGCCCTGAGTGATCGGTTGTGCTACTGCGCAGCGCTGGCCAGTACCCGCTGCCAGTCGGGCTCGTTAAGGCGGCCGAGGATCCGCGTCTTGCCATTGCCATCCACCGAAACGAACAGCGCGCTGGCATAGCCGCTTGCACGCTCATTCCCCACGACGTTCTGCTGGCGGGCGAAATGGTCGATGCAACCGTTGTGGGTCACCAGCACCAGGTTGTGCCCGGCACGCTTGTGCGCCAGTGCGTTGCTGACGAACTGGTTGTCGCAACTCTCGAGCCAGTCCTCGCTGGCCACTGCCTGGCCAAGTATGAAGTGCGCAGTCTGCCGGGTGCGCAGTTTCGGGCTGCTGAGCAGGTCGGCGTTGTTCAGGCCCAGTTGGTGGAGCCCTTTACCAACGCGGCTGGCGGCTTGGCGACCGGCAACGGTGATGCCGGTGGGGTCGTCCAGGCAAGGGCCGGGGGCGCTGTCGCAGCGTTCGGCATGGCGGATCATCACGATCACCGTTCCGTCGGCCCATTCCTGCAGCAGGCCGCTGTCACGCAGTTGTTGCTCTTTGCCAAGGTCCACGATGTGCGTCCTCGTCGCCAGCCAGGTGGTCAACGCCGCGATGACCATGCACAGGCCAAGGGCGGCACCCAAAGCCTTGCGGCCAAGGCGGCGCTTGCGCCGGGCGTGAATGGCAGAATGCCCCAGGGTATTGCTTGATAGCATGCGTTGCTCCATTGGCATGGCCGTGGCAGGCACGGCAGAGATGGCGGCATTTTCCTAAGCGGCCTGTCGGGGGCCGGTGAAGGGCGTGTGAAAATTGCATTCGGCTGCTGCCGGGTGGGTGAAACCCTTGCCCACGCCTAAGCTGTAAACTGCAAGACGGCACAACCGGAGCAGGCCCGATGACCCCTATCCTTCAACTGGAAAGCGCACGTCTGGTGCTGCGCCAATGGCATGACGATGACTTGCGCGAGTTCGCCGCGCTGTGCGCCGACCCACAGGTAATGCGCTACTTCCCTGCGCCGCTGACGCGCCTGGAGGCTGCCGCGCTGATTGGCCGTATACGCGGGCACTTCAACGAGTACGGTTTTGGTTTATGGGCCCTGGAGCGCAAGGACAGCGGTGCGTTCATTGGCATGACCGGCTTGCTGCACGTGGGCTTCGACGCCGATTTCACCCCTGCCGTGGAGATTGGCTGGCGCCTGGCCCGCCGCCACTGGGGCCTGGGTTTTGCCAGCGAAGCCGCATGGACCTGCCTGCGTTGTGCTTTCGCCCAATTGCGCCTGGAAGAGGTGGTGTCGTTCACTACCGCGAGTAACCTGCCGTCGCAGAAGGTCATGCAGGCCATTGGCATGCAGCAAGACGTGCACGGCAGCTTCGAACACCCCCGCCTGCCCGAGGGCCACCCGCTGCGGCCGCATGTGCTGTATCGCATCGACCGTGCGCACTGGGAGCGTACCCTGCGCGCCTGAATGCACGGCCATGCCCGGCGCGAATGACAAACGCTGTATCATTTGCCCACTTGGAAGGCGCTTGCCCGTTACACGTTCAGCGCCTGTGAAATCGAGCGCCGCTCGGGCGGCGCATCGCGAGCTAGGCTCGCTCCTACGGAGAACCCCCGATGAGTCATGTGTTGGACGACCTGGTCGACCTGTTGAGCCTCGAGTCCATCGAGGAGAACCTGTTCCGTGGACGCAGCCAGGACCTGGGCTTCCGCCAGCTGTACGGCGGGCAGGTACTGGGGCAGTCGTTGTCGGCAGCCAGCCAGACGGTCGAGGACGCGCGCCATGTGCATTCGCTGCACGGTTACTTCCTGCGCCCGGGCGATGCCACGCTGCCAGTGGTGTACTCGGTGGACCGCGTGCGTGATGGCGGCAGCTTCAGCACCCGGCGGGTAACGGCGATTCAGAAGGGCCAGACCATCTTTACCTGCAGCGCGTCGTTCCAGTACGACGAGGAAGGTTTCGAACACCAGGCGCAGATGCCTGACGTGGTCGGCCCGGAAAACCTGCCCACTGAAGTGGAGCTGGCGCGGGCCATGGCTGACCAGTTGCCCGAGCGCATTCGCGACAAGGTGCTGTGCGCCAAGCCGATCGAGATCCGCCCGGTCACCGAGCGTGACCCGTTCAACCCCAAGCCGGGCGACCCGGTGAAGTACGCCTGGTTCCGCGCTGACGGCAACCTGCCCGACGTGCCGGCCCTGCACAAGTACATGCTGGCCTACGCCTCGGATTTCGGCCTGCTGACCACTTCGTTGTTGCCGCATGGCAAGTCGGTGTGGCAGCGCGACATGCAGATCGCCAGCCTCGACCATTCGCTGTGGTTTCACGGCAACCTGCGCGCCGATGAGTGGCTGCTGTACGCCACCGACAGCCCTTGGGCGGGCAATTCCCGTGGTTTCAGCCGCGGCAGCATCTTCAATCAGGCCGGGCAACTGGTAGCGTCGTCGGCCCAGGAAGGCCTGATTCGTTATCGCAAGGACTGGGCATGAGCCTGGGCGAGGTGCGCAACTGGGTGTTCGACATGGACGGCACCCTGACCGTGGCCGTGCACGACTTTGCCGCCATTCGGGTGGCGCTGGACATCCCGGCCGAACACGACATCCTCACCCACCTGGCGGCCTTGCCGGCAGAAGAAGCGGCGGCCAAGCATGCCTGGTTGCTGGCGCACGAAAGGGATCTGGCAACTGCCTCCACGGCGGCCAGCGGGGCGGTGGAACTGGTGCGCGAGTTGGCGGGGCGCGGGTGCCGGCTGGGTATTCTGACCCGCAATGCGCGTGAACTGGCGCATGTAACGCTGGAGGCCATTGGCCTGGCGGACTGCTTCCCGGTGGAACACATTCTCGGGCGTGACGAGGCTGCGCCCAAGCCGAGCCCGGATGGGCTGCTGAAGATTGCCAGCGCCTGGGGCGTGACCCCGAGCGAACTGGTGATGGTGGGAGACTACCGCTTTGACCTGGACTGTGGGCGGGCGGCGGGGGCACGCACGGTGCTGGTGAACCTGCCGGACAATCCCTGGCCGGAGCTGGTGGATTGGCATGCGGCGGATTGCCGAGCGTTGAAGGTGATGCTGGGCTGATGCGTGTGGCAATGGGAGCCTCTTCGCAGGCATGCCCGCTAAAGGGCCGGATCTGTCTATGCTGAACCCCATTCTTTGCTCTGATACGGAGACCCACCCATGAGCAGCAAGGCCATCTACGTACAACCTGGCGGCGGCTACGACAAGGTCCAGGTCGGCACCTGCGAGGCCCAGGCCCCCAAAGCGGGCGAGATCACCGTGCGCCTGCACGCCAGTTCCCTCAACTACCACGATTTCGCCGTGGTCAGCGGCATGTGGGGCCCAAGCGAGCGACGCATCCCCATGGCCGATGGCGCCGGCGAGGTGGTTGCGGTGGGGGCTGGCGTCACTGAGTTCCAGGTCGGCGACAATGTGGTCAGCACTTTCTTCCCCGACTGGCTCGATGGCGAGGCCAATGTCGAGGGCTTTGCCCGGGTGCCGGGTGACGGCGTCGATGGCTACGCGCGCGAGCAGGTAACCGCCCGCGCCACCGCCTTTACCCTGGCACCCAAGGGCTTCAGCCACGCCGAGGCCGCCACCCTGACCACCGCCGGCCTCACCGCCTGGCGTGCGCTGATGAGCGACGACCACCTCAAGCCCGGCGATACGGTGCTGGTACAGGGTACGGGGGGCGTGTCTATCTTCGCCCTGCAGTTCGCCAAGCTGGCGGGTGCCACGGTGATCGCCACCTCGTCCAGCGATGCCAAGCTGGAGCGCCTGAAGGCCCTGGGTGCCGACCACCTCATCAACTACAAGAGCACGCCGGCCTGGGGCGAGAAAGTACGCGAGCTGACGGGCAACCGTGGCGTTGATCATGTGATCGAAGTGGGTGGCCCAGCGACGCTGGAGCAGTCGATGATTGCTGCGCGCATTGGCGGGCATGTGTCGCTGATCGGCATCCTTACCGGGGTGGCTGGGCAGTTGCCGCTGGTGCAGGCGCTGGTGCGGCAGATTCGCCTGCAAGGGGTGCTGGTGGGCAGCCGGGCGCAGCAGCAGGCGATGGTGCGGGCGATCGATGCCAATGGCCTGCGGCCGGTGGTGGACAAGCATTTCGAGCTGGAACAGATCGTCGAGGCGTTCCGTTACCAGGAGAGCAACCGGCATTTCGGCAAGATCTGCCTGACTTGGTGAGGGCAGGGTAGCTGGATGTAAGGGCCACCCTGCACGCCATGCTATTCGTAGCATCAAACCCGAGGCCTTGCACTGCCTGACAGTCAGTCCGGCAGTAACCGGTCCCGGCTGTTGGACAGATGCAGGCACACTGCCGCACGCGCGGCATCCGGGTCTTGCCGGCGTATGGCATTGAGGATCGCCTCATGCTCCAGGTTGGCCAGGTACGCTTGCCGCGCCAGCTTGGCCCCCCCGCGCTCGGCCAGGGCCATGCGGTTGCGCGGTATCAGGCCGTTACCCAGTTGCAGCAGCATCTCGGTGAAATACAGATTGCCGGTGGCCTCGGCAATCAGCAGGTGAAAGCGCCGGTCGGCTTCGATGCAACTGTCGCCGGCAGCGGCCAAATCCTGATAGTCATCCAGCGCCTGGCGCATGCGCGCCAGTTGCCCTTCATCACGACGCAGTGCGGCCAGCGCGGCAGCCTGGCCCTCAAGGCCAATACGCAGCTCCAGCAGGTCGCGCACATTCGCCGCGCTTTCCGCCGCAACGCGCAGCCCGGCCTGGGCCTGTCGCTCCATCACGAATGTCCCGATACCGTGGCGCGGCTCCACCAGCCCAGAGGCCTGCAGTTTCGACAAGGCTTCGCGAACCACCGTTCGGCTTACCCCGTGCTCGCGCACCAAGGTGTTTTCCGAAGGCAGTTTGTCACCTGGTTTGAACGTACCCAGCAGAATCTGCTGGGTCAGGCTGGAAACCAGGTCATGGGCACGGCTATGGCCGCGTTTGCGAGCGTGTTCGGGTTCCATGTGTGATCCGGATCTTGATTTACTTGTACGACAAGTTAATCGATAGAAATATTTTTTGCCGATTTTTCGCGCCTCCAATCGGGCATGTAGCTGATCTGTTTTTGCATGTTCGGATCAAATTTGCATTATGACAGCTTGTATTTTGCTATTTTACCGACGTTGACAATCTTGTCGTACAACCTCGCTGCGAATAAGCTCCTCCCCACTGCCATGTCAGACAACCCGACCCGCACAAAAACAATTAGTGGGAGATCCGCAAGTGAACGACACCCTCGCTCCGTCTGCCCGGAATGATGGCGACGCGCTGGCCAGTGCCGTGGCCAAGGTCAAGCGCCACGTCCTGCCGCTGTTCGTCATCATGTTCATCGTTAACTACCTCGACCGCGTCAACATTGGCTTCGTCCGCCCGCATCTGGAAAGCGACCTGGGCATCAGCGCTGCGGCCTTTGGCTTTGGTGCCGGGCTGTTCTTCATCGGTTACGCGCTGTTCGAAGTGCCTTCGAACATGCTGCTGCAAAAGGTCGGTGCCCGGCTGTGGCTGACCCGCATCATGTTCACCTGGGGGCTGGTGGCCACGGCCATGGCCTTCGTGCAGAACGAAACCCAGTTCTACGTGTTGCGTTTTCTGCTCGGGGTTGCCGAAGCAGGCTTCTTTCCTGGCGTGATCTACTACTTCACCCGCTGGCTGCCGGCGGCAGAGCGCGGCAAGGCCATTGCTATCTTCCTCAGCGGTTCTGCACTTGCCTCGCTGATTTCCGGGCCGCTCGCCGGGGCGCTGATGCAGATCCAGGGCCTGGGCCTGCATGGTTGGCAGTGGATGCTGTTCATTGAAGGTATGGCCTCGGTGGCGCTGTGCTTCTTTGTGTTCTTCTGGCTCGACTCAAAGCCGCAGGACGCCAAGTGGCTGAACCAGGCGGAGCAGGAGGCGCTGGTAGCGACCATCGACCGCGAGCAGCGTGAGCGCGAGGCGATCGGCGCAGTGAAGCCATCGGCCTGGAGCCTGCTCAAGGACCGGCAGATCGTGCTGTTCTGCCTGATCTACTTCTGCATCCAGCTGACCATTTATGCCGCCACCTTCTGGCTGCCCAGCATCATCAAGCGCATGGGCGACCTCAGTGACCTGCAGGTGGGCTTCTTCAATTCCATCCCGTGGCTGATCTCGATCCTGGCCATGTACGCCTTTGCTGCCGGTTCCGCACGCTGGAGGTTCCAGCAGGCCTGGGTGGCTGGCGCCTTGGTGATCGCTGCCATTGGCATGTTCATGTCCACCACCGGCGGGCCGGTTTTTGCCTTCGTTGCGGTGTGCTTTGCGGCTATCGGTTTCAAGTCGGCGTCTTCGCTGTTCTGGCCTATCCCTCAGGGCTACCTGGATGCGCGTATCGCGGCGGCAGTCATTGCCCTGATCAACTCGGTCGGCAACCTCGGCGGCTTCGTCGCCCCTACCACCTTCGGGCTGCTGGAGCAGCAGACCGGGTCGATCCAGGGCGGCCTGTATGGCCTGGCGGTGACCTCGGTGCTGGCGGCGATTGCCATCTTCTTCGTACGCACCCGTCCCAAGGGCACCCCTTCCGATGACCTCAAGGCCCCCTCGGCCCTGGGCCATACCCATTGATGACTGCGAGACAACAACCATGAATATGCAGACCAATCCCGCCGTACATGCCAGCACCCCAGTGGTCACCGACTTGCGCGTGATCCCCGTGGCTGGCCACGACAGCATGCTGCTCAACCTCAGTGGCGCCCATGGCCCGTTCTTCACCCGCAATGTGGTGGTGTTGCGCGACAGCGCCGGCAATACTGGCCTGGGTGAAGTGCCCGGCGGCGAGAAAATTCGCCAGACTTTGGAGGACGCACGTAGCCTGGTGGTGGGCCAGCCGATTGGCCATTACCAGCGTGTGCTCAATGCCATGCGCCAGACTTTCGCCAACCGTGACTCGGCGGGTCGCGGCCTGCAGACCTTCGACCTGCGCATCACCGTGCATGCGGTGACTGCCATCGAGTCGGCATTGCTCGACCTGCTCGGCCAGCACCTGAATGTGCCGATGGCGGCCCTGCTGGGCGAGGGCCAGCAACGCGATGCGGTGAAGATGCTCGGTTATCTGTTCTACATCGGCGACCGCCAGCAGACCGACCTGGCTTACCGTCACGAAGCCGATAGCGATGACGATTGGTTTCGCGTGCGCCACGAAAAGGCCCTGACCCCTGAGGCGGTCGTGCGCCTGGCCGAAGCGGCGAAGCAGCGCTATGGCTTCAGCGACTTCAAGCTCAAGGGCGGCGTACTGCGGGGTGAGGAAGAAATCGAAGCGGTAACCGCCCTGGCCGAACGCTTCCCCGAAGCGCGCATCACGCTCGATCCCAACGGCGCGTGGTCACTCAAGGAAGCCATCGCCCTGTGCCGTGACAAGCACGATGTACTGGCCTACGCCGAAGACCCCTGCGGTGCCGAGAATGGTTACTCGGGCCGTGAGGTGATGGCCGAGTTCCGCCGGGCCACCGGGCTGCCCACCGCCACCAACATGATTGCCACCGACTGGCGGCAGATGGGGCATGCGATCCAGCTGCAATCGGTGGACATCCCGCTGGCCGACCCGCACTTCTGGACCTTGCAGGGCTCGGTGCGGGTGGCGCAGATGTGCAACGACTGGGGCCTGACGTGGGGGTCGCACTCGAACAACCACTTCGACATTTCGCTGGCGATGTTCACCCAGGTGGCGGCTGCTGCGCCGGGGGATATCACTGCGATCGATACGCACTGGATCTGGCAGGATGGCCAGCGGCTGACGCGTGATCCGCTGCGCATTGTCGATGGGCATGTGCGGGTACCGGCGCGGCCGGGCCTGGGCGTGGAACTGGACGAAGACCAGCTGGCCAAGGCTCATGAGTGCTACCGCAACATGGGGCTGGGCGCGCGCGATGACAGCGTGGCGATGCAGTTCCTGATCCCGGGTTGGAGCTTCGATAACAAACGGCCTTGCCTGGTACGCTAAGGCGGCTGGCCGCCGGTGTTCGCGGCTAAAGCCGCTTCCGCTGGTACTGCACCTGGCGTCAGGCTTGTGTGGGGCCTGTGGGGGTGGCAGGGCCTCAACCGGCTTCGAAAAAAGCCCGCGCCATTGCAACGAATGACCCCAGCACTGGGTTGGGGTTGTCCCGGCAGAACGCCAGGAAGATTTCTGCCTGTTGCTCCATCCCCTCCAACGGCCGGAATACCACCTGCTCCAGGCGCAGTGCCTGGGCAGAGGCCGGCACCACGGCACAGCCCAGTCCCACATTGACCAGGCCCAGAATCGAATGAGTCTGACCCAACTGGTGCAGGTAGCGCGGCTGCACTTCGTGCCGCGCAAACAGGTTGGCAATACGGTCATGGAAATACCGCCCTTCGTTGGCGCTGTACATCACGAACGGCTGCTGGTCGAAGTCGCTGGGTGTCAGCCGTTCGTGGTTCGCCAGCGCGTGCCCGGCGGGCAGGGCGGCGACGAAGGGCTCGCGGTGGATTGGCAAGTACTCCACCCGCGCGCTGGGCAGTACCTGGCGCACCAGCCCGACATCGATCAGCCCTGCTTCCAGGTCATGCACCTGAGTGCTGGAGACGCGCTCGCTGAGCACCAGCTCGATGTCCGGCAGCGTTTGCCCGGCGTGCACCAGCAAACGAGGGATCATGCTGTACGCCCCAACGGCGGTGAAACCCAGGGTCAGGCGGCCTGCTTCGCCGTGGGCGATGCGCCGCGCGGAGTGGCTGGCCGATTCGGCAATCTGCAAAATGCGCCGGGCATCCTCGAGGAAGCTCGCGCCCGCCAGGGTGAGCCGCGCCTGACGGTTGTTGCGCTCGAGCAGCAGCACACCCAAGGCATGCTCCAGCAGCTGGATCTGCCGGCTAAGGGGTGGCTGGGTCATGTGCAGGCGGGTGGCAGCGCGACCGAAATGCAGCTCTTCGGCCACGGCCACGAAGCAGCGCAGCTGGTGCAATTCCACGATTCAAATCCTGAATTATTCAATCCACCATCTATATTAGACCTGTATCAAATGCAGGCCTAGCATCGACTCATGTCTTCTCAATGCCGGAAGCCCGCGATGACCCACACCCCCATTGAAGTGCTGCTGACCCAGCCCGTACCCGAGGCGATCGATGCCCAACTGGTCAGTGCCTACCTCGTGCATCGGTTGTACCAGCAGCACAACCCGCAACAGCTGCTGGACGAAGCCGCACCGCGCATCCGCGGCGTGGTCACCGGCGGTGCCAAAGGCCTGTCCACCGCGCTGATGGACCAGTTGCCTGCCCTTGAGATCATCGCCATCAGTGGCATCGGTACCGATGCGGTGGATCTGCGCCATGCGGCCAGCCGCGGCATCCACGTCACCACCACCCCGGGGGTGTTGACGGCCGACGTTGCCGACCTGGCCCTGGGGTTGATCCTCAGCAGCCTGCGTCGCCTGGGCGAGGGGGAGCGGCTGGTACGCGATGGCTTGTGGGGCAAAGTCGACCTGCCGCTGGCGCGCAGGGTCAGTGGTTGCGCGCTGGGCATCATCGGCCTCGGCCAGGTGGGCAAGGCCATCGCTCGCCGTGCCGCCGCCTTCGACATGAGCATCGCCTACAACGGCCGGCGCGAGCAGCCAGAAACGGGCTACCGCTATGAGCCTGATGTGGTTGAGTTGGCGCGCTCGGTGGATGTGCTGGTCGTGGCCGCTTCGGCTGACGGCGGGCAAGTGCTGGTGACGGCCGAGGTGCTGGAGGCGCTGGGGCCACAGGGTTACCTGGTCAATGTGGCACGTGGCAAGTTGGTCGATGAAGACGCGCTGGTGGAAGCGTTGCGCGAGCAGCGTATCGCCGGGGCAGGGCTGGATGTATTTGTCGATGAACCACGGGTGCCGCCGGCATTGCTGGACCTGAACCAGGTCAGCCTGCAACCGCACCGGGGCAGCGCGACGCTGCAGACCCGGCTGGAGATGGGGCGCATGGTGCTGGACAACCTTCAGGCCTGTTTCCGAGGTGAAGTGCCACCGAATCGGGTGATCGACAGTTAGCCCCCTTTCGCGGGTACAGGTACTACAAGGCCCTTGCGGCCACCCCTTCTGCGTACAAGAACAATCGCTTCCTTCGAGAAGCAAGAGGGTCCACATGAACAGCAAATCCGCCGTTGCCGCACCGCAGGCCGTGGCCGGGATCGGTCGCCATCGCTTCCTGGTCCTGGCGCTGATCTTCGTCATTACCGTCATCAACTACGCCGACCGCGCCACCTTGTCGATCACCGGCACCGAGGTGCTCAAGGACCTGGGGCTCGACCCGGTCATGCTGGGCATGATCTTCTCTGCCTTCGCCTGGGCCTACGCCCTCGGCCAGGTGCCAGGGGGTTGGCTGCTCGACCGCTTCGGTGCCCGCCGTGTGTACGGTATCAGCCTGATCCTCTGGTCGCTGTTTACCTTGCTACAAGGCACTGTGGGCTGGATGGGGCTGGCCGGTGTGTCGGCGGCGGTGGCGCTGTTTTCAATGCGCTTCATGCTTGGGCTGGTGGAGTCGCCGGCCTTCCCGGCCAACTCGCGCATCGTCAGCTGCTGGTTCCCGACCCGCGAGCGTGGCACTGCATCGGCACTGTTCAACTCGGCGCAGTACATGGCGGTGGTGGTGTTCGCACCCTTGATGGCATGGATGACCCATGCAATGAGCTGGGAGCAGGTGTTCATCTGGATGGGGCTTCTGGGCTTGCTGCTGAGCCTGTTCTGGTTCCGCTTGTACCATGAGCCGCACAGCGCACCTGGGTTGAGCCGTGAAGAGCTGGAGTACATGCGCGAAGGTGGCGCCCTGGTCGACCTGGAAAAGGAACGCAAGGCCGCCAAGAGCAAGCCGACACGGGCAGAGCTTGCGCAACTGTTCACCAGCCGCAACCTGTGGGCGGTGTACCTTGGCCAGTACTGCATCACTGCGCTGACTTACTTCTTCATCACCTGGTTCCCGATCTACCTGATCAAGGGCCGTGGCATGACCATCATGGAGGCCGGCTGGGTGGCCGCACTGCCGGCAATCTGTGGTTTCACTGGCGGTATTCTGGGTGGCTTCGTATCCGACTGGCTGATCCGCCGTGGCGTGCACCCGTCCAGGGCGCGCAAGACCCCGTTCATTATCGGCATGGGGCTGTCCACCAGCCTGGTGCTGGCCAACTATGTGGATGGCAACGCGGCGGTCATCGCCCTGATGACCCTGGCGTTCTTCGGCAAGGGCCTGGCTGCGGTGGGCTGGGCGGTGCTGTCGGACGTGGCGCCGAAGAAGATGGTCGGCCTGTGCGGTGGCGTGTTCAATGGCATCGGCAACATTGCCGGCATCGTCACCCCGCTGGTGATTGGTTACGTGGTTGCCACCACCGGCTCGTTTCACAACGCACTCTGGTTCGTGGCCGCCCATGGCGTGCTGGGGATCCTCGCTTACCTGTTGCTGGCCAGGCGCTTCGAGCGTACCGGGCAGGCGTAGGCAGACGCCTTGGCAACAGAGGCCCCGGGAAACCGGGGCTTTTTTATTGGCGGCTTGCAGAAGCGGGTTCATCGAGCGTCGGCGCGCGGCGAAGATATCGGCCCCGGCAACACATTCAAATGAAAAACAAAAGCACCAAATGGCCCGGTGGCGCGATCGGGCATGCCATTCGCGACATCTGGCGCTATTGGAAATGCCCTGTCGTGATCGAACAGTTCCGGGGCGTTCTCGTGTAATTAGCCACAGCCCTGCGGGGCTTAAATGAACCCCGAACCGCACTGACACCTTGCTCTGTGACGCGTGCCAAATATCAACAACAGCGCGCGAACAACGTGTCGACTTATTGATTTCAAAGGAGATATTTTCGCCTACGCCTGCCCGTCCATCCTTGTGTCAGCAAAAAGAGAACAACATCAATGAACACCGTGGGATCTGATGGCAACCTTGCACAAGGTTTCAAGCCACGTCATGTAACGATGCTGTCCATCGCCGGCATCATCGGCGCCGGACTTTTCGTCGGCTCTGGCCATGCCATTGCGGCAGCCGGCCCAGCTACCATAATTTCCTATTTCGTAGCCGGTACCCTGGTGGTACTGGTCATGCGCATGCTCGGCGAAATGGCCGTGGCACACCCTGACACCGGATCGTTTTCCACCTACGCCGACCAGGCGATCGGCCGTTGGGCCGGCTACACCATCGGCTGGTTGTACTGGTGGTTCTGGGTGCTGGTGATTCCTATCGAAGCATTGGCCGCCGGGCATGTGTTGAACGCCTGGTTCCCCCAGGTGGACAGCTGGATCTTCGCGCTGGCGTCGGTGCTGCTGCTGGCCTGCACCAACCTGTTCAGCGTGGCCAAGTACGGCGAGTTCGAGTTCTGGTTCGCCATCCTCAAGGTCACTGCCATTCTTGGCTTCATCGGCCTGGGCTTCGCCGCGCTGATGGGCTGGCTGCCCAACCGCGAAGTCAGTGGGCTGAGCGGGCTGATGGCCGAATACGGCGGGTTTGCACCGAAGGGCTGGTCGGCGGTGGTCGGCGCGTTCATCACGGTGATGTTCAGCTTCATCGGTACAGAGGCGGTGACCATTGCCGCGTCCGAGTCCAGCGACCCCTCGCGCAACATCGCCAAGGCCACCCGCTCGGTGATCTGGCGAATCAGCACCTTCTACATCCTGTCGATTTTCGTGATCATCTCGGTGGTGCCGTGGAACGATCCGCAGCTGGCGGTGGTGGGTTCATACCAGCGTGCGCTGGAAATCATGAACATCCCCAACGCGGCATTCATGGTCGACCTGGTGGTGCTGGTGGCCGTCACCAGCTGCATGAACTCGTCGATCTACATCGCTTCGCGAATGATGTACTCGCTGGCCAAGCGCGGTGATGCCCCGGCGTTCCTCAACAAGACCTCCAAGGTCGGCGTACCGCGTGCTGCGGTGTTCGGCAGTACCCTGATCGGTGCGGCCATCGCAGTCCTCAACTACTTCGCGCCGAAGGGCGTGTTCGAGTTCCTGCTGGCCAGTTCGGGCGCCATCGCCCTGCTGGTATACATGGTCATCGCCATCTCGCAGCTGCGCATGCGCCGCCGGCTGGAGCGGGAGAACACCGAGCTGAAGTTCCGCATGTGGTTATTCCCGTACCTGACCTGGGCGGTGATCATTTTCATCGCCGGGGCGCTGGCGGTAATGATGTACACCCCGGAGCACCGGGTGGAAGTGAGCTCGACATTGGGCCTGGCGATCGTGATTTCTTTCCTGGGCATCGTGACTTCCCGCGGTCATGCGCAACCGGTGGCGGCGCGGTCGATGGGGTGATCGAATTCACCTGGCGGTAGAGCAGAGGGCACCCGTGGATGGGTGCCCTTTTTTTTGGGGCGTGAAAAAGCGGCGGCGCTGAAGGGTGCGAGCCGCAAGTTTTTTTCGTCCGTGAGATCGAGCGCCCCGGGCGCTTTCGATTTGCTTGGCACTCGAAAATGATGGCAGTTTGATATCAAAAAGCCGCTATCGCGGAAAGTTGTGTATTTGTTGGAAAATCATACTTTAGCCATATCGGCGCGTTACCCTGACGAGAGCCTTCTGCGCCACGGCCGGATTTTATCCGCCGGTCCTGCGGTTGCGCCGCGCAACATGGCAAGCGGCCGAAAGCGCTTGCGAAGTGCTATTTCCCTTGATTTATAAGGGTTTTTCCCCGAGCTGGGTGAGTTGTAGGCTTCGGTGAAGGTCAGGGAGGACGGCTGGAGCAATTTCCAGGTTGGTCACGGATCATGTGTTGCAAGCCCCTCCGCCCCAGCCTGGAAGAATGCCCTGCTAAAAACTCTGTAAGCCACGAAATTCGTGGCTTTCGCTGTTTTTAAAGGGCCTTGAAAACCTGGCTCGTTTGGCCTGTGGGCATGACTGATAGGTCAGTTTTATAGCATCAAAATAATCAGAATTCCTTAATTTTTTCAAACCTTCAGTACTCAAGTGCTCAGCCAAATCTGGTGGCTGGGTGCTACATCTTAAAAGTCTGATTTTATTAGCATTTATCGGGAAGAATTCCTGTTTTTGGCAGGGTTTTGTTTGGCTTTCCGCGCGCATGATCGGGGCCCTTTAGCGTCAAAGGCTCGGGCGCTGGCGTGTCAAAATGCGTCGCGGATTGCAGGTATTATCTCAATCTGTCAAAATTTCGCTGTTGCAGCTTTCTAAGTTTTGGATGAAAATGCCGCCGCATGGAGCGAGATATGGATGAGCTGGGGTCTATCACTACGTCATGGGGCAGCGGTGCAGGGGAGGACGTGGATGTTCGCGCACTGCGACGCTACAACCGCTTGCTTGGCGTGTTGCTGAATGTTGGCGAGTGGGCGTGCATAGGCCTGCTCCCGTTTGTTGCGGTTGCTGCCATCTGGCTGGTGACTCAAACCAACTTTGAAAATGTCGTGTTCTATGACGGAACCGACTCGATTTGCATCTACGACGGAACGACAGGGGAAATCCGCAATGTCGAGTAAGGAAACCCAACACGGAACCCCTGGTGGCGAAGCGCAGGAGGCTCGGCGGGGCGCGGACGAAGAGAAACTGCTGGAGCTGGCGCTGGATGAAACGCCGGGTGAAGCAGCGGCCACCGTGCGTGAAGTCAAACGCCTGCAGCTGGAATGCCTCGACCTCAAGCGCCGCAACAAGCGCGTATGGGGCCAACTGCTGGCGCTGACTTGCGTGTTTGGCATAACCATCGCTGCGGTGGTGTTCTGGTACCCGAAGTACCGCTGGATCCCGACTACTGACAACCACGCGATCTGTGAAGTCTCGACCGAGAACAACCCGCGCGTCACCCCGGCCACCCTTGCCGAGTATGCCAAGGATGCCGTGGTCAATTCGTACTCCTACGATTATGTGAACTACCGCTCCAACCTCAATGCTGCGGGCGCCCGCTGGTACACCGACGAGGGGCGCAAGGCTTTTCTGAAGACCCTGGACGATTCCGGCAACCTGGAGCGCGTGCTCAAGGGGCGGATGATCCTGCGCGCCATGGCCACCCAGGTTGCCCAGGTCGAAGAGGCCGGTGTGCTGGCCAGCGGGCAGAACTACTGGCTGGTGCAGGTACCGATTGCCATCGAGTTCTATGTCGGCGGTGACCAGCAGGCGCGCTCGCGCCAGGACTTCCTCGCCGCCGTGACCATCGTCCAGATCCCCGCCTCGGCCACCAACATCAAAGGCATTGCCGTCGATTCTGTTCAGCTGTCGCCGTACACCTCAAGGAAGTGACCATGAAGAAGCATCTGATCGCATCGTTGCTTGCGAGCGCTATCGCTTTGCCTGCATTTGCCAACGAGGCGCCAACTGCGCCCGCTGCCGAGGGTGGCGCAGGGCAGGTTGACGCGGCGCAAGGCAGCGAAGCTCCGCCCCAGCCGCCGATGAATGGCCTGGGCCGGCAGGTATCCAGCGCTGCTCAAGTGGTCTATCCGCGCCCTGAGGATGTCATCAGTGACACGGTCAACGACGTGCAGGACTCGCAGCTGACATCGTCGCAAGTCGAGTTGATCAAGCAGTTGTGGTTGGAGCGGGAAAAGCAGAAGGCCACCGCCTATGTCAGCCCGGCCAAGCCGGTGACCCGCACGCTGGCACTCAACCTCGACCCTGGGGTATCGCCACCCATCGTTCGCCTGAGCAAGGGCCAGCAGTCATCGATCGTGTTCTCCGACTATGCCGGGCAGCCGTGGATGATCCAGAACGTGTCGATCAACCGTGAGCTGTTCAGTGACGGTCGCGAGCGAGGCGGGCAGAACGGTCAGAACGGCACTGCCGCGCCGACCAATATCCTTACCCTGGACCCCGCCACTGCCGCGGCCTACGGCAACGTCACCGTCACCCTGCGCGGCCTGGCCACGCCGATCATCCTGATCCTGGCTGCCGGGCAGGAAGAAGTGGACATGCGTGTCGATGCCAAGGTGCCGGGGCGCAACCCGGATGCGACAGCGAGTGTGGCGATGTTGCGGATGCCGTCGATCGACGATGCGTTGACCTACTTCCTGGATGGTGTGCCGCCGAAAGAGGCCAACCGCCTGAAAGTGACCGGGCTGGAGGGCGTCGAGGCCTGGAGCTATGGCCCGAACATGTACGTGAAAGCCAAGGCTGATGCGCAATACCCGGCCTACACCAACGCAGCGCGAAGCACCACCGGTGTGGCGGTGTATCGCTATGCGGGCCTGCAGAACAGCGTCACGTTCACGACTGGCGGGCAAGCCGTAACCGTCTTCATCGAGCAAGGGAATCTGCAATGAGTGATAACAACATGCCGCCGAACGACTCGGGCTTCGATGAAGAGGACGAGCACCTGGTAGCCGACCGCGACGGCCCGACTGGCTCGCACGTGAAGAAGGCGCGCAAGTCCGATGAAATGCAGCGCAACCTGCGGGCGGTGTTCGGTTCCGGTGTCGGCAAGGTCTCGCTGATCGCTGCCGGGTTGGTCGTGCTGGCGCTGGGTGCCCTGGCCTACAACGGCATGTCTTCGAAAAACGCGCCTGCGGGCAAGGCGTCCACGGTGGACGTGCCGAATGCGCCGCAACCTGAAGTGTCAATCGACCCTATTTCCCCGGCCGAAGCAGAGCGCCGTGCGCAGCGAAGCTCGCTGGAGGCGGAACAGGCTGCCGAGCGCGGGATGTCATATCAGCCTGGCTTCGACCCGAACATCGTGCAGTCCACCGGGAAGGATTGGTCCCGAGGCCAGAGCGCCCAGTTCAATGTGCCCGGTCAGCCGTACAGTGACGGCAACCAGCGGCCGCCAGAGATTTACATCGGGGCTGGCCAGCCGCCTCGTGACTCGGGTCCGGTTTCGCAGCAGGCGGGGGCGGCCAACGCGCAGTCCCAGGAGCAGGAACGCAGGCGCCTGGAGGAGGAACTGAAAAAGGCCGAGGAGCAGCGCGACAAGTACGTCAGCGAGCTGAAAAGCGAAACGCTGAAGTCGATCAAGCAGCTGATGGGCGAGTCTGAAAGTGCCAAGGGGTTCGCTGAGAAAAGCAGCTTCAGCACCGTCAGCTACTACCCGACCGAACGCGCAGGGAGCGGTGTGACAGGCCCCGCGGTGCGGACTGCCAAGGACGACAAGGACCCCAATGCCATCGAGGCCGTGGGTGATACCGACCGGGCCTTGCTGATCAAGACCGGTACCATCATGTACGCCACGCTCGATGCCGAGGTGAACACCGATGATGGCGGTGACGTGCTGGCGACCATTCGAGGCGGCAAGTGGAACGGCTCCAAGCTGATCGGCAAGATCGAGCAGGCGCCCGACAACATTCGCGTGAAGTTCACCATCCTTGCACCGCCGGTCAACGACCCTCGTCCGACCATGCGCATCAGCGCCGTGGCACTGCGCGAGGATGATGCCAAGCAGGGTATTGCCGAGACCAAGGACCACCACACCATGGAGCGCTATTTCGCCCTGGGGGCTGCCTCGCTGTTGTCCGGCTACGGTCGGGCTTACCAGCAGACAGCGGGTACCACGGTCATCAGCCCGAGCGGCGTCGTGGCACAGACCACTACCGAGCCTTCGACCAAGCAGGTGATCGGTTCGTCGGTCGGTGAAATGGGCACCGCCATCGCCGGCGAAGTGCGCCGCGGCTTCAATCGCCCGGCCACCTACGCAACGCCTGCGAACAAAGGCTTTGGCCTGTTCTTCCTGCAAGACGTTCACGATCAATCTCGATAAGGAGTTCGACATGAAGAACTGGTCGTTCGGAAAACTCATTGGCGTTTTTGCCGGCAGCTTCCTGGCGCTCATCGTGCTCGCCGTGGTCGTGATCAAGGCGACCTCGTCGCCAGCGGCCAAGGCCAGGCGCATCACGCCGGTCCAGGCACAATCGGCGCAACAGCCACGCATGGATGTGCTGAGCATCGAGCTGGCCAAGTCGCGGGAGCAGGCCCAGGCGGCGCTGCAGGCCCAGGAAAACAGCGAAAAACAGCTGAAGATCGTACGCGAGGAATCGCAGCGCAATACTCAGTTGCTGCTGAGCCAGATCAAAGCTCTGGATACCAACCTGTCCGACCTGCAGCAGCGCATGAAATTCTACGAAGACAGCCGTCAGCGCGTGGAGGTGATCAAGCCTCCGCGCAGGGAACCGGCGCCTGCTGTTGCGCAAGGGTACGCCAAGCGCGCTCACCCCATCCCGCAATCCACTGGCTACAAGGTACAGGCAGTGGTCGGGCACCGGGCCTGGGTAAAAAATGGCGATAGCGAAGACAGCGTCAAGGCTGGCGACCCGTTGCCGCCGGTGCAGCGCGAACTGAAAGTGCTTGCCGTGGATCGCGACAGCGGCATCGTGGTTACTTCACCCGCTCTTTAAAACAGGGACGTTGTCATGGCGGCCGGATTTGCCGATCTAGTAGATGTAATGGTCAATATCGGGAAGGTCATCCCGACAGCGATCATGATGTGCCAAGGTATTGCCGCGCTTATCGGCCTTTACCTGACCGGCGCTGCGTTGATTGAAATATGGGGTGTCACCCATGACAACGCATTGAAATACGTGGCGGGGCGGCAGCGATTTTCTGTCGGCTCTGCCTGTGTGCAATTGGTGATCGGTTCTATTTTGCTGGCGATCGGTACGCTGGAGTGGATGGGCATCATGTCGCGAACCCTGACCGGGGATTATGCCAATTCGCGCATGCTGTCCTATTCCTCGACCGGGACGACTTTGCAAGAACAGGCACAACTGGCAACCCTGGCCCTGCTGGGCATCATGCAGGTTGTCGGTTTGATCGCCATGGTGAAAGGTTGGTTGACGGTAAACGGTTATTACAACAATCAAACTCAAGCCGGCCTCGGTACCGCCAGCGGATGGATCATCGGCGGTGTCCTGGCGTGGAACTTCAAATGGTTCAGCGATGTACTCAACAACACAATCGGATTCAATCTGGTTGGCCTTTTCACGCCGTGGTCGTAACGGCGTTTCGAAATATGAAATCCAAGGAGCGTCACTTATGAAAGCACTCAAAACCCTGAAAGCTGCCTACGATTCGGCCAAGGTTCGTGCAACTACCGCTGTTATTGCTGCGCTGACTGCCCCGTCGGCATTCGCCATCTCCAAGACGGACCTGACCCAGGATACTTCCGGCGGCAAGACGGCCGATGACGTCATGACCAATATCGACAACACCGCTCAGGGCGGCGCCACGCTGCTGATCTCGCTGGTGTCGATTGGTGGTTTCGTGGTCGTCGCCATCTCCCTGTACACCCTGTGGAAAGCCTCCAAGGATGAGCGTGAGAAGCCGATGTCGGCGATTGTCGGCCTGTTCATCGGCGGCCTGATGGCGGGTGTCGGTACCGTGATGTGGATCATGCGCAACACCATGGTCGAATAAGGCTGTGCGCCGCTGAACCTATGGCGGGGCGTGAAGCCCCGCACCTCAAGAACAGTTTCGGGAATATTCGGACGTGAGCGAAACAAACGCTTCTGAACGCGGGGCAAACACGGTGCCCACGTTGTCGAGTGGCTATCTCAGTCGAACTGCCAACCAGCCGGTATTTGGCGTGCGTCGGCCACTGTGGCGCTCGGACGATGACCAACGCAAACTGTTCAGCGATGAAAACAGCAAGCTTCGCACTTCGGTGTGGCAGCGCGACAATTACACCTGCCGCTTCTGCGGGTTCAAGTCTGCCAAGTTTCAGGAACTTCATGCACTGGACGGCAATGCCGACAACTGCACCAAGGAAAACCTGATCACCGCCTGCAACCTGTGTCGTCAGGTTCATCATCTTGGCGCCTGCGCCATGAATGACACCGGTTTTTTCGTCGCCGTGCAGGAACTGACGCAAACCGAGATCAATAACATTGCCCGCTGTATCTACGTTAATGAGTTGCTCGATGACGTGGCGGTCAATGAAAAACTGGCCAGCCTGCTGGCGGCTTTCAAGTTTCGGGGTAATGACACACTGAAAGCAATATTC
The DNA here is from genome assembly GCF_003205205.1 of Pseudomonas sp. LB-090624. GTDB lineage: Bacteria > Pseudomonadota > Gammaproteobacteria > Pseudomonadales > Pseudomonadaceae > Aquipseudomonas. The sequence continues at coordinate 33,111 of NZ_QJRL01000027.1, forward strand.
GGTGGCGAAGTCATCACCGTGCTTGGCGTGGCGGAAACCCTCGCAAGCAAGCAACTTGTCAGCGATGAAGAATTTAGCAAGCGCGCTGAATGGTTGGCGCCGTTACGGCTGTTCCCAACCAAAAGCGCGTTCAAAGATGGACAACTCGAATACTACGCGGCCAATAACCGCGCGCTGTTTTTGCCAGCTAACTGGTCGGCATTGACCAGCCAGTTACTGAAGAATTTTGCTTGATGCAGCCGCTCGTACTGCTGCTCAGTCTCGCCGTTGAGAGCGTTGGCAAGGGAGAACAAGGAAATGTTTAACAAACTCGAGGCGGTGATCCTGACGGTGCTGAGCCAGCTCAAGGCAGACGTGCAGGACTATTGCGACCTGGAAACGGTCGATGGCGGGCAGGCCATCGTCGCCAACGACGGTTCGCTGGCCTCCATCGTGCGCTTCAACGGCACCAAGAGCGTGCTTGGGCGCGAACAGTTCGAACGCCTGGTCAGCCTGCTGGAAGCGTCGCTCTCGGTGTACTTCAAGGTGCGCGGCCACCACCTGCAGATTGTCTTCAGCCGCGACCTGGATGCGACCGCGCCGCTGGAGCAGAACGCCTTGCAGCAGGCAGCAACCGCCGAGCGGCTGAACCTCAACGTGCGGCACCTGATCAACGAAGGTGTCAGCAAGTACGCACAGTATGTGTATGACGAAGAATGCTACCTGGTGTTCTGGTCGCGGCCCGCGCTGCTCGACCAGACCGAACGGTCGATGGCGCGCGAGGCGCTGAACGAGTTCAGGAAGGAATCGGAGTGGCCGGCCACCGCCGAAGCGCAGAACCTGCTGCGGCCCATTTCCTATCTCAAGGACCGCCACCTTTCCTTTGTCACCAAGATTTCCGAAGACCTGACGTCCCCCGAGTTCGGTTGCTCGGCGGATGTACTCGACGTCAGTGAAGCGATCCGCGCCATTCGTGCGAAGGTGAACCCCGACATCACGCCGCGTACCTGGAAGCCTTATATTCCGGGCAGTGCCATTCCCATGCGCTGGAAGACCAGCAAGCGCAATGGCGACATGTCGGAGTTCATGTACCCCACGCTGCCCAGCCAGATCATGGTCACTTCGGCTGAAATCGGCAGTGGCGAGCGCACCAGCCTGCTGCCGGACCCTACGAGCGTGCGGGTTGGCTCGCGCGTGTATGCGCCGTTGCTGATGTCGATTCCACCGGCAGAGCCGCAATATTTCAACACCCTGTTCAACAGCCTCAATCGCGCGGAAACGCAAGAGAACGGTGTGTCGCGCGCTTTGCCGTATTCGGTGTCGATCATGCTGTCCTCCGACGGCATGAGCGTGCTGGCCTGGAAGAGCCTGTTCGCCCAGCTGCTGTCGGTCACCTCCGAGCAGAACCGCAACATCAACCTCGCCACCAAGGAACTGCGCGAGCGCGTGCGTGACGGTGAATGCATGGTCAAGCTGCAGGTGGCCGCGATGACCTGGGCCAGCCCGGACGAAAAGGGCGTGAAGGAGCTGGCGCTGCGCAAGTCGAAGCTCTGGCGCACTCTGGAAGCCTGGGGCCAGCCGGTATTCATCGAGCGTACCGGTAACCCGATGCAGGCGTTCCAGTCCAACTGCCTGGCCCTGACTACCAAGCATATGGGCGACCCAGCCGCTGCGCCGCTGGGGGATGCAGTGGCCATGCTGCCGCTGACCCGACCAGCTTCCCCGTTCCAGGAAGGTTCGACCATCTACCGCAGCCTGGATGGCAAGATCCTCAAGTACCAGCGTTTTTCCTCGCAGCAGACCACCTGGATCACCCTGATTGCAGGCAAGCCAGGTTCGGGCAAGTCGGTGTTGATGAACAACAACCACTTCGAATCGTGCCTGATGCCGGGCCTGACCGGGTTGCCCTACATCGGCATCACCGACATCGGTATTTCATCTTCCGGCTTCTGCGACCTGGTGCGCGACAACCTGCCGCCGCGGCTGCATCACCTGGTGGTGTACAAGCGTTTGCAGAACGCCCGCAAGGACTGCATCAACCCGCTGGATACGCCGCTTGGCCAGCGTTACCCGCTGCCGAAGGACCGCGAGTTCAACAAGAATTTCCTCACTATCCTGGTGACGCCGCCCGAACGCGAAAAGCCCTATGAAGGGATGAGCAACTTCGTTGGCCGCATGGTCGACCTGGCCTACCGGCGCAAGGACGACAAGATCGAGCGGGCCAGCCCGGAGACCTACAAGCCCGGGCACAACGACGTGGTCGACAGCGCCGTGGCGGCGCTGGGCTTCCGCATTCTGCCGGCCACCACCTACTGGGAACTGGTCGACGCAATGTTCGACGCCGGCATGGTGTATGAGGCGGAAGTTACCCAGCGTTATGCGGTGCCTACCCTCAACGACCTGGTGGCGGTGGCATCCACCGAAGAGGTGCGAGCCGAGTACGAAGGCTCCGGTGAGGTGGGGCGTAGCCTGGTCGATGCGTTCATTCTCGGCATTCGCGAGGCGGTCGGCGACTTCCCGGTGTTCGCCGACCACACCCGTTTCGACGTCGGCAGTGCCCGTATCGTTGCCCTCGACCTGCAGGACGTGGCGTTGCAGGGCTCTGCTTCGGCCAAGAAGCAGACTGCCTTGATGTACATGATCGCCCGCCAGTGCTTCATGAAGAAGGTGGCCTTCTCGAAGGAGGACTTCCCGTTCTTCACCGAGAAGTACCTGCCGTTCTACGAGCGCCTGGTGGCCGACCTGGTGGATGAATACAAGGTCATGTGCATGGACGAATTCCACAAGACCGGTGGCCACGTGGGCTTGCAGGAACAGATGCAGACCGATGGCCGCGAGGCCCGTAAGTGGAACATGGAGATCATTCTGGCTTCGCAGTTGATGGAAGACTTCGGCCAGCTGACCAAGATCGCCACAGCCACCTTCATCCTCGACTCGGGCACCAAGGAAACCCGCGATTGGTTGCGGAAGAACATCGGCCTTTCCGACACCGAAGAGCATGCGCTGGTGAACTTCGTGCACGGTGCGAACAAGCATGGCTGTACCTTCCTGGCCCGCTTCGAGACCAAGAATGCCACCTACAGCCAGCTGTTCACCATGTCGGCCGGGCCGATGCGCCTGTGGGCACTGACCACAACCGCCGAGGACCGAAAGCTGCGGACCATGCTCTACGAGCACATGCCGCGCCCGGACGCGCTGGCCCTGCTGGCCCGGCGCTTCCCATCAGGGGGGTGCAAAGACATGGTCGAACGCTTGAAGCGAGAGACGTTCAAGGACGTCGAGTTCGTCGATGACGACATGGAACAGTCGGTGATCGCACGGATCGCCAAAGACCTGGTGGCTGACTACATCAGCGCCAGTGCATTCGAAGACGTAGTGTGAGGGAGTGACAGATGGCTCAGTACAAGGGCGCATCCCGTCAGCATGAAATCAGCAGCAGCCGCAGGCGCAAGGATACCCGCCTGGCCGGGCAGCGTTTCAGTGATTTCTTCCAGTCGGCCGATGGCGCGGTTTTCGGAACCTTCGCGCTACCGGTCCTGGCGCTGATTTCGATCAAGGTGCCCTTTTCCGGTGAGCTGCTGTTGCTGCTGGCGTGGGCGTTCAAGCGCAAGTTCGTCGACGTTGACAACCGCACGTTCGATTTCCCTTACCGGGTGCCCAAGCTGGCGGACGTCAATGACGGCTCGTACAAGGGCAAGAAGAAAGGCGAGGGCGTGACGCTCTTCGGCAATGACCTGGAGAGCAAAGAGCAGATCTACGCCGGCGACAGTGACCTGCGTACTCACCAGCTGGTGCTGGGCACCACTGGCTCCGGTAAGCCGCAGCCCAAGCATGCCAAGGTACTGACCCCGGGTGGCTGGGTGGAAATGGGCCGCATCCGGGTCGGCGATAGCGTGTGCACGCCCGATGGCAAGCAAGCTGCAGTGCTGCGGGTGATCGAGCAGGGCATCCAGCCGATCTGGACCGTGGCCACGCGTGACGGGCGTCGGGCGCAAGCCACGGGTGACCACCTGTGGCGGGTGCTTACCCGCGGGCACGATGGCAGCGAAGAAGCCCATACCGTGACCACCGACGCCATTCGCGAGCTGATGGGGCGCGGCATCGTGGTGATGCTGCCCAAGGTGCGCAAGAAGCGGGGCTCGGCCAAGTTCAACGGCTGGGCCGAGGTGTGGAAAGTGACTGCTGCCGGTCAGGCACCTTGCCAGTGCATCGAGATCGATCACCCGCATCACCTGTACATCACTGATGACAGCCTGGTCACCCATAACACCGAGCTGTTGCTCGGCATCGTCTTCAACGCCCTGGTGCAGAACACTGGGTTCATCTACGTCGACGGCAAGGGTGACCCCAAGCTGCAGAAGGAAATCTTCCGCCTGTCGCGCTACCTGGGCCGCGAAGATGACCTGCTGATCATCAACTTCATCACCTCTGGCCGCGACTTCGTCGAGAAGCAGGTCGACAAGGTGACCAACAACATGAACATGATGGGCAACACCTCGTCGGGCATGTTGATCGAGCTGATCGTGTCACTGATGGATGATTCCGGCGGCGGCGGTGACATGTGGAAGGGGCGGGCGATCATGTTCGTGGCAGCCCTGACACGGCCGCTGACCTACCTGCGGGACAAGGGGCACATCAACCTGTCGCCCGAGAAGTACCTGGAATATTTCGAGCTGAACGTCATCGAAGATCTGGTGTGGGAGCACGGCGGCAAGTACGGCGAGATGTTCGACGTAATCGTCGCCCCGCTGCGCTCGTACCTGCTGACGCTGCCGGGCTACCAGAAGGCCAAGTTCAAGAAACAGGAAACCAAGACCCTGGAGCAGCACGGCTACATCGTCATGCAGCTGGGGCGGATCTTCAACGACCTGACCTTCAACTATGGCCATATCTTCAAGACCCGCGTCGGTGATGTGGACTTCTACGATGTGGTGATCAACCGCCGCTTGCTGGTGGTGCTGCTGCCGGCGCTGGAGCGTGCACCGGACAGCATGCGCATGCTTGGCAAGATGATTGTAGGCAGCATCAAGCAGATGATGGCCGGCTGCCTGGGCAACCGGGTTGAAGGGGTAGTGCGCGAAATCATCGACAGCCGGCCGACCGGTTCGAAGTTCCCGTTCTATACCATCCTCGACGAATATGGCTATTACGCCGTGGTCGGCTTTGCCGTGGCGCCGGCCCAGGCGCGTAGCCTGGGCTTCAGTGTCACCTTCGCGGCGCAGGACTTCTCCTCGCTGAAGAAATCCAGCGCCGAAGAGGCTGATGCCACTTGGGAAAACACCAACATTCGCGCCGTTGGCCGCCTGACCTCGGGTACCGAATCGGAAACCTGGCGGCGCGTGCAGGGTGCGGCGGCCGAGTCTGCGCAGGCCATGCTGGGCAACTTCGAGCGTACTGCGGGCAACGAAAAACTGCGGCAGTCGGACAACATTGCCATCGAGCAGCGCAGCCGGTTGAACTACGACGACGTCGCCATGCAGGAGAACGGCGAGTTCACCTTCCTGATCGGCAAGAAATCGCAAAATGGCAAGACCGGTGGCGTAGCGCTTATTCGTGGCCTGGGCTTCTACACGGCCGGCCCGGCGCCGAAGGAAATGCGCATCAACGATTTCATTCCGGTCGAGCCGCCCGAGCCTTCGGACCTGCCGCAGAATCGGCAGTCGCGCCAGGCATTCGTTGACAGCCTGAAGGATGGCTCTTTCGCCAAACGGGTGCGGGCGGCAGTGAAGGGTGATCCCACGCTTGCTCGCATGCACAGTGTGTTCGAGCATAACTATGCCGACCCAGACCGGCCTTTGCTGGGCCGGCTGGACACCTCGTTCGGCGTGCTGGGGGCGTATTTGTCCGGCGACCTGAAAAAGCCGGCTCCAGCAGCACCACTGGCAGAAAAGCCGGCGCAGCAGGCCCCCGCCGAGGTGCCAGCTGCGGCAATGGTTACAGCAGCGCCTGTGCCCGCACCACAAGTTGACCCCATGAGCCCGGAGGGGATCCAGGCAAGCATCCTGGCCGTTGCCGACCTGTTGGCCGTGACGCCTGTGACGCCAGCCATTGCACCGGTAGGCGAGCCGGAACTGGACGATGAATGGGCACGTGAGCTGGCCATGGTGGTGCCTCAGCAGATGCTCGACATGCAGCTGATGGCCAGCGGCGAAGGCTTCGCATCGCTGTCGGACAAGTGGGCCGCACAAGAGCGGATCGAGCAAACCTGCGCAGAAATTGCCCGGCAGACCGACTACAGCGTAACCCCTGAGCCCGGTGCTCAGGGTGTGGCCGGCATGCGCGAGCGGCTGGATGATCTGCAGGCCAAGTGCCGCCTGATGATGAAGGAGCAGCCGCCCGAGTAATACCGGGCATCAAGGCCGTCGGTCGGCGTGCGATGCTATTTGATGTCATAAATTGACGACGATAGATATCTGACAGATAATCAGAAACAAGAATTTTTGCATGCTAGGGTGAGGCAATGGGGCTGTTCAGTTCAGGGAAGAAAGCTGCGAAATTCGCGTTCGTCACCATGCCGATGGCGGCGCTTGGCGTGAATCAGCTGCGCATGGGCAACCAGCACATCAAGGCACTCTGGCGTTCCAACTTCAGCCCAGCGTGCCCCCAGTGCGAGCGGGGTGTGCTGCTAAAAACGGAAGGTGACCACCAGGAGTTCGAGCAGGGGCCGCATGGCAAGATGCGTGTCCTGCACAGCTGGGGTTGCAACAACTGCGACTTCGCCTTGCTTGAAGAGGATGACGTCAAGAAGGTCAAGGAGCATGCCGCGCGCTATCGCAACGAGCGCGTCAAGGCGCAGTTGACCACCATCGAACGTGACGAGATCGACCGGATTGCCCGTAACCACCGCTTGCACTCCCGGGCGTTCTTCATTGCCAGCGCTGCTGCGATTGCCGGGTTCGTCTACATGCTGGCGACCGGCGCGGGCATCCTGATTGCCCTCAACTGGCTGTCGATCGGCTTCGCGCTGTGGGTCTTCGGCATGAAGAAATCCTATCGCAGCTGGCAGGTCTCGACCGGGCAGTTGTTCGTCGAGGGCGCTTTCTGGTTCTGGTTCCAGCACCAGAAATGGATCATCTGACCATGATGCGCAAACGGCCCCAGTGGCTGTTCATTCCCCTGATGTGTTGCGCCATGCAAGCATTGGCCGATGACTTCTATGCCGTGCGCCCTGCGGATATCGACTGCGTCGTGCAGGCAGCGCAGCGCCAGGGTGTGCCGGCCAACGTGCTGTTGGCCATCTCCAGCAAGGAAAGCGGCAAGAACGGCCAAAGCGTGTCGAACCGCAATGGCACCTTCGACCTTGGCCACTTCCAGATCAATACCACCCACTGGGGCCCGAAAGGCGTGTTTGCCGCATACCCGGCGATCACCAAGTCCGATGTTGCCTGGCGCGGTTGCTACAACGCGGAGTTGGCGGCGTGGCTGCTGCGCCAGAAGCTGGACGAGAACAATGGCCAGGACTTCTGGACCCGCGCCGCCAATTACCACTCGCGCACCCGCAAATTCAACGACATCTACAAGAAAGACCTGATCCCGCTGGCGGTGAAATGGGGCAAGTACCTCGAGCGACAGCGCCACGCCAGACTGGTGGTCAGCTACCAGTAACGCAGGCCACCGCAGAATGCCAAGCCTTCTGGGCCAGGGTTGCCCCGGGTCGATGAACAAGACAACTTCAGGAGTTTTTACATGAAAGGAATACGCATGGGTGCACGCGCCTGCAAGGCTGGCGGTGTGCTGGTGGCACTGGTTGCGCTGGGTGGTTGTGCCAGCTCTGCCAAGCCCACTACCGAAGACACCGAGGCGTTTGCCAGCCGGATCATCGCCGACAAGGTGTCGGTGGCGGTCAATTCTCAGCACACCTACGTTTCGCGGCTGAACGCCGACCGTGTGCAAGCGGCTTCGCGGCAGGCTGCGGTAGACACCGACCAGGTCGATATCGACTTCATTGGCAAGCCTCAGGAGCTTCTGCAGACCTTCGCCAGCCGTTATGGCTACGCCTATGTCGAGAGCGGCAAGCGCGTCGATCTCAAGCCCATCAATGTGTGGGTGCGCAAGGCAACGCCGATCAACGTGCTGAAGGATGTGGGTGCACAGATCGATACCGGTGCCGATGTGGTGCTGGACAAGAGCACCAACACGCTGCGCCTGATTTACAAGCCGGTGCCGCTGGCGCTGGGGAGGGGCTGAACATGGCGATGGACATGCCCCCGATGACCCTCGAGGACGCCGAGCGCCTCTATGACAAACCCGCCTACGTGCAGCAGCAGGGTGAGGCAGGCGATGCCAGGTCGGCGATCGAGGCCATGCGTGACGAGAAGAACCAGGCATCGGCCGCACGCGGCGAAGCCATTCTCGATGCGGCATTGCAGGTGGGGGTGAAAGCTGGCCTGGCGTGGCAGCTGACCAACATCAACAAAGCCCTGAAGCTGCGCGAGCGTGAGTTCGACACCGTCTATGACTTCAGCAGCCTGATGATCCAGGACCGCGTCGTGCCGCCGGTCATCACCGAAGCGCGCCACCTGTACAACCAGGACGGCGACTACACGCTGCGCTTGTCGGGGGCGGCCTACAAGATCGAGTCGCAGGCACGCTTTTCCTCCGTGCCGCCCAGCTGGCGCGAATACCTCAGCTTCCCGCCGCCCACCTTCGACCGCACCTCGTTGGTTTCGGCGCTGGTGCCGCGCTCTGACGAGGAAGAACGGGTATGGAAACTGGCCGTGCGCGAGGGCTGGCAACAAGGGGTCGAGCAGGCCAACCTGATGCTGACCTACGGCTTCGACCGGATGAACCGCGATATCGATGGTATGCGCCGTTTCAATGAGTTTGCCCGTCACGGCCAAGTCACCATGCCGATCATCTCCGGTGCGGCGATCCCGGTTACCCGGGAAGGGCGGTCGATGGCAGTGGACGAAACCCTGCTGCGCATCACCGCCTTGCCCGAGTTCAACGACAACATGAACGTGTGGCGCAGTTCGATCGCTACTTCGACCATTGCCAACCCGCCACGCCGTGCCCCGGTAACCGGCGCTGGCAGCCCAGCGCCAACGCCTGCTGCAGCCCGACAGCCTGCGGGCGTTGAAGGCGGGCGGCAATGAAGCAGGACTTCCACGACGACGTGATGATGCTGGAGCCGGGGGCGATGATCGAGCGCCTGGAGCGCCTGACCAGTTACGAAGACCCGTTTCGTTTCGATCGCGCCGATCAGTTCAAAGCCATGATGCTGGAAACCCTGACCCATGGCGTCAGCGACATTTTCATCCAGCCCGCATTGCCGGTGGTGGTGAAGAAATACGGGCGGATGTATGCGGTCACTCGGCGTGCGCTGGATGTCGGGGAAGTCAACGAACTGCTGAAGATGGCGGCCAACCGGGACACCGCCACCACCGATATCGTCTCCGGCACGGCGGTCAACGAGCGTTACGAGTTGTTCGACCCGGAGCGCAAGGATGCCCGCGGTGCGCGCCTGCGCTATGCCTACCGGGTAAACGCCTCGCCTATCGCCTGCCATGGCGATACTTCGTGCCAGATCGTCATCCGTGCCATTCCCGATGACCCGCCACGCATCCAGGACGTGGGCCTGAGTGAGGAAATCGTCAGAATGGCCACGCCGCGTGATGGCATCGTCTACGTGGCCGGTGCCACCGGCCATGGCAAAACCACCACCTTTGCCGCCATCAACCGCTTCATCCTGGAAAACGACACGCCGATCAAGGGCAACCTGATCAGCCATGAAGAACCGATCGAATTCACCTACGACAAAGTCCAGAGCAAGCATTCGATCTTCGTGCAGTCGCAGATCCCCACGCACTTCAAAGACTTTTACCGGGCAAACCGCGAGGCCATGCGACGTGCGCCAGGCCTGTGCGTGATCGGCGAGTTGCGCGACCAGGAGACCATTCGCGCGGCGGTGGAGCTGTCGCTGACGGGGCACCCGGTATTCGGCACGGTGCACGCCAAGGATGTGGCGGCGATCATGCGCCGGATGATTTCCCGCTTTCCGGAACAGGAGCGTGCCACCGCTATCTACGACCTTGTCGATACCAGCCGTTTCATGATGGCGCAGAAGCTTGTGCCGACGGTGGATGGCAAACGCACCGCTGCGCGATCTTGGCTGAGGTTTACCGAACAGGTGCGTGACACCTTGATGGACCTGACCGACATGGGCCGGGTAACCCAGCGGGTTGCCGAGTTCGTGCGTGAAGAAGGGCATACCTTTGCTGCGGAGGCGGATCGCCTGCTGGCCGCAGGCCTGATCAGCGAGGCGACTGCCCGCGACCTGCGCCACGGCTAAGGCGCTGGCTGCCCATTAATGCTGACTGCAACGAGTTTACGGAGAAGTTATGGCAACAGGACGGTATCACTGGAGCAGATGCGCTCCCCCCGCACGTTTTTTCGTGATCAACGCAAGCGCCGCTTTGCCGTGGCTGATGTTGCTGCTGGTGCCGGCGCTGTGGAAGTTTCTGCTGCCACTGGCGCTGTGCATGACCTTTGGCCTGGTCTACATCGAGGTGGTGAAGAAAATGACCGTGCGGGCGGTTTGCCGCCGCGCCGGCGTGTTCATGGTGGGGCGAGTGCGTACCACGCACAATTTGCTCAAAGAACTGGCCAGGTAGTTGGCAAGACAGACATGACCGGCAGAGTCTTTGTGGCGGCCAGAGGAGGCGTTGAATGAAGCAACAGGGAGGTGGGCAAAAGAGCTTTACCTGGGATGACCCCGCCATTTTGCTCGGGATCATGGCGGTGCTTTACCTCGGGGGGTGGGGTGCCTGGTACTTCGCTCACGACAAGATTGCCAAGGTGTACACCTACATTCGCTACGTCGAGCTTTGGTTGCCGAGTGTGCTGGGTGACTTCGCCGCGCTGCCAGGTATTGCCTCGATCAACCAGTGGGTCGGGCGCATGTGTGCGCCGGAAGGCATCATCGGTGCCTGTCAGCGAGATTTTTCGAGCGTGGCGTGGGGTGAAATCACTTCGTCGTCGCTGTTCATGAATGGTTTTTTCCTGCTGCTGATGGTGATCCTGTCGGTGCGCATGTTCCTGCGTATCAACAAGACCCACCCCAAGCTCAGGTTCACCAAGACGCACAATATCAAGAGCTTTGTGCAGGAGAACAAGGCGCAGTACCCGCACCTGCGCATGTTCGCCGAACTCGACCTGATCGCCCAGCCGCTGGACCATCCCGTGTTCGGCATGTCGCAGACTTCCCGCCAGTTTGCCTACCGGCACTTGCTGATCAGTGGTTGGCAGGAGCAATCGGATCGCAGCTGGGCCCCAACCCTGGATCGCGAGAAAACCACCGAGGTGATGCGTCGCCAGTTGGGCCAGCACTGGACCCGGGTTGCCAACCTGACGCCGGCAGAAACACTGCTGGTGGCGATAGCGTTGCCGCGGGTGGTCGCCACCGATACAGCGCTGGATGACAATGCTTTCAAGGCGGCCATGGCCGACAGCGACTACATGGTTGCCTGGTGCTGGGATCAGTTCAAGGCACCTGTCGGCAAGGCCGAGCAGCGGGGCGACCCTTATGCCTGGCTGAAGCCCGAAGTGCCGCTGGAAGAGCCTCGGGCGATCATCCAGAAGTACATCAAGCACCCCAATGCCAGTGCGATTCTGCATGCGCATGCATTCGTCCGCACCATCATCTTTGCCATGTTCTTCCAGGCTCGCCGCCTGGGTGTGCTGCCACCCGCAGAAATGCGCTGGCTGCGTTTCTTCGACCGTGACATGTGGTATGCCCTGCAGACGATCGGGCGCCAGGCCGGTTTCCCGGAAGCGCCGGGGATCCTGTCGCATTTCCTGTATGAGTGCAAAGCGGGGGTATCGCTGGCGGAGCCCCAGCTGGACAAGGCGGTCAACGGTCTCGAGCTGGCGATGTCGGCGTACAAGTATTCCGAGGCCGACAAGCAGCGCTATGAGGCCCTGCAGCAGGAACGGTATGCCGCGGCACAAGGGGCAGCGCTCGATGAGGGGCCTGCCTGAAGCGGCAGCCTTGAAGGTTTGGATAGAAGCAAAGGGCCATCTTTATAGATGGCCTTTTTTTGTTTTTTTGGTGCCTTTTTTTGCTTTTTTGTTAGAATACGGTCGTATTGGATTCTTAATAAGGACATCGAGCCATGAAGGGTGTGATTGCAAGACCTGTCGCCATGCTGGCGGCGCTTGCGGCGGGGGTTTCCGTCGCCCATGCCGCCCCGGCACAACCGGCGGACCTCTCTGCCTTCATCACCGCTCAAGGCACTGCACAGGTAAACCCCGCCCAACAGGAGCTTGATGACCTGACCGCGCAGCGGGTGTCGCGCTATGGGCGGATCGTCAGCGCCCGGCCGGTGGGTCTCGGCGGGCTGACCGCCTGGACTGTTGAAAAGAACGGCCATCAAGTGGTGCTTTTCAGTACGCCTGACTCTGCGGTGCTGTTCACCGGCGTGGCCTGGAATGCCGAAACCGGCAGCAATATCTCCGATGCCTTCCTGCCTGGCGTTGCACAGGCCGTCGTCGCGCCGCCTGTTGCTGCCCCGGTCGCTGCCGCGCCAGCTGCGCCGCAGATGTCACCCGTTGAGGCGCCGAATGTGCGCGAAGCCGCCGCCATGGACGGCAGCTTCAAAGGCGCGATCCCAGAGTCGATGAAAACCGTCGACTCCCTGGCAGGCATCAAGGAAGGCAAAGGTGGTATCGGCGATACCGTCTACATCATCATCGACCCACGTTGCCCGTACTGCCGCGAAGCATACAACCTGACAAGGGCTTACGCAGCCAAAGGCCACTCCATCAAGTGGATCCCGTCCGCAGCGCTGGGTAACCCGGCAGACGGCGTACCGCTGGCCGCCACCATCCTGCAGGCCAAGGACCAGAATATGCTGGCGCGGGTGCTGGGCAAACATGAGCAGGTGCGCTCCGAGCCGTCGCCGGAAACCGTCGAGCAGTTGAGCACCAACCTGGCGTTTCTGTTCGCCGCATTCGAACATAACGGCAAGGAACAGGCTGGTGTACCGGCTGCGTTCTTCATCGATCACCGTACAGGGAAGCCAAGGATGATGACCGGCCTTTCACAGGCGGTCGTGATTGAAGACATCTTTGGAAAACTTTAAGGAGCAAAGTACATGAAAGCCAAAGCGCCGAACTTTGAGTTCGACCCCAGTATCCGCATCTTCGGTTCGGGCGAGCACTTGCTGGTGGTGTTCGACAGCCAAAGCCCCCATGACGCGCAGCGGGCTACCCGTACCGTGCGTATCGCCAGGGGGTTCCAGCAACTGTCGCTGGTAGTGGCCGGCTTCGACGCGGCTGAGGACGATGGCCATCAGCGGGTGCTCAAAGGCAGCGTCAGCCTGGCGATCGAGGGCGATGGCGGGCTGCCGGTCAGTCACGAACTGGCGGCCCTGCAACTGGTGTTTCATGCCGAGGCAGACCGCAAGGGGGCGCTCACCCATATCGAGCCTGCGCTGGTTGCCTACACGGTACGCCAGGCCCTTTCGGAATGCCTGAACGAGGCCTTGAACGACTACTTCCAGCGCCAGGAAGCTGAACGTGCATCTGTGCCAGCAGAGGTCGTGCGCCCGGTTTCGTTGACTGCTTCGCAGTACCAGGGCGCAGCGCCGCAGCCTTCGCGCAAGGCCTTGCGCGAGCAGGCCGCAAGCAGTGCCCAGAGCCAGGCCAGGTCACGCCGGCGCAAGACCGCAATGGCCTGGCTGGTACCGCCTTTGGTGGTCATTGCGGTGATGGCGACCATGTCTCATCTTGCTTCCTCCCAGGCGCCGATTGAAAATGCTGTCGCGCAGCAGATGGCGAACGACCCTGAGTCGATCAAGGCGCAGGTGGAACTGACCAAGCAGACCCTGCAGTCCATGGGGCTTGATCCAGGTCAGGGCGGCGACATTGGGTGCCTGGCGCCGCAATGATTGCCATTGCTTCCTGCTTCACGGATGGGGTATGCCTTTCGCTGGTTTGCGGGCGCGTAGAATGGCGGGGAGCCCTCTCGCGTCGCCCGAATGCTGCCTTACGGTGCCGAAGGAGGATCTTTTCCAGGATTGGAGAATGAGAGCGGGCCGGGCCTACGAAGCCTGGTGCTGCTGTTCTGCTTGAGCGGAGTGTGTATGCCTGCGCAGGCACTTTAAGACTATTTTGGATTGGAAATCTTAGGTACGTATATGCGACCAGCGAATGAAGTTAAAGACGGGGCCAAGTTATTGTCCCTTGCCCAGGGCCTGAGGTCGCTGCTGGTCCCCTCGCCAGATGTACTGGCCGACACCGTCAAAGAGTTGCACCCGTTGGTCAACCTGTCCGACAAGGTGCTGCCTCTGAAGTCGTATTTCAACATGGTCCAGGACATCCAGCGGGCCAAGCATACCCAGGCCGCCATGCGCGCTGCCGACGAGCCGCTTAGCCGCGAGGCTATTCAGCAGGGCGTGTCGCGCAAGCTCTGTACCGAAGACATCTTCATGGTTGCCTGTTCGTTCCTGGAAGTGGAAATCGCCAAACAAGGCTCGGTGTACTACCTGAGCGGCGAATCACCCGATTTCAAGGAAACCAAGAAGAACCGAAACCCGCTCGACTTGTCCGACGAGGTCGTATTGAAGAACCTCTCGAGTGGCCTGGCGCGTCCGGACACCGATCGCGGGGCTGTAGAGCGGGGGCAAATCGACAGCGGTTTCAACCACCTGGTGCGGCTGAACCAGTTGCATAACCTGATGGTGGAGTCGGTGCGGTTGATGAAGGCGGACGAGCGCCTGACCAAGGTCGATATCCGCAAGAAATTCAACATTTCGCACACGGACTACGAGCGCATGATGTCGATGGCGCGCCGTTCCGGGCTGATTTCGTTCCGCAACCGCAAAAAGGACCCGTCCAACTCCTACACCTTGCGCAATGACAACCATGAGCGGGTGTCGGAGCACGCCAAGAACTTTGGCCACACGCCGCAGAAGATGCTGAACAAGATTCTGGATGACTTCTTCGGAATGCTGGAAAAACGCAAAAAGCACGAGGACTGATTTACATGGGGATCCAGGGCCATAAGGACGTCGGGCCGGCAATAAGTGCAGGGGAGCGGGCCCGTGTAGCGCGGGCGGCCAGGCAGGTGGTGGGGTATGCCAACTTTCTGCGCTGGACGGCGAACTTCAAGCGGGACGAAGTGCTGCGCCATCCTGAGCACGACCGCGTGATACTGCTCTCGCCCATGCAAAGTGGGCGTTTCAGCTTTGCCCTGGAGGGCGACACTTTGTATGTCGGTGTCCAGCCATTCGAGGCAGCTTGGGCTTCGTGCATGCCTTTCGAAGCTGCCTACGTCTCTGACCGGCTGTACCTGTCGGTGGAGGGCGTGAACTTCATGGATTCGCGCATGCCGCCGCTGGCGCTGGGTATCTTCGTCGACGAGGGTGAAAAGCGCGCGCTCATGGCCGCTGCTCGTTTCATCCAGTTCGTGCAGGTGTCGGTCCGTGACGGCTACGTGGTCGAGGTGGGCGAGCCGTGTGGCGAACCTGTCGAGATGCGCGCAGGGGACGTGGTGCGCCAGCTGCGCGAGACCCGCCAGGCGAAGGTGCAGCAGCAAGACATGGGGCGGTTCTTCTGATGCGCTCAAGCAGACATTTCAAGTAAGGATACGTGCATGACCAAGTGTAAATTCCTCCTGCCCGTGCTGGCCGCCGTGGCAATGGCGGGCTGTGTCACGACCGAGCAGATGCCGGACGGGAAGACCAAGATTCGTTTCTCGGACGAAGCGGTCAGCTCGCTGACTTCGATGATGCCCAGCGGCCTTGTTACCGCTGTTGGTGGCGGGGCAAGCAGCGGCGAGCTGGACTTGATCCCGACCAAAAGCCTGGCCGGCAGCGGGCTCTACCTGTATTTCAATGGCCGATACGACTTCGCCTGCGCGAGCGCCTTGCTCTACAGTGCGAAATCCGGGCAGGACCTGGACAAGAACACCAATGCGTCATGTCGCGACAGGTATTTCCAGCGTCAAGCGGAACTGAAGCTGGCGGGTAGCCCTTATGACAGGGCCGCGCCTAGCTATGATGCGCGCAACCCACCTGATGCTTACTGGGGCAAACTTAAGGGCCAGACCCTTGCCCAGCTGGCAAGTACGCAGCAGTTTGCTGCGCGCTTCACGGCAATTCCGCGCATCGACAGCAATGGCAGCATCACCATAACGCCAGGCTTCATGGGCGAGGGAAGTGGGCGGCATGTGGCCGTGGTTACCACCCCTCACCGAATTCCGGTTGTCATGGATGATGCCGGTTTCGCGACGCAGATGCGCTCGCAGGCAAGCAGACTCAACACCCGATCCGGTGAGTGGACCACGTGCGATGCAGTGCTTGCCTACACCTCCACAAAGGACAGGGGTCGGCGCCCGGCTACTATCTCGGCGAACGAGTATTTGCAGTATGAGGTGCAGTTCACGGTTGCTTCGATGTCGTGCCGTGATGGTTTGCGCACCTACAAGAGCGCCTCACAGCAGGCCGCCGTGCGCTAATCCGTCTCTGTGAATCGGTGGGGCGGGGGGCGGCGCTTATGGCGCCGCATTCCAGGCATCGTCTGCTGCCGCCACCGCCTCGTCGATGCCGGAAGTATGCATATCTGCGGCGTTCAGCCAATTCTGATTGAGGTTTGCTTGCTGCGCTGCGTGGTCGTGAGCAAACTCGCGCTGCACGATAGCTTCTTCAATCCCGCTGACGAGCGCTGGCGAAGCCGTACCATATTCGCCTAGCAGCGCTCGTGAGGCCTCCGGTGGAAGCTGATTCACGGCACTGCGTAGCTGTTGGCCGTAATCGGCCAGTGCGGGCTGTTTGGCAATGACGATTTCCGCCGCTTGTGACGGAAAAACGGAGGCGGTGAAGCTCTGGAAGTCCTGCGCGTTCGGCATGGTTTTGTCCTTAGGGGCCGTACCCATCCAGGTCCTCGCTGCGCGACAGCGAAGGATTGGCGTAACGGGCAAATGTCTTGTCAAGGTCGGCAGCCAGATAGGCTTGTTCGCTATGGCGTAATAGCTGCTTCATGAAGTCGCCATCCGAGGCCACTGCAATCACTTGGTCGCGCAGGTTGGCCAGCAGCCCCTCTCGATCGGCTCGAGAGCCGGGAGCTTGGTCGATTGCTTCGATGGCGCTGGTCAGTGATTGGCGCAGGCCGGTTTCCGCTTCGCGCTTGTCACCTGCGCCTGCGGCTTCGAACACCACGCCGCTGATCACCGCGCGATGGATGGCTATGAATGCATCGGCCTCGGCTTTACGGCTTTGCATGACCCGGTCGGAACGCAGGGTGTGCGGTGGCGTATTACGCAGCCACGCCGATTCCTGCTCGCCCAGGGCGTCAATCGTCTGGCGAATTTTTTGGCCGTCAGGACCTTCCCGTAACGCGGCTTGCGCTACGTTTTCCAAGCTGATTGCCGGGTTGCCAGAGGCCGCTATGGCTCTGTCTCGCATGGACCCGGCACCGATCACGAATCGGCTGGCATCGCGTATTGATAGCTGCATCTATGTCCGTCGTTTTTTCACAGGGCTTGAACGCGCCCGAACCAGTCTGCATTCAGCGGTATCTGCTTCTCTGCGCGGTTCGCCGTAATTGCGTCGCGCAGGCATGCGGATCTCGTTAGCTCCTCCGCTGACGTGCTGCGGGTAAACCCATGCGAACCCTAAGGGTTCATCTGCTTGAATGACCTTAGCATTTTTGCTTTCACAATTCTTGTGGGTGCGCTTTAAAAATCGTTTTTTTTGGTTACTTGAAGTATCCCAGTAGATCTCGTTGAAAACAGGGCCTTCCTCGTTGAGCACAATGCCTGTGCTGATCGGGCCTGCCTGGCTCCAGCGCCCGTAACATGGGTCTCCCGTCAATTTTTCAACTGCCTTTGGCGCAAAGCGTCGCTGGCGTGCGCTTTGCCTACCGAACCGCCGTCAAGCGACCTGAAATGCCTCGGTCAACGCTAAATTGACGCCTGAAAACTGGCTGAGTTTCCTATGAAAGCACTATCTGAAGAAAGATCAACCCGGCAAGGATTCTTCTCGTTCAGATGTGCAGGTTATCACGGTTTTTTCGCCTTTAATCGCTGATTTGGTGGCAATATGCCAATGTTTACACGACTTTACATTTCTTTACGTAGCCCTTGCGGCATCGGTAGCTACAAGTACTTGTCGGCCTGTTTCGGTTTTTTGTTAGTTTTCTTTCATAACAATATTTTGATAAATGAGTGATTTCTGGTTTAAGATTGCCTGGCTTTGGATATCTGGTGGGTCGCGGCTTGTAGCGTGACGCCATGGCTCAGGCTCGAAAGCAACGCTGTGCAGGCAACGCTTGCCGGGCTGCTCGACAGCTCAACTCAAGGACGACGGAGCATTCCAAGGGGAATTCGTCGCGAACGATTCAGATCAACCGTCCGCAACTCGATTCAGGTAGGTATCACAAATGGCCCAGATGCCGTTTTCTCCATGCAGCGACCCAAGCGCGTGTACCGATCAGTCGGTCGCGATGCTTGGCAGGATATTCGGCCCGGTCATCGACTCGCTGGTCATGGGCACCGACCCCAACTCTGTGGAGTCGGGCGCGAACATCCTTGCCACCATGTTCGGCTTCTTCAACAGCGGCATCCTGATCATCGGCTCGCTGATCGTCTCGTACGTGGCGGTGATGGGGGTAACCAACACGGCCAATGATGGCGAGGCAATGGGCAAGAGCTGGTCGTCCTTGTGGACGCCGGTGCGGATCGTGGCAGGTGGCGCCGTGTTGCTGCCGACCACCAGCGGTTTCTCTTTCATCCAGCTGATCGTTCTGATGTTTTCCCTGTGGGGCATCGGCTTTGCCAATGGCACCTATAAAGCTGGCATGGCCATCGGGGTCCTCTCGGCAGACGGTATCGTTCAGGGCGTCAACCAGGCAGGAAACTTCTATGGGCTGCGTGATTTCGCACGCCAGTACATTGGCGTTTCCTACTGTGCCAAGGCCGCAAATGCCATCTATGCGGGACCCACTCCGGCCGAAGTGCCGAAAGTTCAGGCCAAGAACGAAAGTATCAGCGAAGGCGTCAGCAAGCAGGCTGCCGACAAACGAGTCGAGATAGATGGCCGGTTCGAGTCCACCTTCCTCCTCAAGGACCGGAATGCGGTGACCAACCTGGCCGGTGGTCAGCCTTTCTGCGGTACGGTGAAGCTGTCCTCGTACATGGCCCAGACGAAATCCGATGCTATTCCCCAGGCCCTGGAGAAGGTGCGTCAGCAGGTGCAAGGGCAGAAGATCGAAGCCGCCGGCTACCTGATGGCAGATCTGGACGCGTGGGTCGACTCGTGGCCTGTGAGCATCAATGATTCAGGCTGGGAAGATGTCGATTCCGACCGTTTCAACCAGATTGTGAAGACCTGGGAGAACCATATCGCCACTGCGCTCGTCAATGAAGTCAACAACGAGCAGGGTGAGGTGGACAGTGGGCTGAAAGACTTCCTGAAAACCCTCACCGACGATGGCTGGGCAGCCGCTGGCGGTTGGTTCCAGCGCGTTGGCATGGTGCGCGGCCAGATTGCAGGCGTGCTTGCGGAACCGGTCGGCTCCGTAGGCGCACCGTCTTTGGTCGGTTTGCCTGTGGATGCGCGTTATATGTTGCTGAGCAACAGCGTGACCACCGTTACCGAGGCAATCAACAAAAAGGCTGAAGAGAAGGATACTTACACCAAGGCCAAGACCACCAAGCCGGAAGACTTTGCCAGCCTCATACCCAAGGACCCCAAAACCGATATCAACGTGGGTTCGCTGCGGGCAGACATGGACAGCAAGATGTCGTCGTTCGTCAACGGAATGATGCTGAATGTGGTGCAGATTGCCACCGGTGCCGGCAGCAACGGGCAGACGCCGCTCTGCGGAACGGCAGGACAGATGGGGGGCTCGCTCAACCGCATGAAGTGCGTGGGCGACTATCTGAGCGTTGCGCGCGCCGGGATCCTGCTTGCCGATGTCGCGATCAAGACCACGACCACGGCTGTGCGCTTGCTTGCGGGTACGGTTTCCGCAGCAAAAGTGTTGGGTAACGGCCTGGAGGCGGACAAGATCGTCACACCGCTTTGGGACTGGGTGATCGAGGTGCCAATCAAGCAGCTTGCGTTGATGGCCAGTTACATCGAGCCTCTGGCCTTTTACTTCAGTGTCTTCCTTCCTAGCCTGCCGTACACGCTGTTCATGATCGTATTCGTCGGTTGGGTGCTCGCCGTATTGCAATCGATCATCGCTGCGCCGCTATGGGCTGTGATGCACATGACGCCGGACAGAACGTTCGTGGGGTCGCAGACGCAAGGTTACTTGCTGTTGCTGTCACTGTTCGCCCGCCCTGCGCTTGCGATTCTGGGGTTGTTCGCGGCGGTGCTGGTGTCCGACCCCGTGATCGACTACATAGCCACGGGCTTTTTCGCCATGCGCGGTGCAGTCGTGTCCTCGACGGGGGGAGTGGGTGTCATTGCGGAATTCTTGACGTTTGCCTGGTGGTTCATGGTGTTCGGGCTGACGCTGCTGCCCGTGCTGTACATGATCTTTGGCCTGCCGCAGACCTTGCCTGACCAGGTGCTGCGCTGGATCGGCGCGGGTATTGGTGACCTGGGTGAGACCAATGCGACTGGCCAGATGCGCGGCGGCATTGCTGCCGCAGGGGGGAGCATCAGTGGTACTGGCACGGGCATGCGCCTGGGTCGTGATCAAGGCAAGCTGCCCCCGCCGGATGGCTCCTCACCCGGTGGTGGGTCAGGCGGCGGTGGGTCAGGTGGCGGTGGGTCCCGTGGTGGTTCCGGCGATAAAGCGGCGCTGGTCAACGCCAACGGTCAGGGGGTTGGCGGACCGGCCGCTGGCGACTCGAGCGCAAAAGCCGAGGCTGAGTCGGGAGACAAACGAACCTTGGGTGAAAAACGCACTGACGCTGCAGGGGTGGCGCTGGGGCGGGCCATCGCGGGTGGCACAGCTGCCACCGGCAGGACCATGCGCAGGGCCGGCAGTGTTGCCTTGTCCGCTGGGCGTGCTGGCGTAGATTCCTTCCGCGAGTCTGGGGCGGCCTCGCTGGGAGGGCGGGTACGTGATGGCGTTGCCAACGGTGTGCTGACTGCAGGCGCGGGTCTGGCGTCTACAGCAGGTGCCGCCGGGGCCGACTACAAGCAAGCCTTCAGCACAGCAGGTGCTGAGGGCAAGGCTGCGTATAACGAAGGCGCGGATTCGCGAATTCAGGCGTACCAGGATTCTCTGAGCGGTGGCTCAGCCCCCGCCGGGAGCGACACGACTCAAGAGCAGGACGCCTCGCCTGACGCGCAGGCGGAAAGTGCCGGCGCACAGGGTCAACAGTTCAATGAGGCTGCGCTTCCGGCCGGGGCTGACTCGACAAACGGCAAAGGCGACGACGGCGAAAGCCGATGAGCGGCAGCGATGTGGGGATGCAGATATTCAGGCACTGGGTGGGTGCAGTTAAGAGATGGCAATTTGCTAGCCTGGGCGGAATTTTACTCGCCCCGGGTTGTCTTGGACGGTGACGCGCAATCGTGTGCGTATCTTGATACCTGACTCGGATCGCTTGGCGGAGGCTTGGCATGGATGACAATCAACTGGAAGACCAGCTTCGACGGCTTCTGACCGGCCTGGCAGACCAGGCCATCGTGCGCGGTGAGCAGTTTATCTACGATGGTGGTGAACTGTACGCTGATGATGTGGCGGAAATCGGCCTGGTGGCAGTGCTGTGCATTGCCCAGGCGCTGTCCGAGCGCGCGGGGTTGGGCGGGTTTGGTTATCAGTTTCAGCTAGCTGCGCCGGCCAATCCGGTCTTTCCTATTCATGCCAGCGCTCCGCAGGTGCTGCCGGATTTCTTCAAGGTGGCGCCGTTTGTGTCGGCGGTTTTTCACAATGAAGTAATGGGTGCCAGGCAGGATCTGACAATTCTTTACCATGCTGCTGCTCAGCGGTTGCAGCAAGCGGGCTAGCCGAGCGGGCAAGCTTCAAGTACTGAAGCAGCCTCGGTAATCAGTATTTGGTATGCAGCATGAGGGTGTTCATATGCAAGACGAGGACAACGTGGGCAACAACAAGGGCGCGGGTGTTGAGTTGCCTCCCGGCGTATTTCCACCGATGCCAGGCTACACCACTGGGGACCTAATGGCAGTTGCCAACGCCCCTGTGGAGGCGCTGCTTGAAGCGCACAATATTGATCCCGGTCTGATCCGCGAAACTGTTATCGCGCTGGCCGAGCATCTGTACCAGGCATTTGAGAGGGACGACATTCAATACCAGATCGCCACGTGGTATCAGAAGCCGTATGACGAGCCCTGGATGCGCAAGCGTAGTGTCGAAATAATTGCCGAGCAGTTTGCCATTGTCACCGTGGAGGCGGCTGCGGATTCATTGGACGGCTCACCGTTGCGGGCCTTGGGCAAGGCGTTTTTCGGCGACTTTATCGAACGGGCCGGTGCGGCCATAAAGGCCCATATTCTGAAGTTGAATGAAGGCTGACGCTTGCAGTTGTTCATAGGGATATGACATGAGTAAGACCGTATACTTTAGCGTGTACTTTGACGGTACGGCTAATAGCAAGGACAACGACAAACCGTTGGGCAGCCACACCAACGTGGCCCGTCTTTATGAGTGTGATGCGGCGAAAGGTACCAACCTTTCCCGAAACTCCGGCCATGCGCCCGTCGCCTATGATTCCGCCCATTACCTGGGTCTTTCAGAAAAGCTCTATTTCGACGGGGTGGGTAGCCATCAGCGCAGCACACCGACTGCCCTGATCGAGCGTGGTACCGGGCGCGGTGGCGACAGCCGTATCGAGCAAGCCTACGAGGCCGTTGTCGCGTTTTGTAACAAGAACCAGGATCTGCAGGTCGACCTGAACCTGATCGGCTTCAGTCGCGGCGCAGCGCAAGCACGTGCTTTGGCGAACGAGATCATTGATCGGGGTATACCTAAGCTTGATAGCCAGTGGAAAGCGACCCGGGAGTACCTGATTCCGCCTGGTCAGGCGCAGGTGAACAAGCTCGCCATATTCGACACTGTTGCCTCCTACGGCTTGCCCATAACGGAAAGCCACCCTGACAAGAACCTGGAAATAAGCAGGAACGTAAAGTCGACCACTCACCTGGTGGCAATGCATGAGTATCGTACGACGTTTCCGCTGACCAGCGCGTTGCGTAACGACGACAACTCAAGGGTTGAAGAGATTAAGTTCGCAGGCGCGCACTCTCAAGTTGGGGGCGGCTACCGCAACGATTTGCTGGCTGCTGGTCCACTGGCCTTCATGTACGATCGCCTGAAGTCTGCTGGCGTCGAATTGGGGCCGTTGCCGCCGGAAGAAATGAAGCGCATCGAACAATACAACGCTTTGATCAAGCACCCTGACCGGTTGCAGGATGCGTTGATCGATTCTCGATTGCTCAAAGGCAATGAAGCATTCAGGCGCGAGGAAAACGGGTCCTGGACAGTGCTCAACAATCGACCGTTTCCGACGGAGCGTGGCACGGCCAATGTGCTGGGGTGGACAATTCTGGAGCGCCTGGAGTGGCAGAAACAGCCCTTCGATCACGCGGTGAGCGGCCGGAAAGTCATATTTGAAAATGATGGTTCGCGCGGCGAGCCAGTTATCCGACGCATCGGCAAGGAGCTAGGTCAGAACTTCTTCGGGTGGAGCGACAAGGCCGAAGGTTCTTCGTCGTTGCCTGACTACCAGCCCGATAGCAGCTTTAGCGGGACAGTAGAGGCTCGACAAGAACGCTTCGAGGCACAAGAGGCTGCGCAGTCAAGGAAGCAAGTGGCTGAACTCTCGTTATTGCTCGCGGGCTCGAAGCCAGAGATAGAGCACATTCAACGGCTCGGCCTTGAAGAGGTGCCGCTGCCAACCCCGAGCCTGCCGCCTAGGTATGCAGTGCTTCGGATCGACCACGAAGGCTCATCGGCCTTTGCGGACCTAGGCTTCGAGTACGAGGCCAGCCGTATTGTCGAAGATGCCGGTGACTATGCCCGCAATCGAGGCCCCCTGAGTGTGGGTGACCCGATCATGCTCCACGACACCAACGGCAACGTGGTGGGCGAGCTGGAGGCTGCCTATGAGGCGCCGACGTTCGCTGGAGAGTGCGGTGTCCTGATCGCAATCGACATGCAGCACGTGGCACAAGATGCGCAGGCAGGTTTCCTTCACGATGGCCTCAAGCAGGCAGCGCGATGGATTGCCGAGCGGCCGGAAGGCAGTTTGACGGATGATTACGAAATTCCCGGGGAAGATGGCAAGCCGCTGGGGCGTGCGATGGTCGCCCGCCCAGTCCCCCTTGAGTTGCAGCGAACTGTTACCTGGCAAGCTCCCGAGCCCTGATGGTCAGGCTGAGTTTCGCCAAGCACAGTAGTAAAGTTTTTTGCTGCCTGCTTGCTTAGAATGCACCTGTTGCCGGCGGTGGTCGGCCATTCAATCGGTAAGGGCGAGAAGATGAAAATCCACAAATACCAGCCAGGCACCTTCATCGAGGTCGATGACATGGCGGGTGGTCGCCGTGTGGGCATGGTCTGCAAGGACGGCGTAACGTTTTGGGATTTGCTCGATTCCGAACGCTGCACGCCGCTGACGATTCATCCTTCAATGCATCCGCAGGCATTGGGTACATTGGTCCAGTTCAGTCAGGACAAGGGATTGGTCAGTGCGACCCAGGCGCTGGTTGCTTACCTGCAGACCTCGGGAGATACGCGACTGACTGAAGATCCGCTGTTTGTCATGCGCGCCCTGTGGTTCATCGCTAAAAAGGCTATCACTGGGCATGTTCCTGATTCGGCGACGCTGTCGTGGGCTTGCGAGCAGGCTCGTGCTCAGGAGCAAGCCGCAGCGCGCATTCATCACTTGGCTGGACAATATTGCTCTGGCTGAGTTGAATGCGGAGTGACCAGGCGTCCCCGCACTCAGTCGGGGCTTGGTGCCTCGGGCGTAGGCAGGTTGGCCAATTGGCGCTCATGCAGCGCCGCGTAGCCATCGACTGTGGCGCGCAGTGTTTGCAGTGAATGCCTCGAAACGGCGCCCGGGCTATGTTGGGCGAGCGCTTCGTAAACACTTTGGGCGTCGAGTTGGTGAATGCCGAAGGCTTCATCCAGGGTGGCCTGCTCCACGGTTTGCCAGTCCACTTGTGTCGGCAGCTCATCGCGCAGGGCGGCTGCAGCGTGTTTGCCGAAGAGGTGTGCCACCCCGGCTTTTGCTTCCAGGCCTGGCAGGGCTTCAATGCGCGCGCGCAATATTTCCTGGCGCGCCCGGCGCTCCACAGCCGCATCCGGCGACGCCAGTTCCACCAGCATTTCACCTACATCGGTAAACCCTTCGCTGGCGAAAATTTCCGCAACCTTGCGTGAGCGCGCTTCCTCTCTGGGCAGGAAGATCGCCATACCGTCGTCGTACGGTTGCGGCAGGTCGCCCCAGTAGTGAGTGGCCTTGAAGTCGCGCAGGGCATCGAGTGCATCATTGAAGAACGCGTCCTTGTTCACGGCATAGATGGCGTACTCATCGTTCAGCTGAGCGGCGGCCCCGGCATCGAGGCCGTTGCGAACCAGGCGGCCCTGCAGCGCAACCGGCTGCTGCAGCTGCCCGGCGATATGCCGGGCGGCGACGAAGTGGTGCGAGCCGCCGCTGTTGGCCAGGTACAGGCCATCATCCCAGTCGTACCGCACCATGAAGTCGCTGCCGCCATGCACGATGCCGATCTCCGGCCAGCGCAGGTTCTGCGCAAGCCCCTCCTGGCTCATGTCGCGGGTAAAAGCCTGGCAGGCTTGCTCGGCCATCTGTTGCAGGGAGAAAAACCGGTACAGCTCGGATTTGGAGGCGGACAGGCCAGTCACATCACCGATGTCACACGCGAACTCAGGCAGGGTTTCGGTTTTGCCCAGCCGCGCCAGTGCGGCGATCTGCCGATGCTCGCTGTGGTAATGGCCGTCGCTGGCGCGCCAGCCCCTGACCTCACCGTTCTGTTCGCTGCCCTGGCCGAAACCGATACGCTGCGACCACTCATGCCAGCGCACCACGCTCGATGAGGCAATGACGGCGGCGGGGTCATCCACCCTCATGCGTAACTTGGGGGTGTCGGCGATGACCCGGCGTAAACGGGCAGGGATGCCCAGGTCGTCCTTGACCGTTTCCAGAAACTTCGCAGCCAGTGTCCTGAAGCTCATGGCGTGACTCCTTTCAGCGCATACAGGTTCGCGAGGCGTTACTGGGTGGCGCGCTGTACCGCATCCGCTGCCTTGCGAGCTGTGCTCTTGATGGTCTTCACCACTGTGCGCATGTCGTACGAACAGCTGATGTAGGTGCTGTTGCCATCTTCATACAGCCACAGGTCGTGGTTACCGACCTCTTTCTTGTACTGGCCGAATTCGTCTTTGGGAATGTCGGCCAGCTTGGCCACTGCCTGGATGCTCTCGCCGGTGAATGCCCCGGAGTAGGTGTCGAAGTCACCTTCACCATTGGAGCCTGGGTGCATTGCAAGCTTGGTCACGGCGCGGCCGTAAACGTCCAGCGGGTTCGGCACGGTGTACTCGCCGTCGGACAGGTCCGAGGCCTGCACGATGGCCTTGCCGTTGGCCGCCTTGACCAGTGCCTCGAATTGTTCAGGGGAAACGTTGCGCTTGCAGGTGAGTGCCTGAGTGATGCGTGCATTGGCTTCGGCCTGATCGATCTTTGCGGCGTACGCCGACGTGCAGGCGAGCGAAACCAGCAGCGGCAGGGCGAGGTGCAGAGTTTTCATGCGGCAGATCCTTCTGGATGACAAAGTGCTATCAATTCTGGTTGTCAGAAAAATGTTTTTTACATGCCTCGAGTGTGCGCTACGCCCTGCGCTTGGTCAAGTGAGAGCCTGCGCGTGACGAAGATTCAAACCTTGACGGCAAAAGGCCTCAAATTCATACTCACCATCAATTTCGACATTTTTCTAACAGGTCATTTTGATAGATGACAGGATGTTGAACGTTGGCTGGCACACAACGGCAGTTCTTTTGAATCTGGCCGTCCGGCTGACCCTTACAAGGAGTTTCCAGGCATGTCCTACGCATTACCTCCACCTGCCGTGAAGCCAGGCCTCACGGCCGTGGGCGATCGTCGCGCAGCCCTGTGGCTGCTGTCGGTGCCTCTGCAGGTGGCGCTGGTTGCTTTTGCCATTGCGGTGGTGGCGACCCTGATGGGTGAAATGGCCCAAGGTTCGCCGCGCTTCTACGCCGCGGCATTGTCCTTTTCAGCCCTGTTGCTGAGCGTCATGTTGCTGCCTGCCTACCTGCTCAGCCTGGGTTGGTACGCCTGGTGGACGCGCGGGGGCGACCATCGTCAGCTGCGCCTTGGCCTGTGGCTCGCACCGTTGGTGGCGCTGCTGTTCGCCTGGTTCCCGGCCACCCTGGTTCCCGGGCTTCAGCCGCTGGGCCAGGATGCCACGGACCCGCTGCGTATCTACCTGCTGGCAGGCATCCTGGTATTGCTGCTGGGGTATGCCTGGTCGGCCATCGTTTTCGTGATCCTGCGATATTGGAGAGATGTATGAGCACCCTCGTTTCCACCCCTCGCAGGTTGCTGCCGCTGGTACTTGCCGCCCTCTCGGTGGCACTTGCCCCGAAGGCTTTCGCAGGGTTCGAGCTGGTGGAGAGCCCCGCCGCGCCGGTGCCCTATGTGGCACCCTCGGCGCAAGGGCAGAACACCGCGCAAATGCAGCAGACCATCAATGCCCTGAACAGCGAAATCCAGAGCTTGCGGGTGCGGCTGGCTGCGGCTGAGGCCGACGCCAATGGCAGCCGTCAGGAGCTTTTGGCAATCAGGGCGCGGCAGGACCAGATCCAGACTTCGATCAACCACATGACGCTCAATTTTGCGTTCGGCCACTCACGCTTCAGCCCCAGCGCCGAGGATGGCGACGTTCTGGTGCGCTCGGCGCAGGACGCGCTGCAGGTGAAGATCGTCGGCTTTACCGACAGTGTGGGCACGGTGGAGGCAAACCGCCGGGTTGCCTTGCTCAGGGCGCAGGCGGCGAAGATGTACCTGGTTCGGCGTGGCGTAGCAGCGGCGAAAATCAGCGCTGAGGGGCAGGAGGGCGACTACATCGCCGCGAATGACACCCCCGCTGGCCGTGCAGCCAACCGCCGGGTTGAATTCGAGTTCTTCGGTCAGTACCAGGCGAATACGGCCCTCGCTCGCTAGGCAGCAAGGGCCGCGTCAGGTCAGGCCTGCAGGCGCATGTTATCGAGGAACAAGCGTGCCTCGGCGGCAGCGGCGATGGTGGCGTCGGCAGGCGCCTCCCAGGCTACGCCGTTGTAACGCAGGCTGTAGCTCTCGCGGCAGGGGTGAAAGCCGATATGCGCCCAGTCGATGTCTTCACTGCCTACCCACTCGCCGAGAATCTCTGACCTGGCTACGCCGGCCGCCCGCCGCTTTTCGATCTGCCCGACCACATTGGCGAACAGGCAGAGGTTTTCCAGATCGATGCTGACCGAGGCGGGGCCGATGTTCAGCACGCCACCGTCATTGCCCGGCGCGGGATGAAATGCACAGTGAAACTGATGGGTCATTGGTACATCCTTGAAGTTTGGGCTGCAAACATACAAAACACGAACGACTGAGGTTTTTGGACCTGCCAGCAGGTTGAAGTTCAGTCTAGTCGAGCCGTTGCGCGGGAGTGGGACCATGTATTCGTTGTATGAACTCGAGGCTTTCGTGGCGCAGGCCATCAGTGGCGATGTTCTCGCCCAGGCGGGTGGCGGCTTCGTCAGTGTGATGGCCAAGAGTGCGCCGGCCATCCAGAAGGACATTCCGGTCGCTTTCGAGATGTATACGCTGCTGGAGCATTTCCTCAAGTCGCTGCCCATTCGGCGGGAAGCGCTCGGCTTCGGCGCGCGAACGCTCGATCTTGAACCAGGCATTGTCGTTGATCATGACGGGCACAAGGTCGTTGCCCTGTTGCCGATCCAGGCTGGCCAGCTCGGCGAGGTGGCCTTCTGGCTGGCTGACGCGCTGCCCAGCCGGGAGGTCAAAACCATGCCTGGTATTCTTGCGTTGGTGTTCAGCGTGGAAACCCACGAAGATATAAAACACTTGCTGCCCGAATGGATGGCTGCTTTTTATGTCCAAGGCGAGGCAGGGCACTGTGTGCCGATCCTGGCGCTGAAGTCGGTGCTGGAGGACAAGCGTTTCGGTGGCGATTGGGTAGCGGTTGCCCTGCATCGGCTCGCCGATTTCGCCTTGCCTCAGGCCGAAGCCCAGCAAGCAGCTGGGAGCGATGTGAAGACCACGCGTTGAACTCGGTGGACAGTATCGGGTTTGGCATTGACCAGAATCTAGCGGCGCATGTTCAAGGGACGCGCCGATCCAGGGAGCATGGGCAGATGGCGCAGTCGGCAGCAACGCTGAAGGATGACGCGCCGGACCCGACGTTGTGAGGGATGCTCTGGAAAACATCCAGCCGCCAAGGGCGGCAGCAGCTTAAGCGAGGAAGCAAATGGACCATAACTGGGGTGCGGGGAGACCTGGTGGCGGCCTGGATGGTGGATATACCGGCTCGCTCGATCATGCAATTTCCAACCTGCATGTCGGGCGCAGTCAGGGGCGCCAGCAAGGTCGTAAAGAGGGCTTCGATGAGGGGCGCTCTCAAGGCTATGCGCAAGGCTGGGACGCAGGGGTGGCCTGTGCCAACGAGAAACTGGAGCCGCTCAGGGGGCACGTGAGGCAGTACTTCGAGGAGGCGGTGCAGCTTC
Organism: Pseudomonas sp. LB-090624; assembly: GCF_003205205.1. Lineage (GTDB taxonomy): Bacteria > Pseudomonadota > Gammaproteobacteria > Pseudomonadales > Pseudomonadaceae > Aquipseudomonas. The sequence goes on from NZ_QJRL01000027.1 coordinate 62,763, forward strand.
GGACAGTGGTGCAGCGCCAGAAAACCATCATCGACCTGATGTACCAGCAATTGTCCGAGGTCGCCGGCGCGGCCAAGCGCGCTGACGCTAAACCGACGGCTAGCGAGTCAGAAGCATTGGCAGCCTTGCAGAGCAGCAATGAGTTGCTACAGGCAAGGCTCGAGGTGATGGACATGCATTACGCAGCTGCGCTGGAGCAGTCCCGGCTGAAGCACCTGCAATACAAGCGCAGCCTGGTGTTCATGCAGGCAGTGCAAGGGCTACTGGAAGAGCTGACGGGTGGCGATAGCCCCGAAGCGCGTGACATCCGCGAACGTTTTGTGACGCACTACCAGGACCAGGTCGCACAGGGTTTGCGTGCAGGCGATATCCAGCTCGCCCCTGAGCTGGATGAGGTATTCGGCAGGCAGCTGCCGGAAACGCAGCGGTTCATCATGGACATGTTGCAGTCGGCTGCACCCGGCCCGGATGTCGATGACTCTGCCCCGTGATCATGAATGACAGGCGCGACACAAGGCCTGGGGTTGCGCCAGATTTGCTGGATCAGCCGTGAGGGGCTAGGGTGCTGGCTGCTCCGCTTGTGGGGCTGTCGGAGGTGGTTGGAGCGATTCGTGGCCCGGGTTGTCCGGGCTGCCAGCAGCCGGGGCCTCGACGGGCATGCAAACCAAGGCAGTGCGCACCTGGGCGGGGTATTGTTGCGTCTCGTAGCCATAGGCTGGCGGCTGTCGCATTTCGGGTGCCTGGCATGTGCCTTCGACCACTCCTTGGCGAGGGGTGGAGAAATCGCAGCGCTCACCCTCGTAGCGGTTCGAGCACGAACGATAAGCCGCAACCGGCGTGACCTGCTTGGGCACCGGCACGTAGATGGTGGTATTGCGCGGTAGCTCCTGCCATTGCTCCTCGGCCCCGGGGGTTTCCTGGGCCTGGGCAGCACTCGCCAGCGCCGACATACCGACGGCCAGCGTGAGGGAAATGATCGCTTTCACAGGTACCTCCAGGCGTCACATGCCAGGCTCGTAGTCCGAGCCGCTGCGGTTCTTCGGCACTGGGTCGCTGTGGTCCAGGCCGGCATTCACTTCCACGCCGCGCTCTTTCATCTCGCTGATCATGTATTCATAGCCGGTCGTGAAGTGGGCCAGGTCGTAGCCTGGGTCCGCCTCCTTGATCTTCGAGGTCAACTCGACGATCTCGAGCTTCACCGGGTCCGGCGTCTCGTCGGTATCCCAGCCGTACGAGTTGGCTTCCAGTTTGTTCAGGTGGAAGGCCTGGCTGAAGGCCTTGCCTTCCACCATGATGTCCTTGGACAGCTTTTCATACAGGTTCTTGCCACCCAGGCCTTCTTCCAGCTTGCCGTCGATCACCCGCAGGAAATCCAGGTGCGCCTCCGGCGTGGCGGTGATTTCTTTCCAGCTGCTGTACTCGGTCATTCCGTTCTCCTTGCGTGGTGAATACGTCTGCCTTGAAGGCTCCATTTAGGTATCAGCTGGCCGGACAGCCTGGCGGCCCGAGCAGGTGTCAAGGCGCCATGTCATTGTCCTGGGAGTTGCCCCCGGCCTTGTTGCGAACCATGTTGACGACCCCTTGCACCATCTCCTTCAAGCGTTCGAAGATGCGCTGCATCGACTCTTGCAGGCGCTCCAGATGCGACTGTGTTTCCCCTTCGAATGCCGGAGTGTTACCTGCATTGCCGTGGATGTTTTCGCTGGAGGTCTCAAGGCGGGCCTTGAGCTTGTCATAATGCGGGTTGCCTTCGGTTTCGGGGTTCAGCAGCTCTTCCTGGGCCCGCCCATACTGGCGGGTCCAGCCGGTGAGTGCCTTGTCCATGGCTTTTTTGTGGGTTTGGGCATCCGGTGACTGCCCGACTGCCTCGACGAACGTCTCATGCAGGTCATTGAATTCACCGTCCGGCTTCATCTTTTCGATCACTTCCGGCACGGTCAGCCCGGTTTGCTCGGCACGTGCTTCGATCTGCTCACGAACCTGGGGCATGTTTCCAGCGTTCCAGAACGCCGTATGTGCCTTCTCGTAATTGCCGGCGGCTTTCTCAACCTGGTCCACCCGGTACTCGGACAGACGGGGCAGGACCTGCACTCGGCCCATCATCTCGTCAGGCCCTGCTGGCGCGGAAGAAGCTTCGACTTCCGCGGGCTTCGAGCCGTCACGCCAGGCATTGGCCAGGGCGCTTGCACCTCTGCCAATGCCTTGCAGGGCTGCCCCGGTCAACGACGCCACGCCGCCTACGAGTTCTGCACTGCCTTGCAACAGCGCTTCTGCGCCGTTACTTTCGCGCTGTGCGTGTTGGGAGGCTTTGCTGCCGGCAGCATCTGCTGGTTCATTCAGCGATTCATTGATGCGCCGCACTTCTTCCGGGTCGAGTGAAGCGTCCTTCGCCTTCATCTCACCCACGACCTTCATCAGCGCATCGAGTGCGCTTGGATCAATGTCAGCGGCATCTTTTTGTGCGCTGCTGCTGGCCGGTTCCGCGCTACCGGGCGTTTGCGGATTACCAGCCTGCGCATTGAATGCCTTCAAGGCAGCGGCATCTATCTGTTGCACGCTCCAGGCGCCTTCCTGGTGATCCAGGCGCACACTGTCGCCGAGCTGCACGGACGAGTCGTTCATGAGCTCGGCAAAACTGGGATCCTGGAAGGTCAGGTTACCTTCAGCGGTTTTCAGGGTGATGCTGTAAACGTTTTCGCTGTCACCGTTTTCGTTCAAGGGCGCTGCGCCATGATGGACCAAGATACCTGCATAACTCCGCCCTGGCTGGGCTGTTTGCCCGGCAGCAGAATCAGCGACGGCTTGATCAGGCTTATCGAGTTCTTTGGGTTCCATCTGTGTCTACCTTTCGTGGGCGCCGCGTTATTCAATGGATCTGGAAACAGCTCCTTTCTGGGCTCGCTGCTGGGCCCCATCGGTCTGAATCCGTTGACCTGCCAATTTCTGCGACGCGTAAACGGCAAGCAATGCTTCAACTTTTTCCTTCTTGCGATAAATCGCTTCCGACAAATAATTGCCGACACCTACCGCCCGGTTGTAGTCGACCCACAGGGCGCGGCTGGAAACATGGGTGATACTGTTGTTCCACTCGGCATCGCTGAAGCGCCGGGAGGCTTCGGTCGCCAGCATTTCTGATACCGACATGGTGTCGTAGCCACCGATCGGAGCGGTCGGCAAGGCACCATAGCCATCAGCGTCGGACAAGTACATCGCGGGCGTCTTGCCATCCGCTTCGGCCAGCGCTGCATCGGCGTTGGCTGCTGCCACCTGGACAGGCTCAACCGTGGAGTCTGGCGCAACCCCGCCCGAAGGTACATTACCGAAAAGGATCTGGTGCTGCGCTTTGGTGTCCTTACCGAGGATTGGGTAATGCTCGGGATGACCATCCTGGATGGCGTAAGTTTGGCAGAAATAGGGGGCCGGGTCAGTCTTCCAGCCAATGCCAGCCTGCGGGCTGACCACGGCGGAAGGCAACTGCGCCGGGTTGAATGGCCCTCGGTGAGCATTTTCCCTGAACGCCTTGGCCCTGGCCTCGTCTTTTTTCGTGGTGCCATAGGTGAAGTGCAAGTGCTTCACCATGGACGTACTGGGGGTGTTGCCTGACAGGCCCAGTTGCTGCCCCGGCTTGACCGTGACGCCTTGCTTGATGCCGTTGGCGAAGCCGCTGAGGTGGTAGTAGGCGACGATATCGCCATTGGCCCGCTGGATCAGTATCGCATTACCCGCAGACCTTCGAGAGCCAGCGAAGGTGATCTTGCCCTCGGTGGTGGCGTACACCGGTTGCGATGTACCGCTGGTGGAAAAGTCCAGGCCATCGTGCATGTGTGCCTTCTGGTTGGCCGAGCCGTGGTTGGCCGCGCCGCCACCCCGGAACTTGCCGAAACGGCCGGAAACAATTTCCTTGTCGGTGGGGGACACCATGCAGGTGTCCGCAATGGCGCCGTGGGCACACGCCAGCAGGCTCAGGCCGGCGAGGCCGCGCAAGATCGTTCTGTTCATCCCTTGCGCTCCGTCACTGCACGCTCTGTTGCACGTTCTGCTTGGCGGCATCTGCTGCCGCTTGGCTGGTCTGGGTTTGCGCACCCGCGGCAGTTACCGACATGGACACCAGCGAAGCCAGTTGAGCCTCCATGCTTTCGTACTGGCGATATTGCTTTTCCTGGATGGCCAGGTCCAGCGCCTTGATCTTCAAGATCTCGATCAGCGCACCTCGCTCGTTCTGTGCGGCCATGACCCGGGCCCAGCTGTCATATTGAGACGTATTGCCCGAATAGCGTTTGACCTCGTTGCGAAAGTGCACGGCCAGTGGCAGGTCGGTGCCTGTTTCCGTGCCTTCCACGCCGGAATAGTCGAGCTGGATTGCCTTGAGGCTGGCCAGTGCCGGCGACACCAGCGCATCCTTGCGGGCCTTGGAAAGCGCATAGTCTTCGGTGGCTGCGGATTTGCCCGCCGATGCTGGCACCGGGCCGTCCGGCAGGCCGGCTACGTTATTGACGAACCCGACTTTCGCCTGGTACAGCGGCTCGTTTTCCATGACGGGTTCGAACAGGGTGGCCACGGTCAGGTCGGCGCCCGGCAGCGAGCCGACCGATTCGCACAAGCCTGAATCTGCCTGGTCCTGGGTGCAGAACTGCTTGCGCGCCTTGACCAGCGCAGCCTGGGCGCTGATGGGCTCGGCGTAGGTGCCTGGTGCCGCCACGATCTCGGACTTGACCCGCTGGCGCACTTCGGTGCCCATGTCGGCATCGCGGGCGCTGATCAGCGTTCGCGTCGCGTAGACCGAGCAAGGCGAAAAGCCTTGGCCGAATTCGCCACCGTAGTCGAAGCGTGACTGCTTGACCCGCTGGGTCTGGGCCAGCACCTTGAGCCCCGTCGCCGTTTGCTGGGCGGCATTGTGCCCAGCTTCTGCGATCTGGTTTGCCGCCAGGGCTTTCTGCTTGGTCAGGATCGCGATGGCCGAGGTCAGGCGCTGGCTCTCGGTTTCAAGCAGGGCTGACAGCGAAGCATCTACCCCGGACACCAGGCCGTTGAGTGTCTGGGTGGCTGCAGTGAATGCCGGCGCTACGGTGTTTTCCTGATACTGGGGCGGGCAATAGGCCCAAGCCAGCGTAGAGGTCAGCACAAGCGAAGCACCCAGCGAGACCTTCCATTTGCGCGCTTCACGCGCTGCGTCGAAATCCTTTTTCATGGGCACCTCACTGTACCGACTGCGCTGCTGTTTCAGACAACACTTTCTGGTAGCGCGCTTCCAACGGGGCGTCCAGGCCGTCAGAGGAGGCGATTACCAGCGTTGCCAGGTTGGCGAGCAGCCGTTGGTTCTGCTCGTACTGCTGCTGATGAATCCAGACTTCAAGGCCGCCCATCTTGGCAGCCTCCACCAGCAACCCGCGCTGGGTCTGGCGGGCCAGGTTGCCCGACCATTCCTGCGCTTCCTTGCCACCGAAGTACTGGTTCACGCGCAGCTTGAGCACTTCATTGGGGGACTTGCCGCCGAACTCCGTGCTGCGGGTGTTGGCGGCGTTGATCATCGACAGGCTGTAGGCCGGTACAGACAGCATCGAGTCCTTGCGGTTTTTCTGCACCATGTAGGTTTCGCCGGCGGGCGTAGCGCCAGCGGCCTTGACCAAGGCTTCGTCCGGTGGACCCATCACGTGCTGGATGTAGGCGGTACGCGCTTCGGTGGCCAGCGAGTCAGCATCCGCGGCTTCGAACAGCAGGGCGGCGTTGGTGTCACCACCGGGTAGCGAACTGAGCGTGCACAGCCCGGCATCTGCCTCTGCGGCGGTGCAGAACTTGTCGCGGTGCTCTTGCAGGCGTTGCTGCATCGCCTTGCCTGTGGAAGCCACCAGGCGACCGGGAGAGGCATCCAGCTCACCGACAGCTGCCTTGGCCTTGGCCGCCATGCTGGTGAATGCGATGTCCATCGACTTGTTCTTGATCACGGTGCCGCAAGGGTCGAAACCTTGGCCGGTCGCTGCGTTGAAGTCGAGGTAGGCCTTGGTCGCGGCTGCGTTCTGTTGCTGCGCGCGGCTGGCATTGATCAGTTGCTCGGCGGTTTGCCTGCTGTTGTCCGCGACCACACTCGCTGACAGTGCTTCCTGCTTGGTGGCTACGGCCACGGCCGAGATGATCTGCTCGAACTTTATGGTCATCTGGTTACCGAAGGTCGTGCCGAACGTGGTGATGTTGGTACCCACGGATGCTGACAGCGCGCTGATCTGCGCAGCGGTCCACATCTCGGCAGGGCCGAAACCGTAAAGCGCACCGTAGGAAACACCCGAGAGCATTGTCGATCCCACGACAATGCTGGCTAGCTTGAGCCGAAAATTCATATCACTGCCCTGTGAGCATTGGCACGCGACGGTCCGTCACCTGCCCTACGAGAGAGTTGGCAGCCATCGCGGTCATGGCCGAGGCGGCGAGTTGCTGCGACTGGGCAGCATTGCAGGCGACCGTGGTGCAGTCGATGTGCGCTTCCGCGCGTTGATCCGTGATCATGGCGGTGTACGCATACGCTGCGGTCTCGCCTTCCGGGGCGAGGGTCATTTCGCTGAACGGCCCGGCGTAGTCCACATCCCAGCCCTGCATGCCGTTGGCGTTGAGCGTGCACATGCCCTGCCTGGCTTCGGACACGCTGCAGTAGTTGTCGCGGTGCATGGCCAGGGTTTCCCGGTCGGCCACTGCCCTGGAGCCCACCCGCTGGGAGGAATAGGTCGCCATCAGGCGGGCTGCGTCCTTGTCCCGCTGTGACACCGCTTCGACCATCAGCTTGCCCTGCTGCTGGGCGATGCACTTGCTGGTGACCGGTTGCCCCACTGCGGAGTCGAACGAGGTCACGGCCGCCATCGCCCGGTCGGACATCTCGATGGCCCCAACTGCGTTGGCAAGCTGCTTTTTCGAATCGTTGTCCATTTGCGAGACCACGTTGGCGGACAACGCGGTCTGCTTGACGGTCACCGACCAGGCACTCATCTCGCTCTGCATGGTGCTGATGAATGTCAGCACCGAAGCCCAGGTCAGTGCCTGGGCCGGAAGCGCCGTAGCGCCCAGGCCAAGGCCAACGGCCAGAACTGCCGCGACTTTCTTCATCGCCAGCCCCCTTTAGTTGAACAGGCCTGCAGCCGAGCCGGACGACCCGCTGGCTGACCCGGACGACGAACTGCTGGTACTGCTCGACGTGCTCGAAGACGAGGTGCTCGCTGCAGGCGCCACGGTGCTGGTGGTGGCTGCACTGCTGGTGGTGGTGCCAGTACCGGTACCGGTACCCGTGCTGGCGCCGCCGCCGAAGTCGGTCTGTATGTAGTTGAACGGGTTGACGTCGACGGTGTAGGTGGCCTCGTAGCCGGCGGGGGTACTGTGGTAACTGCTACCCAGTTCCGGGTCGAGTGTACTCATGCCCTTGCTGACCAGGCCATTGGTCAGCCCGTTCAGGTCCGCCAGTGAAGTGCCGCTGCTGACCTTGCCGATCGCCTGGTTGATGGGGCTGGTGACCATCGAAGAAACCTGCTGTACCGCGGTACAGACTTTCTTCTGCGCGTATTTCAATACCGCTTGCTGGGCTGCCGCGAAGATGGAGCCCAGGCTCGGGATGGAGCCGGAGAGGTCGAACAGGCTGCCCAGGCCCCCAAAGCAATCCGCCGTGGCGCTGAACAGCGACTCGACATTGGGCGTTGCGGCGGCCAGTTCAGTATGGATTCTCAACGCGTCGTTGATGGAGGCACCGATCGTCCCCTCCTTGGTGCCGTCGGCGCAGTCCTGGGCGTCGGCCTTGATGGCCTCGGCCACCACGGAGCTTTGCTCCGAGAGCAGGGTACTGGACGTGGAGTCCAGGCTGCTGGTGGCGGCGAATGCCGGCCCGGCCAGCAATAGCCAGGCACCCAGCACACCCCCCAGCACCGCGCGCTTGCCCACAGATTTGCCCACTGCCACAGCGACAGGGTTCAGTCGTCCGTCATACATCTGCGTAACTCTCCATGATCTGTGAAATCTCGCGCAGCCGCTCTGCAGAGAAAATCTCGCTGAGCAGGTGAGCTTTGCTGAAGGCATCCAGCCGGCGGCGAAATGCCGTGAGGTCAGCGAGTTGTGACAGGTCGCCAGCCAGCAGCGGCGCCAGCGCATCGCTAAACGCGTCGTTGTGCTGCGCCACATAACGGACCAGGTACATGCAGCGCGAAGAGGTGAGGTGGGCCAGGAGCTCGGCAAAGGCCTGTGGAACCTGATGCAGGACGCGTGCATAGGTCTCGACGAACGACTGCAGCTCCTGCATCAGCAACTGGATCTCGAACTGATGCGCCGGGGCATCCTCGTCGAAGTCCACCGTCCAGCGGTCCAGGTGGTCCATGGTCACCAGAAACTTCACCAGCAGGGCATTGCGCGACGATTTCGCGAAATGGCCAAGGACGCCGTGTGCCGTGAGGTCCAGCGAGTCGATGGGCGGTATGTGCGCACCGGCGGTTGTGTATTCGTCCATTCCCTGCACTCGGTTAAAGCATACTGAAATACGCTAAAATGCATCCTGTTTCTAATTCTGTATCAAAAATGCTGGCGTATCAACTTTTTGACATGGGAATTACAAGTGCACGATGTTGGCAAATGGCCACTGTGCAGCGGGCGGTTCGCACCTGAAGATTCAGTTGGATGCCTTGATTGGCGTGGCTTGCGCAGTGGGAGGGTGGCCGCTGATACGCTGCAGGCCTTGCTCATTCGGGAGCGGCTCGTGGCGCGTAATCAGCGGCTGGTGCGCAGGGTTTGCGTGAGGTGGGAGAAAGGGAGGACCCGGTCAGGAGGAGGGCGGGCCTGACCCTACGGCGTGAACGCCTGCCTCAGAGACTTTGCATGATTCGGCATTTGGGAAATGCCGAGCAGCCCCAGAATTGCTGGCCGGCCTTGGTGCCCGACTTGTAGCTCCGAACCAGCAGGGCGCTGCCGCATTTCGGGCATTGCCGCTCGGCTGTCGGGTCGCTGCGGCGCTTGAGGTTTTGCACATGCGCGCGATGGGTGGCAAGCGTCGGCGCGCGGCGTCCGGCCTGCAGGGCTTCTAACATGGCGTCGACTTCGGCCTCGCTGAAAACCGCTTCCTCGTACGACTTCATGTAACGAATGAATTTGCTGCCTTGGGTGACGTTGGCCGGCATTGCGGTCTTGAACGTGCTGTCACCCACGAAGGTGATGACCGAATGCAGGTGCGTGGCGTCGACGCCCAACGTTGCCTCCAGCGCCTTGAGGTGCTTGTAGTTCTGCCGCAACGGGTTCTGGAACTTGAAAGTGCGCTTGTAGAGTTTCTGCGTCCACTGCGCCTGCTTTTCACTGCCGAAGATCCAGCCGCTCATGTTTTTGGTTTCCAGCACGAAAATGCCGTACACCGAGATGAACACATGATCAATCTGCGTGGTGCCGTCCGGGGTATCCAGGGTGATGTTGTGCAGGCTGCGATAGACCTGCTCGTCCAGCTTCAGCCAGACGAAGTAGCGCACCAGCAGCTCGCCAAGATACCCCTTGGTCGCGGGCTGCTTAAGTACCATCAGGAGTATGACGAGCGGGACGAACCAGCTGAGGGTGCCCGCGTTCTGGCTGATAACTGCGATGAAGTCCATTTCTAGTTGCTCCAAGGTTCCATGGGGCTGCGGACTTTACCGAAATTGACGTGATAGCACGATGGCATTGCGCAGCAGCGAAAATAAATGAGGTGTTTTCTCATTCTCGTTCGGCCTGTGGATAAGGCCGGAATACAGGCCAGTTGCCGACCCTCCACGGAGCTAGAGAATGAGTTCGACACCGGTACCACAGCGCCATCCATTGAACCGTGCCTTGCACGCTGCAATTCTGGGTTTGGTAGTGAGCAGCCACGCATTGCCGTCGCTGGCGCAAACCTCGGGCGCTGATCAGAACACCCAGATGCAGCAGTGGAACATCCCTGGCGGCGCATTGGCACCGGCGTTGGACCGCTTTGCCCGGCAGGCAGGTATCAGCCTGTCCTTCGATGCGCAGAACGTGGCCAATCGCACGACCCAAGGCGTGCAGGGCAGCCTGGCGCCATCGGCAGCACTGTCGACGCTGTTGCAGGGTACCGACTTGCAGGTCGAGCAGCAGGGCCCGAACGCCTACCTGGTCATCCCCCAGGCAAAGCCTGCCGGCCCGCTGGAGCTTGGCGCGACCGAGGACTACCGCCTGGCGCCGGTCATCATCAATGCCAAGGTCAAGGCCAGCGCCGATGATGACGTCAACTCGGTGGTTGCCAAGGAGCTGTGGGTGGGCGGCAAAGTGGCGACCAGCATCCTCAACACCCCTGCGTCCGTGTCTGTGGTGACCAACAAGGAAATGCAGCAGCGCAGCGTCAGCACCACCGAGGAGGCCCTGCAGTACACCCCAGGCGTGGTCAGTGACTTCTATGGCTCGGACGACCGCAACGACTACTTTCAGATCCGCGGCTTCCAGGCGACTACCTACCGTGACGGCCTGACCCTGAGCTCGATGCGTGGTGTGCGCGAAGACCCGTATGCCTACGAGCGCATCGAGATCCTGCGTGGCGCCAACTCCACCTTGTTCGGCCCGGCAGACCCGGGTGGCTCGGTCAACTTCGTGACCAAGCAACCACGCTTCGAGAAGTTTGGCCAAGGCTACGTGACCTACGGCTCCTACGACCATGCCGAAACCGGGATCGATGTAGGCGATGCGCTGAACGACGAACAAACCCTGGCCGGCCGCTTCACGGCCAAGATGCAGAACAGCGACCGCGAGTATGACCATTCGCAGGACGATAACCGCTTCGTCATGGGCGGCCTGACCTGGGCACCCACCGACTTCACCTCGGCCACGGTGGTGCTGGATTACCTCAAGACCAACAGCTCGCCGAACAGCGGTGGCTACCCGCTGGACAAGGAGTACGACCGCAGCGACTTCTACGGCGAGCCCGGCTACAACTTCCACGATGTCGAACGCACCAGCCTGAGCGGCAACATCACCCACGACTTCGACAACGGCTTCACCCTGCGCAGCAACCTGCGCTACAGCGAGCTGAGCGATGACTTCGGCTATGTCTACCTGAGCGACAGCGCCGCGCGCGTCGGCACCACCATCCCGCGCTACGTTTTCGGCACCGACAGCGATGCCGACCAGCTCAACGGCAACCTGATGCTGCAGTACGATGCCCAGTTCGAGCACATCGACAGCAGCACCCTGGTCGGTGTGGAGTACCTGGACTCGAGCACCAAACAGAGTTCGGTATACAGCCTTGCCCCCTCCATCGACATTGCCAACCCAGTGTTCACCGGTGTTCCCGGTGGTGTCACGCCCTACACCCGCAAGAAAAACGACGCCACCACCAAGGCGGTGTTCCTGCAGCAGAACCTGTCGTTCTACGACCGTGTGATCGCGACTGCCGGTGTGCGTAATGACTCCATGGACCTGTCCAGCACCGAATACGTCGGTGGCGTGAACAAGCAAAGCGACAACTTCTCTGAAACCTCATACCGCGGTGCGCTGACCTACATCGTCAACGACGAAGTGTCGACCTACATAAGCATGGTGGAATCGGTTTCGCCGCCTCAGGTTGGCGTTACCCCGCAGACCGGCAGGCAGTACGAAGTGGGCGTGAAGTACTCGCCGCTGGGCATGGACGCATTGTTCTCCGCTGCCGTTTATGACCTGACCCAGGAAAACGTCACCATCGCCGTGGTGCTGCCCAGCGGCATCATCGAACAGCAAACGGTGGGCGAGTCGCGCGCACGCGGCCTGGACCTGGAAGCCAAGGCGCAAGTCACGCAAAACCTCAGCCTGATCGGTGCTTATTCCTACATGGAGACTGAAGTGCTGCGCGGTTCGCTGTATGACGGCTCTTCGCTCAAGGGCAAGGAATTCACCGTCGCGCCCAAACATACTGCTTCGCTGTGGAGCTACTACGACATTCCCGCCACTGACGTGAGCGTTGGCCTGGGTGCGCGCTATGTCGGGGGTTATTACATGGATGCTGCCAACACCAAGAAAAGCGATGGCACCACACTGTTTGATGCGGCGCTCAACTACAAGATTGCCAAGGGGACAGACCTGGCGCTGAATGTGAGCAACTTGTTTGATGAACAGCATGTGGTGGGGTCGGGGACGGCGGATTACTACAACCCGGGTCGTGAGATTACGGCCAAGGTGAGTTACAGCTGGTAAGGCGGGTGAGGGGATGCACGGACGCAGCCCACGACCACCGGCAACGCCGGTGCCGCACTGGAACCACATGGCGTGTATGTGGCCTGTGGGAGCAGCCTTGAGCTGCGAAGAGGGCGGTACTGCCGGGGAAAATTTCTGGCTTTGAGCAGTATCTTCGCAGCATAAGGCTGCTCCTGCCGGAGAGCATGGCGACTTGAATGGCCTGCCTAGCGATTACCTTCAACGCTTACCGAACAGCTTCACAAAAGCAGTATGTTTGGCTTGGCGCCACGTCTCAGTCAGATCGCCATTCAGCTCCAGTGCTTCGAAGATCCTTTTGACTTGCTCGTTGTCAATGAGCTTGGCTGTCAGCATTTTCTTGAGCAGCTCATGGCCATGCCAGACGGGAATGTCGAAGTCCTTCGCCAGCATGTGCATCCCCAAGTCGTCCGTGACCACGATAGCACTGCGGATTTGACCAAAAGCCAGCACTCGGCAGTCTGTTGGGGAGGGTGGCGAGCGGCCTGCCGTGGTGTAGCTCACCGGATTCATCAAGACCCAACCACGCAACACGCTTTGCGCGGCCTCCAACTGGCCTTTCTCGTCAGCGCTAAGGCGAACCTGTTTCGCAAGTCGCTCAGCCGCTAAATCCTCAGCGTCGAACCAAGGAAACTTGAATTTCAGCGCACCACTTCGATGCACTTCGTCTTCTACATCTTTCAGGATGGTCAGAACATAATTTTTCTGCCCAAACGCAATCCCCAGCATGGGGCGTACACGCTTCGCCAGCCGTAGATAGGCATTGGTATCTAGCAAGACGAGCGTGGACGCCCCGCTCAACGCACCAGCTCGATCGTGTCCCGGGAAGTGGTGTAACTGAACCAGCCGAAGGCGCCCTGCAGGCGAAAGAGGATGGTCATCGTGGTTCTTGGCTAACGTTGAGTTTGCGAAGACCAAACACTCACCAGAGAAACCACG
>NZ_QJRL01000028.1 GCF_003205205.1 Pseudomonas sp. LB-090624
GGGTGGTGGTTCCGGCCCAAGGCGTTAGTGGTCTAGCGCCCTCAGGGGGTAGAATGCCGCTTTTGCCAGTCTGCGACCCGCCATGACCTCGCCAATCGACACCCTTGAGCAACACCTGCTCGCCGCCCTTGACCCCGCCCCACAGGAAACCCGCCGCGTGTTCCACGGTCGCGGCCGCTGCTGGCCGGGCCTGGAGCAGGTCACCGTCGACTGGCTGCAAGGCGTCCTGTCGGTCGCCTTGTTCCGCGAGCCGCCCGAGGGCCAGCTGGCGGAACTCGAGGCCATGCTGCGCCGCCTGGCCGAGCGCCCGCAGTGGACGGCTCAGGCTGTCATCATCCAGCACCGCTACCTGCCCGACAGCCCAGGCCAATGGCTGCTGGGCGAGCCATGCCAGCAACGCGAGGTGGTCGAGGACGGCCTGACCTACCTGCTGGACCTTGGTGTGCGGCAGAACAATGGCCTGTTCCTCGACATGCGATACGGCCGGCGCTGGGTGCGCGAGCAGGCGGCCGGCAAGCGCGTACTGAACCTGTTCGCCTACACCTGTGGTTTCTCGGTCGCGGCCATTGCAGGCGGCGCCGAGCAGGTGGTTAACCTGGACATGGCCAAGTCGGCACTTTCGCGGGGCCGCGACAACCACCGCCTCAATGGCCATGATGCCTCGCGGGTGGCCTACCTTGGGCATGAGCTGTTCAAGTCATGGGGCAAGGTGCGCAAGTACGGGCCTTATGACCTGATTATCATCGACCCGCCGACCTTCCAGCGCGGCAGCTTTGTGCTGACCCAGGACTACGCGAAGATCCTGCGGCGCCTGCCGGAATTGCTGAGTGCGGATGGGACAGTGCTGGCGTGTGTCAACGACCCGGGGATCGGGCCGGAGTTTCTGATTGAAGGGATGGCAGAGCAGGCGCCTGCGCTGGCGTTTGTCGAGCGGCTGGAGAACCCGCCGGAGTTTCCGGATGTGGACCCGGCGGGGGGGCTGAAGGCCTTGGTGTTCCGCCAGGGTTGAGGTTGCCCTTTGCGAGCGGGTTATCCGCGAACAGGCCAGTACAGGCGACATCAAGCCCCGAGGGCCTGCACGGGCAATGGATACACTTGGGCAAAGCTGACATTGTCAGTCTGGTCCACCCGCTTCTTCAGCCGTTCGTTGAATGCCCGGCTGACCGCATATTGCCCGCCAGAAATGGTGCGGAACTGCGCAGTCAGCACAAACCCGTTCAAGTCCATGCGGTCCACCCCGAACACCTGTAGCGGCCCCTGGAGGTTGATGCGCAGCAGCGGATCGTCGCTGATCGACTTGCCCACCTCATGAATCAGCGCCAGGGACGCATCCACATCACTGTCGTAGGTGAACTGCACCGAGAAGAACGCATAGGCAAATTGCCGCGACTGGTTGGTAACCGCCTTGATCTGGCCGAACGGCACCGAGTGCACGAAGCCTTTGCCATCGCGTAGGCGCAGGGTACGGATGGTCAGGCTTTCGACGGTGCCAGCGTGGCCGGAATCCAGCACCACCCAGTCGCCGATGGAAATGGTGTCCTCGATGAGGATGAACAGCCCGGTGATCACATCCTGCACCAGCTGCTGCGAGCCGAAGCCGATGGCCAGGCCGATCACCCCGGCACCGGCCAACAGCGGCGCAACGTTGATGCCCAGGTTGGCCATGGTGGTGATGGTGCAGATGACGATCAGGATCACCTTGATCGCATTGCGCAGCATCGGCAGGATGGTCCGCACCCGGGTGCTTGGCTGGCGCGAGCTGCGGCGGCCGACGGCAGGCTTGAGCGCTTCCTGGATGGCGGTGTCGAGTACCACCCACAGCAGCCAGGTTACCAGCAGGATCAGGCCGATGCTCGACAGCGAGTTACTGATGGCCTGGCCCAGGCTGTTGCTGAGGGCGAAGTCGATCACCGAAAAACCCCAGATGCGCCCCAGCAGCTCGATGAACGCCACGGCCATGACAATGCGCAGCAGAGCGTGGGCGAGGCTGCGCAGCAGTTCCTTGTAGGGCCGCACACGCTGCGTCGGGTCACTTTCGCGGGGTGCCAGCAAGTGCTGCAGCAAGGTGCTGAGGAACACGGTCGAGACCAGCAGCACGGTGGTCAGCAAGGCTTTTTGCAAAGCCTTCTGGCTTTCTGCGCCGGCCCCCACCAGGTGAACCGCCGAGACCAGGATCATCAGCAGGATCGGCAGGTACCACAGTGCCGAGAAGATCCGCAGGGTTTCCTGCACCGCCCGGTGCTGTACGCGGTCTTTGAGTGCGCGGTTGCGGATCAGGTGGGCCACCGGCCGGCGCAGGCGGATGACCAGGCTGGCGAAGATGAAGGTGGCGGTGAGGCCGGTGAGCACGGCAATGCTGGCCGTGATGTTGCCGCCCAGCTGGCGGGCGATCTGCGGGCTGGTCAGGGCGTCGCTCCAGGCGGCAAGAAAGCCGATCAGGAACAGCGGGTGCGGCGCCAGGCGCTTGATCACCCCAACCGCCGCGCGCTTGTGGCCGGCGTCGAACAGCGTGACCAGGCAGAGAATGATCGACGTGGAGAACAGGCCGCTGCTGGTGGCGTAGGCCAGGCTCAGCCCCAGTGCGCGGGCCACCGACGGCTCAAGGAAGCGGCTGATGTACAGCGTCAGTGGCAGGCTGGCCAGGGCTGGCAAGGTATAGGGCAGCAGGTACCCCAGCAGGCTGCTGGCGCGTTTGCGCTCACGCAGCCAAAGGGTAACGGAGGTGCGCTTGGCGACCCAGCGGCCCAGGCACGTGAGCAGGCCGAAGCTGGCAGCCCAGATGAAGCTGAGCAGCAGGAAGTTGCCGGCCAGTTGCAGCGAGTCGCTGGCGGAGTGGCGATCGACCAGGCGTTCGACCTCTTTGGCAGCGCGGTCGGTGCGCAGGCGCCAGGCATCGACCAGGTGGGCGTCCAGGTCCAGTTCCTGCGCCGCGCTGTCCAAACCATCGGCCAAGGCGCCAAGCAGGCCGCCTTGCAGTACCGGTTCGGGGTCGGCGGGTGGTTGTTCGGTGGGGGCGGGGTCGGCAGCCAACAGGTGAGTGCTCAGCAGGCAGCCGAGCAGCAGGGTCGAGAGAAAGCGCAGCACTGGAGTACTCCTTGGGCCGGGGTGAGCGGGGCAGGGTTACTCAAGGAACTGAGGGCGCAAGGGTGGGGAAAGTTCGATCGGGTGTTGCAGGGGCCGGCTTTTTCTAGGGCAAGCCGGCCCTGTTCAGGTCAATTACTGATTGTTGGTGTAGATCTGGTCAAACACGCCACCATCATTGAAGTGGGTCTTCTGCACGGTGCGCCAGTCACCAAAGGTTTTTTCCACCGACAGGAAGTCCACTTTCGGGAAACGGTCGGTGTATTTGGCCAGCACCGTGGCGTCACGCGGGCGCAGGTAGTTGTTGGCGGCGATCTCCTGGGCCTCTGGCGACCACAGGTACTTCAGGTATTCCTCGGCCACGGCCTGGGTGCCTTTCTTGGCCACGACCTTGTCAACCACGCTTACCGGCGGTTCGGCTTCGGCCGACACGCTCGGGTAGACCACTTCGAACTGGTCGCGGCCAAATTCGCGGGCGATCATTTCGGCTTCGTTCTCGAAGGTGACCAGCACGTCGCCGATCTGGTTGGTCATGAAGGTGGTGGTGGCGGCACGGCCACCGGTGTCCAGTACGGGCGCCTGCTTGAACAGCTTGCCGACGAAGTCCTTGGCTTTGGCTTCGTCACCGCCTTGCTTGAGCACATAACCCCAGGCCGACAGGTAGGTGTAGCGGCCGTTGCCCGAGGTCTTCGGGTTGGGCACGATCACTTGCACACCGTCCTTGAGCAGGTCGGGCCAGTCTTTCAGGGCTTTCGGGTTGCCCTTGCGCACGATGAACACAGTGGCCGAGGTGAACGGCGCGCTGTTGTTCGGCAGGCGGGTAACCCAGTTGTCGGGCACCAGCTTGCCGTTGTCGGCCAGGGCGTTGATGTCGGTGGCCATGTTCATGGTGATGACATCGGCCGGCAGGCCATCGATCACCGCACGCGCCTGCTTGCTCGAGCCGCCGAAGGACATCTGCACGTTGACTTTCTCTTTGTGCTCGGCTTCCCAGTGCTTCTGGAAGGCCGGGTTGTAGTCCTTGTAGAAGTCGCGCATCACATCGTAGGAAACGTTGAGCAGGGTCGGGGCGGCCTGGGCGAGGTTGCCCAGGGCCAGGCCTGCGGCGAGCAGCGAGGCGGTGAAGAGTTTTTTCACGTTGCTTCCTTGTTCTTGAAGGGTGTTGGGGCAGATTGCCAGCGACTATAGCGGGTGGGTTCAGACGGGTTAAAGAACAAAAAATGCTTTGGTTATGCTTCTGCCCGTACCGACCTTTTCGCAGGCGCTATTACGTTTTGGGAAACAACCCACTTCCGCAGCGAGAACAGAACGCCGCCCCATGCTCGTGGGTCTTCTTGTGGCAGGTCGGGCAATTATGCTGCAACTGCTCCCCGCGCATGGCATTGGCCAGCTCTGCCGTGAAGATGCCGGTTGGCACGGCAATGATCGAGTAACCGGTAATCATCACCAGGGACGACAGCACCTGCCCAAGCGGGGTCTTCGGCACGATGTCGCCAAAGCCCACCGTGGTCAGGGTAACGATGGCCCAGTAGATGCCTTTGGGGATGCTGGTAAACCCATGTTCCGGGCCTTCGATTACATACATCAGCGTGCCGAACACCGTTACCAGGGTCGATACGCTGACCAGGAACACGATGATCTTCTGCTTGCTGCCGCGCAGTGCCTCCATCAGGTAGTTGGCCTGCTTGAGGTAGGGGCTGAGCTTGAGTACACGGAAGATCCGCAGCATCCGGATGACCCGGATGATGAGCAGGTACTGGGCGTCGCTGTAGTACAGCGCGAGGATCCCCGGCACGATCGCCAGTAAATCGACCAGGCCGTAGAAACTGAAGGCGTAGCGCAGCGGCTTGGGCGAGCAGTACAGGCGGGTGATGTATTCGGCCAGGAAGATCGCGGTAAAGCCCCACTCGATGCCGGCCAGCAGGCCGGCGTAGCCCTGGTGCACCTCATCGATGCTGTCGAGGATCACCGTGACCAGGCTGGCCAGGATGATCAGCAACAGGATCTTGTCGAAGCGGCGACCGGCTACGGTGTCGGTCTGGAAGACGATGACGAAGAGCCGCTCGCGCAGGCTCGCTGGGTTGTTCATTGGCTCGTTCCACAAAAGCGATGGGCTGAGCCTAGGGGTTGCGTATCAGCCGTGCAAGCGGCTGGCGTTGCGCTGCCTGGGTTGCGCCAGGTGACTGCCCAAGTGCATCAGCCAGCAGGCGGCAACGAAGGGGGCGGTCAGGCCAGGCACTGGCAGCAGCTTGAACAGCGGTTGCAACAGCAGGGCCAACGCTATCGCCAGCAGCGTCACCCAAGGTTTTTCACCTTGCCTGCTGAAGGCCAGTGCCGCCAGTGCGCCATTGAAGCCGTACAGGCCTAACCAGGCGGCTTGCGCCTGATCGGTGAGCAACGCCACGCCGCCACCAATGGCCGAGCCGATCACCGCCCACAGCGCCGCATAGGGGTTGGCGATGAACATGCCGACGATGATCAGCAACCCGGCCAAGGGCTGGTCGAGCAGGAAGATCTGGGCCACGCCCCGGGCCAACGCGTACAGCGGGTCAGCTTCGCCGAAGCCGCTGGGCGAGGGGCTGACGACTAGCAGTGTGCCCCAGCCCAGCAGCACGAATGGCGCGGTATAGGCGACCAGCAACTTGCCGCCGCGCTTGCGCCACTGGTGGGTGATGATACTGGACAGGCCGCCGGCGGCGATGATCAGGGGGGGCAATATGACCGACCAGGGCAGCACGGCGCTGATCAGGATGCCGATCAGCACGCCATTGTAGCAATACAGCCCGGCCTGGCGGTCGGCACGGTCATAGCCGCGTGCCTGGGCGGTGAGCAAGCCGGCCAAGGCGCCAAGCAGCGCGCCGCCGACCAGGTTGGGCGCCGTCAGCAGGATGGCCAGCAGGCAGCACAGGCCGCACAGGGGGTTGCGCAGCAGCAGCACCTGGCTGAAGCCGTTGAGTAACGCCGTGGCCCAGTCGGGGCACGGGTTGACGAGATTTTTGGTGTACATGGGGCAGTCAGTGAGGTTGATGGGGGAGCGGTGGGCCTCTTTGGGCCTCGGTTTTCCGCGGTCGGGTAGAGCGGTATTCGGGGAGGGCTTTGCCCTCCAATCGTGACACAAGGCCGCTCCCACAGGGATCGCATGCCCTTGTGCCAGCGTGGCCCTGTGGGAGCGGCCTTGTGTCGCGAAAGGGGCGCAACGCGCCCCCGGCAATCTCAGATCAAAGTCTCGATCCGCAGCGTGTTAGTCGTACCCGGCTTGCCGAAAGGCACGCCAGCGGTGATCAGCAGCGTGTCGCCGCGGCTGGCCATGCCTTGCGCCTGGGCAATCTCCAGGGCGGTGGAAACCACCTCGTCGACCTGACGCAGGCGGTCGTTCACCACCGAATGCACACCCCAAGCCACGCTCAGGCGGCGCGCGGTGTTCAGGTTCGGCGTCAGGTTGAGGATCGGTGCCCGTGGCCGTTCACGTGCCGCGCGCAGGGTCGAGGCACCCGACTCGCTGTAGTTGACCAGCACCGCCACCGGCAGGATGCCGCTGATGCGGCGGATGGCGCAGCTGATGGCGTCCGACACGGTGGCCTCGGCTTTTGGCCGGCCGACGTCGAGCTGGGCCTGGTAGTCCGGGCCGTTCTCAACCTGGCGGATGATCTTGCTCATCATCTGCACGGCTTCGAGCGGGTAGTCACCCGAGGCGGTTTCGGCCGACAGCATCACTGCATCGGCACCTTCGGCCACGGCGTTGGCCACGTCGGTGACTTCGGCACGGGTTGGCGCTGGCGAGAAACGCATCGACTCGAGCATCTGCGTGGCCACCACCACCGGTTTGCCCAGCTGGCGGCAGGTGCCGATGATGCGCTTCTGGATCTGCGGCACGCTCTCGGCCGGCACTTCCACGCCCAGGTCACCACGGGCCACCATGATCGCGTCTGCCAGCTCGGCGATGGCTTGCAGTTGCTCGACGGCCGATGGCTTCTCGATCTTGGCCATCAGGTAGGCGCGGTCGCCAATCAGCTGGCGCGCTTCAACGATGTCTTCAGGGCGCTGGACGAACGACAGGGCGACCCAGTCCACGCCCAGCTCCAGGCCAAAGGCCAAGTCGCGGCGGTCTTTTTCGGTGAGCGGGGAGAGGTCGAGCACCGCTTGCGGCACGTTGACACCTTTGCGGTCGGACAGCTCGCCACCGTTCAGCACTTCGGTATCGATCGCGTCGTTGTGCTTGGCGGTCACCCGCAGGCGCAGCTTGCCGTCGTCCAGCAGCAGGTCCATGCCGGGTTCGAGGGCGGCGATGATTTCCGGGTGCGGCAGGTTGACCCGGCGACTGTCGCCGGGGGTGTTGTCCAGATCCAGGCGCAGGGCCTGGCCGCGTTGCAGCTGCACCTTGCCTTCGGCAAAGCGGCCGACGCGCAGCTTCGGCCCCTGCAGGTCCATGAGGATGCCCAGCGGGTAGTTCAACTGCTGCTCGACTTCGCGGATCCACTGGTAGCGCAGGGCGTGGTCGGCGTGCTCGCCGTGGCTGAAGTTGAGGCGGAAGATGTTCACCCCCGCTTCGACCAGCTGGCGGATGTCGTCGATGCCTTTGATCGCAGGGCCGAGGGTGGCGAGGATCTTTACTTTTTTGTCAGGCGTCATGATTGGGCAGTCTCGAGGATCAGGATGGCGCGGAAGTCGTTGACGTTGGTGCGGGTCGGCTCGGTGACGATCAGTGCATCCAGCGCGGCGAAGTAGCCATAGCCGTTGTTGTTGTCCAGCTCGTCGCTGGCCGACAGGCCCAGGGCTTCGGCGCGGGCGTAGCTGGCCGGGGTCATGAAGGCACCGGCGTTTTCTTCCGAGCCGTCGATGCCGTCGGTGTCACCGGCCAGGGCGTATACGCCTGGCAGGCCTTTGAGGCTTTCGGTGAGGCTGAGCAGGAATTCGGCGTTGCGCCCGCCGCGGCCGTTGCCGCGCACGGTCACGGTGGTTTCGCCGCCGGAGAGGATCACGCAGGGCGCCTTCAGCGGCTGGCCGTGCAGCACGATCTGCCGGGCGATGCCGGCGTGGACCTTGGCCACTTCGCGCGATTCGCCTTCCAGGTCACCGAGGATCAGCGGGCTGAAACCGGCTTGACGGGCTTTGACGGCGGCGGCTTCAAGCGACTGCTGGGGCTTGGCGATCAGCTGGAAGTGGCTGCGGGCCAAGGCCGGGTCATCGGCCTTGACGGTTTCCGAGGCGGGGTTGTTCAACCAGTCGATGACCGCTTTGGGCGCTTCGATGTTGTAACGCTTGAGGATGGCCAGGGCATCGGCCGAGGTGCTCGGGTCGGCAACGGTGGGGCCGGAAGCGATGACCGTGGCGAGGTCGCCCGGTACATCGGAAATGGCATAGGTGTAGACCGTGGCCGGCCAGCAGGCCTTGGCCAGTCGCCCGCCCTTGATCGCCGAGAGGTGCTTGCGCACGCAGTTCATCTCGCCGATGGTGGCGCCGGATTTCAGCAGTGCCTTGTTGATCTGCTGCTTGTCGGCCAGGGTCAGGCCTTCGGCAGGCAGGGCGAGCAGGGCCGAGCCACCGCCAGACAGCAGGAAGATGACGCGGTCTTCTTCGTTGAGGTTGCTGACCAGTTCCAGCACGCGCTTGGCCACAGCCAGGCCGGCAGCGTCGGGGACCGGGTGGGCCGCTTCGACCACCTCGATCTTCTGGCAGTTGGCGCCGTGGCCGTAACGGGTCACGACCAGGCCGGAGACTTCGCCCTGCCAGCTTTTCTCGACCACTTCGGCCATGGCAGCTGCGGCTTTGCCGGCGCCGATGACAATGACCCGGCCACCGCGGTCGGCGGGCAGGTAGGGTTCGAGGACTTGGCGGGGGTGGGCGGCGGCGATGGCTGTGTCGAACAGCTCGCGGAGAATTTTTTGCGGATCGACCGACATGGCAGGCTCCCAATTATTGTTGTTCTGCAAAACCAAAAACGCCCCTGGAACTGCCTCCGTGCAGGCTGAACCAGGGGCGGGTGTTGCTCGGTGTCGCTGGCTGATCTGTGGTCGCAGGTCAGGCGGCGTGTGCTTCATCGCGACCGTAGCGCGCGCTGAAGCCGATAAGGCTTACACGTTATTTTTCGTCGCGGATCGAGAAGTTGGCCATGTGTTCCAGGCCTTTGATCAGCGCCGAGTGGTCCCAGTTGCCGCCACCCAGGGCCTGGCAGGTGTTGAACACTTGCTGGGCATTGGAGGTGTTGGGCAGGTTGATGCCCAGCTCCTTGGCACCTTGCAGGGCCAGGTTCAGGTCTTTCTGGTGCAGGTTGATGCGGAAGCCCGGGTCGAAGGTGCCCTTGATCATGCGTTCGGCGTGTACTTCGAGGATTTTCGACGAAGCAAAGCCGCCCATCAGTGCTTCACGCACCTTCGCAGGGTCGGCGCCGTTCTTGGCGGCGAACAGCAGGGCTTCGGCCACGGCCTGGATGTTCAGGGCGACGATGATCTGGTTGGCAACCTTGGCGGTCTGGCCGTCACCGTTACCGCCGACGCGGGTGATGTTCTTGCCCATGGCTTCGAACAGCGGCAGGGCGCGCTCGAAGGCTTTCGGGCAGCCACCGACCATGATGCTCAGGGTCGCCGCCTTGGCGCCGACTTCACCACCGGACACCGGGGCGTCCAGGTAGGCAGCGCCGGTAGCCTTGATCTTCTCGGCGAAGGCTTTGGTAGCGGTAGGGGAGATCGAGCTCATGTCGATCACCACCTTGTTCGGGCTCACGCCTTCGGCCACGCCGTTCTCACCGAACAGGACGCTTTCGACCTGCGGGGTGTCGGGAACCATGACGATGATGAATTCGGCTTCCTGGGCAACTTCTTTCGGGTTGGCCAGGGCCACTGCACCGGCGGCGATCAGGTCGGCTGGCGCAGCGTCGTGGTGGGTGGAAACGAAGATGCTGTGACCTGCTTTTTGCAGGTTCTGAGCCATGGGCTTGCCCATGATGCCGGTGCCGATGAAACCGATTTTAGCCATGAGAAATTACCTCTTTGTAATTGTGATATCTCAAGCAAGCTTTGGCCCCCTGTGGGAGCGGGCTCGCCCGCGAAGCAGACAACTCGGTGGATGGCACCGGCTTTGCCGGTGTTCGCGGGCGAGCCCGCTCCCACAGGGTCCCGAGTTGTTCCTCAGATTGCGTTGTGGGTTTTCAGCCAGCCCAGGCCCGCTTCGGTGGTGGTCTTGGGCTTGTACTCCGCGCCCACCCAGCCCTGGTAACCAATGCGGTCCAGGTGCTCGAACAGGAAGCGGTAGTTGATTTCGCCAGTACCAGGCTCGTGACGGCCCGGGTTGTCGGCCAGCTGGACGTGGTTGATCAGCTTCAGGTTGGCTTCCAGGGTGCGAGCCAGGTCACCTTCCATGATCTGCATGTGGTAGATGTCGTACTGCAGGAACAGGTTGTCACTGCCCACCTCGGCCTGGATTTCCAGGGCCTGCTGGGTGGTGTTCAGGTAGAAGCCTGGGATGTCGCGGGTGTTGATCATTTCCATGACCAGGCGAATACCGGCGCCCTTGAGCTTGTCAGCGGCGTAGCGCAGGTTCTCGACGAAGGTCTTGCGCACGGTGGCGCAGTCCGGGCCTTGTGGGCGGATACCGGCCAGGGCGTTGACCTGGGTGTTGCCCAGCACCTTGGCGTATTCGATGGCCTTGTCGACACCGGCACGGAATTCTTCGATGCGGTCGGGGTGGCAGGTGATACCGCGCTCACCTTTGGCCCAGTCGCCGGCAGGCAGGTTGAACAGCACCTGGGTCAGGCCGTTGGCTTCCAGCTGCTGCTTGATGTCGGCAGCGCTGAAGTCGTATGGGAACAGGTATTCGACGCCGCTGAAACCAGCATCGGCGGCAGCCTTGAAGCGGGCCAGGAAGTCCTGTTCGGTGAACAGCATGGACAGGTTGGCAGCGAAGCGAGGCATGAGTTGTCTCCTTGCGATGAAGGCCCCCAGGGCGTGCCTGGGGGCGTCAGGCGATCAGTCCAGCATCGAGATGGCGGTTGGCGCGTCGTTGCCGACCAGCGCCAGGTCTTCGAACTCGTTGACCGCGTTGATCTCGGTGCCCATGGAAATGTTGGTCACACGCTCGAGAATCACCTCGACCACGACCGGCACGCGGAACTCTTCGGCCATCTTCTGTGCCTTGAGCAGGGCAGGGGCGATCTCGGCCGGTTCGAACACGCGAATGGCCTTGCAGCCCAGGCCTTCGACCACTGCAACGTGGTCGACGCCATAGGTGGCAGCGTCGGTCGAGTTGATGTTCTCGAACGCCAGTTGTACACAGTAATCCATGTCGAAGCCACGCTGCGCCTGGCGGATCAGGCCCAGGTAGGCGTTGTTCACCAGTACGTGAACGTACGGCAGGTTGAACTGCGCACCCACCGCCAATTCTTCGATCATGAACTGGAAGTCGTAGTCACCCGACAGCGCCACAACCTTGCGCTTCGGATCGGCTTTGACCACGCCCAGCGCAGCAGGGATGGTCCAGCCCAGCGGGCCGGCCTGGCCGCAGTTGATCCAGTGGCGTGGCTTGTACACGTGCAGGAACTGCGCGCCGGCGATCTGCGACAGGCCGATGGTGCTGACGTAGCAGGTGTCCTTGCCGAATACCTGGTTCATTTCTTCGTAGACGCGCTGCGGCTTGACCGGCACGTTGTCGAAGTGGGTCTTGCGCTGCAGGCTCGCCTTGCGCTGTTGGCAGTCTTCCAGCCAGGCCTTGCGGCACTTCAGCTTGCCGGCGGCTTTCCACTCGCGAGCCACTTCGAGGAACACGTCCAGCGCCTTGCCCGCGTCGGAAACGATCCCCAGGTCCGGGGTAAACACACGGCCGATCTGGGTCGGCTCGATGTCCACGTGCACGAACTTGCGGCCTTCGGTGTAGACATCGACCGAGCCGGTGTGGCGGTTGGCCCAGCGGTTGCCGATACCGAACACCAGGTCGGACTTGAGCAGGGTGGCGTTGCCATAGCGGTGCGACGTCTGCAGGCCGACCATGCCGACCATCTGTGCGTGGTCGTCCGGGATGGTGCCCCAGCCCATCAGGGTCGGGATGACCGGTACGCCGGTCAGTTCGGCGAACTCGACCAGCTTGTCGCTGGCATCGGCGTTGATGATGCCGCCACCGGCTACCAGCAGTGGGCGCTCGGCGTCATTGAGCAGGGCCAGGGCTTTCTCGGCCTGTACGCGGGTGGCGGATGGCTTGTTGACTGCCAGTGGTTCGTAGGCGTCGATGTCGAATTCGATTTCGGCCATCTGCACGTCGAACGGCAGGTCGATCAGTACCGGGCCAGGGCGGCCAGTGCGCATTTCATAGAACGCTTTCTGGAAGGCGTAAGGCACCTGGCCTGGCTCCAGAACGGTGGTCGCCCACTTGGTTACCGGTTTGACGATGTTGGTGATGTCGACGGCCTGGAAATCTTCCTTGTGCAGGCGGGCACGTGGGGCCTGGCCGGTGATGCAGAGGATCGGGATGGAGTCGGCCGAGGCGCTGTACAGACCGGTGACCATGTCAGTACCGGCTGGGCCGGAAGTGCCGATGCACACGCCGATGTTACCCGGGTTGGCACGGGTGTAGCCCTCGGCCATGTGCGAGGCACCTTCGACGTGGCGAGCGAGGACGTGATCGATGCCACCGACTTTTTTCAGGGCCGAGTACAACGGGTTGATGGCAGCCCCCGGGATGCCGAACGCGGTATCTACACCTTCACGGCGCATGACCAGAACGGCTGCATCGATTGCTCTCATTTTGCTCATGGTTTGTGCCTCATCGATTTTGTAATTGTATACAACTTGCTTTGCGACAGAGTGTATTCACGCCTGGCGGCTCAGGTCAATGGGTTTTCATCGGGTAGGCTCGCTTTCGTCAAAGCGGCCGTGAAAACGGCTATTTGCGCCATCGCATACGATCGTTTCAAAATATTGTATACAAAAATACATTTCGTTGTGTTCTATTTGCTCTATCGGTTTTCAACTGCCCTTAGGGCTTCTCACAACAAGAAGAGGACCTTTTCATGAACGTCTTGAACCTGAAAGTCGCTGTCAGCCTGGTGAATGCCGCACTGGCGGCGGGCCGCAAGATCAACGCCGCGCCACTGACCGTGGCGGTGCTGGATGCCGGTGGGCACCTGCTGGCGCTGCAGCGCGAGGATGGCGCGAGCTTGATTCGTCCTGAAGTGGCCACTGGCAAAGCCTGGGGTGCGATTGCCCTGGGCAAGGGGTCGCGCTTGCTGGCGCTGGATGCGCAGCAGCGGCCGGCTTTTTTTGCCGCGTTGAACGGGATGGGTGAGCGGCCGGTGGTGCCGGCGCCGGGTGGGGTGCTGATTCGTGATCAGGACGGCAAGGTGCTGGGTGCCGTGGGGATCAGCGGCGATACGTCGGATATCGACGAGCAGTGTGCGATCAGTGCGATCGAGGAGGTGGGGTTGCGGGCAGATGCCGGGGTAGCGGCGTAAGGCTCAAGTCAGCTGGGGCCGCTTTGCGGCCCATTCGCGACACAAGGCCGCTCCCACAGGGGCGTGCGACCCCAGTGGAATGCGGTCCCCATTGGCCATGTCAGGCCACCTCTGGCTCACAACCCTTGAGCACCATGCGGATAATGGTTTCGGCCGCCGCGTCATAATCACTGTCGGCCAGCTTGGCCTTGCCGGTCACCGCAGAAATCTGCCAGTCGAAGTCGGCATAGGTCTGGGTCGCTGCCCAGATGCTGAACATCAGGTGATGCGCGTCCACATGGGCGATCTGCCCTCTGTCGATCCAGCGCTGGATGCACTCGATGTTGTGGCGGGCCTGTTCGTTCAGTTGCTCTACCTGGTTTGCCGACAGGTGCGGGGCGCCATGCATGATTTCGCTGGCGAACACCTTGGAGGCATGCGGCAGGTCGCGCGAAATGCGGATCTTCGAACGAATGTAGGCGCTCAGCACTTCTTTCGGGTCGCCGTCGGCATTGAACGGCGTAGATGCCTGCATGATCGGCGCAATGATGCTTTCCAGGACCTCGCGGTAGAGATTGTCCTTGGACTTGAAGTAGTAATACACGTTCGGCTTGGGCAGGCCGGCCTTGGCCGCGATATCGCTGGTCTTGGTGGCAGCGAAGCCCTTGTCGGCGAATTCCTCGCTTGCCGCGCGCAGGATCAATTCCTTGTTGCGCTCGCGAATGGTGCTCATGGTCAGGGATCTTCCTCGTGTCTGGCCACCTCTAAGAGGGATCGGGCATGGTAGCACCGGCCTCGACGGGCGCTCAAGGCAGCGGCTTTGGGCTAGAATCCGGCACATTGACTTATTTGGATACAAGCAAACATGGCAGGAAGCAGTCTACTGGTACTGATCGACGATATCGCCACGCTGCTGGACGACGTCTCTCTGATGACCAAGGTAGCGGCAAAAAAAACCGCAGGCGTGCTGGGTGATGACCTGGCGCTGAATGCCCAGCAGGTCACTGGCGTGCGTGCCGATCGTGAGTTGCCGGTGGTGTGGGCGGTGGCCAAAGGGTCGTTGCTGAACAAGGCCATTCTGGTGCCGGCGGCCTTGCTGATCAGCGCCTTCATCCCCTGGGCAGTGACGCCCCTGCTGATGCTGGGCGGTGCGTACCTGTGCTTCGAGGGTTTCGAGAAGCTGGCGCACAAGTTCTTGCACAGCAAGGAAGAGGATGAGGCGCAGCACGCGGCGCGCAAGGAGGCCGTTGCCGATGCCAGTGTGGACCTGGTGGCTTTTGAAAAAGCCAAGATCAAGGGAGCGGTGCGTACCGACTTCATCCTGTCGGCGGAAATCATCGCCATTACCTTGGGCATCGTGGCTGACTCGCCGCTGACGCAGCAGATCATCGTGCTGTCGGGCATTGCGGTGGTGATGACCATTGGTGTGTATGGGTTGGTGGGCGGGATCGTAAAGCTTGACGACCTTGGGCTGTGGATGGCCCGCAAAACCTCCAGGCTGAGTCAGGCAGTGGGTAACGGCATCCTGCGGGCGGCACCGTACATGATGAAAAGCCTGTCGGTGATCGGTACTGCGGCGATGTTCCTGGTAGGGGGTGGGATCCTGGTGCATGGCATCGAGCCGCTGCATCATGCCATCGAGGCGTTCAGCGAAGGGCGTGGTGGGGCGCTGACCGGGGCGTTGCTCAACGGCGGGGTCGGAGTCATCGCAGGTGCTGTGGTGCTGGCGGTGGTAAGCGTTGCGGGGAAATTGTGGCGGGCAGTTCGGCCAGCCAATTGAGGCGTGTGGCCGGGGCTTTGCCCCGGTTCGCGGGTGAACCCGCTCCTACCAGGTACCGCGTTTGCCTTGAACCCGGCGCGGTCCCTGTAGGAGCGGGTTTACCCGCGAATGGGCCGCAGCGCGGCCCCGAGCGATCCGTTCAGAAGTGAACCTTGACCAAGAAGCTCATGGTGTTCTGGTCGGTAGTGAAGGCATCGCTGTCCTTGATGCCGTACTTGTTCTTCCAGTAGTCATACTCCACACCCACGTACAGCTGTTTTTCACCCAGGTGCAGTGCCTTGCCCAGGTCATACTTGATCTGCGGGTTGAAGTGCAGGTTGGCCTGGTAGGTGCCACGGCGGTTCTCGTCGTTGTCCACCACCCAGTCCATGAAGCCATCGATCAGCACATCGGAATCACCGACCGGAATGGTGTACGACCACACCGGGGTGATCTGCCACACGTTGTCGCCAGCGCGGCTGCCGTCGGTGGTGCGGTTGTAGAAGTTCAGCTGGAAGTAGTCGAAGCCCGGGATGGCCAGGTCGAAGCCCGGGCCGATCAGGTAAGACTCGGTGTCACCCTCGCCAAACTCGTAGGTCATCGCCAGCAGCACGTCCTTGACCGGGCCAAACTCGATCTTCTGGTCGAAAATCTTGCCGAACGACAGGCGTGGGCTGATCTCACCGTAGTAGGTGTTCGGGCCGTTGCCGGCGTCTTCCTGGCCCTGGTAGAAGATCTTGTCGACGAAAATGAAGTTGTCGCCGTACTTCCAGCCATCGGCGTGCTCGAAGGTGACGGTTTGCTGAATCGCCGGGTTGACCTTGAAGTTCTTGCCCCACAGGTAGGTCAGGCTGTTGTTCTGCCATTGCAGCAGGTCGCCGCCGAAGGTGGTGCCGCAGGCCAGCAGGCCGCCGGCGAGGATCAGGCTGTTGATGGTACGCATTGCGAGTGTCGCTCCCTTGATTGATCTGTTGTCAGCGCTCGTTATCGGCGCTTTTTTGTCTTTTAAGTCAGCTTTTTTCGATAGGCCACAGCTGTTTGGCAAGGGTCGAGCCAACTTTTCCGGGTTGGCAAAACCTTCCTGCTCGACTTCGTTCTGAACGGATGAAAAGGGTCTTTCAGGCTGGCAACACGTTGGCCAACCGCCCGTATTCATTGACTGAGCGGTCAGTAAACGCAGGCAGAATCCGTTCTGCCCTGATCGAGGGGGCGCGCAGATTACTGGCTTGCGCGCCGCGCCTCAAGTGCTCCGTCCTGGAGCGGGGTGATTCAATCTTGTGCGTTTGGTCAACTTCCTAGAAGTGTACCTTGATCAGCGCACTGGCCACGCTCTGGTTGCTGTCCAGGTTGCCGCGGCTATCGATGCCGTACTTGTCTTTCCAGTAGCTGTACTCGAAGCCGACATAGAGCTGCTTGGCACCCAGGTTCAGTGCCTTGCCCAGGTCGTATTTGACCTGCGGGTTGAAGTGCAGGTTGGCGTGATAGGTGCCACGTCGGGTCTGGTCGTTGTCGGTGACCCAGTCCATGTAACCGTCGATCAGAATGTCGGAGCGGCCTACGGGAATGGTGTACGACCAGCCTGGGGTGATCTGCCAGACATTGTCGCCGGGGCGGCTGCCCTCGGTGTTGCGCACGTAGAAGTTGAGGGTGAAGTAGTTGAAGCCAGGGATATCCAGGTCGAAGCCGGGGCCGATCAGGTAGGCCTCGTTGTCGCCTTCGCCACGCTCGTAGGTCATGGCCAGCAACACGTCCTTGATCGGGCCGAAGGCCAGCTTCTTGTCGAAGATCTTGCCGAACGACAGCCGCGGGCTGAACTCACCGTAGTAGGTGGTCCCGCCTTTGCTGGCGTCGGGTTTGCCGTTGTAGAAGATCTTGTCGACGAACATGAAGGTGTCGCCGTACTTCCATTTGTTGGCGTGTTCGAAGGTCACCGTCTGCTGGATGCTGGGGTTGACCTTGAAGTCCTTGCCGTACAGGTAGGTCAGGCTTTCGCCGTGCCACTGCAGCCATTCGCCAGCGTGGGCGGGGACGGTAGCCAGCAGGCTGCTGCCCAGCAAGAGGGACGTGGTGATGCGTTTCATGTTGTGGTTCCCGGACTTATTGTTTTTTTTGGGTTTTTTCGGCGCGCAGGCGCCCCGGGCGGCCCATTCCGGCGGGCCGACGGTATAGCGTTTACGGCGAGGTCGAGGCAGGGGCGGCAGTGCGCCGCCCCCTCTTGCTCAATGCTGGTGACAAGCGTCGTTGTGCACCGCGCGGTCGGCACCGCCAAGGATGTTGAACAGCACGTTCAACACCAGGGCACAGACCGTGGCCATGGCGATACCGCTGTGGGTGATGGGTTCCATCCACTGTGGCATCTGCGCGAAGAACTCCGGACGCACCACGGGGATCAACCCGAAGCCGACGCTCACGGCAACCAGCAACTGGTTGCGGCGGTCGCCGATGTCCGCTTCCTGCAGAATCTTGATCCCGGTAGCGGTGACCATGCCGAACATGGCAATGGACGCGCCCCCCAGTACCGCAGGCGGGATCGAGGCAATAAGGAAGGCCGCCTTGGGCAACAGGCTGAGCAGAATCAACAGTGCACCGGCGACGATGGTGACATAGCGGCAGCGCACCCCGGTCATCTGCACCAGGCCGATGTTCTGGGCGAACGAGGAGTGGGTGAAGGTGTTGAAGAAGCCGGCGACGAACGATGCACCGGCATCGCACAGCAGCCCGCGACGCAGCATCCCTGGGGTGACTTCGCGATCGGTCACCTTGCCCAGGGCCAGGAACATGCCGGTGGACTCGACGAAGATGATCACCACGACCAGGCACATGGACAGGATCGGCGCCAGGCTGAAGGTTGGCATGCCGAAGTGCAGGGGGGTGACCACCTGCAACCACGGTGCTTCGTTCAGGCCCGACAGGTCGACCATGCCGATGGAGCCGGCCAGGATGTAGCCAAGGCCCATGCCCACCAGCACCGACACGTTGACCCAGAAGCCGCGCATGAAGCGGTTGATCAACAGGATCACGGCCAGCACCAGGCCGGCCACCAGCAGGTAGATCGGCGAGCCGAACGTGCTGGCATCCTGGCCGCCGCCGGCCCAGTTGACCGCCACCGGGAACAGCGACAGGCCAATCGAGGTGATCACCGTGCCGGTGACCAACGGCGGGAAGAAACGCACCACCTTGGACATGAACGGGGCAATCAGCATGCCGAAGAACCCGGCAGCGATCGTGGCGCCGAAGATCCCCTGCAGGCCTACGCCGGGCATGCCGGCCATGGCCACCATGCTGCCGACGGCAGCGAAACTGGCACCCATCATCACGGGCATGCGGATGCCCACGGGGCCGATACCGAACGATTGGATGATGGTGGCGACGCCTGCGACCAGCAGGTCGGCGTTGATCAGGAAAGCGACTTCTTCACGGGACAACCCGGCAGCCTGGCCGATGATGAGCGGCACGGCGATGGCGCCACCGTACATCAGCAGAACGTGTTGCAGGCCAACCAGGATCAGTTGGAACAGGGGCAAGGGTTCGCGCGGCGGCGCAATGGGGATGTACGCCTTGCGTGACTCGGACATGCAGCACCTCGAGTTTTGTTTTTATTCTCGGATCCAAGCGGCAGGCCTCATGCCTGCGCGCTCGATGCTTGCTTGTTGCGTTACACATGAAGCCTGAGGCTGGGTTACCGGCCTCTTCGCGGGCAAGCCCGCTCCTACAGGGAATGGTGATTCCCTGAGGGCGGGTTGCCTGGCGAGGTGCTGTCAGTTGACCTGGGCGCCTTTGGCGATCCAGTCGCC
The DNA here is from genome assembly GCF_003205205.1 of Pseudomonas sp. LB-090624. GTDB lineage: Bacteria > Pseudomonadota > Gammaproteobacteria > Pseudomonadales > Pseudomonadaceae > Aquipseudomonas. Next base: position 19,049 of record NZ_QJRL01000028.1, read on the forward strand.
GACCAGCTTGCGCTCTTCGGTGGTCATCTGGGTGATGTTGCCCAGCGGCATGATCTGGCTGGCGACCGCTTGCGCCTGGATGCGCGCGGCCTGGGCCTGGATCTGCTGCGGGGTGTCGAACATCACGCCGGCAGGGGCGGCGCTGAACAGTGGGCTGGTCGGCTTGGACGAGTGGCACACGGTGCAGCGTTCCTGGATGACATTGTGGATCTTGTCGAAGTCGCCACCGGCGGCCTGGGCAACGGCCTGAGCCGGTGCTTCAGCGGCAGCTGCGGGTGCTTCGGCAGCCTTGGCGGCGTCCTCGGCGCGCTGCTCGGCGGCGGTCTTGCCCCCCACAGCGGTCGCTGGCAGCGGCTGGTACTCGATCTTCGCTGCGGCCTGCTCAGGGCTGACTGCCATCGGTTTCGGGCCGGTGACGTAGGCCAGGCAGATCATTGCCAGAGCGCCGACAGGCAAGGTCCAGGCGTACTTGTTGCTGTCGTGGCGGGTGTTGAAGTAGTGGCGGATCAGCACCGCAGCTACAGCGATACCGGCCAGGATCAGCCAGTTGTACTGGCTACCGTAGGTGCTCGGGAAATGGTTGCTGATCATGATGAACAGCACCGGCAGGGTGAAGTAGTTGTTGTGACGCGAGCGCAGCAGGCCTTTGGCCGGCAGCACTGGGTCGGGCGTCTGGTTGTTCTCGATCGCCGCCACCAGCTGGCGCTGTGCCGGCATGATGATACGGAACACGTTACCGACCATGATGGTGCCGATGATCGCGCCGGTGTGCAGGTAGGCACCACGGCCGCTGAACACCAGGCTGAAGCCCCAGCAGGCGGCAATGATCAGCACGAACAGTACACCACCGAGCAGCGCTGGCTTCTTGCCCAGGGGCGAGTCGCACAGGAAGTCGTAGACGAACCAGCCAGCGATCAGCGAGCCGATACCGATGGCCACGCCTTCGGCACCGCTAAGGGTGCTGCCAGGGGCCAGCAGGTACAGCGCCGGGTTCCAGTAGAACACCACGCACAGCAGGGCGATACCGGACATCCAGGTGAAGTAGGCTTCCCATTTGAACCAGTGCAGGTTCTCGGGCATTTTCGGGGGTGCGAGCTTGTATTTCTCCAGGTGGTAGATACCACCGCCGTGAATCGCCCAGAGATCACCCGACAACCCATCGCGCGGGTTGCTTCGGTTCAGGTGGTTCTCCAGCCAGACGAAGTAGAACGATGCACCGATCCAGGCGACACCGGTGATCATGTGAACCCAGCGAATGCTCAGGTTCAGCCATTCGTGAAGGTGTGCTTCCACAGTATGTACCTCTGCCAATCACCGTGAACGATGATCGACCTTTTCTTATTGGTGGGGATTGAGGATCAGCATCTGTTCCTCGGTGAAGTAATGCTCATCGCAGTTGTTGCCAGAACCGCTGCGATCAACCACCAGGAAATCATCCCGCTTTTCGATCGTCAGCACCGGGTGGTGCCAGACGCCGCGATGGTAATTAACGCCCTGCCTGCCGTTACTGCGGAAGGCGCGGACCAAGCCTGATACAGGTGCATCGCCAACGGGCGCGACCACGATCAGAAAGGGGTTGCCGAGCAGCGGGATAAAAGCCTGGCTGCCCAGCGGATGGCGTTCCAGCATGCGCACGGTCAGCGGCATGTCCAGCGCGTCGGCGCGGAAGATGCTGATGATCGCCTTGTCTTCAGGCTCGGCGGTTTCCACCGTGGCGAGCTTGTGGAAGCGCATGGTCGAGCCGTTGTTGATCATGAAGTGGTCGCTGCCGTCGGTTTCGATCACGTCTCCGAACTGGGCGAAGGCTTCTTTGGTCAGGGGCTCGATCATCAGGGTGCGCATGCGGTTATCTCTTCTATTGTTCGTTTTCTGAATAAGGTTCGGCTGATGCTTACAGCTGCAGCAGGCGGAACAGGGCGATCAGGTTGATCTGCGCCAGGGCTTCCTTGAATTCGGCATCGCTGTCGTTGTGGATGCGTTTTTCGAAGGCGGCGAGGATCTGGTGCCGATTGCTGCCTTTTACCGCCATGATGAACGGGAACTGGAACTTGGCCTTGTAGGCATCGTTCAGCTCGGTGAACCGGGCGAACTCTTCGGCGGTGCACTGGTGGATACCGGCACCGGCCTGTTCGTTGGTGCTCGATTCGGTCAGTTCGCCCTGGATGGCGGCCTTGCCTGCCAGGTCCGGGTGAGCATTGATCAGCGCGAGCTGGTCAGCGTGGTTGGCACTGAGCAGGATGTCGCTCATGCGCTGGTGCAGCGCCTCGATCTCGTCCAGCTCGTCCAACTGGCCCAAGTCGTAGGCCTTTTCGGCAACCCACGGCGAGTGCTCGTAGATATCGGCGAAGGCCTTGACGAAGGCGTCACGGCCCAGGGCGGATGGCTTGAGGGTGTTGAAGGCGGTCATCAGGCGTTCTCTTTCTTGTACGGGTGGGTGGTGTGCCAGTGGCGGGCGATGTCCACGCGACGGGCGAACCAGACCTGGTCATGGCTCTTGGCGTAATCGACGAAGCGCTTCAGCGCGGCCAGCCGCGCCGGGCGGCCGACCAGCCGGCAGTGCAGGCCAATGGAAAGCATTTTCGGCGCTTCGGCGCCTTCGGCGTACAGCACATCGAATGCGTCCTTCAGGTACTGGAAGAACTGCTCGCCGCAGTTGAAGCCCTGTACCTGGGTGAAGCGCATATCGTTGGTGTCGAGGGTGTACGGGATCACCAGGTGCGGCTTGCCGGTAGGGTTGTTCGGCTCCCAGTAGGGCAGGTCGTCGTCATAGGTGTCGCTGTCGTAGAGAAAACCGCCTTCTTCCATGACCAGGCGACGGGTGTTCGGGCCGGTACGCCCGGTGTACCAGCCCAACGGGCGCTCGCCGGTGAGTTCGGTGAGGATGCGGATGGCTTCGAGCATGTGCTCGCGCTCCTGGGCCTCGTCCATGTTCTGGTAGTCGATCCAGCGGTAGCCGTGGCTGCAGATTTCATGGCCGGCTTCGACCATGGCGCGGATCACGTCCGGGTGGCGCTGGGCGGCCATGGCCACGGCGAAGATGGTCAGTGGTACGCCGCTGTCCTTGAACAGCTTCAGCAGGCGCCATACGCCGGCACGGCTGCCGTATTCGTACAACGATTCCATGCTCATGTTGCGCTGGCCCTGCAGTGGCTGGGCAGCGACCATCTCGGACAGGAAGGCTTCGGATTCCTTGTCACCATGAAGGATGTTGCGTTCGCCACCTTCCTCGTAGTTGAGGACGAAAGACAGCGCGATGCGAGCGTTGCCCGGCCATTGCGGGTGAGGAGGGTTATTGCCGTAACCGATCAGGTCGCGAGGGTAGTCAGCGCTCACTGCAGTCTTCCTTCTTGTGCGTTAGTGCGGGGGTGGGCGGGCCGCGTCGGTATGTCGCACCACCGGATGGGCTGATTGTATACAACTTCTGAAATCTTTTGTAAGCCTGTTTTTCCGCATTTCTTCCCTTTTGTCGCCTGACAGCGACCTGGAAATACAGTGCAAGAAACCTGCCTGATTGGTCAGCTAATGAGGTTGGCATCGTTATGGTGCGTGTATTTGCGACCGATGGGTCGTTAATGGGCAGCAAATGAAGGGTCTGGCAGAGAGGGTTAAAAAATTGTGTACAATCCTTCGGTGGAATGTCTTAATAACGTCATCCCGCCTGCCGCAGGCGCTAAGCTGGTGCGATGGCTGAGTATTTTTTGCCCACAGATTGAACAAGAGGCGACACGCAATGGGACGTTTGACCACACACGTACTGGATGCCGCGCATGGCTGCCCGGGTAGCTCGATCAAGGTCGAGCTGTACCGCGTCGAAGGCCAGCAGCTGGAGCTGGTGAATACCGCCCTGACCAATAGCGATGGCCGCGTCGATGCGCCGCTGCTGCAGGGTGACGACTACCGCACCGGCGTTTATCAACTGCAGTTCAGCGCTGGCGACTACTACCGCGCCCGTGGCGTACAGCTGCCGGCCCAGGCGTTTCTGGATGTTGTCGTGCTGCGCTTTGGCATCGACGAGCAGCAGGAGCACTACCACGTGCCGCTGCTGATTTCGCCGTACAGCTATTCGACCTATCGTGGAAGCTAGTTGGTCGCTAGAAGAATCTTCGTAGGTCCTTTGGCCCGCTCTCACACTGGCGGGCTTTTTTTCGTCTGCAGGAAAGTGGGGATGTGGGGTGTTCGGCGTGATTTTTGTAGCGGGCATGAAATCGAGCGCCGCCCGCGCGGCGCATCGCGAGCTGCGCTCGCTCCTACGTTTTTTTCTGGCCAGAAACGCCTGTGACGGGCGCGCGCGACCGCCTTGTTCGTACGTCGCGATATCGCGTCATGCGCCAAGGCGTACGCGCGCAAATCCCTCAGAAATAACTGGCCCGAAACAACCGTAGGAGCGAGCGCAGCTCGCGATGCGCCGCGCGGGCGGCGCTCGATCGTGAAAACACTAAACCTCTACAGCCAGACGACCGGTGCTCAGAGGAACACGAACTTGGCAATGAAGATGGCGCACAGCACCCACAGGCTGGCCGAGATTTCCTTGTACTTGCCGGTACCTGCCTTCAAAGCGACGTAGGTGATGAAACCCAGCGCGATACCATCGGCAACGGAGAAGGTCAGCGGCATCATGATGACCGTGACAATCGCCGGAATGCTGTCGGTGGCTTCGTCCCAATGAATGTGCGCCATGCTGCCCATCATCAGCATCGCCACGTAGATCAGCGCGCCTGCTGTCGCGTAAGCCGGGATCATTCCCGCCAGCGGGGCGAAAAACATCGCTGCGACGAACAGTAAGCCGACCACCACAGCCGTGAGACCGGTACGGCCACCTGCGGCGACACCTGCGGCACTCTCCACATAACTGGTCACTGGCGGCACGCCGACCACAGCACCGAATACGCTTGATGCACTGTCGGCCTTCAAGGCGCGCGACAGGCCTTCGATACGCCCGTCTGGCGCTACCAGGTTCGCTCGCTGGGCGACCCCCATCAGCGTGCCGGCGGTGTCGAACATGTGCACGAACAGGAATGCCAGCACCACGCTGATCATGCTGACATTGAAGACGCCAGCCACGTCCATGGCCATCCAGGTCGGTGCCAGGCTTGGGGGCATCGACATCACCCCGCCAAACTTGACCAGGCCCAGGCCCCAGCCCGCCAGGGTGACACCAATGATGCTGATCAGGATCGCGCCGAACACCCGCTTGTAGCTGAGGATGGCAATCAGCAGGAAGCACACGGCCGCCAGCAGTGGCCCCGGCTCGTGCAGCGAACCCAGCTTGATCAGGGTGGCGGGGCTGTCGACGATGATGCCAGCCGTCTTCAGGCCGATCAGCCCGAGAAACAATCCGACGCCAGCCCCCATGGCATGGCGCAGGCTGACCGGAATGCTGTTCAGCAACCATTCGCGCACTTTCGACAAGGTCAGGAACATGAACAGCACGCCCGAGACGAATACCGCCCCCAGCGCTGTTTCCCAGTTGTAGCCCATGGTGCCGACCACGGTGTAGGTGAAGAAGGCGTTGAGGCCCATGCCCGGTGCCAGGCCGACCGGCCAGTTGGCGTAAAGGCCCATCAGCAGGCAGCCCAGCGCAGCGGCGATGCAAGTGGCGACGAAAGCGGCACCATGGTCGATGCCAGCATCGGCCATGATGTTGGGGTTGACGAAGATGATGTAGGCCATGGTGATGAAGGTCGTCACCCCGGCGATCAGCTCGGTCCTGACAGTACTGCCGTGTTGCTTGAGTTTGAAAATCCGCTCCAGCCAGCTCGTTTCGAGCGGTGGGGCAAGATCCAGCGTAGGGGCTTCGGATTTGCGGCTTTCCACAGCGAGTACTCCTCAAGTCTTTCTTGTTGTTGTAGGGACCTTTTCCTGAGCAATGCACTTGGAGGCCCCACGAGGGAAGGCAGACGTCTGACCGGTTTGTTGACCCATGGGTCAGGAAGTTGCTCGGTGGATTATGCTTTTGTGTACAAAGAATGCAAATAATGTTTTATGTTTTGTGTGCGCAATGTGCCGTACAAAGGCTATATAGGTAAAACGCCCCCTGCGGAATCGCCTCAGCCTGTGTACAATGGCGCCATACTTTCTCTTCGTGCCTCGAGAGCCCATGAACGAACAGCTGCAACCTCTGAAGAAACCTGCACGTGTCGGCAAGGCCGGCCGCAGCGGTACCCAGGACGACATCGTCTACGCGCATATTTTCGAGGCGATCCTCGAGCAGCGTCTGGCTCCGGGCACCAAGTTGAGCGAGGAAGCGCTGGGCGAGATCTTCGGCGTCAGCCGCACCATCATTCGTCGCGCGCTGTCGCGCCTGGCCCACGAGAGTGTGGTGCTGCTGCGGCCAAACCGCGGCGCGGTGGTGGCCAGCCCGACGGTTGAAGAAGCGCGCCAGGTGTTCTTCTCGCGGCGCATGGTCGAACGTGCCATCACCGAACTGGCCGTGCAGCACGCCACCCTGGACCAGCTGAACGAGCTGCGGCAGATGGTGCGTGAAGAGCGGGACAGCTTCTCGCGCGGTGACCGCGGTGCCGGCATTCGCCTTTCCGGCGAGTTCCATCTCAAACTGGCCGAAGCCGCGGGCAATGCGCCGCTGGTGAGCTTCCAGCGCAGCCTTGTGTCGCAGACCTCGCTAATCATTGCCCAGTACGAAAGCGGCACCCGTTCGCACTGCTCATATGACGAACACATGCAGCTGATCGATGCCATCGAAGCGCGTGATGCCGAGCAGGCTGTGAGCCTGATGATGCACCACATGGACCACATCGACAGCAAGCTGAACCTGGACGAGGAAAGCGCCTCGGACGACCTGCATGCGGTGTTCTCGCATTTGCTGAAAAAGCCCAAGGTTTCAGCCAAGGGTTGATCGTTTGCCTGAGTGATTGAAGGGGACTGCACAGCGGTTCCCCCACACATTTCTGGCCATTAACCAAGCGTCTGCTAAATTCTTGTGGGCAAACCTTCATCAAGCAGTTGGGCTTGCGCATCCATTGCGTTCCACTACTTGAGGAAAGGTCCATGACCATGTCTCTGGGTAAACGAATGGGTGCCGAGCTGATCGGCACCTTTTGGTTAGTGCTTGGCGGCTGTGGCAGTGCGGTACTCGCAGCCAGTTCCCCGGTCGGCATCGGTGTTCTTGGTGTCGCTTTCGCCTTCGGCCTCACCGTACTGACCATGGCTTTCGCCATCGGGCATATCTCCGGTTGCCATCTCAACCCCGCCGTGTCCTTCGGGTTAGTGGTGGGCGGCCGTTTCCCGGCCAAAGAGCTACTGCCCTACGTGATCGCCCAGGTGATCGGCGCCATCCTGGCAGCGGGGGTCATCTACCTGATTGCCAGCGGCAAGGCGGGTTTCGAGCTGTCTTCGGGATTGGCTTCGAATGGCTACGCCGACCACTCGCCCGGTGGTTATACGCTGGGTGCGGGTTTCGTCAGTGAGGTGGTGATGACGGCGATGTTCCTGGTGGTGATCATGGGCGCGACCGACGCCCGCGCACCGGCAGGCTTCGCGCCAATCGCGATCGGCTTGGCCCTGACCTTGATCCACCTGATCTCTATCCCGGTGACGAATACTTCGGTCAACCCCGCGCGTAGCACGGGGCCGGCCTTGTTCGTCGGCGGCTGGGCCCTGCAACAGCTGTGGCTGTTCTGGGTGGCGCCGCTGATAGGTGCTGCAATCGGCGGCGCGCTGTACCGGGGGCTTGCCAAAGAACCTTAGCGCTGGTGCACGCAACGCCCTGCAGCATAGGTTTCCCGCACAGTGCGGTCGTCACCCAGGGTGGTGAGCACGAACAAGGTTTCTTCAATGCTGTTGGACTGCTGAATGCGGTAGTCCAGCAGTGGCGTGGCCTTGTAGTCCAGTACCACGAAGTCGGCGTCGTTGCCCGGGCGCAGGCTGCCGATGCGGTCGTCCAGGCGCAGGGCGCGAGCGCCGCCGAGGGTCGCCAGGTACAGCGATTTGTACGGGTGCAGGCGCGCGCCTTGCAGCTGCATGACCTTGTAGGCCTCGTTCAGGGTGTTGAGCAGCGAGAAACTGGTACCAGCGCCAACGTCGGTGCCCAGGCCCACATTGACCTTGAAGCGCTCGGCCTGCGGCAGGTTGAACAGCCCGCTGCCGAGGAACAGGTTGGAGGTGGGGCAGAAGGCCACGGCCGAGCCGGTTTCGGCCAGGCGCTGGCATTCCTCGTCGCACAGGTGTACGCCGTGGGCGAACACCGAGCGCTCGCCGAGCAGCTCGAAGTGGTCGTAGACGTCCAGGTAGCCCTTCTGCTCGGGGAACAGTGACTTTACCCAGTCGATTTCCTTGAGGTTTTCCGACAGATGCGTGTGCATGTACACGCCCGGGTGCTCCTTGAGCAATTGGCCGGCCAGGGTCAATTGTTCCGGCGTGCTGGTCGGGGCGAACCGCGGGGTAACGGCATAATGCAGGCGGCCCTTGCCATGCCAGCGCTCGATCAGTGCCTTGCTTTCGGCGTAGCCCGATTCGGCGGTGTCGGTCAGGTAGTCCGGCGCGTTGCGGTCCATCATCACCTTGCCGGCGATCAGGCGCAGGTCCAAGCGTTCAGCCTCTTCGAACAGGGCATTCACCGACTCCGGGTGCACGCTGCCGAACACCAGCGCAGTGGTGGTGCCGTTGCGCAGCAGCTCCTTGAGGAAGATCTTCGCCACCTGGTCGGCGTGGCTTTTATCGGCGAACTGCTTTTCGCAAGGGAAGGTGTAGGTGTTCAGCCAGTCCAGCAACTGCTCGCCGTACGACCCGATCATGCCGGTCTGCGGGAAGTGGATATGGGTGTCGATGAAACCTGGGGTAATCAGCGCATCCTGATAGTGCTCGACCGGGATATCGGCATCCAGGGTCGGCAACAGTTCGCTGGCATGGCCAATGGCACTGATACGACCATCGTCGACCACCAGCAGGCCGTCCTCGAAGTATTCATGGGAAGCCTCCAGGCCCACCTCGGCCGGGTCGGCGATGCTGTGCAGGATGGCGGCACGGTAGGCTTTGCGGGTAACGGTCATAACACACTCGTCATATGGCTTGGCTGCGGCGTGAGGGCGGCAGCAACTGGGCAATGGGGCCGGCATTGGCGGCAGCGTCGTGCTGGCCGAAGCAGGCGTTGTAGGTGGCGATGATTTCACCGGCGATGGACACGGCAATCTCGATGGGCAGCTTGCCCTTGACCTCGGCCAGGCCCATCGGGCAGCGCATGCGGGCCATGACGGCCTCGTCGTAGCCGCGCTCGCGCAGGCGGTGCTCGAACTTGACCCGTTTGGTCTTCGAGCCGATCAGGCCGAACCAGGTGAAGTCGTTGCGTTTGAGAATGGCAGCAGTCAGTTCCAGGTCGAGCTGGTGGTTGTGGGTCATGACGATGCAGTAGCTGCCGGGTGGCAGGGCTGCGACTTCGTCGACCGGCTCCTCACTGACCACCTTGGTCACCCCGTTGGGGATGAGTTCGGGGAATTCCTGTTCACGCGAGTCGATCCAGCGTACGCGGCATGGCAGCGCGGCGAGCAAGGGTACCAGAGCCCGGCCGACATGGCCCGCGCCGAACACGGCGATCTGGGCCTGCACGGCGGCCATGGGTTCGAACAGCAGCACGGTCACACCGCCGCAGCACTGGCCCAGGCTGGCGCCGAGGCTGAAGCGCTCAAGGTGCGGCGTGGTGCGCTGCTCTTCGAGCATTTGCCGGGCGATGTGCAGCGCCTTGTATTCCAGGTGGCCGCCGCCGATAGTGTCGAACAGACCGCTGGCGCTGACCACCATCTTCGAGCCTGCGTTACGCGGGGTCGAGCCGCGCTCCTCGATGATGGTCACCAGCACGCACGCTTCGCCACGGGACTGGTGGTCGGCGAGGGCGTTGATCCATTGGTGCATGATGCAGATCCTCTTCAGTGCAACGCGGTCCGCTCCCACAGAAAAAGCGGAGCGCGGCGTTACTGGGTGACGGTTTCCAGCTCCGGTTCTGCGGACTGAGTGGCAGCCACCGCCTTGCGCATCTGCTCACACCCCCACAGCACCCTCTCCGGCGTTGCTGGCGCGTCCACCTGTGGCTGCACACGGTAGTCGGCCAGGCTGGCCACGGCATCCTTGATCGCGCACCAGGCGGCAATGCCCAGCATGAACGGCGGCTCGCCCACGGCCTTGGAGTGGAACACGGTGTCTTCCGGGTTCTTGCGGTTTTCCACCAGCTTTACGCGCAGGTCCAGCGGCATGTCGGCCACTGCCGGGATCTTGTAGCTGGCCGGGCCGTTGGTCATCAGCTTGCCCTTGGCGTTCCACACCAGTTCTTCGGTGGTCAGCCAGCCCATGCCCTGGATGAAACCGCCTTCCACCTGGCCGATGTCGATGGCCGGGTTAAGCGAATCGCCCACGTCGTGCAGGATGTCGGCGCGCAGCATCTTGTATTCGCCGGTCAGGGTGTCGACGATCACTTCCACGCAGGCGGCGCCAAAGGCGAAGTAGTAGAACGGCCGGCCGCGTGCCTGGCTGCGGTCGTAGAAGATTTTCGGCGTGCGGTAGAACCCCGTGCTGGACAGCGACACCTGGGCGAAGTAGGCCTGCTGCACCAGTTGCTCAAAGCTGACGATCTGGTCGCGCACGCGTACATGGCCGTTGCGGAATTCGACATCTTCCTCGGTCACCTGATAGTGCCGTGCAGCAAACTCGGTCAGGCGCCGCTTGAGGATTTCGGCCGCGTTCTGCGCCGCCTTGCCGTTCAGGTCGGCACCACTCGACGCTGCGGTTGGCGAGGTGTTGGGTACCTTGTCGGTGTTGGTGGCGGTGATCTGGATGCGGCTGAAATCAACCTGGAAGATCTGCGCCACCACCTGGGCCACCTTGGTGTTAAGGCCCTGGCCCATCTCGGTGCCGCCGTGGTTCAGGTGGATGCTGCCATCTGTATAGATGTGGATCAGCGCACCGGCCTGGTTGAGGAAGGTGGCGGTGAACGAGATACCGAACTTGACCGGCGTCAGCGCCAGGCCCTTCTTCAGCACCGGGCTGTTGGCGTTGAAGCGGCGGATCGACTCGCGTCGCTCGGCGTAGTCGCTGCTGGCTTCAAGTTCGGCAGTCATCTCCTCGAGCATGTTGTGCTCGACGGTCTGGTAGTAGTGAGTGATGTTGCGTTCGGTCTTGCCGTAGTAGTTGGCTTTGCGCACCGCCAGCGGGTCGCGGCCCAGGTGGCGGGCGATATGGTCCATCACCTGTTCGATGGCGACCATGCCCTGCGGGCCGCCAAAGCCGCGGTAGGCGGTGTTGGAGGCGGTGTTGGTCTTGCAGCGGTGGCCATGCACAGTGGCATCGCCCAGGTAGTAGGCATTGTCAGAGTGGAACATGGCGCGGTCGACGATCGAGCCGGAAAGGTCAGGCGAGTAGCCGCAGTTGCCGGCCAGGTCGAAATTGATGCCATGCAGGCGACCGTTGTCGTCGAAGCCTACGTCGTACTCGACGTAGAACGGGTGGCGCTTGCCGGTCATGGTCATGTCCTCGACCCGGGGCAGGCGCATCTTGGTTGGCTGGCCGGTCAGGCGCGCCACCACCGCGCACAGGCATGCCGGGCTGGCGGCTTGGGTTTCCTTGCCGCCAAAGCCGCCACCCATGCGGCGCATGTCCAGCACCACCTTGTTCATCGGCACATCGAGTACTTCGGCAACCAGCTTCTGCACTTCGGTGGGGTTCTGCGTGGAGCAGTAGACGATCATGCCGCCGTCTTCGGTGGGCATCACCGAGGAAATCTGCGTTTCCAGGTAGAAGTGCTCCTGGCCGCCGATGTGCAGGGTGCCCTGAATGCGGTGCGGGGCACTGGCCAGGGCGGCAGCGGAATCGCCACGCTGGTGGGTGTGGCTGTCGAGCACGAAGTGCTTTTTGCGTAGCGCATCGACCACATCCAGCACCGGCTCCAGGTCTTCGTACTCGACGATGGCGGCCATGGCCGCTTTGCGTGCGGTTTCAAGATCGCGGGCAGCGACAGCGAGCACCGGCTGACCGAAGAACTCGACCTTGTCGATGGCCAGCAGCGGGTCGCCGGCCGCCACCGGGCCGATGTCTTTCAGGCCGGGGATGTCCTCATGGGTGATGGCAATGCGCACGCCCTCGAAGGCGTAGCACGGTGTGGTATCGATGCGCAGGATACGCGCATGGGCGCGGTCGGCGGTGCGGGCATAGACGTGCAACTGGTTAGGGAATTCCAGGCGGTCGTCGATGTACACAGCCTCGCCGGATACATGCTTGTCGGCGCTGTCGTGCTTGACGCTGCGGCCGACCCCGGTGGTCAGGTCCTGGCTGAACAGTTCGGCCATCTCGGCCTGGCTCTTGGCTACGTGATGGTTAGACATAAGCGGTCACCCGGGTTTCGATATGCGGCGTTTGCTGTTCGATGAAGTACTTGCGCAGCAGGTTCTGCGCGGTCAGCAGGCGGTATTCCTTGCTGGCGCGGAAGTCGCTGAGCGGGGTGAAGTCCTCGGCCAGGGCCTGGCAGGCGCGCTCGATGGCGGCCTGGTTCCACGGCTTGCCGCGCAGCGCGGCCTCGCAGGCACGGGCGCGCTTGGGTATTGCCGCCATGCCGCCGAAGGCGATCCGCACACCGCTGACCACACCGTCTTCGATGCTCAGGTTGAAGGCTGCACACACGGCGGAGATGTCGTCGTCCAGGCGCTTGGACACTTTATAGGCGCGGAACGCCCAGTCACTGGAGGCGCGCGGCACGATGATCTTCTCGATGAACTCGCTGTCCTGGCGAGCCGTGATGCGGTAGTCGATGAAGTAGTCTTCCAGCGGCATCACCCGTTGGCGTTCACCCTGGCGCAGCACCACCTGCGCGTCCAGGGCGATCAGCAGGGGGGGCGAGTCGCCGATTGGCGAGGCGTTGCCGATGTTGCCGCCGAGGGTGCCCTGGTTGCGGATTTGCAGCGAGGCAAAACGGTGCAGCAGGGCGCCGAAGTCGGGATATTCCTCGTTAAGCGCGCCATAGCAGTCGGTGAGCGGGGTGGCGGCGCCGATTTCCAGGTGGCTGGCGGTTTTCTCGATGCGCTTGAGCTCAGCCACGTGGCCGACGTAGATCATCACGGGCAAGGTCTTGTGGAACTGGGTGACTTCCAGCGCCAGGTCGGTACCACCGGCCAGCAGTCGCGCTTCAGGGTGCGAGCTGTACAGGTCGGCCAGATCCGCCACGGTCAGCGGCACCAAGCAGCGCTTGTCGCCGCTGTTCAGCTCGCCGGTCTGCGTCGGGGCAATGGCCTTGAGGCGGCTGATGGTCTGCGCCTGCTGGGCATCGAACTGGTCACGGCAGGGCTGGCGGCAGCTTTGCTCGGCGGCGTCGAGGATCGGCCGGTAGCCAGTGCAGCGGCACAGGTTGCCGGCCAGGGCTTCCTGAGCCTGGTGCAGGTCGGGGCCACTGCTGTTCTTTTGCAGGGCGAACAGCGACATGACAAAGCCTGGGGTGCAGAAGCCGCACTGCGAGCCATGGCAATCGGCCATGGCTTGTTGCACGCTGTGCAGTTGGCCTTGATGCTTGAGCCCTTCGACGCTGATCAGTTGCTTGCCGTGCAGCGACGAGACAAAGGTGAGGCACGAGTTGAGGCTGCGGTAGCGCAGGCTGTCGTTGCCTTGGTCGTCCTGGCTCAGTTCGCCGACCACCACGGTGCACGCACCGCAGTCACCACTGGCGCAACCCTCCTTCGTGCCGGGTTTGCCCAGGTGCTCGCGCAGGTACTGCAGCACTGTCATGTTAGGGTCCAGGGCGTGCTCACTACGCAGCTCCTGGTTGACGAGAAACTGGATCACGGGGATGGCCTCGCAATGGTTTTATTGTTGTTGGGCGGACTCTAAGCAACAGCTGTCCAGCAGGTCAATATTTTTCTGACTCAAAGGTCAAGAAAATGCTCATATCCATGCCCGGCTTGTCATATCGCCCATATTACAAGCATAGATCGCGCCGCGTGAGGGCTGGCCATAGTGGTCAAATAAAGCGCCTGGCCCCTCTGCGCGATTACCGCCCAAGTACGCTACAATCCGCCACTTGTGCCCAGTTCAATGATTTTGAAGGAAAACCATGACGTTCAAGGCCCCGGACAGCCTCTCCGAGCAGATTGCCGACTACCTGGCCGAACGCATCATCCGCGGCGAACTGGCGCCAGGCGAGCGTATCCAGGAGCTGAAGGTTACCCAGGCGCTCAATGTCAGCCGCGGCTCGGTGCGCGAAGCACTGCTTATCCTCGAACGTCGCCACCTGGTAGCCATCCTGCCGCGCCGTGGTGCCCATGTCACCGAACTGGACGAGCGCAGCGTGCGCAGCCTGTGTTCCTTGATGGGCGAGTTCTACATCCTGCTGGGCAACGCGGTTGCGCAAAAATGGCGCACCGAAGCCGACCTGCGCCCGTTTCTGGAGATTCAGCAGCGCCTGCAGCGTGCCCACGACCAGCTGGACATCAAGACCTTTGTCGCTGACAGCTTTGCCGTGATGCGTGCGGCCTACCCGTTCGCCGACAACCCGTTCCTGCAGGAAACCGTAGAGAACCTGCAGCCGGCCATGAGCCGCGCCTACTACCTGTCGCTGGACCAGCGCCAGGCCAACATGATCGACTACCTCGACCTGTTCGCCCGCCTGCTCGAAGCCGTGGTCGCCCGCGACCTGCCGCGCATTCGCGAAGTGCTGACTGCCTATGGCCAGCGCAGCTGCGAGCTGGTGCTGGCGGCACTGGCCCGAGGCTGACCAATGCGCCTGAAGTGCATTCGGCTGGCCGGCTTCAAATCGTTCGTTGACCCGACCACGGTCAATTTCCCCAGCAACATGGCGGCCGTGGTTGGCCCCAACGGCTGCGGCAAGTCCAACATCATCGACGCGGTGCGCTGGGTGATGGGCGAAAGTTCGGCGAAGAACCTGCGCGGCGAGTCAATGACCGACGTCATTTTCAATGGCTCCAGTGGTCGCAAGCCGGTCAGCCAGGCCAGCATCGAGCTGGTGTTCGACAACAGTGAAACCACCTTGGTTGGCGAGTACGCCGCCTACGCCGAGATTTCCATCCGCCGCAAGGTCACCCGCGACGGGCAGAACAGCTACTACCTGAATGGCACCAAGTGCCGCCGGCGCGACATTACCGATATCTTCCTGGGTACCGGCCTGGGGCCGCGCAGTTATTCGATCATCGAACAGGGCATGATCTCCAAGCTGATCGAGGCCAAGCCCGAGGAGCTGCGCAACTTCATCGAGGAAGCCGCCGGCATTTCCAAGTACAAGGAGCGCCGTCGCGAAACCGAGAGCCGCATCCGCCGCACCCAGGAAAACCTGGCGCGTCTGACCGACCTGCGCGAAGAGCTGGAGCGCCAGCTGGAGCGCTTGCACCGGCAGGCCCAGGCGGCCGAGAAGTACCGTGAGTACAAGGCTCAGGAGCGGCAGATGAAAGCGCGCCTGTCGGCCTTGCGCTGGCGCGACCTGGACGAACGGGTGCGCCAGCGTGAGGCGGTGATCGGTGACCAGGACGTGTCCCACGAGGCGCTGGTGGCCGAGCAGCGCAATGCCGATGCCAGCATCGAGCGCCTGCGTGACGGCCATCATGAACTGTCCGAACGCTTCAACCAGGTGCAGGGCCGGTTCTATTCGGTGGCTGGCGACATCGCCCGGGTCGAGCAGAGTATCCAGCATGGCCAGCAGCGCCTGCGCCAGTTGCAGGACGACTTCAAGGAAGCCGAGCGGACACGGCTGGAAACCGAATCGCACCTGGGCCACGACCGCACCTTGCTGGCAACTCTGGGCGAAGAGCTGGCCATGCTCGAGCCTGAGCAGGAAATGACCTTGGCCGCTGCCGAAGAAGCCGCTGCCGCGCTGGAAGAGGCGGAGCTGGGTATGCACGGCTGGCAGGAGCAGTGGGACAGTTTCAACAACCGTTCCGCCGAGCCGCGCCGACAAGCCGAAGTCCAGCAGGCGCGCCTGCAGCAGCTGGAAACCAGCCTGGAGCGCCAGGCCGAGCGCCAGCGCAAGCTGGGCGAAGAGCGCGAGCAGTTGGGCAGTGATCCCCAGGACGCCGCCATGCTCGAACTGGCCGAGCAGTTGGCCAGCAGCGAAATGCTGCTGGAGGAATTGCAGTTATCCGAAGAACAGGTGGTCGAGCGCCTGGAAGGCCTGCGCGAGCAACTGCAGCAGGCCACTCACGCCCAACAGCAGGCACAGGGCGACCTGCAGCGCCTGGGCGGCCGCCTGGCCTCGCTGGAGGCCTTGCAGCAGGCCGCCCTGGAACCGGGGGCAGGGGCCGCTGACTGGCTGCATGGCCAAGGCCTGGAGCAACAACCGCGCCTGGCCGAGGGGTTGCGGGTCGAGCCGGGCTGGGAGCTTGCGGTGGAAACCGTGCTGGGCGCTGACTTGCAGGCCGTGCTGGTGGATGACTTCGACGGCCTCGATTTCACCGGCCTGGAACAGGGCGAGTTGCGCCTGCTGGTGGCAAGCGGCGCCGGTACCTCGTTGCCCGGCAGCCTGCTGGAAAAGGTCGAAGGCCGTGTCGACCTGGCACCTTGGCTGGGCCAGATCAAGCCTGTGGATGACCTGGCCCAGGCGCTGGCACAGCGTGCCTCGCTCGATGAGGGGCAGAGCCTGGTCAGCCGCGACGGCTACTGGGTTGGCCGGCAGTTCCTGCGGGTACGGCGCGGGGGTGAGGCCGAAGGCGGCGTGCTGGCGCGCGGCCAGGAAATCGAACGCCTGGGCGAGGAGCAACTGGCTCAGGAGGCGGCGCTGGAGCAGCTTGATCAACAGTTGCACGCGCTGCGCGAACAGCAGTTGGACTTCGAAGAACAGCGCGAACAACTGCGCCGCCGTACCCAGGAAGAAAACCGCCTGCACGGTGAGCTGAAGGCCAACCTTTCTGGCAGCCGCGCCCGTGCCGAGCAGGTTGAACTGCGCCGACGGCGCCTGCAGGAAGAACTGATCGAGCTGGAAGAACAGCGCGCCCTGGAGCACGAGCAACTGGGCGAGGCCCGCCTGCTGCTGCAAGAAGCCCTGGAGCTGATGGCCCAGGACACCGAACAGCGCGAGCAGCTGATGGCCCGCCGTGACACCCTGCGCGAAAGCCTTGACCGGGTGCGCCAGGAGGCCCGCCAGCACAAGGATCACGCCCACCAGTTGGCTGTGCGCCTGGGCTCGCTGCGGGCCCAGCACGATTCCACCCGGCAGGCCCTGGAGCGCCTGGAGCAGCAAGCCGCGCGGCTGACCGAGCGCCAGGAACAGCTGAGCCTGAACCTGGAAGAGGGCGAAGCCCCGCAGGAAGAGCTGCGCCTGAAGCTGGAAGCGCTGCTGGAACTGCGCATG
Organism: Pseudomonas sp. LB-090624; assembly: GCF_003205205.1. Lineage (GTDB taxonomy): Bacteria > Pseudomonadota > Gammaproteobacteria > Pseudomonadales > Pseudomonadaceae > Aquipseudomonas. The sequence continues at coordinate 36,327 of NZ_QJRL01000028.1, forward strand.
AGCGTCGACGAGGAAATGCGCCAGGCCCGCCTGCACATGGATGAAGCGGACCGCGAGCTGCGCGATGCCGAAAAGCGCCGTACCCAGGCCGAGCAGCAGGCTCAGTTGCTGCGTGGCCAACTGGAACAGCTGCGGCTGGAGTGCCAGGGCCTGGATGTGCGGCGCAAGACCCTGCAGGAGCAGTTGCTGGCCGACGGTTACGACCTGCAAGGCGTGCTCGCCACCCTGGAGGCCGAGGCCAGCGAGCAGGGCACCGAGCAGGAGCTGGAGCAGCTTGAGGCGCGTATCCAGCGGCTGGGGGCAATCAACCTGGCGGCCATCGAGGAATACGAGCAGCAGTCCGAACGCAAGCGCTACCTGGATGCCCAGGACGCCGACCTGGTTGAAGCGCTAGAGACGCTGGAAAACGTCATTCGCAAGATCGACAAGGAAACCCGCAACCGCTTCAAGGATACCTTTGATCAGATAAATGCCGGATTACAGGCACTTTTCCCAAAAGTTTTCGGTGGTGGCAGCGCTTATCTGGAACTGACGGGCGAAGATCTACTCGATACAGGGGTGACGATCATGGCGCGACCACCGGGCAAGAAGAACAGCACCATCCATCTGCTGTCCGGCGGCGAAAAGGCACTGACCGCATTGGCGCTGGTGTTTGCCATCTTCAAGTTGAACCCCGCACCGTTCTGCATGCTCGACGAGGTCGATGCGCCGCTGGACGATGCCAACGTCGGGCGCTATGCGCGTCTGGTAAAGGAAATGAGTGAAAGCGTGCAGTTCATCTACATCACCCACAACAAGATCGCCATGGAGATGGCGGACCAATTGATGGGGGTGACCATGCATGAACCCGGTTGTTCACGGCTTGTCGCTGTTGATGTGGAGGCGGCCATGGCCATGGTCGATGCTTGATGCGCGACGATGGGGGCACATTCTGTAGCGAAATGCCCCCGCCATGTGCGACAGACGGTGTAAAGTTGTCTTTGGTCGTGCTAGCTTAATGTCACTCGTTTTTTGCGTGGGTAAAACGCCTGTCAGAACATAGAGTTGGCGCCACGTGTTAAAGGGCTTTGAACCCTTTGTTTTCAAGCATATTTTTATAGAGGCACGGGATTACATGGAAATCGGTCTGCGCGAGTGGCTGATCGTCATCGGCATCATTGTCATTGCCGGTATTCTTTTCGACGGCTGGCGCCGCATGCGCGGCGGCAAGGGCAAGTTGAAATTCCGTCTGGACCGCAGTTATTCCAACCTGCCGGACGAAGAAGGCGCCAGTGCCGAAGTGCTCGGCCCGTCGCGGGTGCTGGACACCCACAAGGAGCCTGAGCTGGACGAAAGCGATCTGCCTTCGCTCAGCGCTTCTGGGCGTGACCGCGAGCGCGAGCCCAAGCCGGCCAAGGCCAGCAAGCGTGCCAAGCGCACCACCGCAGCTGCCGACGCACAGCAGGGCGACCTGAACCTCAGCGCCGAGCCGCGCGAGCCCGACCTGTTCGCCGACAGCGACGAGGACTTTGCCGCTGACAATACCCGCGGAAATGCAGCGCCTGCCGCCAGCAGCAGCGTCAAGGAGCTGCCGCCGGCCGAGGAAGTGCTGGTCATCAGCGTGATCTCGCGCGATGAGGGTGGCTTCAAGGGCCCTGCGTTGCTGCAGAATATTCTCGAAAGCGGCCTGCGCTTCGGTGAAATGGACATCTTCCACCGCCACGAGAGCATGGCCGGTCACGGCGAAGTGCTGTTCTCCATGGCCAACGCGGTCAAGCCGGGTGTATTCGATCTTGATGACATCGACCACTTCAGCACCCGTGCGGTGAGCTTCTTCCTCGGACTGCCGGGCCCGCGTCATCCGAAGCAGGCCTTCGACGTGATGGTGGCAGCAGCACGCAAGCTGGCCCACGAATTGAACGGCGAGCTCAAGGACGACCAGCGTAGCGTGCTGACCGCCCAGACCATCGAGCACTACCGCCAGCGCATCGTCGAGTTCGAGCGCCGTGCGCTGACCCAGAAGCGCTGATCTGCCCAAGTGGGCAGGCCTGGCCTGGTTCTGCCCACCCTGTTTCAAGTGCAAGAGCAGCCCAGTGCTGCTCTTTTGCTTTGCAAGAGATCCTGATAAATGACCGCCGAAACCCGTATCCACGAACTGCGTGCCGAGCTCGACCAGCACAACTATCGCTATTACGTGCTCGACGAGCCCAGCGTGCCTGATGCCGAATACGACCGTCTGTTCAACGAGCTCAAGGCGCTGGAAGCCGAACACCCGCACCTGGTAACCCCCGACTCGCCCACCCAGCGTGTGGGTGGAACTGCCTTGGCTGCGTTCAGCCAGGTGCGCCACGAAGTGCCCATGCTCAGCCTGGGCAACGCCTTCGAAGAAGCCGACTTGCGTGAGTTCGGCCGCCGTGTGGTAGAAGGCCTGGATCAGCCGGGCGCGGTCGACTACAGCTGCGAACCCAAGCTCGATGGCCTGGCCGTGAGCCTGCTGTACCGCGACGGACAGCTGGTGCAGGGCGCCACCCGGGGCGACGGCACCACTGGCGAAGACATCAGCGCCAACGTACGCACCGTGCGCAACATCCCGCTCAAGTTGCAGGGTAAAGGTTGGCCGGCAGTGCTGGAGGTGCGCGGCGAGGTGTACATGAGCAAGGCCGGTTTCGACCGGCTCAATGCCGCCCAGGCCGAAGCCGGTGGCAAGACCTTCGCCAACCCGCGCAATGCCGCCGCTGGCAGCTTGCGCCAGCTGGACTCGAAAATCACCGCCAGCCGCCCGCTGGAGTTCTGCTGCTATGGCGTCGGCCAGCTGTCCGCAAGCATCGGCGACAGCCATATTGGCATCCTCGAGCAACTCAAGGCCTGGGGCCTGCCGATCAGCCGCGAGCTCAAGCATGCGGCCGGCATCGAAGAATGCCTGGCCTACTACCGCGACATTGGCGAGCGGCGTAACAGCCTGCCGTACGAGATCGACGGTGTAGTGTTCAAGGTCAATAGCCTGGCCGCCCAGCGCGAACTGGGCTTCCGCGCCCGTGAGCCGCGCTGGGCGATTGCCCACAAGTTCCCGGCGATGGAAGAGCTGACCGAGGTGCTGGACGTCGAGTTCCAGGTTGGTCGTACGGGTGCAGTAACGCCTGTAGCGCGGCTGAAGCCGGTCAAGGTGGCCGGTGTGACCGTGTCCAACGCCACTTTGCACAACATGGACGAAATCGCCCGCCTGGGCCTGCGCATCGGCGACACGGTGATCATTCGCAGGGCCGGCGACGTGATCCCGCAGGTGATGCAGGTGGTGCTGGAGCGCCGTCCGCAAGACGCCCGCCCGGTAGAGGTGCCAAGCGAGTGCCCAGTGTGTGGTTCGCAGGTCGAGCGCACCCAGCTGGTCAAACGCAGCAAAGGCAAGGAAACCACCAGCGAAGGTGCGGTGTACCGCTGCGTCGGTCGCCTGGCCTGTGGCGCCCAGCTCAAGCAGGCGATCATTCACTACGTATCGCGTCGGGCCATGGATATCGACGGCCTGGGCGAGAAAAGCGTCGAGCAATTGGTGGACGAGGGCCTGATTGGCTCGCCGGCTGACCTGTACAAGCTGCAGTTCGAGCAGGTTGTCGGCCTTGAAGGCTTCGCCGAGGTCTCTACCCAGAAGCTGCTGGATGCCATCGAAGCCAGCAAACGCCCGAGCCTGGCCCGCTTCATCTACGCGCTGGGCATCCCGGATGTCGGCGAGGAGACTGCCAAGGTGCTGGCCCGCTCGCTGGGCAGCCTGGCGCGCGTGCAGCAGGCATTGCCGCAGGTGCTGACCTATTTGCCGGACATCGGTCTCGAAGTTGCCTACGAGATCCACAATTTCTTTGAAGACGAGCACAACCAGAAAGTTATCCAGCAGCTGCTCGACAGCGGTATGCAGTTGCAGGACGAGGGCGAGTTGGCTGCCGAATTTGCCGCCAGCACCACCTTGGCCGGGATGATCGCCAAGCTCGACATTGCCTCCGTCGGCCCGACCGGTGCCGAGAAGTTGGTGGCCAAGCTCGACAGCCTGGACAAGATCATCGCCGCCGACGGCATCGACTTGCGCCAGGCCCTGGCGGCCAAGCAGGCCGACGCAGTGCGAGAGTTCTTCAAGGATGAAGCGAACCAGAAACTGGCCCGGGACATTGAAGCGCAGCTGCTGGCGTTCGGCATGCACTGGAGCAGCGAGAAGAAGGTAGCCGAAGGCTTGCCGCTGGCCGGCCAGACCTGGGTGCTGACCGGTACGCTGGAGCGCATGAGCCGGGACATTGCCAAGGACAAGCTGGAAAGCCTGGGGGCCAAGGTTGCCGGTTCCGTTTCCGGCAAGACCCACTGCGTGGTGGCAGGGCCGGGGGCAGGTTCCAAGCTGGCCAAGGCTGCTGAGCTGGGTGTGAAGGTACTGGACGAAGATACCTTCGTTACCTTCCTGGCCGAACAGGGCATAGCAGTCTAGGCATCCCGCCCCCCTCTGTGGGGGGCAACTGTCTTGCTCAAAATATGAAAAGCCTGCGCGGTCGCCCGTAGGGGCGGGTTTACCCGCGAAGAGGCCCGTCCAGGCCGTCTCGACCCTGACAAGTCATTGAGAAATGATGACTTTTTCTGTCCCAGTGGTTGTATCTGCCCCAAAGACCGGTACAATGGCGCCACTCGCTGCTCAGCGAGGCATGTTGTGGTGGCCCCATCGGTCCCCCCGCATTGATTACCCGTTAACCTGGTCAGGCCCGGAAGGGAGCAGCCATAGCGGGAACATCGAGTGCCGGGGTGTGGCTGGTGGGGCCGCCTCCATTACGCAATTCCTTGAATTCTCAAGGTTTTCTCGCTCAAAAATCTCGAAGTGGACCAGTGCAGTAGTACACCTCAGTGGTGCACTGTGCTGTCGATCCTACCGTGAACACGTCTTTGTATCTATAGCAACTGTATGTTGCTCTCGGGGCGCTAGGTTGATGGGATTGCTTCCTTTTTTCCTGTATCCCTTTATTCGAACTGACACTGGTCCATCTCTCGTCCTCTACGTCAAATCATTGGTGGCTAGCACTAGAGGCTGATTGCCAGCATATTCTATTTGAGTTACTGTCTCCGGCAGCATGGAGGGAACCAAATGAATATTGATAAATTGAAGCTGGCATATCGCGACAAAAACACAAATATTTGGCTCGTCAGAGCGTCAGGCGGGAAGTTTGTCGAGCATTTTAGGCAAAACTCGCTGGTTTCGATTGGTCATTTAGATGATGTTTATGAACACTCGAGTGGGAAGTCTGAAGATTTACCTGTCTACGATGAAGTGCAGCGCCTGATTAAGAGGAAGGCTAAGTATTCGAAGATCGTAGAGGGGACGAAGAATGTTAGAAAGCTCAATGGTAGCGGTACAAAGAAGCTTCATCAGTTCGATACTTTTGCATCAAAGATAAAGGTCGGTGATTTAATAGTTTCTGCTGATGGTGATGCACTTATTGTCGGTGTGTGCTCTAGTGCGGCCTATCTTGACTCAAGTCCTGTACTAATTGATCAGAGTCCTGAGCAGAAAGCGCTCAATCCTGCTCCGCAATTAAATCACCTTGTTCGTAGGGAGGTGGTGTGGGGGCCTAAGTTTTCACGTAGCAAACTGCCTAATGCGGTAAAGAAGACATTGCAAGGTCAGCAAACAATTATTGACCTGCGTAAGCATTGGGATAAGTTTTATCACCTTATTTATCCCTTCTTTGTTGATGAGCATTTCCTTTATATTTCTAACAAGATTACTACAAGGAATGATGTTAACAATCTGTTGGTTGCGGGGCTGCTTCAAAATATTTCTTTAATGCAGCAGTTTGCTAAAGAGATTGAGATAAATGGAGTTGTTGATCTTAACTCGATCCGTAAGTTGCTTAATTTTGAGATCGGTTTGGATGTACTTTCTTCAACAACAAAAGCGGAGTTCGGTTCGCCCGGAGATTTGTGGAGTCGAATACCGCTTAACGGGTTTGCTGATAAAGCTCAAGCGGCTATTTTATGCGTAGCATTAACACTGATTCTCGCTGGGCATGCGCAGGCTAGTGATTTCGATACATTGCCTTCGAATCCTGTTGCTGTGGATGAAAAAATTACTCCGTCGGATATGGTGAAAGACATATTTAGAGCTCCTAAGAAAAAGGTTAAAAAGCAGAGTGAGGCTGTGCGTTCCATTTCCAAAAACTCCAAGCAGCTTCATAAAGCAAGTGTGAAGCGAAATAGCGATAAAATACAATCCGGTCTTGCGCTTTCATTGCCTTTGGTGGATACAAGGGCCATTGAAGACTTCCAATTTGGTATTCCTGCGATCAGGGTGTTTGGAGACCCAAACAATGGTAAGTAAATTGCTTGAATCACTCAGTGCGACGTTTCTTCTTACGGCGTCCGCATATGCAGCAGGAGTAGTTCAAAGTAAAGAACTTTATCGAGAGTTGGGTGTAGAGCCTGAAGTTGTTTCCATAGATTTCCAGAAAGCATTATATGATGGTGGGCTACTGGTTTTTTCTGAGCTTTCCAAGGACTTGCTGTTATTGCTCCCCTACTTTTTAGGCATGGCAGTGATTGCTGGGGTTTGCCTATTGGTGGGGCCGTTACGTACTTGGATGATGGCTAATAAGACAGCATTATTTAATGTCCTGCATGGAGTCTCGATTGTTGCTTTGCTATGGGTTCTGTATGACACCACAGTGTCTTCATTTGCAAGTGGAAGGCAAATTGGTGGTGAGTTTGCTATTCACCTTAAGTCTGTGTGTACTCTGGCTTCGGTTCAATACGAAGGTGGAGTTAAAAAGGGGCTCTGCTCTGTGGGTAGAACCACGGATTTGATCTGGTTTTATGATCCGAAGGCTGATAAGGCTGTGGCATTTGGGAAGGATAAAATTATTAAGCTGGAGTCCGGTTAATGATTCGTCCTGAGACTTTTCGATGGCTATATGTCTTGGGTAATGATGGAGTAAAGTTTCCGCAATCTCAGGCTCGGTGCTTGAGACCATTTTAAAGCGGCCTCATCGTGACTATATCTCACGGTTAACTTTGTCCTGAGCGTAAACGGGCAATCGCTGCTCGGATACCTATCTGATTGAATTGGAATAGTACAAGGGTGTCGGCAGCAGTAGTGGCTTTGCCCATGGTCAGGCTCTGTAGGTTTGTTCGCGTAAACCTAAACCCTATTGTCAAAAAACCAATTCCCCCGTGATTTCAGGTTTGGTTTCGAGTCAAACCAGAATTTTGCACAGACCGAAATCCCTGCGATACAGCACCACTGCTCGACCGCAAACCACGGGCCAGGGTAGGAGTAAGTCAATTTCCATGAAATCCCTACATGGCTGGCAACACAAACAAGAACGCCCCGCCACAGCACCGTAGAGGCGTCATGGCGGGGCGATTGGTCTGTGAGGTATTGGTATGTGTTGGTGTCGAGCGTTCTCAGTTCGAAGCTGTGAGCCTTATGCTGCTTTCATTGCTCGCTGTACAGTGCTGAGGCTTACGCCCAGGTCGGCAGCTACTTTACGGAATGACGCACCTTCCTGACTCATCGCATCACGTATCGCTTGGTCATCGACCTTTTTCACACGACCTTTGTAGACACCCTTGGCTTTCGCTTTCGCTATGCCCTCTCGTTGACGTTCCTTGATGATGGCTCGTTCAAACTCAGCGACAGCACCCATCATGCTCAGCATGAGTTCCTGTGTAGGGTTCACCTCTGTAGTGAACAACAAAGATTCTTTGTGGAAGTGAACACACACACCTGCTTTGCGCAGGTCAGTAACCAGTGCCAGCAGGTCAACCAGCGAGCGAGCCAGACGGTCAATCGAGTGAACATGGATGGTGTCACCATCACGAACATAGCTCAGCATCTCTTTCAGTGCTGGACGCTCAGTGGTTGCCCCTGACACCTTGTCAGTGAATGTGCGATCTACAGCAATGCCATCAAGCTGACGGTCGGTGTTCTGGTCTTCACTGCTGACCCGGATGTACGCAACGTGTGCCATGTCTGCCTGCCTGTATTCAATAGCCTCTAGATGTAGGCAGTATCTCGTGTTCATAGACTCAAATCAATCCTATTGAATACATTTCTACTCAACGTATCCGGGTGCTGATGTATTCACGCATCTGTGTTTTTTAGAGTACACCCATTTGAACTCAATCTCTCGATCTGCCGAGGTGATACATCATTAGAGCTCTTGATTGTTATCGCTGACACCCCGCGCTAACCTAGCTGGCAATCGAACGTCACAACGAAGGATTTGTCACCATGGTGGAAAGGACACAACTGGATCAAGCCAGGAGTAGAGCTTTTGAGATTGCTGAAGCCCTTCATGGTCGCCATATCAATACAGACCTTAGGTCGAAACTCTGTGCTGCATGCTTTGCCATATCCCAACAGCACCACAACTCAATTTTAATACTGTTGTCATGCAACCCTCCGCTACAAGCGTCTGCTTTTGCACTGCTGAGGCCGCTGGTAGAGTCCACGATTAGAGGGCTTTGGCTTTGCCATGTCGCTACCGACGAAGCTATAGAAAGCTATATCCATTCTGGAACCAAGCTGGATATGGCCAGCATGCTGAGGGCGCTAGGCAAAGCGGCCGACGTTGATGCCCATGGGGCAATCTATCAACACTGGAGTGCACTTTCTGCATATACCCATACTGGAGAGAAGCAGGTTCAACGGTGGCTGCTGACTGACAATATCGAACCGAATTATACCGAGTCAGAGTTAGCGGAGCTCGTCAAGCTATCAGGTTTGGTAGCCGAAATGGGCCTTCAAACAGTCCTCTCAACCCTGTCAGTCAAGTGAAGACTGGTCTTTCAAGCAATGATACTGATGATGTTCGTCTCCGACTACACAGGTCACACCAGAAGATACCATCAGTACATTCCAGTGATCGCAGGTGAGCGAACGAAGTGAGTGAATGCTTTTCAATAGGGAGGCAGACAGCCTACCAAGCTCTTGATCTGTCTTCTGTATTCAGTACAGGAAAGCAATATTCATAGCGAAGCTATGAGTAATGATCTCTTTATTTTGATGGGTTTTGTACCTATCTCCTCTTCCATTTTTCCTAGATTATTTATTGCAGGGTGTACACCCTGAAGAAAGCTTATCCTGTGGACAATCTCCACAGAAGAACAGCACGTTCGCTTCGCTCTCTTATTATATCCTGCCGTAATTCAATCGTAGCTCCATGCGGCACTCCAGATCAACAGTTCCGTCCGTCATATACCCATCTTCATCAATGTCGCCTTCCTCATTCTGAGCTTGTGACTCTAAAACCTTATTCTCCAAGCGAAGCTTTTCTGATGGATGAGTGTTCAAATACCGCTCGATGCTATGAATTGCAACACGGCCTGCCGCAGCAAGGTAACGAATATAGCGCTCTTTAATGGGCTCTAGGTCGTGGTTGCGGAAGGTGGTGCTACTCTCAATCGCTTCAGTCGAAATCACTGCCATTGTTATGACCTTCCGGACGTAGTTCGGTCGAATGTTCAGCTTTCCATTGCTGCTTCCGGCAGCAATGTAAGTACCTGCCATAACGGCATTTTCAACCCAATGGGCATTCTCGCTGATTGCCTTTTTGATGATCGCCGCAAATGGGTTCAAGAATAATTTAGGCTTGGGACCGCGTTTCGGCTTTGGGGTGAGTATATCGATAACGGGTGTTGGGGTTTCAGCCTTCGCCCCTCCAAAATCTACATGCACCACGTTGCAGACTTTCTTCATTTCCATCAAATGCTTGTACTGAGTCTGACTGTCTGCAGATCGTGGAATCCCGCCGGGGTATCGCTCGATGTTGGTCTGGAGGGGTGATGTGACGAACTGCCCATAGATTTCTCCAGTATGCTTATCGACCCTGAAACCATCGATAACACTGGTGTGGCAATGACTGGCTTGGGATGAGGATGTAAGCAGGGTTATTGGGGTGGTCGCGTTGGCGATAAAATTTAGGGCGACAGCATGCTGCATGGTGATTCTCCTTTTTCATGTTCAATTCATAGGCATTTCCTCTTGGGTGGTGCCATGTGTGTGTGGTGGTGTGCTTGCTCAAATCGCAGGCACGGCAAAAGCCCCTACGATGCACAATTCGTCTGAAGAACGTGGTCGTGTGGAGATGGGTGCGTTGCACCGGGGCGTACTGGATTGAGGTTGCGAATTCTACACGAAACCGGACTCAAATGCAAGCAATTCTTATTTAGATAAAATCAATTCTCATTTATCACACATAAAGCCTCTGCAAGCCCCATAGAGCCCCATACAGCGATCCTAACCTCTACCCGCTACCCTAGTTGGAAAAATCAAAGAAAACGCTCAGAATCGCTCTCTTAACGCCTTCCTGCCACACGACCCATAGCATTTGGTAGTGGATGAGATTAAAGCGTCTTATCTGTTGATAATTGGGATGTTTTCATTGATCTAGGAAGGTGTGTTAAGCAACCCACAGAACAATCCTCAATGAACATCGGATCACCACCACTTTTCTTTAGGCACAAAAAAGCCCACCACCAGCGTTAACCAGTAGTAGGCATCCTGTTAATTTCATGTTACTGACCCAGGTCGTATTGGTGGTTACTCTGGAATCTCAAGCGGCTTGTAGCATGCCTGCACTTCTTTTTCAATCTCAGCCATCTGCTTTGCTTTTGCCTGTTCGGCAGCTTTACGATCTTTTTCTTCCTGAGCCCGAATCAGTTGTTGACGAAGAAGTTGTTGATAACGCTCACGCTCAGATTCCAGATATGCAACATACTCAGCTTTTACATCCTTCTTGATTTCCTCAATGTCAGCCTGCTGTTGTTCCAATGGTTTGACCATCCAGGTACTGTAATCCAATGGTGAGTGCTTCACGTCTTTCTTCGAAGTGACAGTGTAACCTGCATTGGCTTTATCAATGACACGCTGTAGAAACTCATGACCGAATGGTGCCTGTACCAGTTCCATGCTTCGTTCAGTTTGATGATATACATTAACCCAAGCGTCAACACGTCGGTTGAACTCTTCATCCGACCATTTCGCCGGAGTGCCCGTAATCTTAATCTTGTCTGTCACGCTGTAGCTCCTCTCTGTTTGATTATGTGTGCAATAGCCTTACTGATAATGTCCAGTCGGTATGATTCAAGGTTGAATGTAAGCTGTTGCTGCGCAACGGGCTTTACTGCTTGTTTTTGTGTGGTTGGTTTAGTTGGAGTGTTTACAGCTTTCGTTTGCTGTTGCTTACGTTGAACTGTAGCTCGCTTTATACCTTTGGTGAATGCATCCACGTTCATTATTTGAATGTTCCTCCTACCAAGTATCCAGACAACATTTCAATCAGGTCACTACAACGCTGACCTTCTGCACGGTTACCAGTACAGGCTGCTGCTTGACGAAGACTTTTATAGTGCTTAATTTGTTTGTAAATCTCTTTATTGGTCATTTTAGGTTCCTTGTGAATAGTTGTTGGTCAGATGATCACTAACCACATTGTTGAGATAAGCATTTACACCTTGATTACATGCATGGGCTGCTAAAAACAAATCGGTATGCAGCACTATTGGCATACGGAAGCTTACCAGCACTGACTTCTCTTTGTTGACACGCCAGATTTTGCACCGGCATTTACCTGAACACGTTTTCGCATCAATTCTCTTGTGTTCTAGACTGCCATTGCAGCCTAGGCATAGAAGTACTTTTTTCATTAATAAAACCTCCGAGATATATAAGTGTAATGGTGTCTATCGAACGAATGTTCTGACAGACAAAAGAAAACCTCTCGCCACAATGAAGTGAACGAGAGGAAAGGAAATATGTATACCACCATGTTGAGAGCCACAGCGGCAAGAACAACTGCAAACCAAGAAAAGGAAAGACTATTAATTACAGTTGTTCGACAACGCCGAGGGACGACGTTAGAGGTATTGAGAGGATAGCTAGTAAACCCAGCAAAGTGCTAAGCTTTTACCTCTTGACATGGTACATTATGTCACGAATGATTCTCATTTGTCAATACGTTACATGTGTTTCCTGCAATTTATTTCAACTTCTAGGGGTTGTGTTGAGTCATTTGATAGATAATAAAGCTTCCCGCATAGCCGCTATCGGGGTCCGACTGCCATAGATGCCAAAAGTTACTGAACTATCCTCGTGTCCAACCATGCGCTTGATTAATGAATCTTGTATCGCTGCATCACGAAGGTCATCAATGAACGTGTGGCGAAAGCTGTGAAAGGTCTTTCGGGTGTCAGTGATGGCAAGCTTCGTTTTGTACCTGCTAAACCATTTAGAAGGAGCGTGGCCCAGCTTCCCACGTACTGCTACCAGATCAGGGAACAGGCGATAAGCACCGGCCACCTTGACTGCTTCAACGTGCTGTAACAACCCCAGGTCGATAAGGATAGGGTGGATTGGGAGCAAACGCCGACTACCTGTGTTCTTAAGATTCTGGCCTTCACAGCTGTCATCAATACGGAAGCACTGGATACCTTGTTGCTCGATGAAATCATCAGCCCTCAACTGGCATAGCTCTTCAAGTCGTGCCCCTGTGTATCGACCTAGTAGTGGTAACCAAAATCGCCACTGATGTTTGACGGCTTCCTTTCGCAAGGCTTCATGGTCCAGCAGGGCCACTAGATCGTGGCGATCAAATGACAGTCGAGCTTCCTTTGCTGAGCCAGTCATTACCTTCATGCCCGCCAAAGGGTTTTCAGCAACGTACCTGTTCACCTTGCACCAGTTGAAGAATGCTGTGAGCTTGCGCAGCCGGTTGTTCACCGTGACGGCGGTGATGGTCTTGTAGGTGCTGCCCGACTCAACCACCTGCTTTAATGTCTTCCCCTTGAACTCTGGCCGTAAGCCGAAATACTGGGGGCAGCGGCTAAGCCGTTCTTTGAGTAGGCGGGCTTGCTGGGCATCGAAGGCTACCGCAGGCATGTCACCCATTAGCTCAAACAGGTCAGCTAGGGCACGTTCAATGTCATCGGTGCTGGTTTGTCGCCATGTTCCACCGCGTTTACCCTCATCTATATACAGCTTGGAAAGGGTGGCCAGGGTTGGGCCTTCACTTTTCGGCTTCGCGGTAGCCGCTGGAGCAGTCCGAGGTGCAGCCGTAATTGAAGGTTGGGGTATCTCTGCACGCCATTGCTCACACAGCGCCCGTAGCGTCTGAGGAGCTGTTAAAGGATGTTCCCTCAGGTGGCTGTTCACCTGCTGAGCTAAGGAAGAGGCGAGGAAGAGGGCTGCCTGACGCTCACGTACACGCAGAGAAATTCGAAGTGTGTGCCGGTTGGGAAACAGGTGCTTTGGCAGTCGAAGGTTGAGGTAGTAAACGGACTGGCGGCGGACGATGTAGGCCATGAATGAACACCAGAGTGGACCAGTAAAGTGGACCAATTGAGTGGAACAATTCTGGTCACACCCCAATCTCTGCGAGTCCGTGCTGAGTGTCTGCACGTGTAGATGGCATGCTACCCCATCAGCCTGAAACCCTTGCCCCATAAGGCCTGCATTGATTCCCGAGCATGCTTGCATGCCATCTGGTCAGGCCCGGAAGGGAGCAGCCATAGCGGGAACATCGAGTGCCGGGGTGTGGCTGGTGGGGCCGCCTCCATTTCCGGGGTTGGAAAACCTCAATCGGCAACGAACGCCTTCGTTCTTCCCTGCTTCTCGCCCAATGCTCCCGCCGCCGACAGCTTCATCAGCCGCTGGAATTTCGGGCATGCCAGATGATCCTGCTCAGGACACTGCGCGGCATGTCGCAACCCCTTGCTCATCGCCTGCAACCGCTTGATCCGCGCATCCAGCTCGTCCGCCTTGGTCATCAGCATCTGCCGGTCGACCTGCAGGTCCACCAGCATCGCCCCGACTTCATCCAGCGAAAACCCCGCAGCCTGCCCCAGGGCGATCAGCGCCAACCGGTCTGCCACATCGGCTGCAAACTGTCGACGCTGCCCCTGCCCGGCAAGCGACTTGAGCAAGCCTTTCTTCTCGTAGTAACGCAGTGTCGATGCGGGTACGCCTGTGCGTTTGGCGACGTCGGCAATGTCCATTTCGGGCCCTTGACTTGAAGTTGACTTCAACTTCTATGCTGCGCGGCATGGTAATGACCGTCAACCGTCGAGGGCTTGTTCAAATGGCGTTTACTGCGATGTTTCTAGCTGCATTGCCGATTGGCATTGGTGCCACTGTAGTGATGGACCTGTGGGGGCTGCTGCTGAGGCGGTTGGGTGTGGCAACGCTGAACTTTGCCATGGTTGGGCGTTGGGCGGGGCACCTGCTAGGCGGGCGTGTTTCGCACCAAGCGATTGCCAAAGCTGAACCGGTGCGAAATGAGTTCGCGTGGGGATGGGTGATTCACTACGCCACCGGCGTGCTTTTCGCGATGCTGCTGGTTGTGATCGTAGGGGAGGGCTGGTTGCGGTCGCCTACTCTTTTACCTGCAGTAGTTGTGGGTGTGGGTACAGTCGTGGCGCCGTTTTGCCTCATGCAGCCAGCGATGGGGGCAGGGTTCTTTGCGTCCAGGACGCCGACACCTGCTCGCAACTGCCTGAAGAGTCTGGCCACGCATTTTGTGTTTGGTGTGGGGTTGTTCTTGAGTGCGTATTTACGGGCTTTGGTGTGAAGACAGGGATCCCGATAACAGTAAGCACATGATCAGAGTGCCCACTTTAAGATAGGTCTGATAACAGTCTAGGAAAGCCCCTACACGTCAGGCAGGCATAGCGAATTATCCTACGTGTTCCGTCGACTCCCGTCTGATTGTCCCGGTCAACCTCGCCCACTAGACTTTCGCGGTCGCTGTCAGTTCAGCGATCGGGTGTGGAAGCCTGGGTGGCACATGGGACAGTTGTCATTTTTGGCGGCTGTGCGCGGGAGGTATTCGTACCTGCCGGGTCTACCGTGTGCCTGGTCTTCCACCCCGCGTACAGTTGCCACCCTAATGTGTGGAAGCAGAAGGGGACAACACAGCCAACACGGAGCTGTCATGAAAAAACTGGTCCCCGATCCACCCCACGTCTTCGATCTTCCCCAAGGCAAATCCCTTTCCCGCGCGATCAGCGAAGGCATCGTCCCGATGGAGTTCGCGTTGATGAATGTTTCCCACTACCTGATGTTCGCCTACAGCGATAGCCGGCGGGCGCTTGAGCGCATTCAGGACGAAGAAACCAGGCAGTTATTGGAGCATGGGTTGCGGGCCATGCAGATTGCCTGGGGGCAGGCGGATGCGGTCAGCTTGGCGTTCGAGCGTAAAGGCCGGTGACATTGAGTTTGTGATAGAGATTGTGAGTGTGCCGCACAATGCTGTGGGAGCGGGCAAGCCCGCGAAGAATGTAACGCGGTGGATGGCACCGGCTATGCCGGTGTTCGCGGGCAAGCCCGCTCCCACAGTGTTTGCGCAAGCGTTCGCGAAATGAGCAGGGCGTTAGTTGCGCTGGCTGTGTGCCGGCATTCTGGGTATTTCGGGCCGGGCCACAGACATGTTGTCCGGGTCGCCCGCTCCCCCATACCGCTGAACAATCCGCTCGATCTCCCCCGACTGCTTCATTCTTACCAACGCCCGCAACAGCCCTTGTGTCGGTATCGCCGGATCGTTGCGCACCATGCACCCCAAATCCTGTTCGTCCAGCACTGCCAGCGCTTGCAATTGCTGCTCCGCTGGCAACCCTTGGTTGAACCACTGCAACGACAACTGGTTGCTCACCGCATGGCGATACCGGCCGGCCTGCAGCTTTTGCAGCACCAGCAACTGGCTGCGGCTGTCCTCGCGGTGCAGCTGGCCTTGGTCCAGCAGCGGTTGCAGGGTCGAATAGGTGTAGCCCAGCACCGTGCCGATCGCCTGAGGTGGCAGTTGCTCCGGGGGTGTCGGGTGGCTGTCGCCGGCGCGGCCAACCAGCACGTCGCGCTGATGAATCAGCGGGATACTCCATACAAAATCCCTTGGGCGGTCGTTGAGCCATTGGGTACTGACGTAACAACGGACATCAATATCGCCGCTGCTCATGGCCTCTTCCAGGCGCAGGCGGGCCATGACGTGGAACTCGGGGCGAGCACCCACTTGCCTGGCAACGGCTTGCATCAGGTCGTAAAGCAACCCCTCGACTGGCTGATCGCCTTCGATGCGTACCAGCGGCATGCTCCAGCTCTCGGCTACGGAAAAGCGCAGCACCGGCTGGTCAGCCAGGCTGTGGGTACACCACAGCAGTAACAGGGCCAGCAGTCTTCGCAAAAGCAATCCTCCCTGGACAATGCGCCATTCCAAGCTTAGACGAGTTGCACAGGGTGCAATTTTGCCCCCGCTCCGCTAGCATTAGCGATCTTTCGCTCGATCAGGCTACGATGGTTTTTCGATGAGTTATCAGGTTCTTGCACGAAAATGGCGTCCGCGCTCGTTCCGCGAAATGGTCGGCCAGACCCATGTGCTCAAGGCCTTGATCAATGCCTTGGACAACCAGCGCCTGCACCACGCCTACCTGTTCACCGGTACGCGTGGCGTGGGCAAGACCACCATCGCCCGTATTATCGCCAAGTGCCTGAACTGTGAAACCGGCATCACCTCCACCCCCTGTGGCACCTGTTCGGTGTGCCGTGAAATCGACGAAGGCCGTTTCGTCGACCTGATCGAGATCGACGCCGCCAGCCGGACCAAGGTCGAGGACACCCGCGAACTGCTGGACAACGTGCAGTATGCCCCGAGCCGTGGGCGCTTCAAGGTCTACCTGATCGACGAAGTGCACATGCTCTCGACCCACTCGTTCAACGCCTTGCTCAAAACGCTGGAAGAGCCGCCGCCCTACGTCAAGTTCATCCTCGCTACCACCGACCCGCAGAAGCTGCCGGCCACCATCCTGTCGCGCTGCCTGCAGTTCTCGTTGAAGAACATGAGCCCGGAGCGGGTGGTCGAGCACCTGAGTCACGTACTGGCTGCCGAGAACGTGCCGTTCGAACCGGATGCCCTGTGGCTGCTGGGCCGCGCGGCCGATGGCTCGATGCGTGATGCCATGAGCCTGACCGACCAGGCCATCGCCTTTGGCGAAGGCAAGGTGCTGGCTGCTGATGTGCGGGCCATGCTTGGCAGCCTGGATCACGGCCAGGTCTATGGCGTGTTGCAAGCGTTGCTCGAAGGCGATGCCCGGGCATTGCTGGAGGCTGTGCGCAACCTGGCCGAGCAGGGGCCGGACTGGGCGGGCGTGTTGGCCGAAATGCTAAACGTGCTGCACCGTGTGGCCATTGCCCAGGCGTTGCCGGAAGCAGTGGACAATGGCCAGGGCGACCGCGAGCGAGTGCTGGCGCTGGCCTCGGCATTGCCGGCCGAGGACGTACAGTTCTACTACCAGATGGGCCTGATTGGCCGCCGAGACCTGCCGTTGGCGCCGAACCCGCGTGGCGGTTTCGAGATGGTCCTGCTACGCATGCTGGCGTTCCGCCCGGCCGATACCGACGACGCGCCGAAACCGGTGCTAAAGCCAGTGGGGATCAGCCAGGCCACAGCTGATCCTGCAGCTCCGGTGGCAGCTTCGGCCTCGGTCGAGCCCTCATCGCCTGTCGCGCCCCTGCCGGCAGAGCCTGAGGCGGCAGCACCACGGCTGGAGGTGCCTGCACCTGCGACAGCCGACCATGAGCCGGAGGCCGAGCCAGACGTTGAGTTACAGGCCGAGATCCAGGCCATTTCGGTACCCGAGCCTGTCGCTGAGGTGATCGACCTGCCGTGGGAAGAGCCAGCGGCTGCACCCGCACCGGTAGCGTCTGAACCTGCGCAAAAGCCCGAGCCGGTTGCCCCTGCCGCAGCGCCACAGCCCGCCCCGGCAGACGACGCGCCACCTTTCGACCCGTCCGCCTATGCTGCCGTAGGCATGGACCGCGACGATGAGCCGCCGCTGGACGAAGACTATTACGGCGGTGAAACCGACCCGGTTGGTTTCAGCTACCTGGACGAGTTGGCCGAGCATGTTCAGGAAGAGGTGTCCAAGTCGGCTGCCGAACCGCTGCCAGCAGCCAAACCGGCCACCGGTCTGGCCCTGCAATGGCTGGAATTATTCCCACAGTTGCCTGTGTCCGGTATGACAGGCAACATCGCGGCAAACTGTACACTGATTGCTGCCGATGGCGATGATTGGCTGCTGCACCTGGACCCTGGCCAAGGCGCGCTGTTCAATACTACCCAGCAGCGCCGCCTGAACGAAGCGCTCAACCAGCACCTGGGGCGTACGCTGAACCTGCGTATCGAGCTGATCCTGCCCGAGCAGGAAACCCCGGCCCAGGCTGCATCGCGCAAGCGTGCCGAGCGTCAGCAAGACGCCATCACCTCGATCGAGCAGGATCCGTTGATCCAGCAGATGATCAAGTTGTTCGGTGCCAAGGTGCGGCAGGATACTATTGAGCCTGTAGAAGCCCTGGCCAATCAGGGCCAGTAACGGATAACCATGCGGCTGGCCCTGGGCCGGGCCGCATCACATGACCCAATCGAGGTATACCCCATGATGAAAGGTGGCATGGCCGGCCTGATGAAGCAGGCCCAGCAGATGCAGGAAAAGATGCAGAAGATGCAGGAAGAGCTGGCCAACGCTGAAGTCACCGGTCAGTCCGGTGGTGGCCTGGTGAGCGTGGTGATGACCGGTCGTCACGACGTCAAGCGCGTTAGCATCGACCAGAGCCTGATGTCGACTGACGAAGACGACAAGGAAGTGCTGGAAGACCTGATCGCCGCCGCGTTGAACGATGCCGTGCGCAAGATCGAGCAAAGCAGCCAGGAAAAGATGGGCGGCATGACCGCCGGCATGCAACTGCCGCCGGGCTTCAAGATGCCGTTCTAAGGGCATTGCGATACCAAAAAACGCCGCTGATATCAGCGGCGTTTTTTTTGCGTAGATTTCAACCCGGCTGCGGTCTGCTCTTTAAGTGGGAGCGGCCTTGTGTCGCGAAAGGGGCGCGAAGCGGCCCCCGGATTCCAGCTTTGCAGCATAGAGTGCCGGGGCTGCTTCGCAGCCCTTTCGCGACACAAGGCCGCTCCCACAAAAAAGCAGACCTTGCAGGCTTTGGGCGAGGTAATTTGACGCCATCGCCCCCGCTGGGTATAAACCGCCTCTTATTGATTTGTCAGGCCATTCCCATGAGCTTCAGCCCCCTTATCCGCCAACTGATCGACGGCCTGCGCATCTTGCCAGGCGTTGGCCAGAAAACCGCCCAGCGCATGGCCCTGCAATTGCTGGAGCGCGACCGCAGTGGCGGGCTGCGCCTGGCGCAGGCCTTGACCCAGGCCATGGAAGGGGTAGGGCATTGCCGCCAGTGTCGCACCCTCACCGAGCAGGAACTGTGCCCGCAGTGCGCCGACCCGCGCCGTGACGACACCCAGCTGTGCGTGGTCGAGGGGCCGACCGATGTGTATGCGGTGGAGCAGACCGGCTACCGTGGCCGTTACTTCGTGCTCAAGGGCCACCTGTCACCGCTGGACGGCCTTGGGCCTGAGGCGATCGGCATTCCGCAGCTGATGGCGCGGATCGAGGAGCAGGGCACCTTTACCGAGGTGATCCTGGCGACCAACCCGACGGTGGAAGGGGAGGCGACGGCGCATTACATTGCGCAATTGCTGAGCGAGAAAGGCTTGGTGGCGTCTCGCATTGCCCATGGTGTACCGCTGGGCGGCGAGCTGGAGATGGTGGATGGCGGTACCTTGGCCCATGCCTTTGCAGGGCGTCGGCCAATTTCGCTCTGATTCAGAAATGCTGGGGCTGCAAAGCAGCCCCAAAAGCCAACTCAGTACTCGCTGAGGGAAAACTCGGTCAGGCAGAAGGTTGGTACACCCGCAGCCTGCAGCCGGCGCGAGCCGTCCAGTTCCGGCAGGTCGATGATCGCCGCCGCCTCGAACACCTGCGCCCCGGTGCGACGCACCAGGTTGGCTGCCGCCAGCAGGGTCCCGCCAGTTGCGATCAAATCATCGAAGATCAACACCGAATCGCCTTCACACAGGCTGTCGGCATGCACTTCCAGGAAGGCCTCGCCGTACTCGGTCTGGTAACCCTCGCTCAGCACGTCGGCCGGCAGCTTGCCTTGCTTGCGGAACAGGATCAGCGGCTTGTTCAACTGGTGGGCGATGATCGAGCCGATCAGGAAACCCCGCGCGTCCATGGCACCAATGTGGCTGAATTCAGCCTCGACGTAGCGCTCGATGAACTGGTCGGCCACATAGCGCAGCCCACGCGGCGACTGAAACAGCGGGGTGATATCGCGGAAGATCACACCCGGTTTGGGAAAGTCCACCACCGGGCGGATCAGGGCTTTGAGGTCGAAGGCGTCGCTGTGCATTGTTGCGGGTATCCTGGGAAAACGAATGCCCAAGTATACCCGCTAAAGACCGGCCTCAGGCCTCGATTGCACCACCGGCCAGCGCGCACAGCTGGATCGGGTCCAGGATGTGCACTTCCTTGCCCTCGGCGCGCAGCAGGCCGTTCTGCTGGAAGCGGGTGAACACCCGCGACACGGTTTCTACCGCCAGGCCAAGGTAGTTGCCGATTTCGTTGCGCGACATGCTCAGGCGGAACTGGTTGGCGGAATAGCCACGGGCGCGGAAGCGCGCCGACAGGTTGACCAGGAAGGTGGCAATGCGCTCGTCGGCGGTCTTTTTCGACAGCAACAGCATCATTTGCTGGTCGTCGCGGATTTCCCGGCTCATCACCCGCATCAGCTGGCGGCGTAGCTGGGGCAGTTGCACCGACAGCTCATCAAGGCGGTCGAAGGGGATTTCGCAGACCGAGGTGGTTTCCTGGGCCTGGGCCGATACCGGGTAGGCCTCGGTGTCCATGCCCGATAGGCCGACCAGCTCGCTGGGTAAATGGAAGCCGGTGATCTGCTCTTCGCCGCTGTCGCTGAGGCTGAAGGTTTTCAGGGCGCCGGAACGTACGGCGTAGACCGAGCCGAAATTGTCACCCTGGCGGAACAGGAACTCGCCTTTTTTCAGCGGGCGCCCGCGCTTGACGATTTCATCCAGTGCATCCATGTCTTCCAGGTTCAACGAAAGAGGCAGGCACAGAGGGGCCAGGCTGCAATCCTTGCAATGGGCCTGGTTGTGTGGGCGCAGTTTGACTGGCTCGGACATTTGGATCGATCCTTGTGGGAAAGCACACATAAGTCGTAAGGGTAACCCACGACACAGGGTGTAGGCCAGCGTGCGCGTTGATGGTGCGCCCTGGCGAAACCCCGGCAGACGGGCTGCCGGGAGTCCTCGTGTGCCCATAGTGTGCTTGGCAAGGAGGCTTGTCCATGCGGTTGAACGACTCGGTTTTCAGATAACCCGCGAGAAACGCTGGCGATTCTGCATCGCCAGGTAAGCGTCGAAGACCATGCACACCGAGCGCGCCAGCAGGCGGCCAGCCGGCAAAATGCGGATGCCTTTGTCGTTCATGCTGATCAGGCCGTCGCGCTGCAAGGTCAACAGTTCGGGCCAGAGGTCGTTGAAGTAACCGCGAAAATCGATGGTGAAAGCCTGTTCGATCGGTTCGAACGCCAGCTCGAAATGGCAGATCAGCTGCTGGATCACCGCGCGGCGTATCCGGTCGTCGTGGTTGCACACCAGGCCGCGCTGGGTCGCCAGTTGGGCGTTGGACAGGCTGTCCTGGTAGGTGTTGAGGTCGCTGCTGTTTTGGCAGTACAGGTCGCCGATCTGGCTGATGGCCGATACGCCCAGGCCGATCAGGTCGCAGTGCCCGTGGGTGGTGTAGCCCTGGAAGTTGCGCTGCAGGGTGCCTTCTTCCTGGGCGATGGCCAGTTCGTCGTCGGGCAGGGCGAAGTGGTCCATGCCGATGTAGCGGTAACCTGCGGCGGTCAACTGGTCGATGGTGGCATGCAGCATCTCCAGCTTGGCGGCCGGGCTGGGCAGCTCGTTGCTGTCGATGCGCCGCTGCGGCATGAAGCGCTCGGGCAGGTGGGCGTAGTTGAACACTGACAGGCGGTCGGGCTGCAGGCGGATCACTTCTTCGACCGTGCGCGCAAAGCCTTCCGGGGTTTGTTTGGGCAGGCCGTAGATCAGGTCCAGGTTGACCGAACGGAACTGCAGGGTGCGCGCCGCCTCGATCAGGGTGCGGGTCTGCTCCAGGCTCTGCAGGCGGTTGACCGCGCGCTGCACGGCGGGGTCGAGGTCCTGCACGCCAAGGCTGACGCGGTTGAAGCCCAGTTCGCGCAGCAGCCCCATGGTCGACCAGTCGGCTTCGCGCGGGTCGATCTCGATGCCGTAGTCGCCGGAGTCGTCGTCCAGCAGGTGGAAGTGCTGGCGCAGGGTGGCCATCAGTTGGCGCAGTTCCACATGGCTGAGGAAGGTCGGCGTACCACCGCCGAAATGCAGCTGTTCCACACGCTGTTTCGGGTCCAGGTGGCAGGCGATCAGCTGGATTTCCTGCTCCAGGCGCTGCAGGTACGGTGCGGCACGGGCACGGTCCTTGGTGATGACCTTGTTGCAGGCGCAGTAGTAGCAGATGTTGGCGCAGAACGGCACGTGCACGTACAGCGACAGCGGGCGCACCGCCCGACGGCTTTCGCGCAGGGCGTGGAGCAGGTCGAACGAGCCCACCTCGCTGTGCAGCTGCACGGCGGTTGGGTAGGAGGTGTAGCGTGGCCCGGCGAGATCGTAGCGGCGGATCAGGTCGGTGTCCCAACGAAGGTCGTCGAGCATGAGGGCGGTCCCCGGAAAGAGCAGCAGTGCACCGGAGTCTATGGCCGTCTGTAGGAAACTGTGTTGATTTGTATCAAGGGCATTGGGGCTGCTTTGCAGCCCCCGTCAATGCCCCATCAGCCAGTGCTGGTGTGGGCCCGGCAGGGTCCAGACACCGAATAGCATCACCAGCACACCGCCCGCCACGCGCACGCTGCGTCGCCGCAACAGGGCGTTCACCCGTTCGGCAGCCAGCCCGGTTGCCAGCAACACCGGCCAGGTCCCCAGCCCGAACGCGAGCATCAACACCGCGCTGTACCCGGCATTGCCCTGGCTGGCCGCCCACAGCAGGGTGCTGTACACCAAACCGCACGGCAGCCACCCCCACAGGGCGCCCAGCAGCAACGCCCTGGGCAGGCTGGATACCGGCAGCAAGCGCGACGCCAGCGGCTGGATATGCCGCCACAAACCCCGGCCCAGCGCCTCGATACGGGTCAGTCCACTCCACCAGCCAGCCAGGTACAACCCCATGGCAATCAACAGCAGGGCTGCCGCCACCCGCAGTGCCAGCGCTGCCGGGCTGCTTGCCACGGCCCATCCGGCCAGGCCCAGCAACAGGCCGGCGCAGGCATAGCTGAAAATGCGCCCCAGGTTGTAGGCCAGCAACAGTCGCAGGCGCTTGCCGCGTTGTTCGGGGGGGATGGCCAAAGTCAGTGCGCCCATCAGGCCGCCGCACATGCCCAGGCAGTGACCGCCGCCGAGCAGGCCAAGGACCAGTGCCGAGCCCAGCAGCGGAAGCAGGTCAGGCACGGGGGGGCGGCTCCTTGTTGGCGTCGGCCTGGGTGTCGTCAGGTTTCACTGCCGCTTGGTGGCGCGGGTCCTGGTCATCGAACAGGATGCTGTGAGCGGGGCCGTCAAGGTCGTCATACTGGCCGCTGTCCACGGCCCAGAAGAAAATGTACACGGCCACGCCGACCAGCAGCAGGGCTGCGGGGATCATGACATAGAGGGCGGGCATGGCGACTTCCTCCCGGGTTGGGGTGCTGCGTTTTTCGACAGTGCGGATGCATCCGGCATGCGGGTCAGGCGCAGGGCATTGAGCACCACGATCAACGAGCTGACCGACATGCCGATGGCGGCCCACACCGGGGTGATCCAGCCGAGCGCGGCGAACGGCAACATCAGGCCATTATACAGGGTCGCCCACAGCAGGTTCTCGAGGATGTTGCGGCGGGTGCGGCGGGCCAGCTCAAACGCCTGCACCAGCGCTTGCAGGCGGTTGGACAGCAAGACGGCGTCGGCACTGGTCTTGGCCAGGTCGGTGGCGCTGCCCATGGCGATGCTGATATCGGCGGCGGCCAGTACCGGTACATCGTTGACCCCGTCGCCGAGCATCAGCACCTTGCGCCCGTCAGCCTGCAGGGCTTTCAGGCGGTCCAGTTTGTCATCCGGGCGCAGGCCGCCAATGGCCTGCTCGATACCCAGCTGCGCGGCCACTTCGGCAACCATCGGCGAGCTGTCGCCCGACAGCAGCAGGGTGTGCCAGCCCCGCGCCTTGCAGGCAGCGAGCAGGGCCGGCGCGTCGTCGCGCAGGCGGTCATCCAGGCCGAACCAGGCCATGGGGCCCTGGCGGTCGCCCAGCAGCAGCCATTGGCCGCGAGGCTCAGGTACAGCGGGGATTTCCGTGCCACTCAAGGCGCAGACGAAGGTAGCTTGACCAATGCGCAGGCGCTGGCCGTCTACCAGCCCCTCCAGGCCCAGGCCGGGTACGCTTTGTACATCATCGGCAGGCGTGGTGGTGCGACCAAACGCGCGAGCGATGGGGTGTTCTGAGCGGTTTTCCAGCGCCGCGGCCAGGGCCAGGCAGCGGTCCGCAGTCTGGCTGCCCAGCGGGCGGATGCTGCGCAAGGTCAGGCGGCCTTCGGTCAGGGTGCCGGTCTTGTCGAAAATTACCGTGTCGATGTGGTTCAAGCCCTCCAGCACGTGGCCGCGGGTGACCAGCAGGCCAAGCTTGTGCAGGGTTCCGGTGGCGGCGGTCAATGCGGTTGGCGTAGCCAAAGACAGCGCACAAGGGCAGGTGGCCACGAGCATGGCCAGCACAATCCAGAACGCCCGTGCCGGATCCAGGTGCCACCACCACAGGCCGATGGCTACCGAGGCCAGCAGCGAGAACAGCAGGAACCACTGCGAGGCGCGATCGGCGATTTCCGCCAGGCGTGGTTTTTCAGTCTGGGCGCGTTCCAGCAGGCGGACGATGGCCGACAAGCGTGAATCATGGCCGAGGGCTTCCACAGCCACATTCAGCGTGCTTTCGACGTTCAGCGTACCGCCAGTGACCCGTTCACCCACCCGGCGTGGTTGCGGCAGATACTCGCCGGTCAGCAGCGATTCGTCGACGCTGGAGCGGCCCTCGACGATGCGCCCGTCGGCAGGGATGACCGCGCCGGGCAGGACCTGCACGGTGTCGCCGCAGTGTAATTCGCTGAGCAGGATGCGTTCGCTGCGCCCGATGGCGTCCAGGCGCAGGCATGAGGCTGGCAGCAGGTTGACCAGCTGCGCAGTGGCCGCCGCTGTGCGCTCGCGGGCGCGGCGCTCCAGGTAGCGGCCGGTCAGCAGGAACAGGGCGAACATGCCCACCGTGTCGAAATAAAGCTCGCCGCTGCCAGTGATGGCTGTCCAGATGCCGGCGCCGAACGCCAGGCCAATGGCCAGCGACACCGAAACGTCCATGGTCAGGTGGCGGGTTCGCAAGTCGCGCGCCGCGCCCTTGAAGAAGGGCGCGCAGCTGTAGAACACGATGGGAATGGTCAGGAACAGCGCGACCCAGCGCAGGATGGTGTGCAACTCGGGTGTCAGGTCGATGTTGAATTCCGGCCAAGTGGCCATGGTCGCCATCATCGCCTGGAACCACAGCAGCCCGGCCACGCCTAGGCGGCGCAGGGCGCTGCGGTTTTCTCGCGCCAGTTGCTCGGCGGCCTGGTCAGGCTGGTAGGGATGGGCGGCATAGCCAACCTGGCGAAGTTCGGCGAGCAGGCGTGACAGCGGCAGCTGCTTGTCGTCCCAGCTCAGCGCCAGGCGGTGGTTGGACAGGTTCAACCGGGCTTCGGCGACGCCGGGCAGGTTGCGCAGGTGCTTTTCGATCAGCCAGCCGCAGGCGGCGCAGCTGATGCCTTCGACAAGCAAGGTGGTTTCGGCCAGCTCGCCCTGGTGGCGGACGAAGGATTGCTGCACGTCGCTGCGGTCGTACAGGGCCAGTTCGTCCTGTAGTTGCCTGGGTAAGGCTTCGGGGTTGGCGCTGTTGTCGCTGCGGTGCTGGTAATAATGCTCCAGGCCACCCGCGACGATCGACTCGGCCACCGCCTGGCAGCCGGGGCAGCAGAACTGCCGGGGCTGGCCAAGGACCACGGCGGTGAAGCGGCTGCCAGCGGGGACGGGCAGGGCGCAGTGGTAGCAGGGGGTGGGCTGGGTCATTTTGGAACAGTCTTATGTCGTGAGATCGCCGGGGCCGCTTCGCAGCCCTTTCGCGACGCAAGGCCGCTCCCACAGAAGCATGCGTTCTCCTGTGGGAGCGGCCTTGCGTCGCGAAAGGGGCGCAAAGCGCCCCCATTCATACCAGGAATCATTACTGGTGTTCGGCGCCTTGAAGGGCTTCATCACCCAGCTGCAAGGTCACACCATGCGCCACTTTTTCCTCTTCGAACAGGCGCCACACCTGGCCCCCTTCGCTGCCCAGCAGTTCCACAAAGCGCCGCCCGTCGACCTTGTCCTCCAGTTGCCCCACATAGCGCCCTGCTTCGACCCGGCTCAGCAGCACCTTGCGGTCCTTCTCCGGCTGGGTCGGCGAAATCAGGTTCAGCTCCAGGTTTTGCGGGCCACTGCTACCGGTCAGGCGCAGGTCCACTTCGCCGGTCAGTTCGTCCAGATGCACGCTGGCTTTCAGGCCCAGTTGCTGCGCCAGCAGCTCGCGGTCCAGGGAGCGGTTGATGCCCTTGCCGGCCTCGTAGTAGTTGTCGTTCACCAGGTTGTCCGGGTTGCGTACGGCGATGCTGACCATGGTCAGGCTCAGGCACACCGAGGTGGTGAGGATGCCAATGATGATCCAGGGCCAGAGGTGCTTGTACCAGGGGCTGGCGGCGGTGGCGGCAGGCATTGTGCGTTATCTCTCTTAGCGGATCTGTGGGCCGATGAAGCGGCTCTTGGCTTCAACCTGGGCGTCGCTGTCGTCGGCGCTCTTGAGGATGAAGGTGATTTCGTTGGTGGTCGAAGGCAGTTTTTCGGGAGCGACCGACAGCTGTACCGGCAGGCTGACGATATCACCGGCAGCCACGCGGATCTCGCGCTGGCCTTCGAGCCTGAGATCCGGCAGGCCGGCGGCATCCAGCACGTACACATGGTCGCGCTGGTCCTTGTTCATGACCTTCAGGCTATACACGTTCTCGATCCGGCCCTGGGCGTTCTCGCGGTACAGCACGCGGTCCTTGCTGACGTCGAAACCGACCAGCGAGCGGGTGGCGAAGGCAGTGGCCAGGCCGATCATCATCACCAGCAGCACGGCGGCATAGCCGATCAGCCGGGGGCGCAGCATGTGGGTTTTCTGCCCGGACAGATTGTGTTCGGTGGTGTAGCTGATCAGCCCTTTGGGGTAGTTCATCTTGTCCATGATGCTGTCGCAGGCGTCGATGCAGGCTGCGCAGCCGATGCACTCGATTTGCAGGCCATCACGGATGTCGATGCCGGTCGGGCAGACCTGCACGCACATGGTGCAGTCGATGCAGTCACCTAGGCCCTGGGCTTTGTAGTCGGTATCTTTCTTGCGCGGGCCGCGGGTTTCGCCACGGCGCGGGTCGTAGGAAACGATCAGCGTGTCCTTGTCGAACATCACGCTCTGGAAGCGTGCGTACGGGCACATGTACACGCACACCTGTTCGCGCAGCCACCCGGCGTTGCCGTAGGTGGCGAGGGTGAAGAAACCGACCCAGAAATAGGCCCAGCCATCGGCCTGGCCGGTGAAGAACTCGATCACCAGCTCGCGGATTGGCGAGAAGTAGCCGACAAAGGTCATGCCGGTGACAAAACCGATCAGCAGCCACAGGCTGTGCTTGGCTAGCTTGCGCAGGAACTTGTTGCCGCTCATGGGCGCCCTGTCGAGCTTCATGCGCTGGTTGCGGTCGCCCTCGGTAACCTTTTCGCACCACATGAAGATCCAGGTCCACACGCTTTGCGGGCAGGTGTAGCCGCACCACACGCGGCCGGCGAACACGGTAATGAAGAACAGGCCGAAGGCGGCGACGATGAGGATGCCAGAGAGCAGGATGAAGTCTTGCGGCCAGATGGTAGCGCCAAAGATGTAGAACTTGCGTTCGGGCAGGTTCCACCATACGGCCTGGTGGCCGCCCCAGTTCAGCCACACGGTGCCGAAGTACAGCAGGAACAGCACTGCACCGCCGACCATGCGCAGGCGGCGGAACAGGCCGGTGAAGGCGCGGGTATAGATCTTTTCCCGTGAGGCGTAGAGGTCGACGGAATCCTTCCCTTTGCTGGCAGGCGGGGTGACATCATGTACCGGAATTTGCTTGCTCATCATCAAGTCCCACGGCAGTGGAGAAACGCCGCGGCCAGTGCGTGCCGGCCGCAGTCTCGCGCAATCTGCTAGCGCTCTGCGGTCCATGATACGCCGCTGATGGCGGTATGGGATCGCACTGCGACCTTTAGTCGCGTTGGGTTCGTGGTGTGAATCGTGTTATGGCGGGTGTCAATTGATCCAGGTCATCAGCCTGCCAGAAATGCACTGGCTGTATCGGCCTCTTCGCGGGCTTGCCCGCGAAGAGGCCAGGCCTGCTTACTCAGCCTTGGCCTGCGCCTGGTCCCGTTGCGACAGGCTGTACACATAAGCTGCCAGCAAGTGCACCTTGTCATTCCCCTGCAGCTGCTCTTGGGCCGGCATCTGCCCCTGGCGGCCATAGCGGATGGTCTGCTGCAGTTGGGCAAAGCTCGAGCCGTAGATGAACGCCTGCGGGTGGGTCAGGTTCGGCGCGCCCATGGCCGGCGTGCCTTTACCTTCCGGCCCATGGCAGGCCACGCAGTTGGCAGCGAAGATTTTCTGCCCGTTTTCGGCATCGGCCTTGACGCCTTCCGGCAGCGTACGGCCATCCAGCTTGCTGACCACGAAGGCGGCCACGTCGGCCACGCCCTGATCACCGATCACCTCGGCCCAGGCTGGCATCACGCCATGGCGGCCGCCCAAGATGGTGGTCTTGATGGTGTCCGGTTCGCCGCCCCAGCGCCAGTCGTTGTCGGTCAGGTTGGGGAAGCCGAAGGCACCTTTGGCGTCGGAGCCATGGCACACCGAGCAGTTGGAGGCGAACAGCCGCGCACCCATTTTCAATGCCTGTGGGTCCTTGGCGACGTCTTCGATAGGCATGGCCGCGAACTTGGCGAAGATCGGCCCGAAGCGGGCGTCGGCCTTGGCCATTTCCTTTTCCCACTCGTGCACGCCAGTCCAGCCCGGTTGGCCGTTGGAAAACTCGGTCTGCTTGTCGTTATCCAGATACGAATAGCCCGGCAGGATGCCTTTCCAGTTGCCCAGGCCCGGGTACAGCACCAGGTAGCCGAGGGCGAAGATGATGGTGCCGACGAACAGCCAGAACCACCATTTCGGCAGTGGGTTGTCGTATTCCTCGATGCCATCGAAGGCATGCCCGACGGTTTCGTCGGTGACCTCTTCCCGCTGGCCCTTGCGGGTCGACAGCAGCAGCCAGGTCAACGAGAAGATGGTGCCCAGGGTCAGGACGGTAACGTACAGACTCCAGAAGGTTGTCATTGTTGTTTGCTCCCAGAAGCTTTTGCTTGCTCGACGTGCCGGCTGGCCTCGGGGTCATCCGCGAAAGGCAGTTGGGTCGCTTCGTCGAAATCCTTTTTGCGCCGTGGGTTGAACACCCACAGCGCCAGGCCCACGAAGGCCACCATCACCACGACGGTGCCCAGGCCGCGAATCATCCCGATATCCATCAGCGTCACCGTTTGCTCTTGATGATGGTGCCAAGGCCTTGCAGGTACGCGACGATGGCGTCCATTTCGGTCTTGCCCTTGACCGCGTCACGCGCACCGGCGATGTCGGCATCGGTGTACGGGGTACCGAGTGTGCGCAGCACTTCCAGCTTTTTCGCGGTGTCCTTGCCGTCGAGCTTGTTCTCGACCAGCCACGGGTAGGACGGCATCTTCGATTCCGGTACCACGTTGCGCGGGTTGTACAGGTGCGCTCGGTGCCAGTCATCGGAGTAGCGGCCACCGACGCGGGCCAAGTCCGGCCCGGTCCGCTTGGAGCCCCACAGGAACGGGTGGTCCCACACGCTTTCACCGGCTACCGAATAGTGGCCGTAGCGCTCGGTTTCGGCGCGGAACGGGCGGATCATCTGCGAGTGGCAGCCCACGCAGCCTTCACGGATGTAGATATCACGCCCTTCGACTTCCAGCGCGGTGCGTGGCTTCATGCCCTCGACCGGCTTGTTGGTGACGTCCTGGAAGAACAGCGGGACGATTTGGGTCAGGCCACCAACGCTCACGGCGATGACCATGAAGAAGGCCAGCAGGCCTATGTTCTTCTCGACAGCTTCATGCTTCATCAGTGCGCTCCCACAACGATGATCTTGGCGGCTTCCTCAGCCTGTGCCGGGTTGGCGGCACGTACGGTACGGAACACGTTGTAGGCCATCAGCAGCATGCCGCTGGCGAAGAACGCACCGCCCAGGGCGCGGACGATGTAGCCAGGGTGGCTGGCTTGCAGGGCTTCGACGAACGAGTAGGTGAGGGTGCCGTCGTCGTTGATGGCGCGCCACATCAGGCCCTGGGTGATGCCGTTGACCCACATCGAGGCGATGTACAGCACGGTCCCGATGGTGGCCAGCCAGAAGTGCGCGTTGATCAGGCCGACGCTGTGCATCTGCTCGCGGCCATACAGGCGGGGGATCATGTGGTACACCGCGCCGATCGAGATCATGGCTACCCAGCCGAGGGCGCCGGCATGCACGTGGCCGATGGTCCAGTCGGTGTAGTGCGACAGTGAGTTCACGGTCTTGATGGCCATCATCGGGCCTTCGAAGGTGGACATGCCGTAGAACGCCAGCGACACCACCAGGAAGCGCAGGATCGGGTCGGTGCGCAATTTGTGCCAGGCACCGGACAGGGTCATCATGCCGTTGATCATGCCGCCCCAGCTTGGCGCCAGCAGGATGATCGACATCACCATGCCCAGCGACTGCGCCCAGTCAGGCAGTGCGGTGTAGTGCAGGTGGTGCGGGCCGGCCCAGATGTACAGGGTGATCAGCGCCCAGAAGTGCACGATCGACAGGCGATACGAGTAGATCGGTCGCTCGGCCTGCTTGGGCACGAAGTAGTACATCATCCCCAGGAAGCCGGTGGTGAGGAAGAAGCCCACGGCGTTGTGGCCGTACCACCACTGGATCATCGCGTCGGTGGCGCCGGAATAAGCCGAGTAGGACTTGAACAGGCTCACTGGCAGCGAGATGTGGTTGACGATGTGCAGCATCGCGGTGACCACGATGAATGCACCGTAAAACCAGTTGCCGACATAGATGTGCTTGGTCTTGCGCTTGACGATGGTGCCGAAGAACACCAGCCCGTAGGTGACCCAGACGATGGCCAGCAGGATCGCCAGCGGCCATTCGAGCTCGGCGTATTCCTTGGTGGTGGTATAGCCCATCGGCAGGGTGATCAGCGCGCCGACGATCACTGCCTGCCAACCCCAGAAGGTGAAGGCGGCCATGCTGTCGGAGATCAGCCGGGTCTGGCAGGTGCGCTGCACCACATAGTAGCTGGTGCCGAACAGCGCACAGCCCCCGAAGGCGAAGATCACCAGGTTGGTGTGCAGCGGTCGCAGGCGGCCGAAGCTGGTCCAGGGCAGGTCCAGGTTCAGTTGCGGCCACACCAGCTGCGAGGCGATGAAGACGCCGAGGCCCATGCCAAGGATCCCCCAGACCACCGTCATGATGGCGAACTGGCGGACGACCTTGTAGTTATAAGCAGTCGGACTGATTGCTGTGCTCATTCTAAGGTTCCACGGTTTTGATGTTCTTGTTGGTCGAAAAATCGGCGCCAGTATTGATAACCACCAGGGTTACCGCAACGCAACTTTGGTACGCCGACCCGTGCCCGTGCCCGTTCACTGATGTCCCGCAGTGATCGGGTCCGAACGATTGTACACAAATAAATATTTGTAATGTGTACCGTTTTTCGCCTTTTTCTGATCGATCGGTCAAGCTTTTTTTGGGGCGGCGACAGGCCATGCGCCGCGTCTGCATCGGTCCTTTCGGAGCGAAGCCCACTGAGGCAACAAGCTTAGTTCTGTTCGGTGGGGGTGCAAGGGAAGGGGGGCTGAGGGTGGTAG
>NZ_QJRL01000029.1 GCF_003205205.1 Pseudomonas sp. LB-090624
GCGCCGCCCCTTACCGAAAGCCCTACAGCCAAAGCAACAATCAGTTACTGGACAAACGGTCCCCACGGGCAAAGCGCCAGGTGCGGATGATTTCCAGCCGGTCAAACTCGGCCATGTCCCCGGTAAACGGTGCAAAGGGGGCCGCCAACCGCACGATACGCTGCGCCGCCTGGTCCAGCACTGGCTGCCCCGATGATTCCAGCACCAGCACTTCGTACAGCGAACCATCCCGGTTGATCGACACCATCATGCGCAAGTTGCCGTAAATCTGTTGGCGGCGGGCTTCGTCGGGGTAGTTCAGGTTACCGACCCGCTCGACCTTCTTGCGCCACTCTTCCTTGTACCAGGCACCCTTGTCGCGCATGGTCGAGGCGGCATTCAGGCGGTGGATGCGTGGGCGCTTGGCATACATCTGCTGCTCGTTGGACAGCTCCGCCTCCAGGCTGGCGATCTGGCTGGACAACTGCGAGCTGTCGAAGTCCGGAGCGGGTGCGGCCGGCTTGGGCTGCGGTTTGCTTTCCTTAGGCTTGGGTTCGACCTTTTGCGCCTTCGGTGCTGTGGTCACTACCGCCGACTTCTGTGGGGTTGGCGGTGGCACCACCTCGGGCCTGGCGGCGGGCGGTGGGGTGATCTTGTTGATCTTGCTGTCCTGGAACGGCGCCAGCTCGGTGGTCTTGGGCACCGCCTTCTTGTCCAGTGTGCCGCTGCCTTGCTGGTTGTCCTGGGCCTCGAAGTCGGCTTTCTCCGGCGGCTTCTCGCTCTTGAAGGTGGCCAGGGTGATATCCATGGTGTGGCGGATTTCGGCCGGTTTGACCACGCTGAAACCGACGCCAAGGATCAGCGCCAGGTGCACCAGGGCAGCCAGGAACAAGGTGAAGCCGAGCCTGTCCATCGGGCGGACGCGGGGTGGCAGCAAGTCGGAGGGGATGTCAGCGGGCAGCGTCATCAGGTATCCAGCAACCGCTGGGCGGGGCAGCGGGTCAGGTAAATAGGACCCGCATCATACCCCACTCTGTGATTGTGCCGCGCGTTGCCGGTCAGCGCGCCTTCAGCTGTCTATCAATGGCGTCCATCAGCTTGCCACCGATATCGGTGTTGTAGGCGTTGTCGATTTCGCGGATGCAAGTAGGGCTGGTGACGTTGATTTCGGTGAGGTAGTCGCCGATCACGTCCAGGCCAACGAACAGCAGGCCCTTCTCGCGCAGGGTCGGGCCGACCTGGGCGGCGATCCAGCGGTCACGCTCGCTCAGCGGGCGCGCTTCGCCACGGCCGCCGGCGGCCAGGTTGCCTCGGGTTTCGCCGCTGGCCGGGATGCGCGCCAGGCAGTAGTCGACCGGCTCGCCGTCGATCATCAGGATGCGCTTGTCGCCGTCCTTGATCGCCGGCAGATAGGCTTGGGCCATGATCTGTTGGGTGCCCAATGCAGTCAGGGTTTCGAGGATCACCGACAGGTTGGGATCGCCCACCCGGTGGCGGAAAATCGAAGTGCCACCCATGCCGTCCAATGGTTTGAGAATCACATCGCCATGCGCGGCTGCGAACTCGCGGATGATGTCCGGGCGACGGCTGACCAGCGTTGGCGGCGTGCACTGCGGGAACAGCGTGGCAAACAGTTTTTCATTGCAGTCACGCAGGCTTTGTGGGCGATTCACCACCAGCACGCCGTCGTTCTCGGCTTGTTCCAGCAGGTAGGTGCTGTAGACGAACTCCATGTCGAACGGCGGGTCCTTGCGCATCAGGATCACATCCAGCTCGGCCAGGGTGCTGTCCTGCTCCTCGCCCAGCTCGAACCAGCGGCTGGGGTCGGCGAACACTTTCAGCGGGCGCATGCGCGCACGGGCCTTGCCTTCACCCTGGTACAAGTCGCGCTGTTCCATGTAGAACAGGCTCCAGCCGCGTGCCTGGGCGGCCAGCAGCATGGCCAGCGAGCTGTCCTTCTTGTAGGAGATGGACGCGATGGGGTCCATGACAATGCCGAGGCGAACGCTCATGGGGTGGTTCCTCTTGGCGGCAGGTGGCCGCGATGGATCGAAAGAAAAGTGGCTCAGGGTGGCGCTGTGAACGTCGCTGGTCAAGGGGCGGCGCAGATGGAACGCTCACCCGGAGTGTGCTAAAAATGCCAGTCATAGCGCTGTGCAGCAGGCCCAGAGGGGCGCGCGATCTGTTCGGGAGCGGCCTTGTGTCGCGATAGGGCGCGCAGCGGCCCCACGATTTCGGCATAAACAGCGACGGTAGCCCAAGTGATGGAACAACCCCTGAAGGTGATGGTGATCGACGATTCGCGCACGATCCGCCGCACCGCGCAGATGTTGCTCGGTGAAGCGGGCTGCGAAGTGATCACGGCCAGCGATGGTTTCGATGCCCTGGCCAAGATCGTCGACCACCAGCCGGGCATCATCTTCGTCGATGTGCTGATGCCGCGCCTGGACGGCTACCAGACCTGCGCGGTGATCAAGCACAACAGCGCCTTCAAGGACACTCCGGTGATCCTGCTGTCGTCGCGTGATGGCTTGTTCGACAAGGCCCGCGGCCGGGTGGTCGGGTCCGATCAGTTCCTGACCAAACCGTTCAGCAAGGAAGAACTGCTCGACGCGATCCGTGCCCATGTGCCCGGGTTTGCCGCACCTCAACAACACGCACCCTGACCGCGCCCCGCCATGGCACGGTCCTACTTCCTGATGGGGAACCAGCATGGCCCGAGTTCTGATTGTCGACGACTCGCCGACAGAGATGTACCGCTTGACCGAGTGGCTGGAAAAGCACGGCCACCAGGTGCTCAAGGCCAGCAACGGTGCCGATGGCGTGGCCCTGGCCCGGCAGGACAAGCCTGATGCCGTACTGATGGATATCGTCATGCCTGGCATGAACGGTTTCCAGGCTACCCGCCAGCTCAGCAAGGACCCGGAAACCAGCGCCATCCCGGTGATCGTGGTTACCACCAAGGACCAGGAAACCGACCGGATCTGGGCCACGCGCCAGGGCGCCCGTGACTTCCTCACCAAACCGGTAGAAGAACACGCGTTGATCGCCAAGCTCAAAGAAGTGCTGGGGGCTTGACCACCCGCCCGCAGGGCGCGTCGTTGACCGCCTTCGAGTTATTGCTGGACATCGACCGGCGCTGCCGCTTGCTGGTGGCTGACCAGCCGCCGCAGGACAACCGCCTGCAGCAGTGGAGCGGCATCGGCTTTCGTATTGCCGGGCAGTGGTTCGTCGCGCCCATGGGCGAAGTGGCTGAGGTGCTGCGCGAGCCACGCAGCAGCCGCGTTCCCGGTGTACAGCCCTGGGTATGCGGGGTGGCCAACCTGCGGGGCCGGCTGTTGCCGGTGATGGACCTGAGCAGCTTCTTCGGCCTGGGCCACGTTGCCCCGGGCAAGCAGCGTCGGGTATTGGTGCTGGACCACGACGACCTGTTCGTCGGCTTGCTGGTGGACGAGGTGCTCGGCCTGCAGCACTTTGCCCTGGACAGCCTGCAGCTGTCGCCGCCACAGCCACTGATCTCCGCCGCCGCGCGTTTTGTGCAGGGGCACTTCCCGCGTGAACGCAACTGGGCGATTTTCAGCCCCTTCGCCCTGGCCCAGGCGCCGGGTTTTCTCGATGTGGCGTTATAGGACATGCGAACGTGAACAAGCCTGCCGCCCCCGTCACAGCTACCACCGTGACCCCACGTACCCGCAGCATCGCGCAGATCACCGTGCTGTTCCTTATCCTGATCCTGTCGATCATCCTGCTGTTCGCCAACTTCGCCTATCTCAACACCCAGTCCAACTACGACAAGCAGTACATCGGCCATGCTGGCGAACTGCGCGTGCTGTCGCAGCGTATTGCCAAGAACGCCACCGAGGCGGCAACCGGCAAGGCCCTGGCGTTCAAGCTGCTGTCGGATGCACGCAACGACTTCGAGCGGCGCTGGGGCTACCTGCGCCAGGGTGACCCGTCCACCGGCTTGCCTGCCGCACCGCCGAACGTGCGCGACGAGATGGAAGCGGTGCGCCGCGACTGGGAAAACCTGCGCAAGAACACCGACACCATCCTGGCCAGTGAGCAGACTGTGCTGTCGCTGCACCAGGTGGCCGCGACCCTGGCCGAGACCGTGCCGCAGTTGCAGGTGGAATATGAAAAAGTGGTCGAGATCCTGCTGCAGAGCGGTGCACCCGCCAACCAGGTGGCAGTGGCCCAGCGCCAGCTGTTGCTGGCCGAGCGCATCCTCGGGTCGGTCAATACCGTACTGGCCGGTGATGACGCGGCCGCGCAGGCAGCCGACGCCTTTGGCCGCGATGCCGGGCGCTTCGGTCAGGTGCTGGAGGGCATGCTCAACGGCGATCCGGCGATCCAGATAACCCGTGTGGAAGATGCCGACGCCCGTGCGCGGCTGGCCGAAATCGCCGAATTGTTCCAGTTCGTTGCCGGTTCGGTGGACGAAATCCTCGAAACCTCGCCAGAACTGTTCCGTGTGCGGGAGGCCGCAGGCAACATCTTCAGCCTGTCGCAGACCCTGCTCGACGAGGCCTCGCACCTTGCCAATGGTTTCGAGAACCTGGCCGGTGGGCGCACTCTCGACACCGTCGGCGGCTACGCACTGGGCCTGCTGGCGCTGGCCTCGATCATTCTCATCGGCCTGGTCATGGTACGCACCACCAACCGCCAGTTGCGCGAGACTGCGGAAAAGAACGAACGCAACCAGCAGGCGATCATGCGCCTGCTCGACGAAATCGAAGAACTGGCCGATGGTGACCTGACCGTGACCGTCTCGGTAACCGAAGACTTCACCGGCGCCATTGCCGACTCGATCAATTATTCTGTGGACCAGTTGCGCGACCTGGTCGCCACCATCAACCACAGCGCCGTGCAGGTTGCCGCCGCCGTGCAGGACACGCAGAACACCGCACGGCAGTTGGCCAAGGCCTCTGAGCACCAGGCCGAACAGATCAGCGAGGCGTCCGAGGCGGTCGGCGACATGGTCGAGTCGATCGACCGGGTTTCTGCGCACGCCTACGAGTCAGCCAAAGTGGCCGAGCGCTCGGTGGCCATCGCCAACAAGGGCAACGAGGTGGTGCACAACACCATCAACGGCATGGACAACATTCGCGAGCAGATCCAGGACACCGCCAAGCGGATCAAGCGTCTGGGCGAATCTTCCCAGGAAATCGGCGATATCGTCAGCCTGATCGACGACATTGCCGACCAGACCAACATCCTCGCCCTCAATGCAGCCATCCAGGCCTCCCTGGCCGGTGAAGCCGGCCGCGGCTTTGCCGTGGTTGCCGACGAGGTGCAGCGCCTGGCCGAACGCTCGTCGTCGGCCACCCGCCAGATCGAGGCACTGGTGCGCACGATCCAGGCCGATACCAACGAGGCGGTGATCTCCATGGAACAGACAACCGCCGAGGTGGTGCGCGGCGCGCGTTTGGCCCAGGATGCCGGGGTGGCGCTGGCCGAGATCGAAGGCGTATCGCAGAACCTCGCTGACCTTATCCACAGCATTTCCGACGCCGCCCAGTTGCAGACATCGTCGGCCGGGCAGATTTCCCACACCATGGCGGTGATCCAGCAGATTACCGCGCAGACCTCCGCTGGCTCCGGTGCCACCGCAGACAGCATCCGCCACTTGGCGCGCATGGCCAGCGAGATGCGCCGTTCGGTGTCCGGCTTCACCCTGCCACCACTGCAGAGCCCAACCGAAGAGCCGCGCTGAGGAGTGCCCATGGCTGTAGCAGCACTAAGCCCAGAGCGCCACGACACGGTGGCGCTGGCATGGACCAAGGCCGCCATTCTCGACTGCCTGGGCCAGGCGCGCCAGGCACTGGAGCGCTTCGCCGGGGAGCCGGGCGACTTGTCGATGCTGGCCTTCGTGGTCGATAACCTGCACCAGGTGCACGGTTGCCTGCGCATGCTCGAACTGCGTGGCGCCACGCGTCTGGCCGAGGAGCTGGAACTGTTTGCCCGGGCTTTGGCCGAAGGCCAGGTTAGCCCAAGGGGGGATTGCCTGGGGGCATTGTTCCGCGGCTTGGAGCAACTGCCTTCATACCTTGAGCGGTTGCGCGGCGCGCGCCACGACTTGCCGTTGGTGATGCTGCCGTTGCTCAACCAACTGCGCGCCTGCCGTGGCGTCGAGCCATTGGCCCAGGCCAGCCTGATCAGTGGTGCCGCGCAGCGCTTTGCCGGCTCCGATGACCTGGCCAACCTCGACCTGTCACTGGGTAATTGGCGCGACCAACTGCAGGCCGGTCCGGGGCGCGATGCCCTGCGCTCGGTGGTGAGCGCACTGTGCGACGACCTGATGCGCATCAAGGAGCGTCTTGACCTGTTCGGGCGCGGTGACCGCCAGCACAGCGAGCAGCTCGACGCCTTGCTGGCGCCGCTGCGGCACGTGGCCGACACCCTGGCCGTGCTGGGTTTCCAGCAACCGCGGCGAGTCATCATCGACCAGGTACTGGTGCTGCAGGCATTGTCCCAGGGCGAGCGGGCAGTGGACGATGCGGTGCTGATGGACGTGGCAGGCGCCTTGCTCTATGTCGAGGCCACGCTCAACGGCATGGTCGGCCCGCTGGAAGAAAACGGCCAGGGCGGCCTGCCGGGTTCGGACCTCGCGGAAATTCGCCAGTTGGTGCTGAACGAGTCGCTGAACGTGCTGCAGCAGGCCAAGGACCTGATCGGCGATTGCCTCGAGTCCGGCTGGCCGCGGCAACGTCTGCAACCCTTGCCGGGTTTGTTGCAGCAGGTGCGTGGCGCGCTGGCGATGTTGATGCTGCCAGCCGTGGCCGAAGTGTTCGCCGGCTGTGCCGGCTATGTGCAGCGCTGGTTGCAACACCTGGAGGTGGAGCCACCTGCCGATGAACTGGCGCACCTGGCCGAGGCCTTGAGCGCCGCCGAGTGGTACCTGCAATGGCGGGTGGCTGACCCGCTGGCCGATGGCCAACCCTTTATCGATATGGCGCGAGCCAGTCTGGCGAAGCTAGGGGTGCACTGTGCGCTGGTCGAAGCCAGTACGGGCCTGGATGGTATCGATGACGAACTGCGCGAAGTGTTCCTCGACGAGGCAGGCGAGCTGCTGCCGGACATCGAGCGCCACTGGCTGCGCTGGCGCGCCGACAACCAGCAGCATGAGGCGCTGGGCGAAGTACGCCGGGCGCTGCACACGCTCAAAGGCAGTGGCCGCATGGTGCATGCCGAAGCGGTGGCCGAACTGGCCTGGGGCGCGGAGCACCTGTTGAACCGGGTGCTGGAAGGGCGCAGCGTGCTCAGCCCGGAAGGTGTGGTGGCCTTGCAGCAGGCATTCGTTCACCTGCCTGACCTGCTGGCCGACTTCGCTGCCGGTCAGCTGCCCCAACTCAGCGAGATCGAGCAACTGGCCGGGCACCTGCATGCGCTGGCTGAAAACGACGTGCCGGCCGTTGCTGATATCGACGGCCTCGACCCTCAGCTGCTGGACATATTCCGCAGCGAGGCGCAGGGCCACCTGGCCAGCCTCGATGCTTTCCTGCAAGGGGCCGACAGCCAGGAAACGCCGGTCAGCGATGGCCTGCAACGCGCGCTGCACACGCTCAAGGGCAGCGCGGCAATGGCCGGGGTCATGCCGGTCGCTGAACTGGCTACCGCCTTCGACCGCCTGGCCCGAGAGTACAAGGGCCACCAGTTGCCGTTGGAAATGGCCGAGCTTGAATGGCTGGAGGCTGCGCGTTCGCTGTTCCACCTGGGCTTGGCGCAACTCGACAGCACGCCGCTGTCAGCCATTCCCGGCGCCGCCGAGCTGATCGAACAGGTCGGCCAGGCCGTGGACGGGCGCTTGGCTGTCCTGCATCACGCGCCGCAGCACGCCCGGCGCGGCAAGCGTGACCCGCAGCAAGTCGCCAGCTTCCTGGCGCAGGCCATGGATATCCTGCTCAACGCCGAAGCGTCACT
Source organism: Pseudomonas sp. LB-090624 (assembly GCF_003205205.1). Taxonomy (GTDB): domain Bacteria; phylum Pseudomonadota; class Gammaproteobacteria; order Pseudomonadales; family Pseudomonadaceae; genus Aquipseudomonas. The sequence continues at coordinate 7,900 of NZ_QJRL01000029.1, forward strand.
GGCACACTGGCAGCAAGCACCCGGCCAGCGTGGTGCGCTGGATACCCTGCTTGATGAAATGACTACCCTGGGCCATGCCGCGCACCTGGCTGATCTATGGCAGATGGATGAAGTGTGCGAAGCCCTGCTTGACCTGTACGGGGCGGTGGAGGAGGGCAGCCTGCCGGCCGATGGGCGTTTCTTCGCCCAGGCTCAGCGTGCCCACGAAGCTTTGCTGGACATGCTCGATGAAGTCGCGGCTGGGCAAGATATTCCGCCGCGCGTGGAACTGGTCGACAGCCTGCGCAGCTTGCTGGGCCAGGCCCTGGCGCCGGATGCCACCGGCCTGGTGGGCATCGATACGGTAACGCCGTTGCACCCGGACATGGACTTTGCCGATACCCTGGGCTTGGGAATGCCACGCCCGCCCTTGCTCTCGGAGCTGGACGAGCCGCCGGCGCACGTGCCGGAAAGCCCCGGCGAAGAGCTGCTGGAAGTGTTTCTCGAAGAAAGCTCGGACATTGTCGAGAGCGCCGCCGCTGCTTTGGCGCGCTGGCAAGGCGACCCGCGCAACAGCGTCGAGGTGGACAACCTCATGCGCGACCTGCACACCCTCAAGGGTGTGGCGCGCATGGTCGAAATCGCCCCGATCGGTGATCTGGCCCACGAACTGGAGTTTCTCTACGAACTGCTGGCCGTCGGCCGCCTGCCTCCGAGCCCGCCGCTGTTCGCCCTGCTGCAGAACTGCCACGACCGCCTGGCGCACATGCTCGATGCTGTGCGCCTGGGCCAGCCGTTGCATGCTGCCACTGCACTGATCGACTACATTCGCAACTTCAGCAGTGCGGCGCTGACCGACAGTGCGGCTGGCCAGGGGCCGCTGGAGGCTGCCAGTGCCGATGTGCCGGCAGTCGCCCCGGAGAGGGCGCCGGGCGACATGGTCAAGGTCGATGCCGAGCTGCTCGACGAGCTGGGTAACCTGGCCGGCGAGCACTCGATCATCCGTGGGCGCATCGAGCAGCAGGTCAACGACGCGCAGTTCACCCTCAACGAGATGGAAACCACGCTTGAGCGCATGCGCGACCAGTTGCTGCGCCTGGACATCGAGACCCAGGGGCGGATCTCCAGCCGCCAGCAATTCGAAGGAGATGCCTATGATGACTTCGACCCGCTGGAAATGGACCGTCACTCGCAGTTGCAGCAGCTGTCGCGGGCGTTGTTCGAATCTGCCTCGGACATGCTCGATCTTAAAGAAACCCTTGCCCAGCGCGCCCATGAGGCTTACAGCCTGCTGCAGCAGCAGGCACGGGTAAACAGCCAGTTGCAGGAAGGCCTGACCGCCACACTGATGGTGCCGTTCGAACGCCTGGTGCCACGCTTGCAGCGGGTGGTGCGGCAGGTGGCCAGCGAGCTGGGCAAGCAGGTAGAACTGGTGGTCGGCAATGCCGAGGGCGAGCTGGACCGCAGTGTGCTCGAACGCATGGTCGCGCCGTTGGAGCACATGCTGCGCAATGCCGTCGATCATGGCCTGGAAAGCCGCGAGGTGCGCCTGGCTGCAGGCAAGCCGGAGCAGGGCACAATCCACCTGAACCTGCTGCACGAAGGTGCCGATATTGTCATCGAAATGACTGACGACGGTGCCGGTGTGCCGCTGGAAGCCGTGCGTCGCAAGGCCATCAAGCGCGGCCTGCTGGACCCGCAGGCGCATTTGAGCGATCACGAGATTCTGCAGTTCATCCTGCGCCCTGGCTTTTCCACTGCCGAGAAGATCACCCAGATTTCCGGGCGCGGTCTGGGTATGGACGTGGTGCACGAGGAGGTCAAGCAACTGGGTGGCTCGATGAGCATCGAGTCGGCCCAGGGGAAGGGTGCTCGCTTCTTGATCCGCCTGCCATTCACCGTGTCGATCAACCGTGCGCTGATGGTGCATCTGGGCGAAGAACAGTATGCCATTCCGCTGAATACCATCGAGGGTATCGTCCGCGTGCCGCCGGCAGAACTGGCGGCCTGCTACCAGTTGAGCTCGCCGCGTTATGTCTACGCCGGCCACGAATACGAGCTGCGCTACCTCGGTGAGTTGCTACAGGGGGTGCCGCGCCCCACCTTGCTGGGTTTGAGCGTGCCGTTGCCGGTGCTGCTGGTGCACTCCAAGGAGCAATCGTTCGCTATCCAGGCCGATGGCCTGTCACCCAGCCGGGAAATTGTGGTCAAGAGCCTGGGGCCACAGTTTGCCGCAGTTGCCGGGCTATCGGGGGCGACGCTGCTGGGCGATGGTCGGGTGGTGCTGATTCTCGACCTGCTGGGCCAGCTGCGGGGCCAGCAGCGCCGCCTGGCGCGCCTGCCCGGTGGCGGTGCCCAGCACCCGCTGCTCGGCCCTGCCCCGCGCCGCGCCTTGTTGGTGATGGTGGTGGACGATTCGGTAACCGTGCGCAAGGTCACCAGCCGCCTGCTGGAACGTCACGGCATGAGTGTGCTCACGGCCAAGGACGGTGTCGATGCCATGGCACTATTAGAAGAGCACCGGCCCGACGTGTTGCTGCTGGACATCGAGATGCCGCGCATGGACGGCTTTGAGGTGGCTACGCGGATTCGCCGTGACGAACGGCTCAAAGACCTGCCGATCATCATGATTACCTCGCGCACCGGGCAGAAGCACCGCGACCGCGCGATGGCCATCGGCGTCAACGAATACCTGGGCAAGCCGTACCAGGAATCGCTGCTGCTGCAGAGCATTGCTCACTGGAGCCAGACCCATGCTTGAGTTGATCGCCGGCCAGCGCAGCAGCCTGACCGGGTTGTTGTTGCCGTTGGGTGACCGCACCTTGGTGCTGCCCAACGTGGCGGTCGCCGAGTTGAGCGGCCAGCGCAACCTGATGTGCCAGCAAAATGAACCAGCCTGGCACCTGGGCTGGATCGACTGGCGCCAGCAGCGCTTGCCGCTGATCGGCTTCGAGGCTGCGTGCGGTGGCGAGACGCCTTGCGGCGACCGGGCCAGGGTGGTGGTGCTCAATGCCCTCGGCGATACCGGGCTACGCTACCTGGCGCTGCTGCTGCAGGGCATTCCGCGTTCTTGCAAGCTCGACAGCCAACTGAACTATGTGGACGTGGCGCTGGGGCGCCTGGAGTTGGCAGCGGTGCAAGTGGGTGAGCAGGTCGCGCGGGTGCCTGACCTGGTCGCCCTGGAACGCTTGGTGCGTGACGCGGAACTGCAACCCGACCCTGGGTAGTATGACAGGCAGGAACAGACATCATCTGGAACCCAGCCCACCTCAGGAGGTCTGTGTTTGCATGTATTACGGTGAACGCTTCAACGCATGGACTCACCTGGTAGGGGCTGTCCTGGCCTGTATCGGGGCCATCTGGCTGATCGTGGTTGCGGGCCTGCAAGGTGACCCGTGGAAGATCGTCAGTTTCTCCATCTACGGCAGCACTTTGCTGTTGCTGTACAGCATATCCACCCTTTACCACAGCACGCGCGGGCGAGCGAAGGTGATCATGCGAAAGCTCGACCACCTGTCGATCTACCTGCTGATTGCCGGCAGCTATACGCCGTTCTGCCTGGTCAGCCTGCGTGGCCCCTGGGGCTGGAGCCTGTTCGGCGTTGTCTGGGGGCTGGCTGTGCTCGGCATGCTGCAAGAGATCAAGCCACGTTCCGAGGCACGAATCCTTTCAATCATCATTTACGCGGTGATGGGCTGGATCGTACTGGTGGCCGTCAAGCCGCTGCTGCACTCGCTGGGCACCGCCGGCTTCGTCTGGTTGGCCGCGGGCGGGGTGTTGTACACCGTGGGCATCATCTTTTTCGCGCTGGACAGTCGCCTGCGCCACGCACATGGCATCTGGCACCTGTTCGTGATCGCAGGCAGCCTGATGCACTTCGTGGCGGTGTCGTTCTACGTACGCTAGTTAAAAATCGCCCCACAACTGCTGGGCCACCGACAAGGCCACCACTGGCGCCGTCTCGGTGCGCAGCACACGTGGGCCGAGGCGGGCTGCGTGGAAACCGGCGGCCTTGGCCTGCTCCACTTCGGCTTCGCTCAGGCCGCCTTCGGGCCCGATCAAAAAGGCCAGTGTCGCAGGCTTGGCATGGCGGGTGAGTGGTTCGGCCACCGGGTGCAGGACCAGCTTCAGGTCGGCCTGGCTGCTACTCAGCCATTCGGCCAGGGTCACTGGCGGATGGATGACCGGCAAGGTCGAGCGGCCACATTGCTCGCAGGCGCTGATTGCCACTTGCCGCCAGTGGGCCAGGCGCTTGTCGGCGCGTTCGTCCTTCAGGCGCACTTCGCAGCGCTCGCTGACGATGGGGGTGATTTCGTTGGCGCCCAGTTCTGTGGCTTTCTGAATTGCCCAGTCCATGCGCTCGCCACGCGACAAGCCTTGGCCGAGGTGGACGTGCAGCGGGGAATCGGCCTGGCCGGCGATGGCCTGGTCAAGGCTGACGCGGACGGTTTTCTTGCCCACTTCAAGCAACTGGCCGAGGTATTCCTGGCCGCTGCCGTCGAACAGCTGCACGGCGGCGCCGGGGGCCATGCGCAGTACGCGGCCAATGTAGTGGGCCTGGGCTTCGGGCAGGTCATGCTCGCCGAGGCTCAAGGGGGCGTCGATGAAGAAGCGGGACAGTCTCATGGTTCTGCTCGGACGAAAAGGGATCATGTGACCCTGTGGGAGCGCTCCCACAGGGTTTGGCGGCGGGGATTTCGGGCCTAGCCCGGATCGCGGAAGTCGGGATGGAAGTTGGCCGGTACCGCAACACTGACGCTGTCGCGCGTGGCAATGTCGATGCCTTCGCTGGCGACCTCGGCCAGGAAGTCGATCTGCTCTGGCGTAATTACATACGGTGGCAGGAAGTACACTACGCTGCCCAGCGGCCGCAGCAGGGCGCCGCGGGTCAGCGCATGTTCGAACACCTTCAGGCCGCGTCGCTCTTGCCAGGGGTAGGCGACCTTGCCCGCCTTGTCCTGGACCATCTCGATGGCCAGGGCCATGCCGGTCTGGCGAATTTCGGCGACGTGGGCATGATCGACCAGGTGTGCAGTGGCGCTGGCCATGCGCGTGGCCAGGGCCTTGTTGGCCTCGATCACGTTGTCTTGCGCGAAGATGTCCAGCGTCGCCAGCGCGGCAGCACAAGCCAGCGGGTTGCCGGTGTAGCTATGGGAGTGGAGGAACGCGCGCAGGGTCGGGTAGTCGTCGTAGAACGCCTGGTACACCTTGTCGGTGGTCAGGCAGGCGGCCAGGGGCAGATAACCGCCGGTCAATGCCTTGGACAGGCACAGGAAGTCCGGGCGGATGCCGGCCTGCTCGCAGGCGAACATGGTGCCGGTACGGCCGAAGCCCACGGCGATTTCGTCATGGATCAGGTGCACGTCGTAGCGGTCGCAGGCTTCACGCAGCAGCTTGAGGTACACCGGGTGGTACATGCGCATGCCGCCGGCGCCCTGGATCAGCGGCTCGATGATCACCGCGGAAATGGTCTGGTGGTGTTCGGCCAAGGTCTGTTCCATGGCTGCGAACATGTTGCGCGAATGCTCCTCCCAGCCCATGCCTTCGGGGCGCAGGTAACAGTCCGGGCTCGGCACTTTGATCGTATCGAGCAGCAGCGCCTTGTAAGTCTCGGTGAACAGCGGCACATCGCCGACCGACATCGCGGCGATGGTTTCGCCGTGGTAGCTGTTGGTGAGGGTGACGAAGCGCTTCTTGCCCGGTTTGCCGACGTTCTGCCAGTAGTGGAAGCTCATCTTCAGGGCGACTTCGATGCACGACGAGCCGTTGTCGGCATAGAACACCCGGTCAAGCCCGGCCGGGCTCATGGCCACCAGGCGCTCGGACAGCTCGATCACCGGCTGATGGCTGAAGCCGGCCAGGATCACGTGCTCCAGTTGGTCGACCTGGTCCTTGATGCGCTGGTTGATGCGCGGGTTGGCATGGCCGAATACGTTGACCCACCAGCTGCTCACCGCGTCCAGGTAGCGCTTGCCTTCGAAGTCTTCCAGCCATACGCCCTCGCCGCGCCTGATAGGGATCAGCGGCAATTGCTCGTGGTCTTTCATCTGGGTGCAGGGGTGCCACAGGACCTTGAGGTCGCGTTGCATCCACTGATCATTAAGGCCCATGGGCACTTCTCCTGGCTTTACGGCGTGGTTCGACCGCGTAAGCCTAAGCAATGCTGCTGGGCACCACAACCGCTGCCGTTCAGTGGCGTCGGGTGCCGGTCCATTCGAGGCGGCGGATGTGTACCGTACCGGCCTGCGAGGTGGAGATCGTCAGGCGCCGGAATGGCCCATCGATTACCTGGTGGTAAGGTTGTGTGGCAATGGGCCCCGGGCGCAAATCGCGAAAACCGCTACCTTCAAGCGTGAGCCAGTAGAAGTTGCGGGGGACAGGGGCGCACAGGTCGTAATCAAGGTTCTCGGCATCGAACAGCATGTGCAGGTCGTCACACAGGAAGTCGCTGACCACGTAGTATTCCAGGCGCAGGCACTCGACCTCCTGGGCAAAGGATATTTCCACGTCGCTGTGCTCGCCGATTACCAGCTCGGTGCCGTCCTCGCCTTTGAACGCCTCATGGAAGCCGGTCCATGAGGTGCTGTTGGAGCGGATGCTCAGACCCGAGGGGGTGAATAGGGTCTGCCTGTGCCACAGAAACTGCCGTTCGACGTGCTGGAAATGCTCCTCGAAGATCATGCGCATGCCCTCCTGGTGGGGCTGATGGCCATCCTCGCCAGCTTCGCCTGCCGCGGTGTGACATGGCTACTGGCAAAAATGTCAGTTGCGAAAGGCACTTGATGTCACTGCGCTGGCAGGGTTGGCGGAGCTGACGTATTCTTAACGCATCTCCCCGGGGCATTTCTGCCTCTCCCCGTTTCCATAACCTCTGACTCGGAGTTCGCCGACATGGCTGCTGCTTGGGTGCGTCTGTGCGCGTTGATATTGATTGGTGTTTCCAGCGGCACCGCGCTGGCGAAGGATAAAACGCCCACCGCGATCGTCGTGGGTGGTGGCCTGGCGGGCCTGACCGCGGCCTATGAACTGCAGAACAAAGGCTGGCAGGTGACGCTGCTGGAAGCCAAGGCCGGCATGGGCGGGCGCTCGGGCCTTGCCACCAGCGAGTGGATCGGCAACGCCAAGGCGCAGCCGGTGCTCAACCAGTACCTTGACCGTTTCAAGCTTGAAACACTGCCGGCGCCCGAGTTCGTACGCACCCCGGGATATCTGATCGACGGCGAATATTTCAGCGCCACCGACCTGGCAACCAAGCAGCCGGCCACAGCCGAGGCACTCAAGCGCTACGAGAAAACCCTCGACGACCTGGCCCGTTCGATCGACGACCCGCTGAACCCGCAGGCCACCAGCACGCTGTTCGCCCTCGACCAGATCAACGTTTCCACCTGGCTGGACAAGCTGCAACTGCCGGCCACCGCCCGCCAATTGGTCAACCAGCAGATCCGCACCCGCTACGATGAACCGTCGCGCCTGTCGCTGCTGTACTTTGCCCAGCAGAACCGCGTCTACCGTGGCGTCAGTGACCGCGACCTGCGCGCCGCACGCCTGCCCGGCGGTAGCCCGGTACTGGCCCAGGCTTTCGTCAAGCAGTTGAAGACCATCAAGACCAGCTCGCCGGTCACCGCGATTGTGCAGGACAAGGACAGTGTCACGGTCAAAGTCGGCAGTGTCGGTTATCAGGCCGATTACCTGGTCATGGCCGTGCCGTTGCGCGCCCTGGCCAAGATCCAGATGACCCCAGGCCTGGACGCCAAGCACCTGGCGGCGCTAAGGGGCACCAACTATGGCTGGCGCGACCAGCTCATGCTGAAGTTCAAGAAGCCGGTATGGGAAAGCCGCGCGCGCATGTCGGGGGAAATCTTCAGTAACACCGGGCTTGGCATGCTGTGGATCGAACCGGCGCTAAAGGGCGGTGCCAACGTGGTTATCAACCTGTCTGGCGACAATGCCCGCCTGTTGCAGGCCTTTGGCGACAAGCAGATGGTTGACCAGGTGCTGATCCGCCTGCATGCGTTCTACCCGCAGGCGCGTGGTGCGTTCACTGGCTATGAGGTCAAGCGCTACAGCGTCGATGCCAGTACTGGTGGTGCTTACCTGGCCTACGGCCCGGGGCAGATCAGCAAGTACTGGCGCCTGTGGGAGCGTCCAGTGCAGCGCATCACCTTTGCGGGTGAGCACACCGATGCCCTGTACCCAGGCACGCTGGAAGGCGCGCTGCGCAGTGGCCAGCGTGCCGCCAGCCAGGCGCAAGACCTGCTGGCTGGCAAGTCGTTCGACCCCGCCAAGGCGGCGCCGGTCGCGGCTGCTGCGGCAGGCGCGGCGGCCAAGGAGAACAAGGGTGGCTTCTTCTCGAATATGTTCGGGGGTTCGTCCGACAAGTCGGGCAAGGCTGAGCAGGTGCCAGCCAAGACCGAGGCGAAGCCGGTCGATGAGGCCAAGCAGGACAAGCCAGGCTTCTTCAAGCGTCTGTTCGGTGGGGCGGACAAGCCCGAGGTAAAGGCCGAGCCGATTGCCAAGGCTGAAGCAGTGGCACCGGTAATTGCGCCCGCTCCAGCGCCTGCGCCGCAAGCTGCACCTGCGCCAGTCGTGAAGGAAGCGGCAGCCAAGCCAGCTGCGAGCAAGGCTGCCCCGGCCAAGCATGCGCCGGCGCACAAGCCAGCGCAAAAACCTGCCGAGAGCAAGAAAGCTACTGCCAAGTCTGAGCCGGCGAAAAAAACCGTGGCCAATACCCAGGCCAAGGCCGGTTGAATCATTGCCAGCGCCGGCCATGGGCCGGCACTGGCAACCCTGAATCCTGCGTCTATCGTTAATGTTTCCTTAATGGGACGCTTACACAATACATATCGGATTTCTCGATAATCCTAAGCAATTTTTTCCGCTTTTATTCGATACGTTACGCGATAGTCTGTGCACAGCTTTCACGGGGAAACACGCCAACATGCAACTGCGCAATTCACCTTCTCGCTACGGCGTGGTCAGTATCGTCCTGCACTGGGGCGTGGCGCTGGCGGTTTTCGGTTTGTTCGGCCTGGGCCTGTGGATGGTCGGCCTTGACTACTACAGCCCGTGGCGCAAATCCGGCCCGGACCTGCACAAGAGCATCGGCCTGGTGCTGTTGGCGGTGATGCTCCTGCGGGTGCTCTGGCGCTTCGTAAGCCCGCCACCACCGGCACCGGCCACCCACGGTGCGTTCACCCGCACCGCGGCCAAACTGGGCCATCTGGCACTTTACCTTGGGCTGTTTGCAGTGATGGGCGCCGGTTACCTCATTTCCACCGCTGATGGCGTCGGTATCCCGGTGTTCGGCCTGTTCGAAGTACCGGCCTTGATCAGTGACCTGCCCGACCAGGCAGATGTGGCTGGCGTGATACATCTCTGGCTGGCCTGGGGCTTGGTGATTTTTGCCGTGTTGCATGCCCTGGCCGCGCTCAAGCACCATTTCATCGACCGTGACGCGACCCTGAGCCGCATGCTGGGCCGCAAAGCTTGACTCTCAACCTCAATTGCATAGGAATGAACAGGATGTTGAAAAAGACTTTTGCCGCTCTGGCGCTCGGTACCGCTCTGCTCTCCGCTGGCCAGGCCATGGCTGCCGAGTACAAGATCGACAAGGAAGGGCAGCACGCGTTCGTTGATTGGAAAATCAGCCACCTGGGCTACAGCTTCATCCACGGTACCTTCAAGGACTTCGATGGCAACTTCACGTGGGACAGCGCCAAGCCTGAAGCCAGCAAAATCAATGTCGACCTGAAAACCGCCAGCCTGTGGTCGAACCATGCCGAGCGCGACAAGCACATTGCCAGCGCTGACTTCCTCGACGTCAAGAAGTACCCGGAAGCCAAGTTCGTTTCCACTAGCGTCAAGTCGACTGGCGACAAGACGGCTGACGTGACCGGCGACCTGACCCTGCACGGCGTCACCAAACCTGTCACCTTCAAGGCTACTTTCAACGGTGAAGGCAAGGACCCCTGGGGTGGCGAGCGCGCTGGCTTCAATGCCACCACCACGCTTAACCTGAACGACTTCGGCATCAAGGGCCCAGGCCCGACTTCGCAAACCCTGGACCTGGATATCAGTGTTGAAGGTGTGAAGCAGAAGTAATCTGCGGTAGCTGAAATACCGAGGGGCTGCTGTGCAGCCCTTTCGCTAAAAAGGCCGCCCCCACAGGTATGACGCAGTACGTGAAAACTGCGCAATACCTGTGGGGGCGGCCTTTTTAGCGAAAGGGCCGCAAAGCGGCCCCCTTACTTCTATGAGCCCTTGCGGGTCAGCAGTGCCGGGCGCTCACCGCGCGGGCGGCTTGGCAGGTCGTCCAGCTGTTCTGGCGTCGGGTAACGGTCGAGCTTGGATTCCTTGCGGATGATGACCGGCTGTTTTTCCGGCTGGCGCGGGTTGCGCACCGCCGGCTCTGGCCGGGCAGCGTCATCACGTGCCGGGCGACCACGGCCAGCGCCGCCATCACGACGGGCACCACCACCGTTATTGGCGCGAGGTGGGCGTTTTTCGCCGCTGCTACCACTGCTGCGCTGCTGGCCGCCGTTGCGGGCCTGGCCCTGACCACCGCTGTTGCTGCGCTGGCCGGCACCTTGGCCTTGAGCTTGGCCGGCACCACCACCTGGGCGGCGATTGCGGCCCTGGTTCTTGCCTTGGTACGGGCTGACATAGTCGGCACGGTTACCGAAGTTGTCGATCTCGTCGTCCAGGAACTCTTCCGGGTCACGGTCAGCCGGTGCTTTCGGCACATTGCCACTGCCGGCCTGCTGTTGGCGCGGTTTCTTGTCACGCGGCTTGCGCGGCTGCTGTTGCTTGTCGCCGCTCTTTTCCTTGTCGGCCGGCTTTTCAGCAGCCTGCTGCTTGGCCTTGCCTTTATCCTTGCCCTTGTCCTTGCGGCCGCCGTTGGCGTCTTTGCCGCCTTCGCCACGGGCCTGCTGGTTACGGCCACCGCGGCCGTTATTCTGCGGGCGCTCGCGTACTTCGGGCTTTTCGGCTTCAACCTGGCTGGCGTCGAAGCCCATCAGGTCGCCATCCGGGATGCGCTGCTTGGTGACCCGCTCGATGCTTTTGAGCAGCTTTTCTTCATCCGGCGCGACCATGGAAATGGCCTCGCCCGAACGACCGGCACGGCCAGTACGGCCAATACGGTGTACGTAGTCTTCTTCGACATTCGGCAACTCGAAGTTGACCACGTGTGGCAGCTGATCGATGTCCAGGCCGCGGGCAGCGATGTCGGTGGCAACCAGCACGCGGACGCTGTTCGCCTTGAAGTCGGCAAGGGCCTTGGTGCGGGCGTTCTGGCTTTTGTTGCCGTGGATGGCGGCGGCGGTCAGGCCGTGCTTTTCCAGGTATTCGGCCAGGCGGTTGGCGCCGTGCTTGGTACGGGTGAACACCAGCACCTGTTCCCAGGCGCCCAGGGTGATCAGGTGTGCCAGCAGCGCGCGCTTGTGGCTGGCCGGCAGGCGGTAGACGCGCTGCTCGATACGCTCGACGGTGGTGTTCGGCGGGGTGACCTCGATACGCTCCGGGTTGTGCAGGAGCTTGTCGGCAAGGTCGGTGATGTCCTTGGAGAAGGTGGCCGAGAACAGCAGGTTCTGGCGTTTGGCCGGCAAGCGGGCAAGTACCTTCTTGACGTCGTGGATGAAGCCCATGTCGAGCATGCGGTCGGCTTCATCGAGCACGAGGATTTCAACGTGGGCCAGGTCGACCTTGCCCTGACCGGCCAGGTCGAGCAAGCGGCCCGGGCAGGCGACCAGAACATCGACACCCTTGGCAATGGCCTGGATCTGCGGATTCATGCCGACACCGCCGAAGATGCAGGCGCTGACCAGCGGCAGGTCCCGTGCATAGACCTTGAAGCTGTCATGCACCTGGGCGGCCAGTTCGCGGGTCGGGGTCAGGACCAGTACGCGAGGCTGGCGCGGGCCATGCCGCTGCGACTTGTCAGGGTGGCCGGCCGGGAACAGGCGCTCGAGAATCGGCAGGGCGAAGCCACCGGTTTTACCAGTACCCGTCTGGGCAGCCACCATTAGGTCGCGGCCTTGCAACACGGCGGGAATTGCCCGCTGTTGCACGGGGGTCGGCTGGGTATAGCCCGCAGCCTCGATAGCGCGGACAAGAGCCTCGGAGAGACCGAGGGAAGCAAAGGACATGGGCGATCCTGTTCTCGTTTGGGCTGGGCCCGTTTGGGATGTTCTGCCTGGCGCGACGGGCATCGGTGGGATGCGATCGCGTCCGGTCCAGCTGGGCTTTCACTGCACATCCGGGAAACGGAGGCTGGACGCGAAGGGGCGTCGGTGCCGATCGGGATGCCTGTTGCGAGGCCGAGCGTCCGGGCGTGAGCCGGGCGGGAAGGCCCGAGTATAACAGAGCTATCGCGCTGTGCTGCTTTCCTGCTGCTCAACGGCGTTGAGAATGTTTCCGATGTCGCCTGTGTAGTGGTTGCTGATTGCCGCATAGGCCGGTTCCTGCTTGAAGCGCCGCAACTCTTCAGCAAAGGCCGCGGCCAGTTCCTCGCGCCCGGGTTTGCGCACCAGGCCCAGGTATTGAGTCTGGCGGCTGATGACCAGTGGCAGTTCTTCGACTTGCCGTTGCATGCCCAGTTGGTGCAGCAGATACCGCCCGACCCTGCGGTCGGTGATGGCCAGGTCGATACGGCCCAGCACCAGCTTGCCGAAGTTGGCTTCGTGGGTGGGGGCGGCTTCGCGCGTGAAGTACGTGGCCCCATTGAACGTGTCGCCGTAGGCGTAGCCCGGCGATGTGCCGACGGTGAGGCCGGCGAGGTCTTGCAGTTGGGTAACGGCATGGCGACGTGCACTGGCCTGGAACAGGACGAACTCGACCTCCGACATGGGCTCTTGCGCGTATATGAGATAGGGTTGGCGCGACTCGGTCTGGAAGATGTCGAGAATGCCATCGGCCAGGCCTTGCTCGATCATTACCAGACAGCGCTTCCATGGCAGGAACTGCCACTCCACCTCGACCCCCAGGCGCGCGAACACCTGATTGGTGACTTCATAGTCGATACCGCGCGGCTGGCCGTCGTGCTGATACACATATGGGGCCCAGTCATCGGATACCAGGCGCAAGCGTTCGCCCAGAGCCAACGGGCTCAGGCAAACGAGCAGCAGGATCCAGAACAACCGGGCGATGTGGCGCATGGCCGGAGATTACGCGTTCGGCCGGGGCATGGTAAAGACATGCGCGATCGATGTGGGATCGCGCAAGGCAATGGGTCTTGCGAGCACCTCAGCCCTGGGAGGTTCGCAACAGATGGGCCTCGATATCCTTGCGTCGCTCGCCCAGCGACAGCCGCAACCCCGGATGACGCAGACACTGGCGAAGCCGCTCGGGCTCCATGCGCCCATGGCGGGCATTGAGGTTCTCCAGGGCCTTGTCCCACCAGGCCGGTGCACAGGCACGGTCGAACTCGTTGGGGTAAGGGTAGCAGCCATACAGCAGTTCGCGGGCGAACTGGCGTTCCTGGCTGGGCAGGGTCAGGCTCAGTGCCTTGTAACCCAGCCGATGCAAGGCCGGTGGCCGCGGTAACTGGTCGTTGACCAGGGCCACGTCGGCCAGCGCGGCCTGGCTTAGCGGGTCGTGGCCGTGCTTGCGCAGCCAGGCCTGGATCTTGGCGCGAAACTGCGCCTTGCGGCTCCAGTAGTGGTGAATGACGTCGGTGCATCCGGCCAGCTCCAGCTTGCGATAGGCCGCTACCGCCAGGCAGAACTCTTCGAGGGTATAGGCCTCCCGGGCCAAGGGGTAGAACTCATCCATCATGGCGATGGAGCGGTCCAGGGTGCGGGCGTCATCGGCAGTGAGGCCGATCACCCCGGAGTTGACCAGTGGCATCTGGCAGTCGGCCAGGTCTCGGGACTGGAGAATGGTCAGCAGGTTCTTGTACAGCAGGCACTTCTGGTTCGCCCCGTAGCGTGGGCCGATGGCGTTACACAAAAGCTTGCCGGGCGCCACCCGGGCGAACAGTTGCAGCGGCGATTTGCGGAAGAAGGTATCGGTGTCGATCAGCACGGCCAGCGGGTGTTGCTGCAGCACTTGGCGCAAAAGCACATGCTTGCTGCGAAAGTGGTAGCCGTGAGGGGCGTTCCAGGCCTGGCGTGTGGCCTCATCCAGCACGTGGAGGTTAACGGGTAGCCCTGCATATGGCTGCGGGTTGTCGGTGTAGACCTGGATGTCCATGGCGTCGTGCGCTGCCGGGCCCAGCTGGGCGAGGGCGCTGACGATGCTGAAACAGGCTTCCTGATGGTAGGTTGCCGGGCCAAAAGCCAGGTAGACAAGCTGGGGGCGCGATGGCTGGAGATGCTGCATGGCAGGTATGACCTGTGTAACCCGGAAATAAATAAGGCTTTAGTCTATGACCAAAGCCTTAATCATTTCTTAAGCAGACTTTACCAAAAGATTTCAGCGCGGCAGCTTCAGGTTGTTCCACAGCGCCAGGCTCGCTTCGGCCTGGTTCAAGGTATAGAAGTGCAGGCCCGGTGCGCCGCCTTGCAGCAGCTGTTCGCACATGCGGGTGATCACTTCTTCGCCGAAGGCCTGGATGCTGGCAGTGTCGTCGCCATAGGCTTCCAGTTGCTTGCGGATCCAGCGCGGGATCTCGGCGCCGCAGGCGTCGGAGAAGCGTGCCAGCTTGCTGTAGTTGGTGATCGGCATGATGCCGGGTACCACCGGGATGTCTACGCCCAGCTTCTGCGCGCGCTCTACAAAGTAGAAGTAGCTATCGGCATTGAAGAAATACTGGGTGATGGCGCTGTCGGCACCGGCCTTGACCTTGTGCACGAAATTACCCAGGTCGGCTTCGAAATCGCGCGCCTGTGGGTGCATTTCCGGATAGGCGGCCACTTCCAGATGGAAGTGGTCAGCGGTTTCCTGACGGATGAACTCCACCAGGTCGCTGGCGTAGCGCAGTTCGCCACTGGCCATGCCCATGCCCGACGGCAGGTCACCACGCAGGGCAACGATGCGCTTGATGCCGGCAGCCTTGTACTCGGCCAGCAGGGCGCGCAGTTCGGCCTTGGTGTCACCCACGCACGACAGGTGCGGTGCGGCAGGTACCTTCACTTCGTTTTCCAGCTGCAGCACGGTGTTCAGCGTGCGGTCGCGGGTAGAGCCACCAGCACCGTAGGTGCAGGAGAAGAAATCCGGGTTGCAGGCGGCCAGCTGGCGGGCTACGCCCATCAGCTTTTCGTGACCGGCGTCGGTCTTGGTCGGGAAGAACTCGAAACTGTAGCGGCGTTCTTGTGACATCAGGCGTTCCTCTGGCAACGAGCGTCTAGCGGCAAGCTGCAAGTAAAAGCCAGATCGGTGATGGCCGGTCTGGCTTGGGCGTCGTTCAAGATCTGTGTTTACAGCGCTGCAAGTGGCAACGGCACGGTCCGCCTTTGCTTGCCGCTTGCAGCTCCAAGCTTGCCGCTTAGTAGCGGTAGGCGTGCGGCTTGAACGGGCCTTCGACGGTCACGCCGATGTAGTCAGCTTGCTGCTTGGTCAGTTGGGTGACCACGCCGCCGAAGCCGCGGACCATTTCCAGGGCCACTTCTTCGTCGAGCTTCTTCGGCAGCACTTCAACGGTCAGGCGCTCGGCTTTCTTCTCGGCCGACAGGTCAGCGAACTTCTGTTCGAACAGGAAGATCTGTGCCAGGACCTGGTTGGCGAACGAGCCGTCCATGATGCGGCTTGGGTGGCCAGTCGCGTTACCCAGGTTGACCAGGCGACCTTCGGCAAGCAGGATCAGGTAGTCGTCGTTCTGCGGGTCGAAGCTGCCAGCGCCGGTACGGTGGATCTTGTGCACCTGCGGCTTGACCTCTTCCCAGGCCCAGTTCTTGCGCATGAAGGCGGTGTCGATCTCGTTGTCGAAGTGGCCGATGTTGCACACAACGGCACGCTTCTTCAGGGCCTTGAGCATGTTGGCATCGCAGACGTTGACGTTGCCGGTGGTGGTCACGATCAGGTCGATCTTGCCCAGCAGGGCCTTGTCGATGCTGGCTTCGGTGCCGTCGTTGATGCCGTCGATGAACGGCGAAACCAGCTCGAAGCCATCCATGCAGGCCTGCATGGCGCAGATCGGGTCAACTTCGGTGACCTTGACGATCATGCCTTCCTGGCGCAGGGACTGAGCCGAGCCCTTGCCCACGTCACCGTAGCCGATCACCAGGGCTTGCTTGCCCGACAGCAGGTGGTCGGTACCACGCTTGATGGCGTCGTTCAGGCTGTGACGGCAGCCGTACTTGTTGTCGTTCTTGCTCTTGGTGACCGAGTCGTTGACGTTGATTGCCGGGACTTTCAGCTCGCCCTTGGCCAGCATGTCCAGCAGGCGGTGCACGCCGGTGGTGGTCTCTTCGGTCACGCCGTGCACGCGGTCCAGTACCTGTGGGTACTTCTTGTGCAGCAGTTCGGTCAGGTCGCCACCGTCGTCGAGGATCATGTTGGCGTCCCATGGCTGGCCATCCTTCAGGATGGTTTGCTCCAGGCACCACTCGTACTCTTCTTCGGTTTCACCTTTCCAGGCGAACACCGGGATACCGGCTGCAGCGATGGAGGCAGCGGCCTGGTCCTGGGTGGAGAAGATGTTGCAGGACGACCAGCGCACTTCGGCACCCAGGGCAACCAGGGTTTCGATCAGCACGGCAGTCTGGATGGTCATGTGAATGCAGCCCAGGATCTTCGCACCCTTGAGCGGTTGCTCGGCCAGGTACTTGCGACGCAGGCCCATCAGTGCAGGCATTTCCGATTCGGCGATGATGGTTTCGCGACGACCCCAGGCGGCCAGGGAGATGTCGGCGACTTTGTAATCGGTAAAACCAGCAGGCATGTTTGCAGCGCTCATGAGAGCCTCCATTCGTAGTGTGCGAATGGGCGCCGTTGTGCGTTAAGCGCCCGCGAGAGCGAGCAACGCCCCATCCGAGCCTGACAGGCCTAGCCTGCTGCAGCGCCCCTCGGACGGGTGGCGGGCATGGCTCCGCTGTGGGCAACCATGTAAAGCGGCGGAGATTATAGCCGCGCCTGCCGGCTTGCCCAAGGTTTTCTGTCGATTAATCGCGACGATAGTCGATGTTCAATGGAGCGATGGCGGCCGCTCTGCCATCATTGCTGCACGTTAGCCAAGCAGGTCAGGAGTACAGATGAACTTTCACACCCGCAAGTGGGTTAAACCCGAAGACCTCAACCCCAACGGCACCCTGTTCGGTGGCAGCCTGTTGCGCTGGATCGACGAGGAAGCGGCGATCTACGCCATCGTCCAACTGGGCAACCAGCGCGTGGTGACCAAGTACATGTCGGAAATCAACTTCGTCAGTGCTTCCCGCCAGGGCGACATCATCGAGCTGGGCATCACCGCCACCGAGTTCGGCCGTACCTCGATCACCCTCAAGTGCGAAGTGCGTAACAAGATCACCCGCAAGAGCATCCTGACCGTCGACAAGATGGTGTTCGTCAACCTGGGCGAGGATGGCTTGCCGGCGGCCCATGGGCGTACCGAGATCAAGTATGTGCAGGACCAGTTCCCGGATTCGGCTGTAGAGTGATTTTCTGGGGCTGCAGAGCAGCCCCAGCATTCTCAAGGCTGGGCGCTGACCTTGCGCACCACCCGGCCGATGCTCAACCCCTGCACCAGAATCGACGACAACACCACGATGTAGGTGATCGACAGCAGCAGGTCTCGTTCTTCGCCCAGCGGGAGCGACAGCGCCAGTGCCACCGACACGCCACCGCGCAGGCCACCCCAGGTCAGCACCCGCACCGTGCCTTTGGGCACCGGGCGCCAGCGCCGCAGGAGCACGATTGCCGGGGCCACGGTCAGCAACCGCGACAGCAGCACCGCTAACGCCAGTACGCCACCGGCGGCCAGGTGCATCCAGTTGAACGGCAGCAGCAACAGCTCCAGCCCGATCAGTGCGAACAGCAGGGCATTGAGCATGTCATCGATCAGCTCCCAGAAGCCGTCCATGTAGCGTCGGGTCATGTCATTCATTGCCAGGTTGCGCCCCAGGTTACCGATGATCAGACCCGCCACCACCATGGCGATCGGCGCCGAAACGTGGAGCTCGTAGCACATCGCCGAGCCGCCGATGACCAACGCCAGGGTCAGCATGACCTCCACCTGGTACTGCTCGACGCTCTTGATCATGCGGTAGGTGGCGTAGCCGATCAGGCCACCGAATACCACGCCACCAATGGCCTCGCGGGCGAACAGGAGGGCGGTGTCGGCCATGCTCGGCGTTTCACCCAGCTGGATGATGCCCAGCAACACGGTGAAAACCACGACTGCCGTGCCGTCGTTGAACAGTGACTCGCCGACGATGGTGGTTTTAAGCGGCTTGGACGCATTGGCGGTACGCAGGGCGCCAAGCACCGCAATCGGGTCGGTCGGTGAGATCAGCGCACCGAACAGCAGGCAGTAGATCAGGGGCACCTGCCAGCCGAACATGGCAAACACCCAATGCGACAGGTAACCGATGACCACGGTGGCGATCAGCACGCCCAAGGTGGCAAGCAGGCCGATGGGCCAGCGGTAGCTGCGCAGGTCGCTGAGGTTGACGTGCAGGGCGCCGGCAAACAGCAGGAACGCCAGCATCCAGTGCATCAGCAGGTCGTTGAAGTCGATCTGGTTCATCAGCCCTTCGACGCGTTCTTCCAGGCCAGGGAAGCCGATAAGGCTCAGGCCTTGTAGCATCAGGGAAAACAGCAGCGCCGTGACCATTACGCCGATGGCGGGGGGTAGGCCGATGAATCGGTAGTTCACATAGGTGAGAAGTGTGGTGAGGCAGATAAACGCGGCAACTAATTCAAGCATCCCGAATCCTGTAACAGTGGCTTCCAAGTCGTTACCCGAGTGACTCGGGCAGTTCTTTGATGACCTGGCACGGGGTTCGGGGCACAGGGTTTGACCAATTTCGTCTGAAACGTTCCCAAACAAGAGGCGCGCAGCGACGCTTGGGAACGCTATATATTCAACCTTTGAAACCCTCACAAGGATAAGAAGGCGTGTTGGCAACATCTCTGGTGCTGGTTGCCGCCCTGCTGCATGCGACCTGGAATACATTGATCAAATTCAGCGGCGAGCGCTTGCTGGTCATTGCCAGCATGGACACGGTAGCGCTGGCCTTCGCTGTGCTGGCGGTGCCTTTCGTGGATGTTCCGCCTGCTGAAATCTGGCCTTGGTTGGTAGCTTCGGCACTGGCTGAGCAGTTGTATCGCTATTTGCTGATCCAGGCCTACCGCGTGGGCGACCTGGGTCTGGTCTATCCTCTGATGCGCGGGCTGTCGCCGCTGGTGGTGCTCGGGCTGACCCTGGCCTTTGCTGGGGAATCGCTTAGCCAGCAGCAGGTCATCGGCATCCTGCTGATCCCCTGTGGCATGGCTTGCCTGTTGTGGCAGGGCGGCGGCGGTGACCGGCTGCCCTGGTCGATGCTGCCGGTGGTGGCCCTGATCGGCCTGTGCATCGGCTGCTACACCTGGTTCGACGGCCAGGCCGTGCGTTTGTGGGGTAAACCGTGGGACTACCTGGTATGGCTGACACTGCTCAGTGCCTGGCAATTCCCGCTGCTGGCCAGTGTGGCGCGGCGGGCACCGTTCGTCCTGTTCTGGCGAACGCAATGGCGCCTGGGGCTAGCGGTGGGGTTCTGCGTATTGTTCAGTTATGCCTTGGTGTTGTGGGCCATGCACCTGGGGTCGGTGGCCGAGGCGGCCGCATTGCGGGAGCTGAGCGTGATTCTGGTGGTGCTGCTGGGTATGCGCTACCTCAAAGAACCTTTTGGCGGGCCGAGACTCCTAGCTTGCGGGCTGGTCCTGGCAGGCATGCTGGTGATGAAGCTCTAACCCATTATCGAACAAGGAGTCTGAGCATGACCGTTGCCCTGTGGTGCATCCTGATCGCGCTGCTGCTGAACCCGCTGTGTGCCTTGATCGCCAAGGTGGCTAGCGGCCGTTTCGGTCTCAAGGACAATCACGACCCGCGAGCCTTCCTTGATGCCTTGTCGGGCTTGCCACGGCGGGCCCATGCGGCACAGCAGAATGGCTACGAGGCATTCCCGGCGTTTGCGGCTGCGGTGCTGGTGGCGGATATCGTCGGCAATGCCGAGCAGGTGACGCAGGATGTGCTGGGGGTGATGTACATCACCAGTCGCTTGCTTTACATCATCTGCTACCTGGCCGATTGGGCGGCCTTGCGCTCGCTGGTATGGTTTGCCGGGTTGGCAATTATCGTGTCGTTCTTCGTGGTTTCCATCTGAAACCGCGTTGCCTGCTTCGCGGGCAAGCCCGCGAAGAATCCACCGCCGATCAAGGTACCTTAGGTACCTCAGGTAGTGGCTGGCCTTTAGGCCAGAGCATCCAGATTTGCCCCTGCTGCTTCATGTTCCCCGCCAGCTCGCCGGCTTCCGGCCCGGTGCCCCAGAACAGGTCGGCACGCACTTCACCCGCAATCGCCCCTCCAGTGTCCTGCGCACCCACCGGGCGCACCACTGGCGAGCCGTCGGGGCGCGTGGTGGAAAGCCACAACAGGCTGCCCAGCGGAATCACCTTGCGGTCGATGGCCACGCTGTAGCCGGCGGTGAGCGGCACGTTCAACGAACCGCGCGGCCCTTCGTTGCTGTCCGGGCGGGTGCTGAAGAAGACGTAGCTGGGGTTGCTGGCCAGCAGTTCTGGTACGCGTTGCGGGTTGGCCTGGGCCCAGGCATGAATGGCGCCCATGCTCACTTCTTCTTTTTTCAACTGGCCCTGTTCCACCAGCCAGCGGCCAATCGGCCGGTAGGGGTGGCCGTTCTGATCGGCGTAGCCCAGGCGCAGCTGACGGCCGTCTTCCAGTTGTACCCGGCCCGAACCTTGGATCTGCAGGAATTGCAGGTCCATCGGGTCGGTCAGCCAGGCCAGCACCGGTGCCTTGACGCCGTTACGGTTGATCACTTCGGCAGTGTCGTATGGTTTGAGCACCCGGCCATCGAGCCGACCACGCAGGCGCTTGCCCTTCAGCTCGGGGTACACGCTGGCCAGGTCGACCACGATCATGTCATCCGGGGGCCCGTAAACCGCTACATGGTTGGTCGCCGATTGGCTCAGGCTGCCGGGGTAGACCGGCTCGTAGTAACCGGTAATCAGGCCGTTGGCATTGTTCTCGGCGGAGCGCAGGCCATAAACCTGCAGATTCTGCTCAAGGAAGGTACGCACCTGGGCAGCGCTCGCCGTGTCGCTGCCGGCGGCTTCGCAGGTGGCGGCCCAAACCGGATCGCGCTTGAGCTTCTCACAGCCGCTGCGCCAGGCGTAGAAACCGGCCAGCAGGTCTTCGTCGCTGACTGCGGGCAGGTCTTTCCAGGTAGCCGGGGCGTAGGTGGCGATGGCGTGGGGCTCGGGCTTGGCGCTTTCGCCGCCGTTGCAACCGGCCAGCAAAGCCAGCACTGGAAGTGTCCAGGCCAGGTGGCGCAGGGCAAATGTCATGTGTGTATTCCTGTCATGGGCGAACATGAAAATTCGCCCCTGTTTTTTATGTGTCTATTGGTGTTTGGCCCTTGGGCAGCGATACTGGCCGCCCATTTGCGTAGGCCGAAGTGAGCGTGATGTTGAAGCGATTGACCGTTGTTCTGCTGGCCGCCCTGGCCCTGAGCGGTTGCGACCGGGTTGACCCGAACTCGCCGCTGGGTAAGCGCAAGGTGATCTTCAAGGACATGCTCAAGACCAGTGAAGACCTGGGTGGCATGCTGCGTGGCCGGTTGCCGTTCGACGGACTGAAGTTTGCCGACGGTGCGCTGAAGCTGGACAGCCTGTCGCATCAGCCATGGCAGCATTTTCCACAGGTGCGGGATGGTGGGGATAGCGCCGCCCGCGCCGAAGTGTGGGAGCGCCAGGCGCGTTTTCACGACCTGGCCCGGCAGCTGGAAGGCGTCACCGGCGAATTGGTCGATGTTTCCCGCAACCAGCCACTGGATGCTGCGCAACTGAAGGTACCGATGGACAAGGTCGAGTCTGCATGCAAGGCCTGTCATAGCGAATTTCGTAATCATTGAATGGCTGTGCTGTTCGCGCAAACCTTCGAGGCTTGTACAAATTCCTGTGGGAGCGGCCTTGTGTCGCGATAGGGCCGCTCAGCGGCCCCAGGATTTCAGCAAAAATGCGTGCATAGCTGGAGCCGCCGCGCGGCCCTATCGCGACACAAGGCCGCTCCCACAAAGACCAGGCTTGCTGGCCAGATGCCTTAACGGTCGAGATCGTCGACTGCTTCCTGAAGCTCTTTACGCGACTCGGCCAGTTTGTCCTTGCGCTTGTTGATCTTCTCGGCGTCGCCCTTCTTCTCGGCCTTTTTCAAGTCTTTCTCGCGCTGCGCCACTTCATGGCGTGCGTCGAGCACCTTTTGCTCACGTTCCTTGCGCAGGCTGGCATCGGTGCAGTTGTCGACCCCGCGCAGTGCCTCTTCCAGGCCGGCGACCTGGTCGTTGTTGCCGTGGTCACGGGCAATCTTCAACTGGTTCTCGATGGCACTGCGCTTGGCGGCGCAGCCGGTCAGGCCGGCATCCGGTTGGGCGGCCTGTACCGCGCCTGTGGCAAGGCCAAGGGTCGCGAGCAGGATAAGGGTCGAAATACGTTTCATGAAAAGCCTCCTGAACGGGGCGGGGCAGCAAAAGTTGGGGGAAATCCTGCCTTGGTTTTGCCCATTTAGAAACCCTTGGTGAAGTTTTCTGCTCGACTCTCAGGTTTTTCCTACGCACTATTTGGTAAAAAATCATTGCTCAATGCACTGGGGTGGGGGCCGGAAACCTTCTATGCCGGTTTCGGCCAACTGTGCGGCGATGGCTTGCACCTCAGAGGCCGCGAAAAATTCCACAAGTTGGCGCGAGCGTTTTGCGCCGATGCCGGGCACAGTTTGCCATTGCCCGGCGCTGCGTGAAGCCAGCGCCTGCCAGTCGCCAGTCAGTGGCAAATGCTTGCCAATGGGCACGCCAAGGGCGCGCAGCCATTGATCGAAGGGGCGTGAGCGGGCTTCGTCGAAACTGCCCAGCAGGTGTGCCGCGGTGAGTCTGCTGATGCCGGGGGCCTGCTGCAGGCGCTCGGCATCGAGCTGCAGCCAATCGGTCATGGACGTTACCAAGCCCGCTTCGACCAGCCGACGCCATGTGCCGGGCCCGGTGCGGGGCAAGGCCAGGCCCTGTTGACCGCCAAGCCAGGTAAGCCGGGCAATGAATTGCTCTTCACAGCCTTCGCTGGTCTGCCAGCAGCTGTGGGCATGATGCTGGTCGGGTGCAGGCGCGGTTATCGGTTGGCGCTCTACAGCGCGGTGCACGACGTGTTCGAGCCGCGGAATGGTCAGCCCGGCAAGGCTGATGGCCACCTGATCGCCGGGGCGAATATCCAGGCGTTGCCAGCGCGCCAGCGACCCAAGGCTGACTTGGGTAATGCGCCGGTCATCGAGGGTAACGGGTTGCACGTGAAGAACGGGCGTGACCCTGCCAGTGCGGCCGACCCGAAAGCGCACGTCGCGTACTTCGGCCAAGGCTTGTGCATAGGGGTACTTCCAGGCCGCGATCCAGTAAGGTGCCTTGGCCTGCCAGCGCTCGGCAGGTGGCCGACTGCCCTGGCGCAGGATCACACCGTCGGTGGCGAAGGGCAGAGCAGAGCGATACCAGTGCTCGCGCCAGTGTGCTGCATCCTCCAGCGTGTCGATGGCGATGCTGTAAAGCTGGCTGTCCGGAAACCCCAGCCGTGCCAGCTGGGCGAGGCGTTCGGCCTGTTGCTCGGGGCCGTGCGGCCAGCCCCACACGAACAGGCCGATAGCGTTGCCTTGTTCGCCAGTCAGTTGCTTGCGTGCGAGCAGCCCGGCCACGGTACCCCGGGCGTTGGCGCTGCCTGCCTTGGCTTGCACATGATCGTTCAGGCGCAGATACAGCTCACCTTGCAAGTGCAGGTCCACCGCCTCAGGCAACTGCCGGGTGACAGCGCCGAGCTGTTTGATGTGTCGGCTCCAGTCATGGCCGTGTACACCGTCCCCCCGGCTGGTCAGCTGCACCAATCGGCCCTGTTGGTAGGTGAGGGAAACGGCTACGCCGTCGACCTTGGGCTGAACCCACACGCCGCTCTTGCCGGCCATCCATCGCGCCACGGCCTGGCGGTCTGCCAGCTTGTCGACACCGGTATGCGGCACGGGGTGGGGGACCGGGCCGCGAGCACTGGCCAAGGGCGAGGGGCTGGTGCCAACCGCGAAGCACTGCTGCAGGTGGTTCAGGCGCTCGCGGCTCTGGTCGTACAGTTCGTCGGCCACCAGGGCTATGCCCTGACGATGGTAGTGCTCGTCCCATCGGGCAAGCGTGGCGCGCAGTTGCGCAACTTCTGCCTTGGCCTGTTGCGGGGGCCAGTCGGGGCATGAGGTGGCCCTGGCCTGGGGGGCGATTAGCAACAGCATCAGAGTTAGTAACAGCATCAGCGGCATGGCCAGCATCCTTGCTTGGCGGGGTGAGTCCTCAGCGTAGGCAGGTAGTGCGGTGGGTGAGGTACGAGGTTGTCAGGTGATATGTCCGAGGGGGCTGTCTTGGGGATTGAGGTGGCATCGATCTCACAGGCGCGGGAAAGGTTGTGGCGAACCCCTGGCAGCCCAATCCCAATTTCAAGACATACGCGAATTTTTTATTTGGGCGTGACTGAGTGATGCAGGTGAAGTGGTGGAAGTGGTTGGCCACGACCACGCCAATGAACTGCTAGCCGAAGGTTGGAAGCTGCTGGCAGTGGTTCCCGGCGGTGAGCCCAACGCGAAGATGGTGGTGACCTACGTGCTGGGCAAGACGAAACTGTTCGGTATGGCCGCCGCCATCGCCAATGCTCGAGTGCTTGAGCCTAAGGACTGATGGCCCGGTACCCAGTTCGCAAGGACTGAGGGCTTTTATTTAACTGTGCAGCCGAATCCATTTGTGAACGATCTGGCGCAGCTTGAGGGGCTTCAGGACAACCTCACTGGGGCGGGTTTGCCCGAGGCGACCACGATAGCTGTTGCGGCTGTTTGTCCGATCTGGGCTATTGACATCGAAGCCGGCGCCGCACAGGCCCTCGACATAGAGCTCCCTCCTGCGTTGGGCAGCGAACTGGATCATTTGCTTGAGCAGATCAGCGTCTGTCCCTTTCTCAACCAGCTCAGTCAATGCGACAGTGAGTTTGGTCATTGTGGTTATCCTAGTGAAGGTTAAGTCCGCAAACTCAACGTTAGCCAAGAACCACAATGACATCCTCTTTCTTCCGCAGGGCGCCTTCGGCTGGCTCTGTTACAACACTTCCCAGGACGCGACCTGCAAAACTTTAACTATTAGATATATAACGTGTACAGCTGGTTGCCACCATTCGTAATGCGTAAGTTGGCGTATTGTGCATAACCGGCGTTAAGAGCACGGTATGCCTCAAGTGCCACCATCTTCATCGCTTCCCCGTTCACGGTGAATTGATGTTCGTTGTCATCTTTGTCGGTTGCAATAAGGAGCAGACTATCCTCCCCGTCGAGGTTGTAACCCGCAAGGTGAAGTTTTACAGCCCGCACCACCCAATCTTTAGGAGCAATCGGTTCGTCTTTGTTCATGTCAATCTCCAGAAGTAGAAAACCGCAGAAGCTATTTGACTCTACGCGCCGAAAAAATCCACCACAACTAGCATTTTTATCAGGTACCGGTATGCACACTTATACGTTTCGTCTGGTCAACACGTCTTCCTGATGTCCCGCCGAAGGCCATCGTGTTTACCTTTGTGTGGTGTTTCAGAAGTACAGGTGTCCACTGATGCGGCAACGCCTGCCGTTCGACCTCGTAGAGGACGCCAATCGTCAGAAGCGCCTGCTCGGCCAACTGGCTCTTGTTCGCCGCATGCAAGTCAAAGAACTGGCAAGCACTAAAACCGTGTGATGGTGCTGTTGGCACCCATGTGCTGCCAAGGTAAGCCCACGACGAGCGCCTGAAGTTGCTCGCTGTCCAGTTCCACTTGAGAGCCGTGACGAATGCCCGGCCAGTGGGGTTTGCCCTGGTTGAGTCTGCGTGCCGCCAGCCACACGCCAGTGCCGTCATGCGCAATTTAATAAAAAGCCCCTGCCGATCGCTCGGCAGGGGCTTTCGTCTGGCACTGCAGGAAGCTCTTACAGGCCGGCAGCGTCACGCAGCGACTGGGCGCGGTCGGTGCGCTCCCAGGTGAAGGTGGTGAAGGTGTCGTCGCCGACAGTCTTCTGCTGCGGGGTGCGGCCGAAGTGGCCGTAGGCAGCGGTTTCCTGATACATCGGGTGCAGCAGGTCGAGCATGGTGGTGATGGCGTATGGACGCAGGTCGAAGCACTCACGCACCAGCTGGATGATCTTGTCGTCGGAGACCTTGCCGGTGCCGAAGGTGTTGATCGAGATGGAGGTCGGCTGGGCCACGCCAATGGCGTACGACACCTGGATCTCGCAACGCTCGGCCAGGCCGGCGGCGACGATGTTCTTGGCCACGTAGCGGCCGGCGTAGGCGGCGGAACGGTCGACCTTGGACGGGTCCTTGCCGGAGAACGCGCCACCCCCGTGGCGGGCCATGCCGCCGTAGGAGTCGACGATGATCTTGCGGCCGGTCAGGCCGCAGTCACCCACCGGGCCGCCGATAATGAAGTTGCCGGTCGGGTTGATGTGGTACTGGGTGCCCTTGTGCAGCAGTTCGGCAGGCAGCGTGTGCTTGACGATCAGCTCCATCACGGCTTCCTGCAGGTCTTTCTGCGAAACCTCCGGGTTGTGCTGGGTCGACAGCACTACGGCGTCGATGCCGACAACCTTGCCGTTTTCGTAGCGGCAGGTGACCTGCGACTTGGCGTCCGGGCGCAGCCATGGCAGCAGGCCGGACTTGCGTGCTTCGGCCTGGCGCTCGACCAGACGGTGCGAGAAGCAGATCGGTGCAGGCATCAGCACTTCGGTTTCGTTGCTGGCATAACCGAACATCAGGCCTTGGTCGCCGGCACCCTGGTCTTCCGGCTTGGAGCGGTCGACGCCCTGGGCGATGTCCACCGACTGCTTGCCGATGATGTTCATCACGGCGCAGGTGGCGCCGTCGAAGCCGACGTCGGAGCTGTTGTAGCCGATGTCGATGATGACCTTGCGCACCAGGTCTTCAAGATCGACCCAGGCCGAGGTG
The DNA here is from genome assembly GCF_003205205.1 of Pseudomonas sp. LB-090624. Classification (GTDB taxonomy): domain Bacteria; phylum Pseudomonadota; class Gammaproteobacteria; order Pseudomonadales; family Pseudomonadaceae; genus Aquipseudomonas. The sequence goes on from NZ_QJRL01000029.1 coordinate 34,989, forward strand.
GTGACTTCGCCGGCGATGATGGCGACACCGGTCTTGACCAGGGTTTCGCAGGCCACGCGGGCGTACTTGTCCTGGGCGATGATGGCATCGAGGACCGCGTCCGAAATCTGGTCGGCGATCTTGTCCGGATGCCCTTCGGACACGGACTCGGAGGTGAAAAGGGAGTATTCGCTCATCTCGAAGGTTCCTGAAATTTACCGATGGTGTATGTCGCCAGCCGTCCGCTGGAAATGGCGGACCTGAATCTGGAAACCGTTACGCAAGCCTACGTACAGGCTGTCCGCATGGGCCAGCCCGGCAGCGTTGGCCCAGCGGGCCAGGTCGTCCTGTTCGAAGCCAAGCCACAGGTCGCCGCAGGCTTCGCGCGCCCACCCCTGGTCATGGCTGCACAGTTCGGTGACCAGCAGGCTGCCGCCTGCCTTCACCCGTTTGGCCAGCTGGCGCAAGGCCAGGGCCGGGTCGCTGAAATGGTGCAGCACCATGTTCAGCACAACGCAGTCGGCGGCCACATCCGTTGCACCCAGTGCATCGGCCAACTGCAGGTTCACGTTGTCGAGCCCTTCGCGCTGGCACACCTGGCGCGCCAGTTCGAGCATGGTCGGGCTATTGTCCAGGGCTGTGACCTGGGCGAAGCGCCGGGCCAGGTCGGGGAGGAAGCCACCGTCGCCGGGGCCGACCTCCAGGGCACTGGCAGCCGGGTCGAAATGCAGTTTGTCGAGCAGCGCCAGCAGGCTTTCGCGGTATTGCGGCAAGCCGGCGATCAGGTCTTGCTGGGCACGGAACTTCTCTTCCACGCGCAGGAAGAAGTCCTGGCTGGTGGCGGCGCGGCGCTGTTGTACCTGGGCGATGCGAGCCTGCACGTCTGGCGGCAGGGTCAGGTCATCGACCTCTTCAAGCAACGCTGCATGCAGCCGGCCACCCAGGCGCAGGCTGTCGGGCAGCGCGCGGCGGTAGAAGATGGCATTGCCTTCGCGGCGGGTTGCCACCAGTTCGGCCTGGGCCAGCACCTTCAAATGGTGGCTCATGCCCGACTGGCCAACGTCGAAGATCTGTGCCAGTTCCAGTACGCCGAACGAGTCGTTGGCCAAGGCGCGCAATACATTCAGGCGCAACTCGTCACCACTGGCCTTGCACAGGGCGGCCAATGCTTCGCGTTGCTCGGGGATCGATTGCGCACGGAGGTTCATGGGGCGGCAGTCTAGACAGGCATCGATGCCCTAGCAAGGCCAATATCAAAAAGTTTTGATATTGGCTGATGGGTGGAGCGGTTAAGCCGGTTTTGCCCCGAATTGAAGGCCAATCACAGGAAAATCCCCCGACTGCGACCATACGTCATTGCCCCAAGCCCCCCCAGTGGGCGAAAATGGCCGCCTTTTTCGTGACACCACCTATTCAAGCCCCCCAGGAGATCAGCGATGCCCAGCCGTCGTGAACGTGCCAACGCCATTCGTGCCCTCAGCATGGATGCCGTGCAAAAGGCCAACAGCGGCCACCCAGGTGCCCCCATGGGCATGGCGGATATCGCCGAAGTGCTTTGGCGCGACTATCTGAAGCACAACCCGAGCAACCCGAGTTTCGCCGACCGTGACCGCTTCGTGCTGTCCAACGGCCACGGTTCGATGCTGATCTACTCGCTGCTGCACCTGACCGGCTACGACCTGTCGATCGACGACCTCAAGGCCTTCCGCCAGCTGCACAGCCGCACCCCGGGCCACCCGGAGTACGGCTACACCCCAGGCGTCGAGACCACCACCGGCCCGCTGGGCCAGGGTATCGCCAACGCCGTGGGCTTCGCCCTGGCAGAAAAAGTGCTGGCAGCCCAGTTCAACCGTGACGGCCACAACATCGTCGACCACAACACCTACGTGTTCCTCGGCGACGGCTGCATGATGGAAGGTATCTCCCATGAAGTCGCCTCGCTGGCCGGCACCCTGGGCCTGAACAAGCTGATCGCCTTCTACGACGACAACGGCATCTCCATCGATGGCGAAGTGCACGGCTGGTTCACCGACAACACCCCGGCGCGCTTCGAGGCCTACAACTGGCAGGTGATCCGCAACGTCGACGGCCACGATGCCGAAGAAATCAAGATGGCCATCGAGACCGCCCGCAAGAGCGATCGCCCGACCCTGATCTGCTGCAAGACCACCATCGGTTTCGGTTCGCCGAACAAGCAAGGCAAGGAAGACTGCCATGGCGCCCCGCTGGGCAACGACGAAATTGCCCTGACCCGCCAGGCCCTGAACTGGAACCATGGCCCGTTCGAAATCCCGGCCGACATCTATGCCGAGTGGGATGCCAAGGCCGCCGGTGCCAAGGCTGAAGCCGAGTGGAACCAGCGCTTCGATGCCTACGCCAAGGCGTACCCGGAGCTGGCTGCCGAGTTCAAGCGCCGTGCCAGCGGCGAGCTGCCGGCCGACTTCAGCGCCAAGGCCCAGGCCTACATCAATGAAGTGGCTGCCAAAGGTGAAACCATCGCCAGCCGTAAGGCCAGCCAGAACGCCCTGAACGCCTTCGGCCCGCTGCTGCCCGAGTTCCTCGGCGGTTCGGCTGACCTGGCCGGTTCCAACCTGACCCTGTGGAAAGGTTGCAAAGGCGTCGAAGCCGATGACGCCAGCGGCAACTACGTGTTCTACGGCGTGCGCGAGTTCGGCATGACCGCCATCATGAACGGCGTTGCCCTGCACGGTGGCCTGGTGCCTTACGGCGCGACCTTCCTGATGTTCATGGAATACGCCCGCAACGCCGTGCGCATGTCGGCACTGATGAAGCAACGCGTGATCCACGTGTACACCCATGACTCCATCGGCCTGGGCGAAGATGGCCCGACGCACCAGCCGATCGAGCAGCTGACCAGCCTGCGCAGCACCCCGAACCTGGACACCTGGCGCCCGGCTGACGCGGTGGAATCCGCCGTGTCCTGGAAAAACGCCCTGGAGCGCAAGGACGGCCCATCGGCGCTGATCTTCTCGCGCCAGAACCTGCAGCATCAGGACCGCGATGCCCAGCAGATCGCTGACATCAGCCGTGGCGGCTATGTGCTCAAGGACTGCGCAGGCGAGCCTGAGCTGATCCTGATTTCCACCGGCTCCGAAGTGGGCCTGGCGGTCCAGGCCTTCGACAAGCTGACCGAGCAAGGCCGCAAGGTACGCGTGGTTTCCATGCCGTGCACCAGCGTGTTCGACGCCCAGGACGCGGCCTACAAGCAGTCCGTGCTGCCGCTGGAAGTGGGTGCGCGTATCGCCATCGAAGCTGCCCACGCCGACTTCTGGTACAAGTACGTCGGCCTGGAAGGCCGTATCATCGGCATGACCACCTACGGCGAGTCGGCGCCGGCTTCGGCACTGTTCGAAGAGTTCGGCTTCACCCTGGAGAACATCCTCGGTACTGCCGAAGAGCTGCTGGAAGACTGATGTAACAAATGGAGGGCAGTGACGCCCTCCAGGTCGTGCAAGGGGAGGGCTTTGCCCTCCATCGCGACGCAAGGCCGCTCCCACAGAAACGGTGCTGTCCTTCGGATGGCGCGGTCCCTGTGGGAGCGGCCTTGCGTCGCGATGGGCCGCAACGCGGCCCCAAAGCCATCATGCGTTAGCGAGCCAACCAATGCCTCACCCGCGTCCCTACAAAGTTGCACTCAACGGTTATGGTCGTATCGGCCGCTGTGTCCTGCGCGCGCTGTTCGAGCGGGGGGCAAAGGCCGGTTTCGAGATCGTCGCGCTGAACGACCTGGCCGACCAGGCCAGCCTGGAATACCTGACACGCTTCGACTCCACCCACGGGCGTTTCCCCGGTGAGGTGAAGGTCGACGGTGACTGTCTGCATATCAATGGCGACTGCGTGAAGGTAATGCGCAGTGCCACCCCCGAAGGCATCGACTGGGCCGCCCTGAATATCGACCTGGTGCTGGAGTGCTCCGGCGCCTACCACACCCGTGCCGATGGCCAGCGCTTCCTCGATGCCGGCGCGCCGCGGGTGCTGTTCTCGCAGCCGATGGCCAGCGAGGCCGACGTCGATGCCACGGTGGTCTACGGCGTCAACCAGGCCTGCCTTACCGGCAGCGAGCGCCTGGTGTCCAACGCCTCGTGCACCACCAACTGCGGCGTGCCGCTGCTACGGGTGCTGGACCAGGCGTTTGGTATCGAATACGTGCAGATCACCACCATCCACTCGGCAATGAACGACCAGCCGGTGATCGACGCCTACCACCATGAAGACCTGCGCCGCACGCGTTCTGCCTTCCAGTCGGTGATTCCTGTATCCACTGGTCTGGCGCGTGGCATCGAGCGACTGCTTCCGGAACTTGCCGGGCGAATCCAGGCCAAAGCGGTACGCGTACCGACCGTCAACGTCTCGTGCCTGGACATTACCCTGCAGACCGCCCGCGATACCAGCGCGGCCGAGGTCAACCGGGTGCTGCGCGAGGCGGCGCTGGACGGGCCGCTGAAAGGCTTGCTGGCCTATACCGAGCTGCCGCATGCCAGCTGTGATTTCAACCATGACCCGCATTCGGCGATCGTCGATGCCAGCCAGACCCGCGTTTCCGGCCCCCGGCTGGTGAACTTGCTGGCTTGGTTCGACAACGAATGGGGGTTCGCCAACCGTATGCTCGACGTTGCTGAACACTATCTGCACGTCGTTCAACCAACCCGCAACAAACAGCCCTGAAGGACTGCATTCATGACCGTGTTGAAGATGACCGACCTCGACCTGCAAGGTAAGCGCGTACTGATCCGCGAAGACCTCAACGTGCCTGTGAAGGACGGTGTGGTAGCCAGCGACGCGCGTATCCTGGCAGCGCTGCCGACCATCAAGCTCGCCCTCGAAAAGGGTGCGGCGGTAATGGTCTGCTCGCACCTGGGCCGCCCGACCGAAGGCGAATTCTCGGCCGAAAACAGCCTCAAGCCGGTTGCCGAGTACCTGAGCAAGGCGCTGGGCCGCGAAGTGCCGCTGGTTGCCGATTACCTCGACGGTGTCGAGCTGAAGGCCGGTGAACTGGTGCTGTTCGAGAACGTGCGCTTCAACAAGGGCGAGAAAAAGAACGCTGATGAGCTGGCGCAGAAGTATGCTGCCCTGTGTGACGTGTTCGTCATGGACGCCTTCGGCACCGCCCACCGCGCCGAAGGTTCCACTCACGGTGTAGCCAAGTTTGCCAAAGTCGCTGCTGCAGGCCCGCTGCTGGCTGCCGAACTGGACGCCCTGGGCAAGGCCCTGAAGGCCCCGGCCAAGCCAATGGCCGCCATCGTTGCCGGTTCCAAGGTATCGACCAAACTGGACGTACTGAACAGCCTGAGCTCGGTCTGCGACCAGCTGATCGTCGGTGGCGGCATTGCCAACACCTTCCTGGCCGCTGCTGGCCACCCGGTTGGCAAGTCCCTGTACGAGCCTGACCTGGTTGACACCGCCAAGGCCATCGCTGCCAAGGTCAGCGTACCGCTGCCAGTCGACGTGGTAGTTGCCAAGGAGTTCGCCGAGACCGCCGAAGCCACCGTCAAGGCCATCGCCGACGTTGCTGCCGACGACATGATCCTGGACATCGGCCCGCAGACCGCAGCCAACTTTGCCGAACTGCTGAAATCGTCGAAGACCATCCTGTGGAACGGCCCGGTCGGCGTGTTCGAGTTCGACCAGTTCGGCAATGGCACCAAGGTGCTGGCCAAGGCCATCGCCGACAGCGCCGCGTTCTCCATCGCCGGTGGTGGTGACACCCTGGCAGCGATCGACAAGTATGGCGTCAGCAAGGAAATCTCCTACATTTCTACCGGTGGCGGTGCCTTCCTCGAGTTCGTCGAAGGCAAGGTCCTGCCAGCCGTGGCAATCCTGGAAGAGCGGGCCAAGGCCTGATGACCTCGGCGCTTGGCAAAGGGAGTGGCCTGATGGTCAAGCAATTGCCTGTGATGATCGTGGCTGGCCTGCTGAGCGCTTGCTCCGGCAGCCCGTCTTCTAATGCCGATGACCCGGCGCAGCCGCCCAAGGGCGGTTGCTACCAGTCCGAATGGCAGGCCGAGACCGTACCGGTGATCAGTAAGCGCGTGGGCCCGGAAGGCCTGGAAAAGTACGACGAAGACCACCAGCGCAAGGCGCCGGGTTGCCCTTGATCGGGTAACAGGCAACCTGAAGGTTGGTTTGTGGTCTTGAAGAAGGGCCGCTGTGCGGGCCTTTGTGGGCTTGTCCGCGAAGGGCTGCATAGCAGCCCCAAATCGAGGAGACTGAATGAAAGCGCTTTTGGCCGTGACGGCCCTGGCGACACTGGCAGGATGCTCACTGCTGCAGCCGGCGCAACCCGCCCCGGCAGACAACTGGACCCGTTGGGTCTGTGACACCCAGGCCGAAGTGCTGTGGCGCTTCGCCGATACGCAACGTGACCAGGTCGACGTGCGCCTCGGCGGCGGTGACCAGGTCTACCGGCTCAAGGCCGAACCGGGTGCCTCGGGTACGCTGTACAGCGATGGCATGCTGGCCTTCCACACCAAGGGCGAAGAAGGCCTGGTGTACTGGGTGGCGACCAACGACCTGATTGGGCGGGGCTGCAAGGCACCGTGACTGGCCGGGCCGCAACGGTGGCCCACACTACTTGAACAGCAACCGCCCCTGCGGCAGGCTTGCACGAAACAAACGACGCTTGTCGGGAGAGAGATACACAATGGCACTCATTAGCATGCGCCAGATGCTGGACCACGCCGCCGAGTTCGGTTACGGCGTACCAGCTTTCAACGTCAACAACCTCGAGCAGATGCGCGCCATCATGGAAGCGGCCGACAAGACCGACTCCCCGGTGATCGTCCAGGCTTCGGCCGGCGCCCGCAAATACGCTGGCGCGCCTTTCCTGCGCCACCTGATCCTGGCTGCCATCGAAGAATTCCCGCACATCCCGGTGTGCATGCACCAGGACCACGGTACCAGCCCTGATGTCTGCCAGCGCTCGATCCAGCTGGGCTTCAGCTCGGTGATGATGGACGGCTCGCTGGGTGAAGACGGCAAGACCCCGACCGACTACGAGTACAACGTTCGCGTTACCCAGCAGACCGTTGCCATGGCCCACGCTTGCGGCGTATCGGTGGAGGGTGAGCTGGGTTGCCTGGGTTCGCTGGAAACTGGCATGGCCGGTGAAGAAGACGGCATCGGCGCCGAAGGCGTGCTGGACCACAGCCAAATGCTGACCGACCCGGAAGAGGCTGCCGATTTCGTCAAGAAAACCCAGGTCGACGCCCTGGCGATCGCCATCGGTACCAGCCACGGTGCCTACAAGTTCACCAAGCCACCAACCGGTGACGTGCTGGCCATCGACCGCATCAAGGAAATCCACAAGCGCATCCCCAACACTCACCTGGTGATGCACGGTTCGTCTTCGGTACCGCAGGAGTGGCTGGCGATCATCAACCAGTACGGCGGCGACATCAAGGAAACCTACGGTGTGCCGGTCGAAGAGATCGTCGAAGGCATCAAGTACGGCGTGCGCAAGGTCAACATCGACACCGACCTGCGTCTGGCCTCCACCGGTGCCATGCGTCGCCTGATGGCGACCAACCCGAGCGAGTTCGACCCGCGCAAGTTCTTCGGTGAAACCGTCAAGGCCATGCGCGATGTGTGCATCGCCCGTTACGAAGCCTTCGGCACTGCCGGCAATGCCTCGAAGATCAAGCCGATCTCCCTGGAAGGCATGTATCAGCGGTACCTGAAAGGTGAGCTGGCCGCCAAGGTCAACTGATCCACTGGTGACACAAGAAACCCGCAGAAATGCGGGTTTTTTCATTTTCGGGCCAGGGCTGGCATCGGTGCAGGCTTTTGTGCAGGGGGCTTGAAGCATTCAGCACATATTTTCGGCAGAACGACCGTTAGTCGGCTAACGTACAGTTCAGTCATTGATAGCGTTCTGATTGCATTGCGTGTTGCCCGCTCAGGTCTAGAGTATTGAATGGATCCAACCGGATCTTGAAGTCGGTCACATAACAGAGAAGCAGCATGGATGGCGCTCACGCTCAACCACTGCCACTGGATGGCAGCTCGGTTCTTCTGGTAGTTGACGACTACCCCGAGAACCTCATCAGCATGCGGGCCTTGTTGGCCCGGCAGGATTGGCAGGTGCTGACGGCAAGTTCGGGGATGGAAGCCCTGAGCGCGTTGCTCGAGCACGACGTCGACCTGGTCTTGCTCGACGTTCAGATGCCGGAGATGGACGGCTTTGAAGTCGCCCGGCTGATGCGCGGCAGTCAGCGTACCCGGCTGACACCGATCATTTTCCTCACCGCCAATGAACAGTCCGAAGCGGCCGTGCTCAAAGGCTACGCCAGCGGCGCCGTGGACTACATGTTCAAGCCGTTCGACCCGCAAATACTCAAGCCCAAGGTCCAGGCCCTGCTCGACCAGCAGCGCAACCGGCGAATGCTGCAGCGCCTGACTCGCGAGCTGGAGGCGGCCAGGGCGTTCAATGCGTCGATTCTGGAAAATGCCGCCGAAGGCATCCTGGTGCTGGATGCGCAGGGCATCATCAGCTTTGCCAACCCGGCCATCTCCCATTTGCTGGCCGCATCGGTGCAACAGTTGCGGGGCGTCCACCTGCTCGACCTGGTGCAAATGGCCAATGCCAGCCTGTGGGATGAGTCGGAGTTCTACCAGGCTTATCTGGGACGGCAGATTTACCGCGTACACGATGCCCAACTGCGAACCCTTGGCGGCGAACTGGTGCCGGTTGCCTTGTCTTGCGCCCCGTTGCCGGCTGATCAGCAGGCCATGGTGGTGACGGTGCTGGACATGTCGGCAGTGCGCAACTTGCACCAGCAACTGGAGTACCAGGCAGTTACCGACCCGCTTACCGGGCTGCTCAACCGCCGTGGCTTCTACCAGGCGGCCGAAGGTGCGCTGCTGCGCAACGAGCGCTCGGACAAGGCGCAGGCGCTGATGTACATGGACCTGGATGGCTTCAAGCGGATCAACGATTCACTGGGCCACGATGCGGGCGATCGGGTGCTGCTATGGGTCGCCGAGCAGCTCAAGGACTGCCTGGGCAGCGAGGCCTTGCTGGCGCGGATGGGCGGCGACGAATTCACCGCATTGTTCGACAGCCTGCCTTACCCCGAGCAGGCTGGGCGTTATGCCGAACGGTTGCTTGAACGCATATCCATCAGCCATGAGGTAGAAGGGCTGGATGTGTGCCTTGGGGTTAGCATCGGCATCGCTACCTACCCGGATTGCGGCGCCAATGTCGAAGGCTTGCTGCGCGCGGCGGACGCGGCGATGTACGCCGCCAAGCAGGCCGGCCGGCAGCAGTATCGCTTCTACGACCAGGAGCTCAACGGCCGGGCGCGTTCGCGGCTGATGCTTGAAGACAGTGTGCGCGCGGCCATCGAACAGCAGGACTTTACCCTGGTGTATCAGCCGCAGGTGGGTTTCAACGATGGGCGTCTGCGTGGCTTCGAGGCCTTGCTGCGCTGGCAGCACCCGAGTGTTGGCGATGTACCGCCGGGGTTGTTCATTCCGCTGCTGGAGGAGGCGCGGCTGATCAATCGCCTGGCCAGCTGGATTTATCGCCAAGGTGCCGCGCAGCGCCAGGCCTGGTACGACCGGTTCCCGCCGGACCTGGTGCTGGGTATCAGCCTGAGCCGCGCGCAGTTCGTCATGCCTGGCCTGGTCGACGAACTGCAACGGGTTATCCAGCTCTACCAGCTGGAGCCTTCGCAGCTTGAAGTGGAAGTGGCGGAAACCTCGCTGATGTACAACATCGATGCTGCCGTGAAACAGATACACCGCTTGCGCGAGCTGGGGGTGCGGGTAGCCCTGGACGATTTCGGCGCGGGCGACTGCTCGTTGCGCATGCTCCGCGACCTGCCGATCGACACCTTGAAGCTCGACCGCCACCTGGTAGCGCGCCTGCCCGATTCGGCAGTGGATACTGCGCTGGTGCGCAGTGTCATAGGGCTCTGTGCCGACTACTGCATCACAGTGATTGCCGAAGGTGTGGAAACCCCGGCCCAGGCAGCCTGGCTGAGGGCCAATGGTTGCGAATATGTACAGGGCTTCCTGGTGGCATACCCGATGACGGCAGCGGATGCCAGCGGCTTTCCGGCAATTTTCTCCTGGCCGGGGCCCTGATTGGCTAGAATCGGCATTCGTTACGCCGAAAGCAGCGCCATGACCGTATTACGTTACTTGCAAGCCTACCCTCCGCACCTGCAGGAGCAGGTGCGGCAGATGATCGCCAGCGACCGCCTGGGTGAGTACCTGCAGCGCCGTTACCCCGACCGCCATGACGTGCAGAGCGACAAGGCGTTGTACAGTTATGCCCAGGATTTGCGCCAGCAATACCTGCGCAGCGCGCCTGGCCTGGACAAGGTGCTGTTTGACAGCCGGCTGGACCTGACGCACCGGGCCTTGGGGCTGAACACGGCGGTCTCCCGGGTGCAAGGCGGCAAACTCAAGGCGAAGAAGGAAATCCGCATTGCCTCGCTGTTCAAGGAGGCCGCGCCACAGTTCTTGCGCATGATCGTGGTACATGAGCTTGCGCACCTGCGCGAGCGCGATCACAACAAGGCCTTCTACCAGCTCTGCCAGCACATGGAGCCGGACTACCACCAACTGGAATTCGACCTGCGCGTCTACCTGACCTACCGGGAGCTGCCGGGCAATCTCTAAGGAACATGCAGCATGGAAGTGAGCAAGACCAAGAGCAGCTTCTACCGCCGGCTGTACGTGGCCTGGCTGATCGACAGCCACACCGCGACCAGTGTGCCCGCCCTGATGGAAGCCACCGGCATGCCGCGGCGTACCGCCCAGGACACCATCGCCGCCCTGGCCGATTTGGACATTGTCTGCGAGTTCGAGCAGCAGGAAGGCGCCCGCAACCACGCCGGGCATTACCGCATCCATGACTGGGGCGCGATCGACAAGCAGTGGATCATCCGGCACCTGCGGCAAATCCGCGACGTGCTGGGCTACCCCTGAAATCCTCGGGCCGTTCTGCGGCCCCGGTGAGCTCAGCCTTTGCGCATCCCGATATGCAGCATATCGTTCTCCAGGTATTCCTCACCCACTGGTGCAAACCCATGCTGGGCATAAAACCCCTGTAAGTGCGCCAGCGTCGACAGGTACACCGGCGTCCCCGGCCAGCAATGCTCCGCCGCCTCCAAGCCCTTCAGCAGCAGCGGGTGCCCCAGCTTCAGCCCACGCGCTTCAGGCGAGGTCACCATCCGCCCGATCACCACGTCCCCCCCCTGTGACTGCGGGTCGAGCAGGCGCAGGTAGGCCACCAGCTTGTCCTCCTGCCAGGCCATGAGGTGCAGGGTATCGCCGCTCAGGTCCTGGCCATCGACGTCCTGGTAGGCGCAACGCTGCTCGACCACGAACACTTCAGTGCGCAACCGAAGAATGGCGTAGAGCTGATCTTTGCCGAGGTCGGTGTGATGCTTGCAGAGCCAGTCGATGGACATGGGTGCGAACTCCTTGAATGGGCCCTCGATAATCGCATGCCACATGCGCTTCGGCCAAAATAGAGGCTAAATGACACTATTGGCCGCTGCCCTCGGCAACGGCTTTGTGTAATCTCGTTGGCAGTGTGTGCCCTCTACTGCAAAAGGACGTGAGCATGCGGCCACTGCTTTGTGTTCTGGGTTTGCTGGCAATGATGCTGGCGACACCCGCACCGGGTAACGGCAAGCTACGCCTGGTGGCCGACAACTGGCCGCCGTTTACCGATGCCAGCATGCCGGGCGGCGGCCTGGCGACCAGCATCGTCACCACGGCGCTGGCGCGCGCCGGCTACAGCAGTGGCTATGAAGAGGCGCCTTGGGCGCGGGCGTTGCTGGGGGTGGGGGAAGGGCGCTACGACGTGCTGATCAATGCTTGGTACAAGGACGCGCGTGCCAGTTTCGGGCAGTTTTCCAAAGCCTACCTGACCAATCGTATTCGCCTGTTGCAGCGCAAGGGCGAAGTGTTCCGCTACAAGCATCAGTCTGACCTGTACCCCTATAGCATCGCTGTTGTCCGGGATTACGCCTACTCACCCGAATTCGATGGCGATACCCGCCTTGACAAGGTGCCGGTGCGCAACTTTTCCTCGGCGGTGCGCATGCTGGCGGCAGGGAGGGTCAACCTGGCGGTGGAAGACGAGTACGTGGCCCGCTACAACCTGCAGCGGGAGCCGCAAGCGGTGCGTGATGGCGTAATGCTGGTGGAGCCGCCGCTGGGGGAGAACACCCTGCATATCCTGGTCAGCCTGAAGCATCCTGAGCATGCGCAGATCGTCGAGCGCTTCGAGCAGGCGATTGCGGCGATGAAGGCTGACGGCAGCTATGCGCGGCTGCTGCGCCAGCATGGCTTCTAACCCTTATTGCCCGCGATAGGGCCAGTCAGGCAACCCAAGGCTCAGGCGGGGGCACGCTCCTTGATCAGGTGTGCCGCCAAGGTCCGCAACGGCCCCAACTGCCGGCAAATCAAAGCCAACTGTGTCTGCACCAAACGCTGATGTTCATCCAGCTCTTCCGGCATCTGCTCAAGCGCATTGGCCAGCGCCTCCTCGGCATCGCTGTGGATCGCCACCGGCAGCCGCGCTGCCAAGCCGTTGGCAATCTCGTCCAGGCTACTGGCGATGTTTTGCCCGGCACCTTCGATCAACTGCTCCTGCACCTCAGCCGGTAACGCCGTGTCGCGGTGCGCGCCCAGCCCTGACAGGTAGCTGAGCAAGGTGTGCGAAAGCACCAGGAAGCGGAAGCCTACGTCCGCTTCTTTGCGGAAATGCCCCGGTTCCATCAGCATGTTGGCCAAGGTGGTGGACAGTGCAGCATCAGCGTTATGCGCGTTGCGCCGGGCCAGGCGGTAGGCCAGGTCGTCCCGCTTGCCGTGGGCATATTGCTGCATGATCTGGCGCAGGTACACGCTGGCGCAGGCCAGGGTATTGGCCAGCGCCTTGTTCAGCCGCCGGCCCTGCCAGTCTGGCAGGAACAGGAACACCGCAAGTATCGCGATGAGGCTGCCCACCAGGGTATCGAACAGGCGCGGCAGGAACAGGCCGTAGCCATCGCCTATCTGGTTGAAGCAGAACAACACCATCAGGGTGATTGCCGCCGTGGCCAGGGTGTAGCGGGTGGTGCGGTTGACGAAGAACACCACCCCGGCGACCACGGCGAACAACGACTGGATGAGCGGATTGGGGAACAGGTCGAACAAGGCCCAGCCGACTGTCAGGCCCACTGCGGTACCGAAGATCCGTTGCACCAGCTTGCGCCGGGTCGCACCGTAGTTGGGCTGGCAGACGAATAGCGTGGTGAGGATGATCCAGTAACCCTGCGTGGGGTGGATCAGGTGCACCATGCCGTAGCCAATCGACAGGGCCAGTGGCAGGCGCAAGGCGTGGCGGAACAGCAGCGAGGTCGGTGTGAGCTGCGTCCGCAGGCGCGTCCATACGTCCTTCAGCGAACGTGGCGAGCGGTCGAGCAGGCTGCTGTCGCTGGCATCGGCCAGGCTGTCCGGGTTACTGGCGGCACTCAGCAGGCGGTCCAGTGTCTCCAGGTTGGCGGCCAGCGCCCGCAGTGAGCGCAACAGGCTGCGCCAGGCCGGGTTGCTTTGGATGCGCAGGTGTTCCAGCGAGGCGTTCAGGTCTTCAAGGGCCTCGGGATAACCGCTGGCCAGCACGAACGGCTGGCGCAGGCGGATCGAGCGCGCCAGTTCCTGGCAGGATGCACCCTGCTTGCGCAGCAGGCGCTGGCAACGGAACATCACGTCACTGTGGAAAAATGCCTCGGTCAGGGCGTTGTAGGGGTAGTGCGAGGCACTGACCCGCTCGTGGATATCCTGGGCCAGGAAGTACAGCTTGAGGTAGCGGCTGACCTTGGAGTTGGGCTGGCTGTTGCCGACCCGGTGCAGGATGATTTCCTTGGCCGCGTTGAGCGCAGCCACCACCTTGCCGTTCTGCTGGGCCAGCGCCAGGCGCCGGGCCTCGACGTCGAGGGTGCGCACCGGCTCGAACAGGCTGGCCTTGAGCTTGAGGTAGCTGCCCAGTTCGTAGAACAGCTTGGCCAGGCTCTGCTGCACCGGCTGGTTGGAAAACAGTGCCTGCCAAAGAACCGAAAGCAGTCCGTACCACGCCGCGCCTGCTACCAGCAGCAGCGGCTCATGCCAGAAGTCCGTCACCTGGCCACCGCGCTGGTCCACGCCGATCATGGTGTACACCGCCGTGATCAGTGTCGCTGAAGCAATCGCCCCATAGCGCTCGCCCAAGGCGCCGAGCATGGTCAGGCCGAATGCCGCCAAAGCCAGGGCGACGGCGAAGATCCAGGGGTAGGGGAACAACAACTCGACCGCCAGTGCAGCGATGGCGAAACATACCAATGTAACAGCCAGGGCGCTGAGGCGGCCCTGCCAGCTGTCGTCGGTTTCTGCCAGGGCGCTGGCGATGATGCCGAGGAACAGTGGGATCAGCAGGGCCATCTCGTTCTGGTACCAGCACAGGGCCAGGCTGCCGGTGAGGGCGATGGTAACCCTGATGCTGTAGCTGAACTTGTCTTGACCCCACAGGCGACGCAGTGATTGACGGAACGAGCTCGATGACATGATGGCCTGCTAGGCAGTGAGCGAAGAATGCATTGCAGCACGGGCCAGCAAGAAGCGTTCCGTGCTGCTGAATGGATTCTACTCTACACGAACTGCGCTGCGGCGTTGGCCGATGCCCAGGCCCACTGGAAGTTGAAACCGCCGAGGTGGCCGGTGACATCCAGCACTTCCCCGATGAAGTACAGCCCGGGGCTTTTCAGCGATTCCATGGTCTTGGACGACACTTCGCGCGTATCCACGCCGCCCAGGGTCACTTCGGCGGTGCGGTAGCCTTCGGTGCCAGCGGGTACTACTTGCCAGTTCGCGAGCTTTTCGGCGATGTGCGCCAGTTCCGCCGGGGTGTACTGCTTCATTGGCTTCGACTCGAACCACTGCTCGGCCAGCAAGTTGGCCAGCTTGCGCGTGAACACCTCGCCCAGCACGGTCTTCAGTTCGGCGTTGGCGCGCTCGGCTTGCATCTGTTGCAGCCAGGTCAGCGCATCCCGGTCGGGCAGCAGGTTGATCTCGACCGTGTCACCGGCTTCCCAGAACGACGAGATTTGCAGGATCGCCGGGCCGCTCAGGCCGCGGTGGGTGAACAGCAGGTTCTCGCGGAAGCTGGTGCCGTTGCAGCTGGCGGTGCAGTCCAGCGAGGTGCCGGACAACTCGGTGCACAGTGCCTTCAGCTGAGGCTCGGTGATGGTAAACGGCACCAGCCCTGCACGGGTTGGCAGCAGGGTATGGCCGAACTGGCGGGCCACCTGGTAGCCGAAGCCGGTGGCGCCAAGGGTGGGGATCGACAGGCCGCCGGTGGCGATCACCAGCGACTGGCAGGCGAACTGGCCGCCGCTGGTCTGCAGCAGGTAGCCGTGCTCGGTTTTTTCAATGTGTTCGATGCTGGTATGCATGCGGATTTCGGCACCGGCCTCATCGCATTCGGCCAGCAGCATGTCGAGGATGTCGCTGGCCTTGTTGTCACAGAACAGCTGGCCGAGCTTCTTCTCGTGGTAGGCCACGCCGTGCTTGCACACCAGTTCGATGAAGTCCCATTGGGTGTAGCGGGCCAGCGCCGACTTGCAGAAGTGCGCGTTGTGCGAGAGGAAATTGGCCGGCTCGGTGTACATGTTGGTGAAGTTGCAGCGACCGCCGCCGGACATGAGGATCTTCTTGCCTGGCTTGTTGGCGTGGTCGAGCAGCAGTACCCGGCGGCCGCGGCGGGCACTGAGCTGGGCGCACATCAGGCCGGCGGCGCCGGCGCCGAGGATGATCACGTCGGTGGAGTGCACGGTATGAACCTTCAGATTTGAAATGCTGAACCCTGTGTGAGCGGGTAAACCCGCCCCCACAGGACTTTGCCGGACTTTAGATAATGCGGACTTTCAAGGCGCGGCCCTTGATCTTGCCATTGTTCAGCCGCTGCATGGCCTGCTTGGCCAGCGCGCGCTCCACGGCAACGAACGCCTGGAAGTCGAAGATGGCGATCTTGCCCACCTGCTTGCCCGGAATGCCGGCGTCACCGGTCAGCGCACCCAGAATATCGCCAGGGCGCAGTTTGTCCTTGCGGCCAGCGGCAATGCACAGCGTGGTCATAACCGGCAGCAGCGGTTCACCGCCCTTGTTCTTCAGGCTGTCCAACTGGTCCCAGCGCAGCGGGCTCTTCTGCAGCGCCTCGATAGCCTGGGCACGATGGCCTTCGGCCGGTGCCACCAGGCTGACCGCAACGCCTTTCTCGCCAGCACGCCCGGTCCGGCCCACCCGGTGTACGTGAATTTCCGCATCACGCGCCAGCTCGACGTTGATGACCATGTCCAGGCCATCGATATCCAGGCCGCGCGCGGCCACGTCGGTGGCCACCAGTACCGAGCTGCTGCGGTTGGCGAACATGGTCAGCACCTGGTCACGGTCGCGTTGCTCCAGGTCGCCGTGCAGCGCCTGGGCGACGATGCCCTTGGCGGTCAGGTGGGCTACCACGTCCTCGCACTGCTGCTTGGTGAAGCAGAAGGCTACGCACGACTGCGGGCGATAGTGGCCCAGCACCCGGGTAACGGCTTCCAGGCGCTGCTGCGGATCGATCTCGATGAAGCGCTGCTCGATCTGGTTGTCGGTGTGCAGGCTTTCGACCTTGACCTGCTGCGGGTTGCGCATGAAGTCGCTGGCCAGTTGCTTGATGCCGGCCGGGTAAGTGGCCGAGAACAGCAGGGTCTGGCGCCGCGACGGGGTCTTGCCGATGATGCTGGCGATGGCGTCGAAGAAGCCCATGTCGAGCATGCGGTCGGCTTCGTCGAGCACCAGGGTGTTCAGGCCGTCGAGCACCAGTGTGCCCTTGTCAAGGTGCTGCTGGATGCGCCCTGGAGTGCCGACGATGATGTGCGCACCATGCTCCAGCGAAGCGATCTGCGGGCCCAGCGAAACACCACCGCACAGGGTGAGGATCTTGATGTTGTCCTCGGCGCGAGCCAGGCGGCGCAGCTCCTTGGCGACCTGGTCGGCCAGTTCGCGGGTAGGGCACAGTACCAGCGCCTGGCAGCCGAAGTAGCGTGGGTTGATCGGGTTGAGCAGGCCGATGCCGAAGGCGGCGGTCTTGCCGCTGCCGGTCTTGGCCTGGGCAATCAGGTCCTGGCCCTTGAGGATGACCGGCAGGCTCTGCGCCTGGATCGGCGTCATCGAGGCATAGCCGAGGGCGTCCAGGTTGGCCAGCATGGCAGTGGACAGCGGCAAGGTGGCAAAGGCGGTGGATTCGGTGGTCACGAGGCGGGCCTGCGGTGCGAAGCGAAAAATGCCGCATAGTCTACCAGCCTCGTGGCCATTCGCCCTAAGACTCCATGTGTTGTTCCGGACGACGGGCACGCCTTCCGTCCGTCGGTGCCAGCTGCAGGAAGATCGCCGCTGCCAGCATGGCCATGATGCCGATGGTAACGAAGGTCAGCTGAAACGCTCCCAGCGTGGACTCTACGCCCTCGGCGCTGCCGGCGGCGGTGAAACCGCCGAGCAGGGCCCCGGCACAGGCCACGCCCAGGCTCAGCGACAGTTGCGCGACCACCGACAGCAGGCTGTTGCCACTGCTGGCGCTGGCGTCGTCGAGGTCGATCAAAGTGACCGTGTTCATCGCCGTGAACTGCATCGAGTTGACCGCACCCAGCAGGCCCAGCTGCACCAGCAGCACGGCATAGGGCGTCTGCTCGTCAACCAGGCCGAGGCTGGCCAGGAGCAGGCCCAGCAGCAAGGTATTGCTGGTGAGGATGATACGGTAGCCGAAGCGTTCTATCAGCGGCCGGGCGATGGACTTGGCCACCATCGCCGCCGCGGCCAGCGGGATCATGCTCATGCCGGCCTCGGCCGGCGAGTAACCCAACGCTACCTGCAGCAGTAACGGTACCAGAAACGGCAGCGCGCCACTGCCCAGGCGCGAGAACAGGTTGCCGAGGATGCCGATGGCAAAGGTACGCACACGGAACAGACTGGGCGAGAACAGCGGTTCCGGGTCGCGTCCGGCGCGCAGCCAGTAGGCGGCCAGGCACGCCATGCCGGCGAACAGCAGCAACATCACCCGCAGGTGCGGCAGGTGCAGCTCGCCCAGGCCCTCCATGGCAATGGTGATCAGCACCATCGCGGCGCCAAACAGCAGGAAGCCCGGGGTATCGAAACGGGTACGTTCGGCGCCGCGCAGGTCGGGGATGAACTTCCACACGGCGTAGCAGCCGATCAGGCCGACCGGCAGGTTGAGCAGGAAGATCCAGTGCCAGCTGAGAATTTCCACCAGCCAGCCGCCAACCGTCGGCCCCAGCAGCGGCCCCAGCAGGCCGGGGATGGTGATGAAACTCATGATGCGCACCAGTTCGGTGCGTGGGTAGGCGCGCAGCACCACCAGTCGCCCGACCGGGAGCATCAGGGCGCCGCCCAGGCCCTGCACCACGCGGGCAAAAATCAGGAAACCGAGGCTGTTGGCGGCGGCGCACAGCAGCGAGCCGAAGCTGAACAACAGGATGGCGCTGAAGAAGATGCGCTTGGTGCCAAAACGGTCGGCGATCCAGCCTGAGGCGGGGATCAGCAGGGCCACGGTGAGCATGTAGGCAATGATCACGCCCTGCATGCGCAGCGGGTCTTCGGCCAGCGAACGGGCCATGGCTGGCAGCGCCGTGTTGAGGATGGTGCCGTCCAGGGATTGCATGAAGAAAGCGATGGCAACCACCCAGGGGATCCAGCGGGCGGTGACGGGGTCCAGCGGTGCACGATCAGGCATGACGTCCTCTTTTGTCTGGGCCATCCTCTTCGCGGGCTTGCCCCGCGAAAGGGCCGGTAATGCCAATCACAATGTCAGCGTCAGGCCTTTGACCAATGCCCCCGGCAAATGGCTCGACCCGGTACTGCGCTGTCCATAAGTACTGGTCGACAAAATCATCTCGCGCTCCTGGGTCAGGTCCTCCAGCTGGCTACCCAGCAAGCTGTACAGGCTGTCATCGAAGCGCATGGTGCTCAGCGGCCCCTGGATCAGCCCGTTCTCCACCCAGAAGGTAGCAAAGCGGGTAAGCCCGGTCATGCGTGCTGCCGGCAGGTCCGAGTAGTTCAGGTACCACAAGTTGCTGATGTACAGCCCGGTGCCAAGCCGCTGCAGGATCTGCTCGGTGGGCAAACTACCCGGCGCCAGGCTGAGCGCGCAAGGCGACTCGTAGCTGTCGGCGCCATTGGCCAGCAGCTCGAATTCGACCGCACTGCGCGCACTGATCAGCCGTTGCAACGCCTCTCCTTGCTGAATCAATGGCACATCCAGGCGCGGCGAGCCTTCATCGGAAAACGCCGGGCTAAGCGAGCCGCTGACCTGCTCGGTGAAACTTACCAGAGGGCTTAACCGTGCATCGCCGTTATACAGGCGCTGCAAGGCGCTGTTGCCGGTTGCGAGGGCCTGTGCGGAAAAACCGCCCCAGCACAGCATGCCGGCGATTTCGTCCATGGCCGCAGGCGCCAGGTAGGCGCGGTAGCTGCCGGGTTTGAGGGTGACAGCCGGGCGACCGAGGAAGCCTAGCTGTTCACGTGCCTGGCGCAGGCGCTCGGTGAAGTCGTCGGCGCTCCACAGCTGGCCGGCATAGTTGGCCTTCACCGCCTGGCCGTTTTCGTGGAACAGGCTCCAGTCAAAGTTGAAGCTGTTGGCCTGGTGCCAGCCGAAAGCGCCGAACGAGCTGGCGAAGCCCCGGCAGATCGGGCCAGCGGCGTAGATACCGACCAGGTCCAGGTCACCGGCTTCACGCTCCAGCAGTGCCAGCACTTCGTTCAGGTCTGGCAGCGGCTGCGCCTGCTGGCTGTAGCTGTGCCAGGCGCTCTCGTCCAGGCGCAGGTAAGGGTCGACGGCGAGTAGCGGCAGTGTCTGGCGCAGCTGCTTCAGGGCATCCGCCAGGCGTTGGCGATCCAGCTGCGCATCGCCACTCAAGGTCACTTGCTGTTCGGCCTGGCGGCCATCGTGGATCAGGCGCAACTGCACGCTGGCCTGGCTCACTTCGCCGGCCTGGCGCACCTTGGCGTGGTTGAAACGCACGAATTGCGACTGCTCGGCACTGTAGCCCAGGGTGAACTGCTCGCCCGCTTGCAGGACGGCGCGCACATCCCCGACCAGGGTTTCGAAAGCCTGTTTCATCATGCATCTCCTCCGAATACGTCAATCTGGCGGAACACACAGGCTGGTGAGGCGTGGCCCACGCGCACCACCTGGTTGGGTTCGCCCTTGCCGCAGTTGGGCGTGCCCAGCACCTGGAAGGTACTGCGGTCGCCGACCGCCGAGAGGTTGCGCCAGAACTGCGCGGAGATACCACGGTAGTTTGGGTTCTTGACGATGCCCTTGAGCTGGCCGTTCTCGATCAACTGGCCCCATTCGCAGCCGAACTGGAACTTGTTGCGCGCATCGTCGATGGACCAGGAGCGGTTGGTACGCATCAGGATGCCGTGCTCGATGCCTCCGATCAGTTGCTCGAGAGACTGGTCGCCCGGCTCGATATTGAGGTTGGCCATGCGGTCGATCGGTGCCCGGTTCCAGCCGCAGGCGCGGCTGTTGGCCACGCCATCCAGGCCGGAGCGGAACTGCGACAGCGCCCCGCCCAGCGGGCGCAGCAGCAGGCCGTCGCGGATCAGGAACTGCTTGCTGGCTGCACTGCCGTCGTCATCGAAGCTATAGCTGGCCAGCTCTTCGCCGATGGTTGGGTCGAAGGTCACGTTGAGCAGGCTGGAACCGTACTGCAGGTGGCCGAAGTCGCTGGCCTGGACGAAGCTGGTGCCGGCGTAGTTGCGTTCGTCGCCGAGAATGCGGTCCATCTCAAGTGGGTGACCGATGGATTCGTGAATCTGCAGCATCATCTGGTCGGGCATCAACAGCAGGTCGCGCGGGCCGCTGGGGGTGTTCGGTGCCAGCAGCAACTGCAGCGCCTCGTCGGCTACCCGGGTGGCCGCGCCGACCAGGCCACAGCGCTCGATGATCTCGAAACCGCCCTGCTGGCCGAAGTTGTCACGGCCCAGGCTGCGGCTCTGGCTGTCTTGGCCATCGCTGGCCGTTACGCCAAGGCCTGGGAACAGAAAGCGTTGGGCATGGCGCAGTTCGGCGCCGGCCGAGTTGAGGTAGGTTTGCTCGACCAGGCTCAGCCCCAGGCTGGCCTGCCAGTCCACCAGGCGGCTGTCCTTGGGCACGCTGGCCGATTCGGCGGCGAGCAGGCCAAGGCAGTCGGCGAGGCTGGGTACGGGTTGGTCGAAGTTGGGCGAAACATGGTCGTGGCGTGCGCTGGGCACGGTTTGTTCGCGCAGGTCCAACAGGCTGTGCCGGGCGATCTGCCGGGCCAGCGTCTCGGCTTGCTCCAGGGCGCGCTGCAATCCAGCCTGGGACAGGTCTGCAGTGGCCGCATAGGCCTCCACGCCATTGATCCGCACGGTGAGCATGGCGCCTTCGTCCTGGCTGAAGCAGGGCGGTTCGGCGACATTGCGGCGAACCGACAGCGCCTGGTGCGACTGTTTCACATGGCGCAGGGAATACAACTCGGCCGTACTGCGCAGCGCGGCGAAGCGCTGGCGCAGCAGGGCGCTGGAATCGAACATGCGGAAGCCTCCGTGTACACGGTGGCTCCCCCTTAGAACCACTCGTCCTGCATGGTGAGGCAAGTGTCGTCGCGCGCCTCTAGCAATGCCAGGTCATTATGGCAGCCCGGTACTTCCCAGGTCAGGAAATAACGTGCGGCTTGCAGCTTGCCGAGGTAGAAGTCGCGATCAGCAGCGATGCCCTTGAGCAGCCCTAGCTCGGCGTGAACCGCCTGTTCCAGCCAACGCCAGCCGATTACACAGTGGCCGAAGGCCTTGAGGTACAGGGCCGAGTTGGCCAGGGCGCCGGAGACTTTGCCTTGGGCCAGGTCGCCGAGCAGGGCCAGGGTAACGCCTTGCAGGCGGTTGACCAGTTGCTCCAGTGGCTGGCGCAGTGGGTCGAGTTCAGGGTGGTGGCTTGCACGCTCGCCGGTTGTGGCGATCAGGCGGATCAGTTGCTTGAGCCCGGCACCTTGGTTCTGGGCCAGTTTACGACCGAGCAAGTCGAGCGACTGGATGCCTTCGGTACCCTCGTGGATCGGGTTCAGGCGGTTGTCCCGGTAGTACTGCTCTACCGGGTATTCCCGGGTGTAGCCGTGGCCACCGAGAATCTGGATTGCCAGTTCATTGGCCTTGAGGCAGAACGTCGAAGGCCAGGATTTGACGACCGGGGTCAGCAGGTCGAGCAGCGCCTGCGCTTGGTTGCGCGACGTTTCGTCGTCGGCGGTCTGGGTATCGTCGAACAGGCGCGCGGCGTACAGTCCCAGGTCGAAGGCGCCTTCTACATAAGCCTTTTGTGCCAGCAGCATTCGTTTCACATCGGTGTGCGCGATGATCGGTACTGCCGGGCTGAGCGGGTCTTTGCTGTCCGGCAGCCGCCCTTGCGGTCGCTGGCGGGCGTACTCCAGCGAATACAGGTAGCCGGCGTAACCGAGCATGACCGCGCCCATGCCAACGCCGATACGTGCTTCGTTCATCATCTGGAACATGCAGGCCAGGCCTTGGTGCGGTTGGCCGACCAGGTACCCGACGCACTGGCCATTGTCGCCGAAGTTCAGGGCTGTGGAGGTAGTGCCGCGCCAGCCCATTTTGTGGAACAGCCCGGCCAGCAGCACATCGTTGCGCGGGCCACGGCTGCCGTCCGGGTTGACGTGGTACTTGGGCACGATGAACAGCGAGATGCCTTTAACGCCGGGCGGTGCGTCGGGCAGCTTGGCCAAGACCATGTGCACGATATTTTCCGACAGCTCGTGATCGCCGCCTGAGATGAAAATCTTGTTGCCCTTGAGTCGGTAACTGCCGTCCGCTGCAGGTTCGGCGCGGGTGCGGATGTCGGCCAGCGACGAGCCAGCATGGGGCTCGGTCAGGGCCATGGTGCCAAAGTAGCGGCCATCGATCATTGGCTGTAGGAACAGGTGTTTCTGTTCCTGTGTGCCGAAACTCTCGATCAGGTTGGCGGCGCCCATGGTCAGGAACGGGTAGGCCGTGGTGCCGGCGTTGGCTGCCTGGAAGTGCGCGAAGCAGGCTTGCGAGACCAGGCTGGGCAGCTGCATGCCGCCCACCTCGAAGTCGCGGTTGGCGTTGAGGAAACCAGCTTCGAGGAAGGCGTCGACGGCGGGCTTCACTTCGGGGATCAGTTCGGCGCGGCCGTTCACATAGCGCGGCTCGTTCTCGTCGGCCTTGCGGTTGTGCGGGGCGAAAAACTTTTCGGCGATGGTGCGGGCGGTAGACAGTGCCGCGTCGAAGGTTTCCCGGCTGTGTTCGGCGAAGCGCGGGCGTTGGGTGAGGGCTTCGGCGTCCAGCACTTCGTAGAGCTCGAAGGCCAGGTTGCGGGGGCTGAGCAGGGTCTCGGGCATGGTGGCGGTCCTGAGGCGGGATGCTGCGAGTGTAGGGAATCGGGTGGGTGGGGGGGAGGTTAATAGGTTTGGGTGATATGGGGTTAGAGCGCGTGGGGCATACAGGTGCTTGCCTTGATTTTTGTTGCGCCTGTGAGACCGAGCGCCGCCCGCGCGGCGCATCGCGAGCTGCGCTCGCTCCTACGCTTGTTTCGGGCCAGTCAGGCCTGTGACAGGCGCGCGCGACCGCCTTGTTCATACGACGCGATATTGCGCCATGCGCCAAGGCGTTCGCGCGCAAATCCCACAGGCATAATTGGCCCGTAGGAGCGGGTGATATGGTTTTTACAAAGGGTGGGGCATACAGGTGCTTGCCTTGATTTTTGGTGCACCTGTGAGACCGAGCGCCGCCCGCGCGGCGCATCGCGAGCTGCGCTCGCTCCTACGCTTGTTTCGGGCCAGTCAGGCCTGTGACAGGCGCGCGCGACTGCCTTATTCATACGACGCGATATCGCGCCATGCGCCGAGGCGCGCGCAAATCCCACAGGCATAATTGGCCCGTAGGAGCGGGTGATATGGTTTTAGAAAGGATCGTGTCCCGGGAAGTGGTGTAACTCATCATGGCTCTTGCCATTGAGTTCGCCGTTTAGTTGATCACAGCTGACAGCTTGGCTTGTGGATTATCGCTGACCGCTTCGAAGGCCTCCAACTGCATG
>NZ_QJRL01000002.1 GCF_003205205.1 Pseudomonas sp. LB-090624
TGGCACAGGTGTTACTGGCCCGAAACAAACGTAGGAGCGAGCGCAGCTCGCGATGCGCCGCGCGGGCGGCGCTCGATCTCATAGGCGCAGAAGATATCACGGCGAACGTCCGCAATGGGTCGAAAGCTGCCGATCGCGAAACTTCACCAGTCTTCAAGCATGCGCACTAGCTGTCGATGCCGCGCTTCCGGTGATGGGTCAATAAGCTTGGTGGATGGTCGGTAAATCGGTCACGCAAGCTCGTCTTAGTCTTAGCGCCATTCCATCGGTCTTTGCTTTTTTGTTCTGCTCATCCAAGCGTGCTACCACTGTCTGACGCTCATTCAACCAACTGAAGCCATGGCCAGCGTGCCTGGTAGCTGGCAGCTTTCGCTCTAAATAAATCTGGACGTGGATTCAACGCGTTCATCCTAAGCCAGTTGTTCGAGAGGTCGTTCAAACCGTGGGTGCAGTAAAGTTTACCAGTACTGACGTCAACACCAAGGCAGGTCGATCGAATGAGATAGCGGTCGATACCATCCGTTACCTTTTCCAACGGTGAATAGGCCGCGCCGAATTTCTCTTCGTACCACAAATGCACGCGGGCCTGATTGCGGATCTCGACGTGGACGCCTAAATGGGAGAACGCCTGCTGAACCCGGGCAATGACTCGGTCTTCCGCTTCCCATGACAAGTCTGCGTCGAAGTAGGCGATGTCATAGTCCTTGATGCCCCACTCGGCAGGTTTTCCCGAGCGGTGATTCCAGAACGTCTGGAACAATGCCCCTGCAACCAACATGGCATTCGGAATGTCGAGTGTTGCCAGGGTCTCCAACAGCGCCCGGTTTATCGGGTTCTGATGGATGATCTCCAGTAGGTGCTCTTTGTTAAGGGGACACATGGATGCCGTCCTTGGTGGCGTCTCAGAACGCTGAGTGTACCTGCCGACATTGTGACCAGTGAAGACAGGGTACCGCTCGATTGCCGCTATCCACCCATGGCAGCATTGGGTCGGCAGCGGCAGCTCACGACCATCCGCTGTCGACCCCGATCAAGGCCTGATGGGTGCCGGGCAAAACAAGACTGTTCGTAGGTCAGTGTGATGACACGAACGGCGATGGCGTTGTCGGTGCCGGCAATGCATACGTTCGTTTCATCCACGCCACCTCCGCTATGGGTGTGCGGCCGAAAAGGCGTTTGAAGTCGCGGCTAAACTGCGAAGCACTTTCATAGCCCACCAGAAATGCGGATTTGGCTGCAGTCAAATCGTTACGCAGCATCAGTAATCGTGCTTGATGCAACCGTGTCGACTTGAGGTACTGCATGGGCGAGGAGTCGGTCACCTTGCGAAAATGCAGATGAAAATTGGGCACGCTCATCTGCGCTTCCCGGGCCAGGGCTTCTACATCCAGATGCTCATGGTAGCACCTGTGGATTTTATGAATGGCGCGCGTCACCTTGCCGAACTTGCCCTGCTGGGCGATGGCCGCACGTAACGTACCGCCTTGTTCACCGGTAAGGATGCGGTAGTAGAGCTCGCGCAGCATCGCCGGACCGAGGATTTGCGCGTCGGCAGGGTTACCCATGACTTCCAAAAAACGCAGGGTCGACTGGCGCAGCGGTTCGTCCATGGGCGATGCGTACATGCCCATAGGCTGAGCCGCGCTGAAGTTCCAGATCTCATCCACCTGCTGAATCATCTCGCCGGCCAGGGTGAAATCCAGACGCAGGTACACCGCCAGCATTGGCTCCGCCTCGCTGGCGTCAGTCTCCATCGTAAAAGGCACCGGCACCGAAACCACCAGATAATGCTGGGCGTCATAGACGTAAACTTCATCACCCAGATAGCCGCGTTTCTGCCCCTGACAGAGGATGACGATGCCGGGTTCATACAAAACTGGCGTACGTGTCAGTGGCCGGTTGGAACGCAGAAAACGCACATCATCCATTGGGCTCAGGTTGTAACCCTCCAACGGCGCAAGCTGGCTCATCAACTGCACCATACGCGCTGTACTCGGGTCCTTGGGTTTTGGCATCGAATGCACGATCTCCACATTTTTTGCTCAACCGTCCGTAGAACAGCTAAGCGCCTCCCATTGCTTGATACTCTCCGCCGTCCGGTGCAGCTTGTCACGCACCAGTGCCAGGGCGTCGCTGCCCAGCAGCAGGTGAGCCGGCGGGGTGGGACTGGCGATAATCGTCAGCATGGCGCGTGCGGCTTTCTGCGGGTCGCCCAGTTGATGGCCGTTTTTTTCCTCGCGCGCTTTGCGCACCGGGTCGAAGCTCGCATCGTAGTCACTGATACTGCGCGGCGTACGCTGCATCGAACGCCCCGCCCAGTCAGTGCGAAACGACCCTGGTGCTACGGCGGTGACAAAAATATTGAAGGGTGCGAGCTCTTTGCTCAACGCGTCAGAGATGCCCTCCAGTGCAAATTTGCTGCCGCAGTAATAGGCAATGCCCGGCATGGTGATATAGCCGCCCATGGAAGTGATATTGAGGATATGCCCTACCCGCCGCTGGCGAAAATACGGCACGAACGCCTTGGTCACCGCCACTGCGCCAACTACATTCACGTCGAACTGACGGCGCATTTCCTCCAATGGCGACTCCTCGAAAACACCCTCGTGGCCATAACCCGCATTATTGACCAGCACATCCACCGGGCCATGCTGATGCTCAACAGCGGCAACCACTGCGTCGATGGCAGTGATGTGGGTAACGTCCAGCACCACGCCATGGGCCCGCTCAGGCGATAGCGCCTCGAACGTTGCCAGGGCGGATTCGCTGCGAACAGTGCCGATCACTCGATGCCCCTGCACGAGCGCTTCCTTAGCCAGGGCCTGACCAAAGCCACTGCTGACGCCGGTGATAAAGAGGGTTTTCTCAGCACTCATGGGGTGCACTCCTGAAGAAATAAGGTGAGGCCATGTTAGGGCTGAGAGTGGTGAGGGACTATGCCGGATTGGATTTGAGTATTGCCTGATCCTATCTGGGTGCTCGGTGGACGCTGCTGATAAAAATCTAGACCCCAGGAAGCATGGGGTAGATCTACAGGCTTCCATCTAAACGTCTCCCATGGCCGAAATTTTCGGGTCACACGACTGACCGCTGTCGACCCATAGCGGACGTTCACCGTGATATCTTCTGCGCCTATGAGATCGAGCGCCGCCCGCGCGGCGCATCGCGAGCTGCGCTCGCTCCTACGTTTGTTTCGGGCCAGTAATACCTGTGCCAATCGCGCGCGATCGTCTTGTTGGTGCGACGCAACATCGCGTCATGCGCCAAAGCCTTCGCGCGCAAACCTCACAGGAATAATTGGCCCGAAATAGACGTAGGAGCGAGCGCAGCTCGCGATGCGCCGCGCGGGCGGCGCTCGATCTCATAGGCGCAGACGATCTCATGGCGAACGTCCGCAATGGCTCGAAAGCTGAAGTCCGCGTCCGGAGGCTAGCGACCCATAGTGGGTCATCTGTGCCTCTCAGGTCGTCACCCCCACGAAGCATTCCACTCGGTTTCGCCCCGTTTCTTTAGCCCGGTAAAGGCATTCATCCGCACGTTTGAGAACTGTCTCGCACGCCATGGTGGCATCGTCGCAACTTGCCACTCCAATCGATACGGTGATGCGGCCCACGATCGGGATCTCGCTGTTCGCGACAGCCTCACGAACCCGTTCTGCAATCAGGTTCGCGACATCCGTGCCTGCGTCGGGCAGTATCAGCAGAAACTCCTCGCCGCCGGCCCTGCACGCCAGATCAGCGGCCCGGCAATGCTCCATAAGCGTCTGTGCGACCTGCCTGATTGCCAAGTCGCCTTTGTCGTGGCCGAAAGTGTCATTGACCCGCTTGAAGTGGTCGATGTCTACCGACAACACCGAGTAGTTTCGCCCGGCCGTTCGCAAGCCTTGCAACTCATCGTCCATTGCCCTGCGGTTGGCCAATCCGGTGAGCGGGTCGGTAAGGGCCTGGCGGTTGAGCCGGCCCATCTTCGCCTGCAGCAACTGCACCCCTGCCAGCATGGCCTGGCGAATGGCCGCTGCTTCACGGTACCAAGCATTGACCCGACGCAGGTCCTCGGTGGTTTGCGGGGCGGCCAGCTGGCCGGCGATCCTGGAAAGCTCACGCAAAGGCCGTGAGATCATCAGCGCACCGGCACCAATCAAGATGATGCCGATGATCGCAGCCGGGACCATGCCCATTACCATGTCGCGCATCAACGTACTCAGTGGTGCCAGACTTGCGTCCTGCGGCTGCTGGGCAACCACTGCCCAACCCGCGCCCGATACCTGGGCATATCCCGCCAGCATCGGGATGCCTTTGTAGTTGCGCACCGCCATGGAGCCGCTACGGCCCAGTAACGCGGCGTCTACTGTTTTGCTGTAGCCAAGCTTTTCGCCAATCCGCGCACTGTCTGGGTGATAGAGCAATTGTCGATCCCGGTCGGCAACGAACGCAAAAGTGCCCTCATGGTAAAAGTGCTGGCTGATCAACGTATGCAGTGCACTTTCCTGCTGCAGATAAATGGAGCCACCCACAATGCCGACAAAGCGGTGGGCAGCGTCGAAGACCGGTACGGCAACGAATACCACCCTGTTGCCAGCAGCCGACATATAGGCAGAGCTGACGTAGGGTTGGCGCGCTGCAAGTGCCTGATTGACCGCCTCAGAGCCCAATGTCGAGCCATTCATCTGTAGGGTGTCAGGGAATACATCCAAGACTTTGGAGGTGGCGTCGACGATGATGATGGCGTTGAAATCAGCGTCCTGTTGCTGCAGTCGCAGCGTCTCGGCATGCATGATTTCAGCGCTGCCCCAGTGGCTGCCCAGTCGTTCGGCACTGAATTGCAAATGGCTCTGCGCCCCACGGATGAATTCCTCGATGCTCGATGCGAGCTTGGCTGCATACGCACTGTTCGATAGCAAGGCGTGCTCGATCAGTGCTTCACGCTGCACCCGATAGGCGGTGACCAGGCCGTTGACCAAGGTCGCCAGCATGGCCACCAGCACCAGGCCAAGAATCAGCAGCCGCAAGTCGAGTACCTTCGCCAAGCTGCGGGGTCCGCCCAATTGTGTGTCGGGTGGTGGTTGCTGTTCGCCAGGCTGGTTAATCACGGCTGCGGGCCCTCCCCTCAAGCCATCGCGCCGCTACTATTGTTGACAGCTTCATGCCCTCTCCTTGACTGCTTCCCCAGCAGGCCCGCTGGCCTGGGCTAACCATAGCCAATCCCGGATTACCCGCAACTGTGCGCCGCTCGATCATACCGGGCCATGGCTGACGAAACCGGTGCCTCGGCTGACGTCGTGGAACACGATCATTGAGGCTAGATTAAAGGTGCACAAAGACTTGATGCCGGCAACTGAATGCTGTCTGAAGCCGACTATGCTGGAAGCAACTCACTCGCAGGCACAGGGGCTGATAAATGAGCAGGCAGCGCAGGTTCGGAGGGGTTGCTTGGCTGACGCTGCTTATCCACGTGCTGTTTTCCCCTCTGCTTCATGCGGACACACCTGGGGCCGTACCCGAGATAGAGGGTGTCGTTGCCGAGCCCGCCCCCCTGACCGTCATGAACCGCACGGTATTGGTGTTTCGTGCGTCCCTGCTGGGCGAAACACCTGCGGTGCGTGCCCAGCGCGCCAAGAAGGTCATCGAGGACACGCTCCAGGAAACCAATGACCTGGAGGTCCGCCTCGACCCTATTCTGCACAGCTACCTGGTGCTGCTTGGCGGGCGCCGTGCCTTCATTGTGACGCCACTGGATGCTGCGGCCGATAGCATCACAGCGGGCGAGGCAGCCGAGCAGGCGGCCGAGAATCTGCGTTTGGTTGTGGAGGAAACCCGTCAGGCGCGTAGCCTGCGCTTTTTGCTCACCGCGATAGGCTACAGCGCTGCAGCCACTTTGATCTTTTTCATTCTGGCCAAGGCCGCAGGCTACTGTCGACGCAAGCTCCTGGGGCTGTTACCTGCATTGATGGGCAAACATTCCGAGCGTTTCAAGGTCGGCCACACGCCACTGTTCGACCTGCAAAACCTCTACTACCTGATCGACCGCTCGCTGTGGCTGCTGACTGGTTGGTACTGTTGTTGCTGTGCTACCAGTGGCTCGGCTTCGTACTCTCTCAGTTCCCCTATACCCGGTCTTGGGGTGAAAGCCTCAATATCCACCTGATGGATCTGCTCGACTACCTGATCAGCGGCATCCTGCATGCCCTGCCCGGCCTGGCGGTTGCACTGTCGATCTTCTTCATCGCCCGTGGCATCAGCGCTTTCTCCAAGCGCGTGCTACGGCGCATGGCACGCCCGGGCACGTTGAAGTGGCTGACCACCGAAACCTTGCAACCGACCATGCGCCTGACTTCGCTGGCGATCTGGCTATTCGCGCTGGTGATGGCCTACCCCTACCTGCCAGGGTCAGGTACCGATGCTTTCAAGGGGCTGTCAGTGTTGCTCGGTCTGATGATTTCGCTGGGTGCAACCAGCGTCATCGGCCAAGGCGCTGCGGGGTTGATCCTCACCTACACCCGCACGCTGCGCGTCGGTGAATTTGTGCGCGTAGCCGACTACGAGGGCACAGTGACCGAGGTGGGCATGTTCACCACGACGATTCGCACCGGGCTTGGCGAAGTCCTGACACTTCCCAACTCCATGATTACCGGCTCGGTCACGAAGAACTATTCACGCATCGTGCAAGGGCCAGGCTATGTGGTCGATACCGTTGTGACCATCGGCTATGACACGCCTTGGCGCCAGGTCGAGGCGATGCTGCTGGAAGCGGCGAGGCGCACCGAGGGCGTGTTGCAGGAGCCCCAACCCCAGGTATTCCAGACGGCACTTTCGGACTTCTACCCAGAATATCGCTTGGTGGCCCAAGCCATTCCCTCAGAACCCAGACCACGCGCGTTGCTGCTGAGCCTGCTGCACGCCAATATCCAGGATGTGTTCAACGAGTTTGGCGTGCAGATCATGTCGCCCCACTACCTCGGCGATCCGGAACAACCCAAATGGGTGCCCAAGGACCAGTGGCATGCGGCCCCATCCAAGCCTGAAAACACTGCTTGAGCCATGTTCGCTCAGGGGGTGGTCAGCGCAATGATCACCGGCCCCCAGAGCGCCAGCAGCACATTCGAGATGGCATAGCACAGGGTAAAGCCGATGACCGGCGTATTGCTGCCGGCGGCTGAAAAATCTGAATTATTTGCCGAATGCTCCAGCGCTTCTATATTCACCTAGACCCTGAATCAGTGCATTTCATTGAGCGACCCCATGCCGACAACGGACGCGTTGATTATCTGCGAGCACTGCGATTGCGTGTATAAAAAATCCACGCTCGGCAAGCACCAGAAAACTATCTGTGTCAGGTGTGGTGGGGTATTGGAGCGCTATAACGGTTTGACCGTGCAACAGCGCCTGGCGCTCACGTTCACCGCGGCAATATTGTGGCTGTTCGCGAATTTCTATCCGGTAATGAGCATCAGCCTGAAAGGCCTCAAGAACAGCGCGACATTATGGGACTCGGTGGTTGCCCTGAGCCAAGGCCCGATCACCTTCATGGCCATGGTCGCAGCCATATCGATCATCATCGCCCCGGGGTTCCAGGTGGTGCTGCTGGTATGGGTACTGAGTTTCGCTCTGGCCTCCCGTCGCGCACCCGGCTTCAAACCGGCGATGCGCTGGCTGGAAACATTGCGCCCGTGGAGCATGCTCGAGGTGTGCCTGCTTGGGGCAATGGTAGCGGTATTCAAATTAGCCGGCATGCTCGACGTTTTGCCCGGCATCGGCCTTTTCGCATTGGCCGTGCTCAGTCTGCTGATGATCCGCATCGCCGGGCGCGACATCCGCGAGTTATGGGACATCCTATGAATCCGCCACCAACGGCCAGCCAGCTCCACCTGTGCCTGTGCCACAGCTGTGGTCTGGCTTGCGACATGACTGACGAGCCGCACCACTGCCCACGGTGTGATGCCCCCTTGCACCGGCGCAAGACCAACTCCCTGACGCGCACCTGGGCATACATGCTTGCAGCCCTGGCGTTCTATGTGCCGGCCAACCTGTTGCCGGTGATGAACACAACGATGTTGGGTGATGGGGCCGACAGCACCATCATGAGCGGCGTGCTGGAGTTCTGGGAGCATGGCGCGTGGGATATCGCGCTGATTATCTTCATTGCCAGCATCGCAGTACCCGGCATCAAGTTCGTTGCTCTTTCGATGCTGCTGATCACTGTGCAGCGTGGCAGCCAATGGGCGCGTAAAGAGCGTTCTAAGCTGTACCGCTTTGTCGAGCTGATCGGGTACTGGTCGATGCTGGACGTGCTGGTGGTTGCCCTGGTGGCCGCACTGGTGAAATTCCAGGCCCTGGGTGACATCGAGCCGCGACCCGGCATTTTGTTCTTCGGCCTGGTGGTGGTCTTCACCATGCTTTCAGCAATGAGTTTCGACCCGCGTCTGATCTGGGAAAGCCCAGCCTCCGAGGAGCCCATGGATGAAACCATCCATCAATGAAGGACCGCAAAATCCGGGGCATGCCCCGGTCAAGACTCGCAGGTTCAGCGTATCGCTGGTGTGGATCGTCCCCATCGTCGCCGTGCTCGTGGGCCTTTCATTGGTCATCCACAGCAAGATGCAAGAAGGCCCGACCATTATCCTTTCCTTCAAGACAGGTGATGGCCTTACCGCCAATAAAACCGAAGTCAAGTATCGCAGTGTGGTCATCGGCCACGTATCCGAAGTCGAGCTCAGTGCCGACCAGAGGAGCGTCAATGCCACAGTCAAGTTGGCCAAGCAGGCCGAAGGATTCACCCGGGAAGATTCAAAATTCTGGGTTGTGCGGCCACGCATCGGAGCCGGGGGCGTATCCGGCATCGACACGCTGCTTTCCGGAGACTATATCGGCGCCGACATCGGCCAGTCCAACAACCGTGTCAGGCAATTCAAAGGCCTGGAAAACCCACCGCCGATTACCTATGGTGAGCCAGGCAAACGCTTCACACTGCACACCCAGGACTTGGGGTCACTGGATATCGGCTCCCCCGTGTACTACCGCAAGATCCCCGTTGGGCAGGTCGTAGCCTACGCGCTGGATGCCGACGGCAAAGGCGTCAGCATCGAGGTGTTCATCCACGCCCCGAACGATGCCTACGTTACCGAAAATACCCGCTTCTGGAATGCCAGCGGCATCGATGTGAACGTCGACGCCAATGGTTTCGCGGTGAAGACCGAATCGCTGTCCACGTTGCTGGTGGGGGGAGTCGCCTTCCGCGCGCCGGAGTACAGCCCCAACGACACCGCGGCTGCCGAAAACAGAGCTTTCGACCTGTTCGCTGATCAGCAAACAGCCCTGGCCCCACCAAACGGCAAGGCGCAGTACCTGGCACTGCGTTTCGACCAGGCGCTAAGAGGCCTCAAGGTGAACGCACCGGTCGAGTTTCTGGGCGTGGAAATCGGCAAGGTTGTGTCGGTCGACCTGGATTTCGATGAGGTAAAACGCAGCTTCCCGCTCAACGTTGGGATTGTGGTCTACCCTCAACGCCTTGGTCGGGCACACCAGAAGCTGCTCAAAGCGCTCCACCATGATCCTGAGGATTTAGCAGCCACTGCACAGATTTTCAGCACCTTCGTCGCTAACGGCCTGCGCGCCCAAGCCCGCAGCGGCAACCTCTTGACCGGGCAGCTTTACATCGCTCTGGACTTCTTCCCCAAGGCTCCCAAAGCCTCCTTCGATACCAGCGCCAGGCCCATCGCGATCCCGACCATCCCCGGCAGCCTCGAACTGTTACAGGAACAACTGCAGGCGATGGTCGACAAGATAAACAAACTGCCGGTGGAGCGCATCGCAAGCAACCTGGACGGCAACCTGGTGGAGTTGCGCAAAAGCCTGGCTCAGTTCAATTCGAAAACCCTGCCTGGCGTGCAGAACACGCTGGCGGATGTCAGCAAGACCCTGCAATCGGCAAACTCGACCCTGGCCGATGACTCTCCTCAACGGGAAAAGCTGACCGAAACCCTCGACGAGCTCGGGCGCATGTCGCGCTCACTGCGGGAGCTTTCGGATTACCTGGGCCGCAACCCCGAATCGCTGATCCGCGGGCGCCCCAACAACGCTGCGCCGATGGATCTACAAGGGCCGCCGCGCAATTGAGCAAAGGAGCTGAGCCATGGCCTTACCCTTCAAGATCACCCTGCTGTTGGCGTGTACGCTGCTGGCCGCCTGCCGCAGCGATCCGATCCAGTTTCACACCCTGACACCTGCGCAACCGGGCGACGCCTACGGCGGTGCGGATGTTGTCATCGAGGGCTTGAGTGTTCCGCCGCAAGTGGACCGGCCGCAAATGGTCATTCGCCAGGGCAACAGCGGCCTGGCAATCCTCGAAACCCAATGGTGGGGCGCCAGCCTGGCCGATGAGCTACGCAGTGCCTTGACCGACCAACTGAGCCATGCCGGCGCGCGTCGCAAAGCCTCCGTACGGCTGGAGGTGCAGCGTTTTGATTCGATCCCCGGCCAGTACGGCCTGATCGACGTCAAGTGGCGCCTGCGCGCGGCGGATGCCAGTGAGCTGCTTACCTGCCGTAGCACCCTGCAGACGCCCGCCGGCCCTTCCATCGATGACGTGGTGAGCGCACAACAAAACAATGTCAAACGCCTCGCCAGCTTGATCAGCCGGGCGGCCAGCGGCGACCAAAGCAGCTGTCCTTCAGCCCAGTGAGCTTTGCGTTGATTTACGAGCGCTAAGGTACATTCGAGGAGGCTCTCGTGGCCAACTTCACCGTTCTGGTGACTGTGCTTTCGATGGTACTGGGTTTGTCCATAACCAGGATTCTGTTGGGCCTCATCACCGTTTTTCGGATCCGCCGCACGGCCCGGCCAGACTGGGTAGCGCTTGTGTGGGCTTTCACGCTGTTTCTGTTTCAGCTGCAATTCTGGTGGGCCCTCAATGACCTCTCCACCATCAAGAAGGAATTTTCATTCGGCGAGTTCCTGCTTCTGGTCAGCCTGACCCTCGCGCTATTCAGCGCAGCGGCGTTGATCCTTCCAAGTCGCAGCGAGGACGAACTGAACGGCCTCAAGGTCTACTTCGAGCAGGATGGGCGGTACGCTTTATTGGCGACTTGTATGTACCTCGGATTAGGTAGCGTGATCAATGTCTTGCTCTTCAATGCCTCACCCTTTCAGCTATGGGCAGTATTGGATCTGGTCATGATTACAGTGTCCCTTGCAGCATTTTTTGCAAAGTCTCGCCGGCTCTATGCGCCCCTGACATTGGCCTATCTACTGTTGTCGGTATTCGATATCGCTGTGTCATTGAACTCATAGGCAGCGCTGCATTTAGCCAGCCAGGCCGATGGCAAGCTCAACATTTGACCGTCCACAAATGATCGATCCGCGTCGTATAGGATTGGCTCATCATCTCCCTCCTCATCCCCCAGTCCGGGGCTGCCGGCACGCTGGCGGCGCGCATTGTCCCCCTCCCCCAGCGCCCGTTGATGTCATCCATCACCTGCATCAGTCGACCACAGGCCACCGACTGCTTGAGCGCAAACAGGTCCTCTGAAAATTCGCCCGGTTGCCGCAAGTCCATCAGCAACACCTCCGCCTTGCTGTACCGGAACCCAGGCCTGAAAATCCGGCCAACCGCATCGGTGGCCAACCGGGTCATCAACAGCGTGTCGCAGGTAGGGTATGGCAGTTCTACCAACGCGCCCTGGGCATGGTGGGCTTCATCCGGGTTGAACATGCCGGTACGAATGCTGACCCGCATGCGCTTGCAAACCGACCCCTGAGCCCGAAGCTTTTCCGCCGCGCGGCCAACGTACGTAGCCACGGCCTGCCTGATAGGCGCCAGGTCGGTCAGGCGCTTGCCGAACATGCGGCTGCAGCAAATCTCCTGCTTTGGCGGTTCGACCTCGTCCAGTTCCAGGCAGGGCGTGCCGGCCAGTTCGCGGGCCGTCTTCTCCACCACCACACTGAACTTCTGCCGCAGCGTCCAGGCATCAGCCTTGGCCAGGTCCATCGCCGTATGGATGCCCATCGCCTCAAGGTGGGCGGTCATGCGCCGGCCAACGCCCCACACCTCCTTCACCTCGGTGTTGCGCAGCACCCAGTCACGCTTGAACGGTTCGGTAATGTCGACCACCCCGCCAGTCTGGGCTTGCAGGCGCTTGGCCATGTGGTTGGCCAGCTTGGCGAGGGTCTTTGTGCGGGCGATTCCAACCCCTACCGGTATACCGGTGCATTGCAATACCCTGGCCCGCAGCTTGCGCCCGAAGTGGGTCAGGTTGCCCTGGACGCCGGAGAGATCGGCGAAGCATTCGTCGATGCTGTAGACCTCTGTCGCTGGCACCATCGACTCGATCAGCGTCATGACACGCTCGCTCATGTCGCCGTACAGCGCGTAATTACTGCTGAAGGCCATGATGCCGTGTCGGCGCAGCTTGTCCTTTGCCTGAAAATACGGTTCGCCCATCTTCACGTATGGCTTAGCATCGTACGACCTGGCGATCACGCAGCCGTCGTTGTTGCTCAACACGACAATCGGGGTCTTGGCCAGGTCCGGCCGGAACACCCGCTCGCAGCTGGCATAGAACGAGTTGCAGTCGATCAGCGCGAAAACCGGGTCACTGCGCATGGTCGCGAACGCTGTAACGCACAACGCCCCAGATGACGAGCTCGTCGCCCTCCATGATGTACCGTGGTGGGTAGGCGGGGTTCTCCGATTGCAGGATCACCACGCCATCGCGACGGTGAAGCCGCTTGCAGACCGGCTCGGTGTTGACGGCAGCAATCACCACATCGCCGTGCTCGGCCTCGCGGCCGCGGTCTACGATGACGATATCACCCGAATAGATCCCTGCCCCCTGCATGCTGTCGCCCTCCACTTTCACCAGATACACATGGGGTGCCCGGAGGTCGAATAGCTCATCGAGGGAAATATGGCCTTCCAGGTGGTCTGCAGCCGGCGATGGAAAGCCGGCCGGGACGTGGAACGCATAGAGCGGTAGCGGTTCTGTGAAGCCGGTTGGCGTACCCAGGAATGTGATGGTCATGACGGAAGGTCCAGTGCAAACTGTATGCATATACAGTAAATCTGGCATCGGGTGCCCGGTCAATCCTGGGTGATGAAATTTCTGACGGGCGAGAGGTGGAAAATGTGCGGACGGTACTCGATGTATGAGTCGATGGATCACTACCTGCGCCAGCTGTCGCTGGACCTGGTGGTGATCAATGGTTACGACCATGAGCCGATCAACCGCTACAACATAGCGCCCTCCACGCGCGTGGAAATCGTTCGCCAGGTAGCGGATGGGTTGAGCGTGGATCGCGTCAAGTGGGGATGGTCGCCGTTCTGGGCGAAAGGTACACGCCCGGATCCGATCAATGCGCGGGCCGAGACGGTAGCGACGGGGAAGTTCTTCAAAGGCCTCTGGCCGAACGGCCGCGCCCTGGCGCCTGCCAATGGCTGGTTTGAGTGGATCGTCGATCCAGCGGACGCAAAGCGAAAGCAGCCCTGCTATATCACCAGCGCCGACGGCGGGCCGCTCTTCTTCGCGGCGCTGGCCGAAGTGCACCACGGCATTGAACCGGACGAGCGCGATGGGTTCGTGATCATCACTGCAGCAGCCGATCAGGGGCTGGTCGACATCCACGACAGAAAGCCCTTGGTGCTGGCCCCTGAAGTTGCCAGGGAATGGGTGAACCCGGCCACAACGCCCGAGCGCGCAGTGGAGATCATCGAAGCGGGATGCCGGCCTGCTCAGGATTTCCGCTGGTTCCCGGTAGGAAAAGCAGTCGGCAATGTCCGCAATCAAGGAGCGGAACTGATTGAACCTCTTGATGAGCAGGGCCGCCAGGGCAACTTATGGCGTTGAGTTAGGTGTGGCTGGAGGTGTTCGTCATGACAGTGTTGGCGCTTGCAAGATCGAGCGCCGCCCGCGCGGCGCATCGCGAGCTAGCGCTCGCTCCTACGCTTGTTTCGGGCCAGTAACGCCTGTGCGGGCGCGCGCGACCGCCTGGTTTGTACGACACGATACCGAGCCATGCGCCGAGGCGTTCGCGCACAAATTCCACAGGAATAACTGGCCCGAAACAAACGTAGGAGCGAGCGCAGCTCGCGATGCGCCGCGTGGGCGGCGCTCGATCTGACAAACGCTGAAAATATCAAGGCTGACACCCCCATGCCCAACGCCTCCCCCCCGCGGATGGCGACCCTTCGTCGTATGGCTTCCAAATTAGCCCACCTGTAAGCCCTTTCAGGTTCCAACGACGCAAAGGTGGGCTGTGGTTCAACGAGCCAAGTGTTACAATCCGCCGCCTAAAATCGGCGCTCAAGGCGCTGACCATCCGAAAACGCCGGCAGGACGACACCCGCCATACCTAGCCACCATGTGCCTGATGCCTGTTATGAACCCCGGTTCATTGCGACCAGCTCGGCCACAGCGTGGAAATGGTGCCCTCTACTTGCGCGAAATGGATCAGCTCCTCCTTGGACTGGAGGGAGCTGGAGAACCTGCCGCCCCGAGTCGTATTGGTCCGACATTGGCCCAAAACGGACCCGAGGGCCTAAATACACCTCTGGAACCCCCGCAGGACAAGCACTTGATTTCTACCGCCAACATCACCATGCAGTTCGGCTCCAAGCCACTGTTCGAAAACGTTTCCGTCAAATTCAACAACGGCAACCGCTACGGCCTGATCGGCGCCAACGGCTGCGGCAAGTCGACCTTCATGAAAATCCTCGGCGGTGACCTTGAGCCGTCCGGTGGCCAGGTCATGCTCGAGCCGAACACCCGCCTGGGTAAACTGCGCCAAGACCAGTTCGCCTACGAGGAATTCACCGTGATCGACACGGTGATCATGGGCCACGGCCAACTGTGGAAGGTCAAGGCCGAGCGCGACCGTATCTACTCGCTGCCGGAAATGACCGAGGAAGACGGCATGGCCGTCGCCGAGCTGGAAACCGAATTCGCCGAAATGGATGGCTACACCGCCGAATCCCGCGCCGGTGAACTGCTGCTGGGCCTGGGTATCCCGCTGGAACAGCACTTCGGCCCGATGAGCGAAGTAGCGCCAGGCTGGAAGCTGCGTGTGCTGCTGGCCCAGGCACTGTTCTCGGACCCGGACGTGCTGCTGCTCGACGAACCGACCAACCACCTGGACATCAACACCATTCGTTGGCTGGAAACGATCCTCACGGCGCGTAACAGCACCATGATCATCATTTCCCACGACCGTCACTTCCTCAACAGTGTCTGCACCCACATGGCCGACCTGGAT
This sequence comes from Pseudomonas sp. LB-090624, assembly GCF_003205205.1. Classification (GTDB taxonomy): domain Bacteria; phylum Pseudomonadota; class Gammaproteobacteria; order Pseudomonadales; family Pseudomonadaceae; genus Aquipseudomonas. The sequence continues at coordinate 15,243 of NZ_QJRL01000002.1, forward strand.
TATGGCGAACTGCGCCTGTTCCCGGGCAACTATGACGAGTACATGACCGCCGCCACCCAGTCGCGTGAGCAGCTGCTGTCGGACAACGCCAAGAAGAAAGCCCAGATCGCCGAGCTGCAGACCTTTGTCAGCCGTTTCTCGGCCAACGCCTCGAAAGCCAAGCAAGCGACTTCGCGTGCCAAGCAGATCGACAAGATCCAGCTGGCCGAGGTCAAGCCGTCCAGCCGAGTCAGCCCGTTCATCCGTTTCGAGCAGACCAAGAAACTGCACCGTCAGGCAGTGGTCGTCGAGAAAATGGCAAAAGCCTTTGACGACAAAGTGCTGTTCAAGAACTTCGACATCACGGTTGAAGCAGGCGAGCGCGTTGCGATCATCGGCCCGAACGGTATCGGCAAGACCACCCTGCTGCGCACCCTGGTCGGCGAAATGACGCCGGATGCCGGCTCGGTGAAGTGGACCGACAGTGCCGAAGTGGGCTATTACGCCCAGGACCACGCCCACGACTTCGAAGACGACATGACCCTGTTCGACTGGATGGGCCAGTGGACCTCCGGCGAGCAGGTGATCCGCGGCACGTTGGGTCGCATGCTGTTCTCCAACGACGAAATCCTCAAGTCGGTGAAAGTGATTTCCGGCGGTGAGCAAGGCCGCATGCTGTTCGGCAAGCTGATTTTGCAGAAGCCGAACGTGCTGGTGATGGACGAACCGACCAACCACCTGGACATGGAATCGATCGAAGCACTGAACCTGGCGCTGGAAAACTATCCGGGTACTCTGCTGTTCGTCAGCCACGACCGCGAGTTCGTGTCGTCGCTGGCCACGCGCATCATCGAGCTGTCGGCCGATGGCGTGGTCGACTTCAGCGGCACTTACGATGACTACCTGCGTAGCCAGGGCGTGTTGGTCTGATTGCAGCGCAAAGCCTGGCCACCGTGGGTGGCCGGGCCTCTTCGCGGGCTTGCCTGCAAAGAACCGACCACCAGTCCCACCCACTGGTACTATCCGACGAATAATTCGTTAGCCTGCTTTCTTTTCCTTCGCGCAACGGCCATGATGGGACCACGCCCAACCGCCCGCCCGCGAAAGAGCCCATGACCGCGCAACAACCTGCCCCCGCCAGCAACACGCTGCACATCACCCTGCAGATCCTGTCGATCGTTTTCTACACCTTCATTGCCTTCCTCTGTATCGGCTTGCCGATTGCGGTGCTGCCCAGCTACGTGCACGACCAACTCGGCTTCGGCGCAGTGGTCGCCGGGGTTACCATTGGCCTGCAATACCTGGCCACCCTGCTCAGCCGCCCATTCGCCGGCAAGGTGGCGGACACCCTGGGTGGTAAACAGGCGATCCGCTTTGGCTTGCTGGGGATTGCCAGTTGCGGGGTGTTGACGCTGTTGTCGGCCTGGACCCTGAGCGCACCACTGCTGAGCCTGGCCCTGCTACTAGCCGGGCGCTTGCTGCTGGGCATCGCCCAGGGGCTTATTGGTGTGGCTACCCTGAGCTGGGGTATCAGCCAGGTGGGGCCGGAGCACACTGCCCGGGTAATCTCCTGGAACGGTATCGCCTCGTATGGTGCCATCGCCATTGGTGCGCCCCTCGGGGTGCTGGCTGTGGACGTGCTGGACTTCAGCGTGCTGGGGCCGGCGTTGCTGGTGCTGGCAACCCTCGCCCTGCGGGTTTTGCGCAAGCGCCCCGACGTGGTCGTGGTACGCGGCGATCGCCTGCCGTTCTGGTCAGCGTTCGGCCGGGTGGCGCCGTGCGGCCTGGGCTTGACCCTGGCTTCGATCGGCTACGGTACCCTCACCACCTTTGTCACCCTTTACTACCTTGAACGCGGTTGGGCCGGCGCGGCCTGGTGCCTGAGTGTCTTTGGCGTCTGCTTCATCATTTCGCGGTTGTTGTTCGTCAACGCGGTCAACCGCTTTGGGGGCTACAACGTGGCAGTCGCCTGTATGGCCACGGAAGTACTGGGTCTTGGCCTGCTGTGGCTTGCGCCTTCACCGCCGTGGGCGCTGGTGGGTGCCGGGCTGACCGGGTTCGGGCTGTCGCTGGTGTACCCGGCGTTGGGTGTCGAGGCGATCAAGCAGGTGCCCAGCAGCAGCCGCGGCGCAGGGCTGGGGGCCTATGCGGTGTTCTTCGACATGGCGCTGGCCATCGCCGGGCCGGTGATGGGGACCGTGGCTGTGCACCTGGGCTATGCCTCGATCTTCTGTGTGGCCGCCCTGCTGGCCCTGGCCGGTGTGGGTCTAACGTTGCTGCTGCGCGCCCGCCGCAGCTGACTGCTCAGCCGGCTCCGGCGCCCCCAGGGCCTGGCGGAAGAATGCCGCCGTCTCGCGTTGCAGCGAATGATGGATATGCCGACGGTCGACGCCGGCGGCATCCTTGCATAACGCCGGCATCCGCGCGGACTGCTCGGTATCGCAATGGGCCATGAACACGAAATGCCCGGCACCCGCCAACAAGCGGTAGTCCGGCGTGATGGGCAGTTTTCGGGCCAGGGGTTCGGCATTGCGCTCTACGGCCACCAGCTGGTCACTGTCACCGCTATAGATCAGCACCGGCACGTGAACCCCGAGTAGCGCATGGCGCCCGAACAGCAGGCTCAAAGGTGCCATCAACATGGCGGCGCCCACCCGCGGGTCAGCCTCGGGCACGAGTTCGCTACGATCGGCAATCAGTATGCCGTGGGTCTTGCAGGCATCGGCGTCGTTCGGGCGCTCCAGGCAGTACTGGCGCAGGCGGTCCAGATCCGGGCGCGCCCCAGAGAGGATCAACGCGGTTTCACCCCCCGCCGAATAGCCGATCACACCGACCTTGCCGCCATTCAGGTAAGGCCCGACCAACGCATCATCGCGGGCTGCTGTGATGGCAGCACTGACTTGCAGCGGTCGGCCATAGAGGTTGCTCAGGGTACCGAGGCGACTAGGGTCGCGAGCGTTGTCGCCTGGATGCACCACCGCCACCACTACGAACCCCTGGCGCGCCAGCGAGGTCGCCAGGTAGTGCAAGGCCAATGGGCTGCCGGTATTGCCGTGCGACAGCAGCAGCAGCGGGAATCGCCCCATGGCGACTGGCGCTTCTTCGGCGACTTCCAGCGGGTAACCCTCTATGCGGGTGCTGCGGGCTTGGCCAGCGGCCGGATAAAAGGCCAGCGCCTGCATGGGCCGGCGGTCGACCGGGTCGGCCAGGGTCATGTGGTGCAGCCCGACTGTCCATGGCGCAGCTTCGGCATGGGCCAACAGGCCGCCGAGCAAGGCCAACGCCATCAGGCTGCGAGGGAGAGTCATCGGCCGGCGGTTCCGTGCAGGGCGAAGGGAGAGCCCAGCATAGAACCCGCCTGCCCCGTGCCGGATGAAAACTGGATGAAAACCGCGTCATGCAAAGCGTGCGCGCGCCCTGTGCATTTGCGCATTGCGTCGAACCCGTGGCATAGATGCAGGTCCACGTCTTTACGTGACCGTTTTCGCGCCATTGAAGGAGTTTCATGCATGAGCAAGCCCGCCTACGTGCCACCCAAGGTCTGGCGCAACGACGCAGCCTCCGGCGGCCAGTTCGCCAGCATCAACCGCCCGGTTGCCGGCCCGACCCACGACAAGGCGCTGCCACTGGGCAAGCACCCGCTGCAGCTGTATTCGCTGGCTACGCCCAACGGCGTCAAGGTGACCATTGCCCTTGAAGAACTACTTGCCTTGGGCCATGCGGGTGCCGAATACGATGCCTGGCTGATTCGCATTGGCGAAGGCGACCAGTTTTCCAGCGGCTTCGTCCAGGTCAACCCCAATTCGAAGATCCCCGCCCTGCTCGACCGCAGCGTCGAGCCGCCGGTGCGGGTGTTCGAGTCCGGCTCGATCCTGCTGTACCTGGCGGACAAGTTCGGCGCTTTGCTACCAACGTCGCCCGCGGCGCGCACCGAGAGCCTGAACTGGCTGTTCTGGCAAATGGGGGCGGCGCCCTACCTGGGCGGTGGCTTTGGCCACTTCTATGTGTATGCGCCGGAAAAGTTCGAGTACGCCATCAACCGCTTCACCATGGAAGCCAAGCGCCAGCTGGATGTGCTTGAACGCCGGCTTGCCGAAAGCCGCTACCTGGGTGGCGAGGACTACAGCATTGCCGATATCGCCGTGTGGCCATGGTACGGCGAGCTGGTGCGCGGCAATCTGTATGGCGCAGCGGAATTCCTGGCGGTGGACGAGTACCCGCATGTGCGGCGTTGGGCCGACGCAATTGCCACGCGCCCGGCAGTGCAGCGTGGCACCCGGGTAAACCGTACATGGGGGGATGAAGCCAGCCAGGTACCGGAGCGGCACGCGGCGCAAGACCTGGACTGACCTGTCCAAGGTCGCCCAGGCGAGTGGACGCGGCCCTGCAGGGGACCGCGTCGTCCTTGAAGGGGGCGGTTCAGCCCCCCGACAATGCCCGCCTGCATAAAACCATTTGCCCCGGCGCAAACCTGCGTCCGCCCAGCCCTTCTTGTACACTCCTCGCAATAGCCCCCACCTGTACATTTTTTTGGTGAACGCATGATCGAGGTAACCGAGGTTTCCATTGCCGAGCTGCGCGCAGCGCTCGAGTCGGGCCGCACCACAGCGGTCGAGCTGGTCAAGGCCTACCTGGCACGTATCGACGCCTACGATGGCGCTGACACTGCCACCGCCCTGAACGCTGTCGTGGTGCGCAACCCAGAAGCGCTGAAAGAAGCCGAGGCCTCCGATGCCCGTCGCGCCAACGGCCAGGTGCTGAGCCCGCTGGACGGTATCCCCTACACCGCCAAGGACAGTTACCTGGTAAAGGGCCTGACCGCTGCGTCCGGCAGCCCGGCCTTCAAGGACCTGGTGGCCCAACGCGACGCCTTCACCATCGAGCGCCTGCGCGCCGCCGGTGCCGTGTGCCTGGGCAAGACCAACATGCCGCCCATGGCCAACGGTGGCATGCAGCGTGGCGTGTATGGCCGCGCCGAAAGCCCGTACAACGCTAACTACCTGACCGCACCCTTTGCCTCGGGCTCGTCCAACGGGGCCGGCACGGCCACCGCTGCCAGCTTCAGCGCCTTCGGCCTGGCCGAAGAAACCTGGTCGAGCGGCCGTGGCCCGGCGTCCAACAATGGCCTGTGCGCCTATACCCCGTCGCGCGGGGTGATTTCGGTACGTGGCAACTGGCCGCTGACGCCAACCATGGACGTGGTCGTGCCCTATGCGCGTACCATGGCCGACCTGCTGGAAATTCTCGACGTCGTTGTCGCCGATGACGCCGACAAACGCGGCGACCTGTGGCGCCTGCAACCCTGGGTACCGATCCCCGCAGCCTCCACGGTGCGCCCGGCTTCGTACCTGGACCTGGCCGTGGATGCCAGCGCGCTCAAAGGCAAGCGCTTTGGCGTGCCACGCATGTATATCAATGCCGACGCCGAAGCCGGCACCTCGGAACAACCAGGCATCGGCGGGCCGACCGGCCAGCGCATCAACACCCGCGCCTCGGTGATCGACCTTTGGCAACAGGCCCGTCAGGCCCTGGAAGCGGCCGGCGCCCAAGTGCTGGAAGTGGACTTCCCGCTGGTGTCCAACTGCGAAGGTGACCGCCCGGGTGCGCCGACCGTGTACAACCGCGGCATCGTCAGCAAGGCGTTTCTGCATGATGAGTTGTGGGAGCTGTCGGGCTGGGGCTTCGACGACTTCCTGCGCGCTAACGGCGACCCCAAACTCAACCAGTTGGCGGATGTCGATGGCCCGCAGATCTTCCCGCACGACCCGGGCACCCTGCCCAACCGTGAAGACGACCTGGCGGCCGGCATGGACGAATATGTCAACATGGCCAAGCGCGGCCTGAAGACCTGGGACCAGATCGAGACCCTGCCCGATGGCCTGCGTGGCCTGGAACAGACGCGCAAGCTGGACCTGGAAGACTGGATGGACACGCTGGGCCTGGACGCGGTGCTGTTCCCTACCGTGGCCGACGTGGGCCCGGCGGATGCCGACGTCAACCCGGCATCGGCAGACATTGCCTGGAGCAATGGTATCTGGGTGGCCAATGGCAATCTGGCGATTCGTCACCTGGGCGTGCCGACCGTGACCGTGCCGATGGGCGTGATGGCCGATATCGGCATGCCCGTGGGGCTGACCTTTGCCGGCAAGGCCTACAGCGACAACGCGCTGCTGAGCTATGGTGCCGCCTTCGAGGCGACCGGCTCGCGCCGCATGATCCCGCCACGTACGCCGGCTCTCGGCTGAGTACTGGGGGCTGGCTTGCCAGCCATGATGCCGGCAGGCCCGACACAGATCGCATAATTCAACTTCATGTGTAAGAATGCACAAAATGTTGAATTTTCGATCTGCCATGCCCATCGCCCCCCTCGAAGAACGCCAGCTCACCCTCACCGTGCTCAAGGCCGCTATCCAGGCCTTGGGCAGCGTTGCCGCCCGCAACATGGAAATCCTCCTGCACGACCTCGACCACCCCGAACACTCGGTGGTGGCGATCGTCAATGGCCATCTTTCAGGGCGCAGCATCGGCAGCCCCATCCTTGCAGCACCGGAACAGGACCAGGGTTTCAAGGCCCTGATGCAGGCCTCAGCCGACCAGCAAGGCCGTGAGCCGGTGGTGCTGCCCGACTACCCCACCACGCTCAAAGGCCGCACGCTACGCAGCGCAACGGCCATCTTCCGTGACAGCAGCGGCCACCCGTTCGCCAGCCTGTGCGTCAACACTGACGTCACAGGCCTGGACGCTGCCATGAACTTCCTTCAGCAGTTCCAGCCACTGGGCGCCACGCCAGCCGCCAGCGAACCGGCCGACATGGAGCTGCTGATGAGCGAAATCATCCAGGCCTCGCTGCAACGCAGTGGCCAAGGGCGGATGAACAAGCAGGCCAAGGTCGAAGCGGTACGGGTGATGCAGGAGCGTGGCCTGTTCATCGTCAAGGGCGGGGTCGAGAAAGCCGCCAGCGCCCTCGGCGTCACCCGCTACACCATCTACAACTACCTCGAACAATTGCGCGGAGCCAGCCAATGACCTTGCACATTCAGACCCCCCTGATCGAATCGCGCCCGCTGTCGCTGGCTGCCGGGCGCAACATCTGGCTCAAGCTTGATGCCCTGCAACCCTGCGGGTCGTTCAAGCTGCGCGGTGTGGGCCACGCCTGCGAGGTCCATCAGGCGCGTGGCGCCAGGCACTTCGTGTCGTCCTCGGGCGGCAACGCCGGCCTGGCGGTAGCCTACGCCGGGCGCAAGCTGGGGGTACCGGTGACGGTGGTAGTGCCCGAAACCACCACTGAACGGGCCAAGCAGCTGCTGCGCCTGGAGGACGCCAAGGTGGTGGTGCACGGCAGCTCCTGGCAAGAGGCCAACGAACTGGCACTGACCCTGGTCGGCGCTGGCGATGCCTTTATTCATCCGTTCGATGACCCGTTGCTGTGGGCCGGGCATGCCAGCCTGGTCGACGAGGTGGCAGCAGCCGGGGTCAAGCCCGATGCGGTGGTGCTGTCGGTGGGCGGTGGCGGGTTGCTTAGCGGAGTGGTCGAAGGGCTACAGCGCAATGGCTGGGGAGATGTGCCGGTGCTGGCGGTGGAAACCACCGGCGCTGCCTCGCTGCACGCTGCCATGCAAGCCGGGCACACGGTCGAACTGCAGCGCATTGCCTCGATCGCCAGCTCGCTCGGTGCCAAGCGGGTGGCTGAACAGGCGCTGGCCTGCACGCTCAGGCATCCGGTGCACAGCCATCGGGTCACTGACCGGGCGGCGCTGGAAGCCTGCGAGCGGTTCCTGCTCGACCATCGGCTGCTGGTGGAGCCCGCCTGTGGGGCGGCACTGGCGTTGGCCTATGACTCGAGCGCACTGGCCGGTTTGCAGAATGTGCTGGTTGTGGTGTGTGGCGGGGCTACGGCCACGCTGGAGCAGATCCAGGCTTGGTTGCAACACGCCGATTGAGGTTAGCTGTACCGACCTCTTCGCGGCGGTTCGACGCCGCGAGGGTCATTCAGTCCCTCTCCAGCGCCGTTTCCTTGTGCATCGCCAGGTGCCCGGTCTTGCTGCTTTTCACCTCATACTGCGGCTCATCCTGCGAACAGTGCCGGTGCCGGCCGCAAAACTCGACGTCGCGGGTATGCACCTTGACCACCGTGCCGTGGATGATCCCGGCCTCGGAATTCCAGCGCACGTTGTCGCCTGGCTTGTACACGTTGCTCATCGGATTCTCCTCCCGGTACACGGTTGCTGATTACGATAGTCACATGCCGTTGTTCTACTGAGCCCGCCGCAACCGGAAAATCCCCTCGCAACGACGTCAACCCTGACGAAATGCATATCCCACCCTTTCGGTCTGCGGCAAGTGAAGGCACAATGCGTGTCCTTTTTTTGGCCGGCCTGGCCGGGGGCCTTTAAATGATCAAGACGCCGTACTACCTCATCGATAAAACCAAGCTGCTCAGCAACATGGAGAAGATCGCCTACGTGCGTGAACACTCTGGTGCCAAGGCCCTGCTTGCCCTCAAGTGTTTCGCCACCTGGTCGGTATTCGACCTGATGCAGCAGTACATGGACGGCACGACTTCGTCCTCCCTCTTCGAGCTCAAGCTCGGCCGCCAGAAGTTCGCCGGCGAAACCCACGCCTACAGCGTGGCCTGGGCCGACGACGAGGTCGAGGAAATGCTCGAGAACTGCGACAAGATCATCTTCAACTCGATCGGCCAGCTGCAACGCTTTGCCGAACAGTCCGAAGGCAAGGTGCGCGGCCTGCGCGTCAACCCGCAAGTCAGCAGCTCCGACTACCTGCTGGCCGACCCGGCGCGCCCGTTCAGCCGCCTGGGCGAATGGGACCCGGCCAAGATCGAGCAAGTGATCGAGCAGATCTCCGGCTTCATGTTCCACAACAACTGCGAGAACGGTGACTTCGGCCTGTTCGACAAGATGCTCAGCCACATCGAAGAGCGCTTCGGCCACCTGCTGCACAAGGTCGAATGGGTCAGCCTGGGTGGTGGTATCCACTTCACCGGTGAAGACTATGCGGTCGATGCTTTCTGCGCGCGCCTCAAGGCCTTCGCGCAAACCTACGGCGTGCAGGTGTACCTGGAACCTGGCGAAGCCGCCATCACCAACAGTGCCTCGCTGGAAGTGACCGTGCTCGACACCCTGTACAACGGCAAGCACCTGGCCGTGGTCGACAGCTCGATCGAAGCGCACCTGCTCGACCTGCTGATCTACCGCCTCAACGCCAAGATGGCCCCCAACGACGGCGAGCACACCTACATGGTCTGCGGCAAGTCGTGCCTGGCCGGTGACATCTTCGGCGAGTACCAATTCGATCGTCCGCTGGCCATTGGCGACCGCCTGTCGTTCATCGACACGGCCGGTTACACCATGGTCAAGAAAAACTGGTTCAACGGTCTGAAAATGCCATCCATCGTGGTCAAGCAACTCGACGGCAGCGTCGAAGTGGTTCGCGAGTTCGGTTTCGAAGACTACGTTTCCAGCCTGTCGTAAGACCGGCTTTCAGAGTAAGGAGCGAAAGGTAAATTGAAGAAGAACGTTCTTATCATTGGTGCAGGAGGTGTCGCCAAGGTGGTGGCCCACAAGTGCGCGCAGCATAACGACGAACTGGGTCGTATCGCTATCGCGTCACGGAACATCTCCAAATGCCAGGCCATCATCGACAGCGTCAAGGCCAAGGGTAGCCTCAAGGTACCCGCCGACATCCAGGCCTTCTCGCTCAACGCCCTCGATGTCGAGGCAACCAAGGCGCTGATCCGCGAAACCGAATCGCAGATCGTGATCAATGTGGGTTCCGCCTTCCTCAACATGTCGGTGCTGCGTGCCTGCATCGATACCGGTGTCGCCTACCTGGACACCGCCATCCACGAAGAGCCGGGCAAGATCTGCGAGACCCCGCCGTGGTACGGCAACTACGAGTGGAAACACCTCGAAGAGTGCCAGGCAAAGAACATTACCGCCATTCTCGGCGTCGGTTTCGACCCGGGTGTGGTGAACAGCTACGCCAAACTTGCGCAGCAGCAGTATTTCGACAGCATTGATTCGATCGACATTCTCGACGTCAATGCCGGTTCGCATGGCAAGTACTTTGCCACCAACTTCGACCCGGAAATCAACTTCCGCGAGTTTACCGGGCAAGTGTGGAGCTGGCAGAACAGCCAGTGGACCAGCAACACCATGTTCGAAGTCAAGCGTACCGACGACCTGCCCGTGGTAGGTTCGCAAAACCTGTACCTGACCGGCCACGATGAAGTTCACTCGATTTCGAAGAACCTCAACGTGCCGAACGTGCGCTTCTGGATGAGCTTCGGCGAGCACTACATCAACGTGTTCACCGTGCTGAAAAACCTCGGCCTGCTCAGTGAGCAGCCGGTGAAAACCGCCGAAGGCCTGGAAGTGGTACCGCTGAAAGTGGTCAAGGCCGTGCTGCCGGACCCAGCCTCGCTGGCCCCTGGCTACACCGGCAAGACCTGCATCGGTGACTTGGTCAAAGGCACCAAGGATGGCCAGCCGCGCGAAGTGTTCATCTACAACGTGGCCGACCACGAAGAAGCCTACGCCGAGACTGACAGCCAGGGTATTTCCTACACCGCCGGTGTACCGCCAGTGGCTGCCGCCCTGCTGGTTGCCCGGGGCGAATGGGATGCCAAGCGCATGGTCAACGTCGAGGAACTGCCAGCCGAGCCGTTCCTCAAGGCGTTGGACGTGATGGGCCTGCCGACCCGCGTCAAGGATGAAAAAGGTGATCGTCCTTGGGACGCTGAAGCCTAAGCAGTCACGCAGACGGGGCGCCAACCAGGCGCCCCGTCTGTTTTTCAGGCCCGCGAACAAGCAAGCCAGCAAGCGCTACTTACGGGCCTCCAGAATCAGGTTGAACGGCGTTTGCGTGGCCCGCCGGAAGCTGCGGAACCCCGCCTCCTCGAAGACTGCCCGCAACCGCCCCTCCCCGGCCTGTGCCCCCAAACCCAGACCCACCTCTTGCGACAACGAATTCGGCGTGCAGATAAACGTCGACGCTGCATAGAACAAGCGCCCGACCGGCGTCAGGTTGCCCTCCAGCGAATCCTCGGCGTAAGGCTCCACCAGCATCACCGTACCGTCGTCCTTCAACGCGCGGTAAGCATGTTTCGCGGCCCCCACCGGGTCGCCCATGTCGTGCAGGCAATCGAAGAAACACACCAGGTCATGGTCATGCCCCGGATAGTCCTTGGCGCTGGCCTGCTGAAAGCTCACCCGCCCAGCCAACCCCGCCTCGCGGGCACGTTCGCTGGCCGTGGTAACGGATGGCCCATGGTAGTCGTAGCCCACGAAGGTGGATGCCGGAAACGCCTGGGCCATGACCAGGGTCGAGGCGCCATGGCCACAACCCACGTCCGCCACCTTGGCGCCCGCCTGCAGTTTGGCCACCACGCCCTCGAGTGCCGGGAGCCATTCAGCCACCAGAAAGGTGCGGTAACCCGGTCGAAAGAACCGCTCGGTGCCGCTGAACATGCACGGGTGATGGTCGCCCCAGGCCAACCCGCCGTCACCACGCATGGCTGCAACCAGCTTGTCCTTGTCATGGAACAGTGCCGCCACCACTGCCGCGCCGCCGGCCATGTAGGCCGGCGAATCCTCCAGCGCCAGGGCCATGGCCTGCTCTTCCGGCAGCACGAATCGGCCTTGGTCATGCACCATGTAGCCCGATGCCGCCTGGGCGTTCAGCCATTCGCGCACCAGCCGCGGGTGGCAGCCGGTCTTCTGCGCCAGTGCCTCGGGGGTAGTCGGCTGGCTGTCAGCCATGGCCCGGTACAACCCCAGTTCATCGCCGAGAATGACATTGGCCAGGGTCGCCGCCGCGCCCATGTCGCCCACCAGCTTGCCCATGAAATCGTGAAGCCTTGCCTCGTCCATGACCTGTCCTCCTCTGCAAGAAGGCCATCGCCAGCGCTGAGGGTCCGCTCCGGGTGACGGTGGTCGGTTCAAGGGTTTCGGCTCGCTGTACGAACGGTTACCTGCAAGCCATAAGTAAGTTTAGATGGTCTGCCTGTAGGCAAAGCAATCCAGGCTGAATAGCCAGCGAAATCAGCCAGCAGGTAACAATTCCTAAACACCGATGTGACATTTTTTTTCAGCTTTCTAATCAAGGAGCGGTGAAATGAAGGTCACGGTTTTCGGTACCGGTTATGTCGGCCTCACCCAGGCTGTGTGCCTGGCCCAAGTGGGGCACTCGGTGTTGTGCATGGATGTCGATGCCGAGCGGGTCGCCGCCCTCGGCGCCGGACACTGCCCGATCTTCGAGCCCGGTCTTGCGCCCATGCTGGAGAACAACCTGGCCTGCGGTCGCCTGCGCTTCACCACGGATGCCGGCCAGGCTGCCATCTTCGCCAGGTTACAGTTCATTGCAGTCGGCACCCCGCCACAAGCCGATGGCAGTGCCGACCTGAAGCACGTGTTCGCCGTGGTCGACAGCATCCTCCAGCATGCTGACGGCCCCAAGGTCATCGTCAACAAGTCCACCGTGCCGGTGGGTACGGTACATCGCCTCAAAGCGCGCATCGCCCAAGCCGTGGCCGATGGCAGCCGCTTCCAGGTGGTCAGCAACCCGGAATTCCTCAAGGAAGGGTCGGCAGTGGCCGACTGCATGCGCCCCGAGCGCATCATCGTCGGCGGCGCGGGCCCTGCCGAACTGGAATTGCTGCGCGAGTTGTACCTGCCCTTCAGCCGTAACCGCGAAAAATTCATGGTCATGGATGCGCGCAGCGCCGAGCTGACCAAGTACGCGGCCAACTGCATGCTGGCGACCAAGATTTCCTTTATCAACGAAATTGCCAACCTCGCCGAGTATCTGGGCGCCGATATCGAAATGGTGCGCCGTGGCATCGGTTCAGACTCGCGCATCGGCTACGACTTTATCTACGCCGGCTGCGGCTTTGGCGGTTCGTGCTTCCCCAAAGACCTGCAAGCCCTGCGCCGCAGTGCCGAGGCCGAAGGCTTCGAGCCACAGTTGCTACGCGCGGTGGAATCGGTCAACGAGCAGCAGAAGAACCGGCTGTTCAGCAAAATCCAGCGCCACTATCACGCTGGCCTGCAGGGCAAGGTATTCGCCCTGTGGGGGTTGTCGTTCAAACCCAACACCAACGACATTCGTGAGGCCGCCAGCCGGGTTTTGCTGGAAGCGCTGTGGGCCGCGGGCGCCCGGGTGCAGGCCCATGACCCGCAGGCCATGGAAGAAATCCAGCGCCATTACGGGCCGCGGGCCGACCTGCAACTGGTGCCCTGCAAGGACGCTGCACTGGAGGGTGCGGATGCCCTGGTAATCGTTACCGAATGGCAGGAATACCGCGTGCTCAACCTGGACAAGGTGCCGCAACAGCTGACCGACCGGGTGGTGTTCGACGGGCGCAATCTGTTCGAACCTGAACACATGGCCGCCGCCGGCCTGACTTACTACGGCATCGGCCGCGGCCAGGTGCAGGCACCGGGGGCGCCCGCGAAGGACCGCCCGCAGGCCTGCTAAGGCTTCACAACGCCCTCGGGAGGGTTCAACTGCAGCACCTCGTTGGTATAGGCCCACTCCTTCTGCACCTGGTCCGGGTGGTCGTTCAGGCGCATGCCGTAGGACGGAATGATCTGTTTGATCTTTGCCTGCCACGCGGGCGAGGCCACTTTGTCCTTGAACACCTTGTTCAACACATCGAGCATGATCGGCGGGGCGGTCGAGGCGCCCGGCGAGGCGCCCAGCAAGCCCGCGATGCTGCCGTCTCTGGACGTTACCACTTCGGTACCGAGCTTGAGCACACCACCCAAGGCCTCATCCTTCTTGATGATCTGCACCCGCTGGCCGGCCTGCCACAGCCGCCAGTCTTCCTGCTTCGCTGCGGGGAAATAGGTGCGCAGCGCCTCGAAACGGTCGTTGTCGGATTGCAGCACCTGGCCAATCAGGTACTGCACCAGGTCGAACTCGCGCACCCCAACCCGTACCATCGGCCAGGCGTTGTGCACACTGGTGCTGGCGAGCAGGTCAAGCAGCGAGCCCTGTTTAAGGAACTTGGTCGAAAAGGTGGCAAACGGGCCAAACAGGATCATGCGCTTGCCGTCGAGCACCCGGGTGTCCAGGTGCGGCACCGACATCGGCGGCGCACCGGTGGCGGCTATGCCGTAGGCCTTGGCCATGTGGCGCTGGGCGATGGCCGGGTTGTCGGTGACCAGGAACGACCCCCCCACCGGGAAGCCGGCATAGTCCTTGGCTTCGTCTATCCCCGATTTCTGCAGTAGCGGTAATGCCGCACCACCAGCGCCAATGAACAGGAATTTGGCGTCGGTAGCTGCCTTGCTACCGTCCTTCAGGTTCTTGTACTCGACATGCCAGGAGCCATCGTCGTTGCGGGTGATGTCCTGCACCTCGGTCGACAGCTTGAGGTCGAAATTCGGCCGGGTCTGCAGGTAGCCCACGTACTGCCGGGTGATCTCGCCAAAGTTGACGTCGGTACCGATCGGCGTCCAGGTCACGGCCAGCTTCTGGTTGGGATCGCGGCCTTCCATCATCAGCGGTACCCATTTGCGGATCTGCTCATGGTCTTCGGAATACTGCATGGGCTTGAACAGCGGGCTGGCTTGCAGCGCCTCGTAGCGCTTTTTAAGGAAACGGATGTTGTCATCGCCCCAGACAAAGCTCATGTGCGGGGTGGTATTGATGAACGAATGCGGATTTTTCAGCACCCCCTGCTTGACCTGCCAGGCGAGAAACTGGCGCGTTACCTGGAACGACTCGTTGATTTCCACCGCCTTGCTGATGTCGATCTTGCCGTCTTTTTCCGGGGTGTAGTTCAATTCTGCCAGGGCCGAGTGGCCGGTGCCGGCGTTGTTCCAGCCGTTGGAACTCTCCTCGGCAACCTTGTCCAGACGCTCGACCATTTCCATCGACCAGCCCGGCTCCAGCTCATTGAGCCACACGGCCAAGGTAGAGCTCATGATGCCGCCGCCCACCAGCAGCACATCGACCTTCCTGGTTTCCGCCGCTTGGGCATTGAGCATGCCAATGGCCAAGGCCAGCCCGGCCATCGCCAATTTTGGCTTGATGGTGATCTTCATAACCTCTCCCGCGCCTCGTTGCTGTCCGTGGTTCAGCCACAAGCTTAGCCGACGCATTTAGTCGGGTATGTCGAAGCAGACACTTGCAATCGGCCACATCTCAAAATACTGTATGAATACTCAGTATCGCAGGTCAGCCACCATGCAACTCATCGCCAAACTCGGCATCCTTGCCGACGCAGCCAAGTACGACGCCTCCTGCGCCAGCAGTGGTGCACCCAAGCGCAATTCGCGCGGTGCTGACGGCCTGGGTGCCACCAACGGCATGGGTATCTGTCACAGCTATACCCCGGATGGCCGCTGTGTCTCGCTGCTCAAGGTCCTGCTGACCAACTTCTGCCTGTACGACTGCCAGTACTGCGTCAACCGCCGCTCCAGCAACGTGCCGCGCGCACGCTTCAGCCCCGAGGAAGTGGTGCGTCTGACCCTGGACTTCTACCGGCGCAACTGCATCAGCGGCCTGTTCCTCAGCTCTGGCATCATCCGCTCGGCGGACTACACCATGGAGCAACTGATCCGCGTCGCCCGGCTGTTGCGCGAGGAGCACAACTTTCGCGGCTACATCCACCTCAAGACCATCCCCGATGCCGACCCGCTGCTGATCGAAGAGGCCGGCCGCCTGGCCGATCGGCTCAGCGTCAATATCGAACTGCCGACCGACGCCAGCCTCAAGCGACTGGCACCCGAGAAGCAGGCGCACACCATTCGCCAGGCCATGGGGGTGATCCACCAAGGCCAGCAAGCCGTGGCCAACGAGCCCAAGGCGCCACGCTTCACCCCGGCGGGGCAAAGCACTCAGGTCATCGTCGGTGCCGACAGCACCGACGACAGCACCTTGCTGCGCAATGCCGAGTCGCTGTACCAGGGCTATGGCCTGAAGCGCGTGTACTATTCAGCCTTCAGCCCGATCCCCGACAGCCCGGGCAGCGTGCCGCTGGCCGCACCACCGTTGCTGCGCGAACATCGGCTGTACCAGGCTGACTTCCTGCTGCGCGGGTATGGCTACAAGGCCGGTGAACTGCTGGGCCAGAGCGGTAACCTGGCGCTGGACATCGACCCCAAGCTGGCTTGGGCGCTGGCCAACCGTGAAGTCTTCCCACTGGACGTGAACCGCGCCGAGCCAGCGCTTTTGGCACGCATCCCGGGTATCGGTCTGCGCAGCGTACAGCGCCTGGTGGCCCTGCGGCGGGAACGGCGGATCCGTTATGACGACCTGATTCAGTTGCGCTGCGTGCTGGACAAGGCGCGCCCGTTCATCGTCACCAGCGACTACCGCCCCGCACAGGCCGAATTGCGCAGCAGCCTGTTGCGGGCGCGCTTGCGTGAGCCGCAAGCGCCGGTACAGATGGGGTTGTGGGGGTGATTGCGCTCGATTGCGACGACCTGTTCGACACCTGGCGCGACCAGGCCCGGGGGTTGTTGGGGCATGGCATCGACCCATCGCAAGTCACCTGGTCGCAAGGCCCCATGGCGGACCTGCTGGCCGTGCCGGCAGCGCCGCCTGAGGGGCCTGGGCCTTTTCGGGCCAAAGTCCCGGCAGCACTGCTGAGCCAGTTGGAGCAGGCCTCGCGCTACCGTGGCGAACAACGCTGGAATTTGCTGTACGAAGTGCTGTGGCGCGTGGCCCATGGCGACCGCACGGCCATGCTGGCTGGCGACCGCCTGGGCAGTGAGCTGCAACGGCGTATCAAGCAGGTGACACGTGAAGCGCATCACCTGCATGCCTTTGTACGCTTCGTGCCGCTGCCTGATGACCTGGTTGAACATTTACAGCTTGACCTGGTGGCGTATCACGAGCCGGCACATGACATTCTGCAAAGTGCCAGCCCGCACTTTGCTGACCGCTTGGGGCGGTTACGCTGGTTGATCGCCACGCCACAGGATGGCATTCGCTTCGACGGTACCGGGTTCGACTACCAGCGGCACTGCCCCGAAACCTGGCGGCTTTGGGCCCGCAACGCCGAAGACCCGGGCGCGGAGCTATGGCGCACCTACTATCGCCACACTTTCAACCCTGCCCGCCTGAACCCCGATGCCTTGCGCCTGCACATGCCCGGGCGGTTCTGGCGACACTTGCCGGAGGGCATGCTGATTCCCCAGCTCGAAGGCCTGGCACGCCAAGGCAAGCAACGAGACGGCCAGGCCCTGGAAGTGGCCACTCAGGCCGGAAAAAAAATCAGCAAACCCACACCGTCGGCGTGAGGCAACGTGGGGGCCAGCCGAGCAAGGCGCTGTGCTGAGGGTCAGGTGAAGAGCCTGGCCAGGCAGCCGAGCTTCTTCTTGTACGACCGTCGCGCCTCCAGCGCCTGTTCCATGCTCACTTTCAGGAACCGCGCCTGCTGGTTGGGTTGCATCTGCCCGATCAGGTCCAGATCAGCGCTGATGACTGTTCCAATCATGGCATAGCCACCCCCCGAGACGGCATCGCGGTGCAGGATGATCGGCTCCAGCCCGGCCGGTACCTGGATCGAGCCAATCGGGTAGCAGCTGTCCACAATGTTCGATGGGTCGGAGCCTGCACCGAACGGCTGCTCCCGCGGCTGGAAGCCCAAGGCGCTGCCGCCCTTGTAGCGGTAACCGATACGGTCCGCTTCAGAGCCGACGGTCCACGCCTCGGTGAAAAAGCTTTGCGCTGCGGATTCAGTCAGGCGGTGGAAGTACAAGCCCGGCACCACCCGTAACACCACCTCACCGCCCAAGGCCTGGCGCAGCGCCATCGGCAGGCTTGCGCCGGCCCGGCTCTTGCCGCTGGGCACCCCGACCGGCAACAGGTCACCGGCCATCAACTTTCGGCCCTGAAAGCCACCCAAGGCCCCCAGCGCATAGGTCGAACGGCTACCTAGCACCTCCGGCACAGCAATACCGCCAGCCACTGCCAGGTAAGCCCGGGCGCCTGCCGTGGGGAAGCCGAAACGCAGCACTTGCCCGGCGCGCACGGCAAACGCCGTGTCCGGGCGCTGCTCGCGGCCATCCAGCAGCACTGGCATCTGTGCACCGCACACCGCCACCAGCGTATCCTGCTGGAACTCCAGTTCCGGCCCCACCAGCGCACACTCCAACCCGGCGGCGCCCGCCGGGTTGCCCACCAGGTGGTTGGCGGCGCTCAGGGCGTACTGGTCGAGGGCGCCGGAGGGCGGTATGCCCAGGTGGTAGTAACCTTCGCGGCCAAGGTCCTGCACGGAAGTCGCCAGGCCCGGTTTGAGTACCTTGATCATGCCAGCACCTCCTGCAGCGATTTCGGGTAGCCGACCGGGTCGGCGAGAAAGGCGTCCAGGGAAAACTCCACGGGACGAATGCGCAGGTCGAAACGGCCCTCCTCCACATCCGCCACCGCCTGGTCATAGGCACGACGGTCAATGGGTTTGAACTGCACGATGTCACCGGGGCGGAAGAACACCATGTGCTCCTTGAGGTAGTTCAAGGTCTGCTGCGGATCGTAGATGGGTGCCGGGGTTACGCCGAACATCTGGTAGCCGCCAGCCCCGCGCACCGAGTAAATGCAGCCGAAGCAACCGCCATGGCCGAGGGTGAGCTTGGGCGTGTCGGTACGCGGTCGCAGGTACTTGGGCACCTGCAACTGGCGCTGGCGCTCGACCATCTGGAACATGAACGGCAGCCCGGCGACGAAGCCGACCATCGACACGAACCACGGCGCACCGCTGTGCGCGGCAATGAATGCGTCGACATCGGCCAGGCCATTGATGCGTGCGGCATACTCCAGGTCGGTACTGGCCGGGTCTTGGTGGCGATCACGAAAACGCATCAGCGTTTCATGGGTCCAGGGGTCGTTGTACAGCACCGGAATCTCGATGATCCGCGTGTGCAACGAACGTTCGGCCACCGCCTGCGCTTCGGCGCCGCGCACGGCTTCGAGCAGGGTTTCAGGGGCAATGCGGTCGGGGTCGAAACGAATCTGGAACGACGCGTTGGCCAGGCACACGTCCAGTACACCCTCCAGCGCCAGGCGTTCTACCGCGCGGGTGACGGCCATGCCCTTGAAAAAGGCTTCCAGCGACATGCTTTCGCTGACCTCGGCAAACAGATGCTCGTCGGCGCCGAAGCTGTAGCGGATCGGGGTGGTAGCAAGCGATTCGGCCATGACTGTTCCTTTTCTTGGAATCTTTATAGAAAGGCAGGCAAAAACAACATACACAGGCTCCGGGCTCAATTGGCCGGATGCCTCACTCAACGTGGCGCACGTACCGCGATACCGGCCGTGTCCAGTGCCTTGCGCGTGGCCTCGACCAAGTCGAGCGCCCCGGGGGTGTCACTGTGCAGGCAGATGGAGTCGAATTCGATGGCCAGGTCCTGGCCTTCGACAGTGCGCACCACGCCTTGCCGGCAAGCGCGCAGAACACGCTCGGCAACCGCTTGTGGCTGGTAGCCCCGCACGTTGCGGGTGAACACGATCGAGCCGCTCAGGTCGTACTCGCGGTCGGCGTAGAACTCGCGAACCACCGGTTGGCCGAGGGCCTGGGCAATGCGGCAGATCACCGAGCCTGGCATGCAGAACAGCAGCAGTTCCGGCTCGATCACCCGTAGGTTTTCCACCAGCAAGCGTGCGGCTTCTTCGTCACGCGCCAGGTGCATGTACAGCGCCCCGTGCGGTTTGATGTGCTGCAGGCGCACGCCTTGGGCACGGGCTATTTCGCGCAGCGCGCCCAGTTGGTAGAGCACGTCGTCGACCAGTTCCTGTGCTGGCGCATTGATGTGCCGGCGGCCAAAGCCGACCAGGTCACGAAAGCCCGGGTGGGCACCCACGGCAACGCCCAGTGCCCTGGCACGCTCGACAGTGCGGCGCATGGTGCCGGGGTCGCCGGCATGGAAACCGGTGGCGATGTTGGCGCTGCTGATGTAACCCATCAGCTCATGGTCGACGCCATCGCCAATGGTCCAAGGGCCAAAGCCCTCGCCCATGTCCGAGTTGAAGTCTACTGCTTGCATGACGGCGTCTCCTGGCACTTGTGACTGCATGCAAGCCACGTTAGATTCTCCGCACCCCCTTGGGAAGATCTATAAACAGATAGGGTGCCTTCTGAAAAACAGATACCCCCGGAGTTCACTGTGTCGCTGACCCTGCGCCAGGTACGCTACTTCGTCGCCACCGCCGAAATTGGCCAGATTTCCCAGGCGGCGATCCACCTCAACATCTCCCAGTCAGCGGTCACCACGGCCATCAAGGAGCTCGAAGCGATGCTCGGCGTGCTGCTGTTCCAACGCTCGCCCCAAGGCATGAGCCTGACCGAGGCTGGCCGGCATTTCCTGAACCGCGCCTATGTCATCCTGCGCAGCGTCGACGATGCCCTCAACAGCCCGCTACCAGACGTGCGCGCCAGTGGCCTGCTGCGCCTGGCGGCCAGCTATACGGTGATCGGCTACTTCCTGCCGCACCACTTGCAGCGCCTGGAACACTGGCACCCGGATGTGACCCTGGAGCTGTACGAGCAGGAGCGCAGTGCCATCGAACAAGGGCTGCTGGAGGGGCGGTTCGACATGGCTGTGGTGCTCACCGCCAATCTCACCCACCCGGACATCGTTTCGGAAACACTGTTCAACTCCGAGCGCCGGCTGTGGCTGCCCGGGCATCATCCCCTGTGCGAGCGCTCAGCGGTGAGCCTGGCCGATGTGGCAGGTGAACCGTTCATCCTGTTGACCGTGGATGAGGCCGAGCAAAGTGCCATGCGTTACTGGGAACAGGCCGGGCAGCGGCCGAACGTGCGGGTGCGGACCAGTTCGGTGGAAGCGGTGCGCAGCATGGTGGCCAACGGCAGTGGCGTGGCGATCCTTTCAGACCTGGTGCACCGCCCGTGGTCGCTGGAGGGCAAACGCATCGAGACAGTGACCATCAGCGACCCGGTGACGCCGATGAGCGTGGGCTTGGCCTGGCACCGGGAACGGGCGTTCAGCCCGGCGATGCAGGCGGTGCGCAATTACTTCCATGATGCGTTTCTGGCACCGCAGCAGTTGTCGGCCCGGCGCTGAGGCTGCCGGGCCTGTCATCAGCGTTTCAGGCAGGTATCGATGTTCCAGCCATACAACCACTGCACGGCATCGTAGAACTGCTCCTGCGAACGGCCTGCCCACAGCTGGTTGCGCACCAGCCGCTCGACGCCCTTGGCATGATAAAGCCGCCCCATTTCCCGCGCCGACCACAACACCCGTGCGGTACGGGGTATGCGGATCGATTCGTACAGGCGGAACGCCGCCTGCAAGTCATGCTCACAGGCCTTCACCGCCTCCCCTAGCACCACCGCGTCCTCCAACGCCATGCACGCGCCCTGGGCCAGGTACTGGGTCATCGGGTGAGCAGCATCGCCCAGCAGGGTCGCCCGCCCTTCTCCCCAGTGCTCCACCGGGTCGCGGTCGGCGGTCGCCCAGCGGCGCCAGGAGGTTGGCCGGTCGAGCATCTGCCGGGGCCGCGGGTGAATGCCCTCGAAATAGGACAGTACCTCTTCCTTGCTGCCGTCGGTCACACCCCACTGCTCCTCGTTACGGCTATGGAAAGTGACCACGAGGTTGTACTGCTGGCCGCCGCGCAGCGGGTAGTGCACCAGGTGGCAGCGCGGGCCGGCCCACAGCATCGGCGCGTTGACGCGCAGATCTTCGGGCATGTTCTGCACATCCACCACGGCGCGGTACACCACGTGCCCGGTGACCCTCGCCGGGTCGCCAACCATGCGCTCGCGGATCACCGACTTCACCCCGTCACAGCCAATCACCGCGTCGGCCTGGTAGCGGTTGCCCTTGCTGTCGGTCAGGGTCACGCCATGGTCGTCCATCTCCATGCCGGCGATAAGCGTCGAGGTTTGGAAACGGATCAGCGGATTCTGCTGCACGGCTTCAAGGATCGACAGGTGAATGTCGGCACGATGAATCACACCATACGGATTGCCGAAACGCTGGCGAAAACGCTCGCCGACTTCAACCCGCCCTACCTCATGGGCATCGATGGCGTCCATCATGATCAGGTGGTCGGTAAACACCGAGCGATTGCGCGCAGTATCACCGACGCCCAGCGCATCCAGCGCGGCATAGGCGTTAGGGCCCAGCTGGATACCGGCGCCGATTTCACCGATGTGTTCGGCCTGTTCCAGCAGCAGCACCTGGATACCTTGGGCAGTCAGGGCCTGGGCGGCAGCAAGGCCACCGATGCCCCCGCCGACGATGATGATTTTTTGTTGTTGGGCAGTCATGGTTGGGATCTCCGTACAGGCTGCGGTTCTTATTGGATGAAATCGGCTTGGCGGCCGGGCGCAGCACGCTGGAAGGCTGGTTGCGCCTGGCAGTGGTCGTACACCGCCATCACTCGCGGGTAAGCGTGCAGGTCACAGCCCATGCGTTCGGCGTTGGCCACTTGCGGCACCAGGCAGCAGTCGGCCAGGGTCGGCTGTGCACCGAAGCAGTAGGGGCCTTGGCCATGGCGTTGCAGGAGGGCTTCGAGAGCGCCAAGCCCCTCGGCCACCCAGTGCGCGTACCAACGGTCCTTTTCCTCAGGCCCTACGTTCAGCACACCTTGCAGGTAACCAAGCACGCGCAGGTTGTTGAGCGGGTGGATATCGGAGGCGATCAGATGCGCCACCTCCAGCACCCGGGCACGCAGCAAGGGGTCGCCGGGCAGCAACGGCGCCTGCGGATAGCGCGCGTCGAGGTAGTCGATGATCGCCAGCGACTGGGTCAGGGTGACGCCATCGTTATCCACCAGCACCGGCACGCCACCCAGGGGGCTGAGCGCACGGTGCGGCGCCTGGCGTTGTTCTCCGGCACGCAGGTTGACGCCGTGGTAAGCCACTTCCAGGCCTTTCAGGGCCAGGGCAATGCGCACACGGTACGAGGTGGAACTGTTGAAAAAGCTATAGAGCTGCATGGCAGTATTCCTGCGGGTTCAGGGCATGAGGTGGGTGTTGGCGGGCAACGCAGGGGCAGGTCGCACGCCCTTCAGGAAGATCGCTGCAGCGGCCAGTACCGCAGGCAGCATGAGCACGCTGAACAGCAGCTCGAAGGACAGCCCGGCATCCATCAGCAATGCACCGCCGAAGGTGCCGCACACCGAGCCGACTCGCCCTACCCCGTGTGCCCAGCTCACACCCGTGGCGCGGCTGCTGGTGGGGTAGAACGCTGCAGCCAGGGCATTGGCACCGACCTGCGAACCGCTGATGCAAAAGCCCATGCCGGCCACGCTCAGCCCCAGCAGTACGTAGTCGCCATGGCACTGACCAATGGCGAACAGGCACGCCGCGCCGCCGAGCAAGGCCAGCATCAGCACGCTATGTGGCTCGAAGCGGTCCATGGCCGCCCCCAGGCACAATGCGCCAAGGGTGCCACCGATCTGGAACAGCGCGCTGATCAGCGCCGCCTGGCTCAGGCTCAGGCCGGTGTCACGCACCAGCAACGGCAGCCAGTTGGTCATGCCGTAGATGATCAGCAGGCTCATGAAAAACGCCAGCCAAAGCGCCAGGGTGCCGCGGCGCAACGGCGCGGCAAGAATCTGCCGCACCGGCGAATGGCCTTCTACCGCGTCATCGATGCGCACGCCCTGGCAGCCCACGGGCAACACACCAATGCGCCGCACAATGGCAAGCGCCTTGCAATCGGCCGGATTGCGCCGCGCCAGAAAACGCACGGACTCGGGCAGCGCAAACCACAATACCGGCAGCAACGCCAGCGGCAGCACCCCTCCCAGGGCCAGCACACTGCGCCAGCCGAAGACTGGCAACAACTGCGCAGCGACCACCCCGCCCAGGGCTGAGCCGAGGGTGAAGCCGCAGAACATGCCGGTCACCATCAATGAGCGTCGGCGTTGCGGGCAGTATTCGGAGGTCAGGGTAATGGCGTTGGGCATCGCCCCGCCCAGGCCCAGCCCGGTAAGCAGGCGCAACAGTGCAAGGCTGTGCAGGTCCTGGGCGAATGCGGCAGCCAGGCTGAAGACGCCGAAGCAGGCCACCGACAGCAACAGCACGCGCTTGCGGCCAAAGCGGTCGGCCAAAGGCCCGGCCATGAACGCTCCCAGCATCAGCCCGACCAGTGCTGCACCCAGCACCGGCCCAAGCTCGGGGGCGCCGATTTGCCAGTGTTCGCGCAGCGCCGGGGCAATGAAGCCGATGGCGGCCGTGTCCAGGCCATCGATGGCGGTGACCAGAAAACACAGCAGCAAGACCCGCCACTGAAAGCGCGTCACCGGCTGGCTATCGATGAAGGCTTGTACATCCACGGTGTTGTTTTTATCGGTGGAAGACATGAGCGAAACCTCCGGGCCGGCGCCAGGCGCAGGCCACGTGTTGAACCGGGGTGAAAGGCCAGCTGCGCTGGCCCACGGCAATCAGACGACGCGAACGCAGATTTCGCCCAGGCCTTCGACGCCACCCACCATCAGCTCGCCAGCGATCACCGGGCCCACGCCTTCGGGGGTACCGGTCATGATCAGGTCACCCGGCTGCAGCTCGAAGAAGCGCGACAGGTAGGCGATGGTTTCCGGCACCGACCAGATCAGCTTGTCGATGTCGCTACGCTGGCGGTCCTGGCCTTCGACCTGCAGCCAGATGCCGGCCTGCGCCGGATGACCAACCTGGCTGGCCGGGTGAAGCGGCCCGATGGGTGCTGAGGCGTCGAATGCCTTGCCGATCTCCCATGGCCGGCCCATTTCGCGCATCTTCATCTGCAGGTCGCGGCGGGTCATGTCCAGGCCCACTGCATAACCGAACACGTGTTCGTTGGCTTGCTCGGGCGCGATGTCGCGCCCGCCTTTACCGATGGCTGCGACCAGTTCGATTTCGTAGTGGTAATTGCTGGTTTGTGCCGGGTATGGCAGCTCCAGGGTCTGGCCGTCGGCCGTGGGTACCACGGCATCGGCCGGCTTGCAGAAGAAGAACGGCGGCTCGCGGTCCGGGTCAAAGCCCATTTCACGAGCGTGGGCAGCGTAGTTGCGGCCCACGCAGTAAACGCGGCGTACAGGAAAGCGCTGGTCGCTGCCGGCGATCGGCAGGCTGGTGGTGGCGGCAGGTGCAAACAGGTAAGTCATGGCAGGGCTCCTTGGATCAATGATGTTCGCGGGCTTCGCGCAGCAGCCCGAGGGCTTCCTGCACCGGCCGATCGGAATAGCTGAACAGCACACACGCGTCGTCCGCCTGCAGGCTCAGCGTTACCCAGCTCGGCACGACGAAGGTATCCTTGGGCTCGAAATGGAAGGTCTGCCCACCGATGATGGCGCGCCCCCGTCCCTCGACCACCGAGTACACGGTGGCATCGGTGCAGCGGGCAGTCTTGCCGGCGAACCCGCGTGGCAGCAGCTGCATGCAGGTACCGATGGTGGGCATGGCCCAGCCGCCAGTGGCCGGGTTGACATACCGCAGCTTCACGCCATCCCAGGCATCCACCTCGCCCTGCTGCTCGAGCGTGGCCAGCGCTTCGCGGGTACGCGTATACGGGTAGCTGAAAATCGGTGAGGTAGCGCCCTGCACTTCATGGCGCAGCGGCAGCATGTTGGCGCCGTAGCGGGCCAGGCTGTTACCGTCCGGGCGACTGACCGGCTGCACGGCCTGCGGGTAATTCTCGGCGAAACCGGCGCCATAGAAGCGCACGGTGGGGATGTCCAGGCCGTCGAGCCAGATCACCGGCTCGCCGCCTTCGGTTTCGCTGGGGTTGCCGTGGTCATGCCAGGTCCAGGACGGGGTGATGATGAAGTCGCCCGGGTGCATGGTGGTGCGCTCGCCGTCCACTGCGGTGTAGGCGCCCTTGCCTTCGACCACGAAACGCAGCGCCGACTGGCTGTGGCGGTGGCTGGGGGCAATCTCGCCCGGCAGGATCAGCTGCAGCCCGGCATACAGGCTGGGGGTGATCGAGGCCTGGCCGCGAATGCCCGGGTTCTCCAGCACCAGCACCCGGCGCACCGCCTCTTCGGCGCTGATCAGCTGACCGGCCTCCATCAGGTACGGGCGCACTTCACTGAAGCGCCACAGCGCCGGGACGCAGGTGGTGGTGGGCTGCGGCGGTACCAGGTTGTGCAGCTGTTCCCACAGGGGGAACAGCGCCTGGCTGTCGATGCGTTGATAGAAGTCGGCGCGGGCCGTGCCGATGTTGTAGTTGTTATTCATCGCTTCACCTTCGGTGGGCTGGGAAGGGGCGATTGGCAGTGGCAGCGCCCCGTTGTGCGATCGATTAAACGCCCGCCAGGCATACAAAAAAAATGATATTTTCATATGCATCCATACCAAAAAGATGATGAGAGGCACGCCATGCACTGGACCCGCCGCCTGCGCCCAAGGCACCTGCAACTGCTGGTGACGCTGGCCGAAACCGGTAACCTCAGCGACACCGCTCGGCAGGCCTACACCACCCAGCCTGGGCTGTCGAAGTTCCTCAAGGAGTTGGAGGAAGATGCCGGCGCCCTACTGTTCGAGCGCCATGCCCGGGGCCTGCGGCCGACCGCCGAAGGTACCCTGCTGGTCAACCATGCGCGGCGGATACTCAGCGAGATGGAGCGCGCACAAAGCAATCTGGATGCCTTGCGCGAAGGCAGCGCGCCCAACGTGGCGATAGGCACATCACCGGCTTCGGCGCCAAGCCTGGTGCCTGACGCCATCCTGTACTTCCTGGAAAAACACCCGAAAGCGCAGGTATCGCTGCAGGAAAGCACGATGAACGTGCTGCTCGAACGCCTGCAGCTGGGCCAACTGGATGTGGTGGTCGGGCGGGTCGACAACTACCAGCCCAGCCAGGCCCTGCACAGCGAGATGCTGTTTCGCGAACCCATGCAGGTCGTTGCCCGCCCCGACCACCCGTTGGCCGCGCGCAAGGGCCTGAGCTGGGATGACCTGTATCAGTACGATTGGCTGTTGTGGCCGCCCGCCACGCCGATCCGCAACCGCCTGGACACGGCCCTGAGCAACGCCGGGCGCAAGCCGTTGCCGTGCCGCATCGAATCGTCGTCGCTGATGGCCAATTTGTGGTTGATGCAGAACAGCGACATGCTGTCGGTGGCGTCCGGGCGGGTGGCCGAGCATTTCCATGGGCGCGGGTTGTTGCGCCAGCTGGATTTCGAGCTCGAGGCCGAAGGCTCGATCGGTATGTGCTGGCGTGATGAACCGCATATCGAAGGGGCAGTGCTGGATTTGCTGGAGAGCCTGCGCGAAGCGGCCCGCAGCCCCATTCGCAAGCCGTGACCGGTGCTGGTTTCTGCGCGGGCCGAACGTTCAGGCCGCGACGCCGTCATAACCTGAGCCGGTGCCGACACGCAAAGAGGACGCGAAATGACCCAGCCCGACCCGTCGTACGTCAAATGGCTCGAAGACCGCGCCATGCTCAAGGCCTCCCAGGACCGGGCCAGCCTGTACTCAGGCCAGTCGCGACTGTGGCAACAACCCTATGCCGAAGCCCAGCCCCGCCGAGCCACGGAAATCGCCTCGGTCTGGCTCACCGTCTACCCCGACGCCATCATCGCCCCTGAGGGCTGCTCAGTCCTCGGCGCCCTGGCCCACGAAGCACTGTGGAAGCGCCTGTCGGAAATCGGCGTGCAGGGCCTGCACACCGGCCCGATCAAGCTGTCCGGCGGCATTCGCGGCCGCGAGCTTACCCCCAGCGTGGACGGCAACTTCGACCGTATCAGCTTCGACATCGACCCGCTTTACGGCAGCGAGCCGGAGCTGATCCAGATGAGCCGCATGGCCGCCGCGCACAATGCCGTGACCATCGACGACCTGATCCCCTCACACACCGGCAAAGGCGCCGACTTCCGCCTGGCCGAGATGGCCCACGCGCCCTACCCGGGGCTGTACCACATGGTCGAAATTCGCGAGGAAGACTGGCCGCTGCTGCCGGAGGTGCCGGCAGGCCGTGATGCCGTCAACCTGCTGCCCGCCCAGTGCGACGAACTCAAGGCCCGCCATTACATCGTCGGCCAACTGCAGCGGGTGATTTTCTTCGAGCCTGGGGTGAAGGAAACCGACTGGAGCGCCACACCGCCCATCACCGGTGTCGACGGCAAGACCCGGCGCTGGGTGTACCTGCACTACTTCAAGGAGGGCCAGCCATCGCTGAACTGGCTGGACCCGACCTTTGCCGCCCAGCAGATGATCATTGGCGACGCCCTGCACGCGCTGGACTGCCTGGGCGCACGCGGCCTGCGCCTGGACGCCAACGGCTTTCTCGGCGTGGAAACCCGCGCCAGCGGTACCGCCTGGTCGGAAAGCCACCCGCTGTCGATCGTCGGCAACCAGTTGCTCGGCGGCATGATCCGCAAGGCCGGTGGCTTCAGTTTCCAGGAGCTGAACCTGACCCTCGACGACATCGCACAGATGTCCAAGGGCGGTGCCGACCTGTCCTACGACTTCATCACCCGGCCGGCCTACCAGCATGCATTGCTGACCGGCGACACCGAGTTCCTGCGCCTGATGCTCAAGGAAATGCACGCCTTCGGCATTGACCCGGCCTCGCTGATCCATGCCCTGCAGAACCACGACGAGCTGACCGTGGAGCTGGTGCATTTCTGGACCCTGCATGCTCACGACATGTACCTGTACAAGGGCCAGACCCTGCCAGGCAGCATTCTGCGGGAACATATCCGCGAAGAAATCTACGAACGGCTGTCGGGCGAGCATGCTCCGTACAACCTGCGCTTCGTCACCAACGGCATCGCCTGCACCACCGCCAGCCTGGTTGCGGCGGCATTGGGTATTCGCGACCTGGAACAGATTGGCGCAGCGGACATCGAGCTGATACAAAAGGTGCACCTGCTGCTGGTCATGTACAACGCCATGCAGCCCGGGGTGGTCGCGCTGTCTGGCTGGGACATGGTCGGCGCCCTGCCCTTGCCGGCCGAAGCCGTGGCCGAGCGCATGCTGGACGGCGATACCCGCTGGATCCACCGCGGTGGCTACGACCTCGCCGGGCTGGACCCGCAGGCCGAGACATCGGTGCGCGGCATGCCCCGCGCCCGGGCGCTGTATGGCAGCCTCGATAACCAGCTGGAGAACGCCGATTCGTTCGCCAGCAAGGTCAAGAAGCTGCTCGCGGTACGCCAGGCCTATGGCATCGCCACCAGCCGCCAGGTACTGGTGCCCGACGTGAGCAGCCCAGGTTTGCTGGTAATGGTGCATGAGCTGCCGGCGGGGCGCGGCATCCAGATCAGCGCCCTGAACTTTGGCCAGGACGTGATCGCCGAGGAGCTGCAACTGACCGGATTCACGCCGGGCCCGGTGGTGGACATGATCAACGAGACGGTCGAGGGCGACCTGACCGAAGATGGCCGGCTGATGGTGAACCTGGACCCGTACGAAGCGCTGTGCCTGCGCATCGTCAACAGCAGCGGCCATGTCTGACCGTCGGTAAGGCTGCTCCACGGTGTGGGAGCAGCCTGCCACTGCCTGCCCAAGCGATGAAGCCTTGCAGGTGCCCTGGCCCTGACCGGGTTGGAAATGGCTGCCCCAATCCCCCAACCTTGGGGAACGCTGCCCACCGGCAACACGCGGGTAGCAGCCCTGCCGAAAAACCGCACGCCCCGTTCTACAAGGCCTGCCAAGCAATTATCAGGTTTTGGCACAGCTCTTGCCGACTACCTCCCAGACGCCCCAAGTCCATGGGCCCGTTTGCAGGAGGAATTGACTCATGCACCGACCGATACCCCACCCGCTGGCAGTGGCGATTTTCGCCGGCATGCTCCAGCTCCCGGCGCAGGCTGCCTTGAATGCTGTCGATCCAGGCGCCTATGTCCCCGCCAACGGTGGCTTTCCCGCCTGGTACCAGGACAGTCACGGTCGTACCCTCGACCTGTGCCTGACCAAAGCGGTCAGCTCACGTGTAGCCGGCGCACCCGGCGCCCCGTCGTACATGTGCACACTGTTGCCCACCCCCGGCGTGTTCGACGATACCCAACCCATCGTGTTCCCCACCAACTTCCCGGACGAAGCGTTCTGGTTCACTGCCGACGCCGCCATTGTCGATGCCACCCGCGGTATCGACCTCAGCTATGGCACGGCGATCGAAGCGGCATTTGCCGCCGAGGAACCGGTCGAAGGCGACCAGGTCAGCTTCGCCCGGGTACGCATCCGGGTAGACGTGCCGACCGCCGGTACCTACGTCATCACCCACCCGTACGGCGTCGAGGTATTTGACGTTCCCGCCGCCGGGCGCCGGGCAATCAACATGACCCGCGACATCGGCATCGCCGGCGCGGGCGACTTCACCGGCGCCCTCAAGGGTGACGTCGGGCCGTTCCTGCGCAGTGTCAATGGCCCCTACACCGAAGGCAGCGAGCGCTTCATTGGAGACCCGAACCTGGAAGAAAGGGTCACCGGCAGCCCGTTCAACACCAACTATGTACGCATCGAAGGCCCGGGTGGCATCGACCTGCGCACCGAGCTGTTCTCGATCTCGGGCAAGCTCTCGCCCGTCGCCCTGCCGACCCCGCTGATGCCACAGCGCAGTACGTATTCACGGCACAGCGAGAACGACGACCTGCGCGCCCAGCAGGATATCTTCGTGATGGCCCCGCCGCCGCCCGCCAGCGTCACCCTGACCAGCCAGACACCCAACCTCAACCTCACCGAGGCCAACGGGACCGGCGCCTGGTACGCCCAGTCGGCGCTTAACCCCGCCGCTGGCACCCTCGTCACGCTGACTGCCGACAACAGCGTGGCCATCCCCACCAGCAGCCTGACCACCAGCAACCTGCCGCTGACCGACCTGGTCACCATCACCCAGGCGCAGTACCGCCTGTCCACCGGCGAACTGACCCTGGTCGCCAGCACCAGTGACGAAACCACCCCACCGGCCCTCACCGCTCATACCGGCAACGGCACGTTGATCGGCAACCTGGGCGGCAGCGGCGCGGTGAAGACGTTGAGCACGACCCTCTCGCCCATTCCGCCGGCCAAGGTGCAAGTCACCAGCGCCAACGGTGGTAGCGACACCGAAGACGTGGTGCTGGTGCCATGAACAGACAAAGGCTCAGCCTTCAAGGAGGCAGCATGAACACTTGGTCGCGCCGTGCGCTGTTGGCCGCCGGTTTCTCCCTCACCGTTACCAGCGCCGCGTTTGCCGCGCTGTCTGATGTCGACCCGGGGCCCTACACCTTCGCCACCGGTGGCTACCCAATGTGGTACAAGGACGGTCTGGACCAGTCCTTGGAGCTGTGCCAGTCACGCGCCACCAGCACCCGGGTGCCGGGCACCCCGGCTGCCCCGTCCTACATGTGCACCCTGCTGCCCGAACCCGGCATCTACGATGACGCGCTGCCCCTGGTGTTCCCCGACAACTGGCCGCCGGAGATGTTCTGGTTCCTGGCCGAAGCTACCATCCCCGCCGTCGGCAACAGTGGCTACGAGCTCGATGCCTACGTCGCCGGCCTGGAAGCGGCCTTCGCCGCCGAAAACCCGGTAGACGGCGACCAACAGAGCTTCGCGCGCATACGGATCCGGGTTTCGGTACCGACTGCAGGCGTCTATACGATCACCCACCCCTATGGTGTGGAGACGGTCAACGTCGCCACGCCCGGGCGGCGTGCGATCAACATCACCCGCGACGTCGGCATCGGCGCTCCCGGCAACTTCACCGGGGCCCTCAACGGCGCCCTGGGGCCATGGCTGCGCGGCGTGGGCGGGCCCTACACCGAGGTCAACCCCGACACTGGCGCCAGCGAAACCTTCATCGGTGACCCAAACCGCCCTGAAGCCGTGGTCGGCAGCCCGTTCAACACCAACTTCATCCGCATCGACGGCCCTCCCGGGCGGATCGAGACGGCACTGTTCACGGTCTCCGGCAAAGTGCTGGACCAGCGCGCGCAAACGCCGGTATCCCTGGAACGTGCTACCTACTCACGCAATGCCACCGGTACGCGTACCGAAGTGTTCGCCAAGGCCCCCAAAGAGGCCAGCCTGTGCATGCGCAACGGTATCGCCTTGGTCGGCATTCCACCTTCGCCCTGCCAGTTCACCCTCACCGCCGACAACAACGGGCTGTTCTTCCACCAGCAGCCCGGTACCGACGCACCGCCAACGGTGGTTGTGGTCACCGCCAGCAACACGGCGGCCGGCACCCAGCCGACCGCGCTGTCGAGCAAGCTCACCGACGTGGTCAAGGTCAGCACCGCACGCTACGACTGGGCCAACAAGCGCCTGCTGATCGAGGCCAGTTCCAGCGATGAAGTGGCGATCCCGGACCTGCTTGCCCAAGGCTATGGCCGCATGTCCAAGTCGGGCACGCTGCAAAGCCTGACCGTCAACGACGTGGCGCAGCCACCGGCCACCGTCACGGTCAAGTCCGCACGCGGCGGTAGCGATGTCGAGCCGGTGATCGTGGTCGGCAACGCGCCGGTCGAGGCTGCCAACCAGCCGCCGCTGGCCCAGGCCGATATCGGCAGCACCAGTGTCGGAGTACCGATTACCCTGAACCTGCTGCAGAACGACAGCGACCCGGACGGTAACGTACCGCTGACCATCAGCGACCTCACCCAACCAGGCACTGGCCTGGGCGGGGTGGTGCTCAACGGCACCACATCGATCACCTACACACCGCCAGCCGGCGCCACGCAACCGCTGGTAGCCACCTTCAACTACCAGGCGATGGATGCCAAAGGCCTGAAGTCGACACCGGCCACGGTCACCATCAACGTTGCGCCTAACCAGGCACCCACCGCCAACCCGGAGACCGTCGCTACCCTGGGCGTACCACTGACCATCAATGTGCTGGCCAACGATACCGACCCGGAAGGCAACCTGCCGTTGGCCGTGGCGACCGTCACCCAGCCAGCCGCCGGCCGTGGCACGGTCAGTACCGACGGCGCCACGGTGACCTACACCCCTCCGGCCACCGTGACCACTGCCTTCAGCACCACGTTTACCTACCAGGTACGCGACTCGCTCGGCGCGCTGTCGACGCCGGGTACGGTCACCGTCAACGTGTCGCCACGGCCTGCCGCGGAAACCTTCACAGTCACGGCAGCCACGGTCACGGCGCGCTCCAACAACCGTTACAACTGGGACATCAGTGGCACCTCATCGGTGACTACCGGCAACGTCGTTACCGTGCGGGTTACCACCACCACCGGCGTGCAGACCCTGGGCACCACCACCGTCCCGGTCACCGGCCGCTGGCGCCTGGCGGTCAGTAACAGCACCACGATAATCCCGACCGCCGCGCCGACGGCGACCATCACCACCAGCACGGGTACCACCCGCACCGTCAACGTGGTCGTGCAGTAACGGCGGGGTAACGCGATGAAACGCTTGTATCCAGTGCTGCTCAGCCTGGCCCTGGTGGGCCAGGCCAGTTGGGCCGACGACCTGATGGACAATGCCGACCTTGCACCCGGCAACGACCTCGGCGAACCGGTGATCATCCGCCTGCTGCCGGTCGGCGCTGGTCAGGCCGCGGTGATCGAGCAGCAAGGGTCGGGCAACCGCGCCGCCCTCGACCAGAACGGCCAGGCCTTGCTGGGCCGTATCGTCCAGGCCGGCGGTGCGCAGGAAGCCTACATCCTGCAAGAAGGTAGTGACCTGATGGCCAGCATCAGCCAGCAGGGCAATGGCAACAGCGCGTCGATCCGCCAGAGCGGCAGCAGCAACAGCGCTGCCATCGAGCAGATCGGCAACGACAACAGCGCCAGCATCGTGCAGTCCGGCTCGGGCCTCAACAGCTCCGTGACCCAGGCTGGCAATGGCCAGCATGTTCAGATCACCCAATTCCGATAGACCTGGAGGCACCACCATGTACAAGCTCGCTCCCTTAAGTGCCGCTATCGTTCTGGCCTTGGCAGGCCAGGCCATGGCTGCTGACAGCACCTCGTCACAGACCCAGGACGGCAAGGAAAACATCGCCGAGGTCAGCCAGACCGCTGCCCCCTTTGCTTCAGCCACCCAGAACCAGACGGGTAAAGGCCATAACCACCTCGCGGTGCAATCCGAGAGCACCAGCGACATCCAGCAAAGTGCCAATGGCTCGTACAACGCTGGGTACGCCGAGCAGCTATTCGAAAACGGCAGCCAGATAACCCAGCAGGCCAGCGGTAACTACAACGATGCCTTCGCCAGCCAGTCGTTGGGCACCAGCAACGAGGCCCTGCAAACCCAGCAAGGCGCCGAGAACCGCTCGACCGTGTGGCAGGACAGCCAGGAAGGCAGCAAAGCCACCACCTGGCAATCCGGCCAACGTAACGAAGCCTTCGTCGAGCAGACATTCGGCGGTACCAATAACCGCAGCACCGTCAACCAGACCGGCCAGGACAACTACGCGGCGGCAGAGCACCTCAACTACATCGATGGCGATATCCAGGTGTACCAGGATGGCCGCGAAAACTGGGCCTACGGCGACCAGCGCGACGGCACCGGCGGCACCATCGGTATTGGCCAGTACGGGACTGGCAACTCGGTCGAAGTGTGGCAGGACAACCAGCTTGGCAGCCAGGCCTCGGTCACCCAATCAGGGCAGCTCAACGAGGGCTACATCGACCAGAGCTTCGGTACCGACAACAAGGTCAGCCTTGCGCAACAAGGCCGCGCCAACGCCAGCTGGTCGGACCAGTTCGAGACCAACAATTCGAACACCACCATTACCCAGACCGGCAACAACAACCTGCACTACACCTACCAGAATGGTGAGAACCTCAACCTGACCATCAACACCAAGGGCAATGGCAACACCATCACCGCCAGCAACTGGAAAGGCGCGAAGATGGGTGGCCAGTTCGGTACCAACCAGACCGCCACCATCAACCAGAACGGCAACGGCAACGGCGTGAACCTGACCCAGAACGGTGAAAACCATGTGGCCACGCTGAACCAGAAAGGTACCGGCAACCAGATGCAGACCAAGCAGGCCGACAGCAACAACGAGCTGTACTTCGAGCAGAACGGTACCGACAACATCCTGATCGCTGACCAGCGCGGCACCGATAACTATGCCTACGGCAATAGCCAAGGCACCGGTAACGCGATCAACCTCGACCAGTCGGGCTACAGCAACCAGAGCTATACCAACCAGCTGTACGGTGGCGGCAACGAAGCCACCATCAAGCAGACTGACAGCATCAACGTCGCCTACGTGACCCAGGGAGGCCAGGGCAACCAAGCGTTCGTCGACCAGAGCGGTATCGCGCAAACCGCCACTATCACCCAGCTGGGCAGCGCGAACATGGCCACTGTGACCCAGAAGTAAACCTCTCCCCCCTTGAACCGCGGTGCTCCTCTCCCTGGTGCCGCGGTTCCTTTTTCTGGGGCTCGACAAACGACGGCCTGTTGAAGCAACCCCGTGCGGCGAACGTGGTGTAATGGTCGCTGATCCCGCGAATAGGCCAGGGGCTGAAAGCGCATTACAATTGGCCTACCAGAACCGATGCCCTGTCCATGATCCAGTCCGACCTTGACCTGTTCGGCCACCAGCCGCAACGCCTGGCCAGCCACACGGTGCTGCTGCCGGGCTTCGCCCTGGCCGAAATCGAGCCGGTGCTCGATGCCCTGCGCCCGGTGCTGCGCGCCGCCCCATTCCGCCACATGCACACCCCGGGAGGCTTGCGCATGGCGGTAGGCCTGACCAACTGCGGCGCACTGGGCTGGGTCAGTGACGAACAGGGCTATCGCTACAGCGCCAGCGACCCGCTCAGCGGCCAACCCTGGCCCGCCCTGCCCCAGGTTTTGCTCAGCCTGGCCGCCCGCGCCGCCGCCATGGCGGGGTTCGATGGCTTCGTCCCGGATGCCTGCCTGGTCAATCATTACCTGCCCGGTACCCGTCTGAGCCTGCACCAGGACCGCGACGAGCAGGACTTTGGCCAGCCCATCGTTTCGGTGTCGCTGGGCCTGCCAGCGGTGTTCCTGTTCGGCGGCTTGCAGCGCGCCGACAAGGCCCGACGCGTACCGCTCAGCCACGGCGATGTACTGGTGTGGGGTGGCGAAGACCGCTTGCGCTTCCACGGCGTGCTGCCGGTCAAGCCAGGCGTGCATCCGCGTCTGGGCGAGCGGCGCATCAACCTGACCTTGCGCAAGGCCGGGCCCTGAACAAGGTCGGTCATGTGCCGCTCGGCGCAAATACGATGAACGCTCATGAAACATGTTGAACATCTGCGCCAGGCAAGCTTCAAATGATAAGCCGCGCCTTACTCTGCCTGGAGCCAGCCATGCCCAATCCGCCCAGCCTGTCGAACCGCCGCAACGGAGCCCCGCGCTGATGAAGATGCCCGGCCGTGCACCCAATGCCTCGTTGCAACTCGATTACGTACGCGACACCTTGTTCGGCCCGGTGGCGCAGAGCGTGGAATGCGAGTGCCAGCTGGCCCCGCTCAACCTGCAAGGCCGCCCGGCACTGCGCCTGCATATCTGCCCGCCATTGCCCGATAAAGTCGACCGTGCCCACAGCATGGCGTTCATGTGGGACGGGCGCAGCTACCACGGTGTAGTCCGCGACAAAGGCAAATGTGGCGACGGCGGCCTGAACCTGCTGCTGGAGCTGCAGTAAGCCGATCAACGGCGACCATCCCGGCTGAACCGGCTGCGCGCAGCCTGGCTCCATAGCAAAAGGGCCACACCTGCTGGAGTACGCCATGAACAGTCCGTTGCTCAAGCTCTTTACCCACCCGGCCGACGCTTGGCTGGAGATCCGCCGGGCCGAGGAAGATCACCCACAGCAATACCTGCCGCGCCTGCTGATGCTGGCGCTGATCCCTGCCGTATGCCTGTTTGTCGGCACCACCACCTTTGGCTGGAGCCTCGCGGCCGAGGAGCGGGTACGTCTGAGCATGGGCAGCGCCGCGCAACTGGCGGGGCTTTTGTATGCCTCCACGGTCATCGGCGTGATGCTGATGGGGGTGATCATCCGCGGGATGTCACGCGGGTTCGATGCGCAACCCAGCCTAAACCAGTGCATCGGCTTCGCCGCCTACTGCGCGACACCGTGGTTCTTTGCCGGGGTGGTTGGCCTGGTGCCGATTCGCTGGGTGGCGTTCACTGCGCTGCTGGCCGCCTCGGCCTATGCCAGTGTTTTGCTGTATGGCGGGTTGCAGACGTTCCTGCGGCTGAAGAAAGAGCAGGCCATGCTATTCGCGACATGCGTCTGGGGCGTGGGCTTGCTGGTGATGGTGACCATTCTGGTCGCGATGATCCTGTTCTGGTTCAATGGCCTGATGCCAGAGTATGTACGCCCGGCCAGCCTGGGCTGACCGGGGCACGCGGGCGCATTCAGGCAATTGCCTTGACCGGCGTCGGGCGGGTGTCACGCAGCGCATGCAGTTGCCCGACCAGGTTTACCACGTCACGGCAACTGTTGAGGTTTTGCAACGGGATTTTGTGAAGCGTCACACCCTCGTCAAGACTCTGGCCCTGGCCGAGGCGGATGGTCAGGTTGGTGCCGTCCAGGCAGCTGACTTCACAGCGATCCGGCAGGCAGGCCTGCTCGATCATCTGCCGCATCTCTAGCATCGAAACTCCAATCAACGACATGGTACGACCCTCTCTGTGGGATGGCCTGTTGTGTGGAAGTACGCCTTTTTCGGGCGGGGCGCCAATTGATAATGCCCATGCCCTGTTGGCCGTCCATGCGCCAGGGCAATGATCATGCGGGGAATCCTCTAGCACCTTAGTGGAAGATCGCTCGCCACGGCTGGGTGTTCGAATGGAATGGCGAACTTAGCGACGAGTGGTCCCAACAGGACTCAGCGATGCCCACAGGTGCTGTGCCGCGTAGGCCCGCCAGGGGCGCCACGCCAGTGACCGTTCGGCGAGCCGAGCCTGTTCACCTTCGAGCAGGCGCAATGCCTTGATCAGGGCCACGTCACCCAACGGCAAGGCATCGGCTGCGCCAGCCTGGCGCAGCGCCAGGTACTGTGCACTCCAGGGGCCGATACCTTTCACCCTGCACAGGTTGCTCAGCAGGTCATCCAGCATTTGGCCGGGACGCAGCAGCCCTGGTGCAGCAAGCAAGGCATTGGCCAGGGTGCCGAGGGTCGCGGCGCGCGCCCTGGGCATACCCATGTTTTCGAACTGCGCAGTGGCCAAGGTTGCCAATGCCGGGAACACATGGCTCAGGCCCGTCGCGGTAAAGCGCAGGGGCACGCCGTGGCGCTGTACCAGGCGGCCAGCCAGGGTCATGGCGCCGGCTACGCTGATCTGTTGGCCCAACACCGTACGCATGGCTTGTTCGCACGCGTCCCACCCTTGTGGCACGCGCAGGCCTGGTCGGTGATCGAGCAAGGTTGCCATCAAAGGGTCCCGCGACAGATCGGCACGGATGCGCGCGGGATCGGCGTCCAGGTCGAACACCCGCCTCAGCTTCGCGATCAGGCCTGGTAACGCCGATGATGGAACGCCTTCAAGATGGATACGCAACTGGTCGCGCACAGGGGTGGCATGCAGCACAGCGTGGCGGCCAGCGACGACCAGCGTGCGGCGATAGGTGCCGTCGTCGCAGGTCTCGATGCCAGGGATACAGCGGGCGGCGAGAAAGGCCAGGGTCGAGGGCCAGTGGTACGGGGCACGGTAACGCAGCCACAGGGTGTGGTGGCTGAGGGTGGTGGACGACCGGCGCACGGCGTGCAGGGTTGATAGCTTGGGCATGGGCCGATCATGCCAGAAATGGCCGGGGGCCAGTTCCTGTTCAAGGGCGCCGGGGCGCGCCGGGTCCCAGACGCGAGGCAAGGCCGCGGCCCCAGGTAAACGCGGATCCCTGTGGCAGCGGCCCAGTTTTCAACCCTGCACCTGCCCGAAGCGCCCGGCATGGAAGTCGTCGAACGACGCGGCGATTTCCGCCTGGCTGTTCATCACGAACGGGCCATAGCCAACGATCGGCTCATCGATCGGTTCACCGCTGAGCAGCAGCACACTGGCACCGTCCAGCGCTTCAATGCTCACGTTCTCACCTGCCCGGTCCAGCAACACCAGGCAGGAAGGCCCGGCCTCGCGCTCGCCATTGACCCGCAAGTTGCCGCGCAACACCACCAACGCCGCATTGCGCCCGCCGGCCACCGGCAGTTGCAGGTTGGCGCCAGCGTTCAGCCGCAAGTCCCAGACATCCATGGGGGTAAAGGTGCGCGCCGGCCCTTGATGGCCACGGTAGTCACCGGCAATCACCCGCAGGCTACCGGCACCCGCGTCCAGTGCCACCACCGGGATATCATTGGCCAGTAACGTCTGGTAGCCGGCCGCTGCGCGCTTGTCTCGCGCCGGCAGGTTGACCCACAGCTGAACCATCTCCAGCGTACCGCCACTGTTGGCAAACCCCGGGGAATGAAACTCTTCATGGATGATGCCATTGGCAGCGGTCATCCACTGCACATCCCCAGGGCCGATCAAGCCACCCGCCCCCGTCGAGTCACGGTGTTCCAGTTCGCCCTGATAGACGATGGTCACTGTCTCGAAGCCGCGGTGCGGGTGCTGACCAACGCCGCGGCGGGCATGGGTTGGGGCGAAATCATGCGGGCCAGCATAGTCCAGCAGCAGAAACGGGCTGATGCGGCTGGCCAGGTTGTCGTATGTGAACAGGCTGCGCACCGGAAAGCCATCACCCACCCAATGGGCGTGAGGGCTGCTGTAGGTACCCAGGATCTTTTTCATGAGAAGGCTCCTCTTGGCTGGGATAACCTTATCAATGATGCCAATGTATCGATAGACAGAAGAAACAGGCCAGATCGTTCCATGGATGGAACAGTCAGCGCTGCAAGAAATTCAGCACCTGCTCGGCAGCCATCGCCGGGTCTTCCTGCATGAAACAGTGCCCCCCGGCGACCTGTTGCGCACTGACATGCCTGTTGAGTGCCGCCAATCGGTTGACCGAACGCGGCACGAACGGGTAAGTATGCTCGCCATACAACACCCGCGTCGGCGTGCGGATTGCGCCAAGGCTGGCCCACATGCGCGTTGGGAACGAGCTGAAGATTTCCACCTCACGGCTGGGTCGACACTTGAGCACCACGGCTTCGCCACAGTCGCCAATGGCATGCTCCACGTAGGCCTGCAGCGCCGCATCGGTCCAGCCTTTGAAGATGCCACGGCCGTGCAGCGATGCCAGCGCCGCTTCACGGTCAGGCCAGTGACTGCGCCGGCCGGCAGCCTTGCGCGCCAGCGCATGGCGCTGGTGCAGGCCGACCAAGGCGGCCGCGCCCATCACCCCGAGCATGCGCCGGCTGAACAATACCGGGTCGAGCAATACTGC
Organism: Pseudomonas sp. LB-090624; assembly: GCF_003205205.1. Taxonomy (GTDB): domain Bacteria; phylum Pseudomonadota; class Gammaproteobacteria; order Pseudomonadales; family Pseudomonadaceae; genus Aquipseudomonas. The sequence goes on from NZ_QJRL01000002.1 coordinate 55,412, forward strand.
ACGGGCGAACAACTGCGGGTCGCTGGCCAGGATCAGCCCGGTCAGCACACCACCGAAACTGTGGCCAACGGCAAAACGCGGTACCTCGCCGTACTCGCCACGGCCGGCTTCAAACGCCTCCACGGCCAGCGCAGCGGTGCGGTTCCAACCCCGAAACACCCCGCCGTGGTCGCTGTCACCATGGCCTTGGACATCACACAGCCACAGGTCGAAATGCTCGCCCAGGCGCATCAGTAACGGTTGGTAGGCCAGGCAGCAGAAACCATTGCCATGCAGGAAATGCAGCAACGGCTTGCCACTGGCCGGCGTCCGCCAGCCACGCAGGGTGAAGCCTTCGGCGCATTCGTGGGACCAGGGAATCAACTGCATGGGTTCGCTGTACTCGCAGAACTAGGAGAACGCAGATTCTACAAACAGCAGCGGGTACAAAGAAATCACCAGCAGCAGGGCCATCAGGACATTGAACAGCATCAGCCAGCGGGGATTCTGCAACAGGTTGCGCAGGGCGCTGCCGAACATGACCCATATCCCCACACTCGGCAGGTTGACCAAGGCGAACAAGGCGGCGATCACGATCACGTTGGTGACATAGCCTTGCGCGGGGGTGTAGGTGGTGATCGCCCCGACCGCCATTACCCATGCCTTTGGGTTGACCCACTGGAATGCCGCCGCGCCCCAGAAGCCCAGTGGCTTGCGGGCGCTGGACGAGGCCGTGCCGACCGGCCCTGACGTAGCGATTTTCCACGCGAGGTACAGCAGGTACGCTGCGCCGGTGTAGCGCAGCACCGTATAAAGCGCTGGCCAAGCCTTGAAAACCTCGCCCAGGCCCAGGCCCACGGCCAGGACCATCACCATGAAGCCGCAGCTGATGCCCAAGGCATGGGGGATTGAACGGCGCACGCCGAAGTTCACGCCCGAAGCCAGCAACATGGTGTTGTTGGGACCTGGAGTGATCGAAGACACGAACGCGAACAGCACGAAGGCGGTCAGCAGGTCGGCAGAGGCAAGCATGGCGGGGCATTCCACTTTCGTTATAGGTGCTGTCACACTAACGGAGTCGCCCCCACTGCGACCGATACAGTTCCATTAAAATACGCAGATACACATCACTGTATCGTTATCGTGAATCAAGGAAGCCGTCCTCATGACCCTGACCATTCGCCCTGCCCTCCGTACCGATGCCGAACAGATTCTGGCCTTCATCACCGAACTGGCCGAGTACGAACGTGCCCGCCACGAGGTGGTCGCCACCCTGGCTGACATCGAGCACAGCCTGTTCGACGAGGGCAGCACGGTGCACAGCCTGATGTGCGAACGCGATGGCCGGGCAATCGGCTATGCCGTGTATTTCTATAGCTACTCGACCTGGCTCGGACGCAGTGGCATCTACCTGGAAGACTTGTACATCACGCCCGAGCAGCGCGGTGACGGTGCTGGCCGGCAATTGCTGCAGCACATTGCCCGCGAGGCGGTGGCTAACAACTGTGGGCGGCTGGAGTGGAGCGTGCTGGACTGGAACGAGCCGGCGATCGGCTTCTATCAGAAGCTCGGGGCCGAGGCGCAGGATGAGTGGGTCCGCTACCGGTTGGAGGGGGAAAAACTGGCCGCCTTCGCCCGGGGTTGATTGGCGAGGGTATGAAACCTGCCTGAAAGCGCTTCAGCTTGATCCACCCTTTCGCAGCACAAGGCCACGCCTGCAGGATCTGGCAATTGACGCCACGCCCGCCCCATGCTCTCCTTATGCCTCGCGTTCAGGTGCCCCTTTGGGGTGAAACGGGAAACCGGTGCGTCGCAGGCCCTCCAACAGGGCCGGACAATGCCGGTGCTGCCCCCGCAACGGTAAGCGAGTGAAACGTCTGTACCACTGTGCCTTGTAATGCGGCATGGGAAGGTGACGTTTTCAAGGAGCCCAGCTCTTCCTCGCAAGCCCGGAGACCGGCCTGGCGTTCATGAACACCCCGCGGTGGGCGGGCGCTGTTGCATTCCCCTGGGCGAGCGTGCCCGGGGCTGCCGCGCTTGCCCATTGCCCACAAAAAAGCAGAGGACCGCGTCATGCCCGTCACCAGCGCCAAGCCACACAGCCTTGCCACCCCCGTTACCCTCAGCCAGCGCGTAGTCATCGCTGTCGGCGCCAGCCTGCTCGGCCTGTGCCTGGTGTATTTCGCCGGTTTCTCGCACATCGAGGCCGTGCACAACGCCGCCCACGACACCCGCCACAGCGCCGCCTTCCCCTGCCACTGACTGAGTACGCCCGATGATCACGCGCATTGCCCGTACCGCGGGCTTCAGCGGGCTGCTTGCGGCCTTGTTGCTGACGCTGTTGCAAAGTTTCTGGGTCGCCCCGCTCATTCTCCAGGCGGAAACCTACGAGTCCTCGGCCCCGGCCGCCCACCACGAACATGGCAGCGAAGCACCTGCCCATGAGCACAGTGCCGAAGCCTGGTCGCCGGAAGACGGCTGGCAGCGCGTACTGTCCACCACCGGCGGCAACCTGGTAGTCGCGGTCGGCTTCGCCTTGATCCTCGCCGCCCTGTACAGCCTGCGCGAGCCAAGGCGCATCGGCACTGGCGCCTTGTGGGGCCTGGCCGGATTCGCCGTGTTCTGCCTGGCCCCGACCCTGGGCTTGCCGCCGGAACTGCCAGGTACGGCGGCTGCCGACCTGGGGCAACGTCAGGCCTGGTGGATCGGCACCGCCAGTGCGACCGCCCTGGGCCTGGCGTTGCTGGTGTTCGCCCGTCACTGGCTGCTGAAGGCGCTGGGTGCGGTATTGCTGGTCATCCCCCATGTGATCGGTGCACCACAACCCGAGGTGCATGAAAGCCTGGCCCCCGAAGCGCTGGAAACCCAGTTCAAGCTGGCCTCCTGGCTGACCAATGCCGCCTTCTGGGTAGCCTTGGGCCTGCTCAGCGCGTGGCTGTTCCGCCGTTCCAGCCAGGCCTGATGCAGGCCTTCTACGCAGGCATCGGTTGTCGCCGGGGTTGCCCGGCGGATACCCTGCACCACCTGCTGCGCCAGGCGCTGGATCACCAGGGCCTGGCGTTGGCCGACCTGCGCGGCATCGCCAGCATCAGCCTGAAGGCCGACGAACCCGGCTTGCAGGCGCTGGCCGAACGCCTCGGCGTGCCTTTGGTGCTGTACCATGGCACGCAACTGCAAGCTTACGCGCCATTGCTCAGCCACCGTTCAGCCGCGGCCCATGCCCACACTGGCTGCTGGGGTGTGGCCGAGAGCGCCGCACTGGCCCTGGCCAGCCAACGACTGGGCACCGCCAGCCTGCTGCTGCCCCGCCAGGTACTGGGCCAGGCGACCCTCGCCCTGGCCTGCTGAACGCTTCATTACCCTCTTCACTGCAAGGATTTTCCATGACCGTCTACTTCATCGGCGCCGGTCCCGGCGACCCGGAACTGATCACGGTCAAGGGCCAACGGCTGATTCGCCAATGCCCGGTGATCATCTACGCCGGCTCGCTGGTGCCTGCCGCCGTACTCGAAGGGCATCAGGCCGACACCGTGATCAATAGCGCCGAACTGCACCTGGAGCAGATCATTGCGGCCATGCACGACGCCCATGAGCGCGGCCAGGATGTGGCCCGGGTACACAGCGGCGACCCTAGCCTGTACGGCGCCATCGGCGAGCAGATCCGCCACCTGCAGGCACTGGGCATCGATTACCAGATCATCCCCGGGGTCACTGCCACCGCAGCCAGCGCCGCCCTGCTCGGCTGCGAACTGACCCTGCCGCAGGTCGCGCAGACGGTGATCCTCACCCGCTATGGCGACAGCTCGCCCATGCCGCCCGGCGAACAGCTGCACGACCTGGCGCGCCATGGCAGCACCCTGGCGATCCACCTAGGGGTCAAGCACCTTGCGCGCATTGTCGACGAGCTGTTGCCGCACTACGGCGCGCATTGCCCGGTGGCAGTGGTACACCGGGCCACCTGGCCAGACCAGGACTGGGTACGCGGCACGCTGGGCGATATTGCCGAGCGTGTGGCAGCCAAAGACTTTCGCCGCACGGCGCTGATCCTGGTAGGCCATGTACTGGGCGATACGCCGTTCGCCGAATCCGCCTTGTACCGTGCCGGTCACGCCCACCTGTATCGCCCAGGCGACTGAGCATTGCCAGCCTGACCACGGGCATAGCAGACTGCGGGTTCCCGCCTGCGTACAGGAGCCATGCCGATGCTGGAATTACGCCCCAACTGTGAATGCTGCGATACCGACCTGCCGGGCGACAGCCCTGACGTGCTGATCTGCTCCTTCGAATGCACGTTCTGCCGTACCTGTGCCGAAACCCGTTTCCAGGGCCGCTGCCCGAACTGCAGCGGCCAGCTGGTGGCGCGCCCAACGCGGGTCGGGCAGGCACTGGCCAACAACCCTGCCTCCACCCTGCGCATCAACAAAGCACACTCAGCCTGCGCGTGATCGGCCACAAGAAAACGACATCACCGCTGCTACAGGGTGATGTTTCCCGTTTTTTGTAGGACTTTTCAACAACAGACGCAGGTACTTTCAACACTTCTATACTCGGCATTACCAAACCTCGGGAATGGTCGTATCGTGCAGCGCTTCCGATAATCCTACTTGCAGACGTATTCCTGAGTGTTCCAGGAAACGGACCACATCCCGACAGGAGTTTTCTTCATGACAACCGTGCTGATCGTCGACGACCACCCCATCGTCCGGCTGTCTTTGCGCATGATGCTCGAACGCGAACGCTTTCAGGTGGTTGGCGAGGTGGGCAATGGCAGTGAAGTGGCACAGGTGGCCCGCGAACTGCGCCCGGACGTCGTCATTCTCGACATTGGCCTGCCAGGGCTGGACGGCATGGAGGTCATCAAACGCCTGCAATGCCTGGAGCCTGTACCGAAGATCATGGTGCTCACCGGCCAGGCCACCGACCTGTACGTACGCCGTTGCCTGGATGCCGGCATCGGCGCCTTCGTCACCAAAGAAGAGGATCACGACGCCCTGCTGTTCGCCCTCAAGGCATTGGTCAAGGGTTATTCGACCTTTCCGCAAATGTCGGTCAACAGCAATTCGCTCGACAGCGAGCCGGTTCGCCTGGCCAGCCTGTCCAACCGTGAAATGGAAGTGTTGCGGCGCCTGGCACGTGGCGAGAACAACAAGAATATCGGCACCTGCATGAACCTCAGCGCCAAGACCATCAGCACCTACCGGGGCCGCATCATGGAAAAGCTCAAGACCGAATCACTGGTGGAAATGGTCGACCTGGCCAAGCGCAACAGCGTCTACTGAGTGCCTAAACCCATGAAGCGCCTGATGGCGAGCGCCCTGGTGACCATCGGCCTGGTCCATTGCAGCGCGTTGCTGGCCGATAGCGAACCCCGCCAGTTACTGGCGCGCTCGGTCAGCGCCGCTGCCCCGCTGGTACTGTCCGGTGACGACCGCCACTGGCTACGACAACACCAACGGCTGGTACTGGGCAGTTCGCGCCCCGACTACCCACCGTTCGAAATCAACGTCAGCCAGCATGACTACGAGGGTTTGAGTGCCGATTATGCCGGCATCATCGGCGAACAACTGGGTATTGCCATCGAGGTACGTCGCTACAACAGCCGTCACGAAGCCATCACTGCGCTGCGCGAGGGGCGCATTGACCTGCTGGGCAGCTCCAACGCCTTCGAGGCCGCGGACGCCCAGCTCACCCTCAGCACGCCCTATGCCGACGACCTGCCGGTGATTATCACCCGTGAAGGGCGCAGCCTGAAGCACACACCCGACCTCGGTGGCCTGCGCCTGGCCATGGTCGATCACTACCTGCCGGCCAGCAGCGTGCGCAACCTGTACCCCAACGCGCAGCTTAGCCTGTACCGCTCGACCCTGGCCGGGCTCGCGGCTGTCGAGCTGGGCGAGGCAGACGCGTACCTGGGCGATGCCATCAGCACCGACTTCATCATCGGCAAGAGCTTTCAGGGTACGCTGAAGATCGATCACTTTTCCCCTGCATCCCCCGAACCCTTCGCCTTTGCCCTGGCCCGCGACAACCTGCGCTTGCGCCAGCTGGTCGACAAGGCGCTGGCGCGCATCAGCGAGAGCGAACGCTTGAACATCCTGCGCCGCTGGAGCAGCGGCAACACCAGCTTGCTGCTACAACGCCACTTGACCGCCCTCAGCAACGAAGAGGAAGCGTGGATTGCCGACCACCCCGTCGTCAGCGTATTGGTCAATACTTCGCTAGCGCCCCTGACGTTCAACGATGCCAAGCACCACCCCAGCGGTATAACCCTCGATCTGCTGAAGCAGATCGCCCTGCGTACCGGTTTGCAATTCAAGCCTGTCGAAAGCACTTCGGCCTCCGCCATGGTCGAGCGCCTGCGCAAAGGTGATGCGATGATGATCGGCGCCTTGGGCTACAGCGCAGACCGTTTGAAGCAACTGCGCTACACCCGGCCCTACCTGATCAGCCCACGGGTACTGGTCACACGCAGTGATCATCCCTCCCCCGCACACACCAAGGCGCTGGGCGGCCAGCGCATCGCCCTGGTTCGAGGATCGCCGCAACGGGCAGCCCTGCAACAACGCTACCCGCAAGCCCGCCTGGTGGAGGTGGACAACCCCCTCGGGCTGATGGAGGCCGTGGCCAATGACCGCGCCGACGTTGCGTTGAGCAGCCATATCAATGCTGCCTACTACATCAACCATGTGTTCAAGGACCGCCTGCGCATCGCCAGCGTACTTGACGACGAGCCGGCCATTGCCGCTTTCGCCGTGGCCGCCGACCAGCCGCAGCTTCAGGCCATTCTCGACAAGGCGCTCTTGAGCATTCCGCCCGAAGAGCTCGACCAGCTGATCAACCGCTGGCGCACCAGCACCCTGGTCAGCGACAGCCCATGGCGCGATTACCGCACCCTGGCCCTGCAGGTGCTGGTGCTGTCGGCCCTGCTGCTGGCCGGGGTGGTGTTCTGGAACAGCTACCTGCGCAAGCTGATCAACCAGCGCACCGAGGCCCAGCATGCGCTGCAGGCCCAGCTGGCGCTGAGCCGCGGGCTGCTTGAACAGCTGCGTCAAGCCAAGGACGACGCCGAACAGGCCAGCCAGACCAAAAGTACCTTCCTGGCCACCATGAGCCATGAAATACGCACCCCGATGAACGCTGTGATCGGTCTGCTGGAGCTGGCCCTGGAAGACTGTCGCAGCGGGCGCAGCGATACCCAGACCCTGCAGACTGCACACGATTCGGCCATCGGCCTGCTTGAGCTGATTGGCGACATTCTCGATATTTCCCGCATCGAATCCGGCCACATTACCCTGCAGCCGGTGCCCACCGACCTGGTCGAACTGGTGCGCGCGACGCTGCGGGTGTTCGACGGTAATGCCCGGGCCAAGGGGCTGCACCTGCACAGCGAACTGCCGTCAGAACCGGTCTGGGTGCTGGCCGACCCGCTGCGGCTCAAGCAGGTCATGTCCAACCTGATCAGCAATGCCATCAAGTTCACCGACCGTGGTGAAGTGCAGGCCAGCCTGCTACTGCCCAAGGTCGCCGGGCACGGCATGCTGACCATCGAGATGAATGTACGCGACACCGGTATCGGGATCAGCCCCGCCGACCAGGCGCGGTTGTTCAACGCCTTCGTCCAGGCTGAAGGGCCGAGGGCCCGGCAAGGTGCTGGCCTGGGCCTGGTCATCAGCCGCACCCTGGCCGAATTGATGGGCGGCGTGTTGACCCTGCAGAGTGTCGAAGGCGTTGGTACCCGGGTACAGGTCAACCTGCAACTGCCCACCTGCGCTGCGCCGGCCCAAGCCACACAGATGCTGCCGCCGGAAACCCGCAGCGAAGCGCTGAACATTCTGGTGGTCGACGACTATCCCGCCAACCTGCTTCTATTGGAGCGGCAACTGCACACCCTGGGGCACCACGTTACCCTGGCGGAGAACGGCGAAGTCGCCCTTGCCCACTGGCAGGCCGGGCGCTTCGACCTGGTGATCACCGATTGCAGCATGCCCGTCATGGACGGGCACGAACTCACGCGCTGCATTCGCGCCCTGGAAAGCGAACGCGGCCTGTTACCGTGCTGGATCCTGGGTGTCACGGCCAACGCCCAGGCCGAGGAACGCGCCCGCTGCCTGGCCAGTGGCATGGATGAATGCCTGTTCAAACCGATCGGCCTGCGCACGCTCAAGACCCACCTGCCTCAGGCCCGCCCCCGGCAACACCCGGCGGTAGCAGGCCGTGGGGCGCTCAACCTGGCCGAACTGCGCCACCTGACTCAGGATGACGAGCAACTGACTCGGCACCTGCTGGAGCAACTGTCAGTGAGTGTTGGCGAAGACCTGGCCACGTTGCGCGCGTTGGGCGCGGATGCCTCGGACGAGGCCGTGCGTACCTTGGCCCATCGCATCAAGGGTGGCGCCAAGATGATCAGGGTGCGCACCGTGGTCAGGGATTGCGAAGCCATCGAACAGGCCCACACAGAGGGTCTATCGACGGTGGAACAGCGTGCGCACCTGGAGGCCAGCCTGCAGGTGCTGCTGGACGAGATGCGCGACGCGCTCAATGCAATTGCAGCGTCGAACTGATCTGGCTGATGGCATCTACCACGTGCCGTGAGCCCTGCTGGATTTCCATGATCACCGTCCCGGCCTCGTTGGCCAACGCCACCCCATGGCCGGTACGGTTCAGGCTCGACTGCATGCTGGCCACCGCCAGTAGCGACAGGTCGTGGTTCTGTCGCACCACATCGACGATTTCCAGGGTGGCCTTGCTGGTGCGCGCCGCCAGGTTGCGCACCTCGTCGGCGACCACGGCAAAGCCGCGCCCGTGCTCGCCGGCCCGGGCCGCCTCGATGGCCGCGTTCAGCGCCAGCAGGTTGGTCTGGTCGGCAATGCCGCGAATGGTCAGCACGATCTGACCGATCACATCTGACTGCTTGCTGACCGCGTCGATGCTGCGCGCCGCGTCGTTCAGTTCCTGAGAAATCTGCTCGATCACCTGCACCGTCTGCTGTACCACCTCGGTCCCTTTGCGTGCGCAGGCGTCAGTCTGCACCGAACTGGCATGGGCGGCATCGGCAGCGCTTTGTTGGGTACAGATCTGGTGGGTGATATCGCTGGCGAACTTGACCACTTTGTAGAGGCGGCCCTTGCTGTCGAAGATCGGGTTGTAGGAGGCCTCGAGATAGACCGTCTGGCCCTGCTTGTTGACGCGTTCGAAACGGTGCGAGTGGTATTCGCCACGGTTGAGCGATGCCCAGAACTCCCGGTATTCGGCCGACTCGCGCTCATGCGCCAGGCAGAACAGCCCGTGGTGCCGGCCGACCACTTCATCGAGCCGGTAGCCCATGGTATCGAGGAAGTTCTGGTTGGCCTTGATCACGCGGCCTTGCGGCGTGAACTCGATCACCGCCATGGAGCGGCCGATGGCCTTGAGCAGGCTTTCACTTTCGTGTTCGAGCATCACCCGCTGGCTGATGTCGGCAGCCACCTTGATCACGCTGGTGACCTGGCGCTGGTCATCCAGCACAGGCATGTAGCTGGCTTCCAGCCAGACTTCGCGCCCGGCCTTGTCCACCCGCTCGAAGGTACCGCTGATGGCCTTGCCCTGCCCCAGCTCGCGCCACAGTTGCTGGTACTCGGCACTTTTGGCGTAGTCCGCCTCACAGAACAGCCGGTGATGCTTGCCCCGCAGCTCGTCGGCGCTGTAGCCCATGGCCTGGCAGAAGCGCTCGTTGGCATCGAGGATGGTGCCGTCGGGCGTGAACTCGATCATTGCCATGGAACGGCTGATGGCGGCCAGTTTGGCCTGTGCATTGGCCAACGCCTGATGACTGCGCTGGATCTCGACCAAATCTGCTTTGCGGTGGGAATCGAACATGACGCAGGGCTCCCTTATGCGCGGTTTTCTGAGCATAGATCGCCGCAGGCGCCGTGCAAGCACAGTGCTATCACTTTGTGACTACTACCTGTTCACCAAATCCCCAGGCCGTTGCGGTCGCTGTCGCTGCGACCTCGCAGGGCCTTCAGGAGCTTTCCCGCACCATCAGCTCAAAACCCAGGTCCTGCTGCGCATTGGCCACCCGTTTGCCATCCAGCAACGCCAGCAACGCCTGCGCCGCGCCCCGACCGACGGCAGCCCGCGGTGTGCGGATCGACGTCAGGCGCGGCACCATGTGGGCCGAAGCCGGCAGGTCGTTGAAGCCAACCATCGCCACCTGGCGTGGCACCTCCACCCCTTGGCGCAATGCCTGCAGCACTGCGCCCTGGGCCAGGTCGTCGTTACAGAAGAAGATACCGTCGACATCCGGGGCCTGCTGCAGCAACTGGCTGAACAACGTACTGCCCAACGCGATCGACGAAGGCTCCGGCGCCAGCACTTCCAGCTCGGCCGCCTGTAGGCCGGCCTCGGCCAGCGCCTGGCGAAAGCCCTCGGCCCGCTGCATCACCCGCGGGTCGAGCTGTGCAGCAATGAACGCAAGGCGCTTGCGCCCGCGCTCGATCAAGTGCCTGGCAGCTGCGCGCCCGGCCTGCTGCTGTGAAAAGCCGACCGACAACGCCCCCGGCTGACCATTGAGTTCCATCATGTGCACACACGGCACACCGCTGGCGGCCAACATCTGCCGGGCCGTATCGCTGCGATCGAAACCGGTCAGCAGCATGCCGCAAGGCTGATACGCCAGGTAGTTGCGGATCAGGTTCTCTTCTTCGGCAAGGTCGTAGTGATAGTTGCCGATCAGCACCTCAAACCCACGCGGGCGCATGACCTCGTGAATCGCCTCCAGGGTGTCGATGAACAACTGGTTGGACAGCGACGGGATCAGCACCACCACCGACTGGCTGCGTGCCGAGGCCAGCGCCCGGGCGGCATGGTTGGCCACGTAGCCAAGGTTCGCGGCTGCGGCAATGACTTTTTCGACTAGCTCCGGCGCGACTGTGCTGACCCCGCGCAGGGCGCGCGAAGCGGTAATCGGGGAAACCCCGGAAAGCCTGGCAACTTCTGCCAGCGTGGGACGACCTGTAGTTCGGGAGCCGGTGCGGGACATGGATGTTGTAATTTTACTACTTGCAAGGAGAGGGAACGGCCACTAAGGTAGCGCTGTCTCAGGACGCAGGCAATGTAATCTTTGGTAGCAGCCATCACGCGCTCGCCACCAGGCGTCCATACTGCGTAAGGACAAGACCAATAACACCGGGGAGGTGGCTGTACGTCTGAGACGAGACAGCGCTATCTCACCCCGCAGGAGGTACTGATGAATTCTCCCCTGTCCGCCATTGTGGTGATGGGTGTGGCCGGTTGCGGCAAAAGCTGCATCGGTGCCGCCATCGCTGCCAGAAGCGGCGGTCGCCTGATCGAAGGCGACGCTTTCCACCCTGCCGAAAACATTCGCAAGATGAGCGCTGGCATCCCGCTGGACGACAGCGACCGAGCCGGCTGGCTGGTGCGCCTTGGTAAAGAGCTGCAAACCACCACCCAGGCCGGGGAGCGTCCCATCCTGACGTGCTCGGCACTCAAGCGCCGCTATCGCGAAACCCTGCGCGAGGCGATGCCAGGGCTGGTGTTCGTGTTCCTCGAACTGACCCCCGCCGAGGCCGAAAAGCGCGTTCTCGCCCGCCCCGGCCACTTCATGCCGGCCAGCCTGATCGATAGCCAGTTCGCGGCCCTGGAATCCCCACGCGGCGAACCGCTGACCCTGGCACTGGACGCCACGCAGCCCATCGATGCACTGGCCGAAGCGGTAGACCGCTGGCTAAAGCACTGCGGTGAGCAGGGCCTGGCGCAAACCGCCTGAACCTGGCGGTTTTCCCGGCTCACCAAAGACAGCGCTACCCCGACCCGCGAACGCGGGCAAAGTTCCACATAGCTCCGCCCAAAACAACGATAAGACCGAGGCCTTCAAACCATGTTCGGACTGGCTACTGATACCTTCCTGCTGCTCGACGCGCTGGTTACCATCGTCGGGCTGATCTTGCTGATCACCCATTTCAAAGTGCACCCCTTCGTTGCCCTCACCCTCGCGGCCGGTTTCCTGGGCCTGACTTCCGGCATGCCGGTGGCCAAGGTAATGAAATCGTTCCAGGACGGGTTTGGCGGCGTGCTTGGCTTTGTCGGCATCGTGCTCGCCCTGGGCACCATGCTTGGCAAACTGATGGCTGATTCCGGCGGTGCCGACCAGATCGCGCAAACCCTGATCCGCGCCTTCGGCAAGAAGAACGTGCATTGGGCGATGATGTTCGCCGCCTTCCTGGTGGGCATCCCGCTATTCTTCGAAATTGGCTTCGTTCTGTTGATTCCACTGGTGTTCATCGTTGCCCGGCGCTCCGGGGTGTCGCTGGTGAAGATAGGCATTCCGCTGCTGGCCGGCCTGTCGGTGGTACACGGCCTGGTGCCACCCCACCCAGGCCCCCTGCTGGCGATCGGCATTTTCCACGCCGACATCGGCAAGACCATCTTCTACGGCCTGATCGTTGCGCTGCCTACCGCGATCATTGCCGGTCCGCTGTTCGGGAACTTCATCTCCCGCTATATCCCGGGCAACCCGTCCCAGGAACTGATGGACCAGATCGCCAAGGAATCCGATCAGGGCAACCTGCCGAGCTTCAGCATCACCCTGATCACGGTGCTGCTGCCGGTGGCGTTGATGCTGCTGAAAACCTTTGCCGACGTGGTGCTGCCTGCCGAGCATATCGTGCGCCAGTGGATGGACCTGATCGGCCACCCGATCACCGCCCTGCTCGCCGCCCTGCTGCTGGCCTTCTATACCTTTGGCTCCGCTCGCGGCTTCAACCGCCAGCAGATCATGAAAATGCTCGACCAGAGCCTGGCGCCTACCGCCGCCATCGTCCTGATCGTCGGTGCCGGTGGCGGTTTCAAGCAGATGCTGGTCGACACCGGGGTGGGCAATGTGATCGGGCAGATGGCCGTGCAGGCTGAAATTTCGCCGATCATGCTGGCCTGGCTGGTGGCGGCGGTGATCCGCATCGCCACCGGCTCTGCCACGGTCGCCACCATTACCGGCGCGGGCATCGTCGCCCCGGTGATCGACCTGGTACCGGGGGTGAACCGGGAGCTGCTGGTGCTGGCCACCGGTGCCGGCTCGCTGATCCTGTCGCATGTGAACGACGCCGGCTTCTGGCTGGTCAAGCAGTACTTCAACATGACCGTGGCGGAAACCTTCAAAACCTGGAGCATGATGGAGACCATTCTTTCCATCGTCGGGATCATCTTCATCATGCTGCTATCGCTGGTGGTGTAACCGTTGATCGGGGTAATGGCACCATGACGTTCCGGCTAGGGCCGAAGGGAAATATGAGTCCTGACCGAAGCAAAGGAGCTTGCCATGCCCCGTTCCAGCATCCTGCTGATCGCCCTCCTCGCCTCGCCGTTGGCGCTGGCCGTCGGCACCGGCCCGACCTACCCCGACGACCCGCATAGCTCCGCGCCGCAACCTGGCGCGGATAGCACCCTCAACCCCATCGAAAAACCCATGCCGCGGGATACCGACCCGCGCATAAAGGGTAACGACCCGGACAGCCCACCTGCGGAGCAGACTGACGACCGCGATTTGCCCGGGATGGGCGGCAGTGGCTCGGAGGGGGCTCAGGGCCAAGGTGACACCGGCACGAACACGGGTAACCGCCCCTGAAGCCATCGTTGCTGCCCAGTCACCACTGGCGCTTGTCAGGCCGGGTGAGGCCCAGTTTCTCGATCCGGTACCGCAGCATGTCCCGTGACAGCCCGAGCATGCGCGCCGACTTGGTCACGTTCCAGTCGGTGCGGTCGAGGGTCTTGCACACCAGGTCGCGTTCCATGTCCGGCAGGCTGGTACCGGGCTCCGGTTCATGCCGGGGCATTTCGAACATGGCCGGTGCCGGTTGCTGCACAAAAGGCTCATCAACCAAGGCCATACACAGGTTGAGCTGATGCGCCTGCACCACCTCGTTGGGCGCCAGCAGCACTGTCTGCTCCAGCATGTTGCGCAGCTCGCGCACATTGCCAGGCCAGCTGTAACCGAGCATCAGGCTTTCCGCCTCGGCAGAAAAGCGCAGGTTGGGCTTGCCATAACGCCGGCCATGGTGGGCCAGGAAGTGACGCGCCAGCAGCAGTATGTCCTGCCCTCGCGCAGACAGGCGTGGCACTTTCACAGCAATGATGCGCAGGCGGAAAAACAGGTCGCGGCGGAACTTGCCCTGCTGCACCATCTGCTCCAGGTTGCAGTTGGTGGCGCTGATCACCCGCAGGTCGACCTTGCGCTCCTTCACCGCGCCAATCCGGCGGATGCTGCGGTCTTCCAGCAGCTTCAGCAGCTTCGCCTGCAGCACCAGGTCCATCTCGCCGATCTCGTCGAGGAACAGGGTGCCACCATCGGCAGCCTCTACCAGCCCGACCCGGCGCTCCTTGGCATCGGTGAACGCGCCCTTCTCATGGCCGAACAATTCGGCTTCCAGCAGGTTGGCAGGGATCGAGGCGCAGTTGAACTCGATGAACGGCCCCTTGCTGCGCGAGCCATCAAAATGCAGCGCGCGCGCCACCAGCTCCTTGCCAGTGCCGGTTTCGCCTTCGACCAGCACTGGTGGCAAGTCGTCGCTGGCCATCCGCCGCTCGGCATCGAGCACCTGGCGCAGGGTGTGCTTGAGGGTAAGCATGGTGGGCGACTCGCCGATCATTGCCTGTAGCCCGGACTTTTGCGCTTCGCGCTCCTGGTAGAACGACAACGTGCGCTCCAGGCGCTCGGTAGCCAAGGCCTTGTCCAGGGTGAGCTTGAGCTCGGCCAGCACCACCGGCTTGGTCAGGTAGTGGAAGGCCCCCTCCTTCATGGCTTGCACGGCATCTTCGACATTGCCGTAGCCGGTCATCATGATCACTTTCAGGTCCGGCGCCTGGACAACCAGGTTGCGCAGCAGGTCGTGCCCGCTCATGCCCGGCAGCGAGTTGTCGGTCAGCACCGCGTCGGGCTGGACCCGGCTGATTTGCTCCAGGGCAAGCTCCGCGCTGTGGCACACGGTGACCTCGTAGCCCTTGAGGCTCAGGTAGGTGCGAATGTTGTCGGCGAGGATTTCATCATCCTCGACTACCAGGATGTTGTGCTCCATAGACCCCTCCCGCTTCGATATTGAATGTAAGGCTGACGCGGGTTCCTTCCTCTTCGCGGCTGCTCAGGCTGACCGAGCCGCCAAAACGTTCCATGATGCGCTTGACCAGGGCCAGGCCGACACCAAGGCCGCCCTGCTTGGTGGTGAAGAATGGCTTGAATACCTTCTGTTCCTGCTGCTTGCTCATGCCCTTGCCAGTGTCGGTGAGCACGAACTCGGCGCGCAGGCCCTCCTGCACGATGACCTGGGCATTGAGCATGCCGCCGGCGGGCATGGCCTCCAGGGCATTGGCGAACAGGCTGTTGAGAATCTGGGTAAGCTGCAGCGGCTGGCTGGCCACCCACTGCACGTCCGGCCCTTCGAAATGGAAGCGCACGCCGTTGCGCTCGATCTGCTGGGCGAAGGCCAGGTGGGTATCCTCGATGGCCGCCACCAGGTCCACTGGCTCGGGTTCGTCGCTGCTGGGGCGCAACGACACCAACAGGTCGCGCACCCAGCGTGACATACGGTCGACCTGACTGATGATGTCGCTGATGTTCTTCTGCGCGGCGGGGTTGGCGATGTCCTGGGCCAGTTCGGCACTGGAGCGGATGTTGGCCAGCGGGTTGCGCAAACTGTGGGCCACCGCCGACGACATTTCGCCCAACGCCACGTAGGTTTCGCTGGCCACCAGCCGGTCCTGCTGCAGGCGCAGCATCTGCGCCGCCCGGCGCACGATCCAGAACAGCCCGAAGTAGATCAACGCGCCACCCACCAGGGTCGAGGCCCAGATCAGCACATAGCCGCGCTGAATGCGCCGAATCAGGTCCTGCGGCTCCTTGTAGATTTCCACCATGGCCAGCACCTGCTCGCCCTGGCTGTCGAACAGCGGGATGTAGTTCTCGATGAACAGATAGCGTGGATGACGCTGAAACTTCTGTTCCTCGCGGTCTTCCTCGGCCTTGTGATAGCTGGCCGATACAGCCTTGCGCGAGCGGAAGGCGCGGTCGAGGTCGTCATCGGCATCAATGCGCTTGCCGATCAGTTCGGAATTGGTGGACCAGACGATGGTGCGGTCGCGGGCGTAGACATTGGCCAGCAAGGTGTCCGGCAGGTGCTCGACATGGTCGAGGAACTCTATCCGCGTAGATTCAGCCAGTGCCGGGCTGAACTGCAGGTGCTGCAGGTCCAGGCGCGGGTCGAGCAATTCGCCCATGGTGGTACCTGGCGGCAACTGCGAATGGCGCACCTCGGCCTGGGCCATGGCCTGGATGAACTGTGCGGTGAGCATTGCATCCCGCTGAACGCTGTCACGGACCACGAATCGAGTCGAGACATACCCCAGTCCACCCGCGACCGAGGCGATGATCAACAAGCTGATGACCGAAAACCAGCGCAACAGGTTGAATTCATGCAGGGGGAGAGCGAGACCGCTGGCGGTCGCACTGGCCTTGTCGGGCGCTTCGTTTTCCAGCATCTGCATCGCGTGGTTCCCGCGCAGGGCGTCCGTTCAGAAATGCATCGACCCGGGCATGGCGCCGTTGGATGACATTCCACCTCGGCAGCCATGGCTGGCTGCCATTTGTCACGTGTGGTGCTCCACAGATACGAAGCAAAAACCCAGCCAATCGATTAAACAAAATATATATTTATATATATCAATCATTTACTGAACATACTTCATCCCAAATAGCGGATATCCCCCCACTATTGGGTACCTTTTACCCATGTTAATCAAATCGTTTCATATCAATAACTTATGAGCACAAGTGAAATTAGATTACGAGCTTTCTGCCAGGCGAAAAATCAGCGAAACCCGCGTGCCATGGCCTTCACTGCTGCTAAGCCGAACTGTACCGCCGAATCTCTCCATGATGCGCTTCACCAGCACCAGCCCCACCCCCAGCCCACCTTGTTTGGTGGTGAAGAACGGCCGGAAAGCCATACGCAGTTGTTCTTCGTTCATGCCCTTGCCATTGTCGGACAAACGCAAGATCAGGCTGCGCCGTTTCTGCCGCACGACCTCGATGCGCAGTCGGCCACCTTGTTCCATCGATTCCAGGGCATTGGCGATCAGGCTGCTGAACACCTGGCGCAGGAGCGCAGGGTGCCCTAGCACCTGCACGGCCGGTAACGGTTGCAAGTCCAGGGTCACCCCGCCGCGCGCCAGCGGCACCGCGTAGGTTTGCAGGCTTTCCTGCACCGCCTGCGACAGGTCCACTGCCACCGCCTCATCGTTCAGCGGGCGCAGGGACTGCAGCATCTGGCGGATCCACTGCGACATGCGATCGACCTGGCTGATGATGTCATTGACCTGGCGTTGCGCCGGGCCTTCGTCAAATGCCTGGGCCAGCTCTGCACTGGAGCGGATGCTGGCCAGCGGGTTGCGCAGGCTATGGGCCACCGCGGATGACACTTCGCCCAGTGCCACGTAGGTTTCACTGTTGATCAGGCGCTTCTGCTGCACCGCCAGCAACCGGGCGGCGCGGTGCATGATGCCGTAGAGGCCGACATACACCAGCGCGGCGCCCACGGTGATCGCCAGCCAGATCAGGATCAGGCCGTGCTCGATGCGCACGATCAGGTCATGGGGCTCCTTGTAGATTTCGACCATGGCCGTGACCTGCTCACCATCGGCATCGAACAGCGGAATGTAGTTCTCGATGAACAACTGCTCGGGTGGGGTCACGAACTTCTGCTCGGAGCGGGCCTGCTCGAAGTTGTGGTAGCTGGCCGACACCCGCATCTTGTACTGGAACGCCCGGTCCAGGTCGTCGTCGCCCTCGATCAGCCTGCCGATCAACGCCGGGTTGCTGGACCAGATCACCGTGCGGTCCGGGGCGTAGATGTTGGCCAGCAGCATGTCGGGCAGGTGGGCGATGTGGTCGAGAAACTCACCGCGGGCCTTGCGCCGGGCATCCGGGTCGACATCAGGGAGGTTGGCGCGATCGGTGCGCGGGTCCAGTAGCTCGCCCATGGTGCGCACGTTGGGGATAGACACATGGCGTACTTCGGCATCGGCAATGGAGGTGATGAATTGCGCGGTGAGCAAGGCGTCGCGTTCGACGCTTTCGTCGATGATGAAGCGGCTGGAAATCAGCCCCAGCCCCGCAGCTACCGACAGGATGATCGCCAGGCTGACCCAGGCGTACCAGCGCAGCAGGTTGAACGGCTTGCGCGGGGCGGCCAGCTCGCTACCGGCAGGCACTTCAATGGCGTCGGAACGAGGGGCGAGGTCCATGATGGACTCCACTGCTGGGCACCTTCAGATGGTTATAGCCCAGAGTTGGGGAAACCATAGTGCTAAATTGATAGCATCCGCCGAAGGGTCATTCCTGTCGTGAGCGCGGCCATGGGGTGTCGCTTACAACGGCGAATCATCCGCCAGCCCTTGCAACTTGCGATACTCCCGCAACACCGTGGGCACATAACGCCGGGTTTCGGCGAACGGTGGTACCGCGCCGCGCCGCAGCACGGCATCCGGGCCGGCGTTATACGCCGCCACCGCCAGGGTGATGTCATTGTCGAAAAGCTTGAGCATCTGCTTGATGTAGCGTGCCCCGCCCTGCACGTTGTCTTCCGGGTCCAGGCGGTCTTCCACGCCCATTTCGCGCGCGGTATCCGGCATCAGCTGCATCAGCCCCACTGCCCCCGCCCGGGAACGCGCCTTGGGGTTGTAGCCGGACTCAGCCTTGATCAGCGCATGGAGCAGCGCCGGCGGTACATTGTGGATGCGGGCCGCCGTGGCGACCACTTCGGCGTACGGGCGCCCGGTGATCATCTGCGCCTTGGCCGGACCGACCTGGGCCAGCGGTTCGCTGATCACCTTCTCGTAGTGGCGCCCGGGTCGATGGACGTTGGTCAATACGTAGCCGCCCTTGGCATCGATGGAGATGTACATATCGGCCTGGGCAGCACCTGCCGCCAGCCAGAACAAGCCAAGGATGAGTCCACGCATGTCGGCCGCCTCTTCGTCGTGGCCCCCGATGTGGGGGAAATCCCCCGGAAAACCCGAGGACACAGACCACGACGCAAGCACTGTGCCGCTTCCTGTGCCGCATGGCGCAAGGCCCCGAGGCAGACGTGCACGGCTGTTGCATGCTGCCTGGCAACCTGTGTTCCCATGCAGTGGAGGGCTTCACCATGCAGCGCAGATCCAACCCACAACGTGGCTTCACCCTGCTTGAACTGTTGGTGGTACTGGTGGTGCTCGGCCTGCTGGCCGGCATCGTCGCGCCCAAGTATTTCAGCCAGCTGGGCCGCTCCGAGGCCAAGGTAGCGCGGGCGCAAATTGAGGGGCTGAGCAAGGCCCTGGACCTGTACCGCCTGGAGGTCGGCCACTACCCCAATAGCGAGCAAGGCTTGCAGGCTCTGGTGATTGCCCCCAATGGCGAACCTCGCTGGACCGGTCCCTACCTGCAAAAAGCCGTGCCACAAGACCCGTGGGGGCGCCCGTATATCTACCGGCAGCCTGGCGAGAACGGCGGTGAATACGACCTGCTGTCAATGGGCAAGGACGGCCAGCCGGGCGGTGACGGGGAAAATGCCGAAATCACCAGTTGGCAATAGGGAGAGCCGCCATGCGCTACAGCCTGAAGGCCCTGGGTAGGCAGGGCGTGGTGCAGTTGCAGATTGACGCCGAGGACGCTGACCAGGCGCGCCGCCTGGCCGAGGACCAAGGCCTGCGTGTACTTAGCCTGCGCGGCAACGGCGGTGCCTGGCGGGGTATGGCCTGGCGGCGCGAGGCGGCGTTCGACCTGGTCCTGTTCAGCCAGGAACTGTCTACCTTGCTCAATGCCGGCCTGCCGCTGATCGATGCATTGGAGAGCCTGGCAGAGAAGGCACCGGCGTCAGCCGCGCGCAAAGTGCTGAGCGAACTGGTACGCCAATTATACGAAGGCCGCTCGCTGTCACAGGCCTTGGGCCAACAACCCCGCGTGTTCCCGCCGCTGTACGTGGCACTGGTGCAGTCCAGCGAGCGCACCGGGGCGCTGGGGGATGCCCTGGCCCGCTACATCAGCTATCGCCAGCGCCTGGACCTGGTCCGGCAGAAGCTGGTGGGCGCTTCGGTATACCCTTTGCTGCTCTTGCTGGTAGGGGGTGGCGTGGTGCTGTTCCTGCTTGGCTACGTGGTGCCGCGGTTCAGCCAGGTATTCGAAGGCATGGGCACCGAGCTGCCCTGGCTGTCGCGGGTGCTGATGCAGATCGGCCTGTTCCTGCATGCCGAGCAGTTGCCCCTGGCGTTGGCCACTGTCGCCGGGGTGACGGCGCTGTGGCTGCTGCGCCGGCACCCCCGGGTACGGCACTGGGCATCCTGCCAGCTGCGGCGTCTGCCGGCCCTGCACCAGCGCCTGATGATGTACGAACTGGCGCGCTTCTACCGCTCGCTGGGTATCCTGCTGCAAGGTGGCATTCCCATCCTTACCGCCATGGGCATGGCCCGTGGCCTGCTCGGCAGCGCGGCAGCCCAGGGCCTGGAACAAGCCAGCCAGCGGGTCGGCGAAGGCCTGCCGCTGTCCGATGCACTGGCAGCCGGCCACCTGGTCACGCCGGTGTCACTGCGCTTGCTGCGGGCCGGCGAGCAGTCCGGAAACCTCGGTGAGATGCTGGAGCGCTGCGCCGACTTCCATGACCAGGAAATCGGCCGTTGGGTGGAATGGTTCGTCAAGTTGTTCGAGCCGTTGCTGATGACCTTCATCGGCTTGCTGATCGGCCTGATCGTGATCCTCATGTACATGCCCATCTTCGAGCTGGCCTCAAGCATTCACTGACCAGGTGACCACGTTCACCTGGCGGAGCGCCTTTGTGTCGCGACGGGCTGCTTTGCGGCCCTGAAATCCTCTACCATGCCGCCAATCGATGATGGATCCGCACATATCATTCAGCGTGATAATAACCTTCGTCCCGTTCGATTCGTGCCTCACGCGCAACACACTCACACTCCGCCCACTACTAATACATTGGCGGAGTTCTCCATGGAACAATCACTCAAACCCTTGCGCTTCCCCCTCGCTGCTTTGGCAGTGGTGGTGATCAGCGC
This sequence comes from Pseudomonas sp. LB-090624, assembly GCF_003205205.1. Taxonomy (GTDB): domain Bacteria; phylum Pseudomonadota; class Gammaproteobacteria; order Pseudomonadales; family Pseudomonadaceae; genus Aquipseudomonas. Next base: position 76,478 of record NZ_QJRL01000002.1, read on the forward strand.
TTGCGGTCGAACCCCCGACGCCGTGCAGGCTCCCGCCGCGCCCAAAGTCAGTGTGGCCAAGGTGATCGAGCAACCGATCAACGAATGGGACGAGTTCACCGGCCGCCTCGAAGCCCCTGAAACCGTCGAAGTGCGCCCGCGGGTCTCCGGCCAGATCGACCAGGTCGCCTTCACCGAAGGCGCCCAGGTCAAGAAAGGCGACCTGCTGTTCCAGATCGACCCGCGCCCGTTCCAGGCTGAAGTCCGCCGCCTCGAAGCCCAGCTGCAACAGGCCAAGGCCACCGCCATCCGCAGCGCCAACGAAGCCCGCCGGGGTGAGCGCCTGCGTGACAGCAACGCCATTTCCGCCGAACTGGCCGAATCGCGCAGCAGTGCCGCCGCCGAGGCCCGTGCCGGGGTGGACGCAATCCAGGCCCAACTCGACCTGGCCCGCCTCAACCTCAGCTTCACCCGTGTGACCGCGCCCATCAGTGGCCGCGTCAGCCGTGCCGAATTCACCGCCGGCAACATCGTCAGCGCCGATGTCACGCCGCTGACCAGCGTGGTCTCGACCGACAGGGTCTACGCCTACTTCGACGCCGACGAGCGCGTGTACCTCAAGTACACCCAGCTGGCCCGCGAAGGCCAGCGCGGTCAGACCACCCCGGTGTACCTGGGCCTGACCAACGAAACCGGCAACCCGCACCTGGGCCAGATGAACTTCGTCGACAACCAGGTCAACCCGCGCAACGGCACCATCCGCGGCCGTGCGGTGTTCGACAACCGCGACGGCCAGTTCACCCCGGGCCTGTACGCACGCCTGAAGCTGGTCGGCAGCGCCCAGTACGATGCCGTGCTGATCAACGACGAGGCTGTCGGCACCGACCTTGGCAAGAAGTTCGTACTGGTCATGGACAAGGACAACAAGGCCGCCTACCGCGCCGTGGAACTGGGGCCGAAGCTGGAAGGCCTGCGGATCGTGCGCAGCGGCCTGGGCAAGGAAGACCGCATCGTGGTCAAGGGCCTGCAGCGGGTACGGCCTGGCTCGCCGGTCACCCCCGAGGAAACCCCGATGGCCAGTGAGCAGACCCTCGCCGCCCTCGCCCAGCAGCGCCAGGCGCTGGAGGCCAGCACCCCGGCGCCGAAGGTGGCGGGCAACAATGTGAAAGTCGCCAGCGCCCAGGCGCCACGCGGTTAAGGGACCACACCGATGAACTTCTCTAAATTCTTCATTACCCGGCCGATCTTCGCCGCGGTGCTGTCCCTGGTACTGCTGATTGCGGGTTCTATCTCGCTGTTCCAGCTGCCGATCAGCGAATACCCCGAAGTGGTGCCGCCGACCGTGGTGGTGCGCGCCAATTTCCCAGGCGCCAACCCCAAGGTCATCGGCGAAACCGTCGCCGCCCCCCTGGAGCAAGCCATTACCGGCGTGGAGAACATGCTGTACATGTCCTCCCAGTCCACCGCTGATGGCAAGCTGACGCTGACCATCACCTTCGCCCTGGGTACCGACCTGGACAACGCGCAGGTGCAGGTGCAGAACCGCGTCACCCGCACCCAGCCCAAGCTGCCCGAGGAAGTGACCCGTATCGGTATCACCGTCGACAAGGCCTCGCCTGACCTGACCATGGTCGTGCACCTGACCTCGCCGGACAACCGCTACGACATGCTCTACCTGTCCAACTACGCCATTCTCAACATCAAGGACGAACTGGCGCGCCTCGGCGGCGTGGGCGATGTGCAACTGTTCGGCATGGGTGACTACTCGCTGCGCGTGTGGCTGGACCCGAACAAGACCGCTTCGCGCAACCTTACCGCCAGCGATGTCGTAGCCGCCATCCGGGAGCAGAACCGCCAGGTCGCCGCCGGCCAGCTCGGCGCACCGCCCGCCCCCGGTTCGACCAGCTTCCAGCTGTCGATCAATACCCAGGGGCGACTGGTCAACGAGGAAGAGTTCGAAAACATCATCATCCGTGCCGGTGCCGATGGCGAAATCACCCGCCTGAAGGACATTGCCCGGGTCGAGCTCGGCTCCAGCCAGTACGCCCTGCGCTCGCTGCTGAACAATCAGCCGGCGGTGGCCATTCCGATCTTCCAGCGCCCGGGCTCCAACGCCATCGAGATCTCCGACGAAGTGCGGGCGAAAATGGCCGAGCTGAAGAAGGACTTCCCTGAAGGCATGGACTACAGCATCGTCTATGACCCGACGGTGTTCGTCCGTGGCTCCATCGAGGCAGTGGTGCACACCCTGTTCGAAGCCTTGGTGCTGGTGGTCCTCGTGGTCATCCTGTTCCTGCAGACCTGGCGCGCTTCGATCATCCCGCTGATGGCCGTACCGGTATCGCTGATCGGTACCTTCGCTGTCATGCACCTGTTCGGCTTCTCGCTCAACGCGCTGTCGCTGTTCGGCCTGGTGCTGGCCATCGGTATCGTGGTGGACGATGCGATCGTCGTGGTGGAGAACGTCGAGCGCAACATCGGGCTGGGCCTGAAACCGCTGGAGGCGACGCAAAAGGCCATGGGTGAAGTGACCGGGCCGATCATCGCCACCGCCCTGGTACTGTGCGCCGTGTTCGTCCCTGCCGCGTTCATTTCCGGCCTGACCGGGCAGTTCTACAAGCAGTTCGCCCTGACCATCGCCATTTCCACGGTGATCTCGGCCTTCAACTCGCTCACCCTGTCGCCGGCACTGGCTGCCGTGCTGCTCAAGGACCATCACGCGCCCAAGGACCGTTTCTCGCGGTTCCTGGAAAAACTGCTGGGCAGCTGGCTGTTCAACCCGTTCAACCGCTTCTTTGACCGTGCGTCCAACCGCTACGTCGGTGGCGTGCGCCGGGTCATCCGCTCCAGTGGTATCGCCCTGTTCGTGTATGCCGGGCTGATGGGCCTGACCTACCTGGGCTTCTCGTCCACACCGACCGGCTTCGTGCCAGCGCAGGACAAGCAGTACCTGGTGGCGTTTGCCCAACTGCCGGATGCCGCCAGCCTCGACCGCACCGAGGCGGTGATCAAGCGCATGAGCGAAATCGCTCTGAAACAGCCTGGCGTGGCCGACTCGGTGGCCTTCCCTGGCCTGTCGATCAACGGGTTCACCAACAGCCCCAACAGCGGCATCGTGTTCACCCCGCTCAAGCCGTTCGACGAGCGCAAGGACCCGAGCCAGTCAGCCGCCGCCATCGCTGCCTCGCTGAACGCCCAGTTCGCCGATATCCAGGACGCCTACATCGCGATCTTCCCGCCACCGCCGGTACAAGGCCTGGGCACCATCGGCGGCTTCCGCCTGCAGATCGAAGACCGTGGCAACCTGGGCTATGAAGCGCTGTACAAGGAAACCCAGAACATCATCGCCAAGAGCCATAACGTGCCAGAGCTGGCGGGCCTGTTCACCAGCTACCAGGTCAACGTGCCGCAGGTCGATGCCGCCATCGACCGGGAAAAGGCCAAGACCCACGGCGTGGCGATCAACGATATTTTCGACACCCTGCAGGTCTACCTGGGCTCGCTGTACACCAACGATTTCAACCGCTTTGGCCGCACCTATCAGGTCAACGTCCAGGCTGAGCAGCAATTCCGCCTGGATGCCGAGCAGATCGGCCAGTTGAAGGTGCGCAACAACCTGGGCGAGATGATCCCGCTGGCGACCTTCCTCAAGGTCAGCGACACCTCCGGGCCGGACCGCGTCATGCACTACAACGGCTTCATCACCGCCGAGATCAACGGCGCTGCTGCCCCGGGCTACAGCTCCGGCCAAGCCGAAGCGGCGATCGAGAAGCTGCTGAAAGAGGAACTGCCCAACGGCATGACCTTCGAGTGGACCGACCTGACCTACCAGCAGATCCTCTCGGGCAACACCGCGCTGTTCGTGTTCCCCCTGTGCGTGCTGCTGGCCTTCCTGGTACTGGCCGCCCAGTACGAAAGCTGGAGCCTGCCACTGGCGGTGATCCTGATCGTGCCGATGACCCTGCTGTCGGCGATCACCGGGGTGATCGTGTCGGGTGGAGACAACAACATCTTCACCCAGATCGGCCTGATCGTCCTGGTCGGCCTGGCGTGCAAGAACGCCATCCTGATCGTCGAGTTCGCCAAGGATGAACAGGCCAAGGGCCTCGACCCGCTGGCGGCGGTACTGGAAGCCTGCCGCCTGCGTCTGCGGCCGATCCTGATGACCTCCATCGCCTTCATCATGGGTGTGGTGCCGCTGGTCTTCAGCTCCGGTGCAGGCTCCGAAATGCGCCACGCCATGGGTGTGGCGGTGTTCTCGGGGATGATCGGCGTGACCGTGTTCGGCCTGTTCCTGACCCCGGTGTTCTTCTTCCTGATTCGCCGTTTCGTCGAGCGTCGCCAGGCCCGCAAGGCCGCGCACGCCCAAGTGTTGGAGAACCATGCATGAACCTGCTCAAACCGCTGACCCCCAGCCTGCTGGCACTGGCCCTGGCGGCCTGTGCGGTGGGCCCGGACTACCAGGCCCCGGCCACCGAGCCTGCCCGACTGAGTAGCGACGCGCAGGCCAAGGCCTACGACCTTAGCCGTTTCGAGACCCTGTGGTGGAAGCAGTTCGACGACCCCGTGCTGAACCAGCTGGTGCAGGCGTCGCTGGACGGCAACCGTGACTTGCGCGTGGCTTTTGCCCGCCTGAAGTCGGCTCGCTCGATTCGAGAAGATGCCGAGAACGACCCGTTCCCAGTGGTTACCAGCAGGGCCAGCAGCGACATCGGCAAGGGCCAGATCCCCGGCCAGACCACCGAACGGGTCAATAGCGAGCGCTACGACCTGGGCCTGGACATGGCCTGGGAGCTTGACCTGTTCGGGCGCATTCAGCGCCAGATCGAAGCCAGCGAAGCCCAGGAAGCGGTGGCCGCCGCCGACCTGCAGCAGTTGCAAGTCAGCCTGATCGCCGAGCTGGTGGATGCTTATGGGCAGCTGCGTGGTGCGCAATTGCGCGAGAAAATCGCCCTGGCCAACCTCAAGACCCAGCAGGAATCGCGCACCATCACCGAGACCCTGCGCGATGCCGGCGTGGGCAACGACCTCGACGTGGTGCGTGCCGATGCCCGCCTGGCCGGGGTCGAAGCCACAGTGCCGCAACTGCAGGCCGAACAGGCACGAGCACGGCACCGTATCGCCACCTTGCTCGGTCAACGACCTGACGCGCTCAGCATCGACCTGTCGCCCAAAGCCTTGCCGGCCATCGCCAAAGCGTTGCCGGTAGGCGACCCGGGCGAGCTGCTGCGCCGGCGCCCGGACATCCGCAGCGCCGAACGCCAGCTGGCAGCCGCCACCGCCAACGTTGGCGTGGCCACTGCCGACCTGTTCCCCCGCGTGAGCCTCAGCGGCTTCCTCGGCTTTACTGCCGCACGGGGCTCGCAGATCGGCTCGTCGGCGGCCAATGCCTGGGCACTGGGGCCGAGCATTACCTGGGCGGCCTTCGACCTGGGTAGCGTGCGCGCCCGTTTGCGCGGGGCCAAGGCTGATGCCGAAGGGGCATTGGCCAACTACGAGCAACAGGTATTACTGGCCCTGGAAGAATCGGCCAACGCGTTCAGTGATTACGACAAAACCCAGCAGCGACTGCTCTCGCTGATGCGCCAGAGTGACGCCAGCCGCAAGGCGGCGGAGCTGGCTTCGATTCGTTATCGCGAGGGCACGGTGGACTACCTGGTGCTGCTCGATGCCGAGCGTGAGCGGCTAAGCGCCGAAGATGCGCAGGCCCAGGGCGAGGTCGAGCTGTACCGCGGCATTGTCTCGATCTACAAGGCCCTGGGTGGCGGCTGGCAACCGGAGACGGTGGCCAGCGCACCCTGATCCCACTGCTTCAACGACTCCTTTGGTTGGCTCCTCCCCCAACCGTTTGCCCCGCAGGCTCTGGTTTGCGGGGCTTTTTTATGCCTCGGCAGTTGCAGCACAGGGCAATCGCCCGCCGTGCCCGCAACGCCACCGCACAGACTCGCTGATGACAACTGGCCCCCTCGGTTGCATTTACCCCCTGCCTGCCCCAAGCTCTGCCCTTCCCGCCGCCACGGACCGCCCGATGCCCAGACGCAACCGCTACCTGATCGCCGTGCTGCTGTTGATCCTGGTATCGGCCCTGTTCGGCTACCTGTGGCGCGATGCTCCGCCCGCCCAGCCGACCTTGCCCGCGCACAGCTATGCCAAGGCCCTACGCCAGGCTCACGAGGGCCAGCCCGGCGCTGCCCGGGTGTTGTACCAGCAACTGCAACGTAACGACCTGCCCGCCATTCGTCGGGCGGCGCTGTACGCCGAGCTGCCCAACTACCCCTCGCCGCAGGCATTGAAACTCGCCCGCCAGGATCTGGAACATGCCGACCCGCTGGTGCGCCGTGCAGCCATCACCAGCATCCGCCGCCTGCTGCCGGCGGCGCAACGCAGCCTGGTGCTCGGCCCGCTGCTGGACGACGATGAGCAAAGCGTACGCTTTGGCGCAGTAGATGCCCTGCTCGGACTTGCCCCGGACGACATCGGCCTGTACTTCGGCCCGCTGCAGGCAGCACTGGAACAGTACCAGCAGGCTCTCGAGCAACAACCCGAGGATGCCGACGCCCAGGTGCACCTGGCGCGCCTGTACCTGCACGAAAGCGACTACACCCAGGCCGCTGCGGCCCTGCAGCGAGCACTGGCGGTCGCCCCCGGCAACCTTGACGCCCTGGCCACCCAGGTACGCTTGCTGGAGCGCCAGGGGCATCACGATGCCTCGCGCCAGGTCTTGGGCAAAGCCTTGGCGCTGAGCCCCGACTCCGCCTTTCTACAGTATGAACTGGGGCGCTGGCTGAACCGCCATGAGCAGCGCGAATACGCCTTGCTGGCCCTTTCCCGCGCCGTCGAGCTAGACCCTGACAACACCGACTACCGCTATACACTGGCGCTCACCCTGCATGACCTGGACCAACTCGATGCCGCCCAGAAACAGCTGGAAACCGTGCTCAACCGGCAGCCGGCCAATCGCCGGGCGCGGGTATTGCTGATCCAGTACTGGAAAGAGTCTGGCCAATTACAGAACGTACAGGTGCTACTCGCCGAGCTGGAGCGGCAGAACCCTGACGACCCCGTGCTGCAACAGGGCTTGTAGGCATTCCCTGAACATTGTTGAACCCCGGGTCTACGCCAGGGTCCAGTGGTTATCAGCCCACCTTGCAGGAGAGTCGTTGTGGCGAGTTCGTTGGCGCTGGATGAACGTGCCTTGATCCTGGCACCCCCGCAGTTAGCTGCGGAGACCTCGCGTCTGCTCGCCTTGGCCGGCATCGATAGCCTGTGCGCGGTCGACTTGGACAACCTGCAGGCGCGCCTGAGCGAGGGCGCGGGGCTGGCGATCATTGCCGAGCAGGTCTTCCACCAGGGCCCCAGCGCGTTGCTGCAGGCATTCATCGATCAGCAGCCGAACTGGTCGGATCTACCGATCGTGCTGCTCACCCAAGGTGCCTGGTCGGCGGCTAGCGCCAGTAATCACCCGGTCGGCAACCTGGTATTGCTGGTCGCACCCTTTGAAAACGCCCAGCTGTTGCACATGACCCGATCCGCCCTGCGCAACCGCCGCAGGCAGTACCGGGCGCGTGATCAGCTCCACTGCTTGCAGCAGCGCCTGGACGCCCAGCTTCCACAGCCCTGCGAGGAGCAGGAGCGCAGGGTGTTCGCCGCCCATCAGACCCGCAAGATGGAAGCCATCGGCCAACTGGCCGGTGGGGTGGCCCATGACTTCAATAACCTGCTCACCAGCATCGGCGGCAGTTTCGAGCTGATCGAGCGACGCCTGCGTCAGGGCCGCGGTGAAGGCTTGGACGGCGTGTTGCGCATGGGTCGCGAGGCGGTGTCACGCGCCGCCCAGTTGACTCATCGCCTGCTGGCCTTCTCTTCCCGACAATCGTTGCGCAACCAGCGCATCGACCTGCGTGGTGTGCTCAAGGCCAAGCGCCTGAAGGCCAGCCTGAACCCGAGGATCACCCTGCAGGTGCAGCTCGCCAGGGGCCTGTGGCCGGTGGAAGCCGACGACCAGCAATTGCAGGAAGCCCTGGACAACCTGCTGCTCAACGCCTGCGAAGCCATGCCCAGTGGCGGCCTGCTGCGTATCGAGGCAAGCAACCAGCACATCGACAGCAGGCAATGGGCAGGGGGCGCCTTGTGCCCCGGGGACTACCTGCGCCTGAGCATCATCGACGACGGCCAAGGCATGGCCCAAAGCACACTGGAACACGCTTTCGAACCGTTCTTCAGTACCAAGGCAACGGGCCAGGGCATCGGCCTGGGTCTGTCGATGGTGTACGGTTTCAGCAAGCAGTCCCATGGGCATGTCACCCTGCGTAGCCAGATTGGCCAGGGAACGCGGGTAGACCTGTACCTGCCGCGGCATGTCGGGCAGGCTCAGGAAACCACCTTGCCGCCCTCCCCCAGACAAGCGAGCAGGGGCCATCGGGTGCTGCTGGTGGAGGACGACCCGCATGTGCGCCAGTTGCTGTGCCAGACCCTGCGCGACCATGGCTTTTCATGCCACAGCGCAGCGAATGCCAGCGACGGGCTTGCGGTGCTGCGCTCGTCGCAGCCAGTGGATCTGTTGGTCAGCGATGTCGGCTTGCCCGGCATGAACGGCCGTCAGCTGGCCGAGATCGCGCGCACGCTGCGCCCAGGCTTGCCAGTGTTGTTCATCACCGGCTACGCGGAAACCGCAATGGCCCGTGAAGGCTTTCTGGGCGCAGGCATGCACCTGATCTGCAAACCCTTCGAACTGCAACAACTGCAGGCGCAGGTGACGGAGATTCTCGGCAAGCCCTGAAGGGCGCTACTCTTCGAGCATTCGCAGCGCCTCATCGGCAAGGTCTGCCAGCGAGAAAGGCTTATTCAGCAATGCCGTGCCGGGCTGGTCGAGCAACTGCGCTTCGATCGGATGCTCGGCATACCCGGTAATGAACATGATCTTCTGCATTGGCAGTTGCATGCGCATGGCCTTGGCCACTTGCCGGCCGCTGAAGCCGCCCGGCAAGCCGATGTCGGTAATCACCAGGTCGAACGGGCCATCATGGCGGAACCGCTCCAACGCGCTATTGGCATCGCTCACGTCGACGACCTGAAAGCCGCGCTCGGTCAGGTATTCGCGCATGACAGCCCGCAGGTTGCGTTCGTCATCGACCAGCAACAATCGCTCGCCCCGGGCGGCGCGCTGCAACCGTTGCACGGGCTTTGGTTCCTCGGCCAACGGCTCGGGCCAGCGCGGGAAGAGCATGGAAACCTTGGTCCCCAGGTTCGCGGTCGATTCAATCCACACGTACCCACCCGACTGACGGACAAAGCCATACACCATCGACAAGCCCAGCCCGAAACCCCGCCCGATGGGCTTGGTGGTGAAAAATGGCTCGAACGCTCTGGCAATGTCCGCAGCCGGCATGCCGTGGCCATCATCCTCGACATGCAGGCCCAGGTAATCGCCTGGCGGCAGACCGTCCTGATCCGGAAAACTGTCGGTCAGCCGTTCATTGACCGTACGGATCGTGACATTACCGCGTTCCTGACAGGCTTCACGGGCGTTGGCACACAGGTTGATCAGCGCATTCTCAAGCTGCGGTACGTCCAGGTTCACCGCCCACGGCGCGATATCCAGCTGCCAGTGCAGACGCATTTCTGCGCCCAGCGTCTTGCACAGCAGCGGCTCGCTCAGGCGCAGCTGCCGATTGAAATCCAGCGGCTTCGGCGCGAGCGGTTGGTGGCGGGAGAACGCCAGCAAGCGATGGGTCAGCTCCATGGCCCGCAGCACCGAATCCCGGGCTACGTCCACATAGGCCTCCAACCGCTCCAGCCGCCCCTCCTGAAGGCGCCGCTGCAACAGTTCCAGGCTCCCCCCGATACCGGACAGCAGGTTGTTCATCTCATGGCCCATGCCGCCGGCCAGCTGGCCGACCACCTCCATGCGCTCATTGCTGCGCATCAGCGCCTCAGACTGACGCGCGGCCAGCTCGCGCTCATCGGTGATGTCCCGGCCAACGGCTGTCATCAGGTGCCCATCGAATCGCGCACTCCAGCTGAACCAGTGGTAATGCCCGTCGCGGTGACGCAGGCGGGTTTCGACCAGGTCGGCATCGCAGTATTGCAGCAGCCCGGAAATAGCCACGTGAACTTCCACGGCATCGGCCGGATGCACCAAGTCCAACACCGGCATCCCTTGCACCTGTGCTTCGGTCCAACCCAGGATGCGCGACCAGGCGGGGTTGACAGCCTGAACCTTCAGGTCAGCGCTGACAGTCATCATGGGATCGCGCGCCAACCGCCAGATCTGCTCGCGCTCCGCCACATGCCGCTCGATCTGCCGCTCGAAGCCTTGCACCTGTTCACGCCAGCGGTGGTGTGCCTCGACGCTGGCAGTGCTCTCGATCACCGTGTGCAAAAAACCCGCGACGCTGCCCTGCTCATCGTGCAAGGGGGCGTAGCCGAACGCGCACCAGAGCGGCTCGGCGTGCTCGCCACACGTGATGCGCAGGGGCGGGTCCTCGACGTAACTCGCACGCCCTTCGAGAGCCTGGAACACCCATGGCCCGACTGCCGACCACACGTCGCTCCACAGCGCATCGAAGGCCATCCCCAGGTCGTCCCTAGACCCGGCCCGCAGTGCCCGGTAGGCATCATTGTGGACCACGCACAGGTCGGCCCCCCAGACCACAGCGCAGGGGAACGGTGACAGGTGCATCATGTCGACGGCAATTCGCAGTGAAGCCGGCCAGCGCACCAGCGGCCCAAGTGACGTGCGTCCCCAGTCGAACTGCGCAATCCGCTCCGCCATACGCTCGCGCCCAAGTACAGCTGGCGGCGGCAAGCCGACCTGCGTCTCAGGCCCGGATGGTGTTCCATGTGCGACCAATATCGTGCTCCTGCAAGGCTCTGGGTTGGCCACGGTGCTGGCAGGCTCTCCAAGGCCTGCCCTGTGGGCCTTGTTCAAGTTAGCACAGCACGCGTTGCCATCCATGGCGGACTTGCAGCCGGCAGCTATGCTCATTAGGTTTTCCCTCGGGCCGGGAAGCAACGGCCTCTTCAGGTTGCCGACAGGAGCGTGGTCATGAGCAAGAAAATGCTGGTGGTACTGACCAATACAGCCAAGTATCCAACCCTCAAGCGGGCGACCGGATTATGGCTGGGTGAGGCCGTGCACTTTGTCGAGCAGGTCGAAGAGGCCGGCTATAGCGTCGATTATGTCAGCCCATTGGGCGGGTATGTTCCCATCGACCCGCACAGCCTGCAAATGGCACCCGACCTGGACTGGCAATGGTACGACGACAAGCAGTTCATGACGCGACTGGGTAGCACCCTCAGCCCCGGCCTGGTCAAGGCCGAGGACTACAGTGTCATCTACTACACCGGCGGGCATGGGGTGATGTATGACTTCGTCGACAATCAGCCCCTGCAGGAACTGGCGCGCAAGATCTACGAGAACAAGGGCATTGTGGCAGCGGTATGCCACGGCGTGGTCGGCTTGCTGAACATCAAGCTCAGCGATAACAGCTTGCTGCTGAAGGACCGGCAGGTGACCGGCTTTTCCAATACCGAAGAAAAATTGGTCGAGCTGGACAAGACAGTGCCATTCCTGACGGAAAACGAACTCGTTGGCCGCGGCGGAACATACAGCAAGCATGATGATCCCTGGCAGCCCTTCGTGGTTGCCGATGACCGGCTGATCACCGGGCAAAACCCCGCCTCTACATCCGCTCTGGCGAAGGCAGTGCTCGCCAGGCTCAGAGCCAGCTAATGGCCTACCCCAGATTTCCGGTTTTCCTGTAGCGCACGTTACCTTCGGCCTACAGTTGACCGGCCGTTGAACACATAGGCTCTGGGCTCGGCTGTTCACCTCGAACAGCGTTGTAGCGGAGCGATTGGCCTATGTCGAAGATTGTGCACGCCGGGCGCAGCCTGCTGGAGGTGCTGCTGCTCATGGCAGTGGGGCTGGTGCCTGTGGTGTCCGGGTTGCTGGTGATGGTTTTCCAACTGGAGTCCAAACTCGCGGAAAACGCGGCAATTTCAGTACAGGAAGCGGTCTACAGCGTCGACCAGGCATTGGACCGATTGCAGGAAGCTGCGGTGCTGGCCCTGCCACTTGCCGGCCAATCCTGCGGCACCGTCAAAAGCACCTTGCAGGACCAGGTCGCCAGCCGCTCGATGCTGAGGTCACTGACCTTGCTAGAAGACAGTCAGGCCTATTGCAGCACCACCTCGGACTCGCTGGCGCACTTGTCGTCCTTCGCCTTGTCGGGTCGGCAGGTGGAAATTTCCTATGGGCCAGCTGACAAGCGCCGCAGACTGCTGGTCAACTTCTATTTGCCTGGAAACAACCGGGGCGTCATCGCGACCGCCTACGCCTCACAGCTTCGTAACGAGCTCGACGGTTTCCAGGACGGCTTGACGCTGTTGCTGGAATTCGGCGACCGCTACATCTGGAGCGAAGGTGACAGTCGCACCGGCCAGCGCCCCTCGCACTCCGAGTTCTCGGTCAGCGCGGTATCAGCGAAATACGGATACAGGGTGAAAGGCGGCTATGCCGAAGGGTTCACCAGCCTGGAAATTCGCCAATCGATGCTGCAGACCCTGCCTTCGTTGATACTGGTGGGTATCCTGACCGGGGCCATGGTCTTCCTTGCCCTGTTCAGGGCGCGTGCCATCAGGCGCAGCAACGCCGCCGACGCGACATGACGGCGTCGGCGGCGAGAGGTCGTCAATCGGTGCTCAGCACGCCACGACGCACTTGGTCACGCTCGATGGATTCGAACAGCGCCTTGAAGTTGCCCTCACCAAAGCCGTCGTCCCCCTTGCGCTGGATGAACTCGAAGAATACCGGCCCAAGCAGGGTTTCCGAGAAAATCTGCAGCAGCAGGCGTTTGTCTCCAGGCTGCGAGGCCCCATCCAGCAGGATGCCACGCGCTTGCAGCTGGTCGACCGGTTCGCCGTGGCCTGGCAGGCGTTCTTCGAGCATTTCGTAGTAGGTTTGCGGTGGCGCAGTCATGAAGCGCATGCCAAGGCCCTTCAACGCATCCCAGGTCTTGAGCAGGTCATCGGTCAGGAAGGCGACGTGCTGAATACCCTCACCGTTGAACTGCATCAGGAACTCTTCGATCTGCCCCGCACCCTTGGACGACTCTTCGTTGAGTGGGATGCGGATCATGCCGTCCGGTGCGGTCATCGCCTTGGACGTCAGGCCGGTGTACTCACCCTTGATGTCGAAGTAGCGGATTTCACGGAAGTTGAACAGTTTTTCGTAGAAGCCGGCCCAGTAAGCCATGCGCCCGCGATAAACGTTATGGGTGAGGTGGTCGATGATCTTCAGGCCAGCACCTACCGGATTGCGGTCCACGCCTTCGATGAAATTGAAGTCGATGTCATAGATCGAGCTGCCTTCCTCGAAACGGTCGATCAGGTAAAGCGGCGCACCACCGATACCCTTGATCGCCGGCAGGCGCAGCTCCATCGGGCCGGTTTCGATTTCCACCGGCTGGGCGCCCAGCTCCAGGGCACGGGCATACGCTTCGTGGGCATTGCGCACGCGGAACGCCATGCCACATACCGACGGGCCGTGTTCGGCGGCGAAGTACGAGGCGATGCTCTTGGGTTCGTTGTTCAGGATCAGGTTGATGCCGCCCTGGCGATACAGGTGCACATCCTTGGAACGGTGGGTAGCCACCTTGGTGAAGCCAAGGATCTGGAACACTGGTTCGAGCACGCCGGGGGTCGGCGACGCCAGTTCAATGAATTCGAAGCCCATCAGGCCCATTGGATTGTCGAAGATATCAGCCATGTTCGTGTCCTCATCTGCAGCGAAAATATTATTGATTGCGTGGGATGTGGAACAGAAACGGCGGTGAGCACGGGATGCCCCGCACGCTGCGGGCGAGGAAGTCACCTATGATCAGCTTGAACCCATGGTATGTCATATGGACCCATTCTCGGCGGGCTTGATCCTTCGGAAGTGAAGAACCTTATTGTTGTATTCGTAAACGGATTCTACATTGCGTAAAATTGTTTGTCGCGGTTTAGTTGCTCGCACACAGCGACAAGCGGCTATTCTCTCGTTGTCCCTTATCGTAGCCAGGTCCGCATGCCCCTTAACGCCAAACGCCGCGCCACGCTCAGCTGGCGCACCCTGCTACCCTGGGTCGTCGGTGTGCTGCCGCTGATGTGCGGCCTGATCGTGATGAACTGGCAGGTCGAACGGGAGATGCAAACAAGCAGCCAGGCTACCGCTCGCCAGGTCGTGGCGCATGTCGAACGCATCCTCGACAGCCTTTCCAAGGCTGCCAATGTTCTGCTGCCGCTGGCCCGCAGCCCTTGCGACGAGGTGCAGCTCAGGCTGCGCGCCGAGGTGACGCGCAACGCCTTCGTGCGTTCGACCAACCTGTTCCGGGGTAACAGCCTGTATTGCACTTCCCTGTTCGGCGATTTTGACGAGCCGGTCAACCCGGCCGACTACGTCGACGGCAAGCTGTGGCTGATGGACGGCAATTCAGTCACCCCTGGGCACGCACTGCTGGTGTACCGTGCCAGCGCCGGCGACCAGGGGGCAATCAGTACGGTGGATGGCGACCACCTGCTGACAGCACTGCGCCTGATCGGCCCCGACGTTAACCTGCACATCCGCGTAGGTAACGCCTGGATGGGCAAGGATGGCATCGTCCACAAGGGCCTGCCGCCCCCCGCCGCCAATGCAAACGTGCTGCTTGGCTCGACGCGTTACCCGTTCAGCGTGCAGGGCGGCTATGACGCCAGCTACCAAGGCCAGTTGTGGCGCAGCCACTACCCTGCCCTGGTTGCCTTGCTGATTGTATTGGGCGTGGTTGCGGCCCTGGTATGCCGCTGGCAGGTTCGCCGCGCCAGCTCACCCCGTGCCGAACTGCGCCGGGCGCTGGAGGCCGATGAGTTCCTGCCGTACTTCCAGCCAGTGGTGCGCAAGGGCGATTTCCGTTGGGCCGGCGCCGAAGTGCTGATGCGCTGGAACCACCCCCAGGAAGGGCTGGTGCGCCCCGATCTGTTCATCCCTTACGCTGAACACAGCGGGCAGATTGTCGCCATGACCCGCGCCTTGATGATGCACACGGCACAGAGCCTCGCACCTTACGCCGGGCTGCTCGAGGACGGCTTCCACATAGGCGTCAACATCACCGCCGACCACTGCCGCGACCTGAACCTGCTGAATGATTGCCGTACTTTCCTGCAGCACTTCCCGCCGGGCCGGGTAGTGCTGACCTTGGAACTGACCGAGCGCAAGCTGATCGAGCCCACGCCAATAGCCCTGGAGCTGTTCGAGAAGCTCGCTGCCATGGGCGTCAAGATCGCCCTGGACGACTTCGGCACCGGCCAGTCCAGCCTCAACTACCTGCGCCAGTTCAAGGTCGACTACCTGAAGATCGATCAGAGCTTCGTGGCCATGATCGGGGCCGATGCGCTGTCTGTGCACATTCTGGAGACCATCATCGAGCTGTCCGCCAAGCTGGGCCTGGGCATCGTGGCCGAAGGCGTGGAAACCGAAGCCCAACGCGACTACCTGGCCCGCCATGAGGTGGACTTCCAGCAGGGCTACCTGTTCGCCAGGCCCATGCCCGCCGCGCAGTTTCTCGAGGCGCTGGCCGCCCGCCCAGGCGCAGCGCTGTTGCCGCAAGCCGCGCCCCCTGAGATCATGCGCGGCTGATCCACCCGCTCAACTCCCGTATTCGAGGCACTCGTGTCAAAAGGCATTGTTTCATCGGTCATGGCGTCCTGTCTGTTCGCTGTGATGTACTTCTATACCTCCCTGCTCGAGCCACTCGATGGCGAAGAAATCTTCGGCTGGCGCACCCTCTTGACGCTGCCCTGCCTTACCCTGTTCATGCTCGTCTCGAAAGATTGGAAACGCGTCGCCGAGCTACTGGGGCGGGTTAGGCGCACGCCGGTGTTGTTGCTGGGGATGGTCGGCACTTCATGGCTGATGGGCGTGCAGCTGTGGCTGTTTCTCTGGGCGCCCCTGCACGGGCGCAGCCTGGAAGTGTCGATGGGCTATTTCCTGCTGCCGCTGGCCATGGTCCTGACCGGGCGACTGGTGTATGGGGAGCGCCTGTCGCGCCTGCAAAAGGTGGCCGTGGGCTGCGCTGCACTGGGCGTGGGGCACGAGCTGTACCAGAACGGCAGCTTTGCCTGGGAAACCTTGTTGGTGACGATCGGCTACCCGATCTACTTCGTGCTGCGGCGGCGTTGCCGCACCGACCACCTGGGTGGCCTGTGGTGCGACATGTGCCTGCTGCTGCCGTGGGCGCTGTACTTCGTCACCCAGGGCCCGCTTTCCGGTGCCGACCTGCAGGCACACCCTGGGCTCTATGCGCTGATCCCGATCCTTGGCGCGATCAGCGCCTCGGCCCTGATCGCCTACGTGCTGGCCAGCCGCATGCTGCCATTCAGCCTGTTCGGCCTGCTCAGCTACGTCGAGCCCGTGCTGCTGGTGGGCGTGGCGTTGCTGCTGGGCGAAACCATCGGCCCGGACCAGTGGCTGACCTATCTGCCGATCTGGGCCGCAGTGCTGGTGCTGGTCCTCGAGGGCTTCAGGCACCTGCTGCGTCAGCGTCGCCGGTCGGTATAAGGCGCACCTGGCGCACCCGTCGCTCTTCAATCGCCTCCACGGTCAGCGTCCAGCCATTCCAGGCCAGCTGGTCGCCGACCATCGGCAGGCGATCGAGAAGGCTCATCACCAGCCCCGCAAGGGTCTGGTAGTCCTCGGTAGCACGGGCACAGAAGCCAGTACGTGCCTGCACCTGGCTCAGGTTCAACGCGCCACTGACCACAAAGCCAGCGCCCTCCTGAACAATGCCTGGGCCTTCCACTTCGCTGGCATCCGGCAGTTCACCGGCAATCGACTCGAGGATGTCGGTCATGGTCAGCAGGCCGGTGAAGTCACCAAATTCGTTGACCACAAAGGCGATGTGGGTCGACTGGCCGCGCATCTGCTCCAGCGCGTTGAGAATGCTGAAGCTCTCCAGCAGGTTCAGCGGCACCCGAGCCATGTCCTCCAGGTCGGGCTGACTGCCCGACAGCAATTCCTTGAGCAGCTCCTTCTTGTGCACGAAGCCCAACGGTTCATCGACCCGGCCATCGCGAATCAGCGGCAGGCGCGAATACGGCGAATTGGCCAAGGCCTGGGTGATGGCCTCTGCCGGCTGTGCGAGGTCGATCAGGTCAACCTCGGCACGTGCGGTCATCACCGTTCGAATTGGCCGCTCGGCCAGGTTCAGCACGCCACTGATCATTACCCGTTCACGGCGGTCGAACAGCACCTGCTCCCCGCCACCTTCGACCAGGTCGGCGATTTCCTCGCCGACCTCGTCAGCCTCGACCCGACGGCCCCCCAGCAGGCGCAGCACGGCATGTGCAGTGCGTTCACGCAACGGCTTGTGCTGTTGCAGGCTGCGCTTGCGACGGGCGCGCGCCAGCTGGTTGAACAGCTCGATGAGGATCGAGAAGCCGATGGCCGCGTACAGGTAACCTTTCGGGATATGGAAGCCCAGGCCTTCCGCCGTCAGGCTGAAACCGATCATCATCAGGAACCCCAGGCACAGCATGATCACTGTGGGGTGGGCGTTGACGAAGCGGGTCAGCGGCTTGCTGGCAACGATCATGATACCGATCGAGAAGATCACCGCGATCATCATCACGGACAGCTCATCGACCATGCCCACCGCCGTGATCACGGCATCCAGCGAGAACACGGCATCCAGTACCACGATTTGGGCAACGATCGGCCAGAACGCGGCATGGCGCAGGGTACCACTGGCCTGGGTCACGTGACCTTCCAGCCGTTCGTGCAATTCCATGGTGGCCTTGAACAACAGGAACACGCCGCCGAACAGCATGATCAGGTCACGGCCTGAGAAACTCTTGCCCAATACCTCGAACAACGGCGCGGTCAGGGTGACCATCCAGGAAATACTGGCCAACAGGCCCAGGCGCATGATCAGCGCCAGGCTCAAGCCAATCACCCGCGCGCGGTCGCGCTGGTGTGGCGGCAACTTGTCGGCGAGGATGGCGATGAACACCAGGTTGTCGATACCCAGCACCAGCTCGAGGACGATAAGCGTCAGCAGGCCCAGCCAGGCCGTGGGGTCGGCTAGCCATTCCATTAGCGGCTACTCACGAGGGAAACGTCACGGGGACGGGGGAAGGATGGCCAGAAAAGCCGAAGACTGGGGGGCTCCGCGAAGGTGCTCATATAGACCTTGATAACAGATTGGGACAGTGATGCTACAAGGACAGCAGGTTGCTGTTGTAGCGCAAAACTATTACAAAACCTGTACCCCTCCATCGCCACCCCTCATTCATCGTCGCAGCGTTGCTGCCCGTTACGATTCAGAAGGTCAATCGTGACACTTCTTCCGTGCCTGCCTGTGTCACGCCATGGGGCCCTGCCGGCTCATTGAAACAATGACTGAGACAAACTGGCACTGACGTCGGGCGGGAGCAGGTACTTTTGTTCAATACATCAAAACGCAAGGCGCGCGAGGATAACGGCTCCCCACATCACCCGGATCTTCCTCATGAGCCTATCCCTGTCCATGGCCGCCTTCGCCCTTGCGGCCTCTATCTCCCCCGGCCCGGTCAACATCGTCGCCCTTGGCAGCGGTGCCCGCCATGGCCTGCGCGCCAGCATGGCGCATGTGGCCGGTGCCACGCTGGGTTTCTGCCTGCTGCTGGTGCTGGTTGGGCTGGGCCTGCATCAATTGCTGCTGCGCTGGCCTTTGCTGGGCCTGATGTTGCACTGGGGCGGGGTGGCGTTTCTGCTGTATATGGCGTGGAAGCTGGCCAGTGACGACGGTAACCTGAACAACGCACAGCCCGGCCGACCCTCTTCAGCCTGGCACGGCGCAGCGATGCAGTGGCTCAACCCCAAAGCCTGGTTGGCAGCCGTTGCCGGGGTGGGCGCCTACACCGGCGGTGAACAGCACTTGCTGTGGCTGTTTACCTGGATCTATGGCCCAATCTGTTTCATCTCGGTGGCCTCCTGGGCCTGGGCCGGCAGCGTGATTCGCCAGTACCTGCACAACCCACATCACCTGCGCATGCTCAATCGGAGCCTGGCCGTGTTACTGGTCGCCAGCGCGGTTTACCTGGTGCTTTAAGGCATGCACGGCTTCTGCAGGAGCGCCCAAGCTAGCAACGGCATTTCTGTAATGCCCGGGTGTCGCCGCAAGGTGCTGTTTGAATGCCCGCTGCAGGTGTGCCTGATCAGCGAACCCCGCCTCCTGCGCAACCTCAGCAATCGCCCGGCCCTGGCGCAACTGCGCTCGGGCCAACTGCACGCGCTGGTCCAACAGGTAGCCATGCGGCGTCAGGCCGAAGCGTTGGCGAAAAGCACGAATCAGGTAGGAACGGGACAGGCCGCAAGCCCCGCAGATGTCCTCGAGGCTGAGTGGGTCACTGCGATGGGCGCGTATAAAAGCTGCCGCCGCATCCAGCCGTGGGTTGCCCGCATCATGCACGGGGGCAAGATCGTCCAGTAACGCTGGCAACGCCTTGAACAGGGCCGCGAAACGGGCCTCGCGATCATGCAGGCAGGGATCGAGCAGGTCGGCAAAGGCCTGCAACAAGCGCTGGTACAACAACGCCGAGGTGCTGTAGGTCTGCCTCGGCAGGGCGAACGCCTGCGCCTGCAACCACGGCAGGTCAACAAACAGCATCAGGTAGGACCACGGCTCCCCGGCAACAGGGTTGCAGGTATGTACGACGCCTGGATTCATCAGCACAGTGGTCCCCGCCGCCACTTCGACGCGCTGGTCACCATTCAGGTAGGTGCTGCGCCCACCCGTGATCACCCCGATTGAAAAGGACTCATGAGAGTGCGCGGCGTAGCAGACCTGCCGCCCGTCCCCTACCCTTCGGGCTTCGACAAACGGCAACTCAGGGTCGCGCCAGAACCGTGATATTTCGATCATCCCATGCCCCGCCCGCCGCAGCCATGAGCGTGGATACTACACACTTAACGCGGAAACAGGTCCAAGGTGCGCTCTACTTCCCCGATATCCACCCTGAAGCCATCCCCTTCCGGTACACCCACCACGAAGCCGAAATGCTGGTTGTCCCGATCCGTCAGGTACTTGTAGTAGCTGACGAAGCGGTTCGGCGGCTGCAAGGTCAGCAGGCAGCCGCCGGGCTGTAGCACATTCACGCCATGCACCAACTGGCTACCCTCCACCCCGACGACCACCTTGGCCCCGGCGCAGGCCGCAACAATACTCGGCACATCGGATTTCAACGGGTTGACGATGCGAAAACCACGGGTGACCCGCAAGTGCTCGGCAAGCTCGAGCTCGTTGCGCAGCAGCCGCAGGTCACCATCACCACCGCGCAGCAGGAACACCCCGGGGTGTGGCGCATGCGGCACATGCGACAACAGCTTGTCACCCATGGCCCGGTAGCGGGCATGCCGGCTGCGGTTGTTGCTCTGGTCATCGAACAGCACCAGCTCGCGAAAGAACGCACTGCGCAGGCGCAGCGGCTTCATGTCCAGCCAGTCCTCATAGGCCGGCGCCTGGGTAAACAGCGGGTACCTGGCCGAGGGTGCGGTGGTCACGGGTATGCCTTCGTTACAGGCCAGTGCATAAGTCGGGCAATCCTCCATCAGCCAGGTGCCGAACCACGAATTGCCATTTTGCGTGCAGTAGATCGCCGCGCGGTCGATCTCGTGATCGACCGCAATGCTCGGAAAGGTACTCGGCTTCAGCGATAGCCAGTGACTGGCCTTGCCCTTGTACAGCGCCCCATCGACCAGCCACACATCCTTGATCAGGTAGCCGCGGGTCGGCCCTTGCAGCGTGCTGATGCCGCCTTCCATGGTGCGCGCAGGGTGCACATAGGGGTAGAAGCGCTTGCCCTCCCAGCCTGTCACCCGCTCCAGCTGGCCAGGCAAATAGATGGCCGGCGGCGACAGGGTGGTCTCGCCCGGGGCAATGTCCCAGCTTTTGCTGGCGATGCTCTTGAGATCGATGGCCGTGTTCTTGCCCAGCCGCTTGCGCGCCATGTAGCGGTAGGCGGCCAAGGTCCAGGTGTGCCGCCTGGCGGCGGACGATGCACTGAACTGCGAAATGTCGCCTCCCATGAAGCGCTCCCCCTTGATGACGAGGTGTGAAGCCTGGCGCCTGGCACCAGATCAAGGCCTCCCTGGCAACGATTCAACTGCAGGTGACCCGCTGCATCGTGGGCGGTGACTGCAGGCTGGCGTAACGACTGCGCAGGTTCTCGACGAACGGCTCACCTGCACCGTTACCTCCGTAGAGGTAGATCTTGTGCAGGCCGCCGAAGACCATTTCGTGGTAACGGCTGGCCACTTCCTCGTCGCTCGGCCCCTCGGGCAAGCCCAGGTGCAACGTGAGCTTGTCGCCTTCCACCGCGAACATCGGCGTGTCCCAGAGAAACTTCGCCGTGCCGGTTTTGGGCAGGCGAACAAACAGATAGGCATGGTTACCCAGCGAGTCGATATCGCCGCCGCGGCGGCGCTTCCATTTCAGCAGGCCATCGTCCGGGCGTGCGAGGCACAGGCCGATATCGTAATAGTCAAAACCCTGCTGCAGCGCCCATTCGAGGGCCATGTAGGTGGTAATCGAATTCACCTCGCGCAGCTTTTTGGCATCGCTGAACACCGCTTCGCAGTAGCCGAAACGCAATGTGCTCCAATAACGCTTGCCAGCACGCACGACTTCGCAGCCGAGGTGGCAACCGATCACCTCGCCATCGACGGTAATCAGGTCGAGCCGACCAACCTGCCTGGCGATGCGGAACACTTCTTCCGTGGGAAACTGTGCGGCATGGATGCCCTGCCTGGCGCTGGCGTAAGGGCGCAGCAGGGCGCGGTCCGCCATGGCGATCTCTTCGTCCGAAAGGGCCTGGCGCATCTGGTACAACGGGCGGTTCTTGCGAATGCTGCGCCGCAGTTCGCTGTCGTAACGCGCGGTGATGTCTTCCAGCGAACGCCCCAGTGGTACCACCGCACTCAGGTAATGGGGCACTGACAACGCGCCGGTCGTGGGCATTTCGCTGATCAGCACCCTGTGATCGGCTGGCGCCGTGGAGCTTGCGCTGTCAACGATCGACGCACTCCCCTGACCCTTGCCGCCAATCAGCAGCTTGGCCATTTCGCGTTGCTGTTTCCTGCCGATGTAGACAATTTCGTAGGGGCTTTCCTGTTGCAGCCGGAACCTCGCCACTTCCCAGCGCCAAAAACAGGCACGCGCCATCACTTCACGCCCTTTGCTGGCCAGTTGCCTGATTTCGTATCGCATAGAGGGCGAGATGAATTTTCGCGCCGCTGCAGTCAAGGTCGCTTTCATTTATTCCTCAACGTCCTTTTAAAGCCCTAAGGTCTACCGGAAAAAGAGAAAAACTCAGCAAGCGCACTTAACGCTTTGATAATGATCAACTAACCCAACACATTCATCTCACATCCAGTAACAATTTAAGATGCCCGCAAACCCTTTGGCAAGCACACTTCACGGCCATTTTGAATACGTTTAATGGCGTCAAATTCCCTTCAACAATGTGTGCCTGGATAAGTTATTGCTATAAACATGCCGCCCCCACAGCACCCTATTACAATTTCGCTATTTGCCCATTCATTTTGATTGCCCTTTTGCATAACGCACAGGCATGCATGGTGAACTCCCCGGAGGCACGGGGCGCGATCCTGAGCCAGACTGGTGTTTTTTCCGCAGGCGGTGCATGCTCCAGGCTGAAGCGATTCACCTGGACGTAAACCCGCCCTGTAATGTGAGGTGCAGTACCCATGGACCGTCTGCTCGATTCACTTTTCCCAAGCGCCGGGGACATCCCGGAAATCTGGCGCCTGGGGGCCCCGCTGGAACAACGCGACTACCTGGTAAACGGAGAGCTCAGGCGCTGGGACGGCCCCTTGGCCACGGTACGCAGCCCGGTCTGGCTCAAGGGCGGCAGCGAAGAACACCAGGTGGTACTGGGCAGTGCCCCGCTGCTCGATGCCGACACTGCGCTGACCGCGCTGGATGCCGCCGTGCAAGCCTACGACAAGGGCCGCGGCGCCTGGCCGAACATGCGCGTGGCAGAGCGTATCCAGCACGTTGAAACCTTTCTCGCCCGCATGCGTGAACAGCGCCAGGCTGTAGTCAAGCTGCTGATGTGGGAGATTGGCAAGAACCTGAAGGACTCGGAAAAGGAATTCGACCGCACCTGCGACTACATCGTCGACACCATAAACGCGCTCAAGGACCTCGACCGCCGCTCCAGCCGTTTCGAACTGGAGCAGGGTACGCTTGGCCAGATTCGCCGCGCGCCATTAGGCGTGGCACTGTGCATGGGGCCGTACAACTACCCGCTCAACGAAACCTTCACCACCTTGATTCCGGCGCTGATCATGGGCAACACCGTGGTGTTCAAGCCGGCCAAGTTCGGCGTGTTGCTGATCCGCCCGTTGCTGGAAGCATTCCGCGACAGCTTCCCCCCGGGGGTGATCAACGTCATCTACGGCCGTGGCCGCGAAACCGTGAGCGCACTGATGGCCAGCGGCAAGGTGGATGTATTTGCCTTCATTGGCACGCACAAGGCGGCCAGTGACCTGAAAAAACTGCACCCGCGCCCGCATCGCCTGCGCGCTGCGCTGGGCCTGGATGCGAAGAACCCAGGCATCGTGCTGCCTCAGGTCGACCTCGACAACGCCGTGGAGGAAGCCGTTACCGGGGCGCTGTCGTTCAATGGGCAGCGCTGCACGGCACTGAAGATCCTGTTCGTCCACGAAGACGTGGTCGAGGCGTTCCTCGACAAATTCCAGCGCAAGCTCGCCGCGCTCAAACCGGGCATGCCGTGGGAACCTGGCGTGGCGCTGACACCGCTGCCCGAGCCCGGCAAGGTCGACTACCTCGACGGCCTGGTCACCGATGCAACGGCCAAAGGTGCTCGCGTACTGAACGAGGGTGGCGGGAGCAGCCGCGGCTCGTTCTTCTACCCGGCG
Source organism: Pseudomonas sp. LB-090624 (assembly GCF_003205205.1). Taxonomy (GTDB): domain Bacteria; phylum Pseudomonadota; class Gammaproteobacteria; order Pseudomonadales; family Pseudomonadaceae; genus Aquipseudomonas. Next base: position 100,419 of record NZ_QJRL01000002.1, read on the forward strand.
TTGCTGTACCCGGTGAATCACAACATGCGCGTGTACCATGAAGAGCAGTTCGGCCCCCTGGTGCCGGTGGTGCCCTATCGCGATCTGCAGACGGTGATCGATTATGTGCTGGACTCCGACTACGGCCAGCAACTGAGCCTGTTCGGCAACGACCCGGCAACCATTGGCAGCCTGGTCGACATCTTTGCCAACCAGGTCGGGCGCATCAACATCAATGCCCAATGCCAGCGTGGCCCGGACACTTACCCGTTCAACGGCCGCAAGAACAGCGCCGAAGGCACCCTTTCGGTACATGACGCACTGCGCGTGTTCTCGATCCGCACCCTGGTCGCCACACGCTTCCAGGAAGCCAACAAGCAGCTGATCAGCGAGATCATCCGTAATCGTGAGTCAACCTTCCTGACGACCGACTACATCTTCTGAACGCCGCGCTTATAGAGAATCGATCTAGTACCGCTGTCGATTTTCCCTCTGCGCAAACGACTCTAAGCAACAGGGCGCCGGCCGGCGCCCTCTGCACAGGAGCGTCGAACATGGCAGCCAAACCCATCCCCGAAGGCCAGCATAGCCTCACCCCATACCTGGCCATCAATGATGCCGCCAAGGCCATCGAGTTCTACAAGCAGGCCTTTGGCGCGCAAGAGGTGTTCCGCCTTGACGGCCCCGGCGGGCGGGTGGGCCACGCCGAGCTGAAAATAGGCGATTCATCGCTGATGCTGGGCGACCCCTGCGACATGGAGGGGGGCCTCACCGCCAGCCAGAAGCTCAGTGGCGCAGGCGTGGGCCTGCACCTGTATGTCGAAGATTGCGACAAGGTCTACGCCCAGGCACTGGCCGCTGGCGGTACCCAGTTGCACCCCCTTACCGACCAGTTCTATGGCGACCGTAGCGGCACCCTGAAGGACCCGTTCGGCAATATCTGGTTCGTTTCCACCCACAAGGAGGACCTGACGCACGAGGAAATCCGCGCCCGTGCCGCGAAGATGTTTGGCGGCAACTGAGCGGCAAGTTGAAAGCGGCGCCACTTTGCTTGAAGCTTGGGGCTCGTAGCTTGGAGCTGCTTCATGCGAATCATCGACAAAACCGCCGCCCAGGTGCGCAGCCTGACCCCCGCCGAAGAGGAGCTGCTGGTCGGTTTCGCCACCGGCAGCCTGCTCGGCCCGCGCCTGCTGCAGGCCAACCAACTGCTGATGAAGGTGCGCAACGCCAACCAGTGGCTGGCCTGCGACTGCCGCAGCGACGCCTTGCCGGTGCTTAACGTTACCCTGAACGGCAACACTGGCACGCTGTTTCTCAAGAACAACCCGGGCACCGCCGAGCACGCCCTTGGCTGCCCATTCACCAAGGACGAGCGGGAAGCCGCCGAGCGCGAAAACGACCCCACGCCACCTGCTGCCTGGCTGCCGCCCGACACGCCGCTGCGCCTGATCAGCGACTTTCGTTCCGACAGCACCACTGCTGGCGGCGATGGCAGTGAACGACGCGAGCAGCAGCGGCTGCTGTCGCTGCTGCTGACCTGGATCGAAACCAGCGGCCTGAACCTGTATGCCACGCACCTGAAGAAGGACCTGACCGGGCAGTTCGCCGAACTGCGCAGTGTCGCCAGCCGCTACCCATTGCTGGAGCGGGTGCCCGCCAGCAACTACCTGGAAACCCGCCTGGACATGAAGCACATGATGATGCTCAAGGCCCGCCTGCGCGAAGCCAAGGTGTTCGGCAACCACCGCCGTCACGGCCTGCTGCTGGACTGCGTCGACCAGATCAAGGGGCGCAAGCTGTTCAACAACCGCAGCGGCGACGGTTTCGATTTCCAGGGGCACCACCTGTACTGGGGCGGCAACCGCACCACTGGGCCACTGCTGGCGCTGATGCTGTACTCACCGACCAGTGCGGGCAGCCATTTTTATGAGCTGATCCATGTGGCCAGCGTGCCGGTACTGTCACGCGCCCACCTGTTCCCGGTGTACCGCGATGAAGAACGCGAACCACTCAAGGCCTTGGTGTCATTGGTCGACTGGATGGCAAGCAAGGGCGTGAAAGTGCAGATGCGCCGGCCGGTCATTGGGGGCCAGGTGGCGGATGAGCTGGTCATGACCTCGGATCAGGACCGGGTACTGTCGGTATCACTGCTGGAGCAACCGATCGGCCCCGAGCCGGATACCGAGAACTTCAAGCGCTACGCCGATTTCAAAAGCCTGGAAACCTTTCGCAAGTTCGTCGCCGGTTTTTTCATGCGCGAACGTTGAACACCTGCTGCAAAAAACCGTGGTGCTGCCCCTGCTTTTCAACCCCGGCGAGCTCAAAGCTCCAGCCCACCGGCAAGCAAGGCACTCAGCACCGCGGCGATGTCAGCACCCTGTTCGTCCAGCACGCGCAAGGGGATGCCCTGCAATTCGGCTTGGGAGCCTGCCAGCCCCTCGCCTAGCAACGCCAGCGGGCAAGCGATCTCCATCTGCAAGGCCCGCAGTTGCCGGGCCAGGGCCGCGCTTACCGGGCCCTCTACGGCAACCACCAGCGCCGCAGGCTGCATAGCCGCACACACCAGCGCCAGCTCTGCCAGTGGTTGCGCGCAGCCGAGCACGTCGATGCGCTGTTGCTCGCTGCTCAACAACAGGCCGGTACACAGCAGTTGCAACTCGGCGTGCCCCTCGGTGCCTGCCAGCAACACCCGCGGCGCATCGGCCTGGTTCATGTGCAGGCGCAACAACAGGCGCGCGCGCAAAAAGGTGTCGAAGAACAGCCATTGGCTGCGTTGCCCAAAAGCACGGCCTGAAGCCAGTTCAAGCCAGGCCGGCATCAGCACTTCACGCAGCACGGTGGCCTTGGGCAGCAGCGTGAACAACTGGCCGTGCAGCACGTCCAGTGCTTGACCATCGAACGCCTTGGTTGCACGCAGTACGGCAGCGCGCCAGTCAGCGAAGGCCAAGCCCGACTGCACCGGCGCCTTGCGCTGGCCGGCAAGCCGCTCACCCACCTTGCTGATCGGCAGCCCATTGGCGGTCCAGTGCAGGATGTCGCGTATCCGCTGCACATCCTCGGCCGTATACAGCCGGTGCCCACCGTCGGTGCGTTGCGGGCGGATCAACCCATGGCGCCGCTCCCAGGCACGCAGCGTGACCGGGTTGATGCCCGTGAGGGTCACAACATCGCGCATGGGCATCAGTTCGGGTGAGGAAAATTCAGTCATCAAGCGGGCCGTCCGGGAGGTGGCCCATTGTAAACCCATACCTACCCTTCTGCGCAGCGCCGACCTGGGTCATCATGCAACTAATCGCGCCCGAAGCCTTGCACATGGGGCTACGCTGCGCTTACCTGACACTACATTTTCGTAGGTGGGCCTGCATGATCAACGCAAAACTCCTCCAACTCATGGTCGAGCACTCCAACGACGGCATTGTCGTTGCCGAGCAGGAAGGCCAGGACAGTATCCTCATCTATGCCAACCCGGCCTTCGAGCGCCTGACCGGCTACAACGCCGAAGACATCCTCTACCAGGACTGCCGCTTCCTGCAGGGCGAGGACCACGATCAGGCGGGTGTCAGGCAGATCCGCGAGGCAATCCGTAAGGGTGAGCCTTGCCGCGAGGTGCTGCGCAACTACCGCAAGGACGGCAGCCTGTTCTGGAACGAGTTGTCCATCACCCCGGTGTATAACGAAGCGGACCAGCTCACCTATTACATCGGCATTCAACACGATGTTTCCAGGCAGATCACTGCCGAAGCACGCATTCTCGAGCTGGAAGCGGAGGTCGCTGAACTGCGTCGTCAGTTGCAGGAAAAAAACCGTTAAACAAAATCTGTACAAGAACATTGATCTTGTACAGCTTTATCCCTAGGCTTCAGCTATATCTGTACAACAACCCACTGTTGTACAGCATGGTCCGGAGCCAAGCATGTCATCTTACCTGCAGCAGTTCGCCGAACGCTTCGCCAGGCTCGATGGGGATAACCTCGATGCGCTGGAAGACCTGTACAGCGAGGACGTGGTCTTCCGCGACCCCCTGCATCAGATTCACGGCCTGGAGGCGCTGCAGGCCTACTTCGCCCAGTTGTACGCCAACGCACGGGACATCCGCTATACCTTCGACGCTGCCGATGAGGTGCTGCCTGGCCAGGGGTACCTGCGCTGGACCCTGCAATTTCGCCACCCTCGCTTAGCCAAGGGCGGGCCGGTGACCGTGCAGGGCTGCAGCTATTTGCAATGGCGTGACCGCGTCCACGTTCACCAGGACTTTTTCGACGCAGGCGCCTTGCTGTACGAGCATGTACCGCTCATGGGTGGTGCCATTCGCTGGCTCAAGGGCAGGTTGGCATGAGCCGCTGTTGGCTGACCGGCGCCAGCAGCGGCATCGGTGCCGCACTTGCCCAAGCACTGCTGGAGCAAGGCCACCAGGTGGCGCTGGGTGGCCGCCGTCGGCAACCGCTGCAGGCCTTGGCCGAGCGGTTTCCCGGCCAGGTGCTGCTGGCCGACGGCGACCTCGACGACCCTGCGCAGGTGGCGCAGATCGCCGAACGGATCCAGCAAGCCTGGGGCGCGCTGGATATGGCGGTGTTCAACGCAGGCACTTGTGAATACCTGGAACCTGGGCACTTCGACCCAGCATTGGTCGAACGCGTGGTGCGTACCAATTTATTGGGCGTCTGCCGGTGTTTGGCGGCCGCCCTGCCCTTGTTGCGCGCAGGTGTACGTCCGCACCTGGTGGTGGTCGGCAGCTCGGTGACCTGGTTCGCCCTGCCCAGGGCAGGTGCCTATGGCGCGTCAAAGGCCGCCGTGCGTTATCTGATGGAATCGCAGCGCATTGACCTGGCCCGTGAAGGCATCGACGTGACCCTGGTCAGCCCGGGGTTTGTCGACACCCCGCTGACCCGGCGCAATGACTTCCCGATGCCGCAAATGTGGTCGGCCGAGCGCGCCGCACGCCATATCGTCAGGCGGCTGCCTCGGCGCCCGCTGGAAATCAACTTCCCTGGCCTTTTCACCTGGTGCTTGCGCCTGCTTGGAGCGCTGCCAGCGCGCCTGCGCCTGGCACTGGGGCAACGCCTGGCACGCCATGAACAGGAATGACCCATGCGTATAGCCATTATCGGAAGCGGCATTGCAGGCCTGACCTGCGCCTACCTGTTGTCTCGTCGGCACACGGTAACGGTGTTCGAGGCCGCCAGCTGGATCGGTGGCCATACCCATACCGTCGACGTCACCCTGGGGGGCGAACGGTATGCCATAGACACCGGCTTCATCGTCTTCAACGACTGGACCTACCCCCATTTCATTCGCTTGCTGGACCAGCTCAACGTCGCCTCCCAGCCAACAGAGATGAGCTTTTCGGTGCATGACCCGATCAGCGGCCTGGAGTACAACGGTCACGACCTGGATACCCTGTTCGCCCAACGCAGCAATCTGCTGTCCCCGGGTTTCTGGGGGATGCTGCGCGAAATCCTGCATTTCAACCGCCAGGCGGTAGCCGACCTCGACGCCGGGCGCATCGACACCAACACCACGCTGGGCACGTATTTGCAGGCAAAAGGCTATGGCCGGCGGTTCATCGAACACTACATCGTGCCCATGGGCTCGGCGATCTGGTCGATGTCGCGCGCGGACATGCTTGGCTTCCCGTTGCAGTTCTTCGTGCGGTTCTGCCGCAACCATGGCTTGCTGTCGGTGAACCGGCGCCCACAATGGCGGGTGATCCAGGGCGGTTCGCGCAGCTATGTCGGGCCCTTGAGCCAGCCCTTTGCCGAACGGGTGCGTCTGGACTGCAAGGTTTACCGGGTCGCTCGTGACGAAGGCGGTGTCACTGTCCACAGCGACGCCGGCACGGAGCGCTTCGACAAGGTCGTGTTCGCCTGCCATAGCGACCAAGCCCTGGCCCTGCTGGAAGCGCCGCGCCGGCAGGAGCGCGCCGTGCTGGGTGCCATCGGCTATGCCGACAACGATGTAGTGCTGCACACCGACACCCGCCTGCTGCCACGCCGGCGCAAAGCCTGGGCCAGCTGGAACTATCGCTTGGGCGACAACGGGCAGGCGCCGGCCGCGCTGACCTACAACATGAATATCCTGCAGGGCATACAGGCCCCCGTGACGTTCTGTGTCAGCCTGAACCAGACCGCGCTCATCGATCCGGCCCAGATCATCGCCCGCTTCACCTACGCCCACCCGCAATACAGCCTTGCCGCATTTGCGGCGCAGCCGCGCCACGCGCAATTGCAGGGCTACATGCACAGTTATTTCTGCGGCGCCTACTGGGGCAATGGCTTCCACGAAGACGGCGTCGCCAGCGCGCTGCAGGTGGCCAGCCACTTTGGTGAACAATTATGAACAGCAGCCTGTGCCTGGGTTGGCTCAGCCATCGGCGCCTTGGCCCGCGACCACATGCGTTTCGTTACCGGGTGGGCATGTTCTACCTGGACCTGGACGAACAAGGCTGGCTGCTGGGCCTGTCGCGCTGGTTGAGAAGGTCACGCCTGGCACCGTTGAGCTGGCGGGAGACCGACTACCTGCCGGCGCTGACCCGCCAAGGCCAACCGCTTGCCCAGGCCGCGCGGCTGCTGGTAGGCCAGGCCACTGGGCGCATGCCCGACGGGCCGGTACGCCTGCTGACCCAACTGCGTTGCTGGGGGCTGTCGTTCAACCCGGTGAGCTTCTATTTCTGCCACGACCGCGACGGGCACCTGCAGGCCATTCTGCTGGAGGTGCGCAACACCCCATGGCGCGAGCGGTTCCACTACGTGTTGCCGGTGCAAGGCGGGCTGGCGCAACACTTTTCCCTGACCAAGCGCTTCCATGTATCGCCGTTCATGCCGCTGGACATGGACTACCGCCTGCGCTTCCACCTCGACGAAACGCGGGTGCGCATTCACATGGAAAACTGGCGACGCGGCCACAAGGTATTCGAGGCCGACCTGGCCTTGCAGCGCCAGCCACTGGATCGCTCGGCGTTGCACCGCTACATCCTGGCATTTCCCTGGATGAGCCTGCGTACCGTGACCGGCATTTACTGGCAAGCCTTGCGCCTTTTCTGCAAGCGCACGCCCATCCACAACCACATCGCCAGCCAGGCTGACCTGGCCCTTGGCCAACCTTGCGAGGACTCTGATCATGTCGAATCCCACCCTGAGCGTTAGCAAGTCGGCAGGCCTTGCACCCTGGCTTGGCGGGCTGGCGCGCAACGCCGTGCTGGCGCAGTTGGCCAAGTTGCGCCATGGCCACCTGCGCTTGCTCTGTCACGGCCGGCAATGGGCGTTCGGCGATGCTGACAGTGCCCTGCAGGCAGAGGTGGAAATCCTTGATGACGCCGCTTGGGGCCTACTGGCGGGCAATGGCTCGATCGGTGCTGGCGAGGCCTATATCCATGGTTACTGGCGCAGCCCGGACCTGGGGCTGGTCACCCGCCTGTTCGTCGCCAACCTTGAGGTGCTCGATGCCCTGGAAGGCGGCCTGGCACGGCTCGGCCGCCCCGCCCTGCGGTTGCTGCACCGGTTCAACCGCAACAACCGGCGCGGTGCGCGACGCAACATCATGGCCCACTACGACCTGGGCAACACGTTGTTCGAGCACCTGCTGGACCCCACCATGATGTACTCGGCCGCCCAGTTCGAGCACCCCGGTCAAACGCTGGAAGCGGCCCAGCGGCACAAGCTGGAGCGCACCTGCCAGAAACTCGACCTGAGCCCGAGCGACCACCTGCTGGAGATCGGCACTGGCTGGGGCAGCCTCGCAATCCATGCCGCAAGCCGCTTCGGCTGCCGGGTCACCACCACCACACTGTCACAGGCGCAGTACAGCTATACACGTCAACGGGTCAAGGACCTTGGCCTGGAGCAACAGGTCACGGTGCTGCAAGAGGACTACCGCGACCTGCGCGGCACGTTCGACAAACTGGTTTCCATCGAGATGATCGAGGCGGTCGGCCACCGCTACCTGCCCACGTACTTTCGCCAGTGCGCAGGCCTGCTCAAGGCGGATGGCTTGATGCTGCTGCAAGCCATCACCATTCGTGACCAGCGCTATGACCAGGCGCGGCGCTCGGTGGACTTTATCCAGCGCTACATCTTCCCCGGCGGCGCCCTGCCATCGCTAAGCGTGTTGCTTGACACCGCCAGCCGCCAGACCGCGCTCAACCTCGTGCACCTGGAGGACTTCGGTGTCGACTACGCCCTGACCCTGCGGCACTGGCGCGACAACCTGAAGCAGGCACGCGCCCCGCTCGCGGCGTTGGGCTATGACGAGACATTCCAGCGCTTGTGGGAATTTTACCTGTGCTATTGCCAGGGCGGCTTTGAAGAGCGGGCCATCGGCGTGGCGCAGCTGCTGTGGGCAGCGCCGAACGCCCGCCGCGCGCCGTTGCCCGAGAACAGGTAATGGCTACCCGCTGGCTGGTTGCCAATGCGCTGTGGCTGCAGCTCGGCTGGTGGCTATGCGTGTTGGGTGCCAGCACCACGTCACTGTTGCTGCTGGTGCCCTTGGGCCTGGTATTGCACCTGTGGGCGTGCCCACAGCCGCGTGCGGAAGCCAGGGCACTGGTGCGTGTGACCTTGGCGGGTTGTGTGCTGGACAGCGTGCTGGGGGCTGTGGGGGTGTTCGATTTTGCCGCATGGCCGCTGCCCTTGTGGCTGGCGCTGCTGTGGCTGGTGCTGGCCAGCGGCTTGCGCCACAGCCTGGCCTGGGCCGGATGGCCGTTCCTGCGCGGGGCGGCAATCGGTGCAGTGGGCGGCCCCCTGGCCTATCTGGGCGGAGCCAGGCTGGCCGATGTAGCCTTGCCCCACGGGCCTTTGGCGACCGGCCTGCTACTGGTGCCGATCTGGGCGTTGGCCTTGCCCTTGTTGGTTCGCCTGGCTGCGTGGCGCTGAACGCCTGCAACGCTGCGAGCAATAGCGCACCTGGTCCCAGCAGCGCGCCCAGCGCTTGCGCCAGGTGAACGGCCGGCCGCAGGTAGCGCAAACCTTGCTGGCATGCCCGTGCAGCCTCATGGTGTACCCTCTGGCAGGCGACGGAAGAACAGCGTGATCTGGCCGATCTCCACACCCAGTTTGCGCATGCTGGAGCGGTTGATCAGGGTGTCCTGATCCATCAGGTACATCCAGTCGTCCAGTTCGACTTCCCAATGCTTCCCGTCCACGGGCAGGTCCAGCCGGTAGCGCCAACGCAGCGCGTTGCCCGCCACTTCACCTTGCGCTTCGCCGATCACGTCCCCCGCCGTGCCACGCCACCGGCCGGGGCCATCCGGCACCAGGGTCCAGGTTCGCTGCTGGCGTGTGCCGTCGCTGTACACAAAATGCTCGTCGAGGATCAACCGCTCACCTTCACGACGGCTGTCGATGCGCACGTGGAATCGTTTGACCACCTCCCCGGAACGCTTCTGGAACATGCCCCAGGCTTGGACAGGGCGGGAAAAGAAGTCCGCCAGGTCGAGCTTGGGTTGCTCGCCGGCATAATGCTCGACCCCCACATTGCCGCAACTGCCCAAAAGCAGGCAGCCGGTTAGCAACAGCGCTTTGCCAAGGTTCATGATCACTGGCCTCCGTCGGTGTCGGCCAGCCCCAGCAGGCGCCGACGCAATTGTGGGTCCCTGGCATCCGGGCCAAGCCAGATGGCGAAGAATGCCCGGGCAAATACAGGGTCGGCGATTTCGCTGCTGAGTGTGCTGCCAACATAAAAGCGGCACCCCTGGCCCGGCAGGTAAACGCCCGTGATGCGCATACCGGGGCGTACGTCCACGAATGCCCGTTCCAGCGCCTCGGTCCACTGCGCACTGCGTTGCGCAGTCATACTGGCCGGGTCAAGCCTGCGCATTTCCGCGAGACTGGCCTGCACCAACGTGTCCCTGGACAGTGACCGGTGGTACAGAAGCTCAAGCGCGAACGGTTGGTCCCAGCCCTGCACAGGCGCGATTGCCCATAACCGGGCGGTGTACAAGCGTAAGCCCCACCAGCTGAACTCACCTTCGCCCAGCCGTTGTGCCGACGGTAAGTCCGACCGCCAGTCCGCCGCCGTTGCAGACAGGGCCGTCAGTAACAAGCACAGACAAGTCCAACGGGCTGGGTGCGCCATGCTGACCTCGGTGACTGCGTAAAATACTGTACAACAATATCAACTTGTACAGGTTTGTCACCATAAATGTATAGGTTTACCGCTCAGGTCAATGGCAAGCGCAAGGTGGCAGCCAGGCCCCCGCTCGGTCGATTCTGCAGGTGCACCTGCCCGCCCAGGCGGTCGATGATGGTGGCGACGATGGACAACCCGAGCCCTGCGCCATTGGGGCTGTTACGGCTGTAGAAACGCTCGAACACCCGAGAGACTTCCGAGGCCTGGATGCCCGGCCCCTCGTCTTCGACGATCAGCTCGAAACGGTTGTCCAGGCGCCTGAGCAACACACTGATGCGCCCTCCCGACGGCGAGTGTTCTACAGCGTTGGAAACCAGGTTCTGCAGCGCAATGGCCAACGCACCGGCATCGATGGCCAAGTGGTGATCGCCTTCGCCAATGTCCAGCGACGGCTCGAGGCCGCGGTCGAGTATCCACGGGGTCAACTCTGCCAGGGTGTCGGTGACCACCTCGGCCAGGTCGACCTTGGCCGCTGCCTGCTGGCCCAGCCGAGGTTCGACCCGGGCCAGGGTCAGCAATTGGTTCACCACCCGGGTCAGCCGGTCGACGCCCCCAATCAGAAAGCCCAGTGCCTTGTGCCGCTCGGCCTCGGTGCTGGCCTCCAGCGCGTTCTGCGCATGCAGGCGCAGTACCGCCAGCGGCGTACGCATTTCGTGGGCCGCATCAGCGATGAACCGGTGCTCGCGCCGCAACATGTCCTCGATTTGCGCCAGCAGGCGGTTGATGGCCGCCTGCATGGGCTCCAGCTCCGATGGCAACGGCGCCAGGCGCAAGGGCTCGAGCGAATCGGCGTGGCGTGCGCGGATGACCGTGGCCATGTTCTGCAACGGTCGCAAGCCCCAACCGATCGCCACCCATACCAGCAGCACCAAGGCCAGGCTGCCGAGCAGGAACGGGAACAGGGTGTGGCGCACGATCCGGTCGATCAAGTCGTAACGAACATCATCGCGTTCGCCCACCCAGATAACCCAGTGCTTCTCGGGTACCGGCAAGACGAAGCCACGCCATTGCCGGTCGCCGCTGGAAAAATCGTAGAACCCCGGTTCGCTCGGTGGCACCGCAAGCGCCGGTGCACTCGGGGTATGCACCAGCAAAGCGCCACCCTCGCCCCACACCTGGAACGCCAGCTTGCTCTCGTAGGGGTGGCCGACCCGGTGATGGCCCGCCTGGGCCAACGCATCGTTGAATGCCTTGTACATGGCTTCACGCGAGCCGCCTTGCACCGGCAGGCTCATCACCCCCAGCAGCAAGCGGGCGTTCTGTGCCAGGTGGGCGTCGTACACCTCGTTTATTTCATGGCGGCTGTCGTGGTAGTTGTACAGCGTCAGCAGCCCGGTACCCAGCAGGAGCAACAGCATCACGCGCCAGAGCGTGCGTCGACGCAGCGAGCTCATACCTTGCCCTCGACCAGGTAACCGATGCCTCGCACTGTACGGATAAGGCCGTTGTACAGTTTTTTGCGCAGGTGATAGATGTGCACTTCCAAGGTATTGCTTTCGGGCTCCTCATCCCAGCCATACAGCAGCTGGGTCAGGCGTTCACGGGTGAACACCTTGCCAGGCTGCGCCAGCAACTCATGCAGCAAGCGGTACTCCTTTGGGGTCAATGTCACTTCGACCCCCTGGTAGTGCACTTGCTGGGTAGCGGGGTCGAGCATGACGCCCGCATGCTCGATCAACACCTTGGCACGCCCGGCGCTACGCCTGAGCAAGGCACGCAACCGCGCCTTCAGCTCGTTCAGGTCGAACGGTTTCACCAGGTAGTCATCGGCGCCGGCATCTAGCCCGGCGATACGATCATCCAGGGCATCCCGGGCGGTGAGGATCAGCACCGGCAGGCTATTGCCAGCGCCCCTCACGCGCCGTAGGACCTCGATGCCATCCAGGCGCGGCAAGCCGAGGTCCAGAATTGCCAGGTCGAACGTTTCAAGTTGCAGGGCATGCAAGCCATCCTGGCCGTCTCGCAACCAGTCCAGCGTATACCCCTCCTGGCGCAAACCATCGCAGATCCCCTCGCCCAACGCGGTATCGTCCTCAACCAGCAGTAGCCGCATGTTCAGTCCTGTTTGTCCTTTATTGCCTTGAGTAAAGCATCGATATCCGCGCGCCGGCCCTGGTCCGCCAGTTCACGGCCCGGCCGCGGCGGTGCCTGCAAGGCTTTGTGCAAGGCCGCGGTGGCTTCAGGGTAGCGCTTTTGCCGGTACAGGTGGTCGGCCCAGAAGTAGTTGCTGTCGATGCCGTCTGGGTTCACCTTCAGGGCTTGGCGCAACAGCTCGTCGGCCTTGTCGGCATCACCAAAACCTATCGGCCAGCCTGGGACCTGGTCATAGAGCGTGCCAAGGCTGGTGTAGGCCGAGCCTTGCAGGGCCTCAGGGTCCAGTTTCAGGGCTTGCTCCAGACTGGCCTTGGCCGCCTTGACCTTGCCCAGCGCGCCCAGGCCACCAACGGCACCTGCCCAGCTGCTGTTGATGATGCCCTCCCAGATCAACGGCTCCGGCGTGCCGGGGTGTTGCTTGACGAATGCCGCCGCATCGCCAGACAACCTTTCAAAAGCATCTGCCCGTTGCGCTTTTGGTGTCTGATACTGGATCTGCGCCCAACGCTGCTGCAGGTTGCTCAGCTGTTGGTTGCCGGCCGGGTCCAATGCCCAGCTGAAGGGGGTGAACGCCAGCAGGCTGACAATGACCAGGCGCTTCATTTGCTCGACTCCTTGGTATGGCCGCCAATGTAGCGGCGAATGACGGGCAGTTGCTTGCGCAAGGCGCGGTCGACCACCCCTGGCAGCATGCCGTTGATGCGCACGAAGAGCTTTTCCGGCCACCCCAGGTACAGCTCGTTGCGTTCCGACTGGACCGCCACGAGCACGGCACGGGCCACATCGGCAGGGTCGTCCATGCCGACCTTCAGGGCCTGGTTGAGTGCAGTCGCGGCGCTGCTGTTCATGTTGGTGCGGGTAGCACGAGGCGCGGCATACAGCACATTCACCGTGGTGTCGGCCAGCTCCCGGCGCAACGCCTCGGAAAAACCGCGCAGGGCAAACTTGCTGGCGCAGTAGGTGGCATAACCGGGGTAGCCGATCGAGCCATAGGTGGAGCCGACATTCACCACCAGCGCCTTGGGTTGCGCGCGCAGCATGGGCAGGCAGGCGCGGGTCAGTTGCAAAGGCGCCTTGATGTTGATGTCGAGCAACTCGTCCAGCGCATATTCGTCCAGCTGGTCGAGCAAAGCGAAGCGGTTCACTCCGGCAGCATTGATCAACACATTGACCCCGCCCATCTCATGGGCGCGGTTGACGACCTGATCACGCCCCGCCTGGGTGCGCAGGTCGGCCGTTTGCCAGCGCAAGCGATCCGGGTAGCGGTTCATCAGCCCTGCCAGCTTGCCCAGATGCCGGCTCACCGCCAGTACCCGGGCGCCGGCCGCGCACAGTTGCCCGGCCAGTTCCAGACCGATGCCGCCGCTGGCACCGGTCAGCACCACCACCGATTCAGACAAGCGCATGCTGCACCTCGGTATGGTCCACCCGAGGCAGGCCTTCGAACATGGCGGTATACAGCGGGTACACCACCTTGGCGGCGCGAATCACCGCCTGCTGATCATCCGCGTCCTCCAGCCGGTCCATCAGGCGCTTGTAGGTGACCATGTGGTCCTGGTCCAGCGCACCGTGGGAGCTGAGGTAGCTGAATGCCTGGTCGGGCAGCCCGAGGCTACCCTGGATCGCACCGGCAGCGTGGGTGGCCAGGGCAATGCTGGTGCCTTCCAGCACATTGACCAGGCCGAACAACCCGACCGGGTTGCCGCGGGCGATCAGGTCGTACAGGTAGGCAACCATCAGTTCGATCGGCAAGGCGGGCCGACCATCCCGCACCGCCTCCCAATCACCGCCACAGGCCTTCATATCGTTGAGGATCCACTGCTCGTGGCCATATTCTTCATCGATGTATTCGCACACCGCGCCACGCAGCCATTCCAGCCGTGAGGGCAGGCGCGCGCCGCAAGCCATCATCAGCGGCACGGTGTGGCGCACATGGTGGTAGGCCTGGGTAAGGAAGGCGATATAGCTGGCCCGGCTGACCTGGCCAGCCAGCGCCTCGCGAATCACAGGCACCGCGAACAAAGCCTGGCGTTCGTGGCTGGTTTGCAACTGCAACGTATCGAAAAATGACATGACGGACCTCATAACGGGATTTCGGACAACAGAGAGTGGTAACGCTGCAGGATCGCCTCACGTCGTGGGCGGCCGTTGGCAGTCAGGGTGTGCCCGGTTGCCGTGAACGGCGCGGGTAATCGTCGCCAGGCATGCACCCTGGCGTAGTCGGGCAGGCGCGCATTGCATTGCTGCACGGCTTGCTCGATGGCCGCGTCCGTGGCGCCGGGGTCGAGTGGCCAGAGCAATCCCAGGTTGCGCGGCAGGCCTTCGCCGTGGACGAACGCCTGGGCGATTACCCCGCTCTGGGTCAGCTCGGCCTCTACCCATTCAGGGTTGACGTTGCGCCCGAAGCTGGTGATGAACTGGTGTTTCTTGCGCCCGTTCAGGTGCAGGTAGCCTTCATCATCGAAGAAACCCAGGTCGCCGGTGGCCCACCAGGCCTCCCTGGTCGGCGTCTCCCCCAGGTAGCCAAGCAGCAGGGAGCCGGCAACCAGCACCTCGCCATCCTCGGCAATGCGTACCTGCACATGGGGCAATGGCCGGCCAACGCTGCCTCGGCGCAGCGCACCGGGGCGGTTGAGCGACACCACCGAGGCACACTCCGACAGCCCATACCCTTCGAACACTGGCAAGCCGATGGCCTCGGCCCGCGCCAGCAGGCTGGGTGCCACCCGTGCGCCGCCCACCGCGACAAAACGCAGCGGGCCGACGCGCGTCAGCCCACGCTCGATCGCCGTCACCAGGCCCAACAGCAGCTGTGGAACCAGAATCAGGCTGTGCGCGCCGCTGAGCGCGATGGCACCCAGCAATCGCTTGAAATCAACCTGGCTGGCACCGCCCATGCCCAGCTGCGCCTGTGGGTAGAGCAACACGCTGGCCCCTGCCATCAAGGCGGCGTAGACACCCAGGTTTTCCAGCAATACGCCCAGCGGGAGCACCGCCAGGTAGCGCTGGGGCTGCGTGGGCCGGCTGGCCAGTTCCAGTTCATGGGCAACCCGCAGCACGGCATCCGCGCCCAGGCATACGCCTTTGGGGCTGCCCGTGCTGCCGGAGGTGTAGGTGATCTTGGCGGTACCTTGAGGCAGCGTGGCAGGGGGCTGTACTGCGCGGGCCCAGAAACCGTCCTGTTCGACAAAGCCCAGTTGGCTGAGCATGCCCTCCCAGGTCTGCGGGCAAAGCACCAGGCTGGCGCCACTCTGTTCGATGCAATGCTGCACCTGGGCTGTGCTGAAGAATGCTGGCACGGTCACGCAGGCGCGCCCCGAGACCAGGGCCGCCAAGTCCCAGAACAGCAGTTCGGGGCCGTTATCCAGCCCCAATAGCAACACGCCGGCCGGTCGTTGGCTCAACACCTCGGCACGCTGCCAAACCTCAGCCAGCAGTTGCTTGTAGCTGTAGCGGGCCGTGGCCCCTTCTATCGCCGGGGCGTCGCCCCGCTCACGCCCGTGCGCCAGCAACACCTGCCGGAAATGCTCAAGTTCATGCGGCATGCCCGGCCTCCTCGTCCAACGCCGGAAAGCCAAGGCGGCGGAACACACCTGCGGTGCGCAGCAGGTCGAAGCCGTGATGGATTTCGCCAACGAACAC
The DNA here is from genome assembly GCF_003205205.1 of Pseudomonas sp. LB-090624. Lineage (GTDB taxonomy): Bacteria > Pseudomonadota > Gammaproteobacteria > Pseudomonadales > Pseudomonadaceae > Aquipseudomonas. Next base: position 116,256 of record NZ_QJRL01000002.1, read on the forward strand.
TTGCGGATGTTGGGCGTAATAGCTGCCCCACTGCTCTGCAGGTTCGCCCAGGCGTGCCGGGTCGGCCGGCGCGAGCAAGGTGGGTACCAGCCCCAGGCGCTGGAAGCTGTTGATCAACGTAGAGGCACCGGTGAACGCCACCCACTGCAGCCCTCGCCTGGCAAGCAACCACGTCACGGCCGTTATCATGATGCGCGCGCTGCCAGCACTGAGTGACGCCAGGTTGCCCACCTCGACCATGCATTCACGTCCCAAGGGCAGGCTGGTGATGTGCGAAATTGCACTCTCCAGTGGCACGTCCAGGTAGCGTTCGAGAAACAGCGGGCCGCTGCTGGCGGGGCGTATTCCCGCTGCGGCAATCAGTTGGCCGTGGCTGTCCCGCAGGGCCAGCAACTCGGGCAGGTAGTGATGGACATCGGCATGGTGCACATCAGCGAAACAGCGGTGAATGAAGTGCTCGAGCTCATCACGGCCGGGCTCGCCCTGCAGGTGCAGGGACAGACAGGCGTGATGCTCCGCGTGGGTGCCAATGGGCAATGGGAGCAGGCTGCTCCACAGGGTATGGGTCATGAAACTCCCCCCGACTGGGTTAGTGAGGGTGAGTATCGGAGGCAAGTCTGAAGGGAATCTGAAGTTGCCTGAAAAAGTCTGTGTCGGCTCGCGAAGCGAATGACACCGTTACGCAGGCCCGGTGTTGGCCTGGGTTTTCAGCCACTAAAGGTTTGCACCCTGTTACTTAAAGCGCCTCGTCCGAAAAACCCTAAACTTTTGCAGCGCCCGGAAATTTTCCCAAGTCACAACTGAACACAGACCTTCCTGTGTTTGACTTGAGGTAAGCGATCATGGCGAACAATCAAGACAAAGGCGGCCATCAAGGCGGTGCCGGCAAACCTGACATGGGCCAAGCCGGCCAGCAAGGAGGCCATGGATCAGGCGGGGACGCTGGCAAGCACCAAGGCGGCCAGCAAACCGGGCAACGGCCTGAAGACAAGATGAACAAGGACTGGGACGCGTCCCAGGACAAAGGTCGCCAGGGTGGCCAGTCGGGCGACAATAGCCGCGACACGCAAACGGCTGACAAGACAGGCTCGATGGGCGGCAAGCAGGCCCGCGATGATCAGCAGGACATGGACAAGAACCGCTGATTGCATTGACTGAGCAGCCTTGCTGCGAAAGGGTCGTGAGTGGCAAAGCACCGCTTCAGCCTTAGCGCCCACTGCTTCGCAGCACACGGCTGCTCCCGCCGCAGAACCTTGCCGGCCCTATCGTATGCTGGGGCCGGCCCTCCCCGCACTCATCCCGCGTCCCGCGTCCAAAGACAGCTGCCTCTCCAGGCGCTATAACCGAAGTCGCTGCGCAAGCCGCACGGAACCTTCGTGACTGTCAGTGCTCAGTTGTGCAGAGTGCTTGCGACACAAAGGATTGCCATGGAACACGTTGCATCCACTGCCCTCCCCGAAGTTCGCGTCGAACGGGAACTGAGCCCGCGAGCGGTGCTGACCGGCGCGGTACTGGGCATCTTGCTAACGCCGTCGAATGTCTATGCAGGGCTGAAGATCGGCTGGTCCTTCAACATGTCGATCATCGCCCTGCTGGTGGGTTTCGCGCTGTGGCAGGGCCTCGTTGGGCGCAGCACGCACCGGCCCACATGGTCGCTGCATGAAAGCAACATCAACCAGACCGTGGCCTCGGCCGCAGCCTCCATCGTTTCCGGCGGGCTGGTGGCGCCGATCCCGGCCTATACCCTGCTCACCGGTCATCAGCTGGATCCGCTGCCGATGATGGCCTGGGTTTTCTCGGTGAGCTTCCTGGGCATCTGGATCGCCTGGTATCTGCGCCCCGCCTTGCTCAACGACCATGACCTGAAGTTCCCCGAGGGCATGGCGACCCTGGAAACGCTGCAGCAGATCTACCATCACGGCCAGGAGGCCATGACGCGGATCAAGGTGCTGTGCAGCGCCGCGTTGTTGTCAGGGCTGGTGAAATGGGTAGACGGTTTCGCCTGGGCAATACCCCGTTGGGCACCCACACCCACGCTTGAGCGCCTGACCTTTACTGTCGACCCCTCGCTGATGCTCATCGGCTTTGGCGGCATTATCGGTATCCGCGTGGGCCTGACATTGCTGCTGGGGGCCGCGCTGGCGTGGGGTGGGTTGGCACCGTGGCTGATCGACCATGCCCTGGTAGTGCTGGCGCCCAACGCCAGCGGCCCGCAGTTCGCGGCACTGGTGGAATGGCTGTTGTGGCCGGGGGTCAGCCTGATGGTGTGTGCGACCCTGACAGCGCTTGCGCTGCGTCTGCTGCAAGTGACCCGCCGACCACCCCGCGCCCCTCGGGCTAACCAGGCAGCACGGGCCAGGGGCCGGTGGTCACCGTGGCCGGCGTCGGGGTTGCTGGTTGCCAGCGCACTGGTAGTGAGCTTGCAGGTGCTGCTGTTCGGGATCGATGGGTGGATGGCGTTGTTGAGCATCCCGCTGGCGGTGTGCCTTGCCGTGGTCGCCGCACGCGTGGTCGGGGCCACCGGCATCGCGCCGATCGGCGCTATCGGCAAACTGTCGCAGCTGGGCTTCGGCCTGGTCGCCCCGGGCCAGGTAGCAATCAACCTGATGAGCGCCAACACCGCAGGCGGCGCGGCCGGGCAGTCCACCGACCTGATGAACGACTTCAAGGTCGGTCAGGCGATCGGCGCCACCCCGCACAAGCAGCTGATCGCACAGTGCATTGGTATCGCGATCGGCAGCGTGGTCGGCGTGCTGGTCTACCTCGTGCTGATACCCGACCCAAAGGCCCTGCTGCTCACCGAGCAATGGCCCGCGCCGGCGGTAGCGACCTGGAAAGCAGTGGCCGAAACCCTGACTCAGGGGCTTGGTGCACTGGCGCCCGAACTGCGCTGGGCCATTGCTGCCGGCAGTGCGGTGGGCGTCGTACTGGGCGCGCTGGACAGCCTGCTGCCGCGGCGCGCGGCGCGTTGGCTGCCAAGTACGGCCGCACTGGGCCTGGCGTTCATTCTGCCCGCGTCGATCAGCCTGATGATGGGCCTGGGCGCAGTCCTTACCTGGCTGGTCAGCTGCCGCTGGCCGAGTATCGCCGAGCGCTTTGCGATTACAGCGGCCGCTGGGCTAATTGCCGGTGAGAGCATCATGGGTGTTGGGGCATCGTTCTGGGAAATGCTGCGCGCGCTCTAGGGGTGCATCCTGCGGATGCAGCGGGTAACAACCGCGCACTGAACTGTGCACAAAATTCCCAGCCCCCACCCTCATCGAACCCTGCAGAAGCGGGTAGCGAAGCCAGACAGCCATGAAAACCGCCGAAGTCCAAGGTTGGTACGAATCTTGTTTGTATACAAATACAAAGAATAAAAGTACACAACCATCATGGAGTTCCGATGGCGTCGATTTCGCGTTCCGATGTTAGCCAGCTTGCTGTTCGCCCCGCCGATGAGGCCGAGGCCGCTCAGCTGGCGTTAAGCCTGCGCCTGTATAGCGCCGACCTGGCCCCGACCCGCGCGGCCAATCGAACCTGGGGCCGCTACAGCCTGTTCGCGCTGTGGACCAACGATGTGCACAACATGGCCAACTACTCCTTCGCCATCGGCCTGTTCGCGCTGGGCATGAGCGGTGCGCAGATCCTTGCCGCCTTTGCCCTCGGTGCGCTGGTGATCTATGGCTTGATGAACCTTTCTGGCTACATGGGCCAGAAAACCGGCCTGCCCTACCCGGTCATGTGCCGGATCAGCTTCGGCATCCATGGTGCACAGATCCCGGCACTGATCCGCGCGGTGATCGCCATCGCCTGGTTCGGCATCCAGACCTACCTCGCCTCGGTCGTATTGCGTGTCCTGCTCACCGCCATCGCCCCAGACCTCGCGGCTTACGACCAGAACTCGATCCTCGGCCTGTCGACGCTGGGCTGGGTCACATTCCTCGGTATCTGGTGCGTGCAAGTGGCGATCTTCGCCTACGGCATGGAAATGGTCCGCCGCTTCGAATCCTTCGCCGGGCCGATCATCCTGGTCGCCTTCGCCGGTTTGGCAGGCTGGATGTACTGGCGCAGCGGCCTGTCGATTTCCTGGTCCAGCGGCAACGCCCCGAGTGGCGCTGCCATGTGGCTGAAGGTGTTCGGTGCAGCTGCGCTGTGGGTTTCGCTGTACGGCACCATGATCCTCAACTTCTGCGACTTCACCCGCAACTGCCCGGACCGCCGCACCATCAGCGTGGGCAACTTCTGGGGCCTGCCGGTGAACATGCTCGGGTTCGCGCTGATTGCCGTGGTACTGGCCGGCGCGCAGTTCAGCATCGACGGCAGGCTGGTACAGGGCCCGACCGAAATCGTCGCGGCCATTCCCAGCACCGCCGGCCTGGTGCTGGCGTGCCTGGCGTTCCTGATCGTCACCGTGGCGGTGAACATCATGGCCAACTTCGTTGCTCCGGCCTACGTGCTCACCAACCTGGCCCCGAACCTGCTCAACTTCCGCCGCGCCGGCCTGCTCAGTGCGTCCATTGCGGTACTGATCCTGCCTTGGCACCTGTACAACAGCCCGTCGGTGATCGTGTATTTCCTCGGCGGCCTGGGTGCCCTGCTCGGCCCGCTGTACGGCATCATCGTCACCGACTACTACCTGGTACGCCGCAGCCGGGTGAACCTGCCGCAGCTGTATAGCGAAAGCAAGCACGCCACCTACCATTACAACGGTGGGGTCAACTTGCGCGCCGTAGCGGCATTCATCCCGGCGGCGCTGATCGCCATCGTGCTGGCGCTGGTACCGGCGTTCGAAACGCTGTCACAGTTCTCCTGGTTCTTCGGCGCCGGCCTGGGCGGCCTGATCCATTACGCCCTGGCCAACCGCAACGCCGGCTACCTCGAGGTCAGTGGCGAAAGCATTGCGGTGGATAGCGCGCACCATTGAGGTGGCATCACGCGCCAGCCACGTCCCTGCTGGCGTGGGGGCGGCCACCGGCTGCTGGTGGCCGCTCATGGCCGGCTTCGTACCAAGCCGGGTTCATTGCCCGACAGTGCTGGGCTTGGGCGAGCCAAGCGCTTCGCGCAGGCGGCCAAGCACACGTTGGCTGTTGTCCCCGCAGGGCATGTCGGCGGGCTTGTTTTCAATGCCATCGATCACCATCAGCAACTGCGCCTTGTTGCGCGCCAGGCGTACCTGCACCGCCTCGATCTCCTCGACCTTGCGCTTCAGCCCGGACAGCAGCTGGTCATGGCGCCAACCGTTCGAGCTCACCGGCAGCAGGTGCCGGATCTCGTCCAGGGAAAACCCCGCAGCCTGGGCGCTGGTGATCAACTCCAGGGTCCACAGCGCATCCTCTGAATAGTCACGGTAGCCGTTGGCCTTGCGTTCGACCGATTGAATCAGCCCGCTGGCCTCATAGAAACGGATTCGCGATGGGGCAAGCCCCGTGATTTTAGCTAGCTGTCCAATCCTCATACCGCACCTTCAGGAAGCATCGACCTTGAACCCACTTTAACGCCGCAGGCGCGAACAACCTATCGATTACGCGCGCCCGACGTTCAGGCAATGCTGCAACCTGGGCTGCGATGTCTACGGCTGCGGTGCTGGCTGCCCACCGCCGGACGGGGCCGACTGCAGGTAATCTTCGACCCACTTCACCCAGCAATCGGCACCGATCTTCACCAACGCATCGTTGAAGTCGTAGTGTGGATTATGCACCGAGCACCCATGGAACTCGCCCGTACCGTTGCCCAGCATGAAGTAACAGCCAGGCCGCGCCTGCAGCATGTAGGCGAAGTCCTCGGTGCCCATCACCTTCTTCGGCATCTTGTCCAGCAGCGCACCGTCGGCAAATAACGGCCGCAGGCTCTCACGCAGCCATGCGCTTTCATGTTCGCTGTTGCACAACGCGGGTGCCAGCTGGGTGAACTCCACATCGATCTGCACGCCAAAGCTTTCGGCGTGGCCTTTGGCCAGGGCTTCGATGCGGCTGTTGATCTTCTGCTGGGTCTCAGCCGTGTCGGTGCGGACGCTCAGCAGCATGCAGGCTTCGTCGGGGATGATGTTGTAGACGGTACCGGCCTGGATCATGCCGATGCTGATGACCGCATACTCCTCGACACTGAGGTTGCGCGACTTGATGGTCTGGATGCCACCGATCAGGCTGTTCAACGCCATCACCGGGTCGACCGAGAGCTCCGGCATCGCACCGTGGCCGCCCTTGCCGGTGATGCGCACGCTGACCCGTTCGGAAGACGCCATGGTGGGCCCGGCCTGCACCACGCAGGTACCCACTGGCATGCCGGGCATGTTGTGCAACGCATACACCGAATCACACGGGAAGCGCTGGAAAAGGTCGTCGTCGATCATCGCCTTGGCCCCGGCCAGGCCCTCTTCGTCCGGCTGGAAGATCAGGTTCAAGGTGCCATTGAAGTTACGCGTGGACGCCAGCCGTGCGGCAGCGGCCAGCAAAATAGCGGTGTGCCCGTCATGACCACAGGCATGCATGCGGCCGGGGATCTTGCTGGCATGCGCGAAGGGGTTCTTTTCACTCATGGGCAGTGCATCCATGTCGGCACGCAAGCCGATGCTGCGCGGGCTGTCGCCCACTTTAAGCACCCCGACCACACCGTGCCCGCCCACATTGCGATGCACTTCATAGCCCAAGGCCTGCAGCTTGTCGGCGACCAGGGCCGCGGTGTCCGGGGTTTCACCGCCCAACTCGGGCGCTGCGTGGATCTGCCGGCGCAGCATGACGAACTCGTCCAGCTCGGCGATCGGCTGCCGAGGTTGATTGCTCTGCACAATACCCATGTCATTCGCATCCTTTGTTTTCAGGGAAGTAGTTGAGGCAAGCCAGGCTCACAACGCCGCCAGCCACCAGGAACCAGGCCGGGGCCAAGGGAGTGCCCAGCGCCGCGATCAGCCAGGTTGCCACCAGCGGCGAGAAACCGCCGAACAGGGTGACCCCCAGGCTGTAGCTGACCGAGGTGCCGAACGAGCGGCGGGCTTTCGGGAAACCCTCCATGATCAGTGCGAAGAACGCACCGGCACCGATGCAGGTCGGCAGGATCAGCAGCGCCACGCACATCATCGCCAGGGCCATGTGCTGCACATGGCCGAGCAGGTAGAACACCGGCAGGGTCAGCACCACCGGGGTGGCAACCGTCCACACCAGCAGGCGTTTGCGCAGCTGGTACTTGTCGGCGAACTTGCCCGCCAGCGGGCAGATGAGCGCCATGCAGCCGCTGCTGATACAGGCAATCGCCATCGCGCTGCCTGGCGGATAGTGCAAGGCTGTGGTCAGGTAGGTGGGCATGTAGAACACGAACAGGTACATGCCGATGGTTGAACTGGCCATCAGGCCGATGCCCTGGGCGATGCGCTTGACCAGTTCGGCGTCCAGCCCCTGCTGGGCCTTGTGTGCCGACGCCGCTTCATGGGTTTCCGGCAGGCGCGTGCGAATGTACCAGCCGACCGGGCCGATCAGCAGGCCGAAGATGAACGGGATCCACCACCCCCAGCTGTCCAGGGCAGCGGGGTCGAGCAGCTGGCTGAGGGCCAGGCCAAAGCCGGCTCCCACCAAAGCGGCGTAGCCTTGGCTGGCCGCCTGCCAGCTGACGCTCTGGCAGCGTTTGCCGACCGTACTGGACTCCATCAGGAACACCGACGCGGTACCGATTTCCCCCCCGGCAGACATGCCCTGGATAAGCCGCCCGGCCACCAGCAACAGCGTGGCGAAAATGCCAATCTGCGAATACGTGGGGGCAAACGCGATCAATGCGGTACCCAGGGTCATCAGCCCGATGGTCAGGCTCAATGCCGCCTTGCGCCCATGCCGGTCGGCGTAGCGGCCAATGACCATCGCGCCGACCGGGCGCATCAGGAACCCGACACCGAAGGTGGCCAGCGACATCAGCAGCGACGCCATCGGCGAGTCGGAGGGGAAGAAATGCTTGCCGATCAGCACAGCGAAAAAGCTGTAGATCGTGAAGTCATACATTTCCAGCGCGTTGCCCAACGAGCAGGCGATCAGGGTCTTGCGGGAGGAAGAGGCTTGCGCGGTCGAATGCGTGCCCGTCTGCAGGATCGGCGGTGCAGGTAGCGGTCTGGTCATTGTTATCTCCGTTGGCAAATCGCGGCATGCAGCGAATATCGGCCAATCAGGCCTTCAACACACTTGCAGTTTCGGCATATGGCTAACCAGTGGTTAATTGACCGATGCGGCCGCTGGCCAATTTGCCCTGAACTGGCGCACGGTTCGCCATGCCTTTGCGGCCTGCCCCGTAATCGCTCACAGATCCACAGCCACAAGGCGCCTTGCGGAAAGCGCGCAGCCTGTCTGGAACAGTCATGGTTGCCAGTCCGATTGCCGGGCAGGCCCCCGATTAACCAAACGGCATGGCCGGGCCGAATAGGCAATCACGCTGCAACGTGGAGTTCACCGACGCTACAGCCACCACATCACCGTGCTGGCCTGGAGTCGTGAATGATTACTCGCACTACGTCGTTGCTGTTGATGATCCAAGGGGCTTGCCTTGCCGCGCAGGCACAGGCCGAGGGCTTTCCGACACTCGCGCGGATTGCACCGGGTTTTGGTTATTACGGGGTGGACTACGGTTTCGATGACAAGCTCAAGGTCTATGGCACCGTCGACGCCTTCGCCAGCTATCACGACTCCCAGCACCACACGGGCTACAAGCTGGCCGGTGGCGGCGCATGGACCAACAAGCTCGGGCTGTATGTGCGCAAGGGGCTTAGCGCTGAAAGCGCGCTGGAACTGGTTGTCGAAGAAGGCTTCAACGTCAACGGCAAGGCGCTGGACAGTACTTGGGACAGCATCGGCAGCCTGCGCCTGGCGGCAGTCGCCCTGCGCTCGAAGTCCTTGGGCAAGCTGGAGTTCGGCAAGACCTACAACATGGGGACCCCAACGTACGCTGACCCGTTCCTGGCTACCTACGGCTCGCCCTACACCTACATGGCCCTGCCAGCTGGTGGCAAGGGCGCGTTTTACCTGGACATGCGCCCCAAGCACACCCTCGCCTACACCAGCCCTAACCTCAACGGCTTCAGCCTCGGCACCGCGGTAAGCTTCGGTTTCGACGATGTCACCAGCCAGGGCCGCACCCTGCGTGGCGGCGGCGCCCGCCTGCAATACCGCAACAGCCAGGTGATGCTGCTGGGCTCCTACAACCTGTACTACAGCGACCCGTGGGACGACGCCGGCCACTCGCGCCAGACCGCCAACCACTTCAAGAGCCTGTCGGCGTTCTACGACTTCGGCCCGCTGGCCACCAGCCTGACCTGGCAACGCCAGGACGTGGACCAGGCCGGCACGCCCAGCACAACGCTGTATACCTTCGGTGTAATGGCCCCGGTCGGTGAGCTGGACGTGCTACGCCTGGCGCTCATGCAACGCCAGGTCACGGCCGACGACAAGGACGCATTCGGGGTAATGCTCGGCTATGACCACTTCATTACCCCGCGCTGGGCCGTGTATGGCCGGCTGGGCATGATCGCCAACCAGCGGGCATCGTCGGTCACCTACGCCGGCACCCCGTTGGACCAGGTGGGCGACAACCCGGCCAACCTTGCGCTAGGCATGTACTACCACTTCTGAGGCGACCGCGCGGGTTTGCCTCAGCACCTGCCCGCGCAAGCTGTGGAACAGCTCCTGGGCAGGTGCGGTGAGGCTGTGGCGGTCTATGCAGACCAGGTTGATCGGATAGTCCGGGATCAACTCCTGCACCGCCATGGCCACGTACTGCGAATCGAGGCCGAAGGTGAACCCCTGGTCTACTGCCAGCTCACTGATGGTCATCAACGACTCGGTATTCTTCAACAGCTTGAGCGCCATCATGATCGACGTGCACTCAACGGTGTTCTGCGGTACCCGCAGGCCGTTGGCCTCGAACAGCTGGTGAAATTGCGAAGCCTGGTCGGTCAGCTCGTCCAGGCTGATCCAGTGCCCGTACTGCAAGGTCCGCAGCGATTTGGCGAACTTGTGCTGGTTCGATGCATGGCGAGTTGGTGAAGTTCCAACCGTCTGTACCTTATTCTTAGCGTGGGCGGTTCGAAATGGGCGTCGGTGGCCCGACACGGCCTGGGTGCAAGGCCGGGGACGTGCTGCTAGCGCAATGCTGCCAGCAGGCTCGACGCATCACTGACTTCGAACTTGCCAGGTGCTTCAAGCGCAACGTAGGTGACCACCTGATCGTCGACCACCATCGCATAGCGCAGCGAACGGCGGCCCATACCGCGCGCAGAAAGGTCCTGCAGCAGCCCCAACGCGTCACTGAAATCGCCATTGCCATCGCCAATCATGCCCACTGCATCGGCTACCTGCAGGCTGTTGCCCCAGGCGTTCATGACAAAGGCGTCGTTCACCGAGACACAGAGGATTTCGTCAATGCCAGCTGCGGACAATGCTTGCGCCGCAGCGACATAACCGGGGACGTGGCGTTCGGAACAAGTAGGCGTGAACGCTCCCGGCAAACCGAAAATCAGTACTTTTTTCTGCTTGCAACGCTCGCGGATGGAAAAGGCCCTGGGCCCGATCGCGCAGGCCCCCGCGTCGTTGTTGTACTGGTAAAGGGTGACGTCGGGCAGCTGATCGCCAACTTTGATCATCGCGGTATCCTGGGTAAGTTGATGGCCGAGCGTCACATGATGCCGCAGGTCACCAAGGCAGGTACACAACGCTCTCGCCAGAACCGCTGCACCAGCCTGCAATTCACAGCAGCAGAATCGCCTGGTCATGGTCGATGGCGGGAACAGGCACCTGACCACGGGTAACCGCCAGCCATGCGCGCATGCGCTCGGTATCGAAAATCTGCCCTTCCTCCATCATCACCAGGATGAGCGATTGGGACATTCGGTAACACCCGCATCGGGCACAACGCCGCTCTTCCCATCCAAGGGTGCACTCAACGGATTCCGCCTGCCCTGCACAGATCAGACAACTCATGTAAGCCCCCTTTTATTGTTCTTCCATGGGAGGTGGGTACCAACGCATGAGCCCGTAATGGCTCTCGTTTGACATGAGATATTCATGCCAACTCAAAATTCCCTCCCTTTTATCAGGAAATAATTCGCGATGGCGTCATGAGAAAAACTAAATGTTTTCTGAATCATCTTCAATTTCATTCATGCAATGACCCTGCCTAGAATAGGCTTCGATCACGGACAACAGACGACCGAGCCTTCAGCCTTGCGCATGCTGCCGCGCAGCAATGAAGCATCTCGGCGCAGGTATCAGGACACCGAACACATGAACGAAGCACCGACATTCATCGTCACGCGCACCCCTTTCGATGAGCACTATCACCCCGGCGAAAACACCCGCATCACCACCAATTTCGCCAACCTGGCGCGGGGTTCGAATCGCCAGGAAAACCTGCGCAACACCCTGAAGATGATCGACAACCGTTTCAACGCCCTGGCGCACTGGGACAATGCCGACAATGATCGCTACAGCCTTGAGCTGGACATCATTTCGGTCGCACTGCGTCTGGGTGCCGAGCAGCACGGTAGCGCCCTGCCGCTGATCGAGATCCTGAAGACCCATATTGTCGACCACAAGACCGACACCCGCCTCGAGGGTATGGTCGGTAACAACTTCTCCTCGTACGTCCGCGACTACGACTTCAGCGTCCTGTTGCTGGAACACAACAAGGGTCGGCCAACTTTCAGCACACCCGACAACTTTGGCGAGCTGCATGGCAACCTGTTCAAGTGTTTCATCAACTCGCCAACCTACAAGCAGCACTTCAACAAACCACCGGTCATCTGCCTGAGCGTGTCCAGCAGCAGGACCTACCACCGCACCGAAAACCAGCACCCGGTCCTGGGCGCTGAATACCTGCAGGACGCCTATTCGCTGACGGACGACTACTTCAACAAGATGGGCCTGAAGGTGCGCTATTTCATGCCGCCGAACAGCGTGGCGCCATTGGCCTTTTACTTTGCCGGTGACCTGCTGGCCGACTACAGCAACCTTGAGCTGATCAGCACCATCAGCACCATGGATACCTTTCAGAAGATCTATCGCCCCGAGATCTACAACGCCAACTCTGCGGCCGGAAAGTCCTACCAGCCCAGCCTGAAACACCAGGACTATTCCCTCACGCGCATTGTCTACGATCGCGAGGAACGCAGCCGCCTGGCGATCGAGCAGGGCAAGTTTGCCGAAGAGCAATTTGTCAAACCGTACCAGGCCACGCTCGAGCAATGGTCCGCTCGATACGCCCGCTGATCACTTCACGTACAAGGTTACCGCTGATGAACACCCTGCTTCCCACCTCCACTGCCGGCAGCTTGCCCAAACCTTCGTGGCTGGCCGAACCGGAAACACTCTGGTCACCCTGGAAGTTGCAAAATGCGCAATTGATCGAAGGCAAACAGGATGCCCTGCGCCTGGCCCTGCAAGAACAACAGCACGCCGGCATCGATATCGTCAGTGACGGCGAGCAGACACGCCAGCATTTCGTCACCACGTTTATCGAACACCTTGCCGGGGTAGATTTCGCAAAGCGTGAAACTGTCCGGATTCGCGACCGCTACGATGCCAGCGTCCCCACGGTCGTCGGCGCTGTCGCCCGCCAAAAACCGGTGTTCGTCGAAGACGCCCGGTTCCTGCGGCAGCAAACCACCCAGCCGATAAAGTGGGCGCTGCCCGGCCCCATGACCATGATCGACACGTTGTATGACAGCCATTACAAGAGCCGGGAAAAGCTCGCTTGGGAATTCGCCAAGATTCTCAATCAGGAAGCCCTGGAACTGGAAGCGGCCGGCGTGGATATCATCCAGTTCGACGAACCCGCCTTCAATGTGTTCTTTGACGAAGTGAATGACTGGGGCGTGGCTACCCTGGAACGGGCCATTCAAGGCCTCAAGTGCGAAACGGCCGTGCACATCTGTTACGGCTACGGCATCAAGGCCAACACCGACTGGAAAAAGACCTTGGGCTCGGAGTGGCGGCAATATGAAGAGGCCTTCCCCAGGTTGCAGCGCTCCAGCATCGATATCATTTCGCTGGAGTGCCACAACTCACAGGTGCCGATGGATCTGCTCGAACTGATTCGTGGCAAGAAAGTCATGGTCGGCGCCATTGACGTTGCCAGCCATGGCATCGAAACGCCCGAGGAAGTTGCCGACACCCTGCGCAAGGCCCTGCAGTTTGTCGACGCTGACAAACTTTACCCGTGCACCAACTGCGGCATGGCGCCCCTGCCACGCCGGGTCGCCAACGGCAAGCTCAAGGCGCTGAGTGCAGGAGCAGCCATCGTCCGCGCAGAGTTGGCGAACCGCCGCTGAAGGCAATATAGCCACAAGACGTCGGTGGCGCAATTCATCACCCGTCATCAACACGCTGCGAACCAGGCGACCGGTTCGCAGCGTATCCGCATTCCCGCTAGGGTTCACGTTCACGCATTCAGCAAGGGATACCCGCCAGCGGCCATGCGGGTGCTTGGGTTTCTTGGGCTTGGGCGCGTTGACGTGCCCACTGGGTCAGGGCTGCCATCAGGGCAAAGCCCAGCAGGATCATGACCGGATAGGCCAGCAACAACTCGGTCAGCGAATACTTCCAGGCCAGCGGCCGGCCAACCCCCAGCATCGCTGCGTACAACCAGGAAACACCCGACAGGGCGCCGGAGAACAGGGCGAACAGGCGCACGCCGATATTCAAGTCGATCAAAGAACCGGCCTTGAGCAAGGCCGGCAAGACATAACGGTGCAACAACAGGCCATTGAACGTCAGCAACAGGACAATAATGACCTTCGCGTGAAGTTTGGGATTGGCAAAGTAGTTCATGCCTTTTTCAAGGTAGTCAATACCAATCACGGCAGCGCCGGTCAGCCACAACCCTAACAAAGCATAGGTCACAGACTTCTGTAACCGCGCCATGTGCTTACCGTCATGGCCGGCCTGTTTGTGGCCTTTCAATAAGTCCCTGACCATCTCGGCATCACTGGTAAACACCAGGCCGATGGCAATGCAACAGGCCAACAGATGAACATAAATCACCGACAGCCGCACCAGTTCCATGGATTCTTTTTGCCCGAACAGGCTAATAATTGTATTAAACTCCACGTCGAATTCTCCACGTAATACATCAGCGCCCCATAGCCGTGCGACAGGCGTGCGAACCCCTTGATCGCAGCGGCAAACGCCAAATCATATCGTTAGTTTGAACAGCGGATTGTCTTACCTAGGCGTACAGCGGCTCAACCGGATGAGCCTCGGTTGGGCATGGGCATTACTCCACTTTCAACGGTAAAAAAAAGCCCCATGTGCATCCCTGCGATGCAGATGAGGTTGAACGTCCTTTACTTTCTGGGGAGTGGGCAAAGTGCAGTTCCAGTGGAACACACCTGCTGGCAAATAAGAGCCGCCAGCGAGCGAATCGTTCATATTTCATACAGCACCACCGACCAGCGGTATTTAAAGTCGCGTTAGTTAGTTTGCTAACTTCTTGCAAGCTGACCGATTGGGTAATTTTTTGTCGGGAGTTGGATCCAGACCAGGCAGCGCCTACACATTGCTCTAACCCGCTGCATACAGAACGCCGCCCCGGAAAGAACAGCGCCAACCTGCTCAATGGTACTTACCCCAACAGCTGGCTCAACACCGCGCGCAATTTGCCTGGTTTCACCGGTTTGTTCAGTAAGGGTGCGCCAAGTGTCAGCAGGGCCTGTCGGCATTGATCACTGCGATCGGCAGTGATGATGACTGCCGGTATCGGGGTGGCAAAATGCTCGCGTAAATGCCGCACCACCTCGCAACCCACCACGCCGTGATCGAGATGGAAGTCGGCCAGGATCAACTCCGGTGCCCGCCCCTGTAGCGCCTGCATGGCCGCCGCCTGGTCGGTAGCCGTAACCACCTCGCAACCCCACTGCCCCAGCAGCGCACCCATGCTTTGGAGGATGCTCACTTCGTTGTCCAGCACCAGCAGGCGCCGGCCCGGCAGCGGGTTGCCGGCGCTGGGCTGCGGCGCGGCCTGGTGTGCCGCCTGCGGTACTTCTTGGCCAATCGGCACTTCGATGCTGAACATCGAACCCCGCCCCGGCCACGAGCGCACTTCGATCCGGTAGCCGAGAATCTTGGCGATCCGCTCGACGATCGCCAAGCCCAGGCCCACGCCCTTGCGGTCCGCCGCACGGCCAACGTCCAACTGGTTGAACTCGAGGAAGATGGCTTGCAACCGGTCCTGCGCAATGCCCCGCCCGGTGTCCCATACCTCCAGGCGCAGGTGTTTGCCGCGGCGCCTGGCGCCTAGCAAGATCCGACCCTGATCGGTGTAACGGCAGGCGTTGCTGAGGAAGTTACGCAAGATGCGCGTCAGCAGCCGCAGGTCAGTGCTGATGGCGTAGTCGCCAATGCGCGCATGCAGCTTCAGGCCTGCCGCGTCGGCCACGGAACGAAACTCCGAAACCAAGGGCGCGTACAGTTCGTCGAGGCGGTACACCGCCACATCCGGCTTGACCGCTGCCTGGTCGAGTCGGGAAATGTCCAGCAGGTCGGTCAGCAAGTCCTCGGCACCCTCCAGGGCCTGGTGGGTACGCTCCACCAATATGTGCTCGGCGTCCGGCAAGGGCCGTTCACGCAAGGTCGAGATCAGCAGGCGGGCGGCATTCAATGGTTGCAGCAGGTCGTGGCTGGCGGCCGCGAGGTATTTGTCCTTGCTGCGGTTGGCGGCTTCGGCGGCATCGCGGGCCTCGAGCAATTCGTCCGTTCGCGCAGCGACCCGTTGCTCCAGTTCGTCATTGAGTTGTTGCAAGCGCTGCTGCGCCTGCTTGCGCTCAGTGATGTCGGCGACAAAGCCTTCCACCAGGCCTTCCTGGCCGGGCTTGAGCAACAGGTTCATCAGCACATCGAGGTAACTGCCGTCCTTGCGCCGCAAGCGGGTTTCATAGCCATGCAGGCTATGCTCACGGGCGAGGATCGCCGTGATGGCGTGCAGCTCCTGGGCACCGCCGTCGAACAAGTGAGCGGCCAGGTCAGTCAGCGAAAACAGCACTTCCTGCGGGTCGTCGTAGCCCAGCATGCGTGCCAGCGCCGGGTTGGCGGCACGCATGCCGTCCTGCAGGCTGGCCTGGAAAATGCCGTGCACGGCGTTTTCGAACAGCCATTTGTAGCGGTTGCGCTCGGCCTCAAGTTCATCCAGGCGTGCGGACAGTTCCGGGTAATGGCTTTTGCGCGCCGAGTGATCACCCAGCCCCAGCAGCCCGGCCAGCGCCCGTTGCTGGTCCTCAGAGGGCCTCGCCATAGACCACCTCGACATCCCGCTGGCTGGACGCGCGGGGGTTGGTGAGGATGCACGGGTCATCCATCGCATGTTGCGACAAGAACGGAATATCGGACGTGCGCACCCCGTGCAGGCCCAAGGTTTCATGGAAGCCGATGGCATGTTTCAGGGCAATCAGGTGCTCCACCAGGCGCCCGCAGATCTGCCGGTGATTGAGACCACGGCAGTCAATGCCGAACACTTCGGCAATTACCTTGAAACGCTCCGGCGCCGAGCTGTAGTTGAACGCCACCACATGCTCCACCAGCACCGCGTTGCACAAGCCATGCGGCAGGTCGAGGAAGCCGCCCAGGCTGTGCGACATGGCGTGCACCGCGCCGAGAATCGCGTTGGAAAACGCCAGCCCCGCCTGCATGCTGCCGAGCATGATCTTCTCGCGCAGGGCGATATCGTGGGGGTTGGCGATCATCTCCACCAGATTGCCGTTGATCAGGCGCATGGCTTCCAGCGCATGGGGGTCGGTCAGCGGGCCGTGGCCAGTGGACACAAAGGCCTCGATGGCGTGCACCAGCGCATCGATGCCGGTACACGCCGACAGGAACGGGTCCATGCTCAGGGTGGTTTGCGGGTCGATCAGCGACACGTCCGGCACCACCGCCTTGCTGACGATGGAGAACTTCATGCGTTCCTGCTGGTTGGAAATGATCACGAATTGCGACACGTCGGCCGAGGTGCCGGCGGTGGTCGGGATCAGGATCAGCGGCGGGCTCGGCACGCGGATCATGTCCACGCCTTCGAACTCGAGGATGCTGCGCCCGTGGGCGACCACGATGCCGATGGCCTTGCCGCAATCCATCGGGCTGCCGCCGCCCACAGCGACGATCACATCGCAGTGGTTCTGCCGATAGATCTCGGCGCCGAGCATCACCTCCTCGACCCGCGGGTTGGGTGATACGGCAGTGTAAAGGCAATAGTCGATACCCTGCCCCTGCAGGCTGGCCTCGACGTCGGCCACCCAGCCAGCGGCGATCACGCCGGGGTCGCTGACTACCAGGACCTTGCGCGCACCAAAGGTCTTGGCGTAGTTGGCAACATTGTGTCGGCAGCCGGCACCAAAGATGATTTCAGGCGAAACGAACTTGCGAAGCGGGCTGAAAATCTGGCTCATCGTAAAGCCTGTTTTTATTGTTCTGGAAGGTAACCGCCAGCGTAAAGCATCCCGCAGCGAAAGCAACCAGACCAAAGCGGGGCAAGCGCTCATTCGATCCACGCCTTGGCGCGGGCCACCTCCAGGAACGCCAGGACGTCCTCGTCAAGGCCGGGTACGCCCGGGAAACGCTGCGCCAGGCGGTCGATGATCATTGCCACGCTACGCTGGCCATCCAGCAGCTCCAGTACCCAGCCGGCACTGGGGTTGAGCTCGATGATGCCCCCGGGGCACAGCAGTACATGGCGCGCCTGCAAAGGCTCCCAGTGCAGACGCAGGCCTTTGCCCAGGGCCAGGGCCTGCTGGCGATCGATCAAGTTCACAGGGGCATCCGGTTTGAAGATCCGGCCATCGCAAGGATGGCCGGAGGGGCATCAGCGATTGGCGAAGTACATCGTCACTTCGAAGCCAATGCGCAGGTCGGTGTAGGCGGGTTTGGTCCACATAGGGGCTAGTCCTCTTCTTGTGCCGGAGAATTCCGGTAGAAGCATTAATGCACGGGGGGGAACTGGGGCGAATGCTACTTTGGAACGAGCTTGCGGGGTGCGATGGTACGAGTAGGCATTGGCGAGTGCCGGCCTCTTCGCGGATGAACCCGAGCCCACAGGTCCTGCGCCGGTTCTGGAACCAACGGTGAACCTGTGGGAGCGGGCGAGCCGCGAAGGCCCCGACCCGGCTTAGAAGAAGCCCAACGGGTTGATGTCGTAGCTCACCAGCAGGTTCTTGGTCTGCTGGTAATGGTCCAGCATCATCTTGTGCGTCTCACGCCCCACGCCCGACTTCTTGTAGCCCCCAAACGCGGCATGCGCCGGGTACAGGTGGTAGCAGTTGGTCCATATCCGCCCGGCCTTGATCCCACGGCCCATGCGGTAGGCGCGGTTGATGTCGCGGGTCCACAGGCCGGCACCAAGGCCGAATTCACTGTCGTTGGCGATTGCCAGGGCTTCAGCTTCGTCCTTGAAGGTGGTGACGCCCACCACTGGGCCGAAGATTTCTTCCTGGAACACGCGCATCCGGTTGTGGCCTTTCAGCAGGGTCGGCTGGATGTAGTAACCGGTGGACAGGTCGCCCTGCAGGCGCTCGGCAGCCCCGCCGGTCAGCAACTGTGCACCCTCCTCCCGGGCGATCTGCAGGTACGAGAGGATCTTGTCGTACTGCTGCTCGGAAGCTTGCGCCCCCACCATGGTCTCGGTATCCAGCGGGTTGCCGCGGGTGATCCTGGCGATCTTCTTCATCACCTCGGCCATGAACGGTTCGTAGATCGACTCCTGGATCAGCGCCCGCGACGGGCAGGTGCAGACCTCGCCCTGGTTGAAGAACGCCAGCACCAGGCCTTCGGCCGCCTTCTCGATGAACGCAGGCTCGGCCTGCATGATATCTTCGAAGAAAATGTTGGGCGATTTGCCGCCCAGTTCGACGGTGGACGGGATGATGTTCTCGGCTGCGCACTTCATGATGTGCGAGCCCACCGGGGTGGACCCGGTGAAGGCGATCTTGGCAATCCGCTTGCTGGTAGCCAGGGCCTCGCCCGCTTCACGGCCAAAGCCCTGGACAATGTTCAACACGCCTGCCGGCAACAGGTCGGCAATCAGCTCGGCAAACACGGTGATCGACAGCGGCGTCTGTTCAGCCGGCTTGAGCACCACGCAGTTGCCGGCGGCCAGGGCCGGGGCAAGCTTCCAGGCCGCCATCAACAGCGGGAAGTTCCACGGGATGATCTGCCCGACCACACCCAGCGGTTCATGGATGTGATAGGCCACAGTGCCTTCGTTGATCTCGGCAGCACCGCCTTCCTGCGCGCGAATGCAGCCAGCGAAATAACGAAAGTGATCCGCCGCCAGCGGCACGTCGGCGTTCAGGGTTTCGCGCACGGCCTTGCCGTTGTCCCAGGTTTCGGTAACCGCCAGCACTTCCAGGTTCTGCTCGATGCGGTCGGCGATCTTCAGCAGTACCCGGGCACGGTCCTGCACCGAGGTCTTGCCCCAGGCGTCGGCCGCGGCATGTGCGGCATCCAGCGCACGTTCGATATCCTGGGCGGTAGAACGGGGGAATTCGCCAATCGGCTGGCCATTGACCGGCGAGCTGTTGGTGAAGTACTGGCCAGCCAGCGGCGCCACGAACTCGCCATTGATGAAGTTGCCGTAGCGGGGTTTGAAGGATACGACGGCACCTGGAGTTCCGGGTTGTGCGTAGATCATGCTGAGCCTCTGCGGGTCGATGCCTGTCCCACGACAGGCGATGCTTCAATGGTAGAAAGCCCCGCGTGCCGGGCGAATGCATCGTTGGCAGCGGGGCTCTCGTCATTTGGTAGTAGGGTCTGGGCCTCAGCGCTTGGCGCTTGCGGTGTGCTGCAACTGCTTGGGCAATTTGAAGGTCCAGAGCATGCCGCCCTGGTTGAAGTCCTTCACCCGCTTGGCCACTTCACCGCCCCACAGCGGCACCGCGCCGCCCCAGCCGGACACCACCGAAACATACTGCTCGCCGTCCATTTCCCAGGTTACCGGCGAGCCGAGCACGCCAGAGCCGGTCTGGAATTCCCAGACCTTGTCGCCGGTCTTGGCGTTGAACGCCTGCAAGAAGCCCTCCGGCGTCCCGGTGAACACCAGGTTGCCCTTGGTGGTCAGCACACCGCCCCACAGCGGCGCGTAGTTCTTGTGCCGCCACACTTCCTTGCCGCTGACCGGGTCGATGGCACGCAGCACCCCGATGTAGTCCTCGTTCAGTGGCTTGATGGTGAAGCCGGCACCCAGGAACGCCGCGCCCTTTTTGTAGGCAATCCCTTCGTTCCAGATGTCCATGCCCCACTCGTTGGACGGCACGTAGAACAGCCCGGTGTCTTTGTTGTAGGCCATCGGCATCCAGTTCTTGGCACCGAGGAAGGCCGGGGCGACGAATACCGAGCTGCCCTTGGCTTCACTCCCCGGCGCGCCCGGGCGGCTGGCTTCGTTGTAGATTGGCCGGCCATCCTTGTCCAGGCCGGTGGCCCAGGTGATCTTGTCGACGAAGGGGAAGCCGCGGATGAACTTGCCGTTGGTGCGGTCCAGCACGTAGAAGAAGCCGTTGCGGTCGGCGGTGGCGGCGGCCTTCACCTCCTTGCCGCCGTCCTTGTAGTTGAACGAGATCAGCTCATTAACGCCGTCGAAGTCCCAGCCGTCATGCGGCGTGCTCTGGAAGTGCCACTTGATGGTGCCGTCATCCGGGTTCAGCGCCAGACGCGACGAGGAATACAGGTTGTCACCCGGGCGCAGGTGCGAATTCCAGGGTGCCGGGTTGCCAGTGCCGAACAGGATCAGGTTGGTTTCCGGGTCGTAGTAGCCGCCCAGCCAAGGCGCGGCGCCGCCGGTCTTCCACAGGTCGCCAGGCCAGGTCTTGCCCGCCTCACCGCCGGAAATACCGTTCTCGATCGCCTTGCCGTCCTTGTACACATAGCCCATGTGCCCTTCCACGGTCGGCCGCATCCACAACAGTTCACCGTTCTCCGGGTTGTAGGCCTGGATCTTGCCCACCACGCCGAACTCGCCGCCGGCCACGCCGGTAATCAGCTTGCCGTTGACGATCATCGGCGCGGCGCTGATCGAGTAGCCTTCCTTGTGGTCGGCCACCTTCTTGCTCCACACCACCTTGCCGGTGTCCTTGTTCAGTGCCACCAGCTTGGCGTCCAGGGTGCCGAAGAACACCAGGTCGCCGTACAGCGCCACGCCCCGGTTGATCACGTCACAGCACGGGCGGATGTCGTCCGGCAGGCGGGCATCGTACTGCCAGAGTTTCTTGCCGGTGCGGGCGTCCACGGCGAACACCCGCGAATAGGAGCCGGTCAGGTACATCACGCCGTCCTTGACCAGCGGCTGGGCCTGCTGGCCGCGCTGCTTCTCACCACCGAAGGAGAATGCCCAGACCGGCCGCAGCTCCTTGACGTTGTTGCTGTTGAGCATGTCCAGCGGGCTGTAGCGCTGGCCCTGCACGCCCAGGCCATTGGTGACGATCTGCTGCGGGTTCTTCGGGTCCTGGAGGATTTCTTCATTGCTGACGGCGGCGTGGGCCGCGCCGGCCAGCAGCATGGCGCTGAGCACCAGGCTCTGGGCGAACGCGGGACGACGTGCGGATCGGGTCATGTCGGCTACCTTTGGTTTTTTTGTTGTGTCCGGGAAAATTTCCCGGTGTGCCGAGAATTCTTGGTCGCGGCCTGTTCGCCAACAATTGCCAGGAATGCGGAGTTTTCTAGTTCCTTGGTACAGGGCAGGCGCGTCAGTGCCTGGCGTCAACGCGCCGGAATTGTTGGCGCTCGTAACGCGGATACAGATGGCTGACACTGCGAATCAGCTCATACCGGGTCAGGCTGACCCCGGCAAACCGCTCGGGGATTGGGCTGCGGATCATCTCGGCCATGTCATCGCCACGCGCAGCGCCCTCACGCAGCAGGCTATCCAGCCAGCCCAGGTAATCGCGCATCTGCGTAAACGGCCGGGTGTCGCTGGCCACCGGGCCATGCCCGGGCACCAGCTGCTTCCAGGGCAGCGCCTGCAAGGTCTCGAGGTCCTTGAGCCAAACATCCAGCCCTGGGCTGTTGGGCGTCGTCAGGGCACGCTCGTAGAACACCAGGTCGCCAGCGAACAGCACCCCGGTCGATTCATCGAGAATCGCCAGGTCAGCGCCGGTATGCCCACCCAGCCCCAGCAAACGCAGGCGGTGCCCACCGACTTCATGGATACCGGGCTCCACTACCCGGCTCGGCAACACCACCTCGGTGCCCCGCATCCAGTCACCGACCAGGCGGTACATGTTCTCGGCCATGGCATCCCCCTGCTGACGCAGCAGCTCAGAGGTACCTGCCAAGGCGCCAATGGGCACATCGGCAAAGGCCTGGTTGCCCAGCGCGTGGTCTGGGTGATGATGGGTCAGCAGCACTTCGAGCACCGGCTTGTCGGTGACGGTGGCAATGGCTTGGCGCAACGCCTCGCCATAGCGCTTCGACGGCCCGCTGTCGATCACCACCACACCCGCGTCGGTAACGATGAACGCGGTGTTGACCACATTGCCGCCATTGGCCTTGGCAAAATTGTCGGTACTGCCTTCCAGCAACCAGGTGCCCTCGGCAATCTGCCGGGGCACCAGCCCGTATTCCAGGTTTGCCTGGGCCGGCAGCCCCAGGCACAGCAGCAACAGCAGGATCCAGCGCATGGCAGGTGCCTCGGGTCGGGTAAAGGGTCAGGCCTGGCGCTCAGGGCAGCGCCGCCTCGAACTGGTTGCCGCTGTTGTCCTGCAACAGCAGCCGGGTTGGCCCGGGGCCCAGGACATCGAAGCCCAAATTGGGGTTTTCGCTGACCGCCGGGTACAGTTCCAGGCTGGCCAGGGGCTGGCCATCGGCGCCTTGCAACTGCGCATGGTTGAGAAAGAATTCGGGAATACCACTGACCAGGCCGTTGTCCATCGGGTGGCTCACCTGCAAGCGCAAGCGGCTGCTATCGCCGCGTCCGTAGCGCCCACCCAGCACCTCGCCGAGGTGTTCCTCCCAGCCGGGTTGGGTGCGTACCACGCTGGGCGCAGTACAGCCGCCGCCGGCAGCATCGATCAGGGTAGAGCCGACATGCCACAGGCCGTCGCGGGTGAGCACGGCCGCGCGCAGCGGCGTGGCCTGCTCGATACGGATACGGATCGACAACCAGGGCAGCACACGCTCGCCGGGCCGAAAGTCGACAATGCGCGGCAACGGGTTGAGCTCCGCCCAGGCGATGATACGCACCACCTCGCCGGTAAACGCCCGGGCATCGATCTCCAGCGGCACCTGGCGTGCGTCCTCGGCAAAGGGTGGGGCCAGCAGCTTGACCCGGTCATCGAACACGAACGGTGCCTGGCCGAGCAGTTGCTTATGGTAGAAGTCCCACATCACCGACGGTACCGGGTCCTTGCTGGCACTGGGCTCGCTGGCCAAGGCCTGGGGCGCCCAGGGCATCCAGCACACCAGCAGGACAGTTGCTCGCCAGTTCATCCTCCACTCCTTCGATGAGCACTACCGATACATTTCCGGCGTCTGATAGCGCAGGCCGTAATGGGCATAAATCGCCTGCATCCGCCCATCCCGGATCAACGCCTCTAGCGCCTCCTCTACCGCATAGGCCAGTTGCCGGTTGCTTTCGTGCACCGCCATGCCGATCTCCCAGGCTTGCTTGCCAAGGTTCGGGTAAGCGTTTTCCGCCAACGCCAGTTGCGGGTCAGCGGCCTGGTGCAGTTGCCAGTCAACTTCACCACGCATCGCCATCACCGCATCCACCTGGCCGGCGTGCATGGCCGCAAAGGCCTGCTGAACGCTGGGGTAATGATGGGTTTTGGCACTGAGCATGCCGTTGAAAACCGAGGTCAGGTAGAACGACGGCACACTGTCTACCTCGACGCCGATCGGGTGCTGCTGGAACACGGCGACACTGGCCACCGAGGCCAACCGGCGGCGGTCGTAGGCCACTTGCCAGCGCTCTTCCTGATAAGGGCCGAACATCACCACCTGGCCGTTTTCCAGTTCACCCAGTTCGTTGCGCTTCTGCGTGTAGTCGTGGTCGTACGGCACCCGCATCATCAGGTCGGCCAACTGCTGGTGGCGCAGCGGGCTGCCGCGCCAAATGTAATCGCGCAGGTCGTCGTCGAGCTTTTCCCCAGGGGGCGCCCAGATCAATTGCAGGCGCACGCCCATGGCCTCGGCCAGCGCCTGGGCCAGCTCCACATCCACACCACGCGGCTGGCCGTGGTCCTGGAAGCTGTAGGGCGCAAAGTCCTTGTACACCGCCACCTTCAGCTCACCGGCAGCGATGATCGTGTCGTAGTTGCGCACCTGCGCCTGGGCCGCTGCACAGCACAGCAACAGGCCCGTGAACAGCACCGCCATCAGGCGCATGGCCGTCACTCCTCGACGTGCACGCTGTCCAGGTAAGTGCGCACCGCCCACAGGGCTTCCTGGCTCAGGTAATCGGCCATTTTCGGCATGTACACGCGGCCGTCGCGGACCGCGCCGTGGCGTACGCGCTCGACGAACCATTCATCGCCGGCGTCGCCGGCATCGAGCAGGCGCAGGTCGGGGGCAATACCGCCAGATTTGGCTTCCAGGCCATGGCAGGCCGCGCAGTTCTGGTTGTAGGCCGAGGCGCCGATCTCCACCGCTTTGTCGTGCTCAGGCGAACTGCGGTAAGGGTTGACCGCTGCCCAGCCGTCACCGTCCAGGCTCACGCCAGCGTCCTTGATCGGGGTCAGGCCCTGGGTCTCCACCGCCTGCGGGACCACATTGCCATGGGCCCAGGCCGTGCCGGTCAACACAGCCCCGGCCAACAGCCCTGCAGCAAGCAACACATTGCGTTTTATTGTCATTGTCATGCCCTCACCATTGCACGCAAAGCCTCAACCACAGAGGCCGTGCCGCCATCTTAAAAACACCTCGCAGGCGGCCGAATGCTGCTTTGGTGGCCGGGCCTTACTCCCTTGGTAGTAGGGCTTGTGGCGAACGGCCAAATGAGGTGCCGGCCGGGAACTCTTCCCGGCAAGGGCGGGATATTTTCCGTATCCCGCAAGCGCCACTGCGCCCCACCCTGTGCAGGCCAAAACCTCCATTGGGAACTGCAACCATGACAATAAGATCGCTACCCGCCCTTTCCCCTCTGGCCCTGAGCGTGCGCGTGCTGCTGATGGCCGGTAGCCTGGCCCTGGGCAGCGTGGCAACTGCGGCCACCCCCCCAGCGGCACCTGCCGGCAAGAATGTCACCTGGGAAGACATCGCCAACGACCACCTCACCACCAGCGACGTGCTGCAGTACGGCATGGGCACCAATGCCCAGCGCTGGAGCCCGCTGGCCCAGGTCAATGACAAGAACGTGTTCAAGCTGACCCCGGCCTGGTCGTACTCCTTCGGCGATGAGAAGCAGCGCGGCCAGGAATCACAGGCCATCGTCAGCGACGGCGTGGTCTACGTCACCGGCTCGTACTCGCGGGTATTCGCCCTCGATGCCAAGACCGGCAAACGCTTGTGGACCTATAACCACCGGCTGCCCGACAACATTCGTCCGTGCTGTGACGTGGTCAACCGCGGGGCGGCGATCTACGGCGACAAGATCTACTTCGGCACCCTCGACGCGCGGGTCATCGCCCTCGACAAGCGCACCGGCAAAGTGGTGTGGAACAAGAAGTTCGGCGACCACAGCGCCGGCTACACCATGACCGGTGCGCCAGTGCTGATCAAGGACAAGACCAGCGGCAAGGTGCTGCTGATCCACGGCAGCTCCGGTGATGAATTCGGCGTGGTCGGCCAGCTGTTCGCGCGGGACCCGGACACCGGCGAAGAGGTGTGGATGCGGCCCTTCGTCGAGGGCCACATGGGCCGCCTGAACGGCAAGGACAGCACCCCGACCGGCGACGTCAAGGCGCCGTCCTGGCCGGACGACCCGACCACCGAAACCGGTAAGGTCGAAGCCTGGAGCCACGGCGGTGGTGCCCCTTGGCAAAGCGCGAGCTTCGACCCCGAAACCAACACCATCATCGTCGGCGCCGGCAACCCAGGCCCCTGGAATACCTGGGCGCGCACGTCCAAGGACGGCAACCCGCATGACTTCGACAGCCTGTACACCTCTGGCCAGGTCGGTGTCGACCCGAGTACCGGCGAGGTCAAGTGGTTCTACCAGCACACC
Source organism: Pseudomonas sp. LB-090624 (assembly GCF_003205205.1). Classification (GTDB taxonomy): domain Bacteria; phylum Pseudomonadota; class Gammaproteobacteria; order Pseudomonadales; family Pseudomonadaceae; genus Aquipseudomonas. The sequence continues at coordinate 142,335 of NZ_QJRL01000002.1, forward strand.
CCCAACGATGCCTGGGACTTCTCCGGCAACAACGAGCTGGTGCTGTTCGACTACAAGGACAAGGACGGCAAGGTGGTCAAGGCTACCGGCCACGCTGACCGCAACGGTTTCTTCTACGTTGTCGACCGCAACAACGGCAAGCTGCAGAACGCCTTCCCCTTCGTCGACAACATCACCTGGGCCAGTCACATCGACCTGAAGACCGGGCGCCCGGTGGAGAACCCCGGCCAACGCCCAGCCAAGCCGCTGCCGGGGGAAACCAAGGGCAAGCCGGTTGAGGTGTCGCCGCCATTCCTGGGCGGCAAGAACTGGAACCCCATGGCCTACAGCCAGGATACCGGCCTGTTCTACATCCCCGGCAACCAGTGGAAAGAGGAGTACTGGACCGAGGAAGTGAACTACAAGAAAGGCTCGGCTTACCTGGGCATGGGCTTCCGCATCAAGCGCATGTACGACGACCACGTGGGTACCCTGCGCGCCATGGACCCCTCCACCGGCAAGCTGGTGTGGGAACACAAGGAGCACCTGCCGCTATGGGCCGGGGTGCTAGCAACCAAGGGCAACCTGGTGTTCACCGGTACCGGCGATGGCTTCTTCAAGGCCTTCGACGCCAAGACCGGCAAGGAATTGTGGAAGTTCCAGACCGGCAGCGGCATCGTCTCGCCGCCCATCACCTGGGAACAGGACGGCGAGCAGTACATCGGCGTGACCGTGGGCTACGGCGGTGCAGTACCACTGTGGGGCGGCGACATGGCCGAGCTGACCAAACCGGTGGCTCAGGGTGGTTCGTTCTGGGTGTTCAAGATCCCGAGCTGGGACAACCAGACTGCACAGCGTTGACCTGCAGCGGGGAGCGGCCTGCGCCCCTCCCCGTTTCTGACCTTGACCTGCCCAGAGGCTTTCACCATGAATTACCTGCCCTTTACCTTGCTGCTGGCGCTGTCCCCTGCCCTGGCAGTGAACGCCGACGACGCCGGCAACGATGCCCCCTTGGTCATCGACGGCTGCGTGATAGCCGAAGCCAGCCAGTGCCCAGGGGCCAACCTGCGCGGCGCCAACCTGGCCAACCAGGACCTGCGCAAGATGAACCTGGCCGGTGCCGACCTGCGTGAGGCCGACCTGCGTCATGCCCAGCTGGACCTGGCAAATCTGGAAAAAGCCCGCCTGCAAGGTGCCAACCTGACCCGCGCCAGCCTGCAACAGAGCAATCTGCGCCTGGCCGACCTGAGCAACAGCAAGCTGGTGGCCATTCAAGGCTGGGGCTTGTTCGCCCAGGGCGCACAGTTTGCAAAGGCGGACTTGCGCGCAGCCTACCTGCAGTTCGCCAGGCTGTCCGGGGCAAAGCTGCAGCAGGCCAACTTGCAGGCGGCGGACCTGGAAATGGCCTGGTTGAGCAAAGCCGATCTGCAAGAGGCCAACCTGGGCGATGCCAACCTACAGGAGGCCAAGTTTGGCCAGAGCAACCTGGCACGCGCCGATTTGCGCGGGGCGCGGCAGCATTACGGGAACTTTCAGGAGGCCAATATGGAGGGGTGCAGGGGTTGCCCTGAGACCTGGGACAAATGAGTGAGGGGTTCGCCGTGGCAGGTTCAGGGCCTGTGAGATCGAGCGCCGCCACAAAAACCAAGCCGTGCACCCGGTGGCCTTGTCGCAATCTGCAATTGCAGGGGGTGAGTAATGGCTTGGTCCACCTGTCGGGTGGGCCAGTAGCGGCTGGTAGGTGCATGCCTTGAGTTGTTCGTCGCCTGTGAGATCGAGCGCCGCCCGCGCGGCGCATCGCGAGCTGCGCTCGCTCCTACCTTTGTTTCGGGCTAGTCACGCCTGTGACAGGCGCGCGCGACCGCCTTGTTCGTTCGACGCAATATCGCGCCATGCGCCAAGGCGTACGCGCGCAAATCCCCCAGGCGTAACTGGCCCGAAACAAAGGTAGGAGCGAGCGCAGCTCGCGATGCGCCGCGCGGGCGGCGCTCGATCTCAGAGGCGCTGAACCTCCAAAGCCAGGCGCTCACCTCACCCCGCCACCCGCACCACCCCCAGGTCAATCCCCAGATGCACCAGCTCGGCATGCGAGCTGACCTGCATCTTGCTCTTGAGCAAGGTCAGGTGGTTGGACACGGTCTTGGCACTGATACACAACTGCTCGGCAATTACCCGCGCCGGGGTGCCCTTTGCCAGCATCGTGAAGATCTCCAGTTCGCGCTGGGTCATGCGCTGTAACCGCGGGTCACCCGTGCTTTGCTGTGACCTGCAAGCCAGCTGTGTGGCCAAGGGCTGTTCGATGTAGGCATGCCCGGCCAATACCCGCTGCACCGCCTCGATCAGCACCTCAGGCGCCGAGTTCTTGGTCAGGTAGCCCGAAGCCCCCGCCTCCAGCGCCTGGCGTACCAGCGGCAGCTCGTCGTGCATGCTGAAAAACAACACCCGCAACTGCGGAAGGCGCTGGCGCAGGCGACGGGTGGTTTCCAGGCCACTGATACCGGGCAGGCCAAAGTCCATGATCACCAGGTTGGGTACCTGCTCCTGCACCCTCGCCAGCGCTTCTTCACCACTGGCGGCCTCACGCACCTGCACCAATGGCAGCACCGCCCGCAGCAGGCTGGCGTAGCCCTGGCGGACCACGGCGTGGTCATCGACCAACACGATATTCATCACACCTCCTCCGGTATGTTAAGGGCCAGCGCCCAGCCAGCCCCCGGGCGGCTGAAAATGCGTAACTCCCCACCAAGGCTGCGGGCCCGCTCAGCCATCGAGTGCAGGCCTACCCCTGGGCGACGGGGCTGGCAAGCGCCACAGCCGTTGTCGCGAATGAACAGGCGCAAGCCCTTGGTACTGCGCTGCAGGCGTACCCGCACCTGGGTGGCACCGGCATGCCGGGCGACGTTGGTCAGCGCCTCCTGCAGCAAGCGGTACAAATGCGTTCTGCTCGCCCCAGGCAGCGCCGGCAGATGCTCACCAACCCGCAGCCGGCACTCGATGCCCTGGCTGGCCTGCCACTGGCTCACCAACAGCCCGAAGGCCTCGGCCAGCGGCATGTAATGCAGCGCCACCGGATATAAATTGTGCACCAGCGCACGAAAACCTTGCTGCAGCCGCTCGCAATTGACTTCAAGGGCGTGCGCCGTCTGTGTCACCCGTTCAGGCTGTTCGGCCACCATGCGCAACAGGCACAGCTGGGCACGCATGCCGGCCAGGTATTGCCCCAGATCATCGTGCAGGGTCTGCGCCAACTGGGTACGCTCCTGCTCCTGCACTGCCAGCAGAGCTTGAGTCAGTTGGGCATTGTCGGCCTGGGCCTGCTCCAGGGTTGCGGCCATGCGGTTGAAGTGTTTCGCCAACTGGCGCGCTTCCGGCAAGCCGGCCTCGCGCAGGCGCGCCGTCAATTGTCCGCCTGAGACTTGGTGCAAGGCCCCCAGCAGCTCATCCAGCAGGCCCATGGCCCGCCGCACCGCCCAGCGGATGGTCAACAGGCTCAACAACAATGCCAGCCCACAAACGCCTAGCAGTTGCTGCAGGGAGTCCCAGACTTCATCGATTTCATCCCGCGCATCCACGGCAATCAACACGCGGCGGCCATCACTCAAGTCCAGCAACCGGCTGCCTTGGTAACGCTCACCGACCAACTGGCGGCCAAGCCAGGCATCCATACCGGCCTCTTGCGGCAGCGTTGGCACCTCACCCGGTGCCAGCCAGTGCACACGCACATGGCGCAGGCTCTTGGTCAAACCGGGTTGCAGGCTTGCCGGGTCGCGTTCAGCGGTTTCGCCCAAGTACGCCAACACAGCCTCGGCTGACTGCAACTCACGCTCGACGTCGGCCACTGCCTGGTGCAACAGCACCCCGGCACAAGCCAGCGTCACCAAGGCGAAGCATAACGTGACCCAGAGGTTGACTCGCCACAGGGCCGACAAGTTGACAAGGCGCACAAGCGGTTCTCCTCAGGCCATTGGGGACCATCGTAAAACTGCGGCCCCCGCACTGAATTACTACCTTGGTACCGGCCGAGCGCTACTTTCTGCATATTTCCCGCTGCCGAAGGGCTTCCTATGCTGGCGCCATCTGCCGTGGAGTGTGTCATGCGCCAGCCTGCCCACCTTGCCCTCACCTGCCTACTGGCCCTGGCCGCCGCGCTGTCTGCGCCCCTGACGCCTGCCGCGCAGGGCCAGCCCGCAGAGACGCTGCAAGTACGCATCGGCTACCTGGGCTATCGCCCCGACCCAGGCCCGCTGCTGTCCAACATCATCCCTGAACCCGGCGATGCCGGGTTGCAAGGCGCCGACCTGGCCATTGTCGACAGCAACAGCACCGGGCGCTTCCTGAAACAGCAGTTCCAACTGACCCACGCCAACGTCGACAGCCCCGAGGCGCTGCTCCAGGCGGCCAAGGCCCAGCATGACCAGGGCCTGCGCCTGTTCGTGGTCAACGCCCCGGCCACCAGCCTGCGCGCACTGTCTGCCGCCCTGCCCGACAGCCTGCTGTTCAATGCTGGCAGCCCGGACGACAGCCTGCGCAGCAGCCAGTGCCTGGGCAATGTGCTGCACAGCCTGCCGGGCCGGGCCATGCTCGCCGATGCCCTGGTGCAGTTCCTGGTACTGCGCAAATGGCAGCGGGCGTTACTGGTGGTCGGCCAGACGCCAGACGACCAGGCCTACGCCGCCGCCCTGCGCCGCTCGCTGAAACGTTTTGGCGTGCAACTGGTCGCGGAAAAGGCCTGGACCTTCGACAACGACCAGCGCCGCAGCGCCCAGGCCGACATGCCGCTGTTCACCCAAACGGCCGAATACGACGTGGTGCTGGTGGCCGACGAGCGCGGTGACTTTGGCGAATACCTGCCCTACCAGACCTGGTACCCGCGCCCGGTGGCCGGCACTCAGGGCCTGACCCCTACCGGCTGGCACAAGACCGTGGAAACCTTCGGCGCGGCACAGCTGCAAAAGCGCTTCGAAGCCCAGGCCGGGCGCTGGATGAACGACCGCGACTTCGCCGCCTGGATGGCCGTGCGCAGTGTCGCCAGCGCGGTCAGCAAGTTGCACCAGGCCCAGCCGCGCGCGGTGCAGCAGCTGTTGCTCAGCGAGCAGTTGCCGCTGGACGGGTTCAAGGGCCGCAAGCTCAGTTACCGCCCGTGGAACGGCGAACTGCGCCAGCCGATCCCGCTGGTGCAGCCACGCGCCCTGGTCAGCACTTCGCCGCAGGAAGGCTTCCTGCACCCCTTCAACGAAATGGACAGCCTGGGCTATGACAAGCCCGAAGTGACCTGCAGCTACCCCTGAGCCGATAACCACAACCATAAGGATTTCGCCATGCGCCGCCCCGTCTTCCCCCGGGCCCTGCTCTACCCCAGCCTGCTCTCGGGCGCCTTGGCGCTGGCCTGCGGGCACGCCGTGGCCGCCACTGCCTGGGTGTCCAACGAAAAGGACAACAGCCTCAGCCTGATCGACATGCAAACCCTGGAGGTCACCCAGACCCTGCCGGTGGGCCAGCGCCCGCGGGGCCTGCTGCTGTCGCATGACCACAAGCTGCTGTACATCTGCGCCAGCGACTCCGACCGGGTGCAGGTGATGGACGTGGCCACGCGCCAGATCATCAAGGAGCTGCCCTCCGGCAAAGACCCCGAGCAGTTCGCCCTGCACCCCAACGACCGCTGGTTGTATGTGTCCAACGAGGACGACGCGCTGGTGACGGTGATCGACACCGTGACCGACAAGGTCCTGGGGCAGATCGATGTCGGCATCGAGCCCGAAGGCATGGCCGTGAGCCCCGATGGCAAGTGGGCGGTGAACACCAGCGAAACCACCAACATGCTGCACTGGATCGACACCAGCACCCAGACCTTGGCCGACAGCACCCTGGTCGACCAGCGCCCGCGCTTCGTCGAGTTCAGCCAGGACGGCTCGAAACTGTGGGCCTCGGCGGAAATCGGTGGCACGGTGACCATCCTCGACGTGGCCACCCGCCAAGTGCTGAAAACCCTCAACTTCCAGATCAAGGGCGTGCACCCGGACAAGGTCCAGCCGGTGGGTATAAAGCTCAGCGCCGATGGCAAGTACGCCTTCGTCGCGCTGGGGCCAGCCAACCATGTGGCAGTGATCGATGCCAAGACCTATGAGGTGCTCGACTACCTGCTGGTCGGGCGGCGGGTCTGGCAACTGGCATTCACCCCCGACCAGAGTCGCTTGCTGGCCACCAACGGCGTCAGTGGCGATGTGTCGGTGATCGATGCGCAACACCTCAAGGTGCTCAAGTCAGTGAAAGTCGGGCGCTACCCCTGGGGTGTGGTGGTGACCCCATGAACGCCCTGGAAGTCAGGGACGTCAGTTTTGCCTACGGCCAGCGCGAGGCACTCAGGCAGGTTGGCTTCGGTCTGGCACCTGGGCGTTTCGCCGCGCTGTTGGGCCCCAATGGCGCCGGCAAGTCGACCTTGATCGCCCTGCTTACCCGCCTGTACGACCTGCAACAGGGCGACATTGACGTGTGCGGCCATTCATTGCGCACCAGCCCGCGCCCAGCCCTGCGCCAACTGGGCGTGGTGTTTCAGCAGAGTACCCTGGACCTGGACCTGAGCGTCGAGCAGAACCTGCGCTACCACGCCGCCCTGCATGGCCTGTCGCGGCGCCAAAGCAGCCAGCGCGTCGAGGCCGAACTGGCTCGCCAAGGCCTTGGCGAACGCCGTCATGATCGCGTGCGCGAGCTGAACATTGGCCATCGTCGCCGGGTGGAAATTGCCCGCGCGCTGCTGCATGAGCCGCGCCTGTTGCTGCTCGACGAAGCCAGCGTCGGCCTTGACCCAGCCAGCCGCCTGGCGCTCAACCAGCACCTGCGGCTGCTGTGCGTCGAGCAGCAATTGAGTGTGCTGTGGGCCACCCACCTGCTGGACGAAGTACAGCCCAGCGACGACCTGCTGATACTCCACCAAGGGCGCCTGGTGGCCAGTGGTACGGCCGATGCGTTGAGCCAGGAGCATGGTGGCGACCTCGACCACGCCTTTGCCCGCCTGACCCGCACGCCTTCAGGAGCCAACGCCCAATGAACGCTTACTGGCAATGTTTCAACGGCATCATGCAGCGCGAATGGCTGCGCTTCGTGTTGCAGCGCACGCGCCTGCTCAGTGCCCTGGTGCGCCCGCTGCTGTGGCTGCTGGTATTCGCCGCCGGGTTTCGCGCAGCGCTGGGCATCGCGATCATCGAGCCCTACGACACGTACATCCCCTACGAGGTGTACATCATTCCCGGCCTGGCCTGCATGATCCTCTTGTTCAATGGTATGCAGGGTTCGTTGTCGATGGTCTATGACCGCGAGATGGGCAGCATGCGGGTGCTCCTGACCAGCCCCTTGCCGCGGCCGTTCCTGCTGGGCAGCAAGTTGCTGGCGACCTCGCTGGTTTCCCTGCTACAGGTGTATGCATTCCTTGCCATTGCCTGGCTGTACGGTGTGCAGCCGCCGGTTGCGGGGTTGCTGATGGCCCTGCCGGCATTGCTGCTGGTGGCCTTCATGCTCAGCGCCCTGGGGCTGTTGCTGTCGAACGCCATCCGCCAGCTGGAGAACTTCGCCGGGGTGATGAATTTCGTGATCTTCCCGCTGTTCTTCCTGTCGTCGGCGCTGTACCCGTTGTGGAAGATGCGCGAGGCCAGCGAATGGCTGTACGGGTTGTGCGCAGTAAACCCGTTTACCCACGCCGTGGAGCTGGTGCGCTTTGCCTTGTACGAGCGGCTGAACCTGCTGGCGCTGGCGGTGTGCCTGGGCTTGACCGGGCTGTTCACCCTGCTGGCGATCCTCACCTTCAACCCCCAGCATGCAGCGCTGCGCAAGCCGCGCTGAAAACCTGGCGTGTAACGCGGATAGTGTGTGGGAGCGGCCTTGGGCGTCTCCATGCCTTCAGGCGCCCGGCCATCTACTACTTTAGTACTGCATTTACTGTCTATCGTCGCATTCACAAAGCACCGCCACTGGCATGTAATGAGTCCATAACAAAAAGGAACAACCTCCATGCCACGTGCCCTGCCCCGGCTGCCACGCCCTTTGCTGGCGGTACTTACGCTGAGCCTGACGCTAGGCATCGCCCAGGCTGACACGGCGCCGCTGTTCTCCGCCGAAGGTTACCGCACCAGCCTCTACCGCAGCCCGACCCCAGCCCAGGCCGAAGGCGGCCAGGTCATCGACACCGCCACCCTGCAACGCCTGCTGGGCCAGAACCCACGGCCGGTACTGATCGACGTCTACCGCCGGCAATGGCTGCAGGGCCGCTTCATCGAAGACGCGCCCCACGCCAACCTGCCTGGCAGCCTGTGGCTGGCCAACACCGGCGACGGCGAACTGAGCCCGGCCTGGCAGGACTACTTCGTGCATAACCTGGAGAAAGCCACGGGCGGGCACCCGGAACAACCGGTGGTGTTTTACTGCCGCGCCGATTGCTGGCTGAGCTGGAACGCGGTAAAACGCGCTAAAGCCCTGGGCTATGCCAACCTTTACTGGTACCGAGATGGCCTGGACGCCTGGCAGCAGGCCGAGCTGCCATTGCAACCGGCGCAACCGGTGCCCTTTCCCTGATTTGCTTGCCTGCAACTGCGTGCCCTGCTCCATCCAATAAAAACAAGGTGAAAAGGCCATGTACAAAATTCTGATTGCCGACGATCACCCCCTGTTTCGTGAAGCCATCCACAATGTCATCAGTGATGGTTTCAAAGGCAGCGAGGTCATGGAAACCGCCGACCTGGACAGCGCCCTGGCCCTGACCCAGGCGCATGACGACCTCGACCTGATCCTGCTCGACCTGAACATGCCTGGCATGCACGGCCTCAATGGGCTGATCACCTTGCGCAACGAAGCGCCGACCACACCTGTGGTGATTGTCTCTGCCGAACAGGAAAAGCAGATCGTGCTGCAGGCCATCACCTACGGCGCCGTGGGTTTCATCACCAAGTCGTCACCGCGCTCGCAGATGATCGAGGCCATCGAGCAGATCCTCAACGGCAATGTCTACCTGCCGCCAGACATCATCCGCGCGCAAAAAAGCAGTACCAGCCGGCGCCATAACGATGCCCCAAGCTTCCCGCCAGAAATGCTCCAGGCCCTGACCCGCAAGCAACTGCTGGTGCTAGAGCGCATGACCAAAGGCGAATCGAACAAACAGATCGCCTACACGCTGGACATCGCCGAAACCACAGTCAAGGCCCACGTTTCGGCGATCTTGCGCAAACTCAATGTGCACAACCGGGTACAAGCCATCCTCAGTGCTGGCGATATCGATTTTGCTGATTATCTACGCCGTTGACCAGTTCCGGCGGCTTCGCGGGTAACCCCGCGAAGCCGCCAACCGCTATGCCACGCCACTGGCCAGCAGATGGCTCATCGCCGTCTTGAGTTTCATCGGCCTTACGGGCTTGTGCATCAGCGTGTGACCCAGCTCGCGGATTTGCTGCTTGAGATCGTTGCTGTAGTTGGCAGTGATCATCAGCGCCGGTAGCGGCTGGGCGCGGCGGGCATTGATCCGCGCCACGGCGTCGACACCATTGCAGTCGTTGTCCAGGTGGTAGTCGGCAATCAGCAGATCGGCCTCGGCGTGGTAGTTGTCCACCTGGCGCGCCAGGTCTTCCTCCGACAGCGCAGTGACCACCCGGCAGCCCCAACCTTCCAGCAAGGTGCGCATGCCCGCACAAATCGCCGCATCGTTATCCAGCACCCATACCCGCGCCCCGCGCAAGCGTTCGAGCATCGGCTCGCAGATCGCCGGGCTCGGCTGGGCCTTGGGTGCAGTGGCGCTCAGCGGCACCTCGACAGCGAACACCGAGCCTTTGCCCAGCCATGACCGCACGCGGATCCGGTGGCCGAGGATGCCGGCGATCTTCTCCACGATTGCCAGGCCCAGGCCCAGCCCACGGTCCTGGTCCGGGCGCTGCACATCACCCCGCTTGAACTCCAGGAACATGTCTTCCAGGTGCTCTTCGGCAATGCCGATGCCGCTGTCCCATACTTCAATCCGCAAGCCACCGCGCTGGCGCCGACACCCCAGCACCACGCGCCCGCTGCGGGTGTAGCGGATGGCATTGCTGAGCAGGTTGCGCAGGATGCGTGCCAGCAGCTGGATGTCACTGCGCACTACGGCAGAACACCCCACAAAATGCAGCTCTAACCCTTCGCTACGCGCCACCTGGGCGTATTCGGCAGCCAGGTTGTCCATCAGTTCGTGGAGGGCAAACGGGGCGAAATCGGCCTTGATCACCCCGGCATCGAGCTTGGAAATATCCACCAGGGTACCCAACAGGTTTTCCACATCCTCCAGCGAATTGCTGACATTTCGCACCAGGTGGGCAGCGCTTTGCGGCTCGTCGCGCTCGAGCAACGCACTGGTGAACAGCCGCGCCGCGTTCAGCGGTTGCAGCAGGTCATGGCTGACTGCAGCCAGGAACTTGGTTTTCGACAGGTTGGCCTGCTCGGCCTCGCGCTTGGCCTCGCGCAGACGCGACTCGGCCTGGCTGCGCTCTTCGATTTCGCGCAGCAACTGGTCGTTGAGGCTAGTCAGTTCGGCAGTGCGCTCGCGCACCCGTTGCTCCAGGTGCTGATACGCCTGGTGCAACGCCTGTGCGGTGTTGCGACGCTCGGTGATGTCGCGGATCAGCACGAAGATACCCACCACTTCGCCACTGGACAGGCGGTTCGGTACGTAGGAACGCAGCATGTAGCGTTCTTGGCCGTTGATATTGGTCTCGGCAAACTCAAACGTTACGCTCTCCCCCGCCAGCGCCCGCGCCACGTAACCTTCCAGGCGCTGGTAATGCTGCTCGCTGTGGGCCTCGCGCAGGCTCTGGCCCAGCATCACGCCATGCGGCCAGCAATACCACTCTTCGTAAACCTTGTTGGTGAATTCGTAGACCAGATCGGCGTTCAGGTAGGCGATCAGCGCCGGAACGTTGTCGGTAATCAGGCGAATCTGGTGCTGATGGGCCGTCTCGGCCCGCTGCCGGGCCTCGCTGAGCAGGCGGTTGACGGCCTTGAGCTCGGCCATGGCCTGGTTCAACGCATCGGTGCGCTCGCGCACCTGCTCGGCCAGCACCACCGAATGCTGGAACGCGGCGTATGGGTCGTTGCCCCGGGTCACGCCCGACTCGATGCGCTCGATCAGTGCGCCATTGATGCGCTGCAGCTTGTGGTTCTGGTGCTGCAGCCGGGTCAGCTCGGCCTGCAGTTCAGCGACCGACAGGCGGCCGGTTGCGGGCAATGGCGACCCCGGTGAAGGTCTGGTTGATGTGCATGCCATTGAACTGTTCTCCGTAGGTGTTGAAGCCAATCACCCGTTGCTCGCGCAGGAACGCGCCGACCGGCTCCAGGCCGTGATGGGCCTCCAGTTCCAGACGCCGCAGGAAACAATCACAACCGATGGTCAGCAACAACGGTCCAAGACGCTGGTGCAGGCCATCGAACAGCTGGTGCAGGTTCGGCAACAGCGGGCCCGGGGTCATGGCCGTGAGCACGATGCCGTTCTCCACCGCGCAGTAGAAGCTCAAGCTGAGGTCAGGATGCATTTGCTGGATCGCCCGCACGTAGTACTGATCATGAATGCGCACGGCCAGCGGGTGGGCGGCGAACACCCGGTGATCGAGCGCAGCCACGGGTACACCGATGTGGCGGGCATATTCCTCGGCCGCCGGCTCGGCATTCAGTTCGAAAACCCGGCGCTGGGCGCTGTCGGCACCGGTTACCACCAGCTTTTCCTGGCGCGGCAGGATGTGATGCGTGGTGAACGCTTCGAAGTCGAGCCAGGTGTTGACCAGCACCACCACGGCTGCGCCGTTGTGAAATGTACCGCCGTAATACACATGGGTGCGGTTCAGGTAGTTGTCGTCACCGGCCGAGCCGCCGAAGTGCGGGATATCGCCCAGTGCTGCGCTGAGTGCGGCAAGCACCATCTCCTCGCGGCTGGACAAGCCATCGAGCAGCGTGAGTGCAAAACTGTGGCCCTTGATTGGCGCCAGGGTATTGCTCCGGCAGGTGCCGACCAGCCGCTCGACCATCTGCTGCGCGTCGATCAGGCTGAAGCGCTCCATCTCATCGATCAACGCGGTGGCGATCGAAAAGTGCCGGTGATCGAAGCCCACCGCCGTCACGCAATTGCGGCCGTAGCCCAGCGGGGTGATTTCACCGGCGCTGGTGCAGCCAACCAGACGTATGCCGCCAAAGTCCTGTTCCAATGCTTCGCCTAAAGCCTGCAAGTCGTACTCGGCGGAGCAGAAGAACAACACGAAACCCAGGTGCGGGTGCAGCAACTGCCGCGCCAGGTCCTGAGCGGCCAGCCGTGCGTCCGTCGCCTGAGACATGGCACTGACCACACCGTCGTTATGAGCCTGCTGCATCGTGGTCTCCGGCACGGGGTGGCTGAGTGTTCAGTTTACGGAGCGGGTGGCGGGTGACGAATGCTACTTGGGTAGCGGGTGGGCGGTTCCATGGGCGTAAAAGACCGCGTCATTCGGGGCCGCCTTGCGGCCCCGGCCACTTACCAGGTCAACACCGCGCCCACCGCAAAGGTATCGGTGTCTTCGTTCTGCGCACTGGTGTCATGCCCGTCGATGGAAAACTGGTTGTACTCGGCAACCAGTTTCAGGTTGTCGTTGATGTCATGGAACAGCGCCACACCCCGGGTCTCGTAGTCCGCGCCGCTGCCAACCGCACCGTTGCCATCGTCCTTGGTCTTGCCATAGGACAGCGCCACGCGGTTCTTGCCAAACGTGTACGAGCCCTGCAGCAGGTAGCCGTCACTGTCCACATTGCGCAGCACCGGCTCACCCGCGTTGTTGGTGAAGAACGGGTTGATGCCCTTGGCCTGGAACCCCGAGCCGGTCAGCGACCAGCCGCCCATCTTCGCCTGCACCCCGTAGCCCACCCCCTTGGAAGTGATCGTTTCTACCGTGGAGTCCGTATTGTCCGAGGTCTGGTAACTGCCGTTGACCCAGCTGTAGATCTGCGCGCCACCCAGGTCGAACTGGTAGGTGATCTCGCTCTCGGTGCGCGGGTTTTCCTGGTAAGCCTTGCCGGTCGGGCTGCTGTCGTTGGTGTCCACCGGGTCCATGATGCCCACCGCCACCCGCAGGCCGTCCATCACCGGCGTGCGGTAGGTGATCTGCGAGGTGGGGAATGGGTACGGATAGCCGCTGCCGATGTTGCCGAACGACACCCCGCCGCCATCCACCAGGCCAAGGGTGTCACTGACCTGGCCATACCCGGCCAGCAGTTCGTCGAGCAGGATGTTGGAGCGGGCGAACAGCCCGAAGTCCTTGCCGATCAGCACCTCGCCCCACTCGGGGTTGGCCACCGTACCGTAGAACTGGCGCACGTCGATGGCCGTATCGGTGCCGTTGGTTTCGCTGTCGTTGATGGTGACCCAGAACGAGGCGCGTGCACCGAGTTTCAAGTCATCCACCTGCTTGCCCATGTTGAAGCCGAGGTAGTTCGGCAAGAAGCCCATCTTCACCCGCGACTGGCGGCGGTCAAACTGCTCGCCCTCGCGGTCGACCTCGCTGTTGACGTAGAAGGCGTTGATATAGCCATCGGTGGAAAACGTCGTCTGGTCCTTGTCGTACAGCATGATCTCGGCTTCGGCGACGCTGCTCAGGCCAAGCGCAGAAAAGCTGGCGATGGCGGCTGCGAGAAAACGAGGCGGCAGGTGCTTATTGTTGTTGTGCATGGCGCGCTCCAAACGGGGACGGGATGTCGGAGGCGATTATCAGAAGTGGGCAAATTGCCAGAAACGCTGCTTTGGCTTGGGGTGGCGAGTGCTTTGGGGCGGGAGGGTGTGGCCCGGTGATTTCGTCCCGGTACCTGCTTGGGTCTGGGTTCGAGACTTATGGCTTAGGCAGGAGTGGCAGGCGGGCATCAATACGATTGAATGAACCGGGGCCGCCTTGCGGCCCCAATTACATTGTCTGAGCGGAATCTCCTGGCTTTAGGAAGCCAGTGCCTGCGACCGCTGGCACGCGGGCATTTCGTAGCGGTGTGGTTGCTGCCAGGCCAGGCGTGCCTGCACATCCACCACCGCGTCCTTCACCTTCTGCGCCCAGTGCTCATCCTTCGGGCATACCACCACCACGCGGAAACCGTGGTCGACACCTTCCAGGCGTACACCTTCGGAATCATCTACGTGCAGGTCGATATCAAAAGCCGAAGGCAGCTTGGACGGTGAGTTTTCCAACCCGTTCTGGGCCAGGATCCGCTGGTGCCGATCACTGTTGACCACACCATCGACATGAATGCCGTAAAGCATCAGCCACCGGCGGATGTAAGCCGGGGTGCGCCCCGACGAGGTATAGATCCAGATGCTGCAGCCTTGGCGACGCAGGTCGCGGATCAGTTCGCGGGTGCCGCTGCGCAGCGGCTCGCCCAGCCAGCGATGGACGAAACCCGGCAGCTTGCTCTGCTCCGCGGCGGCGTGCTCGGCCAGGCAGGCCAGCGTGTCGTCGATATCGAACGAGACGCGTACCTGACCGCGATTGAGCTTGCGCTCAATGGCTTGCCGCCCGCGCTCGAACAGGGATGCCTGTTGCATCAGCGGCCCCTCTCGCAGACCGACACCGGAGTGCCGCGCAGGAAGAACGTGTCTGCCGCAGGCGCCTTCGCTTCAAGGAAAGCGGCGTACTTTTTCTTGATCTTGGGTAGTTCGTACAAGGCCTTGACACCGTGTTTGGCGGAGTTGCGTATGACCGAGGACGGATTGAAGTAACCCTCGGCGTTGTCCAGTGACAGCACAAATGGCGGTAGCCCGGCCCGCATCAGCAAATAGCTGACAATGAGCGAACCCGTGCGGTTGTTGCCTTCGATGAACAGCTGCGGCTTGCTGAGAATCCGTACATACACACCGGCTGCCCGCTTCCAGATCGAATCGCTGCGGTACGAGCAATACCAGTTGTACAAATCCTTGATGCCGCCTTCAACGTTGTTGAAAAAGTGTGCTTCGGTTGCCGCAAGGTGCGGGGCGAATTCCACACGGCGGGCTGGGTCGCTGCCACACAGCACAGTGGCATTGATCTCCAGCATCAGGTTCAGCTGTTGCAGGTCGAACAGGTCGATACCGCGAGCGACATAGTCGTCAATCAGCGCGTAGCCTTCAACCACATTCAGCAACACCTCGTCGGTAAACGGGTCCCGCGGTTCGGTGAAATGCTGGCTGAGTTCGGCAAAACGGCTCTGCACCTCGCGCAGTGCGCGCTCTACCGCTGACAGATCTAGACGACGCGTCGCTCGCATTGGAAATCCCGGGTAACACTTTAACGGAAGGTAACGCGACCGGGTCTTGCAACCTTCCTGGTCGCAACACCCGGCCACCTTGTGCAGGAGTGACTCAGCTGAACTTGCCGCTGATGTAGTCACTGGTCAGTTGCTCGCGCGGGTTCTGGAAGATTTGCGCGGTCGGCCCCATCTCCACCAGGTAGCCGGTGCGGGTACCCTGGGAGATATCGACCGAGAAGAACGCCGTGGTGTCAGCCACACGAATCGCCTGCTGCATGTTGTGGGTCACCAGGGCGATGGTGTAGTCCTTCTTCAGCTCGACCATCAGCTCTTCCACGCGGCGGGTGGCGATAGGGTCAAGTGCCGAGCACGGCTCATCCAGCAGCAGCACTTCCGGCTCGGTGGCAATGGCGCGGGCGATGCACAGGCGCTGCTGCTGCCCACCGGACAGCGACAGGCCGCTGACCTTGAGCTTGTCCTTCACTTCGTCCCACAGCGCGGCGCCTTGCAGGGCGTGCTTGACGCGGTCGCCCAGGTCACCCTTGTAGCGGTTCAGGCGCAGGCCGAAGGCGACGTTGTCGAAGATGCTCATCGAGAACGGGTTGGGCTGCTGGAACACCATGCCGATGTACCGGCGCACCACCACCGGATCAACGCCCTTGCCGTAGACATCCTGGCCAAGGAAGTGCACGTGGCCTTCGAAACGGAAGCCCTTCACCAGGTCGTTCATGCGGTTCAGGCTGCGCAGCACGGTACTCTTGCCGCAGCCCGACGGGCCGATGAAGCCGGTAATTTCGTTCTTGCGAATTGGCACATGGCTGTCACGCACGGCCATGAAGTTGCCGTAGAAGATCTTGTCCAGCTTGCAGTCCATGACAATGGGGGTGGCTTCGCTGGCCACGGGAGCGGCTCGTTGCACAGTGGATACGTTCAAGTGGATGCTCCCTTTCTCAGTACTTGGGCTTGCCGAATACACGGCTAAGAATGTTGATGACCAGCACGATCATGACCAGCACCAGCGAGGCCGCCCAGGCGAGCTCCAGCTGGTTGTCGAATGGCATGCCGGAGAAGTTGTAGATCAGTACCGCAAGCGAGGCTGTGGGGTTCATCACCGCCAGGTCGCCGTCGTGGTAGATCCAGTAGTTGCTGAACAACGCGGTGAACAGCAGTGGCGCGGTTTCGCCAGCGGCGCGAGCCACGGCCAGCATCACGCCGGTAAGGATGGCCGGCAGGCCGGTGGGCAGGACGATCTTCCAGATCACCTGGGCACGGGTGCAGCCCATGCCGTAGGCGGCATCCTTCATGATCTTGGGCACCATCTTCATCGACTCTTCAGCGGTGAGCACCACGATCGGCAGCATCAATACCGCCAGCGCCACGCCGCCTGCCGGTGCCGAGTAGGTACCGGTGGTCATCACCACCAGGGCGTAGGCAAACACCCCGGCCAGGATCGACGGCAGGCCGGTGAGCATCTTGGCAGCAAAGCGCGCGGCATTGGCCAGTTTGCTGTCCGGGCCGAGCTCGGCGAGGAACACCGCGGCCAAAATCCCGACCGGCACCGCGATGGCGGCGGCAATGCCGACCATGACGAAGGTACCGGCCATGGCGTTGCCGAAGCCGCCGCCCATTTCGAAACCGGTAGGTGGCAGTTCGGTGAACACTTCCAGGTTGAGCCGTGCGCCACCGCGGGTGATCAGCATGTACAGCACGGAAATCAACGGCACGCTGGCCACCAGCGCCGCGAACCAGGCCAGCGTGGTCAGGATCAGGCTGCGCAGGGCACGGCCTTCCAGCTTGCGCTGCAGGCTGGGCAGCGCGGCTACTGGGGTCGTCAGGTCAGTCATTGTTTGTTACCCCGCTGGGCGTAGAGCATGATCATCGAACCGAGCACGTTCACCAGCAGGGTGATGAACATCAGTACCAGTGCTGCATACATCAGCACCTCGACCTCGTTCGGGCCGGCTTCCGGGAAGTTCAACGCCAGCAGCGCCGCCAGGGTGTTGGCCGGGGCGAACAAGGAAACGGAAATGGTGTTGGCATTGCCGACCAGCATGGCCAGCGCCATGGTCTCGCCAAGTGCGCGGCCCAGGCCCAGCACCAGCGAACCGAAGATGCCGGTGGCGGCGGAAGGCACCATCACCTTGAGGATGGCTTCCCAGTGGGTGGTACCCATGCCGTAGGCCGCCTGCTTGGTTTTCATCGGCACGCTGGTCAGCGCATCCTGGGAAACGGCAGCGATGGTCGGCAGGATCATGATCGCCAGGACCAATGCGGCAGGCAGCAGGCCAGGCCCGCTGAGGGAGGTGCCGAAGAACGGGATCCAGCCCAGCTCGCTGTTCAACCAGGTAGTCACTGGCCGAATCGCCGGGATGACCACATAGATGCCCCACAGGCCGTAGACCACGCTGGGGATGGCGGCGAGCAGCTCGACGATGGTGCGAAACACCGCGGCAAGCCTGGCCGGAAGAAAATCCTGGGTGAGAAAAATGGCCATGCTGACGCCGAAGAAACCGGCGATCAACAGTGCGATGAAGGCGCTGTACAGCGTGCCCCAGATCGCTGGCAGAATACCGTACTTGCCTTGGTTGACATCCCAGACGCTACCGAACAGTACATCGAAGCCGTGCTTCTCGATGCCAGGCAGTGCCTTGCGGCCCACTTCGTAGACCAGCGCGAAGACCAGCGCCAGCACCAGCACCACACCAATACGTGCAAGCGCACGGAAGGTGCGATCGACCAGAAAGTCTTTCGCAGACGGTGGCTGGCACGCGGAATCGGGGTTATCCGGTATGGCAAAGGGTGTGTTCATGGGCAAGTTCCGGGACTAGGGACAAACACCCCCGGCATGGCTTCATGCCGATACCGGGGGCGCCTGGGTATTACTGGATGTTGGCAGAGGCTTTACGCACCTGGTCGACAACCGACGGAGGCAGCGGGATGTAACCCATCGAGTCGGCGATGGTCTGGCCTTTGGTCAGGCTGTACTCGACCATTTCACGCATGGCCTTGGCTTTTTCCGGGTTGCCGTTGTCCTTGCGGAAGATCATCCAGGTGTAGGAAGTGATCGGGTAGGACTTGGCGCCGTCCGGGTCAGGCAGCCAGGCCACCAGGTTTTCCGGCATGTTCACCGCAGCCAGTGCTTCAGCACCGCTCTCGGCATTCGGCACGACGTATTGGCCAGCCTTGTTCTGCAACATGGCGAAGTCGACCTTGGCCAGCTTGGCGAAACCGTACTCGATGTAGCCGATGGCGCCCGGGGTCTGGCGGACGGTGGCGGTTACCCCGTCGTTCTTCGGCGACTTGATGAACTTGTCGGTGGCCGGCCAGTTGACGGTGTTGCCTTCGCCCAGCCCTTGCTTGAAGTCAGCGTTGATGGCCGACAGGTGCTTGGTGAAGACGGCAGTGGTGCCGCTGGAGTCGGCACGCACGACCACGGTGATCGGGGTGGCGGGCAACTTCAGGTCAGGATTGGCCGCAGCGATTTGCGGGTCGTTCCACTGGGTGATCTTGCCGAGGAAGATGTTGGAGTAGACGTCGCGCGGCAGCTTCAGCCCTTTAGGGTTACCCGGCAGGTTGTAAGCCAGGACGATTTCACCGGCAGTCATCGGCAGCAACTGCACGCCTTCGCCAACCTTGGCGATGTCTGCTTCGCTCATGGCCGAGTCGCTGGCGGCGAAGTCGACGGTCTTGTTCAGAAAGTCCTGAACACCCGCCCCGCTCCCTTTGGACTGGTAGTCGACAGTGACGCCAGCAGTGTTCTTGCTGAAGTCCTTGAACCAGGTCAGGTAGATAGGCGCCGGGAAGCTCGCACCGGAACCGGTCAGGCGAACGTTCTCCGCGGCGAAAGCCCCGGAAGTGGCGCAAAGCGAAACGGCAACGGCGAGTGCAGCAGACTTCATCAGGCGAATCATCGAAAAGCGCTCCTTGTGATGGCCGGCACACTTTGCATCAGCTGTGTTACAGCTTTGTGACTATTGAGTGGCAGAGCCTGCGGTAGAGCTTTTCAGCCGTGCCATGACGGCAGGTTGATGTCATGCGTGGGTAAAATGACCGCTTTACGCACAACGCCGGGTAGGCACCTGCGCGCTTCAACGGATAACCCGAACCGCCTGTCCATTGCCCGGCACTCTGCCGGCGCGCAGGGGTTCAACCGGTCAGGCAAACCAGCAGGAGTGAAGACCATGCCACGCGGTGACAAAGACACATACACGGACAAGCAGAAACGCAAGGCCGAGCACATCGAGGAAAGCTACGAGCACAAAGGGCTGTCCAAGGATGAAGCCGAAGCGCGCGCCTGGGCTACCGTCAACAAGCAATCCGGCGGCGGCGAGAGAAAGGGTGGTTCAGGGCGCACCACCGCTTCCAGCGAGAAGCAGACTGCTCGGTCCGATTCGGCCAAGCGGGCAGCGAAGACACGTCAGGGCCACTCGCGGACTTCTGGTAGCTCCCTGGAAAGCCAGAGCAAGCAAAGCCTGATGGTGGAGGCGCGCAGCAAAGACATCAAAGGGCGCTCCAGCATGACCAAGGCTCAGCTGGTAGCGGCGTTAGGCAGGCACGGTTGAGAGGTGCGGGGTGCTCCGCCCTCACATCCACTGTCAACCATTCCCGGCGATACCGGCGTCATCCGCACCCCGGCAACGGTTGCGGCAGGCACATTCGAACTCCGCTTGGGCACGGGTAGGGAAATTCACGCTCAGGCGGACCTTTTCCAGCGTGTCGTAGAGGTCATAGCCCTCCCCCAATGCGGCGGGAAAGCCAAGCCGCCGAGGATAAACCTCTTTCTGCAGTGGCACTGCGGGAACCACAACGAAGCGTGTCTGCATGATCATCCCTCTTCGGCAGTGCTTAAGTATTAGTACTGCTGTGTGAAAGCATCAAGATGACTCATGCAATATTTTGGGTCAGCAGCGCGCCTCGGGGTGATGGAAGGGTGCCGGGTGTGAACGTGGCATCCCCCGTTTATGCGCGTCAAAGAAAGGTGCGACTGATAGCGGCCGCTCTGCGCAAGGCGTTTCATCGATTGCAATGATGATTACTATCACGCGGGCGGCCTGTCGAGCTGACAGGCCTGCCCCCTATAATCGCCGGCAAATCTCCCCTCTTGCGCCTGTTTCAGGCGACATCCCTCCTTGGAATTCGACACCATGCCAAGTGCCAGCCAGGCCCCTCGGGGCGTTCCCGAACACAATCAACAAAGCGTCGCCCAGCAGTGGCTGGCAATTCTCTCGGTCGCCGTCGGTGCCTTTGCCCTGGTCACGAGCGAGTTTCTGCCGGTGGGGGTATTGAATGACGTGGCCAGCGATCTCGGCATCAGTGCCGGCCTTGCCGGCCTGATGGTCACCCTGCCTGGCATCATGGCCGCGCTGGCCGCCCCGATCATTTCCGTGGGCGTTGGCGGGCTGGACCGGCGTTACCTGCTGATCGGCCTGACGCTGATCATGATCATCGCCAATGCCATCGTTGCCTACGCGGGTGACTTCAACCTGCTGCTGGTCGGCCGCGTGCTGCTAGGGGTAAGCATCGGCGGCTTCTGGGCCACCGCCATCGCCCTCAGCGGGCGCCTGGCACCTGATGGCATGGGCGTGGCCAAAGCCAACTCGATCATCATGGCCGGGGTTACCCTGGCAACGGTTGTCGGCGTGCCTGTGGGCACCTGGCTGAGTGGCCTGATGGGCTGGCGCATGACCTTCCTGGTTACCGCCCTGGTGGGTGTCCCTGTGTTGCTGGCACAAGTGTTCCTGCTGCCACGCCTGATGCCGGAAAAGGCCATTCGCATCAGCGACCTTCCGGCCCTGTTCATCAACCCGCAAGCGCGGGTCGGCCTGATTGCCGTATTGCTGATTGGGCTGGCGCACTTTGCCGCGTACACCTATGTTGCGCCGTTCTTCAAGCAGAATGCCGGCTTTGATGGGCCTGCCATTGGTTCGTTGTTGCTGCTGTATGGCGTGGCCGGCTTCATGGGTAACATTTTTGCCGGCTTTGCTGCAAACCGCAGCGTGCGGCACACCTTGATGCTGGTCGCACTCATGATCGCCGCCAGTACCGCCCTGTTTCCGTACTTCGCCACCGGCATGACGGGCGCTGCGATGCTGATCGCACTGTGGGGCTTTGCCTTCGGCGCGTTCCCAGCGTGCGCCAATATCTGGATGTTCGTCGTCGCGCCCAAGGATGTCGAGCGCGGCATGCCGCTGTTCGTGGCCTTGTTCCAGGTGATCATTGCCGTGGGCTCGTTCTTCGGTGGGCAGGTGGTCGACCACATGGGCACGGCGGTGCTGCTGAGCCTGGCCACGGCACTGGTGGGCTGTGGGTTTGTCACGGTGCTGGTGCTGGGGCGCAATGTCAGCAACAGCCTGGCGGCGCAGCCGGGCTAAGGTTGCCCAGGGCAAGACTCAGCGACCAAGGAAGTCAGTAACCGCACCGGTGAACGCCCGCGGCTGGTCCAGCATGACGAAGTGGAAGCTGCCATCGATACGCGTGAAGCTGATATGCGGCGTTCCCGCATAGGCGTTACGGAAGGTCGCATCAACGCTGGCAGCGGGTATGCCATACAAGGGGTCATAGGCATACACGACCTCGACCGGTACCTGGATACGGCCAAGCTCAGGGCGCAGGTCGGTAGTCATCAGCTCATAGGTGGCATCGGCTACGGTTTGGCGGTCGGAGCGCAGCGCTGCGTCAATCAGCGCAGGCCTGGCCGCCGGAGTCTTCGCCAACCGTTCAATGGCTGTGCGTTGCATCGCTTCGGCCTGTGGCGCCGGGGCGCCCAACTGCGCATCACGTAGTTGCGCAGCGTGTGGTGCAGCGGTTGCGGCGGTCGCAGCAGGGTCGATCAGCAGCGTATAGAAGGGCAGCGCATCGACCACCATCAGCCGCCCTACCCGCTCGGGATGGCGTGCGCCAAGCATCAGTGCCACCTCGCCACCCAGCGAATGGCCAATGATGGCTGGCGCCTCAAGCTGTTGGCTATGGATGTACTCTGCGACTGCTTCGGCTACTGGGGCAACTACGCGCCCGTCTACAGGAGGCACGCCAGGGGCACCGGCAAACCCTGCAACCTGCACCCGATGCAGGCGATACTGCTGGCGCAGGTTGCTGGTGAGCCCTGCCCATACTTCGGATGACGAGGCCAGCCCCGGGATCAGGATAACGTCCGGCCCGGCACCGTCGACCGTTACCGAAATGCGTTCACCCCCCACAGACGTCGGCTGGCTTGGTGCGGCCAAGGCCGCAGTCAGCGAAACGCTGGTACCGATTGCCGCAAGCAAAGTGCGGACACGCATGTTTGCCACTCCTTTGACTTCAACCTTCAGTTCACCATCACGTCTTCCAGTGCCTGCTGAAGTGTACTGACCGTGCGCTCGATATTGTGCAGTTTTTCCAGCCCGAACAGGCCGATGCGGAAGGTCTGGAAGTCGGCCGGCTCGTCACATTGCAACGGCACCCCGGCGGCAATCTGCAGGCCGTGGTCGGCAAACTTCCGACCGTTCCTGATATCGGCATCATCGGTGTAACTCACCACGACACCCGGGGCCTGGAAGCCGGTTGCCGCTACGCTTCTGATGCCTTTACCGGTCAACAGGGCGCGCACCCGTTCACCCAGTGCCTGTTGTTCGTTGCGCAACTTGTCGAAGCCGTAAGCCTGCATCTCGTTCATCACATCGTTGAACCGTGCGAGGGAGTCGCTAGGCATGGTCGCATGGTAGGCATGGCCGCCCTGCTCATAGGCCTGCATGATTTGCAGCCACTTTTTCAGGTCGCAGGCAAAGCTGCTGCTTTGCGTCTGCTCGATGCGTGCGAGCGCCAACGCACTGAACATCACCAAGGCACAGCAAGGAGAAGCGCTCCAACCCTTCTGCGGCGCACTGATCAACACGTCGACCGCGCACGCCTCCATGTCCACCCAAAGCGTGCCGGAGGCGATGCAGTCCAGCACTAACAGGCCCCCCACCGCATGCACGGCGTCACCGACCGCCCGCAGGTAATCGTCGGGCAGGATGATCCCGGATGAGGTTTCGACGTGGGGGGCGAAGACAATCTGCGGCTTGTGCGCCTTGATGGCTGCCAACACTTCATCCAGAGGGGGTGGCGCGTATGCTGCCTGGCGACCGGTTTCGACCGGTCGGGCTTTCAGCACCGTGGTAGCCGCCGGGATGTTGCCCATCTCGAGGATCTGGCTCCAGCGGTAACTGAACCATCCGTTGCGAACGACCAGGCATCGCTGGCCGGTGGCGAACTGCCGGGCTACCGCCTCCATGCCGAACGTACCGCTGCCCGGTACTACCGCGACAGCGTGGGCGTGGTAGACCTGTTTCAGGGTGCTGGAAATATTCTTCATCACCCCCTGAAACACCTGCGACATGTGGTTGAGCGAGCGGTCGGTGTACACCACCGAATATTCGATCAGCCCCTCAGGATCAATACCGGGATAGAGCTTTGACATGCGGTGATTCCTTCGGCAGAGGTGTCAGTGGTATCGACCCTGCCTCAAGCCTCGGCAAATGACAAGGTCGATTGGCCCAGTTGTAGCCCCTGCTCGAGGTCACCGCCACCCAGCCCGAACGCCTAAGTGGCGGGAAACTGCATGAACATTGAGGCCTGGCCACTGTAGATTTCTTGCAACGCGTATTTCTTTACCAGCGTAGTAGCACATTCACTTGCGGTGCTGTTCGGGTTGCGCTGGGCCCGCAAGCTTTCGAAGGTTGCTTGAACCGCTGCAAAATAAGCCATGTGTCCGTCCACCACGATGCGAGTGCCAAGGTCCGCCAAGCCGGGGGCATCTCGCAACTCGCTGTTACCGTAGGTGATGAGCATGATCGGCGTGCTGAGCCCATCCGCAATAGCGGCGAGGCTTTCAAAATGCTTTACGCCCACGAGGCAAATGGCATCAGCGCCGGATTGTTCAAATGCCCTGGTTCGTTTGATGACATCCGTCAATGACTGGGCCCCCGCATGCGTGCGGGCGATTATCGCCAGCGACGCATCGGCCCTCGCCTCTTTGGCCGCGCGTAGTTTACCGACCGCCTCATCAAGACCGATAAGTTCGACCGCTCGCCCGCCAAAGCGCGCAGGCAGTAAAGTGTCTTCGATGGTGATCGCTGCAACGCCCGCCCGCTCGAGTTCGGTAACGGTACGCATCACGTTCAGCGCGTTGCCATAACCGTGATCAGCATCGGCAATAATGGGCAGACGGGCGACTCTACCAATGCGTGCGGCCTGCTCTGCAAACTCGCTCAGCGTGATCAAAGTGACGTCTGGGGCACCCAATACCTGCAGCGAAGCAACGGACCCACCTAAAATTCCCACTTCGAAACCAAGGTCCGCTGCGATACGAGCCGACAAAGGATCGAACACTGAAGCCGTGCGGATACAAGTTTGACTTTGGAGTATTCTGCGAAAGTCATTACGCAATTCATGGTGGCAGTGGTTTCGCATGGCGATCTCTTGAAATGATCCAGTCAGCCGTGAAGTGAGGCCGTGCCAGGATCCAGAGGTGTCGTAAGGAAATTGAGAGAGCGGGCAGTTCAGGCCTGTTCGCTGAACTGCCCAGGCTCATCACTTGATGAATCGAACTTGGCTGTTGATCTTCTCGATGACCGCACCTTTGCGTTCGTTGAAGCGTGCCTTGTTCTGCTCGAACAGGTTGTTGCCCTTGGTGTCGATAGAGATGATCAGAGGCCCGAACTCACGCACCCGGTTGACCCAGAGCGTCTCCGGCATGCCCAGATCTTGCCATTCAGCCCGCTCGATTTCCTCGACCTGGGTGGCAGCCAGCACTGCGCACCCACCAGGGAACACGGCGTGCACCGCTTTGTTCTCCAGGCACCCGGTGGTGGTCTCAGGGCCCATGCCGCCCTTGCCTACGATCAGCTTGACACCGGTCTGCTCGATGAACTGCTTTTCGAACTTTTCCATGCGCATGCTGGTGGTCGGGCCGATGGAGACCATCTCGAAGGTGCCATCTTCTTTCTTCTTGACGATGGGGCCAGCGTGGAAAATAGCGCCACCCCGCAGGTCAACCGGCAGCTCCCGGCCCAGCTCGATCAGCCGGCGGTGAGCGACGTCACGGCAGGTCACCAGCTGGCCGGTCAGGTAGACAACATCACCGACGTTCAGGTTAGCCAGGTCTTCATCACTGATCGGGGTATTGATGATTTTTTTCACAGTACTACCCCTTCGTGGGAGAGGATGTCGTAGGTCAGGTCAGCGTTGATGCGGATCTTGCCGCGGCGGTGCGCCCAGCAACCGGTGGACACCGCCACCCCAATGGTCGAGGGGTGGCGCGCCGAAGACTCGATGTTCACGCCCATCACGCTGCTGTTGCCGGTCAGGCCCTGCGGGCCGATGCCAATTTCATTGAGGCCTTCTTCCAGCAGTTTTTCCATCATTGCCGCGCTTTCGTTCGGGTGGCTGGAGTCCACTTCGCGCAGGATGGCCTTCTTCGACAGGCGTGCTGCGGTCTCCACCGAGGTGGAGACACCCACACCTACCAGCAATGGGGGGCAAGCGTTGACACCCCGCGAAGTGATGACATCGAAGACAAACTCTGTCACCCCTTCATAGCCTTGGCCTGGCATCAATACCTTGGCCGAACCCGGCAGCGTGCAACCGCCACCGGCCATGTACACGTCGACGATGGCGTAGTCGGCATCGGGGATAATTTCCCAGTCCAGCCACGGGATCTTCGAGCCGGTGTTGGTGCCCGTGTTCTTCTCGATGAAGGTTTCCACCGCATTGTGGCGCAGCGGCCCGCGGATGGTGGCTTCCTTGGTTGCGTTTTCGAGGATGCCTTCCATTTCACCGAGCAGCGGGAAGCGTGCACCGGCCGAGATGAAGTACTGAATCACCCCGGTGTCCTGGCAGCTGGGCCGGTTGAGCTTGTCGGCGTATTCCTGGTTGTCGGCCATCGAGTCGTACACCGCAATGGCCAGCGGATTGGTTTCTGCGGCACGCAGCTTGGCGGTTTTTTCTTTGACGTCCTTGGGCAGGCGTTTGCCAATGTAGGCAGTAAACTTGGCCAACGTGTCAGTCAATGATGAGACGGCTGCTTCTTTCTCTGTGGTATCCACGGTTATTTCCTCAGTGCATCACAAGGTGTTTTTTTTCAGGGCTGTCGGCGGGTTGTGTCGCCGTAGCCGGTGACTCTGTCTTTTCTTGCTCCCCGAAGGCTTTGCCATCCAGCACCTGGTTCATCCGATCGCTATCGAGTGCACCCACCCATTTCGCAATGGCCATGGTTCCGACCGCGTTGCCGATGGTGTTGGTGATGGCGCGGGCCTCGGACATGAAACGGTCGACGCCGAGCAGCAGCACCATGCCGGCGACCGGAATGTTGTCCATGGTTGCCAGGGTCGCGGCGAGCGTGATGAAGCCTGAGCCAGTTACCCCGGCCGAGCCCTTCGAGGTGAGCAGCAGCACGCCCAGTACGATCAGTTGATCCATGAGGGACAATGGCGTGTTGGTGGCTTGGGCGATGAAGATCGCGGCCATGGTGTAGTAGATGCACTGGCCGTCAGGGTTGAAGGTAAGCCCGGACGGGATAACCAGGCCGACGACGGGTTTGGACACCCCAACCTTTTCCAGCTTGTTCATCAATTGCGGCACTACCGACTCGGATGAACTGGTGCCGAGCACGGTGAACAGCTCTTCGCGCAGGTACTTGAGAAACTTCCACAGGCTGAAGCCCGACATCCGCGCGATGCTGCCCAGGATGATCACCACGAACAGGAAGCACGTGAGGTACATAGTCGCCATCAACTTGCCTAGCGACACGATTGAACCCAAGCCGTACTTGCCTACGGTGAACGCCATTGCCCCACAGGCTGCCAACGGCGCGACGCGCATGACCAGGCCAACGATGTAGAACATGCCGTGGGAGAAGGCTTCCAGCACGTCAACGACCGGCTTGCCGCGTTCGCCCAGATTGGCCAGGGCAATGCCCAGCAACGTGGAAAACAGCAGGATCGGCAGGATCTCATTCTTGGCGAAGGCGTCGACTACGCTGCCTGGAATCAGGTGGAGCATGAAGTCGGTAAAACCACCCGCGCCCGTGGCTGCGGCCGAGGTGTAAGTGGAGATTGCCTGGGTATCCAGGGTGGCAGGGTCGACGTTCATCCCCTGTCCCGGTTGCACCAGGTTCACGACAATCAGGCCCAGTACGAGCGCAAACGTTGACAGTACCTCGAAGTAGATCAGGGCTCGCGCACCTACCCGGCCCAGTTCCTTCATGTTTTCCATCTTGGCAATGCCCAGCACCACCGTCGCAAAGATGATGGGCGCGAACACCATCTTGATCAGCTTGATGAATGCATCACCCAACGGCTTCATGTCCGCGCCGACCTGCGGCCAGAACACGCCCAACAGGATGCCGATCGTGACCCCGATCAGAACCTGCACGTACAACTTGCTTACCAATCGCTTGGCCATTGCCGTCTCCGAATTATTGTTGTGAGTCGGATTTATGTGGCGACTGGGCTACACAGCGCGAGGCAAGCTCGCGCACAGGCTGGCAGCTAATAGCCCAGATTTTTTGTGGTTAATCACGCAGGGCTTAAGTTAATGGTTTTTTCAGAATGGTGTAATACAATGAAATTAAACTCATTGTTTACCTGGAGTTAATTATGAACGCCGTGTCCGAGCTTGCTTTCTTCAGTCAGCTCGTCGGGGCAGGTAGCCTGGCGGCCACGGCTCGCGAACTGAACCTCACCCCACCTGCAGTGACGAAGCGTCTTGCGCAATTGGAAAAGCGCCTTGGGGTTCGATTGCTGAACCGGACCACACGCAGCATCAGCCTCACGGCAGAGGGTGAGACCTATCTGGTCAATGCCAAGCGGATCCTGGAGGAAATCGAGGAGATGGAGCGTCAGGTCTCAAGTAGCCGCGCTGAACCAAAGGGATTGCTGCGAGTGAACGCGCCTCTTGGCTTTGGGCGTACCCATGTAGCGCCAGCCATCTCTTCCTTCGCCAAGCGTTACCCCGAGGTGGAAGTCCAGCTGCACCTGAGCGACCGTCCGATCAATCTCCCGGATGACGCGATCGACGTGGCTATCCGTTTCGGTGACCTGCCGGACTCGAGACTGATTGCTCGAAAGATTGCCAGCAACCGCCGACGTCTCTGTGCCACACCGGGCTATCTGGACGCCTTCGGAAGACCCGAGTCTCCGCGGGATCTGATGAAACATAACTGCATCGTATTGCGGCAGAACGATGCGGCATTCGGGACTTGGCGATTGAGTCGGGGGAAGCAAATCGAGTCGATAAAGGTTCATGGTGGCTTGAGCACCAATGACGGTGAGGTCGCACTGTGCTGGGCTTTGGAAGGGCATGGGATACTCATGCGCGCAGAATGGAACCTGGCTGATCACTTACGATCCGGAAGGCTCGAAGAGGTGCTAGGGGACTACGAAACGCCTCCGGCGGACATCTATGCGGTTTATCTGGAGCGCCTGAATCTTTCTGCGAAGGTGTCATTTTTCATCGAGCACCTCAGGGAATGCTTCAAGAGCAAGGCGGATCAGCAGGCAAACAGCCTTGCGGCCTGGGCGCGTTGACACGGCTTTCCAGCAGATAATCCAGCATGAAGACCTCAGTCATCACCTTCACACGCGGCAACATCGGCCACCATGTACTGGTGATGTCGTCGACAAGTGCTATCGCCCTGCTCGCCACGTTTCTCACGGATATCCTTACGCTTACCTATATCGCCCTGCTACACGACGAACCCTTGGTGGCCGCCGTCGGCATCGCCAAGACCCTGGCGTTTTTCAACGCTAGCCTGGTGACCGGCATCATCGTCGCCGCAGGCACCATGATTTCCCGCCGCATAGGCCAAGGAACCTGTGCTGCGCTACCGGCACTGATCAGCCACATGTTGCTCCTGTCGACATTGGCCGCGACCGTGATAGCGCTCATCCAGTGGCGCTATCTGGACTTTTTCGCCGACTTGCTGGGGGCAAATCTTCCGGCCTCCGCCGTTGCCCGCCCGTTCATCGCCATGACCTTGCTGGCCGCGCCACTCATGACCATCACCCAGGCGGCGGCCCAGGCGTTGCGTGCCAGCGGACACAGTGGCCGGGCCTTGGCCGTGGTGCTGACCGCGGCCCTGTGCCTGGCGCTCGTCGACCCGATATTGATTTTCGTGCTCGATCTAAAGCTGTGGGGCGCCGGACTGTCCTGCTTGTTCTCAGGCATCGTCGGGAGCGTTGTCGGCCTGGTTCAACTGCGCCGGCATGTGGGGCTGACCATGAACATACGTTGGCGCCTGGTACGCCTGTATGGTGTGCGGATCAATCGAGTCGCCCTGCCCTTTACCCTGGCGAGCCTTGCCATGCCGCTGGCGCTTACCTACGCCATGGCGCAATTGGCCAAGTACGGGGTCTCGGCAATGGCCGGCATGGCGCTTATGGATCGGATATTGCAAATCACATACTGCCTTTATTTCGCCCTGCCGAGCGCGCTGGTACCGATCCTTGCGCAGAACCTGGGCGCCGGTGCCGGCGTGCGGGTACAGGCTACACTGCGCAGCGCCTGCAAGCTGGTGATCGGCCATGGTCTGGCAGTTTGGGCACTGTTGCTGGTAGCGGCGCCGTGGCTGGGGCCGCTGTTCGGGCTGTCCGGGCCTGGGCAACACCTGGTCGAACAGCTGTGCCGCTTCGGCCCCGGGTTGTGGCTGCTCATTGGCCTGGACTTCATTGCACTTTCGCTGTTCATCAGCAGTGGTCGGGTGTGGTGGGTACCCGCCTTTGCCTGGCTGCGCGCCACCGTGGGCAGCGTGCCGTTCGTATGGGCAGGTGCGCAGGCCTACGGGGCCAGCGGGGTCATGCTCGGGCTATGGTGTGGCAACGCACTGATCGCGGTCATTTCAATCGTTACCGCTGTTGCCATCAATCGCCGGGCACGTATTGGCCGCACCGACACTGGATGTTTGCCATAATCAGAGCCCTGCACACCTCAACACCGTTCCCAGTGGGTTTATGTCAGAACAGGATCACAACGAGTCGGCCGTCGCACCGGCCACCAAACGCCGCCGCGCGCCGAAGGGCGAGATGCGCCGCGCTGCGCTACTGGATGCTGCAACCCTGGTCTTTGCCAAGGATGGATATGGCGCCGCGTCCATGCGGGATATCGCCGAGCTGGCCGGCATCACCACGGTCGGCCTACTGCACCACTTTCCCAACAAGGTCTCGCTGCTGCGAGCACTGATCGACCGCCGTGATCAGCGGATCACGGACCAATTCGCCACGCTTGAGATCGCGCCGACGCTGGACAGTTTCCTGGCCTTCGTGCGCATGAGCATGACGTTCAGTGTCCAGAGCCTGCCGGAATGCCAGGCAGCGATGATGATCGGTGTCGAGAGCCTATCGGAGCGGCACCCGGCCTGGCCTTGGTACATGGAAAAGTTCGAACTCACCCATGCCCACGCCCGAACGCACCTGGCCACGCTGATCGAGCATGGCCAGGTGCGGCCGGATGTGGATGTGAAAGCGCTGGCCACTGAAATCTTCGCTGTCATGGACGGCCTGCAGCTCCAGTGGCTGCGCGCCCCCGAACAGGTCGACGTGGGCGCGACGTTCGATGCCTACCTGCAGCGCCTGGCGGATACCATCCGCCCCTGAGCGACCGGTCCGTCCATGAACCGGCGGGCCGCCTCAGTAGGCCTGCGAAGCGCTGACCTGCACAGCCGCACGCAGCGGTGTCGGAAGCGGGTTGCTGTCGCGGGTGGTCAGGTGCTGTGGGATCAGGGTCAGCAAGGTGCGTTGCAGGGTCAGGTGCTCGGAATCCGGGCCCACCCAAACCTTGAACTTACCGGCATCGACATCCCAGCTGTCGGTGTTCTGCACGAAGTACGCCAGCGAGCGCGAATCGATCGGCAGGCTTACAGTCTTGCTCTCGCCGGGTTGCAGATAGACCTTTGTGAAGCCCTTGAGCTCCTTCTTCGGGCGGTCGACTTGCGGGTCGATCGGCTGAATATAAAGCTGGGCGACTTCAAAGCCTGCCTTGTCCCCGCTGTTGGTCAGGGTGAACTGGGCATTGATGGTATTGCCCGGTGTCATCACGTTGCTCGACAGCTTCAGGTCCGAATAGTCAAACGTGGTGTACGACAAGCCGAAGCCGAACGGATACAGCGGTTTGGCGTGGGTTTTGTCATAGCCTCGGTAGCCCAGGTACAAACCCTCGCTGTAGTCGATCTCGGTCAGCGGGTTGTCGCCGCGGTAGGCCGCCGGGTCCGGATACGAGGCATAGCTCGGGTTGTCTTCGATGTGCTTGTCGATGGTCACCGGCAGCTTGCCCGACGGGTTGACCTTGCCGTACAGGATCTCTGCCAGCGCCTGGCCACCCTGCTGGCCCGGGAACCAGGCGTGCAGTGTTGCGCCCACCGTGTTGGCCCAAGGCTGCATATTGGCAACGCCACCGCCGTGCATGACCACGATGGTGTTGGGGTTGGCCTTGGTGACGAACTTGATCAGGTCAGCCTGCTGGTCCGGCAAGTCGTAGCCGTGATCGGAGCCTTCGCCTTCGTTTTCGTAGTTGGTGCCGGCGGCGACCACCACGGCATCGTATTGCGCCAGGTCCTGCGGCGGACGCAGGGACGCCCAGCTCATCTGCACGCCGGCCAGACCACCCAGCGCAGGGGTGAAGTTGCCCTGCACGCGGCGGTACTCGAGCTTGACAGTGTACGACTTGCCCGCCACCAGGGCTGCGCTCTGGCCGGAGGTGACCAAGGCGTTGACCACGTCGGAGGAGTACGGCACACCGTCGCTTTCCACCACCAGCTTGCCGTCGACCCAAAGCTTGTACGGGCCATCAGCACGCACCTTGAACACATGCTTGCCGGAAATGGTTGGCTTGATGGTCGCGGTGAAGCGCGCTGAGAACGCGCCGGCGGCCGGGCTGAAGCCGCTCACTGCGGTCGTGCCGTTGTCGGTCTCGTTAGTGCTGGTGGTCCAGTTCAGGTTCACCCCAGGCTCGACCCGGGTAAGTACAGGCGAGCCGCTCAGGCTGGCATTGCTGAAATACTCGGCTTTGACACCGGCATTGCTGACCTTGCCACTGCCCGGCTGATACCACACCGCCGTTTTCGGATTCAGGCTCAGCGCCGACAGGTAGGTGACGTTGCTGCTGCTCGAGGCCAGCTGCTGCAGGCCGCTCAGTTCGGTGACATAGCTGTTGGGCGGCGAATTCGCGGTGCCGAACGGCGAAGCGGGTGCCTGGGCGGCCCAATCACCAATCACCGCGATTTTGGCCGTGCGCGCCAGTGGCAGCAAGGGCTTTCCGGCGGCTGTCTGAGCGTTGCGCAGCAGCACGATGGATTCGCGCGCGAGGTTTAGCGAGGCGCGCTGACCGTACTCGGTGTGCTCCAGGGGCTGCGCGCTATTCATATGTTCCTGCAGGTCGTAGCTGACGATCCCCCGCAGGTTGCGCTTGACCTTGTCATCGATCACGTTCTGGGTCAGCTGGCCGCTCCAGAGGTACGGCAGCAGGTTGGCTTCGGTAAACTGCAAGCCCGACGGCATATCGATGTCGGTGCCGGCCCACGCCCCTTTGAACGGGTCGTGGATAGCGTTGAAGTCACTGATTACCATGCCCTGGTAGCCCCACTCACCCTTGAGTACCTCGGTGATCAGGTGATGATTTTCACAGGCGTAGTCGCCATTGACCTTGTTGAAGCCGCACATGATCGAGGCGACGTTAGCGTTCTTCACCATGGACTCAAAGCCCGGCAGGTACAGCTCGCGCAGGGTGCGCTCGTCGGCCACGACATTGACCGCCTGGCGGTTGGCCTCCTGCTCGTTAGCCAGGAAGTGCTTGCCGCTGGCCTGAATACCCTGAGCCTGGATGCCGTTGACCACGGCCGGCGCCAGCACAGCGCCGAGGAACGGGTCTTCGCCGCTGAGGTATTCGGCGGAGCGGCCGTTGTAAGGCGTGCGGTACAGGTTGACCCCTGGCGAAAGCATCTGCTGCCCGCCAGAAATGCGTGTCTCATAGGCAATGGCCAGGCCGAACTCCTTGGCCCGGTTGATGCTCCAGCTCGCCGCAAGTGCAGACTGTGAAGGGTACTGAGCGCCGAAGGTAGCGTTGTTGACGTGCACCCCCATCGACGAATCGTAGGCTACGGTGCCCTGGATGCCCCACTTGAGCAGCGGCGGGATCATGTGGCCATCATTGACCCGGGTGAAGTTGATCTTCTCGGCGGTGTTCATATTGTCGAGGATTGAACTGACCCGCGCTTCGACTTCGTTGCCGCTGGCCGGTGCTGCGGCCAGCGCGCTGGATGCCTGGATCACGCCAAGCGCCAACAGGCTCAGGCCCAGAGTGTGTTTCAGGGTATTCACGCGGCGGTTCCTTGTAGGGCTCATGGTTGGCTGGCCTGGGTCGGGGCGTCGCTGGTGTCGACAGGGGCATCGATCACGGCGTTCGAGGCTGCGGCCTCCTGGCTGACCCGATCGACGCCGGTGATGCGGTCGCGCTGAGCATCGAGCTGTTCGCGCGCGCTCTGGGTGGTCGCCTGTTGGCGAGTAGTCGAAGTGTCTGCAAAAGCATTGATAGGCGTGGCCAGCAGTGCGGAACAGGCGAGCGGCAGCAATAGTCTATTCATCGAATAGTTCTCGATTGAAAGGTTTGAAATGAACGACATGGCCCGGGCCCAGGCATGCAGCGGGCATAAGTCTGGGCACTGTGAGGAAAAGTTCAAGCCGCCAGAAACATTCGGGCGAAGCGCAAGCCGAATAGACGCGAAAAAGAGGACTAATAGTGCTTTATTTCATATGTTATTAACGCTTCAAATCATAGAATTAACGGATTGATTGGTTTTTTATTGCCTTAATAATCGTGAACGCAGGATTCTAGGTCTTTTTTAACCATATCATAGCAATAATAACCCTATCACAAAACCTAGTTGCAGTTAGGTTTAAGAGTCTGATAAGCTCTCCCAGCCAACAGTCAAGTCCACACTCATTAGCGGGAATTTATCTCGACATACACTCTATTGCGCCTTTAAACACAACGACGTATTCTCCGGCCGTCTTTGAATTAGCAACTAATTGAATGCCTTCATATAGCCAGTACACTGCATAAAGCCATCATCATGAACTTGGAAATCCCTACCGCCGACGCGCTATGTGAGTGGCTGCAAAGTGCAGGCGCACTGCACGCGGCCGATATACAGCGCGCCGCCCGCCTGGGCGTGGCTCAGGGCATTTCCGAGGATGAAAAACTGCACACACTGTTGCGCCTTGGCGCCGTCAAGGCCGACCAACTGGCCGCCGCCTACGTTCACTTGACCGGCGCCGCGCGGCTGGGTGACGAGTCGGTCGAAGGGATGCCCAGCGCGACAGAACGGTTTGCCCGTCACCATGGCGTTGTCACCTTGAGCGAGACGGCCACCCATGTACGGGTGGCGACAGCCGTTCCCGTTTCCGCCTATGCCCTTTCGGCATTAGGCTATCTCGCCGACAAGCCCGTCGAGCCAGTCCTCGGCACTGCCGAACAGGTGGGCGGTTTGATCGAACAGGCTTACGGGGCCGGCCGCTCAGCGATGGGCGCACTGGTCGAGGCACTGGACGACGACAGCGTCAGCGAAGGCGACATCGAGCACCTCAAGGACATGGCGTCCGAGGCGCCAGTGGTGCGCATGGTCAACCTGATGCTGCAGCATGCCGTCGACCAACGCGCCTCGGACATCCATGTCGAACCCTTCGAAAACCAGTTGAAGGTGCGTTACCGGGTCGATGGCGTGCTGCTGGAGGGCGAAGCGCCCCCCAGTGGCTATGCCGCAGCGATCATCTCTCGCCTGAAGATCATGGCCCGCCTCGACATCGCCGAGCGCCGCCTGCCCCAGGATGGCCGAATCATGCTGCGCATGCAGGGGCGCGAACTCGACCTGCGGGTATCCACCGTACCCACCAGCTTCGGCGAATCGGTAGTGATGCGCCTGCTCGACCGGCAGACCGTCCGCTTCGACTTCGCCAGCCTCGGCATCAGCGGCCCCGTCTTGCGCCGCATCGAGCACCTGCTGGCCCGCCCGCACGGAATTTTCCTGGTCACCGGCCCGACCGGCTCGGGCAAGACCACCACGCTTTACACCGCGCTCTCCGGCCTGAACAGTGCAGAACGCAAGATCATCACCGTCGAAGACCCGGTCGAGTACCAACTCACCGGCATCAACCAGATCCAGGTCAAGCCCGCCATCGGCCTGGGCTTCGCCACTGCCCTACGCTCCATCGTGCGGCAGGACCCGGATGTGATCATGATCGGCGAAATGCGCGACCTGGAAACGTGCAGCATCGCCATCCAGTCGTCCCTCACGGGGCACCTGGTCTTGTCGTCGCTGCACACCAACAGCGCGGCAGCAAGCATCACCCGCCTTCTTGACATGGGCGTCGAAGGCTATCTGCTGGCCTCGACCCTGCAGGGCATCCTTGCCCAGCGCCTGGTACGCCGCCTCGACCCGCGCACCCGCATTGCCTTCGAAGCCCCGGTGGAACTGGTCGAGCGCCACCAGTTGCAGCGCTACACCGAACAGCGGCCGATTGTGCTGTACCGCCCCGACGAGCAAAGCCCGGGCGGCGGGTACCATGGCCGCAGCGCTATCACCGAGCTGCTGGTGATGGACGACGATCTGCGCAGCCTACTGATGCGTCAAAGCGATGCCGCCAGCCTTGAGACGGCGGCGCGTGACAAAGGCTTGGTCACACTTTACGAAGAAGGCCTGCGCCAGGCCCTGGCCGGCATCACCTCGCTGGAAGAAGTATTGCGCGTCACGGGTGGCGACTGACATGCCGGTCTATGCCTACAGCGCGCTGGACAGTGAAGGCCGCAAGCAACGAGGTGAAGTGCAGGCCGCCGACCAAGCCCTGGCTGCGCGCCAGTTGCATCAACGCGGCCTGCTCGTGCTCAGCCTCAAGCCAGCCAATCGGCTGCTGCGCACCGGCACGCGAAGCAGCGTGCTCAAGCCTGCAGAACTGATCAGCTTCACCCAGCAGCTCACCACCCTGATCAGCGCCGGCCAGCCGTTGGACAAAGCCCTCGCTACCCTGTTGAAGAACCTGCGCAAGCCAGCTGCAAAGGCCCTGATCGAACGCGTGCGTGACCAAGTCAAGGCCGGCGAACCGCTGTCCCTGGCGCTGGAAGAACACCCGGCTACCTTCACGCCCTTCTATACCAGCCTGGTGCGCGCAGGTGAAGCGGGCGGTGTCCTGAACGTCACCCTGACACAACTGGCCAATTACCTGGAGCGCAGCCACACACTGCGCGCCGAAGTGCTCAATGCCCTGATCTATCCCGCGTTCCTGGTGATTGGCGTGATCGGTTCGCTAGGATTGCTGCTGGCCTATGTGGTGCCGCAGTTCGTGCCGATCTTCCAGGACCTCGGCGTACCGATCCCCTGGGTGACCCGGGCGATTCTGGCGTTGGGCGACTTCGTCAACGCCTGGGGGCTGACCAGCCTGGGCACCTTGACCGCCGCCTTCTGGGCACTGCTGGCGATGCGCCGCAACGGACAACGGCGCATCGCCCAGGACCGCTGGCTATGGTGCAGTCGCCTGCTCGGCCCGCTGCTGCAAAAGCTCGAAACCGCGCGCCTGGCACGCACCCTTGGCACTTTGCTGAGCAACAGCGTCACCCTGCTGGCAGCACTGTCGATCAGCCGCGACGTCAGTGCCAACCATGCGCTGCGCGAACACGTTGGGCAGGTCGCCGAGGCAGTCCGCCAGGGCTGCAGCCTGCCCCACGCACTGTCCGCCGCCCCACTGTTGCCAGACTTGGCCCTGCAGATGATCGAGGTCGGCGAGCAGTCCGCCAGCCTCGGCGCCATGTTGCTCAAGGTTGCCGATGTCTACGACAGAGAAAGCAAACGCACCATCGACCGCCTGCTGGCTGCACTGGTGCCGACCCTGACCATCGTCATGGCGGTGCTGGTAGCAGCGATCATGCTCGCCATCATGCTGCCGCTCATGAGCCTCACCAGCACAATCTAGGAAACCACCCATGCGCTCCCGTACCCGTACCACCGCCCGTCAGGCGGGCTTCACCCTGCTCGAAATGCTCGCGGTCATCGTGCTGCTGGGTATCGTCGCGACCATCGTTGTGCGCCAGGTCGGCGGCAACGTCGACAAGGGCAAGTACGGTGCCGGCAAGGCGCAACTGGCGAGCCTGAGCATGAAGGTAGACAGCTACGCGCTGGACGTCGGTGCGCCGCCGGCCAACCTGGAGCAGTTGCTGCACAAACCGGCCAACGCCAGCCAATGGGCCGGCCCCTACGCCAAGCCGTCCGATCTGCTCGACCCGTTCGGGCATGCCTTCGCCTATCGCTATCCGGGCCAGCACGGCAGCTTTGACCTGATCTTCCTTGGCCAGGACGGCGCTCCCGGTGGCGAAGGCTACAAGGCCGACCTGGGCAACTGGCAGTAACCATGGCCGCGCCGCTGCACCACCAGCGTGGTTTCACGCTGTTCGAATTGTTGCTGGTGATCGTACTGATTGGCGTAGCCACCCCATTGCTGGCAATCGGCATCAGCCGCGGCCTGCACAGCGCCCAGGAGCGAACGGCGCTGGCCAACATGGTCAGCGCCCTGCGCAGTGCGCGCATGCAGGCTATCGGCAGCGGCCAGCCGGTGCGTGCCGGCTTCGACCTGCAGCGGCGCGAGGTACACAGCGCCGGGCATGCGCCCGCCCGTTGGCCTGAAGATTTCAGCGTGCGCCTGCACACCGCAGAAGGCCTCGGCGCCGCCTTTGAGTTCTACCCCGATGGCGCAGCCAGTGGCGGCAACATCCAAATTGCCCGGGGCGAGCGGCACTGGCGTATCGATGTCGGCTGGCTGACCGGTCGCGTGACGCTGAAGTCCCTGCCATGAACCGACAACGCGGGTTCACCCTGCTGGAAATGCTCGCTGCCATCGCCCTACTGGTCATCGCCGCGTCGGTCCTGCTTGGCGCCTTTGCCCAGAGTGGCCGCTCGCTGCAACAAGTGGCGCGCGCCGACCGGCAACACAGTGCCGCACGCTCGCTGATCGATGACATCGACCTCGGCACACTCGAACCAGGCCAGCAGCGCGGCCGTTGGCACGGCCTGCCTTGGACAGTGGATGTGAGCCTGGCAGCTGTTCCGCCAGGTCGGGTCACCCTGTACCGGCTCGACCTGACCGTGGGCGAAGGCCGCTATGCCTCGCACTACAGTACCTTGCGCGCCCGCACCTCAGAGGCCCCCAAATGAAGCGCCAGGGCGGCTTCACGTTGCTGGAGGTGTTGGTGGCGATCAGCTTGCTGGGCCTGCTACTGGGCCTGGTCGGCAGTGCCTTGGTGGCTTCCAGCCGCGCCGTGACCAAGGCGCAGCGCTACAGCGACAACCTGGACGAACGCCGCGCCACGCAGCGCTTCTTGCGCCAGTCCCTGAGCCAAGTGCTACCGCTGACCGGGCGCACGGCCGAAGGCCGCCACACCAGTACTTTCGAAGGGGCTGGCGACAGTGTGCTGTTCTATGCGCCGCTGCCAAGTTCGGTGGGCGGTGGGCTTTACCGCCAGCGCCTGCGGGTGCACGGCCATCGTCTCGAAGTGCAGCTGGCCAGGCTCGATGGCCGACAGTTGCAGCCCTGGGGCGAGCCACAGCGGCTGCTCGACGGCGTCGAAGCGCTGACCTTGCAGTACCGCGGCCACACCCCGTTGGGCAAGCCGACCGGCTGGCTGGCGCAATGGCCCTGGCCAGAGCGGGTGCCGCAGGCAGTGCGGGTCGACCTCCGTCTGCACGGCGGCCAGCAGGCCTGGCCAACGTTGCAGGTGAACCTGCTGCTGGACCTGTCCGGCGACGGAGGTCGGCCGTGAAGCGCCAGCGCGGTGCCGCACTGCTACTGGCGTTGTGGGTGATCGGGCTGCTGAGTGTACTGCTCGGTGGCCTGGCCGTCGGGGTGCACCTGCAACAGCGCCAGGCCCTCTGGCAAAGCCGACAGGCCCAGGCGGCGCTGGCCGCCCAGGCTGGCCTGGAGCTGGCCGTGGTCAACCTGCTGAGCCGTGATACTCAGCGCTGGCAACCCGATGGCCAGCTGCATGTCGAGCACTTTGCCGGCAGCACACTGCGCATCAGGGTGACCAGCGAGCGCGGCAAGCTCGACCTCAACGCGGCCCCGCCCGCACCGATCGAACGGCTGCTACGCGCAAGTGGCGCCAGCGCCGAACAGGCCAAAACCATCACCCACGCTTTAAGGACGAGGCGCAACGAGGTACCCCTGCGAATGCTCGAAGAATTTCGTCAACTGTCCGGTATGAGCTACGCGCTATACGCGCACATGCTGCCGTCGATAACCGTGTGGTCGGGCAATGCCGAGCCCGACCCGAACCTGATCGAGCCGAAGCTGGCCCGCGCCCTTGGCCTCAGGCCAGGCAAAGGAGAAGTCGCCAACGCCGGCCAGATCCTCAGCGCCAGCAGCGAGGCGACCCTGGCAGGTGGCTTTGCCGCGCGCGTGCACGCCACCTTTGTCCTGCTGCCGGCCCACACCGGCGGCAAACCCTATCGCGTCCTGCGGTGGCAAGAGTGATGCCCTTGGCGAAACGCTGTGCGGCAGCCCTCGCTGCCTATCGGCAGGCCTGCGATGAATCGTGGCGGCACAGCATGGCCAGGCGCTGGCTGCTGGCCTGGCGCGCAGAACTGACAGGCCTGTTGCCGGCTGCGCTGGCCGAACGCCTCGGGCAGCGCAGTGCCCCGCAGGTACTCGGCTGGCCCTTGCCCATGGACCTACAGCCCGGTTGCCCCACCGTGCTGGTGCTGAACACCGGGCAAGTGCTGGCGCAGCGCATCTGCCTGCCGCAGGCCGCCACCCGCAACCTCAGGGAAGTGCTGACCTACGAGATCGACAAATACACCCCGTACACCGCCGAGCAGGTGCATTTCGTTGCCCGAGTGGTGCGCCAGCAGCCACCGAACGCCGAGGTCGAGCTGGTGGCCATCGCTCGCCAGCGTCTCGATATCCTGCTTGCCGCGTGCCGTGAACGTAGCCTGCCGTTGCTGGCCATTGACGTTCAGGGTAGCGATGGCCAGCGCCTGGCCGTTGACCTGCTGCCCGCCGGCAGCGACGCCGGCCTGC
The DNA here is from genome assembly GCF_003205205.1 of Pseudomonas sp. LB-090624. Classification (GTDB taxonomy): domain Bacteria; phylum Pseudomonadota; class Gammaproteobacteria; order Pseudomonadales; family Pseudomonadaceae; genus Aquipseudomonas. Next base: position 182,609 of record NZ_QJRL01000002.1, read on the forward strand.
CCCGCCCGTCCCGCCTCGATCAAGCCTTGTGGCTGGGCCTGGCGGCCTGCTGCCTGCTGCTGATTGCTGTGTTCATCGCGCAGCGCCAGAGCCTGGTGACGACCATGCAGCAGCAAGTCACCCGCCAACGCATGGCCGTGCAGCACATCGAACAACTGCGCCAGGCCCTCGACAGCAGCGTCGGCGCCGCTTCGTACCTGGCCAGCCGCAAGGCTGGCCAGCCCACCGTGAGCGCGCTGCTGGCTGACCTCACCAATTGCCTGGGCAATGAAACCTGGATCGAGCAACTGGAGGTCCACGAAGCTGGCGAGGTGACGTTCTCCGGCCAGAGTGCGCGCAGCAGCGCGATAATCGCCCAGCTGAAGACCTGCCAGACCCTGGAACATGCCCAGTTCCAGGGGGTTATCCAACCAGACAAGGCCACCGGCCAGGAGCGCTTTTCGATCAGCGCCCGGCTCAAGCGGGAGGTGCCCCATGCGCCCGCTCAACCCTAGGGAACGCAAAATCGTTGCGCTAGGCTTGCTCGCCCTGCTGCTCTGGGCCGGTTGGTCCCTGTTCGTCGACAGCCTGTTGCTGGCGCCGCTGCGTGATCTTGATGAGCAGGCGCAAACCTTGCGTGAACACCAACGCCGCTACGCCAGCCTGATGCTGCAACAGCCTCAGCTGGAAGCGCGACTGCGACAGGCGCGCAACGACCCGGCGCAGCGCGACAGCCTGCTGCCCGGTGACGACCCCAATGCCGTGGCCGCCGACCTCATGCAACACGCCGTCGAGCAGGTACGTCGCCAGGCCTCGAGCGGTGCCGGCTGCGAGGTGACCCAGCGCATGCCGATCGCTCCTGCGAACAGCGAAGATGGCCGGCCCGAGCCGTACCGCCCGGTCAAGGTCAGCTTGACCCTGGCCTGCGCCATCGAACCGCTGGCTGCACTGATGCATGCCTTGGAGTACGGCCAGCCCAGCCTGTTCATCGACCAGTTGAGCATCCGCCGCAGCACGGGGGCTCCAGCTCAAGGCCCGGCCGGGCGCCTGGAAGTGCATTTGCTGATTCGCGGCTATTTGCATGCTGCCAGTCCAGGAGCACAGCCATGAAGGCACAGACCCTGCGACTGACACTGCTGACCGCCAACGTGATGGTGCTGGCCAGCGCGGCTTGGGTATTCATGACTCCCGCCCAACCGCATTGGCTCGAAGCCCACGCACGCGCCAGCGCCGCCCCCAGCCCTCCGCCCGTGCGCCCGGCCGAACCCGCCAAGGCGCAGTTGGCCGCGGTGTGGCTGCATCCGCTGTTCAGCCCAGGCCGCCAGCCGGATGCCCATGGCTCGCAAGCCCAGGCGCCGGCACTGGCGGGGATGACCCTGAGCGGCGTGCTGCTGGACGGCGAACGCCGTTTCGCCTATGTGCGCGACGGCAGTAGACCGGCCACCAAGGTCGCCTTGGGCGACACACTCGCCAGTGGCTGGACCTTGAGCCAGCTCGGCGCCACCCATGCAACGTTCACCCGTGCCGGGCAGACCCATACGCTCAACATGCCCCTGCTGCGTCTGCCTGCCCCCTCCACCGCACCCGCCCTCACTCTTCCGCGTACGACGACACCATGACCATGCCGCTATCTTCCCTGTTCCCCCACCTCACACTGCGGGCGCCTTTGCTCGGACTGGGTGTCGCCATCAGCCTCGCGGGCTGCGCCCTGCCCGGGCAAGACCTGCACAGTGACCCTGCTCTGCTGCAGCAAGCACTTGAAGGTGCCGGTGCCCCGGCCCCGGCGAGCCAACCGAATGATACGCCTCCAGCACCAGCAGCGAGCGCTGCACCGAGTCGGCAGATCATCCAGGGCAACCAGCGCTTCACCCGTGCTGCGAGCCGGCCGGCCGCGACCGCTGGCAACGACCAAGGCGATATCGTCTTCAACTTCACCGATCAGCCGATCGAGGCGGTGATCAACAGCGTGATGGGCGACCTGCTGCATGAGAACTACAGCATCAGCCAGGGCGTGAAAGGCAGCGTCAGCTTCTCCACCTCTAAACCGGTGAACAAGCAGCAGGCGCTTTCGATTCTGGAGACCCTGCTGTCCTGGACGGACAACGCCATGATCCGCCAGGGCGAGCGCTACGTGATCCTGCCCGCCGACAAGGCCGTTGCCGGCAAGCTGGTCCCGGAAGCCGCTGTGGCGCAGCCACCCGTAGGCCTCGCTGCACGCCTGTTCACCTTGCGTTACATCGGTGCCAACGAAATGCAGAAGCTGCTGCAGCCGTTCGTGCGCGACAATGCCTTCCTGCTGGTGGACCCGGCACGCAACGTCATCAGCTTGGCCGGCACCCCGGAGGAGTTGGCCAACTATCAGGACACCATCGACACCTTCGACGTCGACTGGCTCAAAGGCATGTCGATAGGCGTGTACGGCCTGCAACGCGCCTCGGTGGCCGAACTGATGCCGCAGTTGCAGAAGCTGTTCGGCCCGGACAGCGGCATGCCGTTGTCCGACATGGTCAAGTTCATGCCCAACGAACGTACCAACTCGATCGTCGCCATCTCCTCGCAGCCGCAATACCTGCAGGAGGTCGGCGACTGGATCCGCACCATCGACGAAGGGGGCGGCAACGAGCCGCAACTCTTCGTTTACGACGTGCGGAATATGAAAGCCGCCGACCTGGCGCGCTACCTGCGCCAGATCTACGGCTCGGGAAAGGTCAGCGACGATACGCCGGCCAAGGTCGCCCCAGGCCTGAAGACCACCAGCTTGACCTCGCTGAACGGGACTGGCACCCAAGGCCTGAACGGTAACGGCATGAGCGCACGAGTGAGCCAGGCCGATGACGAACAGAGCGAAGCCTATGACGAGCCCGCGGAACAGGGCGGCGACAGCGAGACGGGCAGCGTTGCCGCCGAAGCGGGCGAAGACGGTGCCAAGCGCCTGGAAGAAACCGTGCGTATCACCGCGCAGAAAAGCAGCAACCAACTGCTGGTGCGTACCCGCCCTGCCCAGTGGAAAGAGATCGAAGCCGCGATCAAGCGCCTGGACAGCCCCCCCATGCAGGTGCAGATAGAAACCCGCATCCTCGAGGTCAAGCTCACGGGGGATCTCGACCAGGGCGTGCAGTGGTATTTAGGCCGCCTGGCTGGCAACTCGTCCAGCACCACCGTGGCCAACGAAAGCGGCAGCCAGGGTGCGCTGGGCGCGGGTGGCGTGGCACTGGGCAGCAGTTCGATGTTCTACTCGTTCGTCAGCAGCAACCTTCAAGTGGCCCTGCGGGCCCTGGAGACCCGTGGCCTGACTCAAGTGCTGTCGGCACCATCGCTGGTGGTGCTGAACAACCAGCAGGCGCAGATCCAGGTCGGCGACAACATCCCGATCAGCCAGACCACCGTTAACACCAGCAACTCCGACACCACCCTGAGCAGCGTCGAGTACGTGCAGACCGGGGTCATTCTCGACGTGGTGCCACGAATCAACCCCGGCGGGCTGGTGTACATGGACATCCAGCAACAGGTAAGCGACGCCGATGACAGCGCGGTGACCACCACCCAGCCCAACCCGCGCATCTCCAGCCGCGCGGTGTCGACCCAGGTGGCGGTGCAGAGCGGCCAGACAGTGCTGCTCGGCGGCCTGATCAAGCAGGACAACACTCAGTCGGACACCCGCGTCCCGGGGCTGTCGCGCATTCCCGGCCTGGGCTGGCTGTTTGGCAGCAGCTCCAAGAGCCGTGACCGCACTGAGCTGATCGTGCTGATCACCCCGAAGGTCGTCAACAACCCGGAGCAAGCGCGCCAGGTCACAGCCGATTACCGTCAGCAGATGCAACTGCTGAAGGCCCAGGTGACCGGCTCATGATAGTGCAACTGCCAGAGCCGACGTTGACGCTCAGCGGGTCTTCGCTGGCGATCCGACGTATCGTGTTTCGCTCCCCCTTGGCAGGCACCCTCCTCCTCGGGTCAAGAGCGCCGCTGAACATGATCAGCCGCCTCTGCTTCGGCAGATTGTGGACATCCCGCTCATATCACTTTTACCGCACGGCCAATGAATTTCACCGGCCCCGTCGGCCGTCCGGTAGGTGAACCGCCAGATCTCTCCAGCGTCAGCTCGAACAACTGGTTGGCCTCCAACGGTGGCAGGCTCTGAAGCGGAACACGGTAGGGTTCACCAGGGTTGACCAGACCTAGCGAAACCGGTGCGCCCCACTGCTCGCCCTTGGTCCAGAACTGCAGGGCCATGCCTTCGGGGACGGCATCCTTGCCAAGCGGGATCAACTCGATCGTGCGGCTATCGCTGGTCTGCACCACCCAGCCGGGCGCCTGGCTGCTCGGCGCCACCAGCACCACCACGAATTCAGTGGCTGGCGGGGGGGCGGTTAGCAAGGTAAACGCCAGCAACACGCTTGCAGCCAACCCCGCAGCACTTAACCCTTGCCACAGGCCGAGGCGCTGCCACCACTTGCCCGGGTGCTGCTGTTGTGCAGCCAGTTCATTCAGGCTGCGCTGGATTCGGCCCCATAGGCGGGCGCTCGGTGGCTGCGGCGCTGCCAGTGCGGTCAGCTCCAGCAAGCGTGCCTCCCAGGCATCCACCGCGGCGCGCAATGAAAGGTCGGTGCGCAGGCGTTCGGTTACTGCGGCGTGTTGCTCCGGCGACAATGTCCCCAGTACGAACTCGCCAGCCAGGGTGTCCAGTGCTTCGGCAGTATCCGGCTTCATTCCAGGCACTCCCGCAGCGCCTTCAGGCTGCGCTTGATCCAGGCCTTGACGGTGCCCAATGGCGCGCCCAACAGCCCAGCGATTTCGGCGTGGCTGCAGCCGTCCACATAGGCGTGCAGGATGCAACGCTGTGGTGCGGGTTGCAATTGTTCGAGGCAACGGTAGATTTTCGCCGAGCCCGACCAGAGGTCAATGTCATCGAGCGCCCCGTGCAGTGCTGGCGCAGTGTCGATGTCGGCGTCATCCAGCACGGTTTCGCGGCGAGTGTCGCGGATGGTATTCAGTGCCAGGTGGCGCGTGATGCTGTAGATCCAGCCTCGCGCCGAGCCGCGCGCCGGGTCGTAGCTGGCAGCGCGGGTCCATATGCGAATCATCGCATCGTGGACAATGTCTTCTGCGGTGGCGTCATCACGCGCGATGCGCCGGGCAACCCCCAGCAGGCGCGCGCCCTCATGATCGTAGAGCGCCTGCAGGGCCCGCCGGTCACCCTGTGCACAGGCCAGCAGGCAGCGATGGAAGTCGAAGGGGGCGACGGGCGAATTCAACGTGTGCGGCTTCCTTGTGTCATGCCAGGTACCCCGGCCATCCAGCCGGGGGGCTTGCCGATGAGCGTAGATGAACGATTGCAAGACGTCTGCCCGAATGCGCTTTACCTGGTGGTCCAGAACACATAGTCGGCCTGGTACTGGACGACCTGCCTGGCCCCCTTGTTCTGCGCTGTGCAGTCGCTTGTTGGGGCCACGCCGCCGCGAGTGGCCAGGCGCTGAATATAGCTGACCCCCTGCATCGCGCCCTTGCCCTCTGCCGGGTTCGCCTTGACCAGTTGATAGGGTATGGCGCCTGCGCCTGCGGGTGCCACCGCCACCTGGGTGCCGGTGACTTTCGAGCCATCTTTCGCCTGCCAGGTGGCGGGTGGGCCAAAGTAATCACCCACCTGCTTGCCGGCGCGATCATTGAGCACTGCCTTGGGGCCGACGAACGTCCATTCAGTCTGCCCAGGGGCGTTGGCCTTGTCGCGGCACTCATAGGTAATCTCGCCAGCGCCAACGGTCTCGAGCATGACGCGATGGCCATCAGGGACCTTGACTGCCTCTGGTAGCGCGGACTGGGCGTGGGCAGGCTGCAGCGCCACGGCGATGCTGCAGGCGAGCAGGCAAGCTGAGAGTTTTAGGTTCATGCGCAGAGCTCCTGAAAAGTCATTGGGCTGGGCAGTCACAGGCTACCCACTCTCAATACCCGCCAACCGACGTACTGGATGCACCCATTAGAAAAAATTCTGCGATGGCCATCCGCTCGGCCCATTCCGGAGGGTGTCCATGAGGGTTGCGTCTAAGCACCCAGCGCCCGTTTCAACACTTCGTAAATTTTGGCATCGGCCGATTGGGCAACGTTGAAGCGCAAGAAATCACCCGCAGCCATGGACTGGCTGAACGCATTCCCAGGCGCCAGCACCACACCCTCCTTCACGCAAGCCCTGGCCAAGGTTGCTGCATCCTTGCCTCGAGGGAGTTGGCACCAGACATACATGCCCGCCTGGGGAGTTATCCAGGGCTGGATACCCATGGCCCGAAGCCTCGCTACCGTGCTGTCCATTGCCTCGGCCAGCCTGAGGCGGACGCTTTCCATGTGTTTGCGGTACCCGCCATCAGTGATCACCTGATGGATGATGTCGGCGGCCAGGCGACCACCCCCGAATGTGGTGGCAATCTTGAGATCGGCCAGGCTCTCGATCCATTCACTGCGAGCAGCGATATAGCCGCATCGAATCGAAGCGGAGATGGTCTTGGAAAAGCTGCCTATCTGGATGACCCGAGACAGGCCATCGAAGGCAGACAGCCGTGGAGCCGGCGTATGTTCGAAATCCCCGAAGATGTCGTCCTCTACAATCACCAGGCTGGAGCTGTCGGCCAGCTTCAGCAGCCTGTGTGCCGTAACCGGAGACAGGGCGGCCCCGGTCGGGTTATGGATGCCGGCATTGGTGATATACAACCGGGGAGCATGCTCCAGCAGGGCAGCGCCGAACGCATCGATGTCCGGCCCGGTCGCCGTGAAGGGAACGCCGACGATGTTAACCCTGTGTGCTTTGAGCAGTGCGTGAAAATTGAAATAACACGGGTCATCCACCAGCACGGTATCCCCAGGCTCCAGCAGAAAACGGCAGATCAGGTCGATGGCGTGGGTGCCGGACTCCGTGAGCATGATCTGTTCAAGCGGGGCTTCGATACCGATGCCTGCCAGCCTTCGCGACAAGAACTGCCTGAGGGGCGGGTGCCCAAGCGGTGACGCGTACTCGGTCAGTGCCAACATGTCCGCACGGGCAATGGTTCGCAGCGCTTTACGCATGCCCGTTTCGTACATCCAGGATGCCGGTAGCCATCCGCATCCCGGTTTCAACGCGTCGCTGGAGGTTGCCAGCGACTGGCGCGAGATCCACAAGGGGTCGACTTCACGATCGAGCCTGGGGCCGAGTTCGGTGAGTATCAATGGCGCCACCGGGCCGGCCACGTAAAAGCCCGAGCCCGGGCGAGAATTGAGCACGCCCTCTGCCATCAACCTTTCATAGGCCTCCAGAACGGTAGAAACCGAAACCTGCATGGTCTGAGCCATGGCGCGGACCGAGGGAACCCTCGCGCCAGGTGTGTAGGTTCGAGAGGTTATCCGCGACTGAATCTCAGCCATGACCGATCGAATTCGCGTTCCGTTGCGTTTCATCACACCCCCAACTGTGCTGGATCCATATACATAACAGTTCGGCTGAACTGTATTGGATTGTACATGGCCTGCGTAAGCCTGTCGGTGATGTACTGAGCACTGGCTTAGCGAGGACATACCGATGGAAAAATCAACAAGCGGATGGATCAATGGCTTCATAGGTGTCGCCATTTTCGCGGGTTCGCTGCCGGCAACCCGTGTTGCCGTAGCGGCCTTCGAACCCACCTTCCTGACCTGCGCCAGGGCAACCATCGCCGCCCTTTTGGCTGCGTTTTTCCTGCTGGTACTCCGGCAACCTCGGCCAGCACGCGGAGATCTGTCGTCATTGGCGGTGACAGCACTTGGGGTGGTTATCGGCTTTCCGCTACTGACGGCACTGGCCCTTCAGCACGTCACCTCAGCCCATTCCATTGTCTTTGTCGGGCTTCTGCCACTGTGCACCGCAGCGTTCGCTGTCCTGCGGGGCGGTGAGCAACCTCGGCCACTGTTCTGGGTGTTCTCGCTGGCAGGTGCCGGGCTGGTCGCTGGCTACGCGTGGATGAACGGCGGAGAAGCGTCGCCAGTGGGGGACGTGCTGATGATGGCTGCGGTGGTTGCCTGCGGGTTGGGCTATGCGGAGGGGGCACGTCTGTCTCGAACACTGGGTGGCTGGCAAGTGATCAGCTGGGCATTGATCGTGGCGTTGCCGCTAATGCTGCTGCTGACCATCGCCAACCTTCCAACCCTCGATGCCCTCGCCAAGGTAACCGCCCCTGCCTGGTTCAGCTTCGGCTACGTGTCACTGTTCAGCATGCTGATCGGGTTTGTATTCTGGTACCGAGGGCTTGTGCAGGGTGGCATTGCGGCGGTGGGCCAACTGCAACTCGTTCAGCCGTTCATGGGGCTTGCCCTGGCCGCGTTGCTGCTGCACGAACAGGTGAGCTGGATGATGCTCGTGGTCACGCTGGGCGCTGTCATCTGTGTTGCCGGTGCAAGGAAATACGCCCGCTGAGCCGGCGGCAATAAAACTGAACCGGAAATCGCCTTTTTTGTCATCCGTCGGCATAGGCGCGCCGTCACACGGCGGCTGCTTCAACACGCCGATCAATACTTGCCCGGTACATGTCATTTACTATCTGTTCACGACACGGCCAAGTAGAACCTGATTTTCCGGAGACAAGCATGCTTCGTATCTTTGAGCGCTGGCTCGACCCCTTCCCTCCCGACGAGGTGCCACCGCCGCCCATGGGGTTGTTGCGCTTCATGTGGGCCTGCACCCGCGGCGCTCGTGGCTACATCCTGGCGCTGGCACTGCTCAGTGCCGGGGTGTCGGTGTATGAGGCCTGGTTGTTCGCCTTCCTCGGTCAAGTGGTCGACCTGCTCTCGGCCTGGCAGGCTGGCGGCACCGTTGGCCCGGAGGACACCCGCGTGCTGTGGGGCATCGGCATCGTCCTGCTGGTCAGCGTCGGGCTGGTGGCGCTGCGCACCATGGTCCAGCACCAGGTCCTGGCAATCAACCTGCCGCTGCGGCTGCGTTGGGACTTTCACCGGTTGATGCTACGCCAAAGCCTTTCGTTTTTTTCTGACGAATTTTCCGGCCGCGTTACCACCAAGGTGATGCAGACAGCGCTGGCGGTTCGCGATGTGCTGTTCACCCTGATTGAAATCCTGCCTGGCATTGGCGTGTACTTCATCGCGATCATTGCCTTGGCCGGTGGCTTTGCCCTGAAGTTGATGCTGCCCTTCATTGCCTGGGTGGTGCTGTTCGGCCTGGCCATGCTGTACTTCGTACCCCGCCTGGGCAAGGTTGGGCAGGAGCAGGCCAATGCCCGCTCGTCGATGACCGGGCGGGTATCCGACGCCTACACCAACATCACCACGGTGAAGCTGTTCTCGCACTCGAATCGCGAAGCGCACTTTGCCCGTGCTGCCATGGAGGATTTCAAGCAGACCGGTTTCCGCCAAATGCGCCTGGTCAGCCAGTTCGAAATCGTCAACCAGGCGCTGGTGGTGGGCCTGATCATGGCTGCCGGCGGCTATGCCCTGTGGCTGTGGCATCAGGGCCAGGTCGGTACCGGGGCCGTCGCAGCGATTACCGCCATGGCTTTGCGTATCAACGGTATGTCGCACTGGATCATGTGGGAAATCACCTCGTTGTTCGAGAACATCGGCACCGTGCAAGACGGCATGGCCACCCTCACCCGCGGTCCACAGGTGAAGGATGCGCCAGATGCGGCGCAGCTGGGGACCAAGGGGGGCGCGGTAAGCTTCGACAAGGTCAGCTTCAACTACAACGGCGAGCGCCAGGTACTGAACGACCTGAGCCTGCACATTCGCCCGGGCGAGAAAGTCGGCTTGGTCGGCCGCTCCGGCGCCGGCAAGTCCACCTTGATCAACCTCCTGCTGCGTTTCTACGACGTGGACAAGGGTGAAATCCGCATCGACGGGCAGAATGTGGCCAAGGTCACCCAGGACAGCCTGCGCAGTGCCATCGGCATGGTCACCCAGGACACCTCACTGTTGCACCGTTCGATTCGTGACAACATTGCCTACGGCCGCCCCGACGCGACCGACACGCAAATTCGCGCCGCAGCGGCCAATGCCCAGGCCGATAGTTTCATCAGCCAACTCAGCGACCGCCACGGCAACAGCGGTTACGACACCCTGGTGGGCGAGCGCGGCATCAAGCTGTCGGGCGGTCAACGCCAGCGCATCGCCATTGCCCGTGTAATGCTGAAGAACGCGCCAATCCTGTTGCTGGACGAAGCCACCAGTGCCCTGGACTCGGAAGTGGAAGTGGCCATTCAGGAAAGCCTGGATGAAATGATGCAAGGCAAGACCGTCATTGCCATCGCCCACCGTTTGTCGACGATCGCCGCCATGGACCGGCTGATCGTGATGGACCAGGGGCACATCATCGAGCAAGGCACCCATGCCGAACTGCTGGCAAGGAAGGGTACCTATGCGCGCTTATGGCAGCACCAGAGTGGCGGGTTCCTGGGTGAAGACCAGGGCGTCGCCGAGCAGGTAGAGTAGCGCGGTGACGCAGCGCAGGCGCGGGCTTGCCCGCAAGAGTTCACGCGGTACCGGGGCTCGGCCAGCTCAGTCCAGCACCGGCCGCAACAACGCCTGCGCCTCATACAATGCCGGCAGATAGCGCAAACGTATTTCATCCATGCTCAACCGCGAAGCGTGAGTGGTGATGGTGAGCGTCGCTTTCAGCCGACCCGCCCGGTCCAGTAACGGCACGCCCAGCACCCGCATGCCGATTTCGTACTCCTGGTCGACAATGCAGAACCCCTGCCCCTTCACCCGCTGCAACTCTGCCTCCAGTGGGCCTCGGTCAGTCTGCGTATAAGGGGTCAACGGCCGCAGCGGATTACGCGCAAAGTATTCATCCCGTGCGCCCTCATCCAGCCAAGCCAGCCATACCCGCCCACCGGCCGTGCAATACATCGGCACCCGTGAGCCCGGCCGGATCGACAACGACGCCACATGGCTGTAGCGGCTGCGCACCAGGTGAATGATCTCATCACCATCGCGGGTCCCTACCGACACATGTTCCTGGGTTTGCCGTGCCACCTGCTCGACGATCGGCCGTAGCATGCGCGGCAACTGAGCCGAGTCCACATAGGCCTGGCCAAGGCGCAAGGCCTTGGGCGTCAGCCAGTACTCACGGCTGTCCGTTTCGGCAAAGCCTTCGTGCACCAGCGTCAGCAAAAAGCGTCGCGCGGCGCTGGGTGTGAGGCCGGACAACCTGGCCGCTTGCGGCACGCTCAGGCGCGGCTGCTCGGCGCTGAACAGCTGCATCAGCGCCAGCCCCTTCTGCAAGCCGGCGATCAGGTCACGGGGATGAACAGGGGGGGTGTGCATGCGTTGACCTCATACGCTAGGAGAAAAAAACGTCGATTACTGCGATATCCGGATCATGACTGCGATTATCGCATCAATCGCCCGATCAACGCATTGTCGCCTGACCTCACCTGCCTCACCCTTGCCTCCATAACAACGCCAATAAGGAGGTCAGCATGATTCGTGGTTCAAGTGAACTGGTTGCCATCGTCGGTTCGCCCATCGCCCAGGTAAAGTCCCCGGAAAACTTCAACACCTGGTTCGCCAACAACAACTGCAACGTCGCCATGCTGCCCATTGATTTGCATGAGGCAGCGCTGGACAGCTTTGCCGGGGCTTTGCGCGGCTGGCAAAACCTGCGCGGTTGCGTGGTCACCGTACCGTACAAACAAGCCCTTGCCAGCCGCCTGGACGGCCTGAGCGAACGCGCAACAGCACTGGGCTCGGTCAATGTGATTCGCCGCGAGCGCGACGGGCGCCTGATGGGCGACAACGTGGACGGCGCGGGCTTCATCGGTGCCGCGCGCAAACACGGTTTCTCGCCAGCGGGCAAGCGGGCGTTGGTCATCGGTTGCGGCGGCGTCGGCAGTGCCATCGCCTATGCACTGGGTGAGGCCGGTATCACCAGCATTACCCTCAGCGACCCCAGCACCGCACGCATGGGCGCGCTGTGCGAACTGCTCGGCAATGCCTTCCCAGGGCTGACGACAAGTACGCAGTTGAGTGGGCTGGAAGACTTCGACCTGGTGGCCAACGCATCTCCCGTCGGCATGGGCACCTGCGCAGAGCTGCCTGTGTCAGCGGCCTTGCTGGCCACTCTGCAGCCCGACACGCTGGTTGCCGACGTAGTCACCTCGCCAGAAATCACCCCCCTGTTGAACCGTGCCCGACAGGTCGGTTGCACAATCCAGACCGGGCCGGAAATGGCCTTCGCCCAACTGGGCCACCTTGGCGCCTTCATGGGCGTCACGCCGCTGGAGATCTGAAGCCATGGCGACTCATGAACCTACACCACACAGTTTTGACCTGGTTGTACTGGGCAGCGGCGCTGGTGGCTTTGCCGCTGCCGCCACGGCGGCCCGCCATGGGCTGAAGGTGCTGGTGGTGGAAAAGGCCGGGCACTTTGGTGGAACCTCGGCTATTTCCGGTGGCGCGGTGTGGCTGTATGGCACCGATCAGGCTCGCGCGGCCGGGGCCGAGGACTCCGCCGAGGCCATGCGTACCTACCTCCAGCACGTCATCGGCGCTGGCTACGACCCGACCCTGGCCGACGCCTTCATCGACCAAGGCCACAAGGCCCTGCGCTGGCTGGAGCAGCATACCGAGCTGCGCTATGCCCTGCGCCCGCACTCGCCGGACTATTACCCGGATGCACCCGGCGCCACCCAGTTTGGGCGGGCGCTGGAAATGGTCGAATACGATGGCAAGCACCTCGGCCCGCGCTTCAAGGACCTGCAGATGCCTCCGCCCGGCATGCTGCTGTTCGGCGGCATGATGGTCAACCGCGTGGACATCCAGCACTTCCTTAGCATTCGCCAGTCGCCCAGGTCGCTGTGGCATTGCCTGAAACTGATGGCGCGCTATGCGCGAGACCGTCTGCAGCACCCGCGTGGCACCCGGCTGACCACCGGCAACGCCTTGATCGCCCGGCTTGCCACCAGCGCTTTCGGCTGCGGCGCCCATTTGTGGTTGCACAGCGAAGCCGTAGAACTGATCGTCGAACAGGGTGTGGTCACTGGCGTGCTGGTAGAGCGCGAAGGCCGCCGCGAGCGGGTGTTGGCCCGGGGCGGCGTGGTGTGCGCCATGGGCGGGTTCGCCGCCGGCGCGCTGGCCGCCGACTATCGCCCGGCTCAGGGCGCGCCACACCTGAGCATGTCCCCCCCTGGCAACGACGGTGCCGCCCTGCGCCTTGGCCAGGCGGTTGCAGCAGCGACCGGTGAAGGCTTGGCAGCCAATTTCTTCTGGGCACCGGTTTCCGAATTGCGCCATGCCAGTGGTCAGCGCGAGCGCTTCCCGCACCTGGTCACCGACCGCGCCAAACCGGGCGTGATTGCGGTAGACCCAACCGGGCGGCGCTTCGTCAACGAGTCCGACTCGTACCACCATTTTGTGCAAACCATGTTCGCCAAGGGCATTGCCAGCTGCTGGCTGGTCTGCGATGCCGAAGCGATGAACCGCTATGGGCTGGGCCTGGCGCGACCCAAGCCGGTAAACAACCAGGCGTTGATCGATGCCGGCTACTTGTACCAGGCCGCTACCCCGCAGGCCCTGGCCCAGGCCATAGGCGTCGACCCGCAAGTGTTTGCGCACACCTTGGAGCAGTTCAACCGTGATGCCGGCAATGGCATCGACCGTGTGTTCGGCAAAGGTGGCAACAGCTACAACCACTACATGGGCGACCCGCTGCACACGCCGAACCCCTGCCTGGCGCCACTGGCCAGCGGCCCGTTCTACGCCATCCGCATCCACACCGGCGACCTCGGTTCGGCCCGCGGCCTGGTTACCAACGCCAATGCCAATGTACTGAACCGCAACGGCCAGCCCATCCCCGGGCTGTACGCGGTCGGTAACGACATGAACTCACTGATGAAAGGCACCTACCCCGGCCCTGGCATCACTCTGGGCCCTGCCCTCACCTTCGGCTGGCTCGCTGCCAACCACATTACCGCGCGCCTGCAGGCGCCGACCACCCAAACGGAGACCCCAGCATGTACTACGAACTGAGAACCTACACCCTCGACCCACTGAAGATGGCCGACTGGCTGGCCCTCTACCAAAGCCACGCCCTGGAGGTGCAACGCGAACACCTGGGCGAGCTGGTGGGCTTTTTCACTACCGAGTTCGGCGACGTCAACCAGGTGGTGCACCTCTGGGGCTACACCAGCCTCGACGAGCGCATCGCACGCCGTGCTGCCATGGCAGCGGACCCACGCTGGACGGAATTCTCGCGGCGCAACCGCGAGCTGGGGGCGGTACTGCGCCTGCAATCCCGGCTGCTGCGGCCCACCGGCTTTTCGCCGCTGCAGTAAGCCATACGCCGTCTCTTTCACACCCCTAGCGGAACACTGACATGCAATCCCTCGAATGTGACGTACTCGTCATTGGCTCCGGTGCATCTGGCCTGGCTGCCGCCGTTACCGCCGCGCATCATGGCCTGCGCGTGATCGTCGCGGAAAAAGCCAGCCAGCTGGGCGGCACCAGCGCCTGGTCGGGGGGCTGGCTGTGGATACCGCGCAACCCGCTGGCCATCGCCGAAGGCATCGTCGAGGCTGACGATGCGCCGGAGCGCTACCTGCGTGGGCAAACCCACAGCAGCGCGCTGGATCCGCGCCAGCGCGCGTTCCTGCGTCATGGCCCGGAAATGGTGGCATTTTTCCAGCAGCACACTGCCGTGCAATTCCAAAGCGGCAGCCGCATGCCCGACATGCATGAAGGGGACGGCAGTGCACGCGGCGGCCGTTCGCTGTGCGCCCTGCCCTACGACGGTCGTCTGCTGGGGCCATGGTTGCACACGCTGCGGCCGCCGCTGGACATCGTCAGCCTGGCCGGCATGGGTATCGCTGGAGGCGCCGACATGGCCGCCTTTTTCAACGCCACCCGCTCGCCCAAGGCGGCGCTGCATGTCGGCAAGCGCCTGCTGCGTCATGGACGGGACCTGCTGCTGCACAGTCGCAGTCAGCAGTTGGTCAATGGCAACGCGCTGGTGGCACGCCTGCTGCGCAGCGCCCTCGATCTTGGAGTGACCTTGCTGACGGGCAAACCAGCCACTCGCCTGCTCGGCGAAGGCCGGGTCAGCGGCGCCCAGTTCGCCGATGGCCAAGTGATCCATGCGCACCGTGGCGTGGTGCTGGCTTGCGGTGGCTTCCCCCATGACCGCCAGCGCATCGCACAACTGATGCCGCACGCACCCGATGGTGAGCAGCATTACTCGGCGGCACCCAAGGAAAACACCGGTGATGGCCTGCGCCTTGGCGAACACGCCGGGGGACAGGTCTCCACCGATGCGGCGCAGGGTGGTGCCTGGGCGCCGGTATCACGGGTGCCGCGACGCGATGGCAGTTTCGCTCACTTCCCGCACCTGATTGACCGCGCCAAACCCGGTTTCATCGCCGTGCGCCGCAATGGTCGGCGCTTCGTCAACGAAGCCGACTGCTATCACGACTTCATGAACGCACTGTTTGCCGCCACGCCGCAGGGTGAACCTGTGGAGGCCTGGCTGATCTGCGACCATGCCGCGCAACGCCGCTATGGCATTGGCTGGGCCAAGCCCTTCCCTTTCCCGGCCCGCTTCTACCAACGCAGTGGCTACCTGCACAGGGGCGCCAGCTTGGCGCAACTGGCGCAGCGCTGCGGCATTGATCATGCGCAGCTGCAACGCACAGTGGCGCGATTCAACCAACATGCGGCCCAGGGCCTCGACCCCGCTTTCCAGCGTGGCGTATCCGCCTACAACCGGGCCCAGGGCGAACCGTTGCATGGGCCCAATCCGTCGCTACGGCCACTGCTGAAGGGCCCGTTTTACGCGGTCAGGCTGTTACCAGGCAGCCTGGGTACCTTTGCCGGCCTGGCAACAGACGCTGCAGCCCGCGTGCTGGACGGCGCGGCACAGCCGATCCCCGGGCTGTATGCGGTGGGCAACGACATGCACAGCGTGATGGGCGGGCACTATCCGAGCGGCGGTATCACTTTGGGGCCGGGAATGACATTCGGCTACCTGGCTGGCAAATCGTTGAGCGGTCTGTAACCCCATTTTTTACAATGACCTCTCAGCCGACAGCACCACCTGCCCCCCACGGGCAGGCTGTTGCAACAAGCCCCGAGGCAAGTGAAAACCCTTGAATGGTTGCTGGGTTATGGGATTGAAGGCTTTTTCCGCATTCAGCCGGTAGCGCATCACGCCATCGCCGGCCCTGAAGCTCAGGTCGACGCTGGTGGCCGTTCGCCCATTCAGCGAGCCACGGCTGAGCAAGCGGAACATCGACCAGGGACCCCGGTATTCCAGGCTGCTGCTATTGCCATTCTGCGTTAGCAGGGTCAGGTTGCTACGCACGTGCTGCCTCAGCGTGTTGGGCCAGACGATCCCAATGATCTGGCGCGGGCCGTGGGTGTAGGAAATCAACTGGCCATCCAGGTCCAGCAGGCTGGTACGTTGATTGGCGCTCAGGCGGAAGGGTCAGATGCCGTCTACGCTTGAACAACGTGGATACCTGCCGCGCCCACTGACCTACGCAACCGTTCGATAACCGAACAGTAGCCCGTCTCTTGAATTGACGCTGCCGCCTTCACTGCGCACCATGCACCGGCCTTGCGTGCCCCCCTGCCTGGGAACCGGTCACGTACTCGTAGCACCGCAGCTGAATACAATTTCAAGAAACGAGCAGTTTATGAACCACTCCAAGATCACCCCCGCCGCTACCCGGATGCCTCAGGGTTCGATCGGCGACAAGCTTCGCGGCGCCTTCGGCGTCGGCAAGACCCGTTGGGGCATGCTGGCCCTGGTGTTCTTCGCCACTACCCTGAACTACATCGACCGCGCCGCCCTTGGCATCATGCAACCTGTGCTGGCCAAGGAAATGAGCTGGACGGCGATGGACTACGCCAACATCAACTTCTGGTTCCAGGTCGGTTACGCCATCGGCTTTCTGCTGCAGGGCCGCCTGATCGACAAGGTGGGAGTGAAACGCGCCTTCTTCTTTGCCGTGCTGCTATGGAGCCTGGCCACTGGCGCACATGGCCTGGCCACCTCGGCGGCAGGCTTCATGGTCTGCCGCTTCATCCTAGGCCTGACCGAGGCCGCCAACTACCCGGCTTGCGTAAAGACCGTGCGTTTGTGGTTCCCAGCGGGTGAGCGGGCGATTGCCACCGGGCTGTTCAATGCCGGCACCAACGTCGGCGCCATGGTTACCCCGGCGCTGTTGCCGTTGATTCTGGCGGTGTGGGGCTGGCAAGCCGCGTTCATCGCCATGGGCAGCCTGGGCCTGGTGTGGGTGGTGCTGTGGCTGTTGAAGTACTACAACCCTGAGGACCACCCCAGCGTACGCCAGAGCGAGGTGCAGTACATTCAGCAGGATGAAGAGCCCGAGCCGTCCCGCGTACCGTTCAGCCGAATCCTGCGGCTACGTGGCACCTGGGCGTTCGCGGTGGCCTATGCGATTACCGCGCCGGTGTTCTGGTTCTACCTGTACTGGCTGCCGCCGTTCCTCAACCAGCAATACAGCCTGGGCATCAACGTGACCCAGATGGGTATCCCGCTGATCATCATCTGGCTGACAGCGGACTTTGGCAGCATCGGTGGCGGCATCCTGTCGTCGTGGCTGATCGGCCGTGGCGTGCGCGCCACGACGGCGCGGCTGGTGTCGATGCTGATCTTCGCCTGCACCATGGTCAGCGTGGTCTTCGCCGCCAACGCCAGCGGGCTGTGGGTCGCGGTGGCGGCCATCTCGCTGGCGGTGGGCGCGCACCAGGCATGGACGGCAAACATCTGGAGCCTGGTGATGGACT
Source organism: Pseudomonas sp. LB-090624 (assembly GCF_003205205.1). GTDB lineage: Bacteria > Pseudomonadota > Gammaproteobacteria > Pseudomonadales > Pseudomonadaceae > Aquipseudomonas. The sequence goes on from NZ_QJRL01000002.1 coordinate 200,339, forward strand.
ACACGCCCAAGCACCTGGTGAGCACGGTGTTCGGCTTCGGCAGCATGTGCGCGGCAATCGGCGGGATGTTCATGACCCAGATCGTCGGCAGTGTGCTGACCGCGACCAACAACAACTATGCCGTGTTGTTCACCATGATCCCCGCGATGTACTTCCTGGCGCTTGTATGGATGTACTTCATGGCGCCGCGCAAGGTCGAGAGCGCCTGAGGGCGCTGACCCGTTACCTCTACGGGGCCCTTGCGGGCCCTTTTTTTCGGCGGGCAGTTATCGTTGTGCGGGGCACGTGATGCATGGCACGGGCCATGCGCCACGTGTTTGGATTCAGACCGCGGCCAACACTGCCTTGGCCCTTTCCAGCGCCATACGCGCGCGCTGTTCGCCACTGATCCCTTGCTCCAGCAATTGCCGTGTCGGGATTTCCAGGCTTAGCGGAACGGTTGCCGGCAACGCGCGCAGCAGGCCGACCAGATCGGCGTCGCCTTCACCGGGGAACCGTCGTTCGTTACGCGCCTGGCGCAGGATTTCGTCCATCTCGGCCGGCACCGGGCCGGCAACGTCACACAGCTGGGCATAGCGCATGCGCTGCGGTGCCAACTGCGCCAGGTCGCTCAGCGACGAGCGCGAGCGGTTGAAGTGGAATGCATCCACCAACACGCAGCCATTGGCGTGATCGGCGTTGGCCACCACGCGCATGGCCTGGCGCAGGTCGCGCACATCGGTCCACGGCATGAACTCCAGGTGTGGGTAGATGCCATGCACTGCCGCCAGTTCGCACAGGGCAGCAAAGCGATCGGTCAGGCGAGCTTCATCCGGGTCGTTGCCCGCCACCAGCAACTCTGTCCCGCCCAACTCGGCGCCCACCGCCAGGATCGGCTCGAAATCCGCAACGCAGGTTTCCGGCTTGAGGCGCAGGATCTCCAGGTCAAGCACCTTGATACCGGTATCACGCAAGCGCGCCAGGGTCTGCCGGCGCAGGTCTGCATCGGCCACCAGCGGGAAGTGCTGCTCCTGCTCGGTGGCCGGCACCAGGCGCAGACCAACATGGCTATAGCCGGCGCGGGCGGCTGCCTCGACCATGTCCGGTGGGGACAGTTCGAGCACCGTCAGGGCGGCAAGAGAGAAAATACGGTCAGTCATTTATCGTCACCAAAAATTGAGGGCGTACTAGGCAATGTGCTCCGGCGCACAGGCACGGCCGCTTTCGGCGGCTTGGCGAATAGCGTCGATCAGCGCCAGGGTGCGACCACCGTCGGCGGCATCGATCAGCGGCGCCTGTTCACCCCGGGCAACCCGCACGAAGTGCTGCATCTGCAAAGTCAGTGCATCGCCAGCGGGGATGGCTTCCTGGTTCTGCAGCAACGGCGTATGCCAGCCCGAACCAGCGTCGGCGTAGTGCCAGCGCTTGAGCTGGGGAATGCTCAACGCGCCCTGGGTACCCGCCAGCAGGTAGCACGGCTGGTCGGCCTGGCGTGGGTAGACCGGGCTTTCGCCAGAGTCCAGTTCCCAGCTCCACGGCGCCGCCACGGCGTCGGAGCCGGTCAAGCTGCCCAACGCCCCATTGGCGAACTGCAACAGCACTGCAGCGCTGTCTTCGTTGGCGAAACCGCGCACGTCGTTGCGGGTGAACGCCTGCACCTGTACCACTTCGCCACACAAGTGGCGCAGCAGGTCGAGGTCGTGGATCAGGTTGGTCAGCAAGAAGCCGGCGCCCGGCTCGCGACGCCATGGCGTTTCAAAGTAGCTGTCGGGCTTTTGCAACTGCCACAGTGCAGTGACATTGATCAGCCGGCCCAGCTTGCCTGCACTGATTACCTGATGCGCTTTGGCGATCAGGGGGTTGTGCCGGCGATGATGACCAACCAGGACCGGCACATTGCGCCTGCGCGAGGCCTCTACCAAGGCCCGAACTTCATCCAGATGCACGCCGACCGGCTTTTCTACCAGTACCGGCACACCGGCTTCGACGCAATCCAATGCGGTGGCCACATGCTGATTATTCGGGTTGGCGATGATGGCTGCTTCTGGGCGCACGCGCTCCAGCATCTGCCGGTGGTCAGCAAAATACGGCACGCCGCATTCGGCTGCGAAAGCCTCGGCCTGTGGGCCAGGATCGGCCACCGCGCACAGTTGAGCCTGAGGCACGTTGCACATGTGCTGGTAGTGCTGGCGACCCATGATGCCAGCACCGATCAGGGCAATACGAAGGGGTGCGTTCAACAGCCTGTCCTCTTGTCATTGTTGTGTAATGAATTCTGAAACCACGTTCCACAATTCACTTTCAGCAATTTAGAACCAGGTTCAGCTTTTCAGAAGAACCCGGACAAGAGACTGTGCGGTAATCGACCGGAATATCCCCTTAGGCGAACAGTTCGCTGGCCGGGCTGGCGGCCGACAACTCCTCTGCAGCTCCCAGCAACAGGGGCGCCAGCTCTGCGAGGCGGCTCTGCGCCATGCGGGCGCTGGGCCCGGCAATGCTCAGCACACCGATGACCTCGGTGCTTTGCGGGCGCCGTACCACCGCAGCCAGGGCCGAAGTACCGATGGCCGACGTTTCTTCCACCCAGGCATAACCACGTTCTCGGGCTCGGTGCAGGTAGGCGATCAGCTCATCGGTGGAACGTGGGGCGTTCGGGCCGAACCGGGTGGGGTCGGCAATGCCTTGGCGCAACACCATCTGCAGCGCCTGTTCATCGTCCAGGCTGGCCAGCCAGGCATGCCCCGACGCGGTGTAGAACAGCGGGGCATCCCGGCCCATGTCCGGGTCGTAGCGCAGCCCGGAGCGGGCGCCCTGCGACTTGGCGATCCAGGTTTGTCGGGCGCCATCGATCACCCCAAGGCGCACCAGCTCGCCGCTGTCCTGAGCCAGGCGGTCGAGAATCGGCTGAATGATGTCGGCGCCACTGCTGGCCAGATAACGGAACCCCAGGGCTACCAGCTTGGCCGACAACTGGTAGCGGCTAGTGTCGCGGTTTTGCCGCACATAACCCAGCCGCACCAGCTCGGCGAGCATGCGATGGGCCGCGCTTTTAGGGATGTCCAGGCGCTCGGCCAGGGTTTGCAGCGGCAGCCCCTGAGGCTCACCGGTAAGGGTTTCAACAAGACTGAAGGCGCGTTCGATCTGACTACCAGCCATGACACAGGTCCCTGCTATTTTTTGCGAATTCTAGAAGATGATTCCACATTGCCGATAGCGGCCGCATCCAGCCGGCCACTAAATGGCCGATTATCGCCCGCTTCTTGCCCTGCTCGCTGCCCTCTCCCTTGCAGATCACGGGAGCGGCGATGAGAATGTGGAACAACGTTCTAATAAACAATAGGATTGCGCAATGCCTTCTGCTCCCTTCGAAACCGAGTGCGACGTACTGGTCATAGGTTCTGGTGCTGCCGGGCTGGCTGCCGCGGTAACGGCTGCCTGGCATGGGCAGAAGGTCATCGTGGTGGAGAAGGAGCCGGTATTCGGCGGCGCTACGGCCTGGTCCGGTGGCTGGGCCTGGGTGCCGCGCAACCCGCTGGCTCGGCGGGCCGGCATCGAGGAGGACATCGAGCAGCCGCGTACCTATCTGCGCAATGAATTGGGGGCCAATTATGACGCCGAGCGCGTCGATGCCTTTCTTGAGGCGTGCCCGCACATGGTGGCGTTTTTCGAGCAGCACACGGCGCTGCAGTTCGCCGACGGCAATGGCATCCCGGACATGCACGGCGACACCCCGGGCGCGGCCCAGGGCGGGCATCAGGTGATTGCAGCCCCGTATGATGCCCGCGAGGTGGGTGCGCTGCTGCCGCGCCTGCGCAAGACCCTGCGCGAAACCTCGTTCATGGGTATGCCGATCATGGCCGGCACCGACCTTGCCGCGTTCCTCAACATGACCCGCTCGCCCAGAGCCTTGCTGCACGTATGCAAACGTTTTGGCCGCCACCTGTATCACCTGGCCCGCCATGGCCGGGCAATGCACCTGGTGAACGGCGTGGCACTGGTGGCGCGGCTGGCCAAGTCGGCGCAGGATCTGGGCGTGCACCTGCAAGAGTCGGCGCCGGCCAAGCGCTTGCTGGTCGAGGATGGCCAGGTGCGCGGCGCGTTGGTGGCGACGCCACAGGGCGAGCAACGAATCCGGGCCAAGGCTGTGGTGCTGGCGGCAGGAGGCTTCCCCAACGACACTGCGCGGCGTCGGCAGTTGTTCCCGCGTGACGCCACCGGCCACGACAACCTGGCCCTGCCGCCAACGGGCTGTTCAGGGGATGGCCTGCGCCTGGGCGAGTCGGCCGGTGGCGTTGTCGCTACCGACCTGCAGTCGCCTGTGGCCTGGGCACCGGTTTCGCAGGTGCCGCACCGCGATGGCAGTGTCGGCCACTTCCCGCACATCATCGAGCGTGGCAAGCCGGGCATTATCGGCGTGCTGGCCAACGGCAAGCGCTTCGTCAATGAAGCCCATGGCTACTACGACTATGTATCGGCCATGGTCGCGGCAGTGCCGCAGGATGAGGAAGTGTGTTCGTGGTTGGTGTGTGACCATCGCTTCCTGCGCCGCTATGGCCTGGGCCATGCCCGCCCTGCCCCGCTGCCGGTGTGGCCACATGTGCGCAGCGGCTACCTGAAACGCGGCGCCACGCTCGATGAATTGGCCGCTGCCTGCGGCATCGACCCCGCCGGGTTGCGCGCCACGATCAGCGATTTCAACAGCCATGCCCGTAATGGCCAGGACCCAGCGTTTGGCCGTGGTTCCACACCGTTCAACCGCAAGCAAGGCGACCCGCAGCACAAAGGGCCAAACCCCTGCGTGGCGCCAATCGAGCATGGGCCGTTCTATGCGGTGAAGGTCAAGCCGGGTTGCTTTGGGACCTTCGCCGGGTTGCGCACCGACGCCAGCGCCAGGGTGCTGGATGAGTCCGGGCGGCCGATAGGCGGGCTGTATGCGGCAGGTACCGACATGGCCAGTGTGTTTGGTGGTTGGTATCCGTCTGGCGGTATCAACCTGGGGCCGGCATTGACCTTTGGCTATGTGGCCGGTCGGCATATTGCCGGGGTGCGGGAGTATGAGTGAGGCGGGCCCTTGCTCACAGTCGCTGCTCTGATCGCCCTGGAAAGACGAGTCATGTGGGGCCTTGCGCCGCAATGGGGTGCGAAGCGCCCCCCGGGATCTGAGCTTCACCCACTACACGCGCGTGGGCAAAGGGTCATGCTCAGGCCGGGCAGCGCATCTGCTCAAGCCAGTAGGCCACATCCACCTCATCGATCTGCTCGGCGCGCAGGAAGCGCTCAGCATACTGGCGGTAGACACCGCTGTTGAGGAACAACTGCAGCAGTTGCCCGTCGAGGTGCCCGTCACGGGCCATGAACACCAGGATCTTCACTGACTCGGACAAGGTCTTCGCTGGCTTGTAAGGTCGATCAGCGGCCGTCAGCGCCTCGAATACATCGGCAATCGCCATCACCCGCTCAGCCACACCCAGGTCGCGCTCGCCAAGCCGGCGCGGGTAGCCGCTGCCGTCCATTTTTTCGTGGTGGTTGCCGGCGATATCCGGTACCCGCCTGAGCTGCCGCGGGAATGGCAGCGAACTGAGCATGATGATGGTCTGCACAATGTGTTCGTTGATCTTGAAGCGCTCCTCGTCATTCAACGTGCCACGGCGGATCGCCAGGTTGTACAACTCGCCATGGTTGCTGGCATTGGCCGGCAAGCGCATGTCGAAGCCCCAGGTATTACGCGGGTCGTCCTTGGCCACGGGCGGCTTGCGCGCGCCCCAGGGCACCCGATGTTCCGGCCGGTCGGCCAGCAGCGGCTCGTCCACGGGCAGCGTGGCTGGCGGCACCCCGGCAAAGCGTTCGGCTTCATCGCGGGAAATGCCCAGGCGGTTATCGAAGTGGCGTTGCCAACGACGCTGGCCGATCAGCTGCAGGCGCTCGATATCCGCGTCCTGCATGAACTCCCCGCCAATGTTGGCTTGGGCGACAAAGGCAAAATCGTCCTGCAGCCGGGCCTGGCTGCGCGCGCGTGCGGCTTGCAGTGCCTGCGGCTCGGCACCGCTGGCAAGGCCCTGCCAGTAGGCCAGTTCGGCATCACGCCACAGCACTTCGAAGCGCATGCGCACTTCGTGAATGCGGTTGTACAGGGTTTCCAGCTTGGTCGCCTTGTCGACCACGTACTCGGGGCTGGTGACCTTGCCACAATCGTGCAGCCAGGCCGCCACGCGGAATTCGTAGCGTTCGGCTTCGCTCATGCTGAAGCTGGCAAAGGGGCCTCTGTCAGCGGCCACCGCCTGGTCCAGCAGCATTTGCGCCAGCTGTGGCACCCGCTCGCAGTGGCCACCGGTATAGGGGCTCTTGGCGTCGATGGCGTCGGCCAGCAGCTTGATCATGGCATCCAGCAGGTTCTGCTGGGCTTCGGCCAGTTGCCGCGTTTCGATGGCCACTGCTGCCACCCCGGACAACTCTTCGACAAACCGGCGGAACGGCAACCCCACCTGCTCGCACGCCTGTTCATCGTTCAGTTGCAACACCAGAATGCCCAGCAATGCCTGGCCACGGTCGTTGAGCACCACGGCCAGGCTGCGCTCATGCAAGCCTAGGGCGGCAGCCACCCTGACGGCCAACTGCTGGTCGCCATCATCCACAGCCAGTTCGCCGGGGTACTGCTCTCCCCGGCAAGAGGCGGCCAGGCGCAATACGGTGTGGTCGTCATCATAAAGGTACACCGCCCCGCCGCTGACCCCGGCCGCTTCCACCAAGTGGGTCAGTACGCCGTCGAGCATGTGCTCCAGGTTGCGCTCCCGGCTGAGCGTGAGAGTAATCGCCTGGAAGCTGACAATGGTGCCTGACATCTGGCTGAGTACCCGGCTCAACTCACGCACCTCGGTCACTCGTGAACGCACCCCCACCTCACGGCTGAAGTCGAAGCTGGCAAGGCCTTGCACCTGCGCGGCCAGCAAGCGCAACGGGCGGCCGATGCGCCGCCCGAGCACGCCGCCGAGTACCAGCAGCACGGCCATCAGCGCGGCGGTCCAGAGCAGTTGTTCGAACAGCACCTTGCGTGCGCCCGCCAGCAGCTCATGGGCCGGTACTGCAATCAGCAGCTGCAAGTCCTGCCCGGCCAGGGTTGTCAGCGGTACCCGCATGCCAAACCAGGTCTCGCCGTGCACCTGATAAGGCTGCGGCCGGGTGCCTTGCGGCAGGTCGGCAAACAGTTGCTGCAGGCTGGCGATGCCCAGCTCGCCAACCCGCGACAGCCGCACTGCCGGCCCTTCATGCACGATCACCCGTTGCAGGTTGGGGTAGGCCACCACATTGCCCCGGTCGTCGATCACGACAATCTCGGTGCCGGGGGTCATGCGCAGGTCCTGAGCCTCACTGGCCAGGTCGTTGACCGAAACATCCATACCGATCACCGCCCCGCTGTCGACACTGCGTTGGGCCATGGTCATGCCGATTTCACCGGTGGTGAAAAACACGTAGGGGCGGGTCAGCACTGTGTCGGGTTGTGCGGTGGCCTCGGTAAACCAGGGGCGCATGCGCGGATCGTAGCGGTAGTCCGGCCTGGCCTGGGTTTGCAGCAGGTTCAGTGCCCGGTCGTAGAACCGCCATTCCCCCTGCACTGCCCCGCCTTCACGGCTGACGGTCTGCACCAGGAACGCCGTGCCCGGTGGTGCAGCGAAACGCTGCAGCAGCTGCGGGTCGCGCAGGTGACGCACCAGCATGAACTCGCCATTGGGGTACCCCATGTAGGCGGCGCTGAGCATGCGATTGGCGTCCAGCGCCGCGACCAGTTGCGGCAGCTGTTGCAGGCGCTGTGCAAGGGTGCGGGCGGACGGGTTGTAGGCCAACAGGCGGATGCTGCTTTGCACCGGCTCGATCAGGCGACGGGCGCGTTCGTCAATGGTCTTGCCGACTTGCTGGGCAGCATCGCCCGCGGCGGCCACGAGGGTCTGGCGAAGGCCGCTATAGCCTTGCCAGGCCAGGGCAGCGCCCAGTACCAGCATGCCCAGCATGATGGCCAGGGCCACCAGCCATTGCAGCGAAACGCCCCGTGCGGCGCTGCCAGAGGCACGACCATTCGACACGTAGCCCATCCCAGGTACTCCATGTGCGGCACACTGCCTTGGCTGATATCCGCAGCAGTGTAGAGGGCGCGTGGGCTTTTTGCCGGGGTGGACGGCTAAATTAGTGCAGGTGGGCGTCGGGTACGTGCCGACCGGTTTACCCGGCGGTTAGCTGCGCAACTGATACCAGGTGGTCTTGAGCTGCGAGTACTTGTCGAACGAATGCAGCGACAGGTCGCGGCCAAACCCCGACTGCTTGCCACCACCGAACGGTACCGTCACATCCAGCGCATCGACCGTGTTCACCGACACGGTGCCAGCCTTCAGTGCCCGTGCCACCCGGTGCACCTGGTTGAAATCATCGCTCCACAGCGAGGCTGCCAGGCCATAAATGCTGTCATTGGCCAAGCGCACCGCCTGCTCTTCACTGTCGAAAACACTGACCGCCAGCACCGGCCCGAACACTTCCTCCTGCGCCAGGCTGAAGTGCTGTTCGACACCGGCAAAAATGGTTGGCTCGATGTAGTTGTCCGAACCGTCGATGGTCAGGCGTCGGCCGCCACACACCCGCTGAGCGCCTTGATGGCCAGCACGGGCGATGGCAGCCTCGATGCGGCTGGTCTGCTGGGCATCGACAATCGCCCCGGCGCGGCTTGCCGGGTTCAGCGGATTGCCGGGCAACCAGTGGCGGGCCTTGGCCTGCAGGCGCTCGATGAACTCATCATGGATGGAGCGCTGCACGTACAGCCGCGAGTTGGCCGAACACACCTCGCCCTGGTTGAAGAAAATGCCGAAGGCGGCCTTTTCCGCTGCCAGGTCCAGGTCCTGGCAGTTTTCGAACACCAGGTTGGGGCTCTTGCCTCCGCACTCCAGCCACACCTGCTTGAGGTTGGACTGCGCCGAATACTGCATGAAGTACTTACCCACCTGGGTGGAGCCGGTGAACACCAGGCAGTCCACATCCGGGTGCAGGCCCAGGGCCTGCCCGGCCTGCTCGCCCAGACCCGGCACCACGTTCAGTACACCTTCCGGCATGCCGGCTTCCAGCGCCAGCCGGGCCAGGCGCAGGGCCGAGAACGGTGATTGTTCCGCAGGCTTGAGCACCACGCTGTTACCGGCAGCCAGCGCGGGGGCCAGCTTCCAGGCGGCCATGTCGAGGGGGAAATTCCACGGCACCACGGCGGCCACAACGCCCAGCGCTTCGCGGGTAATGGTGGCCAACGCATTGGCTGCGGTGGGCGCGACCTGGTCGTAAAGCTTGTCCAGCGCCTCGCCGTACCAGGCGAAGACATGCGCCGAGCCCGGTACATCGATGTTGTAGGCGTCCATGACCGGCTTGCCCATGTTCAGCGAATCGAGCAAGGCCAGCTCTTCGCGATGGGCCATGATCAGTTCGGCCAGGCGCAGCAGCACCTTCTTGCGCTCGCCGGGGGCCATACGCGGCCACGGGCCTTGCTCGAAGGCTCGACGGGCGCTGGCGACGGCCAGGTCGACTTCGGCATGGCCGCAGGCGGCAACCTGTGCCATTACGTGGTTGGTGGCGGGGTTGATGGCTGCGAAGGTAGCACCATCCTGTGCGTTGACGGGCTTGCCGTCGATCAGTGCACTGGCCGGGAGGTAGAGGTCTGCGGCGCGTTGTTGCCAGAATTCGAGGGTGTACATGTGTACTCCAGACGACCGTCGTCGCGGTCCTTCTTGCGCAAGTAACAAGTACCGCACCGTTCGCAGGCACGCCGCACTCGCTCCGTGGGAGCGGGCATGCCCGCGAATCAGGCGACACGGTGGATGGCACCGGCTTTGCCGGTGTTCGCGGGCGTGCCCGCTCCCACAGGGAAGTGCGTTGCCCAGGTCAGCGGTTCAGAGCTTGCCGACCAGGCGCGCCGTGCGGTCGACGGCAATGCGGGTCTTCTCCACCAGCTCATCCAGCTCACTGTGGTTGGCGATCAACGCCGGGGCCATGATCATCCGCCCCAGGGTCGAGCGGATGATCACCCCTTCCTCGAAACCGAAGGTGCGGCACTGCCAGGCCAGGTCGTTCTCATTGGCAAAGCGCTTGCGCGTCGGCTTGTGCTCGGCGAACTGCAATGCCGCCACCAGCCCGGCGCCCTGCACCTGGCCGATCAACGGGTGGTCGGCGAACACCTCGCGCAGGATGCGCTGCAGGTAAGGCCCGGTGTCGTCCTTCACCTGGCGAACGATGCCTTCATCCCGCAGCGCCTTCAGGTTGGCAATGGCCACCGCCGCGGCCACCGGGTGGCCGGAATAGGTCAGGCCGTGGGCGAACACCCCACCACGCTCCACCAGCGCCTCGGCAATGCGCTTGCTCAGCACCAGGCCGCCCATGGGCACATAGCCGCTGGTCAGGCCCTTGGCAATCGACAGGGTGTCGGGCTCGAAACCGAAGTATTCATGGGCAAACCACTCGCCAGTGCGACCAAAACCACCAATCACCTCATCGGCGCACAGCAGCACGTCGTACTGGCGGCAGATGCGCTGGATTTCCGGCCAGTAGCTTTCCGGCGGGAAAATCATCCCCCCTGCCCCCTGGAACGGTTCGGCGATGAAGCCGGCCACGTTCTCGGCACCCAGCTCAAGGATCTTTTCCTCCAGCTGCAAGGCGCAGCGGCGGCCAAACTCGGCCGGGCTCAACTCGCCCCCTTCGGCATACCAGTACGGCTCGTCGATGTGCGCCACATCCGGGATCAACCCGCCCATCTCGTGCATGAATTTCATGCCGCCCAGCGCCGTGGCCGCCAGGGTCGAGCCGTGGTAGCCGTTCCAGCGGCCGATCATGATCTTCTTGCTCGGCTGGCCGGCCACCTGCCAGTAGCGGCGCACGGTGCGGATCAACACCTCGTTGGCCTCGGAGCCGGAGTTGGTATAGATCGCGTGGCTGTAGTGCCCGGGCAGCAGGCTGAACAGCAGCTCGGACAGCTCGATCACCGCCGGGTGGGTGGTGTGGAAGAACATGTTGTAGTAGGCCAGCTGGTCCATCTGCGTGGCAGCAGCGGCAGTCAGGTCGCGGCGGCCGTAACCGAGCTGGGTGCACCACAGGCCAGACATGCCGTCCAGGTAGCGCTTGCCCTCGCTGTCCCACAGGTGCAGGCGTTCACCACCGACGATCACCCGCGGCCCTTCGGCGTTCAGCGCCTTCTGGTCAAGAAAGGCATGGATATGGTGCGCGGCATCGGCTGCCTGGTAGTCACGGGTCTGGCGTTGCGGGGCGAAAGGCGCGTTCATTGTTGGTTTTCCTTTGCGGTGGGGGTGCAGGGCAGGCGCTCAGCGCAACTTGCCCATGTAGCTTTCCAGCGGGTCCTTGCCCAGCACGCCCTGGGCATTGGCCAGCGCGTCGATGAACAGGGAAAACAGCTCGGACTGGGTGCCGATGTCGAGCTTGGCGTAGACGTTCTTGCGGTGCGACTTGATGGTGTCTTCCGACACGCCCAAGCGCTCGGCCAGCGACTTGGTCGAGTGGCCACGCAAGATCAACTGGGCGATGCGGCATTCACGCTCGGTCAGCAGCGAACTGCCGAAATTGTTGAGCGCGGCGTGGATACGTTGCTCAAGGATGTTCTCGAAGCGCCCGGCGCGGCTGTCCAGCCCGGCAAAATGCTTGCGCAGGACCGCAAGCACCCAGGGCGTGATGCACCCGAACAACGCGCGGCTGTGCGGGTCGAGTTTGTCGGTGAAGGCCAGCGATACCGCCAGGCTCTGGCCGGGCGCCAGTTGCAGGATGTAGTTGAGCTCGTCCTCCAGGTGCGAGTGGCGATAGAACGATTGGTAGTACTCGCTGACCTCGAAATGGTCGGGCGCCACGTCGAACAGGCCGTAGCTACCCGACTCGACCTGCTCCACGCAGGCACCGTAAAACGGGTCGAGCAGGTAAAAGCCCGACAGGTAGCGGCTGACATTGCCCTCGGGCTGCCAGGGCGCCTTGTCGTCCTGTTCGAACAGTGCGCAGGGCATGCCGTCGTGCGGGTACAGGTACACCGTGGTGGCCTGGATCGGCCGGACCACGCCGAGCGCCGCAAACAGGTTGGCGGCAAAGCCCGGCCGGCCGATCGCCTCGGTGACCTTGGCCAGGTGCTCGAACCACTGTTCTGAAAGCAATTGATTAGTCACTGTAGGCCTGCCGTATAAGGTGAGGCACCGCTGCCAGTGCGGTGCGTTGTTGAGCAGATACTCCCATGGCCTTGCCGGCACCGAAATCACCCTTTGGGGTGAGCCGCCACGTCGCTGCTTCAGCTCACCCCAAAGGGTGATTCCGGGTGCCGTCGGGGTGTGGGAGCATCAACCTGCCCCAGCGCTGCGAGCCTTCCGCTCGACCTCCTTGCATGACGCCCACCGGTAGCGAGCCCTGCTCGCCTGCCGCGGTGCCCTGCATCCCTTTTCAGGAGTTAGCAATGCATACAACAACAAGTACAGCTCATCCCGCCGCCCCGCATGCACCCTCGCAACCCGCTCCCAGCAGCGGGCGCTTTCGCAAGTCCATGGGGATGACCGCTCTGGTGCTGTTCGGCCTGGCCTACATGGTGCCGCTGGCCGTCTTCACCACCTATGGGCTGGTCACCCAGATGACCAAGGGGCACCTGCCCACCGCCTATCTGCTGACCCTCGCCGCCATGTTGCTCACCGCCTACAGCTACGGCCGCATGGTCCAGGCCCACCCCTACTCCGGTTCGGTCTACACCTACACGCGCAAGGCCTTTGGCAGCCACATCGGCTTCATCACGGGCTGGACCCTGCTGCTCGATTACATTTTCCTGCCATTGCTCAGCTACCTCCTGATCGGCATCTACATGTCGGAGTACTTCCCGACCATTCATGCGTGGGTGTGGGTGGCAGGATCCATAGCCCTGGTCACCTTCCTCAACCTGATCGGCATCGAATCGATCACCCGGGTCAACTGGATCCTGGTGGTGGCGCAGCTGGTATTCATTGTCGTGTTCGTCAGCTTGTCCGTGCTCAAGCTCAACGGCCAGGCGCAACCGGTGTCGCTGCTGGCACCGTTCCACCACGAGGGCTTCAGCGTGCCGCTGATCATGACGGGCGCGGCCGTGTTGTGCCTGTCGTTCCTGGGCTTCGATGCGGTATCGACCATGGCCGAGGAAACCAGCAACCCGACGTATCGCATACCGGTGGCGATCCTTGCCGTGTCCCTGATCGGCGGCTTGCTGTTCCTGGTGGTCTCGTACTGCGCGCAGATGGTGTTCCCCGACTGGGGCAGCTTCGCCGACCCAGATTCGGCCTCGGTAGACGTGATGCGCCGGGTGGGCGGCGAGCTGCTGGTCACCGCCTTTACCGCTACCTACGTGGCCGGCTGCTTTGCATCGGCCATGGTGTCGCAGGCCAGTGTGTCGAGGGTGCTGTTCGCCATGGGCCGTGACGGTGCGTTGCCGCGTGCATTCGGCCAGCTGGTGACGAAGAAACGCGTGCCGGCCACGGCCATCCTGGTGGTGAGCCTGCTGTCGTTGATCGCCCTGGTGATCACCCTCGACACGGTGGCCAACATGATCAGCTTCGGCGCGCTGTTCGCGTTTTCGGCGGTGAACCTGGCGGTGGTCAAGCACTACCTGGTAGACCAGCGACTGCGTGGTGGCCGTAATGTCCTGCTCTATGGCGCCATTCCCGGGTTGGGCTTCCTAAGCACGCTGTGGCTGTGGAGCAGCCTGACCAGCCTGTCGTTCACCATCGGCCTGTGCTGGATGGGCCTGGGCCTGCTGGTGCTGCTGGGGCTGACCCGGGCGTTCCGGGTCAAGCTGCCGGCGTTGCAGATGGCCGACTGAGCACGGTCTTTGCGGAAGGGGCCTTGTGTTGCGCAAGCCCCCCTCTGCGATGGCAGATCATTGTCAACCGCCTGGACCTGCCTGTTCACGGAGTGTCGCTGGCGCATTGCAAGATGTATACAACTTCAAGGTTTCCTGATTACATAAGCGCTCGCCTACGACATCGGTAACCGCCGATGCGTATTGCGACGGGCTTAAGCCATGTCATTTGCTACTACCAAGAAAACCCTTCTCGTCAAAAACGCCGAACTTCTGGTCACCATGGACGGCGAGCGCCGTGAGATCAAGAACGGCGGCCTGTACATCGAAGACAACCTGATCAAGCAGGTCGGCCCCAGCGATACCCTGCCGCAGCACGCCGACGTGGTGCTGGACATGGCCGGCAAGGTGGTCATCCCCGGCCTGGTCAACACCCACCACCACATGTACCAGAGCCTGACCCGCGTGGTGCCGGCAGCCCAGGATGGCGAACTGTTCAACTGGCTGACCAACTTGTACCCGATCTGGGCACGCCTGACCCCGGAAATGATCGCGGTGTCGACGCAGACCGCCATGGCCGAGCTGATCTTGTCCGGCTGCACCACCTCCAGCGACCACCTGTACATCTACCCCAACGGCTGCAAGCTCGATGACAGCATCCATGCTGCCGCCGAAATCGGCATGCGCTTCCACGCCGCGCGCGGCAGCATGAGCGTGGGCCAGAGCCAGGGTGGCTTGCCGCCTGATTCGGTGGTGGAAAAGGAAGCTGACATCCTCAAGGAATCCCAGCGCCTGATCGAGGACTACCACGACGCCAGCCACGGATCGATGCGGCGCATCGTGGTAGCACCTTGCTCGCCGTTCTCTGTCAGCCGCGACCTGATGCGCGAAGCCGCCGTGCTGGCGCGCCAGTACGGCGTGTCGCTGCATACCCACCTGGCCGAAAACGTCAACGACATCGCCTACAGCCGCGAGAAATTCGGCATGACCCCTGCTGAGTACGCCGAAGACCTCGGCTGGGTCGGCCACGATGTCTGGCACGCCCACTGCGTGCAACTCGACCAGCACGGCATCGAGCTGTTCGCCCGTACCGGTACCGGTGTCGCCCACTGCCCGTGTTCGAACATGCGCCTGGCCTCCGGCATCGCCCCGGTACGCAAGATGCGCGACCACGGCGTACCGGTCGGCCTGGGGGTCGACGGTTCGGCGTCCAACGACGGCGCCAGCATGATCGGCGAAGTGCGCCAGGCCCTGCTGCTGCAACGCGTGGGTTTCGGCCCCGACGCCATGACCGCCCGCGAAGCGCTGGAAATTGCCACCCTGGGGGGCGCCAAGGTGCTCAACCGCAATGACATCGGTGCCCTGGCCCCGGGCATGGCCGCCGACTTCGTCGCCTTCGACCTGGGCCACGTGGCCTATGCCGGCGGCCTTCACGACCCGTTGGCGGCCCTGGTGTTCTGCACCCCGACCCAGGTGCACACCAGCGTGATCAATGGCCGCGTGGTGGTCAAGGACGGGCAGTTGGCAACCGTCGATCTGCCACGGGTGCTGGAACGCCACAACCAACTGGCCCACCAACTGGTCAGCGGCGCCTGATTCAGGCGGGCCGCTTGGCGGCCCGCATCCTCCTTTTTGTTGCAGGATTGGCTGCCAACGCCGTCATGGGCGGCTTCAACGGTGTTCGGCCCTGGGGGTCCCATGGTCGACATGCGTGGTGCTTGCTGCTTGCCTGGGATGGCAAGCATGATGAGCTCATTGCCCTTATGCCACGGATATGCCAATGACCGCTGCACCCTCACTTATACCGGACTCAGGCCGCTGCAAACGCTTGAAAGCGGCCAGCAGCCGGGACCATGACAGCGTCGATCAACTGGTGATGGCCGCCCGGCCCTTCGAGAGCCGCGAACGCTATGGCCGCTTCCTGCAGGTGCAGCACCGGTTTCATGGCAGCCTGTTGGCGCTGTACCAGGATGAACGCCTCAACCTGCAACTGCCGGGCTTGCTGGCACTGTCGCGCTTTGCGGCGGTCGAGGCCGATTTGCGCGACCTGGGCCTGCCGCTGCCGTCGCCTGTGCAACCGGTGTGCGCCAGCCCGGCCCAGGCCCTGGGCTGGCTGTACTGCAGTGAAGGTTCGAACCTGGGCGCGGCGTTTCTGTTCAAGCACACCCAACGCCTGGGGCTGGCTGGCGACCTAGGCGCGCGTCACCTGGCGCCGCACCCGGATGGCCGAGCGCTGCACTGGCGCGAGTTCGTTGCCAGGCTGGATGGCTTGCTGCTGGATGAACGGGAAGAAGCCCAAGTGGTGGCAGGGGCAATTGCTGCGTTCGACAGTTATCGGGGGCACTTGCGCGAGGTGTTCACGGACGGTTGACTGCGCGCATGGCACCTGCAGCCTCGGTGTTAGCAACCGCAGCCAGTCCACAGAAATCGTCAGCCCGAAACCTGCGCAGCATGTGTATGTGCAAGCACGCAAGTTCTACAAGTTGTTGCTGCAGCGAACTTTTTCTCGATTGCAGGTCTATGAGTGAGGCGCAGAAAGGCGGCGGCAGGCGAGAAAAGCTCCGCCCCGTCCCTGCTGGCCAGATAGCTCAATTGTGATCAGAGGTTGGCTTCGCTCATGAAAAAACATGTCGCTAGGTTGATGCTGCTCGGCCTGTTCTCGTTCGCGGCTGTGGGCACGGCATCGGCAACACAAATGAAAGCACCAGACGCCGTTGCACCGGCCGTTCAGTCACCGCTGCAGCCGGCCAGCAACCCCTGGTCGAGGGTGGCCAGTGTGGCCGACACACAGCCGGCCACGCTGCTGGCGCACGATGACGATCGTTGGCACGACCACAGGAGCGACTGGCGCCGCGAGCAATGGCGGCGTGAGCAGGCCCGTCGAGATTGGGAGCGGCGCCGCGACTGGGAACGCCGCCGGGATTGGGAGCGCCGTCACGAGCGGGCAATGCACCAGCGCCACTATGACGAGCACCGTCACTACCGCCGCTGAAGCTGACCCGCCCCAGCTGTAGCGGCCTTGCGTTGCATTCGCGACACAAGGCCGCTCCAGGGTTTGCCTCAGTCGGCCCGTTGGCTGATGTCCCCTGCCGCCTCGGCCTCCATCTTCAAACGCTCAGCCTTGCATATGTATTTCGGCTTGCGCGGCGCCAGCTTGGCGCTGGCCTTCTTCTGGTGCGCCTGCAACAGCTGCTTGATCTTCTTACGACGGTTCATGGTCCACGGGCCTTTCAGTACGGTTCGCTACCGCCATCATACCCGTGCGCCTGGCGCATTGCGCAGCCGTTGCGCCAGACGCCCTTTCGGCCTCGAGGCCCCGGCACAACCAGCAGATCAGCGGTGATGGCTATCTGGCGCGTGGCCTTGACGTTATTTTCACAGCCCACCGATTAGCGTCACGCCCCTATCGGCCGCGGGCATATCCGCAGGCTGCCAAGGTACGACGAGGCATACGTGTCACACACTCTATCCCCCGCAGCGCACAAGCGCGTGGACTGGGCCGGCCTGGGCTGGCTGTTGCTGTTCTTCTGGTACTTTTCCGGGGTTACCCAGGCGTTGCTGTTGTTCAGCGGTACCACCGGCTTTTCCGGCTTCCGTAACGCACTCTTCCTCAGCAGCCTGTGGCTTGCCCCTGTCTTGCTGCTGCCGCGCTTCACCCGCGTCACTGCCGCTATCCTGGGCGTGGTGCTGTGGGCTGCATCGCTGGTAGGCCTGAGCTATTTCGGCATCTATCGCCAAGAGTTCTCGCAAAGCGTCATTTTCGTGATGTTCGAGTCCAATACCGCCGAGGCCGGGGAGTACTTCAGCCAGTATTTCAGTATCTGGCTGGGCCTGGCGCTGCTGCTGTACACGCTACTGGCGGTGCTGCTGTGGCGGCGCGTACGCCCGGTCTACCTGCCGCTGCGCAGCCGCCTGCCAGTGGTCGTACTGTTGCTGGCAGCCAACCTGGTGCTGCCGTTCTACAAGCAAATGGTCACCCAGGACCGCAATTTCGCCGACGCCCTGGAAAAAGTGCAGCAGCGCCTGGAACCGGCTGTGCCCTGGCAATTGCTGGTCGGCTACCGGCAGTACCGCCAGCAACTGGACAACATGCAGGAGTTGCTGGCCCAGAACGCCGCGCTGCCGCCCTTGCAAAACCTGCGTGACAGCAGCGGCACGGCCCCTCGCACCCTGGTACTGGTGCTGGGTGAATCCACCACCCGCGAGCACATGCACCTGTACGGCTACAACCGCGACACCACGCCCAACCTGGACGCGCTGGCCGCCCACGACAAAGGCCTGACCGTGTTCCGCGACGTGGTATCGCCTCGGCCGTACACCATCGAAGTGATGCAGCAGATTCTCACCTTCGGCGACGAGCAGAACCCCGACCGCTTCCTCACCGCCCCGTCGCTGATCAACCTGATGAAACAGGCAGGCTACAAGACCTTCTGGATCACCAACCAGCAGACGATGACCAAGCGCAACACCATGCTGACCACCTTCTCGCAGCAGACGGACGCGCCGATCTACCTGAACAACCAGCGCAACCAGAATGCCAGCCAGTATGACGACGTGGTGCTGGCACCGTTCGAAAAGGCCTTGCAAGACACTGCGCCGAACAAGTTCATCATCGTGCACTTGCTGGGCACGCACATGGACTATCGCTTCCGCTACCCGGACAGCTACACCCATTTCAAAGACAGACAGGGCGTACCAGGCGCACTGACAGATGACCAGGTAGAAACCTACAACTTCTACGACAACGCGGTACGTTACAACGACTATGTGGTTTCGAGCCTGATCAAGCGTTACTCGGCCGGCACGCCCAATGGCTTCCTGATGTACCTGTCCGACCATGGTGAAGACGTGTACACCTCTGGCAACCACGACCGCCTGGGACGGAATGAAGGGGCGCCGACCCGGCCGATGTACACCATCCCGTTCCTGCTGTGGACCTCCCCAAGCTGGCAGGCCGCGCACCCGCGGGACTTGCAGGCAATGGCCAGCCGCCCGTACAGCAGTTCGCACCTGATCCACACGCTGTCCGACCTGGCTGGGTTGAGCTATGACCGGTTCGAGCCAGCCAAGAGCCTGGTGAGCCCACTGTTCGTGGTGGCGCCGCGCTGGATTGGTGACCCGTATCGCAAGGATGGCTTGCGTGAGTTCGATCACCTGCCGCTGGACAAGGCTGAACGCGTTCAGCAGACGGCCAGTAGTGACGAGTAAAACGGCAAGCGCTTGAACGGACTGCTTCAGGCTTGAGATGACCCGAGGCGCTTTGCGCCTCCAATGGGGGTGCCTACTACCCCCATAAATTAAATTTAAATTGGATTTAGACTAAATCTAAGACATGCTCTGCCCATCTTCCTCGCCCGCAGAGCTCCCCACCATGTCCACAGCCCCCCGCGAACCGCGCAAGGACGGCGCCGTCACCCGCACCCGCATCCTCGAAGCCGCCGGCGAACTGTTCGCCGCGCTCGGCTACGCCGAAACCAGCAACAAGGCAGTCGCTGCCAAAGCCGAGGTCGACTTGGCCTCGATCAACTACCACTTCGGTAGCCGCAACGGCCTGTACCTGGCCGTGCTCGACGAAGCCCGCCAACGTTTCCTCGACCTCAGCGACCTGCAACGCATCACTCAAGGTCCACAAGCGCCCGAGGACAAATTGCGGGTGCTGGTGGACCTGGTGGTGCATAAAGCCACTTCGGCCCGGGACAACTGGCACCTGCGGGTGCTGGCTGCGGAAATCCTGGCCCCCAGCCCCCATGGCCAGGCGCATTTGCAGGCTGCCGCACCGCTGCGCCTGTCGCTGCTCAAAGCGTTGTTCAGCGAGGTAAGCCACATTCCCGCAGACGACCCTGCCCTGACCCGCTGCATTCTGTGCGTCACCGCGCCCTGGGCCATGTTGCTGATCGGCCCCCGCGGTGGCTCTGGGGCGCTGAACGAGATTCTACAAATGCCGGTCGACGCAGTTGCCGCCCAGTTGTACCGCTTTGCCCTGGCAGGCTTGCAGGACGCCGGCCAACAGCATGCCCAGGCCCACGCCACACCCCGTTGAGGTCCGCCCAATGCAACCGACTTCCACAGATACTTCCCCGGCCGCCACAGACGCGCAGACCTCCATCCCGCTGCTGCTGGCAGCGCTGATGCTGGTGATGTTCCTGGCCGCCCTCGACCAGACCATCGTCTCGACCGCGCTGCCGACCATCGTCAGCGATCTGGGCGGCCTGCGCTGGCTGTCGTGGGTAGTTACCGCTTACCTGCTGGCCTCGACGGTGGTGGTGCCGCTGTATGGCAAATTCGGCGACCAGTTCGGCCGCAAGCGCGTACTGCAGGTCGCCGTCGTGCTGTTTCTGCTGGGCTCGGCGCTGTGTGGCGCGGCGCAGACCATGGGTGAGCTAATCGCCTTTCGGATCCTGCAAGGCCTGGGGGGTGGCGGCCTGATGGTGGTGGCGATGGCCGCTATCGGTGATGTCATCCCGCCCGCCGAACGCGGCCGCTACCAAGGCCTGTTCGGCGGCGTGTTCGGCCTGGCCACGGTGGTCGGGCCATTGATCGGCGGCTTCCTCGTCGAGCACCTGTCCTGGCACTGGATTTTTTACATCAACCTGCCGCTGGGCTTGCTGGCGCTGCTGGTGATCGGCAGCGTGTTTCGCCCGCATGTGGCACTGGTGCAGCACAAGGTGGACTACATCGGCGCGTTCTTCCTTACCGTGGCACTGGGCGCGGTGGTGCTCATCACCAGCCTGGGCGGTAGCCTGCTGGCGTGGCAATCGCTGGACATGCTGTGCCTGTCGCTGTTCGCCCTGATCGGCCTGGTCGGTTTCGTTGTCGAGCAACGCCGCGCCGCCGAGCCGATCATGCCGCTGCACCTGTTCCGCCACCGCACCTTCGTGCTTGCCGGCCTGATTGGCTTTATCGTCGGGGTGTCGTTGTTCGGTGCAGTCACCTTCCTGCCGCTGTACATGCAGGTGGTAAAGAATGCCACCCCGACCAGTGCCGGGTTGCAGATGCTGCCGCTGATGGGCGGCTTGCTGGTGGTGTCGGCGATCACCGGGCGACTGATCAGCCGCTGGGGCCGCTACCGGATGTTCCCGATCCTCGGCACGCTGCTGCAGGTGGTTGCGCTGGGCCTGCTTAGCCGGCTTGACCTGGACACCCCCATGGCGCTGATGAACCTGTACATGGGCCTGCTGGGGGCTGGCCTGGGCATGGTCATGCAGGTGCTGATTCTGGCGGTGCAGAACAGCGTCGAACCGCAGCACATGGGCGTGGCCACCTCCGGGGCAACCTTGTTCCGCTCGATTGGCGGCGCCATCGGTGTGTCGCTGTTCGGCGCGCTGTTCTCCCATGCCCTGCTGGGCGGCCTGGCAAGCGATTTCGCCGCGGGTGCCGGTGGCCCGGCGAGCCTGTCGCCTACCGCCGTGCACGCCCTGCCTGCGGCCCTGCAGCACAGTTACCTGCAGGCGTTTTCCCGCGCCATGCATGAGGTGTTCCTGCTGGCCGGCGGCATTACCAGCGTCGCGTTCGCGCTCTCCTGGCTGCTGCGCGAAGTGCCGCTACGCCAGGCCGCACAGCGGTGATCGAGGGCCAACGCGGCGGCAGTACCGACGAAAACGCTTTACATCCATTCGCATGATTGCAACCGCGTGATCATGCTCATTGGATGTAAAGCGCCTGGATCGCAGGTAAGCGATGTGTCTTGCGCAGGTCCGTGCCTACTTGCCGCGTGCCTTGTTATAGATGGTCTTGGCCCGATCGGCCGAAGCCTGGCATTTGCTCATGTCCCCTGAGGCCTGAGCTTCTTTGGCCTGCATTAACAGCTCATGGTAATCGTGCGCCATGCCGCCGTGCAGGGCCTGGCCATCGGTTTTCTTGATGTCCTCGAGCTCCTTGATCTTGGCCGCACAGTTGCCCGCAGGGTCTGCATGTGCGGCAAGACTGAGGACGGAAGCGATTACCAGCAGAGGGATGCATTTCGTGGATTTCATGAAGCGTTCTCCTGGAAAACCCTAAGGTGGGTCGAGGTGCATGCGGCTCGACGGAAAAAAGCATAGTTGCCCGGTGCCAGCCCCGCAGCGCTTCAGCCCGGCGGTAGCGGGGCCTTGTCAGACAGGGACCACTACCCGCCACTCTTCACTGGCGCAACCGCTCCAGTGCCTGCAACACATGCCCCGTCGCCCGCTCCACCTGCCCTTCCCGGCAAGCAATGCCCAGCTGGCGCCACAGCCCCGGCCGCAAGGGCCGGCGGGCAACACGTCGGTCCAGTTCCGCCACCTCTCCCTCCTGCGGCAACAGCGTCGCCCCATACCCGGCACCCACCAGGCTTTTGATCGCATCGTTGTAGTTCAGCTCGATACGCGGCTCTGGGTATAGCCCCGCCGCCGCAAACCATTCGCTCGTCACCCTCGACAGCTGGGTGCTGCTGTCATTGAGAATCAACGCCCGCTGCGCCAGCCAGCCAGGGGTGACCCTGGCCGGTGGCTGCCAGTCAGCCGGTATGTAGGCCAGGATCGGGTCGCGCCGCCAGGGGGTGACCATCACCCCCTTACCGGCCACTTGCGGCAAGGCTACCAGGCCAATATCCAGCGTGCCCTCGCGCAAGCCCGCCAGTGATGCCTGGGAGGTCAGCACCTGTACCTGCACATCGATCCGCGGGTGCTCGACCCGCAAACGCGCCAATGCCTGGGGCAGCAAATGGGCGATGGCACCGGTAGACGCACCCAGGCGTACCCGCCCGGTCAGGCCCTCGACCTGGCGGCGTACTTCGTCCAGCGCCAAGCCGGCGTCGGCCAGCAGGCGCCGGGCACGCGTCAGCAGCGTTTCACCGATGGCCGTAGGCCGAACCTGGCCACGGGTGCGGGTGAGCAACGGGGCGCCAATGCGCGCTTCCAGCTCGGCTATGTGCAAGCTGATGGTGGGTGGCGCGAGGTTGAGTTGGCGGGCGGCCTCGGCAAACGAGCCGAGGTCGCTGATGACTACCAACGTGCGGAGGCGGTCGAGGCTGATTTCGCGCATGGCATCAAGTTTTCCTGGCAGTGGCACTTTTGCAGAAAAGCGCCTTAGCCCGCGGCCGCAGCCTTGGGCTGCGCGGAGGTCACGGAAGCTCTCTCATTCATTAAAAATGAACATCAGCATCATGATATTCAAATTTCCTTTATCAAGGCCACCAGCGAGCATAGGCCATCCCCTCTGAACGGAACGCGACCATGCCCACCCCTGTTGTCTTCATCGATGGTGACCAAGGCACCACCGGCCTGCAGATTCATGCCCGCCTGCAAGGCCGTAACGATTTGCGTCTGCTGACCCTGCCCGAGGCCGAACGCAAGGACCCACAGCGCCGTCGCGAAGCGATCAACAGCGCCGACATCGCGCTGCTGTGCCTACCCGACGCCGCCGCCCGCGAGGCGGTGGCGGCCATCCTCAACCCTCAGGTGAGGGTGATCGACGCCAGCTCCGCGCACCGCACTGCGCCAGGCTGGGTCTATGGCCTGCCTGAGCTGGATGACCAACAGGCCGAGCGTATTGCCCAAAGCAAACGCGTAAGCAACCCGGGCTGCTACCCGACCGGCGCCATCGCCCTCCTGCGCCCGCTGATCAAAGCAGGCCTGCTGCCGGCCGACTACCCGCTGAATATCCATGCCATTTCCGGCTATTCCGGTGGCGGCCGCGCAGCCGTCGAGCGGCATGAGCAACCCGGCGCCGACCCAGCCCCGACCCTGCAGCTGTACGGGCTGGACCTGGCGCACAAGCACGTGCCGGAGATCCAGCTGCACGCTGGGCTGTCGGCGCGGCCGATGTTCATGCCGGGTTATGGCGCCTACCGCCAAGGGATCGTACTGAGCATCCCGCTGCAGTTGCGCCTGCTGCCCGGGCAGGTCAGTGCCGAACAGCTGCAAGGCTGCCTGGAGCAGCACTACCAAGGCGCCCGTCACGTCCGGGTGATGCCGCTGCACCAGCACGGGGCCGCGCCAAACCTGGACCCCGAGGCGCTGAACGACAGCAACGACCTGCGCCTGGCCCTGTACGCCAACCCCGAACATGGCCAGGTATTGCTCACTGCCGTGTTCGACAACCTGGGCAAAGGCGCCTCTGGCGCGGCGGTGCAAAACCTCGACCTGATGCTGGGCGCACTACAGGCACAAGGCTGATTGGGCAAAACCGGTTAGACTGTACCCCCGCGTCGACACGGCGCGGGCTGTATTCCCACCCGCCGGAGCCTGCCCCCGATGTTCATCCTGAGCCGCCTCGACAGCGTGCCGCCCGAGTCTTTCCAAAACCAGATCCGCGAGCTGGTGATCCACAATGTCGGCGAACTGAGCAGTGTCGCCATCACCGTCGACAACCCGCTGTACCCGCTGTACCAGTACGGCGTGGGCATGGAGGTGCACCAGTACCTGCAAGCGCTGGACGGCACCCGCGGCCTGGCCGTGGCGCTGACCCTGGCGCTGGACGCCGAAGCACCAGACCAGTTGCTGGGCTTTGCCCTGTCACTGCCGGCCGAGGACGACGAGCAGGCCTGTGCCTTGGCATTTCTCGCCGTGCGCCCCAGCCATCGGCGCCAAGGCATCGCCCGCGCCCTGCTGGGCGACCTGCAGGCGCATCATGCCTGTGTCGAGCTGAACGCCTTTGCCAGCCAGGTGCCCTGGTTCGAGGCCATGGGCATGCAGGTGGTGGCCGCCAGTGGTCCGCAGGTGCTGATGAGCAGCACCGGGCAGGCCAGCGGCGCACTGATCGGTCGGCTGGACATAGCACCGATCTACCAGACGGCGGAAGTGCTGCAGATTCATACCTACCTGCTGAATCAGCAGGGTGAGGATGCGATGCTCGAAGCAGAGCAGATGCGAGATGAGCGGCTGGATGAACTGACCGCCCAAGCACTGGAGTGTGTACGCCAGCGCAAGACCGTGCATTGACCCAAGGGGCTGTTGGCGACTAACCCCACTCACAGGTACAACGCAGGCCTTGAGCACTGTGCCGTACCTGTGGGAGCGGGTTTACCCGCGAAGTAGCAGCCTTGGCCCCTCAGCCATGCACCCAACGCCGATGCAGCCCGCGCGCCAAGGCATCGAGCACGAACCCCAGCACGCCGATCAGCAGCACCATCGCCATCAGCTCCGAGTACGCCAACCGGTCCCGGGTATCGAGAATGAAATACCCCAGCCCCGCACTCACCCCCAGCATTTCGCACGGCACCAGCACGATCCACAGGATGCCGATGGCCAGGCGCACGCCAGTCAGCACATGGCCAATCACCCCCGGCACGATCACCTTGCACAAGGTTTCCCAGCGCGTGGCGCTCAAGCTGCGGCTCAGTTGCAGCCAGCGCGGGTCCAACTGCCGTACTCCGGCGGCCGTGTTGAGCAGGATCGGCCACAAGGCGGCAAATGCCAGCAGGAAGTAGATCGGCTGGTCCCCCACGCCCATCAGCATCACCACCACCGGCATCCACGACAACGGCGAGATCATGCGCAGGAACTGAAACGCTGGCGTCGTAGCAGCCTCCAGGTGCCGGTAGCTGCCCACCAGCAAACCCAGCGGCACACCGATCAGCAGCGCCAGCAGCAGCCCCACCAGAATGCGCTTGAGGCTGACCCAGATGTGCCCGTATACCTCACCCTGCCCCAGCAATTCGACCAGGCTGGCCAGGGTTGCCGCCGGCGAAAAGCGTGCCGACAGGCCATCGGCCTGACCAAACACAGCCACACCGGCCCACCACAACAGCAACAGCCCCAGTAAGCCGGCCAGACCAAGCCCGGCATGTACGACATGCGTGCGCATCAGACCACGAACTCCTCGCTACGCTCGAAGTTATCGGCAATACCGAACACCGACGGTCCGCCCACTGCAGCAATGGCATTGCGCACAAAGCGGTCGTCGACCAGGTCGCGAGCGGTCTGCACCGGGTCCAGCCCGGCGAGGAAGGCGTTGTCACCTTCGATCAGGGTGTTTTTCAGGCGCTTGACCAGTTCTTCGGTGTAGCTCGGGAACGGGTATGGCTGGAAGTCGATGCGCTTTTCATCCCACTGCTGATGGCGAATGGCCCCACTGGCGATGTAGCCGGCGCGATCCTCGGCGGCCGGGGCGAGAACCTTGCTCAACACCGCCGGCTCGTGCGGGGTGTATTTGTTGGGGCCGGCCTTGGACAGCAAGGCTGCGGCTTCAGCGCGGTGGTCCCGGGTCCAGTGCTGGGCCTTGACGATGGCGTTGACTACCTTCTGCGACCACTCCGGGCGGTTGTTCAGATCGTGCTCGTGCATGAACACCACACAGCAGGCATGGTTGCGCCAGACGTCCCCGGTGAAGCGCTGCACGCGGCCAACCTTGAGGTTCTCGGCCAGCGCGTTGAACGGCTCGGCGACGATGTAGCCGGCGATGCGCTTGCTGGCCAGGGCTGGCGGCATGTCCGATGGCGGTAGCACCAGCAGGTTGACCTCGTTGGCGGCCAGATGCGCGTTGGCCGGCTTCGACACCGGCGTCAGACCATTGTCATTGAGCATCTGCTGCAGCACCACGTTATGGATCGAGTACCAGAACGGGATGGCCACGGTCCTGCCGCCGAGGTGTTTCACGTCGCTGATGTCCGGGGCCACGGTCAGGCCGGAACCGCCCACGTGGTTCCAGGCCACCACCTTGGCCGGCACCTTGCTGCCATAGCGTGCCCACACGGTCATCGGCGACAGCAGATGGATGACGTTGACCTGGCCAGAAATGAACGCCTCGATCACCTGGGCCCAACTGCGCAGCAGCACCGGGCGCTCGGCCTTGATGCCCTCGGCCTCGAACAGGCCATTGTTGTGCGCCACCAGCAATGGCGTGGCGTCGGTGATCGGCAGGTAACCGATGCGCACCGGCGCGTCGGGCTCGGCAGCGGCGCGGGCCTGCAGGCTCGACAGTAAGGGCAACGCCCCGGCAGCGGTCAGCATGGCACCGAGCTTGAGAAAATCACGACGTGAAGAAGCGGAACAGCAGTCATCCATGCACATGGACAGCCTCCGAGGGCAACGGGGTTGAGGTAGGTTCGACTGTGCGGCTTGCCCGCCGAAGGGTTTTGAGAATTTCGATGCGCAAGGCGCCCAGTTCCTCGACCCGCTGCGTCCGTGGTTGCGGCAGGTCGATGTGCCACTGGCCAAGGATGTGCGCTGGGTGGTTGCCCAGTAGCAGAACCCGGTCTGACAGCAGCAAGGCTTCGTCGATATCGTGGGTGATCAGTACCGCCGCCGTGTTGTGGGTGGCGATCAGTTGCAGCAGCAGTTGCTGCATGTCGGCGCGAGTCACTTCATCCAGTGCGCCGAACGGTTCGTCGAGCAGCAGCACTTCGGGCTGGCGGGCCAGGCAGCGGGCCAGTGCGGTGCGCTGGGCCATGCCGCCAGACAGCTGCGCCGGGTACTGGCTGCGCGCGTGGGCCAGCCCAACGGCGGCAATGGCATGGTCGATACGGGCACGACGCTCGGCAGCCGCCACCTTGGGCTGGCGGGCGAAGTCCAAGCCGAACGCGACGTTTTTTTCAAGGCTCAGCCAAGGCAGCAGGCTGGGGTCTTGAAAAGCCACCGCCAGGCGCGGGTGCGGGCCCTGCAGCCGCTGGCCGTGCAGGCTCACGCTGCCGCCGCTCGGCTGCTGCAAACCGGCCAGCACCCGCAGCAAGCTGGACTTGCCGACACCACTGGGGCCAAGGATGCTTACCACCTCGCCCGGTGCCAGTTGCAGGTCGAACTGCGCCAGCACCTGCTGCCAGCCGCCCTCGCCTGGGTAGCCCAAGCTGATAGTGCGGGCCTCGAGCAACACTGCACTCATGCGGCGCCCGCCTGGCGTTGCAGCTCGGCGCGCAGTTGCACCAGGCTGGGCGTGACGATCGGCACGAAGGCCGATTCCCGCCAGCGGCGGGCAAAGCCTTCGCCGTACTCGCTGAGGTACGCCTTGCCACCACTGGCCTGCAACTCCAGCTGCACCGCGTCGGCAGCACTTTCGGCCAGCGTGATGCGCAGCTTGAACAAGGCCCCCGGCTGTTGCTGGAAGCGGCTCTCCAGCAGGCCCTGCTTAAGCTCGCTGACGGTGTTTTCCAGTCGCTCGCTGAGCACTTGGCGCGCTTCATCCAGGAACGACGCGCGACCGTGCAGGTGCATGTGCACCTCAGCCAGTGCGCGCCGCGCCAGGCCGATGGCCATGCCGCACTGCAGCCCCAAAAACGCCGGGCGGACACCTGGCAGAAACTCGCGGGCATTTTCGTGCAGCAGCCAGTCACGCGTCAGGTGCACCTGCTGGAAAGCCAGTGCTGCCGTGTTGCTCGACTGCAGGCCCATCAACTGCAGGTCCTCGGAGCGTTCCAGGCCCGGGGCGTCCGAAGGGATGGCCAACACGAACGGCGTGCCGCCGTCGTCATCTTCGATGGCTGCCGCCACCACGAAACCGCTTCGGCGCAGGTTGGTCACCCAGTGCAGGCGGCCTGCAAGGTGCCAACCATCGGCTGCCGGGCGACCACGCACCTGCAACGCTTCGATACCGGAGAGGAATTTCATGGCGTTGGAAAGCCCGGTGGCCCCGGCCAGTTCGCCGGTCAGCAGGCGCGGTAGCAGGCGCTCGCGCAGGGGCTGGTTGGGGCTGTGCAACAGGTATTCGATGAAGGCGCGCTGGCCCCAGCAGACGAAGGCTGCGGCCAACGAGCGGCTGGCAATGGCGGCAATCGCCTCGACGGCGTCGGTCACCTGCCCACCCGTGCCGCCCAGGGCCGGGTCGACACCAATGCGCAACAGTTGCGATTCGGCGATCTGCGCCAGCACCTGGTGCGGCTCGCACAGGCCCCGGTCGATGGACTCGGCATTGGCATCCAGCCAGTGTCGAAATGCACAATCCTGCATGGTCTTGCTCCTTTAGAAAACGCCGGGGCTACTCTGCAGCCCATTCGCGGCACAGGGCCGCTCCTGCAACGACCGCGCGAGGGCCGCTTGCAAACGTGGGCTACGCAGAAGGCTGCCAACGGTATTTGCCAAGCTCCTCGTTGAGTGGCGTCTGGGCGAAGACATTAGCAAAGTTGCAGAGGGTTGCGAGACTTACCCCCAGAATCACTTCCAGCGCGTTGCCTTCGCTGAAGCCGGCTTCACGGAACGTCTGGTAGGTGGCTTGGCTGACATTGCCACGGGTGGCGATCACTTCGCGGGCAAAAGCGGCCAGGGCTTCATGGCGGGCGTTGGGCAATTCGTCACGCGCACGCAGGGCATCGACCACCTCCGGCGGCAGTTTGGCCTTGTTCAGCGCCACCGCTGTGTGGCCGGCCACACAAAAGTCGCAGCCATGCTGGGTGGCGGCGATCAGCTGCACCACCTCGCGATCGGCCAGGCTCAAGTCGGACTTGCCATTCAGCGCCGAGACGGTGACGTAGGTTTCCAGCGCCGCCGGAGCGTTGGCCAGCACGCCAAGCAGGTTGGGAATGAAGCCGGAATTCTTCTGCGCAATCTCAAGAAACGGCCGTGCCGCTTCCGGGGCGCTCTGCAGCGTGTGTAAAGTGATGCGCGAGGACATGCAGTGATCTCCGTTGATGGGTGTCACTACAGTCTGTTGGTTATAAGAACTACCCTCCATATTCGTCAGTCGCCTTTCCTTGCTCCTGAGTCTTTGCTTTAGATGATTTCTTCCAGCCCGCTTGTCGATTGGTTATTAGAAGGCCTGGAGCTCGATGCCAGCCTGTTCCACGTAGGCCGCTATTGCGGCGGCTGGCACGCCAGTACCCAGGGCATGGGCCGGGCCAGCTTCCACCTGGTGGTGCAAGGCCATTGCTGGCTGCACATTGACGGCCAGCCCCGGGCCCTGCGCTTGGAGCAAGGTGATGCCGTGTTCCTGCTGCGCGACTTGGCTTATCGCTTGTCCAGCGACCATGACCCGGTCGACGCCTGCGCGCAACCGCGTCAGGTCATGCAGGCACTGGACAATACGGCTGGCGACGGGGTCGGGCTGGTCTGCGGCTTCTTTCATTTCCACTCGGGCCTGTCATCGCTGATCGTCGACGGCCTGGCCGAGTGGATCCTGCTGCGCGCCAAAGACCCCGCAGGCAGTGCAGCGGGGGCGCTGTTCGGGTTGATTCTGGAAGAGTGTCGGCGCAACCCCGGGCCATCGCAGACGCTGCTGGAGCGGCTGACACATTTGCTGTTTCTGTATGTGCTGCGCCAGCAGGTGCACGCCGGCCAATCGCTTGGCGGCCTGGTCGCCCTCGCCCGCCAACCGGCATTTGCCGGGCTGCTGGAGCAATTGATCGAGCAGCCGGGGCAAGCGTGGACACTGGAGAGCATGGCAGCTTGCACCGGGTTGTCACGCTCGGCTTTTTTCAAGCGTTTCAGCGAGCTGGCGGGTCAATCGCCGGGGCAGGTTCTGCTGGCGCTGCGCATGCGCCAGGCCTGCCAGTTGCTGCAGGCCGGGCACACCGTGGAGCACGTGGGCGCGCAGGTGGGGTACCAATCGGTGGCGGCCTTTACCCGGGCGTTCGCCAAGGTGGTGGGGGTGCAGCCTGGGGCCTATCGGCGACAGCATGAAGGGCGCTGATCGGCGTCTATCCCTACCCGCGCAAAGGCCAGTACGGGCAACCCCTTCACACCTGCTCTACCGGAATATCCCCAGCCCCCTTGGCCTCCCGCCGCTCCCCCATCCAGGCAACGACCTGCTGGCCGAATTCAGCCGGGGCCTTGCGCCCGAAACGCATGGCCAGGTCCAGCACAGTCTGCTGTGCCAATGACTCTTCCATGCGCTTCTGCGCCCCCAGCATCACCGCGTGGATCGCACAGGTACCCTCGGTCGCCCAAGTCGGCGGCGAGCCGTCGAACAAGGTGCAACGCTCGCGCACCTCGCGGCAATCGAAGATCTTCTTCGGTCCATCAATGGCAGTGACGATATCCAGCACGCTGATCTGCGCCGCCGGCCGCGCCAGGCGGAAGCCGCCGCGCACGCCTTCGGTAGCCGCCACCAGCCCGGCACGGGCCAGCTTGGTGAAGACCTTGGCCAGGTATTCCTGCGGCACACCTTGCAGCTCGGCCAGGTCGCGCACGCTGGAATCACGGGTTTCACCGCGCTCGTCGACTAAAAACAACAGGCAATGGATGCCGTATTCCACGCCAGCACTGTAAAGCGACATTCTAATCTCCGACCGATTTTGTCGTATATGTTACGCCGATGCTCCGGCACTGACAAAACAAGCGTCGAGAGGTAGCGCCACTGCAAAGGGAAAACCCTTGCCGAAGATAACTACGATCGATATAGTCGTAGTTAATCGAAGGCCATACAGCTGGTCCTCGAGGCCCTCTTCGAACCTTGCGGAGTACCTTCATGAAATCCAACATCCTGATCATCGGTGCCGGCTTTGCCGGTGTCTGGAGCGCCCTGAGCGCTGCACGCCTGCTCGACCAGGCGCAACGTGGCGACCTCAGCATCAGCGTGCTGGCGCCTCAGCCAGAACTGCGTATTCGTCCGCGTTTTTACGAGGCCGACGTGCATGGCATGAAGGCGCCGCTGGGTGATCTGTTCGCGGCTGTGGGCGTTCACTTCATCCCGGGCAACGCCGACAGCATCGACACCGAAGGTCGCAGCGTCAGCTATATCGATACCCACGGCCAGCCACAGCGCATCGCCTACGACCGCCTGATCCTGGCGGCAGGCAGCCAGGTTGCCCGCCCGGCAGTACCAGGCCTGGCTGAGCATGCGTTCGATGTCGACCAGATGGAATCGGCCATGCGCCTGGAGCAGCACCTGGTCGATCTGGCCGCCCTGCCGGCTTCGCCAGCTCGCAATACCGTGGTGGTATGCGGTGGCGGCTTCACCGGTATCGAGACCGCAACCGAAATGCCTAATCGCCTGCGCTCGATCCTCGGGGCCAAGGCGGCATTGCGGGTAGTGGTGGTCGACCGTGGTGCGCAAGTGGGCGCGGCATTGGGTGCAGGGATCACACAGTCGATTGTTGCCGCGTGTGAACAGGCCGGTGTCGAATGGCTGGCCGGCGCTTCGGTGGTGGCTGTCGATGCGGCGGGAGTCACCCTGGACAACGGCGAGCACATCGCCAGCAACACGGTAATCTGGACCGTTGGCGTCAAGGCCAGCCCGTTGACGGCGCAAGTTGCCGGGGAGCGCGATCACTTCGGCCGGCTGAAAGTGGATGGTCATTTGAAAGTGCTGGGCCAGGACCACGTTTATGCCACCGGCGACACCGCCTGGGCTGCGGTAGATGACTTGGGCAACCATGCCCTGATGACGTGTCAGCACGCCATCCCCATGGGCCGCCACGCCGGCAACAACGCCGTCGCCGACCTGCTCGGCCTGCATCCGGTGGTATATCGCCAGCCCAAGTACGTCACTTGCCTTGACCTGGGTGGCTGGGGCGCCGCCTTCAGCGAAGGCTGGGAGCGTGAACTGAAGCTGCACGGCCAGGAAGGCAAAGAGCTCAAACGCCAGATCAACTCGGTGTGGATTTACCCGCCAGCGGCTGACCGCACCGTGGCGCTGGCTGCGGCGGACCCAATGATCGCCATCGTTTAACGGCATTTTCCTCACAAAACCGTCAACAATTGGCGGTTTTGCCAGTTCTGGCCGTTACGTTGAATGACTGTTCAATAATGATGGCCATATGGCATCATTCAAACAAAAAAGTCACGAGGGTGAGACACACAACCAACTTCGCAGCGCATCAAGAGCCTGGCGCCATACCGGTGACCGGCCATCCGCCCAAGCTCCTGAGGCCTGCACGCCACCGTCAAGGAGCATTCCATGCAGTTACGGAATTTGAAGATCGGCATTCGCGCTGCAAGCGTGTTCGCCCTGTTGGGCATCCTGGTCCTGTTCATGGGCTTGATCGCACTTTATGAAACCCGGCAGATGGACAAGGCCACGGATGAAATCCGGGTGACCTGGATGCCGGCCGTAATAGCCCTGGGTGACATCAGCAGCAACCTCGGGCGCGCCCGCGCCGTCACCTTGCGTGCCGCCCTGGACGACAACCCCAGTGACCGCGTGCGCAACCTGCAGATGCTCGACGGTATAAATACCGAGCTGAATAATGCTCTGAAGAATTATGCCGACACGATCATCGCTGCCGATGACCGCGCCCTGTTCAATGCCTTCAGCGCTGCTCATCAGCACTATTTCGAATTACAGACCCGCGTGCTGCAAGACATCCAAGCCGGGCGTATGGACGACGCCAAGCAGCAGATCAGCGGCGCGCTGACTCAGCGCGCCGACAGCATGATGCAGGCCATGGCAGCGTTGATCGCGTATAACGGCACAGGCGCCGAACAAGCCTCGCAGCGCAGCAGCGACGTCGCTGACGAAGCGTTCACCGCGCTGGTCGCCGCACTGGTGGTGATCATGCTGGCCCTTGCCGCCATCGCCACCCTGCTCACCCGCAGTATCGTCGTGCCGCTGGCCGATGCGCTGGCGGTGGCCGAGCGCGTTGCGACCGGCGACCTGACCCGCGAGATACGGGTAACCGGTCGCGATGAGCCGGCCATGCTATTGCGCGCCCTGAGCCGGATGCAGGGCAGCCTGCGCGATACCATTCGCCAGATCGCCGCGTCTTCCGACCAACTGGCCTCGGCCTCGGAAGAACTGCACACCGTCACTGAAGACACCAGCCGCGGCCTGCATCAGCAGAGTGCAGAAATCGACCAGGCCGCCACGGCGGTGAACCAGATGACTGCGGCAGTCGAGGAAGTGGCGAACAACGCGGTCAGCACTGCTGATGCTTCCAAAGGCGCTGACCAGACCACCCGAGATGGCCGCGACCAAGTCAACCAGGCGCTGGCATCCATTCAGCATCTGGTAGCGGATGTGACCGGCACATCGGCCGAGATCGAACAACTGGCCAGCAACGCCAACGAGATCAGCCGGGTGCTGGACGTGATTGGAGCGATTGCCGGGCAGACCAACCTGCTGGCACTGAACGCCGCCATCGAGGCGGCAAGGGCCGGCGAGGCAGGACGTGGGTTTGCCGTGGTGGCTGACGAGGTACGCGCCCTCGCCCACCGTACCCAGCAATCGACGGCGGAGATCGAGCAGATGATTGCCGGTATCCAGAACGGCACCGAGCGGGCGGTGACGGCAATGCACAGCAGCCAGGGTCGCGCCACGGGTACGCTGGCAGTGGCGCAAAGCGCAGGGCAGGCGTTGGAGGTGATAGCCGAGGCCATCGCTTCGATCAACCAGCGCAACCTGGTGATTGCCAGTGCCTCGGAAGAGCAGGCGCAGGTCGCACGCGAGGTGGACCGGAACCTGGTGAATATTCGTGACTTGGCGACGCAAACGTCGGCGGGCGCGAACCAGACCAGTGCGGCGGCGCAGGATCTGTCGCGGTTGGCGGTGGACCTGAACGGGATGGTGGCGCAGTTCAAGGTTTGATCCAAAACAGCCGGGGCCGCATTGCGGCCCCGGTTACAGCAACAGCGGTCTGTCAATCGTTGACGCTTACCACCCGCCCCGCCTTCTCGACAGCCTTGCCGCGCGTCGCCAGGCAGTAGTACAACGGCACGGTCACCAGCAAGCCGAACAGCCATGACAGGTCGGCCCCTTCGACAATGTTCGAGTACGGCCCCACATACAGCGAAGTATTGGCAAACGGCAGCTGCACCAGGATGCCGCAGGCATAGGCGATGATCGCGTGGTGGTTGAAGCGGCCATAGATACCGCCGTCGGCGCTGAAGATCGACGCAATGTCGTACTGGCCTTTCTTGATCAGGTAGAAGTCGATCAGGTTGATCGAAGCCCACGGCACCAGCACCAGCAGCAGCGCCAGGATCAGGCCGATGAAGTGGCTGATGAAGTCCGCCGAGGCGTTCAGTGCCACCATCCCGCAGCCCAGCAGAATCACTGAAGCCAGGATCACCCGCACCTTGATGCTCGGCGTCCACTCGGCCATGAAGGTCTGGATCGCGGTCACGATCGACAGCACGGCGCCGTAGAGGTTGAGGGCGTTGTGGCTGATGATGTTGAGCAGGAACAGCACCATCAGGATCGGGCCCAGCCAGCCGGTGGCCTGCTTTACCGCATCCATTGCGTCGGTGCCTTCCGGCACGCACAGCACGGCCACCGTACCAAAGCTGAAGCACAGGATGGTACCCAGGGTGGCGCCGAAGTAAGTGGCCCAGAACGGCTTGGCAATGCCCACTTCACGGGGCAGATAGCGCGAGTAGTCGGAGGTGTACGGGGAGAAGCTGATCTGCCAGATCACACCCAGCGACACGGTGGCAATGAAGCCCGACAGGTTGAACGCGCCACGGCTGAAGAAGTCAGCCGGCAGATCCTGGACGAACATCATGATGAAACCGGCAAGCAACGCCGAGCCCATCACCCAGGTACCGATGCGGTTGAGGATATGGATGAAGCGGTAGCCGATCACGCCAATAGCAGTCGCACTCAGCGCACCGATCACGATCGCACCGGGCATCGGCACGCTCGGCGCGATGCCGTGAATGGTCTTGCCTGCCAGGACGATATTGGAAATGAAGAAGCCGACATAGATCAGCGCGGTGAAGAACACGATCAGCAAGGCACCGTAGCGGCCAAACTGGCCACGGCTCTGCACCATCTGCG
Source organism: Pseudomonas sp. LB-090624 (assembly GCF_003205205.1). Lineage (GTDB taxonomy): Bacteria > Pseudomonadota > Gammaproteobacteria > Pseudomonadales > Pseudomonadaceae > Aquipseudomonas. The sequence continues at coordinate 235,674 of NZ_QJRL01000002.1, forward strand.
GAATGCCCAGCTGCGGCCCCTGCGCAGAGGCCAGGGCGATGACCACACCCCCGACCAGATGGCCCAGTACGATGGCGATCAGGCCCCACAACAGGTTCAGGTGGAACACCTGGACCACCATGGCACCGGTCACGATAGGCAGTGGCGCAATGTTGGTACTGAACCAGAGGGTGAACAGGTCGCGCGCCTTCCCATGGCGCTCGGCAGGTGGAACGTAATCGACCGTGTGATTCTCGACAAACTGGTGTTGCGACGACGGTTGGGACATGGTTTTCAGCTCGAAAGGTCGTTTTTATCTTTGTAAGGAAACCGCATCAAGGCGGCCTCTCAGCTGCGGACCATATTATGGTATTCCAAGCTTTTGACAACACTGATCCGCACGAAAAAACGGCCGCTGATCCGCTTCGCAAACCCCTGCGACAAACCGCCCCACTGCTCAAGGCCACGGTTTACGTGGCTTTGGGCCGTTCATCGCGAAAAAACAGGGATAAAAATTCTGCTTGCAAAATAGGTATTACGGTATACCATCAGACACATCAACGATAAAAACCGCGGACCACCGCAGCCCTTTAGAGGTACACGAGATGATCGACGCAACCGTCTACAAGAACGTCCTGGGCTCCTTCCCGTCCGGCGTTACCGTCATCACCACCCTGGACGACGACGGCTCGGTCGTCGGCCTGACCGCCAGCGCTTTCTCTTCCTTGTCGATGGACCCGCCGCTGGTGCTGTTCTGCCCCAACTACACCTCCGATTCCTACCCGGTACTGATCAAGCAGAAGCGCTTTGCCATTCACCTGCTGTCCGGTGAACAGCAGGCCGAAGCCTACGCGTTCGCCAAGAAGGGCAAGGACAAGGCCAGCGGCATCGAGTGGACCCTGAGCGAACTGGGCAACCCGATCCTGGCCGGCGCCACCGCCGTCATCGAATGCGAACTGTGGCGTGAATATGAAGGTGGCGACCACGCCATCATGGTCGGCAAGGTACACAACCTGATCGTCCCTGCCGAAGCGCCACGGCCGATGGTGTACTGCCGCGGCAAGATGGCCAGCCTGCCGGCCTTTGCCTGAAGCCTGCACTAGGACGCAGCCCGCCCCCACACTGAAGCCCGCTTGACTGACGGGCAACAACAAGCGTTGAGGAAAAACCCATGAAATTTTCGTTGTTCGTGCACATGGAACGTTGGGATGAACAGGTCAGCCACCGCCAGCTGTTCGAAGACCTGACCGAACTGACCCTGATGGCCGAAGACGGCGGTTTCAGCACCGTATGGATCGGCGAACACCACGCCATGGAATACACCATTTCGCCAAGCCCGATGCCGCTACTGGCCTACCTGGCCGCACGCACCGAGAAGATCCGCCTGGGCGCCGGCACCATCATCGCGCCGTTCTGGAACCCGATCCGCGTGGCTGGCGAATGCGCCCTGCTCGACGTGATCAGCAACGGCCGCATGGAAGTGGGCCTGGCCCGTGGTGCCTACCAGTTCGAGTTCGACCGCATGGCAGGTGGCATGCCGGCCACCGACGGCGGCAAGGCGCTGCGCGAGATGGTGCCCGTGGTGCGTAAGCTGTGGGAGGGCGACTACGCCCACGACGGCGAAGTCTACAAGTTCCCGACCTCCACCAGCGTACCGAAACCGTTCAACGCCACGCCGCCTATGTGGATCGCCGCCCGTGATCCGGACTCGCACAACTTTGCCGTTGCCAATGGCTGCAATGTCATGGTCACCCCGCTGATGAAGGGTGACGAAGAGGTGCTGGACCTCAAGAACAAGTTCCAGGCTGCCCTGGACAACAACCCGGACGTGCCGCGCCCGCAATTGATGGTGCTGCGCCACACCCATGTGCACAGCCCGGCCGAACCGGAGGGCTGGAAGGTTGGCGCCCAGGCGATCTCGCGCTTCTACCGCACCTTCGATGCCTGGTTCGGCAACAAGACCACCCCGGTGAATGGCTTCCTGGAGCCGAGCCCGGAGTCCAAGTTCGCCGAAGTACCGGCGTTCCAGCTGGAGAACATCCGCAAGAACACCATGATCGGCACGCCGGAAGAGATCATTGCGCGCATCAAGTACTACCAGGAGCTTGGCGTCGACGAGTTCAGCTTCTGGTGCGACAACAGTCTGCCCCACGCCGAGAAGAAGAAGTCGCTCGAGCTGTTCATCAAGGAAGTGGTGCCGGCGTTCGCCTGAATTCCCATTGCCTGAATCATTGCGGGACGCAGCCCGCTCCCGTGGGCCCTTGTGGCTCGCGTGAGCGGGCTTTTTTTGAGGGGTACGCCTTGGGTCTTGCGGTGTATTCGAAATCGAGCGCCGCCCGCGCGGCGCATCGCGAGCTGCGCTCGCTCCTACGTTTGTTTCGGGCCAGTGATTCCTGTGGGATTTGCGCGCGAACGCCTTGGCGCATGGCGCGAAATCGCGTCGTACAAACAAGGCGGTCGCGCGCGCCTGCAACAGGCGTTACTGGCCAAAAACAAACGTAGGAGCGAGCGCAGCTCGCGATGCGCCGCGCGGGCGGCGCTCGATTTCGAATACACCACAAAAACTCAAGGCATACCCAACAGCCCCACCTTTCGTCCCCCCGCAAGAGAAATTTCCAGCCACCTCTTGCACAACAAATATTATGGTATACCATCAGACAACAAGAGCTGATAACCCTCACCAGGAGCCATCCATGAGTTTCGAAATCCGCAAGATCGTCACCTACTCCGAAGAGACCCGCATCGAAGGCGGCAAGGCCACCGACAAGCCGGTGACCATGGTCGGCCTGGCCGTCGTGATCAAGAACCCATGGGCCGGTCGCGGTTTCGTTGAAGATCTGAAGCCGGAAATCCGCGCCAACTGCTCGGAGCTGGGTGCACTGATGGTCGAGCGCCTGACTGCCGCCATTGGCGGTGCCGACAAGATCGAAGCCTACGGCAAGGCCGCGGTGGTCGGCGCCGACGGCGAAATCGAGCACGCCTCTGCGGTGATCCACACCCTGCGCTTCGGCAACCACTACCGTGAAGCGGTACAGGCCAAGAGCTACCTGAGCTTCACCAACAAGCGCGGCGGCCCAGGCACCTCGATCCAGATCCCAATGATGCAGAAGGACGATGAAGGCCTGCGTTCGCACTACATCACCCTGGAAATGCAGATCGAAGACGCCCCTCGCGCCGATGAAATCGTCGTGGTCCTGGGTGCTGCCGACGGTGGCCGTCTGCACCCACGTATCGGCAACCGCTACATCGACCTGGAAGAACTGGCTGCCGAAAAAGCCAACGCTCAATAACAACAACCAAGACGGGCCGGGGCGTGGCGTGCTTACCCGCCGCGCCCGACCTTCAAGGAGCGCCCTCCATGATTCAGCCTGTCGCTGAACGCACACCTGCCGGCACCAGCTACCTGTCCGTCGGCCAGGGCCAACCCGTGGTATTGATCCACGGCGTGGGCCTGAACAAGGAAATGTGGGGCGGTCAGTTCGTTGGCCTGGCCAACGACTACCGCGTCATTGCCTACGATATGCTCGGCCACGGCCAAAGCCGTGTACCGGCCGCAGACACGCCGCTGGAGGGCTACGCCGACCAGCTCGCCGAACTGCTCGACCACCTGCAAATTGCCCAAGCCACCGTGATCGGTTTTTCCATGGGCGGCCTGGTCGCCCGCGCCTTTGCGCTCAACTACCCACAGCGCCTGGCCGCCTTGGTCGTGCTCAACAGCGTGTTCAACCGCAGCCCCGAGCAGAGTGCCGGCGTCATCGCCCGCGCCGCCCAGGCTGCAGAGCTAGGCCCTGACGCCAACGTCGATGCAGCGCTCGACCGCTGGTTCAGCCGTGAATACAAGGCTGCCAACCCGGCGCAGGTCGCTGCCATCCGCCAGGTGCTGGCGAGCAACGACCCGCAGGGCTACCACACCACTTATTCGCTGTTCGCCACTCAGGACATGTACCGCGCAGGCGACCTGGGCAGTATCCAGGTGCCGACGCTGATCGCCACCGGCGAACTCGACTCGGGCTCCACCCCGGCCATGACCCGCCAGCTCGCCGCCAGCATTCCTGGCGCACACAGTGTGGTCCTCGCCGAGCAACGGCATATGATGCCGGTGGAAGCACCGCGTGAAGTCAACAAGATGCTGCTGGACTTCCTCACCCAAGCCCGCACCCTCACCGAATCCGCCAAGGGGATTGTTGCATGACCCTCGTTCGTTTCCAGATGTGCATCGACGGCCAATGGCGCGATGCCCAGAGCGGCAAGACCTTCGACAGCCTCAACCCGGCCACTGCCCAGGCCTGGGCGCAACTGCCCGATGCCGACGAAGCCGATGTCGAGCTGGCCGTACAGGCCGCCCAGCGTGCCTTCGACAGCAAGGAATGGCGCAGCATCACTGCCACTGCACGCGGCAAGTTGCTGCGTCGCCTGGGTGACCTGATTGCCGAGAACAAGGAACACCTGGCCCAGCTGGAAAGCCGTGACAACGGCAAGCTGATCCGCGAAACCCGCGGCCAGGTCGGCTACCTGCCCGAGTTCTTCCACTACACCGCAGGCTTGGCCGACAAGCTCGAAGGCGGCACCCTGCCGCTGGACAAGCCCGACCTGTTCGCCTACACCGTGCACGAGCCGATCGGCGTGGTCGCCGGCATCATCCCGTGGAACAGCCCGCTGTACCTCACGGCGATCAAACTGGCCCCGGCCCTGGCAGCCGGCAACACCATCGTACTGAAACCGTCCGAGCACGCCTCGGCGACCATCCTCGAACTGGCCCGGCTGGCCCTTGAAGCCGGTTTCCCGGCTGGCGTGGTCAACGTGGTCACCGGTTACGGGCCAAGCACCGGCGCGGCGCTGACTCGCCACCCGCTGGTGCGCAAGATCGCCTTCACCGGCGGCGCGGCCACCGCCCGCCACGTGGTGCGCAGCAGTGCCGAAAACTTCGCCAAGCTGTCGCTGGAGCTGGGCGGCAAGTCGCCGAACATCATCTTTGCCGACGCCGATCTGGACAGCGCCATCAACGGCGCCGTGGCCGGCATCTATGCCGCCTCCGGGCAAAGCTGCGTGGCTGGTTCGCGCCTGCTGGTGCAGGACGAGATTTTTGACCAGTTCGTCGAGCGCCTGATCGCCCGCGCCAAGCGCATCCGCATCGGCAACCCGCAGGACGACGCCAGCGAAATGGGCCCGATGGCCACGGCACAACAACTGGCCGTGGTCGAAGGCCTGGTCGCTGCGGCCAAGGCCGAGGGCGCGAAGCTGCACATGGGTGGCAAGCGTGCCGAGGTCGAAGGCGATGGCTGGTTCTACGAGCCGACCCTGTTCGAATGCGACAGCAATTCGATGACCATCATGCAGGAAGAAGTGTTCGGCCCGGTCGCTGCGGTCATCCGTTTCAAGACCGAGGAAGAAGCCCTGGAAATTGCCAACGACTCGCAGTTCGGCCTGGCTGCCGGCATCTGGACCCGCGACCTGGGCCGCGCCCACCGCCTGGCCCGTGACGTGCGTTCGGGGATCATCTGGGTCAACACCTACCGCGCCGTGTCGGCCATGGCACCGATCGGTGGCTTCAAGAACAGCGGCTACGGCCGTGAGAGCGGCATCGATTCGGTGCTGGCCTATACCGAGCTGAAGACCGTGTGGATCAACTTGTCCACCGCGCCGATGCCCGACCCGTTTGTGATGCGTTGAGAGGTAGCACGAGATGATCGAACCCGGCATCTACAAAGACGTGATGGGCTCCTTCCCGTCCGGCGTCACGGTTGTCACCACCCTGGACGCCGACGGCGGCATCGTCGGCATCACCGCCAGCGCGTTCAGCGCGCTGTCGATCGACCCGGCACTGGTGCTGTTCTGTCCCAACTACGCCTCGGACACCTACCCGATCCTGCGCGACAGCAAGCAGTTTGCGATCCACCTGCTGTCTGCCGACCAGACCGCCGAGGCCTATGCCTTCGCCGGCAAGGGCAAGGACAAGGCCAAGGGTGTCGAGTGGCAGCTGAGCGAACTGGGCAACCCGCTGCTGACCAAGGCCACCGCGATCATCGAGTGCGAACTGTGGCGCGAGTACGACGGCGGTGACCACGCGATCATCGTTGGCGCGGTGAAGAACCTGGTGCTGCCGGCCGAGCCGGTGACACCCATGGTCTACCACAAAGGCAAGCTGGGCGCCTTGCCGCCGTTGGGCTGAGACACCTTGAGCATCGGTGTTGGCTGTTCGCGAGTGAACCGGCGACAAAGCCAACACCGATAGTACTGTTTTTAGGGGGCCGCGCTATCGTCTCACCCTCGGTTGCGGCCCCTGTTTTATTCCGGAGTACTGCGCATGAGCAATGAAAAGTACGAGAAAGGCCTGCAGATCCGTACCCAGGTGCTGGGCGAGGACTACGTCAACCGCTCGATCCAGAACGCCGACGCGTTCACCCAGCCGCTGCAAGAGCTGGTCACCGAATACTGCTGGGGCCATGTCTGGGGCCGCGAAGGCCTCTCGCTGAAGGAGCGCAGCATGATAAACTTGGCCATGATTTCCGCGCTCAACCGGCCCCACGAGCTCAAGCTGCACATTCGCGGCGCATTGCGCAATGGCCTGAGCCGTGAACAGATTCGCGAGATCCTGCTCCAGGTCGGCATTTATTGCGGCGTGCCCGCGGCGGTGGACAGTTTCCGCCTGGCCCGCGAAGCGTTCGCTGAAGCCGATGCGGAGTCAACCCGTTAACACCGGGCTGTTCGAACCCACGCAAGGAGCACCCAAGGTTCGTGGTGCTGTTGCGGTTGCGGCCGGGCAGCCTCTTTAAGAGCGCACTTGATGAAACGCCAGCCACTCGACGACAGCTTCAAGGTCAACCGCAACCCCGTTACCCTGCGCGAAATCGTGCTCGACAAGCTGCGCACCGCGATCATGAACTTCCATTTGCTGCCCGGCGACCGCCTGGTCGAGCGCGACCTTTGCGACCGCCTCGGCGTCAGCCGCACCTCGGTGCGTGAAGCGCTGCGGCACCTGGAGTCCGAAGGCCTGGTGGAATTCGCCGACGCCAAGGGGCCGCGGGTGGCCATCATCACCCTGGAAGACGCCCGCGACATCTACGAGCTGCGCTGCGTGCTCGAAGGCCTGATCGTGCAGCTGTTCACCCTCAACGCCAAGGCCAAGGACATCCGCGCCCTTGAGCGCGCGCTGGAGGTGAACCGCGAGGCCCTGGAAGAGGGCGAGCTGCAACAGGTGCTGGATTCGGTGCAAGGCTTCTACGATGTGCTGCTGGAGGGTTCAGGCAACCAGGTGGCTGCGCAACAGTTGCGCCAGTTGCAGGCACGCATCAGTTACTTGCGGGCCACTTCGGTGTCGCAAGAAAACCGCCGCGGCGCCAGCAACCGCGAAATGGAAAAAATCGTCGAAGCCATCAAGGGTGGCGACCCGCTGGTCGCGCACCAGGCTTCGGTCGATCATGTCCGCGCTGCCGCCAAGGTGGCCCTGGACTACCTGCGCCAGAAGCAGGATGACAACGCCAAGGTGCGCGACATCGTCGAGCCCCTGGCCCTGAAGGAACCTCGTATAGGCCGCTGACCATGCCCAACGCCCCGCGCTACTGCCCGCACTGCACCACGGAACTGGCCCGGGGCGTTCCCACAGGCGATACCCACGAACGCCTGCACTGCACCGGCTGCGGTTACATCCACTACATCAACCCGAAGCTCATCGCGGGCTGCATCATCGAGCGCGAGGGCAAGTACTTGCTGTGCCAGCGTGCCATCCCGCCGCGCCCCGGCACCTGGACATTGCCGGCCGGGTTCATGGAGGCCGGTGAAACCACCGAGCAGGCAGCGCTGCGCGAGGTCTGGGAAGAAAGCGGCGTGCGCGCCGACATCGTTTCGCCCTACTCGATCTTCAGCGTGCCGAAAATCAGCGAGGTGTACATCATCTTCCGCGCCATCGCCACTGAAGAGACCGGTCAGTATGGCCCGGAGACCCTGGCTTACAAGTTCTTCGAACCGGATGAAATTCCTTGGGACGAGATCTATTACCCGGCGATCCGGCAGATTCTCGAGCGCTACATCCTGGAACGGCAGGCCGGGGTTTACGGCATTTACATGGGTAATGACGACACCGGCAAAGTGCACTTCATGCGCTAGCCTGCGCCGGGCAAGGACCGGTACCGGCAACACGAAAACACTCGCCAAGCGGCTATTCTCGGTGCACCCTAATGGCCTTGAGCAAACGGACCGGCAGCGTATATGGCGAAATGGCTAGACGGCGGCGGCTTGATGGCAGAGCGCATCCGCCATCACGACTGGACAAACACTTCCCTGGGGCCCCTCCCCACCTGGCCCGACGCCCTGAAAACTACCCTGGCCCTGTGCCTGGCCTCGCGCTTTCCGCAGGCAGTGCTCTGGGGCCCGGAATTGCTTACCCTGCACAATGACGCCTTCTCCCAGATCCTCGGGCAGAAGCCACTGGCGCTTGGCAAGCCTTTCAGCGAAGTGTGGCAGGAAGCCTGGGCCGACATCAGCAGCATGGCCCAACGAGCGCTGGCTGGCGAAGCGGTTTATATCGAAGACTATTTGCTCACCATCGACCGCAATGGCGGGCCCGAACGCGCCTACTTCACCTTCTGCTACAGCCCTATCCGTGGCCACGACGGCCAGGTACTGGGCATGCTCGATACCGTCACCGAAACCACCGCCAACGTGCTGGCCAACCAGCGCCTGAAGTTCCTTGACGACCTTGGCCGCAGCATTGCCGATGCCACCGAACCGGACCATGTGCTCGCCATCACCACCCGCCGACTCCTCGAGCACCTGCAGTTGTCGAGTTGCGCCTACGCAGTCATGGATCCCGACGAGGACGGCTTCACCATTTGTGGCGACGCGGTAGCACCCGGCTCGCCGCACCTTGTCGGGCAATATCAGCTGCGCGACTTCGGCCACCTGGCAGTCAGCCGCCTGCGCAGCGGCCAGGCCCTGGTGATCAACGACAATCTTCGCGAGCTGGCCCCTGAGGAAGCGGCCACCTTCCAGGCAATCGGCATTACCGCGACCATTTGCATGCCCCTGATCAAGGGCGGCCGGCTGACCGCGCTGATGGCCATTCACGATAAAGCACCACGGGCATGGACCCACTATGAGCAAGCGCTGATCAGCGAAGTCACCGAGCGCTGCTGGGCGCATATCCAGCGCGTACAGGCCAACGCCGAGGTTCGCGAAGCCATGGCGGCGCTGGAAGCGCTCAATGCCACCCTGGAGCACCGCGTGGAGGAGCGCACCACCCAGTTGCTGCACACCGAAGCCGTATTGCGCCAGGCGCACAAGCTGGAGGCGATCGGCCAGCTGACCGGCGGCGTGGCCCATGACTTCAACAACCTGCTGACCATCATTCGCTCGTCACTGCACTTTCTGCAACGCCCCAGCCTGGACGAAAAACGCCGCGAGCGCTATCTCAAGACCATGTCCGACACCGTTGACCGTGGCGCCAAACTGACCGGCCAGCTGCTTGCATTTGCCCGCCGCCAGGCGTTGAGCCCGGAGGTGTTCGAGGCCGGGGCACGGCTGGAGGCCATGGCCGATATGCTCGACACCGCCACCGGTGCGCGCATCCAGATCGATTTGCAGCTGCCGCAGGCGCCCTGCCATATCCGCGCCGACCTCAGCCAGCTGGAAACCGCAGTGATCAACCTGATGCTCAATGGCCGCGATGCCATGGCCGGCGAAGGCACCCTGCAACTGCGCTTGCAAGCGGACCAGCCGCTACCCGGCCTGCGCGGCCATGCGCCGCAGCCAGGCCCGTTCGCGGCGATATCAGTGCGCGACAGCGGCGTCGGCATCGCCAACGAATTGCTGGAGCGCATTTTCGACCCGTTCTTCACCACCAAGGCGCCGGGTGAAGGCACCGGTCTTGGCTTGTCACAGGTGTTCGGCTTTGCCAAGCAGTCAGGGGGCGATGTGCACGTTCACAGCATCCCCGGCCAGGGCACCACCTTCACCCTGTACCTGCCGCAGCAGGCGCCACCGGCAGACCACGCCGAAGACGCCACGGCGACCCGCCAGCCGCAGGCAGAGGGCGGGCGGCGACGGATACTGGTGGTAGAAGACAACCCGGATCTGGGCAACTTCACTGCGCAGATCCTGGAAGACCAGGGCTACCGGATCAGCTATGCGCGTTCGGCGGAAGAAGCGCTGGCACAGCTTACCGGCCCGGCGGGTGATTTTGATGCGGTGTTTTCCGATGTGATCATGCCCGGCATGGGTGGCCTGGCGCTGGCCCGTGAACTACGCCGTCAGCGTCCACAGTTGCCGATAATCCTGACCTCGGGGTACAGCGAGGCGGTTGCCGAAGGCGGCCATCAAGGGTTCGCCTTTCTGGCCAAGCCCTATTCGGCAGAACAATTGTGCCAGGTACTTGGCCAGATGCTGGGCAGTTAGCCTGGGGCGCTAGGAGTCCGGGGCGATTATGGGCTACCACGCTCGCCTGGCACCGAGCGCCCTGGGGCTGAATTTTGCCGCGTTGGTGTTCGTTACCCTGCGCGAAGTCACCCGCCAGCCGGTGGCTGACTTTGAAGCGGCGTTGGCTGAGATCCCGCAGATTGTCGAAGCGCAGCGGTTGTTTAGCGGCTGAACCCCCACCCATTGACGGCAGGTTATGAAAAGCGCACCGGACCTCTGGCGGCGTGTTTACCCGCGAAGAGGCCGCTACAGGCAACCTTTTCACCTGCACTGTAAACGTGCACACCGCACCACTCCAGCCCACCACAAACCTGCACGCCCCCAAGCAAACCCTTCTGGCCCAAGCCTTCCGACCAGCTGGCACCCTCCTTGCTACTGTCAGCCGCTTAAGCTTTTGTCAGCCTTAGGTTTTTTAACGCTTATGGGTACATATTTACTAATTTCCCCTTACCCCAGCGCCCCGCATCATCGCTCCAACAAGAACGCGTCGCCCTTCGCCGGCACGCCCCCGGGCAGCTCCCTATGCCCTACCTTGCCTTGGAGTCAGTCATGACCAGTGCAGCCAATTCGGCACCCTTGATAGAAAAACACACGATCGGCTATGTGCCGCCGGAAGACCGCCATGGAAAGGTAAGGGATCTATTCACACTGTGGTTCGGCGGCAATATCGCGCCACTGCCCATCGTCACCGGCGCGCTGGGGGTGCAGTTGTTTCACCTGAACCTGGTATGGGGCATCGTCGCCATCCTCGTCGGTCACCTGGTCGGTGGCGTGCTGATGGCATTGCACTCGGCCCAGGGCCCGCAGATGGGCATCCCGCAGATGATCCAGAGCCGCGCCCAGTTCGGCACCCTTGGTGCGCTGCTGGTGGTGGTGATCGCCGGGGTCATGTACATCGGCTTCTTCGCCTCCAACATCGTGCTTGCCGGCAAGTCGCTGCATGGCGTGGTCGACGCCGTACCCGTGCCGGTCGGCATCGTCATCGGTGCGCTGGGTTCGGGCATCATCGGCATCATCGGCTACCGCTTCATCCACGTACTCAACCGCATCGGCACCTGGGTGCTGGGCATCGGTATCGTGGTCGGGTTCGGCTACATCTTCACCCATGTGCAAAGCGACGACTTCCTCACCCGCGGCGGCTTCAATTTGGCCGGCTGGCTGGCCACCGTGTCGCTGGCGGCGCTGTGGCAGATCGCCTTTGCACCCTACGTGTCGGACTACTCGCGCTACCTGCCGGCAGACGTGAAAGTCAGCTCGACCTTCTGGACTACCTACCTGGGTTCAGCCCTGGGTTCAAGCCTGTCGTTCATCTTCGGCGCCGTGGCGGTGCTGGCAATCCCGGCCGGTATGGACACCATGGACGCGGTCAAGCTGGCCACCGGCACCCTCGGCCCGATCATGCTGGTGCTGTTCCTGCTCAGCGTCATCAGCCACAACGCCCTCAACCTGTATGGCGCAGTGCTGTCGATCATCACCCTGGTGCAGACCTTCGCCTACCGCTGGATTCCGACCGCCAAGAGCCGCGCGGTGCTGTCGCTGATCGTGCTGTCCGCCTGCTGCGTGGTGGCGGTGTTCGCCTCGGCAGACTTCATCGGCCATTTCGTCGACATGGTGCTGGTGCTGCTGGTGGTGCTGGTGCCATGGACGGCAATCAACCTGATCGACTTCTATGCCATTCACAAGGGCGACTATGACATTCAGTCGATCTTCCAGGTGGATGGCGGCGTCTACGGGCGTTACAACCCGCAGGCATTGATCGCCTATGCGATCGGTATCGTGGTGCAGATCCCGTTCATGAACACACCGCTGTACGTCGGGCCGATTTCCGAGCACATCAACGGGGCTGACCTGTCGTGGCTGGTAGGCCTGGCAGTGACCTCGCCGCTGTACTGGTGGCTGGCCAGCCGTGACAGCGCCTACCGCCGTCGGCAGACCAGTGCGAAGTTGGCCATGGGGCACTGATCGAATCGGTGCCGGCCTTTTCGCGGGTCAAGCTGCGAAAAGGCCGGCACAGGCACCGCATCAATCAGAGGTTGTACGCCCGCTCATTGTGCTCCGCCAGGTCCAGCCCCTGCTCTTCCTCTTCTCGGCTGGCCCGCAGCCCCACGGTCAGCTTGATGGCCCCGAGAATCGCCCAGCTCACCACGAAGCAATAGACAACGGTAAACGCCACGCCCTTGAGCTGTATCAGCGCCTGCCCGAGCGGCGAAGCCCCTTCCACATATCCGCCCAGCGACGGCGCGGCAAACACACCGGTCAACACGGCCCCGATCATCCCGCCAACACCATGCAGCCCGAATACATCGAGGCTGTCGTCATACCCCAGCGCCTGCTTGAGCCGGGTCACGGCAAAGAAGCAGATCGCCCCAGTCAACAAGCCGATTACTATCGCGCCCAACGGCCCGACAAAAGCACAGGCTGGTGTGATTCCGACCAGTCCGGCCAGCGCACCGGAAGCCGCACCCAGCGCTGTCGGTCGACCATGCATCACCTGTTCGGTCAACAACCAGCCGACAATCCCGGCACAGGCCGCCACCATGGTCGCCAACATCACCACCCCTGCCCCTTGGTTGGCCGCAAGCCCTGAACCGACGTTGAAGCCGAACCAGCCCACCCACAATAACCCTGCCCCTACCAGGGTGAAACCGAGGTTGTGCGGCGGCATCGCCACCTGCGGGTAACCCTTGCGCTTACCCAGCATCAACGCCGCCGCCAGGGCTGCCACGCCAGAGTTGATGTGCACCGCCGTACCGCCAGCAAAGTCCAGGACGCCCCAGTTGACCATCAATGCCCCCGGCCCGCCCCATACCATGTGGGCGATTGGCGCATACACCAGCACGAACCACGCCGCCATGAACAGCAGCGAAGCGCTGAACTTCATGCGTTCGGCAAACCCACCGGCAATCAGCGCCGGCGTGATGATCGCGAAGGTCAGCTGGAACACCGCGAACACGCCTTCGGGGATGGTGCCGACCAGGCTGTCATGGCCGATGTCGAGCATCAGGGCCTTGTCCAGCCCGCCGATGAAGCTGTTGACGGTGATCTGCCCTTCGACCATGCCGCTGGTAGCGACCACCAGGCTGTAGCCGAACAGCACCCAGAGAATGCCGATGACACCGGCCACGGCGAACAGCTGGGTAAATACCGAAAGAAAGTTCTTCGCCCGCACCATGCCGCCATAGAACAGCGCAAGGCCAGGGATGCACATCATCAACACGAACATCGCGGCGCAGATCATCCAGGCGGTATTGCCGGTGTCCAGAGTGGGTTCGGCGGCGTAGGCCAATGGCGTCAACGCGAGCAGCACAACAGCAAGGGTATGCTTCATGGGTCACTCCTGTGCGAATGGGGGGCTGCTTCGCAGTCCCCCGAGGGTCAACTCAATACTGCGCCTGGCCCGGCACCCACGTGGTCCCTGCCAACGGCACCCGGGCCATGGCCGCCGCCTCGACGGTCAACGCCACCAAGTCCTCCGGGTCAAGGTTGTGCAGATGCGACTTGCCACACGCCCGCGCCATGGTCTGCGCCTCCAGCACCAGTACCCGCAAGTAGTTGGCCAGCCGCCGCCCGGCTTCCTCCGGGTTCAGCCGCTTGGCCAGCTCCGGGTCCTGAGTGGTAATCCCGGCCGGGTCGCGACCGTTCTGCCAGTCGTCATAGAACCCTGCCGCCGAACCGATCTTCTTCAGCTCGCTGTCCAGCCGCGGGTGGTTGTCGCCCAGGGCAATCAGCGCCGCCGTGCCAATCGCCACCGCATCCGCCCCCAAGGCCATGGCCTTGGCCACATCGGCACCGTTACGGATACCCCCCGAGACGATCAGCTGCACCTTGCGGTGCATACCCATTTCCTGCAGCGCCTGCACCGCCTGGGGAATAGCCGGCAAGATCGGGATGCCAACGTGCTCGATGAACACTTCCTGGGTTGCAGCCGTACCACCCTGCATGCCATCGAGCACGATCACATCGGCACCCGCTTTCACCGCCAGCTTGACGTCGTAGTACGGGCGGCTGGCGCCGATCTTCACGTAGATGGGTTTTTCCCAGTCGGTGATCTCGCGGATCTCGGCAATCTTGATGGCCAAGTCATCCGGGCCGGTCCAGTCCGGGTGGCGGCAGGCACTGCGCTGGTCCACGCCGATCGGCAAGGTACGCATGCCGGCCACCCGCTCGGTCACTTTCATGCCCAGCAGCATGCCGCCACCGCCCGGCTTGGCACCCTGGCCAAGGACGATCTCGATGGCGTCGGCCTTGCGCAAGTCGTCGGGGTTCATGCCGTAGCGTGACGGCAGGTACTGGTACACCAGGTGCTGCGACTGGCCGCGCTCCTCCGGGGTCATGCCGCCGTCGCCGGTGGTGGTACTGGTACCAGCGATTGTCGCGCCACGGCCCAGGGCCTCCTTGGCGTTGGCCGACAGCGCGCCGAAGCTCATGCCGGCGATGGTCACCGGGATCTTCAGGTGGATCGGCTTTTTGGCAAAGCGGTTACCCAGCACCACGTCGGTACCGCACTTCTCGCGGTAGCCTTCCAGCGGGTAGCGCGACACGCTGGCACCGAGCAGCAGCAGGTCGTCAAAGTGCGGCACGCGGCGCTTGGTGCCGCCGCCGCGGATGTCATAGATGCCGGTTTCGGCGGCACGCTGGATTTCCTGGATGGTCAGGCGGTCGAAGGTGGCCGACTCACGCAGTACCGGGGGGAATTGCTCGCTCATGGGAATGCTCCTGGATCAGTACGCGCTGGCGTTGTCGACTTTGAAGTTGTACAGCTGGCGGGCCGAGCCGTAGCGTTTGAAATCGGCGGCCTTGTGCGTCAGGCCGGCCTTGTCCAATAGCGCCTGCAACTCTTGCAGGTGCTCGGCGCGCATCTCTTTCTCGATGCAGTCCGAACCCAGCGACTGCACTGAGCCCTTGACGTAGATACGCACCTCGTACAGCGAGTCGCCCAGCGCATCGCCGGCATCACCGCACACGACCAGGCGCCCGGCCTGGCCCATGAAGCAGCTCATATGGCCGATGCTGCCGCCCACCACGATATCCACGCCCTTCATCGAGATGCCACAGCGCGCACCGGCATCACCCTCGATCACCAGCAGCCCGCCATGGGCAGTCGCGCCAGCGGCCTGCGAAGCGCTGCCCTTGACCCGTACCGAACCGGACATCATGTTCTCGGCCACGCCGACACCCACGTTGCCATGCACCGTGACGCTGGCCTGCTGGTTCATGCCGGCACAGTAGTAGCCAGCGTGGCCTTCGATATCCACGGCCACCTCAGCATTAATGCCCACGGCCAGGTTGTGCTTGCCGTCAGGGTGAGTCACCCGCCATTCGTGATCTTGCACCTCGCCGTGCAAAGACTCGTTCAGGACACGCACCGAAGTGCTGGAAAGGTCAATCGTCTTCATAAGGTTCTCCAGGGGTTCGGTGGGAAGTCAGGCGCTTTCGCGCTCCCAGACGTACAAGGTGGCCGGCGCCGGCTCCCAGACCTTGGCGTGCTCGATGCCCGGCAGGCCGGCCAGGGCCTGGTACTCCGAGGCCATCGCCACATAGTCGTCGGTCTCGGCCAGCACGGCCGGCTTGCAGGCAATCGGGTCGCGAATCACGGCAAAGCCATTGCGAGTGCCGATGGCGAAAGTGAAGAAGCCGTCCAGGTCCTCCAGCGCGCCGTCCAGGGCCTGGGCCAGGCTGTCGCCCTGCTGCAGGCGCCAGGTCAGGTAGCCGGCGGCCACTTCAGTGTCGTTGTCGGTTTCGAAACTGATGCCTTCGCGCTTGAGCACCTGGCGCAGGCGGAAGTGGTTGGACAGCGACCCGTTGTGCACCAGGCACAGGTCGGCGCCGGTGGAAAACGGGTGGCTGCCTTCCATGGTCACGGCACTTTCGGTGGCCATGCGGGTATGGCCGATGATGTGGCTACCCTTCATGCTCGCCAGGCCGAAGCGGCTGGAAATTTCTGCCGGCAGGCCCATGCCCTTGAGAATTTCGATGCTCTGGCCGGCGCTCATGATGCGTACGTCCGGCGCCAGTTCGCTCAAGGCCTGGCGCGCTGCGGCCTCGCCGGTATGTACTTTCAGCACCGCGGCGCTGGCATTCTGGAACCAGTCCAGCGAGCAGCCCAGGCGCCCTTCCAACTGGCCCATCAAGCGGGTCCAGGGGTAGTCGGGATCCGTGGCTTGCAGGGTCAGCTTGACCCAGCCATCGGCCACTTCATCGCCGTAGATGGCAAAACCGGCGCTGTCCGGGCCTCGGTCGGTCATGGCTTCGAGCATGGGTTCGAAGAGCTTGCCAAGCTGGGCTTCCAGCTCAGGCTTCTTCAGGTAAAGACCTACGATTCCACACATGGTGATGCTCCTTCTAGGCAGTGGGTGGCCGCCGCGTACGCGGCTACCCAGGGATAGGGTTGGCGGTCAGAAGAACTCGGTGTAGCGCTGGATCTCCCAGTCGGAGACATGGCGGCAGTACTCCACCCACTCCATGCGCTTGAGCTTGATGAACTCGTCGACGATCTCGGCGCCGAGGACCTCGCGGAACAGCGGGTCCGCCTCCAGGGCATCGGCGGCTTCCTTCAACGACTGCGGCAGGGTCTTGATCCCGCGCGCGGCGATCTCCTCCAGGCTCAGGTTGTAGAGGTTCTCGTTGCACATCTCGCCCGGCTCCAGCTGGCGGTCGATACCATCCAGGCCGGCTGCGATGATCGCGGCGGTGACCAGATACGGGTTGCAGCCGGCGTCCGGCAGGCGGAACTCCAGGCGGCCATAGGGAATGCGCACCATCGCCGAGCGGTTGTTGGCACCGTAGGCGACGAACGCCGGAGCCCAGGTGGCTCCAGACAGCGAGCGGCCAACCACCAGGCGTTTGTAGGAGTTCACCGTCGGTGCAGCGAAGGCGCACAGCGCCGGCCCATGGGCCAACAGGCCTGCGGCAAAGTGATAGGCCAGTTTTGACAGGCCCATGCCACTGCTGTCCGACGGGTCGTGGAACAGGTTCTTGTTGCTACTGCTGGCCAGTGACAGGTGGAAGTGCATGCCATTGCCGGCGCGCTTGGGGTCGGGCTTGGGCATGAACGAGCAGATCATCCCCAGGTCATTGGCGATCTCGCCGGCGGCCATGCGGAAGAATGTGAAGCGGTCGGCCGACTCCATGGCGTCGCTGTAGGTGTAGTTGATTTCGAACTGGCCGTTGGCGTCTTCGTGGTCGATCTGGTAGATGTCGAAGCCCACTGGTTGCAACGCTTCGGTCAGGCGTTCCAGGAACAGGCGCGAGCGTGAAAGGCCTTTGTAGTCGTAGCAAGGCTTGTCGAGGTTGTCGGAAGCGTCTACCAGCTGCAGCTTGCCGCCCTCGTCGCGGCGGAACAGGCTGAACTCGGGCTCGAGGCCGGTGTTCAGGGTCCACCCCTTGTCAGCCAGGCGCTGCACCTGCTGCTGCAACACAAAGCGGCTGTCGTAGGGCCAAGGCTGGCCGTTGACGTGGCCCACGCAAACCACCCGGCCATAACCGGGTTGCCATGGCACCGGAATCAAGGTCGACAGGTCGCCGCGTGCCATGAAGTCCGGGCCGTGCGGCTCCATGCCCATGCCGCAGATGGCGAACCCGGCAAAACCGGCGCCCTCCTCGGCGACCATTTTCAGGCCCGAGACCGGCACCGACTTGGTCTTCGCCGAGCCATGGATATCGACGAACTGTGCCAGCACGTACTTGATACCGTGCTGGTCGAGGGTGCGCTGGGTGTCTGCTGGCAACATGGGGTGAACACTCCTGGGTGAGGGGCAATGATTCCGCTTGGGAAACTTACTTTCCTCACAGGAATGCAATGCGCTTGCCAACTTCGTCCTGGGTGCGCGTTCGGTGCTGCCTGGCCTGGGCTCTTTGCGGTTGAACCAGCGCCCCCGCAGGCAGTGCAGGCCCCTGCAGGCGCGGGTTTACCCGCGATGAGTCCAGCCTGGGTAACACAAAATCCAGACAGGTTTTTATGCTCGGGTTATGGGAAACTTGTTTTCGTGCGAGGAAAGCCACAGCAGATGCCAATGCATTGCGCACTTTCCCAGTGCGAAATCTTTATTCTTGAACTGAAACCGTGCAGGACCTTCGATGTCGACCGAAACCGAACCGCGCCTTCGCCTGGAGCAATACCTGGGCCTGCAGATCAAGCGCCAGCGCCAGGCCCAATCCCTCAAGCTGGCTGATGTAGCCCGCATCGCCGGCATCAGCCAAGGCATGTTGAGCAAGATCGAGAATGCGCAGGTATCCACCAGCCTCGAAACCCTGAGCCGCCTGTGCGATGTGCTCGGCATGCCGATGGCCAAGCTGTTCAGCCAGTACGACCAGCCCGATGGCAATGCCCTGCTGGTAAAAGCAGGTGAAGGCCTGGAAGTGGTCCGCCGCGGCACCGAGAAAGGCCACACCTACCATTTGCTCAATCACGCCAGGGGGCCGAAGAAGAATTTCGAGGCTTATATGGTGAGCATGGACGACGCCAGCGAGGAGTTTCCAACCTTCGCCCACCCAGGCACCGAGTTCCTCCATTTGCTGGAGGGTGAACTGGTGTACCGGCACGGCAACCAGCTCTACCACATGCACGCCGGCGACAGCCTGACCTTCGATGGCGAAACCCCGCACGGCCCTGAGCGGCTGGTGCAGGTGCCGATCCGCCTGCTGTCGATCATGAACTACGGCGACGAGTGACGCGGCGCTGCAAGGCAACATCCGATGTCGTGAACAGACAAGCACACGGCGCCCGCAATCGGCTTTGAACCCTGTATACAAAGATAATACACACATCGATTAGCCCCGCGCCGTGGGCTGATCGGTGTGGTATTCGCGAGTAAAACAGCCTCGCTTCACAATTCCAACGCTGTGGCGCCCTTTTGCACCGGGCAATTCGTCCGGGCTCATAACGATAAAACTCCCAGTATTAGAGACCTGCGTAGCGCAACCGGGAGTGTATGCGCGCGCCACCTTGTGAAGACTTGACTGCCATGATCGCGACGTCCATCCCTGTAGCCGGTGCTGCCACCGGCCACCGCAACGCCCTGTGCGTTGCCCACATCGCCGCTGTACTGTTCGGCCTGACCGGTATTCTCGGTCACCTGATCGAGGCCGACGCCAGCATCATCACCTTCGGCCGCGCCACTTTCGCTTTCATCGCCCTAGGCTTCGTTGCCGGGCTCAAAGGCACGCGCCTGCTCGACGCACTGACCCTGCGCAACCTCCCGGTTCTGGGGTTGACCGGCGCCCTGCTGGCTACCCATTGGGTAACGTTCTTCATTGCGGTGAAAGTGGGCGGCGTTGCCGTGGCAACCTTGGGCTTTGCCAGCTTCCCGGCATTCATCGCCATGATTGAGCGCGGCGTGTTTGGCCAGCGCATCGGTGCCGTGCAAGGTTTGCTGTTGCTGGTGGTCACCGCAGGCCTGGTGCTGGTGGTGCCAACCTTCGACCTGCTCGACAAGGGCACCATCGGCCTGCTCTGGGGGCTGGGTTCGGGCCTGGCGTTCGCCCTGCTGACTGTGGCCAACCGCCGTAACGGGTCGAGCATGAATGCCATGCAGGTGGCGTTCTGGCAGAACGTGGTGGTGGCTGTGCTGGTGGCGCCATTTGCCTTTACGCACCTGGGTAATACCAGCCTGGGCGGCAGTGACTGGGTCAACCTGGCATTGCTGGGGGTGTTCTGCACCGGGCTGTCGCAGTTCCTGTTCGTGAAAAGCCTGGAGGGGCTGGAGGCGCGTACTGCCGGTATGATCATTGCGCTGGAGCCGGTGTACGCGATCATCGGGGCGTGGTGGTTGTTTGGTGACCAGCCAAGCCTGCGCATGGCTGCGGGTGCAGCGCTGATCGTGCTGGCGACCATTCTGGCGGCGGCGCGCAAGGCACCTGCCGAGCAAGGGGATACGAGCCGCTGCGCGCATTGATGCGCTTCGCTCTCGGGCAGGATCCGGTTTTTTGGTCTTGGCGCGTGTGACTGGAAACGGCGCAGACCTTCACTGACGCGGGGGCGCGAGGTACCTTTGCGCCCTACGACGGGGCCTTGATAAGGAAGGCACCCCATGAGCGACACGCTGATGAGCTGTCGGAAATGCAGACGTCACGGCCGCAACTATTCCCTGCGCAGCGCGTCCAGGACTACCCTGAACGCCGCCGTTTGCTGTCGGCGTGTGGGGTAATAGAGGTGATAGCCAGGGAACATTTCTGACCAGTCCGCCAATACCTCTTCAAGCGCGCCGCTGTTGAGGTATTCCTGCGCGTGCGCATCGGTAACCTGGGCCAGCCCGACCCCAGCCAGACAAGCATCGAGTATCTGCAGCGAGCTGTTCATGATCAGGGGCCCTTGCACGCGAACACGAAACTCGCTGCCATCGCGGGTGAACTCCCATGGATAGACGCCGCCGTGCGTAGGCAAGCGCAAGTTGATGCAACGATGGGTTATCAGCTCTTCAGGTCGCCGGGGTGCGCCGTAACGCTTCAGGTAGTCGGGTGAGGCTAGTGTAACCATGCGCATGGGCGGCCCAATGGGCACAGCCACCATGTCGGCATCAATGATCCCGCCCAAACGTACACCCGCGTCAAATCGGTCGGCAACGATGTCAGTCAGACCATAATCCGTCATCAATTCAATCGCGATATCTGGGTAGGACTCAATCACGGGTCGCAGCTTTGGCCAAAGAACGTGCCGGACGGCGTACTCGTCGGCAGTAATGCGCACCGTCCCTGACGGGTGTTGACCGAACGCTGACAGCGCACCAAGGTGACCATTGATTTGATCCAACAGTGGCGCGATATCGCGTAGTAATCGGTCCCCCGCCTCCGTTCGCGTGACGCTCCGGGTGCTGCGGGTGAGGAGCCGAACGCCGAGACGCTCCTCCAGGCCCCGTATCGTCTGGCTAACGGCTGAGGGTGACACACCCAACCATGCCGCCGCCCGGGTGAAATTGCGCTCCCTGGCCACCGCCACGAAGACCACTAGATCGCTCAGATTGCCTGTCTTCATTGTTAAGCTCAGCTTCAAACCGCCTTCTGGATTTTGCTAATTATCGAATTAAACCGCGCTCGGTACAGTTCCCTCAATCCGTTTTCGAGAGATTTGACCACCATGACAGATAACAGGCTTCCCAACGCCGACATGCAAATTCACCGTGCTGGCTCGACCAAGGCGATCCAAGGGCCTGCTGAGTGGTTCACCGGACGCGTGCGCATTGACTGCGTCTTCACCGCTCCAGCCCCTGCTCGCATTGGTATTGCAGTGGTCAACTTTGAGCCGGGCGCTCGTACTCACTGGCACAGCCACCCTCTCGGCCAAGCCTTGCTGGTCACCGATGGCGTAGGTTGGACGCAATGCGAAGATGGGCCTAAGACCGAGATCCGAACCGGCGATCTTATCTGGTGCAATTGTGGCCGACGTCATTGGCACGGTGCGACCGACACCACGGCATTGCAGCACATCGCGATCAATGAGTTGCTGGAGGGGAAGGCAGTGGATTGGCTGGAGCCGGTAAGTGATGACGTCTTCCTGGGCAGCGCTGCGAAAAAGGACTGAGCCAAAACAAGGCGTTGCTTATTCCGGCCTGGAGAAACAGATCATGAATGCTCGACCAGCCTGAGGCCTTTACCACGGTGCGTTTCGATGACAGCAGTGGAACCCAATAGTCGCAACGTTTTACGCAGGTAGTTGAGCTGCACTTCTATGCGCTTGGTTCCCGGGTCGAAATTAAAACCCCACACATCCTTGAAGATACTTTGGCGGCTGACAATATTATTGGCGTTAATGACGAGAAGCGAGAGCAACCTAAAGGAGGTACCCTTGACTACAACACGCTTGTTTTTACAGATCGCTTCCCGTTTAAGGGCGTTCAGGTTCAGGTCAGCGTAGGCAAGATCATTCATGGTAGGAGGTATGGCTCTCATGCAATCCCATCACCGGCAGTTACGCCAAATACTCACCACCTACAAGCCTTCATCGAAACGAACCGCTTATTGACATTCGCTGACCCGCAGATGCACAAGCCCAGGTGTGATGCAGCCGACAATACCCCCGATCAGCCCTGTCAACTATTGCAAAAATGTCCCTGACCGATTCATTTTATGAATCGATCAGGGCGTTTAGGGGCGACGCTGGGTGCGCATTCAGCGAGGCGAGGCTGAGAACTTACCAAGTGCCTCAACCAACAGGCTCAACGAGCGCTCGAGGTGCCCGGCAATCGCGTTAGCGTGCGAAGTTGCGTGCAACTGCCTGCCTCGTCGGACAAAAAGTTCATCACCAAAAAACGTTCTTAAATCCCTGAGCGTATTGCTAATAGCAGGCTGAGTGACACCGAGCATGAGCGCTGCACAGCTCGCACTTTTCGAGCGGTGAACAACCATGAAAACGACCAACTTATTAAGATCAAGGCAACGCAGGCGGATGGGGTCAAAATCGCTACGCACAGTAGACAATCGAACTTCCCTCAGCAGGCGGCGGTTCTCATCAGGACGGCTGGATATACACCGCATTTCAGGCTACAGGCGGTGAACCAGCAGGACAACGCCTTATTCTGGAAGCTGATTCCATAATGCCTGGAATCGGGGAGCAGTTATCAGCAGCGATATCCCGCGTATATTTCCCTGATCAGCGCATCGGAGCGCTCCCTAGAGAGGATCCTAATGAGCATGCTTTTCACGCCCTATTCCTTGTCAGGCCTCAGCTTGAAAAACCGCGTGGTCATGGCCCCCATGACGCGCGCACGCGCCGAAACGACAGTTCCCGATGACCTGACTGTGCTGTACTACCAGCAGCGCGCGGGTGCCGGACTGATCATCACCGAAGGTGTGCCCGTTTCGGTGCAAGGGCGGGGATACCTGTTCAACCCTGGGTTGTATACGCAAGAACAAGTCGAAGGATGGAAAAGGGTCAACGCAGCCGTTCACCAGAAACAGGGCTGCATTTTCGCCCAGTTGTGGCATGTGGGCCGTGTATCACACACCACCTTGCAACCAAACGGTGAAGCGCCTGTCTCGTCGAGTGCGAAGCTGGCAGCTAACTCCAACGCATACGCCTACGATGAAAATCATCAGCCTGGCCCGATTCAGGCCAGTAAGCCGCGGGCCCTGACGGTCCCTGAAATTGCTGACATCAAAGGCGATTTCGTCCGTGCTGCATGCAGGGCGATGGAAGCTGGATTCGACGGTATTGAAATCCATGGCGCCAATGGATACTTATTCGAGCAGTTCATCAATCCAACTGTGAACGACCGGACTGATGAGTATGGAGGCTCGATCCAAAATCGAATCAGGCTTCTCCTCGAAACCATCGATGCAGTCGCGGCAGCAATTGGCCGAGAGAAAGTGGGCGTACGTATCTCCCCATTCGGACGGCTTTTTGACATGGCGCCATTTGAAGACGAAGCCGAGACATGGGTAGCGGTTGCGGCCGAGCTGCAAAAGCGAAACATCGCGTATGTGCATTTGAGCGACCAACTGACCATCGGTGCGGAACGGATGCCTGAAGGATTCCCCAAGCAATTCAGAGCATC
Source organism: Pseudomonas sp. LB-090624 (assembly GCF_003205205.1). Taxonomy (GTDB): domain Bacteria; phylum Pseudomonadota; class Gammaproteobacteria; order Pseudomonadales; family Pseudomonadaceae; genus Aquipseudomonas. The sequence continues at coordinate 259,550 of NZ_QJRL01000002.1, forward strand.
GTACCGAGGCACGCTCATTGCGGCGGGAGGGTTTGATCGCGAATCCGCTGAAGCCGCTCTGGAGGCGGGCGAGCTCGATTTAATCGCCTTTGGCCGCCCCTTCATCGCCAACCCTGATCTAGTCGAGCGCATGAAGAATGGCTGGCCCCTTGCCACTCCTGACCGTGAGACGTTCTACGGCAACAGTGGCGAAAAAGGATATGTCGATTATCCATTCTACAACCCAGCCTGAAGAGCATCTGCGCGCTGAACCTGCCTGAGCCCAGTCCCTGGCCGTGGTGGCATGCGTCGGCCAACACGCACGCTGCGAACAAAAAGGCGACCTCAACCTGGGTCGCCTTTTTCATATAGAAAGTCACGCATCATCTGTCAGGACGGAAAATTTTCGAGTCCCGTTGAGCGAGTTCGAGGAGCGCATCGACGATCATCCGCACCTTGGGCTGAATGTAGCGCGTACGCGGCCAGATGACATGGATTGGCATTTCAGCCCCCTCATACTGCTGAAGGACGGGAATCAAGAGGCCTTGCTCGATCTGATCATGAACGAGCCACGTTGGAAGTTGCGCCAGCCCTCCCCCCGCAAGTGTCATCTCCAACAACATCTCTCCATCACCCATCTCGTGCTTCACGCATACCTCTTGCTCGCTGACATGCCCTTTGTCATCCAGCAGCATCCAGGTTTTTCGAGTGCCGTTTCGCCAACCGACTATACAGTCGTGAGACAGTAAATCTTCTCGGGTCTGCGGGACACCGCGCCGCTCAAGGTAACTGGGTGTGGCGCAAATCAGCAAGCTCTGGCTACCGAGCTTTCGCGCGACAATCTCTCCGTCATCTTTGAGCGTTCCAATCCTTACCACCAGGTCGACCCCCTCATTGATGATATCGACAAGCCGCTCACTAAAGCTCACTGACAGATCAAGCTTGTGGTATCGAACCGAAAGATCAATCAGGGTCGGCAAAATGTGCCGGCGGCCAAACGCAGCGGGTAGATCGACACGCAGCCGACCAACGGGCTCCTGCTGGCCGGTGGTAAGGAAACTTTCCGATTCTGCCAGCTCGTCAATGGCCCGAAGGCAACTGGCAAGAAATGCCTCTCCTTCACTCGTCAATATAAGACGCCGAGTCGTGCGATGCAGAAGCTTCACACCGAGTCGGGCCTCAAGGCGAGTAACACTTTTACCCACTGCAGAGCTGGTCACTCCAAGCTCCAGCGCTGCGGCAGTAAAGCTGAGCGTTTGAGCTGAGGTGACAAACTCCCTGATTCCGTCAAACGTGTTAACCGCCATTATGGAGCCCCGAGCTGAAAGGGGTGGAATTTACGCACCCTAATGGTGAAATTGTACCGAAATACACAGCCCTTGCTGCTGCCTTGCAAGCGCCCGGAATCCGAATTTTCGGGGTGAGGTTTACCTGCCTCAGCGGCATTGCCTAGGCGGGCCGCAGGGCGCTACTTCTCAGGCACACCCACCCTGTCCTTGCCCACTAGCAGATACCCCAGCGACATCGCGACTACCCCCAACATTACCGCTGAGGCGTTCTCCATACCTAAGGCATCCACCAATGCGCCCATACCGATGATGCCGATCGCACTCCCCAAATATCCGGCGAGATAGAAAAGCGATCCCAAAGCAGCTCTGTGAGTACCAGGAGCCAGCGATGTGAAAACACCCATTGCGCCCACGAACGTCGCGCCATATCCCACCCCTGCGAGGACAGTGAAGAGTACGAAGATTGATGGCTGATGTACGTACAAGGCGACCAGGCACCCCACCCAGGCCGCGCATATCAACGCCCCTCCACTGCCCATGGCGAGTTCAGGTCTGACGCGTCGGCAGAAGAATTGCGTAATCCCCGCTGTCGCCTGGAACGCGGTAACAAGTAAACCTGCCGAGGCATGACTGTGCGCTGAGACCTCCGTCAGCGTGCTGATGATCATCGAAGGCCCTAATGCGACGAAAACCGATCCAACTGACCATGCGACCACCAGGATCAATGAGATCCGGGTGAACGCCCGCCAGCTACCTCGCATTTGTTCGTCAAGGGTCAAGCGCACACTGCCGTCGCTTGTTTTGGGAAGGTGATGCACAACCTCCCCGCTCCACTGCACGCGACACAACCCAATTGCAGTCAATATGGCCAGGCAAGCGTTAAGTACAAAGGGACTGAGCGTAGGGTAAAAATCAACGGCGATGGCAGCTGAGCTCAGCACCGGCCCCAAGGCTGCGCCGGACGTGAAGGACACGGTGGCCAATACCGCTGCATGCCGCTTGCGGTCTTGAGCATCAAAACCAACCAGCGCCGCATTGGCGCTGCCGGTAAGTGCACCCGTCCCTACCCCGGCCAAAAAGCGTCCCAGGAAGAGCCCATCGAGCTCCGTCGAAAATGCGAATACCAATGACCCTGCCGCCACAGCGAACAGTGCCGGTACCAAGACACAGCGGCGATCCTCCAAGCGGTCGGAAAGCCTTCCCAGGACTGCCAATGCCAACAAGACGCCGATGGCGTAAACGGCAAAAAGCGAGGTCAGGGTTGTCGACGAGAAATGCAGGTTCGCTTGATAAAGACCGTACAAGGGGGATGGGGCTGTACTGCCTACGAGCGCGCTCAAAATGGCCAGGGAAACAAGCAAGCGAGCTTTAGCCAAAGAGTGATGTGCAGACACGAGTTAACCACTTCGCTAATCGGGGATGCGCTGACTATACCGATGCTTAGCCTGCTAAGCATTAGCCTGAAAGTTAATTCTGCTCGCTCGAATCGCACTGAACCCTTCCCGGGGGTGGGCGTTGTATGGACGGATTACCCTAGCGAAAGCGCGCAAAAAAGAAGGCGCCCCTTAGGCGCCTTGAAGAGACTCCCACCAAAGGAGATCGGGAGTTTTACTGCTGTGCTACAGGTGGTTTCTGGGAGACCTCAGACCACCCTCCACCCAGCGCTTTGTACAGCTGGACTTGGGACGTAAGTTGAGCAAGGTGGTCGGTCAACAGCTGTTGCCGTGCAGACAAGAGTTGACGTTGGGCATCAAGCAGAGCCAGGTAGCTATCCACCCCCTCGTCATAGCGCTGCTGCGCCATCTGGTTGTATTCCTCGAAGGTGCGCACCAGGTCACGCTGGCTCTCTATCTGCTCCCCCCAGGTTCCCAACGCAGCCAGGCCATCCGCCACTTCGCGGAAGGCGGTCTGGATTACCGACTCATAGTTTGCAATGCCAAGATCCTTCTGGATTTTCGCGTAGTCCAGACTCGCCTTGAGTCGCCCGCCATTGAAAATGGGCAGATTGATTTGAGGGGCAAAGCTCCAGCTTTCCGAACCTGCATCAAACAGACCGCTAAGTCGGCTGCTGGCGGTCCCTGCGGCCCCGGTCAACGTGATGCTCGGGAAAAACGCCGCACGAGCAGCGCCAATATTTGCATTGGCCGCAAGCAGCTGATGCTCGGCAGCACGGATGTCCGGGCGCTGCTGTATCAGCTCCGCGGGTAGACCTGCTGGTATGTCTGCGAGCAAGGGTTTGTCCAGATCTACGCCGCTCAGGTTTGCCGGCATATCCGTCCCTAGCAACAGCCGCAAAGCATTCGCGTCCTGGGCAACCTGGCGGGTGAATGCTTGAACCTGCCCGCGTGCGCTGTCTACGAGCGTCCTTGCCTGTCGCACATCGAGATCCGACGCAGTACCTGCCTCGCTACTGGCTTGTACCAGATCCAGGTTGTGCCTGTAGTTTTGCAGTGTCGACTGGGTAACCTCCAGAAGCTGCTGATCCGTGCGCCATGTGAAATAAGCGATCGCAACGTTGGCGACCAAGCCCAACTGCACGCTCCGTTGCGTTTCTTCGCTCGCGAGATACGTTTCCAGCGCACTCAGATCAAGGCTACGTACTCGGCCCCAAACGTCCAGCTCGTAGCTCGTCAGCCCTACCTGAAGACTGTTATCTCCCGAGGTGATGTGTTGACCCGTTGTTGAAAGGTCCCCCGGGGTTCGGGAGCGCCCAGTGCGCCCGTCAACGCCAATCTCAGGCAGCAGCGCCGCCCCTTGGATGCGGTACTGGGCGCGGTATGCGTCCACATTCAGTGCCGCTTTGCGCAGGTCGCGGTTGTTGGACAGAGCCAAATCCACCAGCTCATGCAAGGCGGGGTCTTTGAAGAAGGTTTTCCAATCGATCCTCGCTACGCCTCCTGAAGATGGGGCCGCATAAGCGGCGCCCTCAGGAAAGGTGCTGGGAACCGGGGCCTCGGGCCGTTGATAATCGGGGATCAGGCTGCAGCCACCCAATGTCATCGCCAACACCAACAGCAGGGGTTTATGCGTCATGATGAGCGCCCTCGTGGATAGCTACGCGCACAGCCCCACGCTGCCTTGACTTGAACACTTTCGTCACAGCCACGTAGAACAACGGCACAAAGAAAATGGCCAGGAATGTTGCTGCGAGCGTACCTCCGACCACCGCAGTACCAATCGAATGCTGACTGCCACTGCCCGGCCCGTAAGCGCGTGCAAGAGGCAACGTACCCATCACGAACGCGATGGAAGTCATGATGATTGGACGCAGCCGCAGACGCGCTGCCTCAGTTGCAGCCTGCACCAGAGTGCGGCCCTGGTTTTCGTAGAGGTCTTTTGCGAACTCGACGATCAGGATGGCGTTTTTCGCTGCAAGCCCCATGGTCGTCAACATGCCGACCTGGAAGAACACATCATTGGAAAGGCCTCGCCCGAGGGTTGCGGCGACCGCACCAAGCACCCCGAGCGGCACAACGAGCATGATCGATACGGGCACCGACCAGCTTTCATAAAGAGCTGCAAGGCAGAGGAACACGATCATCAGTGAAAGCACATACAGTGTGATCGCTTGAGAACCTGCCGCTCGTTCTTCATAAGAAAGCCCAGTCCAGGACACTCCAAAGCCATTTGGCAGCTGCGAAGCGACCCGTTCAATCGCTGCCATGGCATCCCCTGTGCTGTAGCCCGGTGCTGGCTGTCCCAGCAACTCAACAGAAGGAATGCCGTTATAGCGCTCCAGCTTGGGCGAACCATAGACCCACTGACCACTGGCGAACGAGGAGAATGGCACCATCTGCCCAGCCGCATTTCGCACGTACCATTTGTCAAAGTCTTCCGGCGAAATCCGAGCGTCCATTTCACCTTGGACATACACCTTTTTCACACGCCCCTTGTCGACGAAGTCGTTGACGTAGGTGGAACCCCAAGCAACAGACATCGTGTCATCGATCGACTCGATCGAAACCTGCAGTGCCCGCGCCTTCTCATCATCAATGGTCACCTGGTACTGAGCCTCATCAGCGAGCCCGTTAGGCCTGACGATGGCCAGCGCAGGCTCTTTGGCCACCAGCTTGAGCAACTGATCACGCGCCTCCATCAGCGCAACATGGCCTCGAGCACCGTTGTCCTGGAGGAAAAGATCAAAGCCCGTCGCGTTACCCATTTCCATGATGGCAGGGGGGACGATTGATACGACATTCGCATCTCGGACAGTGCTGGCAAAGCGCGTTATCCGCTGAGCAATGGCAAAGGCTGAGTTTTCACTGTCAGTACGCGCCTCGAACGGCTTGAGTCGCACCCAGATCACGGCAGAGTTCTGCCCGCGACCCGCGAAGTTGAAACCACTGATATTGAACGCGGAGACGACACCGTCTTTCTCCTCTTCCAACAGATACGTTCGAACTTTATCGATGACCGTCTGGGTGCGTTCAGCACTGCTGTTGGGCGGTGTCTGAATCTGCACAATCAGCAATCCTTGGTCTTCATCCGGCAGGAAGGCAGACGGCAGATTTCTGAACATGGCGACGACGCCAAGCAGCAGCAATGCATAAATCACGAAGGTTCGTTTGGGGTTGCGCAAGATCCTGGAAATCGAGGACGCATAGCGATCAGTGTTTCGTTCGAAGACGCGGTTGAACCACGCGAAGAAACCGGTTTGCTTCTTCTGACCACCGGCATGCGCCTTGAGCATGGTTGCGCAGAGTGCCGGAGTGAACACCAACGCGACCAGTACGGAGAGCCCCATCGCGGTGATGATCGTGATGGAGAACTGCCGGTAGATGATCCCTGCGGAGCCGCCAAAGAAAGCCATCGGCATGAACACGGCACTAATCACCAAGCCGATGCCTACCAGCGCTCCGGAGATTTGCTGCATCGATTTGTAGGTGGCGTCACGTGGCGACAGGTGCTCCTCTTCCATCAGTCGCTCGACGTTTTCCACGACCACGATGGCATCGTCCACAAGCAGCCCGATCGCCAGCACCATGGCGAACATCGTCATCACGTTGATAGTGAACCCACAGGCGTACAGCACGCCAAAGGTACCGAGCAGCACCACCGGCACCGCCAGGGTTGGAATCAAGGTCGCACGCATGTTCTGCAAGAACAGCAGCATGACCAGAAACACCAGAACGACTGCCTCGAACAGGGTATGCACCACCGAGTCGATCGAGGCTTTCACCGAGGGGCTGGTGTCGTAGGGGTAAACGACTTCTACGCCGGGCGGCAGGTAAGGTTTAAGCTGGTCGACAGTATTTTTGACGCGTTCGACGGTCTCCAGCATGTTCGCGCCGGTGGCCAAGCGCAACGCAATACCGGCTGCAGGTTTACCGTTGTAGTTGACGTCGTAGGAATAGGTTTCATTGCCCAGCACCACTTCGCCCAGATCCTTCAAGCGAATCTGAGAACCGTCCGGCTGCACCTTGACCAAAATTTCCTTGAACTCATCAGCGGTTTTCAACCGGGTTTTACCGATCACCGTCGCGCTCAGCTCAACACCTTTACGCGTCGGCAGTCCGCCAATAGCTCCGGACGAGACTTGGACGTTCTGCGCCGAGATAGCGGCGGTGACATCGCTGGGCATCAACTGGTAGCTATTGAGCTTGGCGGGATCAAGCCAGATCCGCATCGCATTCTGGAAGCCAAACACGAAGAAGTCGCCCACCCCTTGGGTACGGGACAGCGGATCCTGGAAGCTCGACACGATGATGTTGCCCAAGTCACCGTAGCTCAGCTTTCCATCCTTCGAATAAATGCTGACCAGCAGCATGAAGTTCACCTGGAACTTCACCACGCGGATCCCTTGCCGCTGCACTTCCGCCGGCAGGTTAGGCGTCGCAAGCTGAAGTTTGTTCTGAACTTGAACCTGCGCGATATCAGGATTGACGCCCTGGTCGAAAGTCACTGTGATTTCAACGCTACCGTCACTGTTTGCTGCCGAACTGATGTAACGCAGGCCATCCAGGCCGTTCAGTTGCTGCTCGATGACTTGCACCACCGTATCTTGAACGGTCTGCGCAGAGGCACCTGGGTAGGTGACGGTTATCTGCACGGCCGGCGCCGCGATATTGGGATATTGATTGACAGGAAGGCTGTGGATCGCCAGTGCTCCACCGAGCATGATCGCGAGCGCGATCACCCAGGCAAAAATTGGCCGATCAATGAAGAAACGAGACATTGTCGACCTCTCAGTTTGCCGTCAAAGCGGTGTTCACGTGGACGTTCGATGCAGGCTGCCCTTCGACGACCGAGTCCGCCTGGACGAACTGCAGCCCCTCGGTGATAACCCGTTCACCTGGCCTGACACCGCTGTCTACCAGCCAGGCGTTCCCTACCGTGCGCACAGTCTCGAGATCGCGCTGCTCTACATGATTGTCAGCAGTGATCACCCATACAGTCGCAACACCCCGGCTGTCCCTGACGATGGCCTGCTGAGGCACCAGAATGGCGTTTTCGCGGACCCCCTCTTTCACTTGGGCATGTACAAACATCCCAGGCAGCAGAGCACGTTCAGGATTGGGAAAAACAGCGCGCAAAGTGACCGAGCCGGTGCCTTGGTCAACGCTCACTTCGGAGAATTTCAAGGTACCGGCAAGCGGGTAGGCACTGCCGTCATCCAAGGTCAGACTGACCTCAGCCTGGTCAGTGCCCGAGGTTTTCAAATCACCCGACTTCAGTGCGCGCTTGAGGGCAAGGATACGGGTGATGGGTTGAGTGACATCGACATAAATCGGATCGAGCTGATTCACCGTTGCCATAGCGGCGGCCTGACCGTCAGTCACAAGCGCACCTTCAGTAACAGCGGATCTGCCAATGCGACCCGTGATAGGTGCAAGCACTTTGGTATATTGGACATTGATGTCGGCCACACGCTTGTCGGCTTCAGCCTGCTTCCACGCAGCCACGGCATCATCATGTTGCTGCTGACTCACCGCGCGCGCTTTCAGCAAACGCTCATAACGCTCGGCCAGATTGCGCGCGCTGCGCAGATTGGCCTCAGCCCTGGCTTGCTGAGCCACGTACGTGCGCGGGTCGATTTGATACAGCTGCTGGCCTTGTTTGACCTCAGTGCCTTCCGTGAACAATCGGCGCTCCAGAATGCCCGCAACTTGCGGACGAACTTCAGCGACGCGAAATGCGGAGGTTCGCCCAGGAAGGTCGGTACTCAAAGTCAGCGGAGCTTCCCGGACTGCGTAGTACCCCACTTTAAGCGCTGCAGGACTCGCTGCTTGATCCTGCGCAGAATCACAGCCCGTCAGCAGTAATGCAGCAGAAAGGGGCAAGACCCCTAACGCGGCCCGAGAAAACGATTTGTTCATAGAAACTCCGGTACGTAACCGCTTGCGCACACGCGTGCAAGCAAGAGCCTGAAGGCCCAAGCTCGCCTGGACGGTCATGTAGAAATTTGGCGCGAATGATGATGTCGACCGGAACAGAGCCCGGGCGCCATCGCTTGGGGGGAATTCTAATGCTCGTCCTGATTTTGATTAATCAGCTGGAATTCCAGTCATTTAATCCCTGTATTCCAATATAAAAATCAGACAAGACTCCGTGCGCGTGAATACGCCTGCGCATAGCGCTGTAGCAGTTGAGCGGCAGGTTGCAAAGAAACGGAGACTACGGGCGCTTGGCATGTTCCGAATCCTTTGAAGGAGTCCGGATGTTTGGCAAGGCGGTGAAGGGAGGATCAGCTTGAAGCGCAGGACAGCCTTGTGAAGACCAGAATCGATGAGCTGTAAAAATTGGAATGTGGCTGCTGTTCACCTTAGAGCATAGTGGGGCGCATACCACTTCTGGCCTGTAGCTGCGCCCCCGAACCGGACTGTTTTCAAAGAGGCGTATCACCAAAGTCGATGACCCGAGCGTCCTCGATGGACGGCATTGAGCGCGCGACATCGTCCGTAAGACGAAGCTTTACCACACGCACTCCAGCTGGCTCACCCATAACTGCGGTCACTACCGCATCGTATGCGGGGCTTCCTTCCGAGGCGACGACTTGGGCGGAAAGGTGACGCACCTCATTTCCGAGGGCACGCCGGACTGAATCACTCACTCCATTTAGTCCTCCCAGCTCTGCATGAACGCGCGCGAGGACACGATTGGTCGACCATGAGGTTTCATAGCTTGACCTTTTGTTCGAGAGGATCGGCGTTTTGTCGAGGGAGATAAAGCGCGGCGCCCCCGGCGAGAACTCGATTCGCGTTTCATAACTGATGATCGAGCCTTGCATACCCGCCTTCCCTGGCGCTTGGTAAGCGACAACCATATTCAACAGACCATCTCCATTTTCTGCAGTCGAGTAATTTGAGTGGATGATGTGATGGGCGCTGATTTTATCCGGTATCGATGCGAACCAAGCCACAAGTGACTGATGATCCTGGGCGAACACATGGTGCATCCGGTGACCGGATAGAAGAACGTTCGGATGGAACATTTTCAGGTGTTCATTGAGGTCACCTCCAGGTGCTTCCAGGAAGGCGAACCAACGATGGGCCAAATGCAGCGCTATGTGATTTGACGGTGAGAGGGCTTCAATCGGAAGGCTATCAAGCGTCATGCGCCCTCTCCTTGCATCCCTCTGCCTGAGCGAGCGAATGACTCACAACCTCACTTTTCCTCAGCGAATGGGCAATGCTGGTCAATGCATTCAGCCGGGAGGTCTCACCTGGCATCATGAGGTTGATCATGACCTCATCAGTACCATAAGCATCTGCCAGCTCACGTAGTTGGACCACGACATGATCAGCTGTCCCGTAGATGAGCCGCCCTTTGTTGCGCTCGCGAATCGCCAACTCATCCGATGACCAGTGATGGGCACGGGTACTCTCGATTGATGGCACCCGATCGAACGGGCTGGCACTCTCTGCGTAGGTAAGCCAGAGGTGAAAGGCCGCCGCATAATCCTTGGCTTCTTCAGGCGTATCTCCGACTGCTACAAATACGGCTACGACCACCGAAGGTGATTGTGAAAAATCAGTCGGTTTGAAAGCCTGGCGATACGCGCTAGCTGCATGCGGCCCATCGCCACGAGGATTGATGAAATGGGCAAAGGTGAACCCCAGGCCTGCCTGCGCGGCGACTTCCGCCGTCGCCCCCGAAGCACCTAGAACATAAGGCTGAGGTTTGTTGCGGGTCTCTGGATGCGCGCGCATCCCCTCATAGCGCGAGTTGGGCATATGGTTCCCGGTCACGAACCCGAGCAAGTCGGCAACTTTGCGACCATAGGGGATCGACTCGCCTTTTTCATCATTGAGCGCCATGCTCGTGCGCCTGTCAGCCCCAGGGGCTCTACCGAAACCAAGGTCGATGCGCCCAGGGAACAGCGCTTCAAGCAATTGGTAATTCTCGGCAATTTTCAAACTGCTGTAGTTAGGTAGCAGCACCCCACCGGAACCCACCCTGATCGCCTTGGTTGCCGATGCGATACGCGACATGAGAATCTCAGGGGAATTGCTGGCAGTCGCTGGAGCACCATGGTGTTCCGAGACCCAGAACCTGTGGAATCCGCTTTCCTCCGCAAGCTGAGCCAGGCGCACGCTAGCCCCCAGCGCATCGACAGGAAGCAGTCCCTCATCCACCGGAGAGTAGTCAAGAATGCTCAGCTTCAATGGCGTGTGCATATTCACGCTCCTTCCGTTTGGCCGGATACTTGCTCAGGGTTGCTGCGATCAGGCCAGACGACCTCCAATCGAGTACGCGTGATGCGCCACTCGCCATTGATTCGCTTGTACTCATCGGCGTACAGCCCTAGCAGCAGTAACGGGTTTGGATCAGGCTTTGAAGCAGTCTCGAAGTCGATGAGGTAGCAGCGCCCCTCGGCAGTATCAGGCCCGGTCAACTTGATCCAGTGATTGGTGATTGCGTGCATGAACGGGAAGCTGCGCCGGTTATCCCGGTCGTAGAGTGCAAAGGCCTCCTGCAAACCGGATTTGATCGCCTCAATCCCCTCCATTTTTCCGACAGTCACCTCAACCACAGCGTCCGCCGCGAAGACCTCGCTTAGGGCCTGGATGTTGTTACCGTCCAGGTGATGGGCGTAAAGCGTTCTGAGATCGCGAATGGCTTCACGATCGATAAGCTGTTGAATAGCATTTTCCACGAAATGTCCTCCAATGAGAGTGGGAGACCAGGGCTATGCAAGCGCTTGCGCAAACGGCGAAGGCCTTCTGACCACCTGCCTGAAGGCCGGTGAGTTTCAGCCAGCTGCTGCGCCCAGTCATCAGAGCTCTACTCTAAAAGGGATCGCGGAAAAGATAATCGGGCTCCGATTCCAAACATTCAGGAATGACAGGACAGAATGAGTGGGCATCGGCGGGGGGCGCTGATCAATGTCGATGCAACGCTTCGTGAAGGCGGGGATGGAGCGGCGTCGGGTCCGCCGAGGCCACCTCAGGGTTGAGGTGACCTCGACGGCTTGTTACTGCTGTTTAGGCAACGTGTAGGCGATCAACAGATCGCTTCGATCCGTTGAGCTACGTGCACCGCCGGCACTGACAACCACGAATTGCCGATTGCTAGACGGTGAAACAAAGGTCATAGGTGTCGCTTGCGAACCCACTGGCATGCGAGCTTTCCAGAGCTCTTCACCGGTGGATTGATCGTACGCCCGCAGGAAATAGTCCTGAGTGCCTGCAAAGAAGACCAGGCCTGAACGCGTCGAAACGGTACCGCCGATGGTTGGCATGCCAATCGGGAAAGGCGCCCGGACTTTGACACCCGCGATTGCAGTATCCTGGACGGTGCCTGCAGGACGCTGCCAGATGACCTCCCGCGTCTTGAGATCAATACCGGTCACAGTCCCATAAGGAGGGGCTTGGCACGGAACGTCTATCGGGGAGACAAAGGACGAGTTGGTCACAACGAATGGCGTGCCACGCATAGGAGCGAACTCCGAGTGGGGCTTACCGTTACCATTGGTCTCATGATGTTCGCTCGGGATCAGCTGCACGCGAAGCGGTATCCGGATGTCGTTGACGACCATCACGCCAGTATCTTCGTTGATAGAGACACTACCCCAGTTCATGCCGCCAAAATTACCAGGGTGCTGAAGGCTCGCAGTGGTGCCTGGTGGTGTGAAGGCACCCTCGTATCGCAACGATCTGAACTGGATGCGGCAGAGCAACTGATCGTAGATTGTGGCGCCCCACATGTCCTGCTCAGTCAGTTTTTCCTGGCCGATGTAAGGCATGCCCACCGAGAACGGCTGGGTCGGCGCCGTTTTGTCGCCAGCCAGTTCTTGTTGCGGGACGCTTCGCTCGACCACTTCAGTGATTGGTTTACCCGTCTCCCGATTGAGCATGAAAATGTTGCCGGTCTTGGTCGTTTGGATCAACGCCGGTTGGTTGCCGCCATTGCCATCCGGGACATCATACAGAGCGGGTTGCGAAGGAATGTCATAGTCCCAGATGTCGTGATGAACAGTCTGGTAAGCCCAGCGCTCTCGCCCAGTCTTGTAGTCCAGCGCGACAACTGAGGACGCGTAGCGATTGGCCGCCTCAGAGCGATGCCCGCCCCAGAAATCAGGGGTAGAGTTGCCTAACGGTACATAGACAAGCCCCAGTTTGGAATCGTAGGCAGCAGTCGACCACATGTTGGGCGTTCCGCGGGTGTACGTTTCACCCGGTGGTGGATACTTGGTGATCGATGGATTGCCCAAATCCCATGCCCACTCCAGCTCACCCGTGGCAGCGTTGAACGCGCGGATGACGCCAGACGGTTCCTTGGTTTCCAGGTTGTCGTAGACCCAGCCACCGACAATCAAGAGGTTGCCAGCGACAGTGACGGGAGAAGTGCCCATGTAGTAGGTGGGTTTAACCTCGCCCATGCCCTGCTTGAGGCTAACCTGGCCATTCATACCGAAGCTTTGGCACTCTTGGCCTGTCTTGGCATCAAGAGCGATCAGTCGCGAGTCGAGCGTGGAGAGAATCACCCGTTGCGGGCAATCCTGAACCGCGGTCGAGGCACTGCGCACAGCATCAGAGACCTCAGTGGCGTCGTAATAGCTGACACCGCGGCAACGGTTCCAGACCTTTTGGTTTTGCACTTTGGCATCGTAGCGCCAGATTTCCTTACCGGTGTTCGCATCCACCGCGAAGACCTTGTTCAAAGGGGTGCAGATGTAAAGCGTGTCGCCCACCTGAACCGGAGTGTTCTGGTTTTCAGAACCTGCATCAGCAATCTCTCCGGTACGGAACGTCCACGCCACTTCAAGGTTGGAAACGTTCTCTGGGGTGATCTGCTCAAGCGGTGCGAAGCGGGTTCCAGTCGGCGTACGTCCATAATGTTGCCAGTTGCCGTTTACAGCTTTATCGGCCGCGCCACTAGCGACCGCAGGACGAGCCGGCCCCTGGATAACGCCATGTGGGAAGAACATCGCGATGAAGCCGGCGACCAGCAGCACTGACGTGACCCCTGCACCTCCCACCCACACTTTCCGACGCTGCGTGAAGCCCACCTTCGAGGCCAGCAGCAGTACAGGAATCAGAAGGAGCAGGAACCCTGCCAGGCGTGGCACCATCGGCCAAAACTGGAGCCCGACTTCGTAGAGCGACCATGCGATGGCAGTTGCAGTGAGCCCCAGATAAACCCAGACACCCAGCTTTTTACGCTGAAAGAATCCGTAGGCCGATACAACGAGCAATACTCCGGTGAGCAGATAGAACAAGGATCCGCCGAGCCAGGCAAGGTATACCCCACCTACGAGTAACGGAGCGGCGAGCACCAAGAGTAAACCGCCAAACCAGAGAGGTAGCTTAGACAGAACAAGTGTGCTCACTTGATCGGTGACGTCTTTTTGGAATTGCATGTGCGCACCTATTGTTTTTTTCGCGCTTTGGGATCGTACACAGAGCAGCTCTCAGCCCCCATACGCGAGGAATCTGAGAGCCTATTGCGACGCAGTCTTAATGAGGTTCGTGTGGCCCGTTGGGCGGGCAAATCATTAGCTCTTTAGCAGCACTGCGACTGATTTGGTCTCGGTGTAATGCTCAAGCCCGCTAAGGCCCATTTCCCGGCCAATGCCAGACTCCTTGAAACCGCCAAAGGGCAAAGAGGGGTCTATCTGGTTGTGACTGTTGACCCAGATGATCCCTGCCCGGATGCGCGCGGCGAGCGCATGCGCTTGGGTGACGTTCTGTGTCCAGATACTGGCGGCCAGTCCGTACTCCGTGTTGTTGGCTTCACGCGCCAGATCGTCGAGGCTCTGGTTGGAGATCTTCATCGCGGAGATCACCGGGCCAAAGATCTCTTCTCGATAAACCGTCATTCGATGATCGACGTTGGCGAGCAGAGTAGGTTTGTAGAAGAACCCCTCCCCGTCCATCTCACTGGCACCGCAGATCACCTTCGCACCTTCACTGACACCGGTGCGGACGAGTTCACTGACGCGACCAAGCTGGCGCTGGGAGATCAAAGGGCCGATCTGCGTCGCCCTATTCAGCCCATGCCCGAGCTTCATCTCGGAAATGAATTCAGCGACACCGTTGATGACATCGTCGTATACATCTTCGTGGATATAAAGTCGGGAACCCGCAGTACAGGCCTGACCACTGTTCAGCATGACGGCTTGAGCAACACCAGGAATGGCGGTAGACAGGTCAGCATCCGGGAAGACGATGACAGGGCTCTTGCCACCCAGCTCAAGCGTTACTCGCTTGAGCGTCTTGGCTGCTGCCGATGCGATTGCTTTGCCGGTTGCGGTACTGCCAGTGAAGGCGATTTTGTCCACCAAAGGACTGTTAACCAAGGCAGCGCCGCACCGGCCATCCCCCGTCACTACGTTCAGCGTGCCAGGCGGAAGCCCTGCTTCCTCACAAATGGCCGCCAGACGCAACGCGGTGAGAGGCGTGTCCTCCGCTGGCTTGAGCACAATGGAGCAACCCGCAGCCAGCGCAGGAGCCAGTTTCCAGGCAGCCATAAGCAGTGGGACATTCCAAGGGATGATCTGCCCAACAACGCCGACTGGCTCATGGGTCGTGTAGGCATGCCACTCGCCGGCCAAGCCTACAGGCACGGACAGCCCGTTAAGCTTGGTGCACCACCCGGAATAGTAGCGGAAATGCTCGGCTGAGTTCCGCACATAGGCATCTTTGACAATGCCGTAGGGCGACCCCTCATCGAGAACTTCGAGCTCTGCCAGCTCTTGCGAGTATTTGTCGATCAGTTCGCCAATCCGCCAGAGCACCTTGCTTTTTTCAGAGCCCGAAAGTTTGCGCCAGGCACCAGAGTCGAATGACTTACGAGCAGCGCTGACAGCTTTGTCGACGTCGGCTTGATCACCGTCCGCAACCTCAGCGATGACTTTTCCCGTAGCCGGGTCGAATACTTTTCTTCGTGCCCCGCTCTGGGCGTCTTGCCACTGACCCTCGATGAACAGCTTGTGAGATTTACCGAGGAAGCTGGCTGCTTCACTCGAGATGGCAGGGTAAGAGAGATCGATCACATCATGCGCAGGCATAGCATCTTGCTCCGGCTCTGGAGGGTTCAAACGAACCTCATGTTGTATTTTGGTTGCCGATACCGAACCTAACCAATTCTGCGATTCATGACCAATGGAAAAAATGCGGATTTAGATACGAAAACCGTATCGCGCCAAGCGCGTAGCCCACCCCCCCGGCCGAATCCCGCCTTAAAATAGAAAAGGCAGTGGGCACGGATACCCACTGCCCCTTCATCAAGGCGACATTCAGGCTCAGGTGGACACGTCAGGAATGGCCGCCATAGGGCGGATAGTCAATGTATCCTTCATCCCCTCCTCCATAGAAAGTCGCACGGTCAAACGGGCTGAGCGGCAAGCCGCGCTTGAATCGATCTACCAGATCGGGGTTGGAGATATAGGGGCGACCGAAAGCAGCAAGGTCGACAAGCCCATCATCCAGCATGGCCTGGGCAGTTTCTTGTGTCAGCGATCCCGCGAACATCAATGTGCCGCGGTAGACCTCCCGGAACTCGCGAACAAATTCACGGTTCATGAGGTTTCCGCAGAGTGAATCCTGATCACTCAAATGCACATAAGCCAGGTCTCGCGAATTCAATGCTGCCGCCGCCGCCAGCCACGTTTCACGCTCATCCGCAAACGCTGGCATGGCTGACAAACGCCCGAAAGGCGCCACCCGCAGACCTACTCGGTGACTGCCAATCGCTGCTGAAATCATATCTACCGTTTCCAACAAGAAACGCAGCCTGTTCTCAATGCTGCCGCCGTACGCGTCAGTGCGCGTATTCAATCCGCCATTGATGAATTGCTCAAAGATATAGCCGTTGGCGCCGTGAATCTCGACACCATCAAACCCTGCAAGGATTGCATTTTCAGCTGCCTTGACGAAGTCTTGCGACACCCTGGCTACCTCAGCGGCAGGCAACGCCCGCGGGCGCGTTACCTGAACCTGACCCGGCTCACCATCGGCGGTATAGCCGTAGCACGTAGTGTTTTCGGCCAAGGTATCGACTGACGAAACTGGAGCGTTGCCATTGGGCTGCAAGGACGTATGAGAGATACGACCAACGTGCCAGAGCTGAATGAAAATCTTACCGCCCGCTTCGTGAACCTGGTCGGTAACTCGCTTCCAACCAGCGACCTGTTCTGGAGAGAAAATGCCTGGCGTGAAGAGATAGCCTTGACCCTCCTGGGTTATCTGCGCCCCTTCTGTGATGAGCAAACCTGCACCAGCGCGTTGGCGATAATAGGCCGCGGTGCTGGCATTGGGCACAGTGTCCTTGGCTCTCGACCTGGTCATTGGCGCCATTACGACGCGCGAGGTTAATTGAGTGCCCGATAGATCGTAGGGAGTCAACAACGTCATTTTTTGCCTCTGCGAATGCATGCCACAATAGGGTTCGTCTTACCAAGACTCTTTTTTGAAAGGGGCTTCAACCCAGCCCTTTGCCCAAGGGGATGACTGCTCGATGGTTCCGGTCATGGATTGGAACAACCACGCCCCATTTATTTTCACTAAATGGTCGGTGTAGTTTCCAGCGAGCAGAAATGCTTCGCCTTTGGCGTCCGCACCGTCAGTGCGCATTGTCAACAAGCAGACGAGATTGAAGTGGGCAACCGCACGATCGCCCTGATCACTGATTTCAATGCGCGGCGCAAATATGTCGTGCTGACTCCACAAAATGCCTTTGCTCAAATTTTTACAGTGTGCTCGGATTGCACCTTGACCGCGGACATCACCCCCCACACCTTTGATGATCCATTCCCCGTCTTCGGAGAACAAGGCGGCAATGCTATCAGGGTCATAACCATTATCTAAATGAAAGGCGTATCGGTATTTAAGTTCTTTGATTTTTTCCCGATCCTCCAGTTGCTCAAGACGCTGTTCGATGGAGCGAGGCTGTGGCGACATAGGTGGCTTTTCCTTGTTGTTATTAGCAATCCAGCAATGTGCATCGGTGAAAAATGCAGTCGGCCCTTGGCATGACCAAACTGCCACACACACTTACAACGTAGCGATCGCAGCGATGTTTGACTAATAGAGTTTTTTGCTTTATTGATACAAAAACCGAATCACAAAATAAAATAGCCAAATGCCATGAATCCTTCCCTTGCCAGCCCCAGCGCCAAAACTTATAGCCTTTTCAAGCGGTTAAAGTACCGACACCTTTTCATGTTGGCGACTTTGGGCAACTGCCAGAATCTGCATCGGGCCGCCGAGACACTCAACATGTCCCAGCCCACCCTTACCCGGATGCTTCAGGAAGTAGAAGATGCGTTTGGGTGCGCACTGTTCGAACGCCAACCTCGAGGGGTCGTGCCCACCCCGGTGGGCGAAGAACTCTTGAAATTCGCCCATTCAGCGCTCAATAGCCTTGATCGCTGCGTAGAAGACCTGACCGCCAGGGCGGAGGGTGGCTACGGCCATCTAGCCGTAGGTGTCGTCATGGGTAGCGCACTCGATCGGGTGGTCTCGACGATCGCGACCATGAAAAGCGCCTCACCTCATCTGGGAATCCGGATGATGAGTGACACCAGCGACGTGCTGATAGAGATGCTGGAGCAGGAGCGGCTGGATGTGGCGATTGCGCGTCTAGGCACCCCAGGCGATAGGTCCAGATTTGAATTCGAACCCCTCGGTAACGATCGTCTGGTCATGGCGGTGCGAAGTGGACACCCACTGGCAACGCACGCCCCTGCGAAGATGGAGGACATTCTTCAGAAATGGACGTGGCTCCTTCAACCAGCAGCGAGCCCAGGGCGAAAAGCCGTGGAGCGCTGGTGGGCGGACAGGGATCTACTCCCTCCCTCCAAAACGATCGAGTGCTCGTCCATTTGGGCGATGCTGCAGCTCGTGCAATTAACGGATGCGGTCATGGTGTTAAGCGAAGCAGTGATCAATGATCACGTCCGTACAGGGCTGATCACTGTCCTCACAGGGTACGTTATCGAAGGTTTACCGCCCTATGGAATCATTTTGCGCAAGGGCATGGGAAGGAGCCGAGAGCTTCAGAACTTCTTGAGCCATCTGCAACAATCTGCACCTGTTGAAGGCTAATGATCCTGCAAGTATCAGGGGCCCTGCGCGAACTGCACGTGGCCCCTGGGCAACCCAGCCCTGAAGCTACAGGCTAGAAACTCGCTCTGACCATGAGACCCAGCAAGAACGCGTTATCGACCTCATCCACTGCGCCAGGGTGAACGATGTACTGCACGTTGGGACGCACGGTCAACCAGTCCGTGATCTTCACGCCGTAGTAGATCTCGCTACTGTATTCGTCCGTCTGAACGGGGGTAAAACGCGGGTCATCGTAGCGGGTGACCTGATTGTAGATGTTTACATGGCGCTGGTGTGCCGTCACATTCGAGGCAACGCTCAACCCCCCGATCGCGACTCCGATCGAGTCGTCGGGACGAGAGACAAACGGGCCATTGATGATAAGACCGATGTTGTAATGCCTGGCGACGAATCCAGTATCGCGATCATTCCAGAACCCTTCCGAAAAGACCTCGATCTTGCGGTGCTGATCTCCGCCAACATGGCCCACCGTCTGGCGCGCGACATACCACCAACCTTTGCGCCCCCGATGCGACTGGTAGCGAGTGTCGGGCTCGAACGCATGCTCATGGCCATCCGCGTTGTAGCGCAGGTCATCGGCGTCAGTGGTGTTATAGAAAGCGCCAAGCCTGAACTCCGCGGGCTGGCCAAATAACGCGCGTTTAGGCGTCCAAATGACCTCAGCGGGTATAAGAGCACCTTCCGCGCCACGGGTACTCACTTTGAAGGCATTGTCATTTTCTAAAAGGGTCGGGTTCTGCTCGAAGACTCCAGCCTGGACAGCGACATCATCAAGAAACTGATATTTGACTGCGGTCGCCCACTGACCGATCGGGAAGTTATACCAGTCATCCCCATGCCAGTTCCCGCCTGAATTACCGCAAAAAATCAGGTTTTGAAAATCGCAATCAAACTGACCGAATTCCTCTGGCCCGAATCGACCCATTCTGAAATACAAGTTAGGTTTTCCCAAGCGGGTTTCGAGGTAGAGCTGAGACAGCCGCGTAACACTACCACGCCCATACACGTTCTGCGTCTGGGTCAATGAACCTGATCGCGGGTCAGTCAACCGCTCCTTGGCCAACTCCTCGCCATTACGATCAATTAGCGTCATGACAAACTTTGAAGAAGATGCGCCTAGCAGTTTGTCCAAGTCAGCACTGACCGAAAACATGTACTGATCGGCGTAGGCGAGTTTCTTATCCTTGTCGTAGCCACCGTGCGCATTGTACGCACTGTCACTTCTGTAATTGAGGTCGAAGTCGACACCTTTCTGGTGTAGCTCGTCTCTCAGGCCACCCCAGCTACCCAACATCCATGGCATTGAAGTAGAGGTCGTCTCTGCGATACAGGTTGCAGGCACACTTAAAAACAGGGCGAACGCAGTGCTCGCGCACTTAATCTCAGGCGCAGAAAATCTCATATTTTTTGTTTCCCTTCTTGAATGGTACCCTCTAGGCACCAATTATTATTTTTGAGTCAGAAGAGCGTTTTGAGCATGCAAAAAAATAGCGACCCCAAACGTGAGGCCGCTGATAGAGAAATCAGAGTTTCCGAATAAGTCCTTCTTGTGCAACAGAGGCAATAAGCCGCCCTTGCTGGTCAAAAATCGAGCCGCGCGAAAGGCCTCGGCCCGCCCCACTCCAAGGGCTGTCATTGACATACAGGAGCCACTCGTCCACGACGCAATCGCCGTGGAACCAAATCGAATGATCCAGACTGGCAACCCGCATGTCTCGCTGCATATCGGAAACGCCATGCGGAAGCAAAGACGTAATCAGCAGGGCCGTATCACTGGCATAAGCCAGCAAGCTTCGATGAACGTCAGTATCGCGAGTGGTGAGCTGCGCAAACCTGAACCAGAAACTCTTTTGCGGCGCACGAGCCTTGGGAGCGCTAGGATCAATAGGCTCTACCGGTCGGATCTCCAGCGCATTGGCGGCTTCGTGGCGACGTTTGATCTCTTCGATCAAATCAGCATCCCCGGCCAGGAGTTCCAGCTCCGTCGGCAAGGCAGACGGAACGGCGACCTCAGGCGCGCAGTGCTGGTGGTGAAACCCCTCTTCAACAGTATGAAATGAACCATCTCCAACGAAAATGACTTTCGAATCCTGCCAGGCTGTGAGCCGTCTGCGGCTGAAGCTTCGACCGTCCTGAACGGTCTCGACCTCATACATCACGGGCGCGTCCGCACGCCCTGGACGCACGAAGTACCCGTGCAGGGAATGCAGTTTTTTATCTGCCAGCACCGTACGCGTCATCGCCATCGCTGCCTGGCCTAATACCTGCCCACCAAAAAGCTGAGGTAATCTCAGGTCCTGGCTCTCACCTTTGAATACATTGGCCTCCACCTCCTCCAAAGCGAAGATGGCGGCTAACTTCTCTGCCGGCGTACTCATCTAGACTCGCCTCGCTGGCGCGCGCATGGACAGGCAAAAGGCGGGAGACAACCTACCCACCCTCACGCCCATGCAGCGCTCGTTATGTCCAGTGCTTCACCGCCCCTTGTAAGCGGGCTCGCGTTTTTCGGTGAACGCTGCAATACCTTCTTTGAAGTCTTCGCTCAGAAGGATTCGACGGAAAGCCGTGCGCTCCAATTCCAACGCAGCGTCAAGACCGCAGTCAGCGCCGCGTCGAATCACTTGCAACGACGCCCGCACAGCCAGAGGGCCATTTTTGGTGATGCTGTGAGCAATTTCCAAAGCACGCGGCAGAAGGTTATCCGAGGTAGTGAGCTCACTCACCAATCCTTCTACGAGCGCTCGCTCGGCGCCAATAGGCTCGCCGGTCAGCACCATTTGAGTCGCCAGGGCGCTGGAGACCACTCGGGACAATCGAGTGACACCACCGGCACCGGCGATGACACCCCACCGCGGCTCCGGAAGCGCGAACTTGGCATAATCCACAGCAATGCGCAGGTCGCAGGCCAACGCGATTTCAAGCCCTCCGGCATAGGCAAGACCGTTAATGGCGGCAATGATCGGTTTGGTCGTCGGCGAACCGCGGTTGATACCGCAAAAGTCACCATCGTCCAGTTCCTTGACCGCCCTCTCACGCAGATAGGGCAAGAAGGTGCCGATGTCGGCGCCTGAACAGAAGGCCTTGGTGCCGGCCCCCGTCAATACCACAACCTGGATCTCGTCATCGGTATTGATCCGCGACCAGATCTCCTGGAAGGCCAGATGCGTGTTCAGGTCAATGGCGTTCATGGCCTGAGGACGATTGATCGTCACCAGGGCGACAGGACCTTGTTTTTCGAAGTCGATAGCCATGATTATCCTCAGCCCTGCGGCTCAAAACGTTGACGGAGTTCGCGCTTGAGAATCTTGCCGTTGTGGTTGAACGGCATATCCGCGTAGGTGATGAATTCGACACGCTTCGGCAGCTGGTAACTAGCCAGATGCTCCCGGGCATGCGCGACGAGCAGCTCAGGATCACCGACCACCCCATCGTGCAGCACGATGATCGCGGTAACCTCTTCACCCCAGCGCTCGTTGTTCAGACCGATCACTGCAACTTCGCGAACGTGATCATGTTTTGCCAGCACGGCCTCGACTTCCTGGGAATAGACATTCAGCCCGCCGGTTTTGATCATGTCCTTCAGACGGTCGTAGAAGTACACAAAACCGTTGGCATCCATGTGCGCAAGGTCGCCAGTGTGTAGCCAACCATCCTGGTCAATCGCATCAGCCGTCGCATCGGGGCGGTTGTGGTAGCCCAACATGATGGTAGGCCCCCGCAGGACGATCTCGCCAATCTCGCCTGGAGGTGCAATGTTGCCCTTGTCGTCAACGATAGCCACCTCGATGTTCTGGAAGGCCCGGCCAATCGATCCACGAGCGCGGTCGTAATCCTCCTCCTTGAGCACCGTCGCAATCGGGCCAGCTTCAGTGAGGCCATACTGGTAGTAAATCTTCACGCCAGGGATGCATGCTTTCATGGCGCTGCGGTCGTTTGCGGTAAGAATGCCACTGCCTACGTACCACCGGGTCATGGAACTCACATCCAGCTCCTTGGCGAGCGGGTGCAAGACGAACTCGCGTGCCAGCGAGGGCGGCATGAAGGTGTTGGTAACGCGCTCTTTATCGATGACGCACAGCACCTCTTCAGTGGCATATTTCTCAAGCAGCGTAGCGGTAGCCCCGAGGTACAAGTGGGGGAGCAACCAGCAATTGAGCGCTGCAGAATGGTGCAACGGCGTAGCGATCAACGTGTTATCGCCCTCCACCATGTCTGTGTCGATGATTTCGTTGAGCGAGTTCCAGAAGAGATTGGAATGGCTCAGCAGCACGCCTTTGGATCGCCCGGTCGTGCCACCGGTGTAGAGAATCACGGCAGGATCATGTTCGCTCAGGCGGTCTGTCGGGTGGGGAGCGTCTGCATAATCTGCTTTGAACGCATCCAGCGACTCCAGATTCACCACGGGAAATCGCAGCGTTTCCAGCAACCCACCAAAGGCTTCAACATGTTGCTCGGATACGAACAGCACCTTTGAGCCACTGTCCTCGAGCATCATGGAAATCTGCTCAGGCGTTTCCCGATAGTTCAGTGGCACGGCTACGGCACCGATCTTGACGACCCCGTAGAACGCCTCGACCCATTGGCGGCTAGAGCTGGCAAGGAACGCGACCTTGTCTCCATGTGAAACACCCTGCGCAAGCAGCGCGTGGCCTACTCGGTTGGCACCGGACTCGAACTCTGCGTAGGTCGTGCGTCCGACCTTATCGATCAGGGCCACTTTGCTGGGGAAACGCTTGGCATTGTGGGTGATGTGACCACCCAGCAGCATACGGCTAGACATGAAAAATCCTCTTGTAATTGTTTTGAGGCTCCTCAGCGCGCAGATGTTCACGCAGCGTCCGAGCCGTCTGGACGCCCAGAATAACTAACCCACGTTAGTTTGCAATAGGGGAAACGCCGGATTTTTAGAACAAGAATGCCTACAGACAGCCGGGATCCAGCGGAAAAACAGGCCACGCAAGGCCTGAATACCTTGTAATTCGAGCGAAAGGAGATAAAAATAACGCTTGTTAGTTTCCTATACCAAAAACAAGATGAGGACTCACCATGCTAGACCTTTCACTACGCCTCGATGATGCAATCGTGCTGATCACGGGAGGCGGCCGAGGGAATGGCGCATCCCTCGCCCATGGTTTTGCCATCGCCGGCGCGACCGTCATCGTGACCGACATTGACATGAACACCGCATCAGGGACAGCCAAAGCCATATGCGACGAAGGTGGTAAGGCTCATGCATTTGCCCTCGATATCTGTGACGAGGCCGCTTGTATCAATCTCGCAGATCTCATAAGGCGTGAAATCGGCAGTATCACGGCGCTGATCAACAATGCGGGCCTGCTCTTCCGTGCCCCATTCGCCAGCGAAAAGAGCCCGGAGCAGTGGCGTCGAACCCTGGCAGTGAATGTAACTGGCATGTTCAATGTCACCCATGCCTTCCTTGCGCACTTGAAAGAAACGAAAGGCTCAGTTCTCAACATCGGCTCCATCCACAGCTACACATCCGGCTTGGCCTCACTGTCCAGCTACGTGACGTCCAAAGGGGCGGTCTTGCAATTTACCAAGGCTCTGGCGTCCGAATTGGCCGCTGACGGTATCCGTGTAAATGGACTCGCGCCAGGCTCGTTCCCGACGGCTATGTCGCAAGAAACACGGCAAGATCCTGGCAAGCTTGAGGCATTTCTCAGTCACGTGCCCATGGGGCGTACGGGGGAACCGCACGAACTGGTAGGGCCGGCAGTGTTCTTGACCTCGCACCTGGCAAGCTATATTACTGGCGCGATGGTTCCTGTGGATGGTGGCTATCTGACCCGCTAAGCCGCCCTCCCATTCTTGAAGAGACATTTACCTGATGCGACCTGTAGGCGCGAAACGAGAAGTCACCGAATTGGCCATTCACACCGCTGGCGTGGACTTGATTGCCAAGTACGGCTACGAGGCGATGACCCTGAGAACCCTTGCGGAGCAGGTCGGCATCAAAGCTGCCTCCCTCTACAACTACTTCAGCAACAAGCAAGAGTTCCTAGCCACAGTCCTCAAGGCCGTGATGCGCGATCTGCTGATGGAATTCACCGAAAAGGTGGACCTTCAGCCATCCACATATCAGCGTTTTGAGGCCATGGTAGGCGTGCATCTGCATTTCCATACTGAGCGCCGCAAGGAGGTCTTCATAGGCAATATGGAGCTTCGCAGCCTGGATGAGGACAATTACCGCATGGTTACCCGCTTGCGCTCAGAGTACGAGCGTCGGGTTCGTCAAATCATCGAGGATGGCGTGCAGGAAGGAATCTTCAATGTCTCTGACTGCAACCTCACAACCAAAGCACTGATCTCCATGCTGACCGGTATCTGCACCTGGTATCAGCCGGGGGGGAAGCTCGGACTGGAGGAGCTGGAGCGGCAACACATCGAACTGTCGCTCAGAATGGTAGGATTTAAATCCAGCTGAACCAAAAACCCCACCTTGAAGGTGGGGTTTTCACTGCCAGCTTGCGTCAAGCCTTTTTGTAACGCTCCAAGCTACCACCATGCATGACCTTGCCGGGTAGCTGTCGACCGAAGATATCCTCTGCAAGTTTTGCGACTTCGATCAAGGCGTCGAGATTGACGCCAGTTTCAATACCCATCTCCTCACACATGAATACGAGGTCTTCGGTGCAGATGTTCCCTGCAGCACCGCGATGGCCTGCGAATGGGCAGCCACCCAGCCCCGCACAGGAACTGTCGTATTTCGCAACGCCCAGCTTCAGCGCGGCGTACACATTCGCCAAACCTGTCCCCCGAGTGTCGTGAAGGTGGAGACCTAACGCCAGGTCGGGCCACTTCTCGCGAATGGCGCCAATCGTCCTTTCCATCATCAATGGATTTGCCCAGCCAACGGTGTCAGCAAGGTACACACCCTTGAGCTGTACATCGGCTTCGGTCGCCAGATCCAGCACCTCTCCCACCATTCGGACAACCTGGGGGATGGGCATATAGCCTTCGTAGTTGCACCCGAAAGCAGTCATGACGTAGCCCCACTCAACCGGAACACCATGCTCTGCGTACGACTTCAGCCAAGCGCGCTGCTCATCGAGCGTCTGCTCGATGTTCTTGTTGGTGTTGTTGACTGAAAACGCTTCGGACGCAGTTACCCGGATCGCGCCGATGATATCGAGCTGAGATTTGTAAGCACGCTCTAGCCCTTGCTGGTTCAGCCAGAGACCGGTGTAGCGCACGCCAGGCTTCTTGTTGATGGCAGCCGCCAGCTCATCAGCGTCCGCCATCCCTGGAACGCGCTTCGGATTGACGAAAGAAACGCAGTCAATCTGCTTCAGGCCCGTCTCAGCGAGCGCTTCAATCAGCTCAGTCTTCCGATGCAGTGGGATAGGATTGGCTTCGATCTGGAACCCTTCACGGGGCCCCTCTTCGTTGATCAAGATTTTCTTTGGCAGGTCGCTCATTTGTTTACTCCAGATTCTGACCAGCGTGTACGCCTTCCAGGAACTTGTTCGGGCGAAGGAAGAAGGAAAGCACCAGCGCCCCATTGGGCGATCGCGCCAGATGCTGATTACCGCGAGGACGCCAAACGAAGTCGCCTGCGACCACCTCACCCTCGTCATCTACGATGCTGCCTTCCAGCACGTAGGTCTGCTCCACCTCGACATGCTCATGCAAAGGAAGCCTGGTGCCAGGCGCCCAACGGAATAATGCAGTGAGCAGGCCGCTTTCCTTATCCTGCAATAGAATTTTCATGTCGATGCCAGGTGTTGGCGTAGGCTTCCAAGGGAGTGATTCAACGTTGATATAGCGCGACGCCAGTTCAGCGAGACCTTCAATGCCCGGCACGTTGGGTGTGGTAACAGCCATGACGATCTCCTCTTAAGCTTGTTGTTCTGCGGCGACAGCGAACAGGCTTTCGCTGTGCTCATCAATGAAGCGAGTGTGAACCTTTGCTTCGAGATACGCAGGTTCAGCCAACACGCGGAGCAGGAACTGACGATTGGTTTTCAGGCCGGAAATCTTGAGCTCGGAAAGTGCTTTTTTGAGGCGAGAAACTGCCTCTGCACGGTCTTTCCCATGAGCAATTATTTTCATGATCATCGGGTCGTAGAAAGGCGTGATTCGATCACCGGCTACGAACCCGCCATCAATCCGAACGCCCTCGACCTGAGGCATCTCGAGCGCTTCGATCAGGCCTGGAGCAGGCATGAATTTCTTCTCAGGAGACTCCGCGTAGAGACGGGCCTCAATGGCGTGCCCATTGCGCTGGATCGATTGCTGCGTCAACTCAGCCTCCACGCCCTCCCCCAGCGCATGACGAATTTGAGCTTCAACCAGGTCTACCCCAGTCACAGCCTCCGTGACAGGGTGCTCTACTTGAATACGCGTATTCATCTCAAGGAAGAAATACGATTTCGATTTGTCGTCGTAGAGAAACTCTACGGTACCGGCACCATCGTATCGGCAGAGTTTGGCGAGGTTTACGGCAGCTTCCGCCATGTGCGCCAGGACATCCGACGGCACGTTCGGCGCGGGAGACTCTTCAAGCACCTTTTGGTAGCGGCGCTGGATCGAACAATCGCGCTCAAAGAGGTGCACAGCCTCACCATTGCCAAAGCCAAACACCTGCACTTCGATGTGGCGAGCACTTTCAATCAGCTTTTCCAGGAAGACAGTCCCATCGCCGAAAGCACGCTCGGCCATTCGCTGTGTTGCAGCGACCGCCTCAACCAGGTCAGCAGGCGAATGAACAGGCTTGAGCCCGATACCGCCACCACCCGCTGAAGCTTTGACCAAGAGTGGGTAACCCACCACTCTGGCGGCATTGATCAGCGCCTCAGGATCTTCGGCAGTCACGTTTTCCGCGGCGGGTTGCACAGGAACACCCGCTTTGATGGCCAGGTGACGGGAGCGCTGCTTGTCCCCCATTGCCTTGATCACCTCAGCGGTGGGGCCAATGAAGGTAATGCCGGCAGCAGCGCAAGCGTCGGAGAAGTCGGTGTTTTCAGACAAGAAGCCATAGCCGGGGTGTACCAGTGTTACACCGTTCTCTTTGGCAACTCGCAACACCTTCTCCGCATCTAGATAGCTTTCCGCCGCTTTGGACGGGCCAATCAGAAACGCCTCATCAGCAGCCTTCACGTGCTGAGATTCGGCATCTGCTTCGGAATACACCGCAACGGTAGGAATTCCGAGAGCCTTGGCGGAGCGAATCACCCGGCATGCGATCTCGCCGCGATTCGCGATCAGTAGTTTTTGTTCTGTCACGATCATCTCCTAAAACTAACAGTTGTAAGTCACTAGCATCGATACGTCCGTCTCTGCTTGCGTCCCGCTATCTCTGGGCAACGCGACCATAAGCTGAAAAACGACGACCAGGCTTGTGCTGGAAACAAAGCCTAGCTATATTCTCGAAAACTAACAACGGTTAGTAAAACAAAAAGGAGAATCCCTTGAGCACAACGCAGCTCCTGGTCGAGCGCCAAGGCCCCCGCGCCACCATCATCCTGAGCAATCCTGCCAAGCGAAATGCGATCGCCACCGCAACTGCCAGGAACCTGGTCGACACGTTGATACAGCTGGATGGTGAGCAGGACATCCGAGTCATTGTCATCACGGGTGAAGGCGAGTGCTTCTCCTCTGGCGGTGACCTCGACGAATTCCTTTCGACTGTCGATGCAGGTGGTACCCAGCTGTGGGAAACCGGCGAACCTTGGCAGCGCCTTTTCAGCGTAATTCCGACCCTGAGTAAGCCGGTGATTGCCCGCGTCGTTGGCCCAGCCATGGCTGGAGCGTGCGGCCTGGTCGCTGCGTGCGACTTTGCGTATTGCACCGAAGGCGCCAAGTTCGGCTCTCCGGAAGTGAAGATTGGCCTCTTCCCGCTTTTCATCCTTCCGGCGCTTCTAGGTCGGCTGGGAGAGCGCCACGCCCTGGATCTGGCCCTCACCGGCCGCACCATCGATGCCCAGGAGGCCTACCGCATGGGCCTCGTCAATCACGTTGCGACGGCTGATGAAATCGACACGCTGGTAGACCAGCTGGTGAAAACCTTCACACATCTGGAGCCCGCCACTGTCCGTCGGGGCAAGCACGCGTTCAACAAAATCTCGTCCGTCGGCCTGATTGAAGGCTTGGAACTGGCCCGCGGCCTGCGTCCTGCCTTCATGTGCTCCGAAGAGCTTCGTCGCGGTATCGAGAAATTTTTTGCCAAGAAAGAGGTGAAGGCATGAGCGGCTACGAAAACGTAAAAGAACTGCAACGTCGCGTCGAAATTGCACGCGCCGGCGGTTCAGACAAAGCAAAAGAAAAACACCAGGCTCAAGGTAAGATCCTGGTCCGCGACCGTCTCAACATGCTCTTCGACAACGGTGAGTACCTTGAGGACGGTTTGCTTGTCGGCGCATCTCGCGGAATGCCTGGCGACGCCGTGGTAACTGCAATTGGCAAGATCAACGGCCAAGAAGTCGCTGTCATTGCAAACGACATGACTGTCAAAGCGGGCACTTGGGGCTACCACACCTTCCGTAAAATCGTTCGCATGCAAGAAATTGCTGTGGATGCCAAGATGCCAATCATCTACCTCGTGGACAGTGCTGGCGCTCGTATCGACAGTCAGTTCGATTGCTACCTCGGACGGATCGCATGGGGCAACATTTTCTACACGCAAGTGCAAATCTCGGGGGTAGTACCCCAGGTCTGCGTCATGTTCGGCCCCTCTCCCGCGGGTTCTGCCTATGTACCAGCGTTGTGCGACCTGGTCATCATGGTCGACAAACAGGCAACTGCTTACCTGGGTTCTCCGCGGCTGGCTGAAGCGGCAATCGGCGAGAAGGTAACCGAAGAGCAAATGGGCGGTGCTCGTATGCACTGCGCCATGAGCGGGCTCGGCGACTACCTGGCGCAAAATGAAGAAGAAGCACTCAAGGCAGCTGCTGACTACCTTCGCTTCTTCCCAAGCCACAACAGCCAGCTTCCTCCTCTGCGTGAGCCGAAACAGCCCGCGTCCAAACGTTCGATCACCGAAATCGTCCCCGCAGACCAGAACCGTCCGTTTGAGGTGAGGGAGCTCGTTGAATCGCTTGTGGACGAAGACTCGATCTTTGAAGTGAAGGCGCTCTTTGCCAAAGAGATCTACACCGCGTTCGCTTACCTGGGCGGCCGCCCTGTCGGGATTATCGCGAACAACTCGAAGAACAAAGGCGGTGTTCTGTTCAACGACAGCGCAGACAAAGCTACCCGTTTCATCTGGGCGTGCAACGCCTTCAACATTCCACTGCTTTTCCTGCAGGACATCAGTGGCTACATGATCGGTAGCGCCGTAGAAAAAGCGGGGATCATCCGTCACGGCGCCAAGCTGCTGCATGCCGTGTGTGAGGCGAAGGTGCCGCGCATCTCCGTCATGGTTCGCAAAGGTTACGGCGGTGGCTACCTGGGTATGTCGGGTGGTCCGACCATGCCTGACGCACAGCTCGCCTTGCCGGGTGCAATGCCGGCTCTGATGGGCCCAGAGGCTGCCATCAACGCCATCCACTACAACGAGATCCAGGCCCTGGAAGGTGAAGCGCGAGCTGCGTTCATCGATGAGAAGCAGAAGGCCTACGCCAAGGACATCAACGCGTTCGATCCTGCGGATCAATTCTCCTTCGAAGCGGTTATCGATCCAGACGATCTGCGTGACGAGCTGATCAAGCGCTTTGCCTTGTACAGCCGCCGTGAAATTCCTCGCATCGATCGCCGCAACGGCATCTACCCGGTTTAACCCCAGACAATTAGAAAGGATTTAGCTGATGAGCGAAATCAAAGCACCCATGGCCGGCAACATTTGGAAGATCAACGTTCAGGTTGGGCAGGAGATCAACTTCGGCGATGAAGTCATCATCATGGAATCGATGAAGATGGAGATACCGGTAGAGGCCGATGACTCGGGCGTCGTCAAAGAAATCAAGGTCGTAGAAAACGACACCGTCGACGACGGGCACGTTCTCATTGTCCTGGGTTAATCCTGAGAGATTTTGTCCATGAAAATTGCATCCTTCATCTATGACGGGCGCAGTTCGTACGGTGTCGTTGATGGCGACACCGTTTCGGACGCCGGCGCAGTGCTCGGTCAATGTTATTCCGATTTGCGCTCCGTTCTAGCGTCCAGCAACGGCCTGGATGAACTCGCTGCGCTGCGCGATGCGCCGACGCTGAGCGTAGACCAGGTCCAGTGGCTGCCAGTCATCCCAAACCCCGACAAGGTGCTGTGTGTTGGCCTGAACTACCTGAAGCATATAGTCGAGACTGGCCGCGAAGTACCAAAGCACCCCACCCTGTTCACTCGATTCGCGAGTGCCCAGGTTGGTCATGATCAGCCACTCATCCAACCCAAGGCCTCTGCTGCTTTCGACTTTGAGGGCGAGTTGGCGATCGTAATCGGCAAATCGGGTCGGCACATCTCGAAAGAGAATGCGCTTCAGCACGTCGCTGGTTACAGCCTCTTCAACGACGGATCCATTCGTGATTGGCAGCGCCACACCCTGCAGTTCACAGCAGGTAAGAATTTTGTCGGGAGCGGTAGCTTTGGCCCTTGGCTCGTCACCCAGGATGAAATCACCGATATCGACAGCCTCGTCCTGGAAACGCGCCTGAACGGCGAGGTGGTTCAGCGTGAAGGCCTTGATGATCTGCTGTTCAAGATTCCTGAGTTGATTGAATACATCTCAACCTTCACCGAGCTTCTGCCGGGAGATGTGATCGCAACTGGAACCCCCGGTGGCGTGGGTGCATTCCGTACCCCGCCATTGTGGATGAAACCTGGTGATGTTGTTGAAGTTGAAGTGGAGGGAATCGGAACACTCAAAAATACCGTAAATGCTGAGTAATACTTGAATGGTGGAAGGCGTCCACGCGCGCCTTTCATTCGAAGTCCGCACAATAACAACACTGGACTCACCATGAAATCGACGATCGACGCCTCCAGCTGGCGCCTTGCTGAAGCTACCGCAATCAATCGTGTGCTGTTTCGAAAAATAGCACTGCGGGTTATCCCTCTGATCTTTGTCGC
Source organism: Pseudomonas sp. LB-090624 (assembly GCF_003205205.1). Taxonomy (GTDB): domain Bacteria; phylum Pseudomonadota; class Gammaproteobacteria; order Pseudomonadales; family Pseudomonadaceae; genus Aquipseudomonas. The sequence continues at coordinate 291,352 of NZ_QJRL01000002.1, forward strand.
CTACATCTTCGCCTTCCTTGATCGGGTGAACATCGGCTATGCGAAGCTTCAGATGCTCCCCGACCTAGGCTTGACCGAAAGCCAATACGGCTTCGCGGCGGGCATCTTTTTATTGGCTACGCGCTGTTCGAGATCCCAAGCAATCTACTGCTAGACAAGATAGGCGCCCGCAAAACCATGACGAGAATCATGGTGCTCTGGGGCCTTGCATCGGCCGCCACCATGCTTGTCACGACCGCACAGCAGCTCTATATCTTACGGTTGCTGCTTGGCATCTTTGAAGCTGGATTCTTCCCCGGCGTGATTCTCTATCTGAGCTACTGGTTCCCAAGCTATATGCGCGGTCGAGTCACCGGCACGCTTCTGCTTGCCACACTTGTTGCGCCCATCCTGGGTGGCCCAATCTCCGGCATCATCATGGAGTCAATGAATGGTGTTTCGGGCTTGGCGGGATGGCGGTGGCTGTTCTTGCTTGAAGCTGTACCCATCATCTTCATCGGGATCGCCTGCTTCCTGTTGCTTTGCGATAAGCCCGAACAGGCGCACTGGCTCAGCACCGATGAGAAGGCTCTGCATCAAGAGCTGATGGCTCATGACAAGGCAACGCTCGACCCGGATGCGGTCAACCCACACAGTGGCCAGGCGATATTCAGCGCGCTCATCGACCCGAAAGTCTATGTGCTGGCATTCCTCTATTTCAGCTCCGCTCTCGGTACCTACGCGTTCAATTTCTGGCTGCCGACCACGATCCAAAAGCTCGGTGTTTCCAGCATCACCCACATTTCGCTCTACGCAATGATCCCCTTCACCTGCGCCGCCCTTGGGATGATGTTGATCGGTCGCAGCTCTGACCTGCGACGCGAGCGACGCATGCATTACTGCATCAGTATCTTGTTCGGGGCAGCAATGCTGTCCCTCTCTACCCTCTCTACTTCCCTCCCCCTGTCCCTCGCCTTGTTGGGTGGAGCAGCGTTCGGGTTCAGTGGGGCAATCATCGTCTGCTGGGCAATTCCAGCGACATACCTTAAAGGCAAAAGTGCGCCGGCAGGGATTGCATTGGTCAGCTCGTTGGGCTCGCTCTGCGGTTTCGCTGCACCTTCGATCATTGGTCTTGCGCGCGAATTGACTGGAAAGGATCACGCGGGCATGTATGCGATCAGCCTGATCATGGTGATCGCAGCGCTCTGCATGCTCACGCTCATGCCTAAGCATGCCCTTGCGGTCGGTAAACCTGACTGACTGATTTCCTTTCCAGCGGCCGGGAAGGCACGTGGCCCCGGCTCCTTCGCAATCAATAAGCCCAGGAGATTAGGATGTTTTTGAACCTATCCGAAGAAGAGCAGCTGTACTGCGATGCCGTGGAAGGCACGCTCAACAGGGTGGCTCCCGTTGAGCGTGTACAGAAGCTGGATAATGCCAAGAAATTTGATTTCGACCTGCATAAAGCACTGGCTGAGCTTGGCGTCTGGGGCGTGGGTATCGACGAAGACTTGGGGGGCTCCGGGGGAACGCCCAAGCTTCAGGTTCTGACCCTGGAGGCGCTAGGCCGCAGGGCCACCTCCATGGCAGTCTTCGGCGTCGTTCAGTTCATGGCTACGCGACTGCTCAGCCAATACGGGACGCCACAGCAGCAAGATCAATACCTGGCGAGACTTTGCGCTGGCGAGATCAAAGCATCGTTCTGCCTGACTGAAGAAAGTGGTGGCACTGACATCCTGCAGGCAATGCGCACCAAGGCCAAGCGAGTTGATGACGGTTGGCGACTCACCGGTGGCAAATATTGGATCAGTGGCGCGATCCACGCTGACCTGCTCATTGTCCTCGCTCGCACCGGCGACCACCGCTCGCGCGGCGTAACCATGTTCCTCGTCGATAAGTCAGCACCTGGCGTTTCGGCCTCAGAGATCAATACCTTCGCTATCAACAGCTACGACACCTGCTCTGTTGCCTTCGACGACGTAAAGCTCTCGGATGACGCAGTGCTGGGCGAAGTCGATCAGGGTTTTATCCAAGTGTTGAGCACGCTCAACGCTGAGCGGCTGAACGCCGCTGCAGTTGCCGTTGGAATTGGTCGAGGCGCTCAGCAGCTGGCAGTTGAGTACGCCAAGGATCGCAAAGCGTTCGGGCGACCTATCGGTCAGTTCCAGGCGCTACAGCATCGCCTGGTGTATGCCGGCGTCGCGCTGGAGCAGGCATGGCTCACGACCCAAATGGCTGCGATTGCAGAGGAGCAAGGCCATCAGAATATCGAAATTTCCAGCGCCGTCGCCAAGCTTGCCGCCAGTAAAGCTGCCAACGAAGCGGTCAGGGTTGGCATGGAGTCGATGGGGGGAGCTGGGTTTGATCTGGAATATCCGATGCAACGCTACTATCGCGATATTCGCCTCTACTCTTTTGCGCCACTGACCGACGACATGCTTGCAAACCTGCTGGGTGAGCGCTGGCTTGAGTTGCCTCGATCATTTTGAAATCAAAACCTCGCGATGGGTACTAGAGCGTCGTTATGACAGCTTCAATGCCGCAGGCATGCGTGCATGCCTGCGTAATAGTACACACGCGCACACGAATGAATGAGCAACCTCAAACGACAATTCGTGGCCATAAAACTCTCACAAACATGCGTTACCTCCCCAAACAACAACAATAAGGAAGGTACATAAAATGTCACGCCATTGCGCAATGCTGATGGGCGCTCTCTGCATCTCCTCATTTCAGGCAAATGCAGCGGAAAACCCATTCTTTGATGACGCAAGACTCCGGCTTACCCATAAGAATTTTTTCTTCCACCGAGATTTTCGTAACGGCAGTTCAAGTGCAACCGGCACAAACGCCTTCAAGCCCGTTAACGAAAGAAATGGTTACGCACAGGAGTGGGCCCAAGGCTTTCTTCTGGATTATCAGTCCGGTTTTACACCCGGAGCAATCGGTATTGGGGTAGATGCCAATGCCATCTTAGGCCTCAAGCTGAGTGCAGGAGGCGGTACGGCAGGCTTGCGACTGCTACCCATCGACGGCGATGGCAAGCCTGGCGATGAATATTCCAGGGTGGGTGCCGCGCTAAAGCTTCGTGCATCAAAAAGCACGCTGAAGTATGGCGAACAGATGCCAATGACACCTGTACTGGCGGTGAACACTGTTCGGCTATTCCCCAGCGCCGCCACGGGCCTTCAGTTGAACGTCAACGAATTTGACAACTTCACTGTGGAGGCAGGCCACTACACGAGACAGACCGGCGTGGACGCCTCCAACAGCGACGACAAATTTACGACTGACTACGCCCTCAAGCGTGGAGGGACTGCCATCACCTACGACTCGGCTAGTTTTATTGGCGGCCGATACCAGCAAGATAATTTATCGTTAGCTCTCTATGCAGGTCAGTTGGAAGAGGCTTGGCACCAATACTACGGCAACGGTAAGTACGCTTACGCCATTGATGAAGGCCAAAGAATCGCTTTCGACTTCAACATTTACCGTACCTTAAACTATGGCAAAAGCATCGCGGGCCCCATCAACAACACGTCCTGGTCATTTTCCAGTGCCTACACTACCGGCGGCCATACATTCTCAGTCATTCACCAGCGGGTCAACGGTGACGAACCCTTGGACTGGATCGGCTTTGGCACCATGGGCGGAACCATTACCATCGGAAATGCGGTCCAGTACGCGACGTTCACCGAGGCCAATGAGCGGTCCTGGCAACTGAGATACGACTTCGACTTCGCAGCCCTAGGCATACCGGGGCTTAGCTTCATGACGAGATATGTCAGGGGGGATGGTATGAACAACGCGCACAGTCATAATCCCTTCTACACCGCTCGCCACGTGTACGACAACGACAAGGATAACAAGCATTGGGAGAGAAATTTCGATATCAAGTACGTGATCCAGTCTGGGCCGGCGCGCGATTTATCATTTCGTCTCAGGCAATCCACTCACCGGGCTACCAGCGGTTACAGGTACCTCGACATCGATGAGGTCAGGCTGATTACCGAATTTCCATTGAATATTTTCTAAGCTCGGGCGCCGTAGGCGCCCAGGCCATAAGGGATCTCAGGAAGCACGTCTTCAAGTTGAATTGATGGCGCCTGTGACCCCTTAGCGGGTGAACCCGCGCCCACCGGGCCGGCCTATTCACCCCTCGTCCCGCATACTCACACACAACTCCAGAAACCGCGCCGCCGCCCGCGACGGCGTCGCCGCATGCGGCATCAGGATGGAAAACCGCCTGACCAACCCGTGCGGCAATACCTGCAAACGGTGCAGAGCCCCATCCTCATGGCGGATCGACATCGCCGAGACAAAACCGATTCCCATCCCGGCCCGCACCGCCTCCTTCACGCCTTCCACCCCGGCGATCTCCAAGGCCACCCGCATCGCCACGCCATCACGGGCAAACGCGCGTTCGACGATTTGCCGCACCCCCGAACCGCTCTCGCGCAGCACCAATGGGTAGGCCCCCAGCGATGCCAGCGTGTGCTGGCCCTTGTCAGCCAGTGGATGGCCACTCGGCACAATCGCCACGATCTCGTCCTCGCGCCATGCCGTCAACGCCGTACCCAACGGCAACTCCTGGCCAGGCGGGCCTTCGATCAGGGCGATATCGACACCGTTCAGGGCAGCGACTATCTCCGCCGTGTTGCCCTGCGTGGTGGTAACCAGCACGTCCGGATAACGCCCATGAAAATCAGCGATCAGATAAGGCAACAGGTAGCTGGCCGGGGTGGTACTGGCGCCGATGCGCAAAGTGCCACGCTCCAGCCCCTGCATGGCCTCGCGCAGCGCTTGGGCCTGACGGAAGGTTTCACGCAGGCGTTCGGCATGCGCCAGCAACTGCTCGCCAGCCGCCGTCAGCCGCACGCCGCGGCCGGCACGTTGGTAAAGGGGCTCGCCAAACGCTTCCTGCAGCAGCTTGAGCTGGCCGGACACTGCCGGCTGCGACAGGTGCAGGGCCTGAGCCGCATGGCTGATGTTGCCGTGCTCGGCAACCGTGGCGAAAGTTATCAGTTGTTCCGGGGTCATGATGAGAAAATATCAGCTATTCGGATATTTGCCATTTTAAATTACGATTTTTTATAAGCTTATAACCGTATTAACGTAGCCCTTGTCGAAACACCTTTCCGGAGGACTCACATGGCCACGGTTCCGTCCAACCCTGCTTATGCCCCTACCCTTTCTACCAAAGGGCGGCTCAATGGCATTCTGTTCGTCGCGCTGTTCGCGCTGGCGGTCACGCAACTGGCGGCCATGCCCGCTATCGCCAACCTCGGCATCAGCCCGCTGATCGTCGGTATCGTTGCCGGTGCACTGTATGGCAACGCGCTGCGTGACGGCGTACCGGCAAGCTGGGCGGCAGGTATCAACTTTTCGGCTCGCGGCCTGTTGCGCATCGCCGTGGCGTTCTTTGGCCTGCGGGTAAGCCTGCAGGAAATTGCCGAAGTCGGCTGGTCGGGGCTGATCGTGTCGCTGCTGGTGGTTGGCAGCACCCTGCTGATCGGCCTGTGGTGCGGCATGAAAGTGTTCAAACTGGACCGCGACACCGCCTTGCTGACTGCCGCGGGCAGCGCCATCTGTGGTGCCGCCGCCGTCCTGGCCTTCGAATCGGCGCTGCGCAGCGCCCCGCACAAAAGCGCCATGGCAGTGGGTAGCGTGGTGTTGTTCGGCACTTTGTCGATGTTCCTCTACCCCCTGGCGATCAACGCCGGCTGGCTGCACCTGGACACCATGGGCGCCGGGCTGCTGCTGGGCGGCACCCTTCATGAAGTCGCACAGGTGGTCGGCGCCGCCAGTAACGTCAGCCCCGAGGCCACGCATATCGCCACCATCGTCAAGATGACCCGGGTCATGCTGCTGGTGCCGGTGTTGCTGCTGGTGGGCCTGTGGATCAGCCGTTCGCGCCAGGCCGGCCAGGCGCAGGGCAACGGGCGCATCGCCATGCCCTGGTTCGCCTTCGGCTTCCTCGCCCTGGTGCTGGTGAATTCGCTGCAGGTATTGCCTGGCAGCGTGACCCAGGCGGTCAACAGCCTGGACACCTTTGCCCTGACCATGGCCATGACGGCCCTGGGCATGGAGACCCGTTTCAGCCAGATCCGCCAGGCCGGGCCACGGGCGCTGGCTACCGGGGCACTTCTCAACCTGTGGCTGATGGGTGGTGGCCTGGCGATTACGCTGGGGGTACAGAACCTGTTGGGCTGACTCGATCCCAAGGTTTTTTACAGCCCCCCTCGTTGCCGTCCACTTTTCTAGGTATGGTGTTGTCAAAGAAGGATGTTTTACCCGCACAGGAAAGACTTAGATGCCTCAACGCCATGTCATCAATGCATCCGTCAGCCCCAAAGGCAGCCTGGAGACGCTGTCACAACGTGAAGTGCAGCAATTGAGTGAAGTCGGTACCGGTAGCCTTTACACCCTGTTCCGCCAGTGCGCCCTGGCCATCCTCAACACCGGCGCTCATGTCGACAATGCCAAAACCATTCTCGAGGCCTATCAGGACTTCGAGGTGCGTATCCACCAACAGGACCGAGGCGTACGCCTGGAGCTGCTGAATGCCCCGGCTGACGCGTTTGTCGATGGCGAGATGATCGCCAGCACCCGCGAGATGCTGTTCAGCGCCCTGCGCGACATCGTCTACACCGAAAGCGAACTGGCCAGCCAGCGCATCGACCTGGAAAGCTCCCAGGGCATCACCGACTACGTATTCCACCTGCTGCGCAACGCCCGCACCCTGCGCCCCGGTGTGGAGCCGAAGATGGTGGTGTGTTGGGGCGGCCACTCGATCAGCAGCGAAGAGTACCAATACACCAAGAAGGTCGGCCACGAGCTGGGCCTGCGCAAGCTGGACGTGTGCACCGGCTGCGGCCCGGGTGTGATGAAAGGCCCGATGAAGGGCGCCACCATCGCCCATGCCAAGCAGCGCATGCACGGGAGCCGCTACCTGGGCCTGACCGAGCCGGGCATCATCGCTGCCGAGGCACCCAACCCGATCGTCAACGAACTGGTGATCCTGCCGGACATCGAGAAGCGCCTGGAAGCCTTCGTGCGTGTCGGCCACGGCATCATCATCTTCCCCGGCGGTGCCGGTACGGCGGAGGAGTTCCTCTACCTGCTGGGCATCCTCATGCACCCGGACAACCGCGACGTGCCGTTCCCGGTGGTGCTCACCGGCCCGCGCAGTGCCGAGCCTTACCTGCAACAGCTGCACGCTTTCGTTGGCGCCACCCTGGGAGAGGCGGCACACCGCCTGTACGAGATCATCATCGACGACCCGACGGAAGTCGCCCGGCGCATGGTCGAAGGGCTGAAGGCGGTGAAGCAGTTCCGCCGCGAGCGCAATGATGCCTTCCACTTCAACTGGCTGCTGAAGATCGAGGAGAGCTTCCAGCGCCCATTCGACCCGACTCACCAGGCCATGGCTGAACTGGACCTGCGTCGAGAGCTGCCTGCGCATGAGCTGGCGGCCAACCTGCGCCGGGCGTTTTCCGGGATTGTTGCCGGTAACGTCAAGGACAAGGGGATCCGCCTGATCGAGGAGCACGGCCCTTATCAAATCCACGGCGACAGTGCCGTGCTCGACCCGCTGGGCCGGCTGCTGCAGGCGTTCGTCGACCAGCACCGGATGAAGTTGCCGGGTGGGGCGGCCTATGTGCCCTGTTATCAAGTCGCAACCTGACCCATCTCGTCCAAGGTCTTGATCGTCGCGCTTTCAGTAGGCCTGTGTTCGGCCTACTGAAGTCGCATTCCGTATCGCTAGGGCTACCGCACCCTTGGCAGCCAGGGCGAAGGCGAAAAGTGCAGGTCACTGGCCCAGGTCGGCCATCGGGCGCTCGACAAAGCGGATACTGTTCCGCCCGCCCCGCTTGGACTGATACAACGCCACATCGCCCTGCTCGATCAAGGCAGCCAGGCTCGCCGGTGGCTGGTCGAACAGGTTGGCACCGATACTCAAGGTAACCGCCTGGGGTGTAGGCACAGTCTTGCCAGCATACTGATGAAACTGCTCGCGCAGCACCCCACCCAGTTCCATCACCCGCTCACTGCTGGCCCCACTCAGCAGGATGACGAACTCGTCCCCGCCCAAGCGCGCCGCCAGCGACCGCTCCGGCAGCACCGTGCGAATCATCTCGCTCAGTGCAATGAGCAAACGGTCCCCGGCAATATGCCCATGCAGGTCGTTGACCAGCTTGAAGTTGTCGATATCGATCAGCAGCAATGCCCCAGGCTGCACCGGGCTGACGTCCTTGAAGAAATGCGTCGCCCGCACCTCCAGCGCTCGCCGGTTGTAAAGCGCGGTCAGCGGGTCGCGCGCCGCCAGCCGGGCAATCCGTTCTTCACGTCGGTAACGCACGGTACCGGTCATCGACAGGGCAATCAGCATGATTGCCATCGCCCCTTCCACGAGCGAAACCTGAATGATCAGCCCACCAAAGGTCGCCAGGTCAATCAAGGTGCCCGGGGTGATCGCAATGATTGCCTTCACCACATAGAACAGACCATGAATCAACAACACATAGCGCAACTGCACCGCGCCAACGCTCAGCGACTTGCCATGCGGCCGCAGCAGCAAACTGGCCTTTAGCGTCAACGCCGCGACCAGCAATGAGTTGACCATCAGCATCACCTTCGACCACTGCGGCCCTACGGGCAACAGCAGCAAGGCGAACCAGACCACCACGATCATCAGCCAGGACCGCGACAAGCGCTCCTGGGTAAAGCGCAGCACACCCATCAGGAAAAACCCGTGTGCCACCACCAACAAGCCATTGGCAAACCAGATACCGATGAACAGCAAACCGATCCCGCGCAACAAAGCCAGGATGCAACCGACAGTAATTGTGGCGAAGCCCGCGCTCCAGAACAGCAGCGAGGGTTCGCGGACACTGCGCCATTCAATCGCCAGGTACAGGGCAGCTGCTGCCGCCAGGGCGACCGAAATGGTCAGCATCGTGGGTGGATCTAGCGCCATATACGCTTTGGCCTATCTGGTTAACGAGGAAAAGGCGCGATTGTATGCGCTCGTGATGACTTTTCGGAGAGGCCGTGGTCGGCTGCCTGCAAATGATAGCTGAGCTTCAAGGTTGCCCTGCCAGCATAGATATCATATTGCTATCACTGCTTGCTGGGTAGCCAACCTGACGATCAGTCACCCTTCATGGCGCTTACCCAAAACAGCTGCATTGAACTGCCGCCCCGACAGGAAGCTGATCAGTTGCCGGCCGTGTGAACTCAGGCGCTCCCAATCACGGAAGCACAAGCGTAGCTCCAATGTTGCCCAGGTTTCCGCCAGGGCCACCCTGCGCACCGGTAATTCCTGTTCGGCGCGCACGGCGGCGGTTTCTGGCAGCATCGCCACGCCTGCACGCTGTGCCACCAGCTGTGCGATGGCTTCGAAGCTGGGGGCGCGCACCCGCACCTTCAGCGGCATGGCCAGGTTCATCGCCAGCTCCTCGACAAAACGCTGCATCGGCCGCGCGGACGGCAGGCAGATGAACGCATAGCCCAGGGCATCAATCAGGCGTAGCTGTTCGCGCCCGGCCAGTGGATGGTCGGCGGGTACCAGCATCACCAGCCGCTCGGTGCGAAACGGCAGCGACACCACACCCCCGCTAGGCAGAATGCCGTCGTACACGCCAATCTCGCACTCGTTGGCCAGCACTACCCGCAGCACGTCCACACTCTTGTGCTCCATCAATTGCAGGTCGACTTCCGGGTAATCCGCCAGAAACGGCCCCAGGATCGCCGGCAACAGTGTGCTGTTGGACACCGTGGAGGCCGCCAGGCGCAACGTGATGCGCTGCTCGCCAACCAGTTGCTGCAAGGTTTCCTGCAATTTCTGCGCCTCGCCCAGCACGTTGCGCGCGCCCTCCAGCACCAGGCGACCGGACGGCGTGAGCTGCATGCCATCGGCCATGCGGGTGAACAACATCAGGCCACAGCGCTCTTCAAGCAAGCGCAGGCGATTACTGGCAGCCGACACGGCCACCGGGAAGGTGGCAGCTGCCTTGCTCAGGCTACCCGTGGCGGCAATGGCAAGCAGCAGACGCAGATCAGTCAGGTCGAATGGCATGCCTTTCTCCAAAACAGAAAGCCCTATTCGCTAAAAAGCGATTCTAGCGCGACAGCCTTCTGTTCAGAATAAGCCATGCCTTTTTTACTGCCACAGGTACCCCATGGACGCACTCCGCAGCTTGATTCACCGCCAGTTGCAAAGCGGCGCCCTTTACGCCGTGCTGGCAGCCTTGGGTTTCAGCTTCAAGGCCATCTTCGTCAAGCTGGCCTACGCGGCCGGGCCGGTCGACGCCATCAGCCTGCTGGCCCTGCGCATGGGCCTGGCGCTGCCGCTGTTCGCCTGGCTGGTATGGGCCAGCCGTAGCCAGGGCAGCACCCCGCTCAACCTCGGTGATGGCTTGCGCGTCGCCTTGCTGGGGTTGCTGGGCTATTACCTGGCCAGCCTGTTCGACTTCTATGGATTGCAGTACATCAGCGCCGGGCTGGAGCGGCTGATCCTGTTCACCTATCCAACCTTGGTTCTGGTGTTCCAGGCTGTCGCCTTGCGCGAACGGCCAAGCCTACGCACCTTGTCGGCGATGGGCCTGTGCTACCTGGGGCTGGGCATTGCCTTTGTCCACGACGTCAGCGTGGCCGGGGTTGGGCAGCAAGTGCTGCTGGGCTCGCTGTGGGTGTTCGCCAGTGCGGTGACTTACGCGCTGTACTACGCCGGCACCGGGATGATGCTCAAGCGCATGAACTCGATGCGCCTGGCCGGGCTATGCGGTACAGCGTCCGCACTGATGGTGCTTGCACACTACCTGCTGGTGGCGCCGCTTGGGCACTTGTGGCTGTTGCCGGCAGCGGTCTGGGCCAATGCCGGGTTGATGGCGATTTTCTCCACCGTGTTGCCCGTCTACTGGGTGGCGCTGGCTATCCAGCGCCTGGGGCCGACCCACACGGCGGCGGTGGGCAATCTCGGGCCGGTACTCACCGTGCTGGCATCGTGGGCACTGCTGAGTGAAGAGATTTCGCTGTACCAGATCATCGGGCTGGCGGTGGTACTGTTTGCCGTATCGCGGCTCAAGACCAAAGGCAAGCAACAAGCCGAGGTGGCACCCACCAAAGGTGCCACGGCCTGATGCCTCGGCTGGCTGCACTGGCCTTCGCTTGCCGGCGACGGGCCCTATGCAGGTGACGTCACAACACCCGCTTGATCAGCGGCTCTAGCCGGCTGTAGCGCAAACGCCGCAAGAATTTGCGCACCTCCTTGGGGTGCTCTGCCTTCTCGCCAAGCGCCTCAGCCGAAGCGATCGGCGGCGCAAAGCGGCGCAAATCATTCAGTTCCGCCTCGCGTGGCGCCAGCCACTGCCCTTGCGGGTCATCGATCAGCAGGCCGTTTTCCAGGTCCAGATTAAAGCCCCGCGGGTTGAGGTTGTTGCCGGTCAGCAGTGAATAGCGCTGGTCGACCCACACGCCCTTGGCATGGAAGGTATGCCCGGGATCGTTCCAGATCCGTACCTGCAGCTGGCCACTGGCAATCGCGGCATGCCGCCGCCGAACGAAGGCGCGCAGGTTGTCCTCGTACAGGTAGGGCAGCGCACCGCTGGCGCTGAACGGTTCGCCCGGGGCGATGTAGAAATCGTTGGCCGTACGATCACCGACGATCAACTCCACCCGAACACCTCGTGCCAAGGCATGCTCGAGTTCACGCATGACAACCCGTGGCGGGTTGAAATACGGCGTGCTGATGATGATCTGCCCATGCGCCGCCGCCAGCAAGGCGCAGAGCGCCCGGTTCAGTGGGTTGCCCCTGCCCACCCCTAGCAACGGAATCACCCGCAGGCCCTGCCCTGCCACGCTGGCCGGCGCCTCATAAGCCATGCGCCGCAACCGCGCGCGCAAGCGCCGAATGTCACCACGCAGGCTACGGGTGGAGGGTGGTGCGGGCAGGTCAAGGCGCGGTGTGGCGGTGTGATGCAGCAAGCGCTGCACCAACGCGACCATGGCATCAGCCAGTGCCGGTGACTGGAAAAGGTGATAGCGGTCCAGGCGATAACGGTCGAAGCGGTGCAGGTACACGTTATTCAGGCTGGCACCGGTGTAGATCACGCAGTCGTCGATAATGCTGCCCTTCAGGTGCAGCACCCCGAACAGCTCGCGGGTCTGCACAGGGACGCCATGAATGGCGATGTCCAGCCCACGCAATTGGCGCTGGGCCTGGTACCAGGCAGCGTTGCCCGGCTGGCGCCCGGCGCCGAGCAGGCCACGGCGGGCACGAAACCAATCGACCACGATGGTGATCTGCAAGCCTGGCCGCGCGGCCTTGGCCTGGTACAGGGCATCCAGCACCTCTTGGCCAGCCTCGTCTTCTTGCAGGTAAAGGGCGACGATGACGATGCGCCGGGTGGCCGTACGGATACGTTCAAGCAGGCAGGCGCGGTAGGCCTTGGCATCCGGCAGCACCTGGATCGACTCGGGCGCGATGGGGTAGCCTGGCAGGCCTGCCAGCAAGGATTCGGGGTTCACTGACGATCACCTTCTCTGTGCAATCACTGTCGGCTCTACCAATTGGCGGAGCCATTCCTGGCCGCTGTACCCGGGGTGTAAGATCGACCCGGCAACGACCCATAACAAAAAGAACCACGCGAGGCCCTGTTTTCTCACTGCCCCTGACAAACCATGCCTCAGCTTGCACAGGAACAGCGCAATGGTCCACCCCGCTTCTGCAAACCTATCGCCCTCTAGTGTAAAGAGTTGTTCAGTAAAGACCTTCGGCTTCCTGATTTTGCCCAATTTCACCACCATCGGCCTGGCATCAGCAGTAGAAACCTGCGCATGGCCAACCTGGCCGCACGCAAGCCGCTGTTTCGCAGTGTGCTGATCGCGGCGGACGACGCCCCGGTGGTGGCCAGCAACGGCATGCGCGTGCTGCCCGACTACAGCATTGCCGACGCCCCGGCGCTGGATGCCCTGCTGGTGGTCGGTGCCAACCCGATCGACCGCGGCCGTGGCAACCGCCCGCTGATCGATTGGCTACGCCAACTGGCTCGGCAGCGCTTGCCCTTGGGCGGCATCTGCACCGGCAGCTACTTACTGGCCAAGGCCGAGCTGCTCAAGGGCTACCGCTGCACCATCCACTGGGAAGACCTGCCAGCGCTGCAGGCGCACTTCCCTGGCATCGTCATCTCCAGCCAGCTGTTCGAACTGGACCGCGACCGTTACACCTGCTCGGGCGGGGTAGCGGCAATGGACATGATGCTGCAACTGGTGGCCCGCGAACCCGGCGGCCAGGACATCGCGGCCAAGGCCGCCGAACTGCTGCTGTGTGACCGTGTGCGTGGCGAACGTGAGCGCCAGCGGGTGCCGCTGCGCACCCTGCTCGGCAGCGGCCAGCCCAAGCTGAGCCAAGTGGTGGCAATCATGGAGGCCAACCTGGAAGAGCCGCTGGCGCTGGAGGAACTGGCCAGCCTCAACGAAGTGACGGTGCGCCAGCTCGAGCGGCTGTTCCACAAGTACCTGCAGCGCACGCCCAGCCAGTATTACCTGGAACTGCGCCTGTCCCGGGCGCGGGAACTGCTGCTGCGCAGCGATGTGCAGGTGCGCGAGGTGGCGCTAGCCTGCGGGTTCAGCTCGCCCGCGCATTTTTCCAAGAGCTACAGCCGGTTCTTCGGCTTGTCGCCCTTGGGGGAGCGGCGGCAGGCCTCGCTCCACTGACCCGGGTCAGCTAACGGCTTCGTTGGCCTTTTCGCGAGCACGCCCGCGCAAAGGCCAGCACAGCTCAATCAATCTTCAAGGGCCGAGTGCGCCGTCTCTCGGCACATCAGCATGGCCACCAGCGCCACCAGTGCCGCCGCCAGCAAATACCCGGCCGGCGCCAGTTTGCTGCCGGTCACCTGGATCAGCCAGGTGGCAATGAACGGTGCCGTCCCGCCAAACAACGCATTGGCCACATTGAAACTCAGGGCGAAGCCGCTGAAACGCACCCGGGTCGGGAAGATTTCTGCCAGCAGGCACGGCAAGGTTCCGTCGTTCATCGCCAGCATCGCCCCGAACAATAGCTGGATCGCCAGGATCACCAGCAGCGGCTGCCCATCCAGCAGGCGGAACAGCGGCACCGTCAAGCCCAGGAATAGCAGCGAGGCCACTACCAGCATGGTCTTGCGCCCGAACTGGTCGGACAGCCGCCCCATCAGGAAGATCAACCCGATGTAGGTGGCCAGCGACACGGTCGAAGCAATGAACGAATCGCGCTCGCTCATGCCCATTTCACTGGACAGGTAGGTCGGCATGTAGCTCAGCAGCAGGTAGAACGCCACCGCGTTCAGGCAAGTAACGCCAATGCCGATGGCCAGGCTGCGCCGGTGCTGCCCCAGCAACTCACGCAGCGGCGTCGGGGCCAGGCCGGCTTTGTTTTCCAGCCGTTGCTCCATCTCCAGGAACTTGGGTGTGTCCTGCAGGCTCATGCGGATATAACGCCCCACCAGGCCGAACGGCGCCGCCAGCAAAAACGGCAGGCGCCAGCCCCATTCGTGCAAGGCTTCAGTGCTGAGCAGTTCGTGCAACAGGGCGACGAACGCCGCACCGAACAGCAAACCCGCCGCCGTACTGGCCGGCACAATGCTGGTGTACAAGCCCCGCCGGCCGGGCGGCGCGTATTCGGCCAGGAACGCTGCGGCCCCGGCATATTCGCCCGATGCGGAAAACCCCTGCACCAGGCGAATCACCAGCAGCAGGCACGGCGCCCACAGGCCGATTTGGGCATGGCCAGGAAGCAGGCCAATGCAAAATGTAGAGACCGACATGATCAAGATCGACCACGATAGTGCGTTGCGGCGGCCATGGCGGTCGCCGAAATGGCCCCAGACAATGCCCCCCAGCGGCCGCACTAGGAACGACAGGGCGAACACCGCAAAGGTTGCCAGCAGGCCAGTGGTCTTATCGGTTTGTGGGAAGAAGATGGCGGCGATGATGGTGGCGAGATAGCCGTAGGCGGCGTAGTCGAACCATTCGACGAAGTTGCCCATGAAACTGGCCCGGGCGGCCTTGCGCAGGGCCTGGCGTTCAGCGTTGTGCGCGGGGCCGGCGACAGCGGATGGGTCAAGGGTGGTGCTGGTCATGACGGGTACCCTCTGGTTCTTTTAATTGGCGGCAGGGTCTGGTGGTCATACGGGCTATTTTTTTGTTGTCTGTGCTGGCCTCACGCTGCAAGCCAGCGCCCACAGGGTACTGCGCAAGTCCTGGATAGTGCGCAGCACCTGTGGGCGCTGGCCAGCCAACGATGAGGCCAGCATGGGTGCTTATGTGCGGATGATGTTGTGCTCTGGCCCATACGGGAAGCGGGTGATGTTTTCGGCACCACTGTCGTTGACGATCAGGATGTCATGCTCGCGATAGCCGCCCGCACCCGGCCGCCCTTCGGGCAGCATGATCATTGGCTCGATCGACACCACCATGCCCGGTTCCAGCACCGTGTCGATGTCTTCGCGCAGCTCCAGCCCGGCCTCGCGACCGTAGTAGTGGCTCAATGTGCCGAACGAGTGGCCGTAACCGAAGGTGCGGTACTGCAGCAGGTCATGGCGCAGGAAGATCTCGTTCAGTTCACGGGCGATATCGCTGCAGCGCATGCCCGGACGCACCAGTTTCAAGCCGGCCTCGTGGACTTCGACGTTGGCCTCCCACAGGCGCAGGTACTCATCCGGGCAGTGGTCGAGGAACAGCGTGCGCTCCAGCGCGGTGTAGTAGCCAGCAATCATCGGGAAACAGTTGAGGCTGAGGATTTCGCCCTTGCCCACCCGACGGCTGGTCACCGGATTGTGCGCGCCATCGGTGTTGAGCCCGGACTGGAACCACGTCCAGGTGTCCATCAGTTCTGCATCGGGGAAACGCCTGGCAATTTCCCGCACCATCGCCTGGGTGGCATGCAACGCCACCTCGTACTCGGGCACATGCTCGCGCAAGGCCTCGACCACCGCCGCGCCGCCGATATCGGCCACCTGTGCACCGTGACGGATCAGCGCCTGCTCCTGCGCCGACTTGATCATGCGCATGCGCATGCAGGGTGCACCGATGTCCACCAGTTCGGCCCTGGGGTAGCAGGCAGCCAGTTTGCCGTGGTTCTGCAGGTTGAGGTGGTCGTACTCTACGCCGATGCGCGAGGCCAGTGGCAGTGCCTGCTGGATGGCGACGAAGTAGTTGTCGCGCTGCCAGTCGGTGTAGACGATGTTGTCCGTGCCGACCGTGCGCCGCCAAGGTTGCCCGCCATCGATGTTGGCACTGATCGAAACCACTTTGTCCTGGGTGATTACCAGGGCATATGGGCGGCCGAACGAGCAGTACAGGAAGTCGCTGTAATAATTGACATTGTGGTACGAGGTAAAGATCGCCGCCTCGATGTCCTGCTCGGCCATGTAGGCCCGCAGCCGGGCGTGGCGGGCGGCATATTCCTGGGCAGTGAAGGTTGGCTGCACCTTGTCGCCGTTGCGGATTTTCAGGGTCTTGGGCATTTGCATGGTCGGGGTTCCTTGTCGTTGTGAGCACGCTGTTCAGGCCGGCCGCCTGAGAAGCATTGCAACAGAACCGACGAGGGCACTTTTGTATCTATCCGACCTGGAATTGGCGGGATCGCCGCGGGTTTGGGGGCGCAGGGCGCCCCCAAATTCAATGCAGCTATTTCAGGTCGAAGCGATCCAGCTCCATGACCTTCTCCCAGGCAGCCACAAAGTCCCGCACGAACTTGTCGCCACCATCACCACTGCCATACACCTCGCTCAACGCCCGCAACTGGGCATGCGACCCGAGCACCAGATCCACCCGGCTAGCAGTCCACTTCACCTGCCCGGTCTTGCGGTCGCGTCCTTCAAAGGCCTCGTTGTCCGCCGATGTCGGCTTCCATTCCACGCCCATGTCCAGCAGGTTGCGGAAGAAGTCGTTGGTCAGGGCACCAACCTTGTCGGTGAACACGCCCTGGGTGTTGCCGCCATGGTTGGCCCCCAGCACCCGCAGGCCACCGATCAGCACGGTCAGTTCCGGCGCGGTCAGGGTCAGCAGTTGGGCTTTATCCAGCAGCAGCTTCTCGGCCTTCACGCTGTAACGGCCCTTGCTGAAATTGCGGAAGCCATCGGCCAGCGGTTCCAGCACGGCGAACGACTCGACGTCGGTCTGCTCTTGCGAGGCATCGGCGCGGCCCGGGCGGAACGCCACGCTGAGGTTGTGCCCGGCGTCCTTGGCCGCCTTCTCCACCCCAGCGGCGCCGGCGAGGACGATCAGGTCAGCCAGGGAAACCTTCTTGCCGCCGGCATTGAACTCGGACCGGATCTGCTCCAGCGCCGCCAGCACCTTGCCCGTGCCCTGGTTGGCCGCCCAGTCCTTTTGCGGTGCCAGGCGCAGACGGCCGCCATTGGCCCCGCCACGCTTGTCCGAGCCACGGAAGGTCGAGGCCGCCGCCCAGGCAGTGGCCACCAGCTCGCCAACGCTCAGCCCCGTTGCCAGCACCTTGGCCTTCAGCGCTGCAACGTCCTGCTCGCCTATCAGCGGGTGGTCGACTTGCGGGATCGGGTCTTGCCACAGCAGTTCTTCATTGGGCATTTCCGGCCCGAGGTAGCGCGCCAGCGGGCCCATGTCGCGGTGGATCAGCTTGTACCAGGCGCGGGCGAAGGCATCTGCCAGTTGCTCAGGGTTATCCTTGAAGCGACGGGCGATCGGCTCGTAGATCGGGTCGAAGCGCAGCGCCAGGTCGGACGTCAGCATCGATGGCGCGTGGCGCTTGGCCGGGTCGTGGGCATCCGGCACGGTGCCCGCCCCTTTGCCCTCTTTCGGCGTCCACTGGTGGGCGCCCGCCGGGCTCTTGGTCAGCTCCCATTCAAAGTTGAACAGATTGTTGAGGTACTCGTTGCTCCACCGGGTCGGCGTCGAAGTCCAGATCACTTCCAGGCCGCTGGTAATGGCATCGCCACCTTTGCCGGAGCCAAATTTGTTGGCCCAGCCCAGGCCCTGGAGTTCCAGGCCGGCTGCTTCGGGCTCGGGGCCGACGTTGTCTGCCGGGCCGGCGCCATGGGTCTTGCCAAAGGCGTGGCCACCCGCGATCAGCGCCACGGTTTCTTCATCGTTCATGGCCATGCGGCCGAACGTTTCACGGATGTCCCTGCCCGAGGCGACCGGGTCAGGGTTGCCTTCCGGCCCTTCCGGGTTCACGTAGATCAGGCCCATCTGCACAGCGGCCAGCGGGTTCTCGAGGTTGCGCTCGCCACTGAGGTCCCGGCTTTCTTCCTCCGGGTGCTTGGCGGGCTCTGCCACCAGGTCACCCTGCCCTGGCGGCTGGGCCTTGACCTGTTCCTTGCCATAGCGCGTATCACCGCCCAGCCAGACTTTTTCTGAGCCCCAGTACACATCTTCGTCCGGCTCCCACACATCG
Source organism: Pseudomonas sp. LB-090624 (assembly GCF_003205205.1). Lineage (GTDB taxonomy): Bacteria > Pseudomonadota > Gammaproteobacteria > Pseudomonadales > Pseudomonadaceae > Aquipseudomonas. The sequence continues at coordinate 309,746 of NZ_QJRL01000002.1, forward strand.
GCACGCCCGCCTGAGAAGCCGAACGTCTTGAAGCCCATCGATTCCAGGGCGACGTTACCGGTCAGCACGATCAGGTCTGCCCAGGAAATCTGGTTGCCGTACTTTTGCTTGATTGGCCACAGCAGGCGCCGGGCCTTGTCCAGGCTGACGTTGTCCGGCCAGCTGTTGAGCGGAGCGAAACGCTGCTGGCCTGAACCCGCGCCACCGCGCCCATCGCCAATGCGGTAGGTACCGGCGCTGTGCCAGGCCATGCGGATGAACAACGGTCCGTAGTGACCGAAGTCGGCCGGCCACCAGTCCTGCGAGTCGGTCATCAGGGCGGTCAGGTCTTTTTTCAGCGCCTGGAAGTCGAGGCTCTTGAACGCCCTGGCGTAGTCGAAATCCGGGTCCATTGGGTCGGACTTCGACGAGTGCTGGTGGAGAATTCTCAGGTTGAGCTGGTCAGGCCACCAGTCACGGTTGGTGGTGCCGCCACCTGCGGTTTGATGGAACGGGCATTTCGATTCGTTCGACATCTGCGGGTACCTTCGGGTCGGTTATCCAGATTTCCGGTCTATGCCAGGTGTTCTTTCAGCCGAGCGCGTGCGCTCGAGCTACCCCTCATCAGGTGTACACGGGGCTTGCGAAGCTGTCACGGCGCGCGGGTAAGGTCTTGCACGCAGGTGCTGACACCCTGCCCGTTCGCGGAATTCGCGGGGCCAGGGAAAAGACTAGCCGAGCTTGGGCAGAGGTCTAATAGAGTGGCTATTAGAGGGTGATAGGTTGGCTCTGTCAGGTTGTCCTGTGCCAGCGGCTGCGCGGCTTCGCCTGCGAAAGGGCCGGCACAGGGATTCTTCCTGTCAGTGCTGAGCAGCAGCCGGCATTAGCTCATACGGATGCTTCCAGCCAGGCAACGCCTGAATCCGCGCCTTCCATGCCTCGATGTGGGTGAACGCTGACAACTCGATTCCGGTGTCCTCGGGCATGAACACATACCCGGCCAACGACAGGTCGGCGATGGTCAGGCGCCCACCCACCATGAACGGCGTTTTCGCCAGGTGCGCGTCGACGATGCGGTAGGCCGCCGTGGCCCGCTCGCGCAAGAAGTGGGTCACATCGGTTTCGCCCGTTTTCTTCAGGCAGAACAGAAAACGCAACGCGGCGTAATAGCTGGTGAATTTGTGGTTGTCGAACAGCATCCAGCGCCAGATCTCCCGCTTTTCGTCCTCGTCACGGGGGCCGAACTGCCCGGTTTGCTCAGCAAGGTATTCGAGGATCAGCGCGGACTGGGTCAAGGACTTGCCGGCGTGTTCCAGCACCGGCACCTCGCCCTGCTCGTTGACCTCGTCACGCCAGGCTTGCTCACGGGTCTGGCCATTGAAAAAGTCGACGAACACCGGCTGCCAGTCTTGGCCAGTGAGTTCAAGCATCAGCGCGGCCTTGTAGGCGTTGCCGGATTCAGCGAAGCAATGCAGCGTGTAGTCGGGCATGGGCGGACCTTCATTTTCCTTTGAATGATCATGCTGCCCGAGCAGATCACGCCCGCCCCTGCGCCGTCAATCCAGCCCGAGGCGATTTGCACATGGCGCCCCAGGGCGCAACTTCGGCTTCGCCATCGTCGTGCCAGAGCCGAGTGTGCTCGAGGTGCGTGATTACGACCAAACGTTCGGGCGTGCGGCTGCTTTGCAATATCCAGACGAACAAGGGAACTACCACCACCCCATGCTTTCTTAAACACTGAGTGTTTTATTTCCCTGTGCTTCACGCTACTGGAGAACAAGACATGCGCCACCTACTCCTCGCCCCTGCGCTGCTGCTCCTGCTGCCTGCCGGTGCCGCCCTGGCCCGCGTCGATGCGGGCGACGTCGCCACTTCGGCCGGTGTTTCCGCCTCGCTCTACTCTACCTTCAAGGACGACAAACGGATCATCCCGGCCCGTGACGAGCTTTCTGCCTTCGTCGCCAGTGGCGGTGAGATTCGCGGCGCCTATGTTGAAGCGGCGTTGGAGCAAGCGCGCAAAGACCATCCAGGGCTGCAAGCCAATGATGAAGAGCTGGCCAGGGCCATCCTGTCGCAGGATGACCGCATAGCCGACCACTGAGGCTGACCTGCACCGGCCCTGTCGCGGGCTTACCCGCAATGGGGCCGGTGCAGGCTCATTACCCCCAGCCATCCATGCGCATGGTCGCCCTGATCAAGCGCTGTTCTTCCTGCTCGATCTCCCGCAAATTGTCACGAATGCCATTGATGTGTTCGCGCGCCGCCCGCTGGGCTTGTTCAGGAAGCTGCTCCATGACCGCGTGGTACAAGCGCGCATGCTGCCGATCGATCTGGCGCTTCTGCGCCGGCCGGCAATACAGGTTGTTGACCGAAGCGAACACCGTGCTCAAGGTCAGGTCACTGAGCGATTGCAGCGTATGCACCAGCACTGGGTTGTGCGACGCCTCGCTGATCGCCCGGTGAAAAGCATGATCACGTCGGGCATGCTCGCGGGCATCGAGCGGCTCGGCAGCCTCGTGCGCCGCCAGCATGTCTTCGTAGCGACGGCGGATCAACAAGCGGTCGACCTCGGTGGCGCGCAATGCCGCCAGCCGCGCCGACTCAGCCTCCAGCAACGCCCGCACCTCCAGCAGGTCGAACAGCGTACGGGGCTGCGAGCTGAACAAGTGCATCAATGGCGTAGCACCCACCTGCCCTGTCAGGTCGGCGACGAACGAACCGCGCCCCTGTTCGGTATCGATGATGCCGCGCCCACGCAGAATGCGCAGGCCCTCGCGCAGCGCTGAACGCGAACAGCCAAGCTTCTCCACCAGGCGCCGCTCCGAAGGCAGGGCCTGGCCGACCTTGAGCACACCTTCGACAATCAGCCGTTCGACCCGCTCGGCCACCTGATCGGCAACCTTGGCCTTGCCTTCCGTACCCACTGCGCACCCTCCTGCTGGTAGGACCACTTCGACCACTCCCTCCAATCTAGCCGGCCAAAGCCGCCAATCACCAGTACCCACAGCATAAAGTGGTAGGACCAGCTGCGCCTGCACTCGACCTCCACCACCGCCACGCGCAGGCTGCTACGGTGAACGCTTTGCCAACAACAATAAAAACCGTTGCCGAGTGAGCCGATGAATATCCTGTACGACGAGCGCGTCGACGGCGCGCTGCCCAACGTGGACCGAGCAGACTTGTTACAAGCGCTGCGCGCCGCCTTGCCCGACCTCGAAATCCTGCACCGCGAAGAAGACCTCAAACCCTACGAATGCGACGGCCTGTCGGCCTACCGCACGGTGCCGATGCTGGTGGTGCTGCCGGAGCACCTGGCGCAGGTAGAGACCCTGCTCAAGCTTTGCCATCAGCGCGGCGTACCGGTGGTAGCACGGGGGGCCGGTACCGGCCTGTCGGGCGGCGCCTTGCCGTTGGCCAAGGGCATCCTGCTGGTGATGGCACGCTTCAACCGCATCCTCGAAGTGAACCCCCAGGGCCGGTTCGCCCGCGTACAGCCTGGCGTACGTAACCTGGCCATCTCCCAGGCTGCCGCCCCTCATGGTATGTACTACGCGCCAGACCCGTCCTCACAAATCGCCTGCTCCATAGGCGGTAACGTCGCCGAAAACGCCGGTGGCGTGCATTGCCTGAAGTACGGGCTGACCGTGCACAATCTGCTCAAGGTGGAAATCCTCACCGTCGAGGGCGAACGCCTGACGCTGGGCAGCGATGCCTTGGACAGCCCAGGCTTCGACCTGTTGGCCTTGTTCACCGGTTCCGAAGGCATGCTCGGCATTGTCACCGAAGTTACCGTGAAGCTGCTGCCCAAGCCACAGGTGGCGCGGGTGCTGCTGGCCAGTTTCGACAGCGTCGAAGACGCCGGGCGGGCCGTTGCTGACATCATTGCCGCCGGCATTATCCCCGGCGGGCTGGAAATGATGGACAACCTGGCGATCCGCGCCGCGGAAGATTTCATCCACGCCGGCTACCCGGTGGACGCAGCGGCGATCTTGCTGTGCGAACTGGATGGCGTCGAGGCCGATGTGCACGACGACTGCGAACGGGTCGCCGCCGTACTGGCAGATGCCGGCGCTCGCGAGGTGCGGCTGGCCTGCGACGAGGCCGAACGGGTGCGCTTCTGGGCCGGGCGCAAGAACGCCTTCCCGGCGGTGGGGCGCATTTCCCCGGACTATTACTGCATGGACGGCACCATTCCACGGCGCGAACTGCCACGGGTACTCAAGGGCATCAGCGACCTTTCCAGCGAATACGGCCTGCGCGTGGCCAACGTGTTCCATGCCGGCGACGGCAACATGCACCCGCTGATCCTGTTCGATGCCAACCTGCCGGGCGAGCTCGAGCGCGCCGAAGCCATCGGCGGCAAGATCCTCGAACTGTGCGTGGCCGTCGGCGGCAGCATCACCGGGGAACATGGCGTGGGCCGCGAGAAGATCAACCAGATGTGCGCGCAGTTCAACAGCGACGAAATCACCCTGTTCCATGCGGTAAAGGCCGCATTCGACCCGCAGGGCCTGCTCAACCCCGGCAAGAACATCCCGACCCTGCACCGCTGCGCTGAATTCGGCGCCCTGCATGTGCACCATGGGCAGCTGCCCTTCCCTGGGCTGGAGCGCTTCTGATGAGCACGGACCGCGATAACAGCCAGGCCCTGCTGGAGCAGGTCAACCAGGCCCTGAACCAGGGTACGCCACTGCGCATATTGGGCAGCAACAGCAAGGCCATGCTCGGCAATGCGGTGGCCGGTGAGGTGCTCGACACCCGCAGTCACCGTGGCATCGTCAGCTATGACCCGACCGAACTGGTGCTGACCGCTCGCGCCGGCACACCGCTGCGCGAAATCGAGGCGGTCCTGCACGGAGCCGGCCAGATGCTGCCGTGCGAACCACCCCACCTTGGGCCTAATGCGACATTGGGCGGCATGGTCGCAGCCGGTTTGTCAGGCCCCAGGCGGCCGTGGGCTGGGTCGGTGCGGGACTACGTGCTGGGTACACGCGTCGTCACCGGCCAAGGCAAGCTGTTGCGCTTTGGTGGCGAGGTGATGAAGAACGTTGCCGGCTACGATGTGTCACGCCTGATGGCGGGGAGCTTCGGGTGCCTGGGGCTGTTGACCGAGGTGTCGCTGAAGGTGCTGCCACGCCCGCGCCAGTGCCTCAGCCTGCGCCTGCCGATGGGCCGCCACGAGGCGCTGGCCGAGTTGGCCGAATGGGGGCAGCAGCCGCTGCCGATCAGCGCCGCCTGCCATGACGGCGAAGCACTGTACCTGCGCCTGGAGGGCGGCGAGGGCTCGGTGCAGTCGGCACGCCAGCGGCTGGGGGGTGAACCACTCGATAGCAGCTTCTGGAGCGACCTGCGCGAACAGCGCCTGGCCTTTTTCAAGGGCCCTGACCCGCTGTGGCGCTTGTCCGTGCCCACCGCCTGCGGTGAGCTGGAGCTGCCCGGCCAGCAGCTGGTCGACTGGGGCGGCGCCCAGCGCTGGCTCAAGTCCAGCGCACCGGCACACGCCATTCGCGACCAAGTTGCCAAGGTGGGCGGTCACGCCACCGGTTATGCCCTCGGTGCGGCCAGCAGCGCGCCACTGACCGCCGGCCTGATGCGCTACCACCGCGCCCTGAAGCAGCAGCTCGACCCCCAGGGCATATTCAACCCTGGCCGCCTGTACCCGGACCTGTGAGGCCAGACCATGCAAACCAACCTCAGCGAAACCTCCCGCCGCCTGCCCCGCGCCGACGAAGCCGAGAGCATCCTGCGTGCCTGCGTGCACTGTGGCTTCTGCACCGCCACCTGCCCCACCTACCAGTTGCTGGGCGACGAACTGGACGGCCCGCGCGGGCGCATCTACCTGATCAAGCAAATGCTCGAAGGCGAGCCGACTACCGCCAGCACCCAGTTGCACCTGGACCGTTGCCTGACCTGCCGCAACTGCGAGACCACCTGCCCTTCCGGGGTGAAGTACCACGACCTGCTGGACATCGGCCGCGCCGTGGTCGAGCAGCAGGTGCCACGCCCGCTCAGCCAGCGCCTGTTGCGCCAGTGCCTGCGTGCGGTGGTACCGCGGCCGGCACTATTCAAGGCGCTGACCCGCAGCGGCCAGGCCCTGCGCCCGCTGCTGCCGGCTACGCTCAAACACAAGCTGCCGGCGCGCATCACACCGCCCGGCCAGCGCCCTGTGCCGCGCCATGCCCGCCGGGTGCTGATGCTCGAGGGCTGCGTGCAACCCGCGCTGTCGCCCAACACCAACGCCGCAGCCGCGCGGCTGCTCGACCGTCTGGGGATCAGCGTGCAACCGATCCGGCAGGCGGGTTGTTGTGGCGCAGTGGACTATCATCTCAACGCTCAGGAGCAAGGCCTGCAAAGGGCCCGGCGCAATATCGACGCCTGGTGGCCGGCCATCGAAGCCGGTGCCGAGGCCATTGTGCAAACGGCCAGCGGATGCGGCGCATTCGTGCGGGACTACGGCCATCTGCTGGAAAAAGACCCCCAGTACGCCGCCAAGGCCGCACGGGTCAGCGCCCTGTCCCGCGATCTGGTCGAAATACTGCGCGATGAGCCGGTCGAGCAACTGGGCCTGTGCGCCGAACAGCGCCTGGCCTTCCATTGCCCGTGCACCTTGCAACATGCCCTGAAGCTGGGCGGCGCGGTGGAGGCTTTGTTGACGCGCCTGGGCTTTAGCCTGACCGCGGTGCCCGATGGCCACCTGTGCTGTGGTTCGGCGGGCACCTATTCGCTGACTCAGCCGGAGCTGTCTTTGCAACTGCGCGACAATCGACTGAATGCCCTGGAAAGCGGCAAACCGCAAGTCATCGCCACTGCCAATATCGGCTGCCAGAGCCATCTGGACGGGGCTGGGCGCACGCCAGTGCGGCACTGGATCGAAATCGTCGAAGCAGCCCTGAACCCGGAGACCTCCCATGCATAGCAAGTTCGTGATCGGCCAGTCCGAAATAGCCCGAGTACTGACCGCCGCCCGTCAGGAAGCCCTGACCCAGAACTGGAACGTGACCATCGCCGTGGTCGATGACGGTGGCCATCCGCTGGCACTGGAACGGCTGGACGGTTGTGCGCCGGCCAGTGCCTACATCGCCCTGGAGAAAGCCCGTACCTCGGCGCTGGGGCGCAAGGAAACGCGGGATTACGAAGCTATGGTCAACGGCGGGCGCACCGCCTTCGTGACCGCGCCGCTGCTGACGTGCCTGGAAGGTGGCGTGCCGCTGAAGCTGGAAGGCCAGGTGGTCGGCGCCATTGGCGTGTCCGGGGTCAAGCCCGAACAGGATGCCCAGGTGGCCAAGGCCGGGGCTGCCGCCCTCTGAGCCCGGTGCCGGCGATTGCGCCAGCACAGGCTGCATCAACCCTGTGAATCCACCACCACGGCCTCGCCAATCGCATAAAAATGCCCACCCGCCACGTAGTGCAAGCTGCGCCACTGCGGGTCGGCATTCTCATAAGCCCAATGGCCATCGCGGAATACCCGGTCATCGGCCCAGGCCGCCACAACCTCGCCAATGAACAGGTCATAGGTGTGCTGGTTGTGCGGCTCATCGATCACCCGGCACATCAACCAGGCCGAGCAGCCCTGCACCAACGGCGCCGTGTATCCCTCGACCCGCGCCAGCTGCACCCCGATGCTGGCCAGCTTGTCGGGCTGGTCGAACAGGCTGCGTGTCCCTACCTGATGGGTCAGTTGCGCCTGAGCCGCGGTCGGCACCTGGATCACGAAGTAGCCACTGCCCTCTACCAACTGCCGGGTGCGGGCAATCTTGTCGAGTACCACGGTCACCTTTGGCGGGTCGAAATCCAGGGCGCAGGCCCAGGCCGCCGCCATTACGTTGTCCACCCCATCATGGCTGGCCGATACCAGCACCGTCGGGCCGTGGTTCAGCAGGCGATAGGCCTTTTTCAGGTCGACGGGTTGGAAATGGCTGTGCATGGCAATCCTCGGCAAGGCAGGTCGCAAAAGGACGATTGTGCCGCAGGCACCGCAGACTCGCCACATTCGAGCAGCTTCAGAATTTCCCTACAACACGCACAGACGCGTCCTACTTGCTGCCTCAGCCTGGAGAAAACAAGATCTGCACAGGATGACCATCCAGGGGAAATGCCGCATGCACCTGTACGCCCGCTCCATTGCCGAACTCCGCAGCAGCCTGCGCGAAATGCTGGACCATGAGATCAGCAACCCTGATGAAGACCCGCACCTGTCGGGGGTGATGTTCTTCTGTGCGACCGATGAACAGACCCGCTTGCTGATCGAGCGCATCGAGCTACTGGCCAGCGAGGTGTTTTTCGCCCCGAACGGGCGGGTTATTACCGAGCATATGCGAGCGGCGGCAGTGGATGGCGTGTGCATCAAGCGCAACCGCAAGGCACCGGCGGACGAGACGGTGATCCGCATCGCCCTGGCAGATAAAGGCTATATCACAGTGAGCACGGCCCGGTTCTGATGGCCATTGCTGGGGCCGCTGTGCGACCCCATGCTGTTGCCCAGCCAATCCGCTATCCTGTGCACACCCCTGCCCCGGACCGTCCCATGGAACTGCACATTCGGCTGGATGGCCGCAAAGGCCTGGCCGACCAGCTTTACCAGCAATTGCGCGCCCGTATCGACAATGGCCATCTGGCTGCCGGCACTCAACTGCCACCCACGCGGCTGTTGGCCGAACAGCTGGGGGTATCACGCAAGACCGTGGCCGAAGCCTATTCGCGCCTGACCTATGACAACCTGCTCAGTGGTGTGGTCGGCCGTGGCACCTTCGTCACCCCGCGCCAACCTCTGCGCAGCAGCGAACCCGCCGCCATCGCCCTCGCTGGCGCCGCATCGCTCGAACGTTGGCAACAGCGCGCCACGGTGCTTGGCCAACGCCAGCTGCAGGCCCCGTCACGCTTCGACTTCATCGGGGGTGCCTCGAGCAAGGCACAGTTCCCGTTCGACCAGTGGCGCAGTTGCCTGAACTACGCTTTGCGCCGCAGCCAGCGCCACCCCGAGCGGCAGTTCGCGGCCCAAGGCCTGCCGGAGCTGCGCGAAGCCATCGCCCGCCACATTGCCTACGCCCGCGGCGTACATTGCAGCGCCGCCGACCTGCTGGTGTGCAACGGCGCCCAGCAGGCACTGGACCTGATCGCCCGGGTGCTGGTCGAACCCGGCTGCCGGGTGGCCATGGAAGACCCTGGCTACCCGCCGGCACGCCAACTGTTCCTGGCTTTGGGCGCTCGCCTGCAATCGGTACCGGTGGACGCTGAAGGGCTGTGCGTGGAGCAGATCGCCGATGGCACCCAACTGATCTACGTCACGCCGTCGCACCAGTTCCCCCTGGGCATGCCGATGAGCGAGCCGCGTCGCCAGGCCCTGTTGGCGCGGGCTGCCGAGCTGGGGGCGCTGATCATCGAAGACGATTACGATTGCGAGTTCCGCTACCATGGCCCAGCCTCGGACGCCCTGCAGCGCCTCGACCGGCATGGCCTGGTGGCCTACGTCGGGACATTTTCCAAGACCTTGCTGCCTGAGCTGCGCCTGGGTTACGCCGTGTTGCCGCCTGCGGTGCTGCAAGCCGCCTGCGTGGCCAAGCACCTCAGCGACTGGCACAGCCCGACCCTGCTGCAATGGGCGCTGGCGCGCTTTCTTGGCGAAGGCCACCTGAACAAGCACATTCGTCGCTGCCACGAGGTCTACAGCGCCCGCCGCGAGCGCATCCTGGCGCGGCTGGGGGGCGATCTGGCACCGTGGTTCAGCGCCATCCCCGCCAGCGCCGGCTTCCATCTCAGCGCCTTGGCCAGGCCCGGGGTCGATGTGGAGTTACTGGCCAACCTGGCGCGCAAGGTGGAGGTTGGCCTGTACTCGCTGGCACCTTTCTTCAGCGAAGCGCCGGTACGCCCGGGGCTGCTGATGGGCTTTGGCGCCATCGAGCTGCTGGATATCGACCCGGCACTGGACCGGGTACGCGATACCTTGCAGCGTCTCAGCTGACCGGTGCAGCCTTGCCCGCCACTGCCCGGCGGGCGATGACGGCCGCATAACCGCGCGGGTTGAAGCACGCGGTCACCAGCAACATGGCCAGCACGGTCACGGTCAGCAGCGTCCAAGACGCCTGAAAGTCGCCACTGACATCGCGCAGCCAGCCAGTGATGTACGGCACGATGCCGGTGATGATGAAACCGATGCCCTGCACGAACGCCGCGAGGCTGCCAGCCTCGGCCGGGTTTTTCAGGTGCTCCAGGGTCAACGTCAGGCATTGGCTGAAGCAGGCACCCAGGCCAAAACCGATCATCGCCACCCACAGCCCCGACGCCACTGTTGGCGCCAGCAGCAGGCCGAGGAAGCCGGCCAGCTGAATCCCCAGCGCCAGCCACAGCCCCGGGCGCCGGTCTGCCAAGCGCCGTAGCAGCAGCGGCAGGCCCAGCGCGCCGGCCACCTGGAAGACGGTCATCAGGCCCACCAGGTCGGCGCCACTCTGGGCGCTGCCGCCGTGCTCGATGTGGTAAGCCGGCAACCAGGCCACCATGCTGGTGTAGCCGCCATTGATCAGGCCGAAGTACAGGGCCAACAACCAGGCCCGGCGGGTGCCGAACCAATGCCCGCCCGTAGCCCCTGGCAGCGCTGGCGCGCCCTGGCGTGGCCGCAGCACGACCCAGGCCAGCACGGCCAGCACCGCCGGAATCGCCCACAGCCCAAGGCCGGCCTGCCAGTGGCCGAAGTGGCCGCTGATGTGTGGCCCAAGCACTGCTGCCAGGCCACCGCCGGTCATCAGCGCCGCCGAATACAGGCCCATGGCCCCGGCCAGGCGCCCCGGGAACCAGCGGTTGACCAGCCCCGGCATCATGCCCTGCACCAACGCCACGCCCAGGCCGGCCAGCACCGCACTGGCGATCAACGCCCAGGCACTGTCCAGTTGCAGACGCCACAGGCAAGCCAACGCGATCGCCGCCAGCCCGCCAAGCATGCCGCCATGCTCGCTGATCCAGCGCCGCAGCCAGGGCTGTAGCAATGGCACCAGGCCCATGCACAGCACCGGCAGCGCGGTCAGCAGGGCGGCCTGCTGGTAACCCAGGCCGGTGCTGGCGCGCATGGGCTCAAGTAACGGGCCGATACTGGTCAGGATCGGCCGCAGGTTCAGCGCCAGCAGGATCACCAGCAACAGGTTCAGTGCAGCTCTCATTGTCGATCGGTTCTCTTCTGGCAAGACCTGGTCATTATCCCGGCTTGGCTGGCCTGGCAGAAATGAAGAGATTGGATGCTTGTCAGTGGCCGGCTGAATGCACGATTGGCCTCCCGCTTATGTGCGGAATTGGCTATCGGGGTAGCCATTGTGCGGCGCTACAGTGACGCCATCGCCACCCCACACCTTTTTTGGAGACTGCCGTGCATAACCGTATCGAATGGGCCAAACACGCACCCGAAGCCTACAAGGCCATGGTCGGCCTCGAACAGGCCCTGGCCAACAGCGGCCTGGAAAACTCGCTGCTGGAACTGGTGCGCTTGCGCGCCTCGCAGATCAACGGCTGCGCCTACTGCGTCAACCTGCACGCCAACGATGCGCGGAAGGCCGGTGAGACCGAAGCGCGCCTGCAGACCTTGTGCGTATGGCAGGAAACGGCCTACTTCACCCCGCGCGAACGCGCAGCGCTGGCCTGGGTCGAAAGCCTGACGCGCTTGCCTGAACAAGGCGCACCGCAGGGGGAGTATGAAGCCTTGCGGGAGCACTTCGAGCCGGCCGAGATGGCCAACCTGACCTTGGCGATTGCCACCATCAATGCCTGGAACCGGTTCGGGGTCGGGTTTGCCATGGTGCCGGCCTGAGCATTGCCAGCCAGCCTTGACCGGCCTCTTCGCGGGCAAGCCCGCGATGACGCCAGTACAGGTCGTAGCTACCGCCCGACCAAGCGGGCCCGGTAGCTGCCGGGGCTCTGCCCGGTCCATTTCTTGAACGCCCGGTGAAACGCACTGGGCTCCTGGAAGCCGGCCTGTTCGGCGATTTCTGCAATGCTCAGCACCCCTTCGCGCAACCGCTCGAAGGCCATGGCCCGGCGCACCTCATCCTTGATCTGCTGGTACGACCGCCCCTCGCGCTCCAGCTGTCGGCGGAAGGTGCTGGCGCTGATCCCCTGCTGCTGCGCCAGTGCCGCCAACGTCGGCCACTGCCCATAACGCCGCGCCCGCAGGTGCCGGTAAACCTCGGCCACCAGGCCGTTCTGGTTACGAAAGCGAATCACCAACCCCTGTGGCGCACTGCGCAAGAACGTCTTCAGCGCTGCCACATCCTGCACCACCGGCAACCGCAGGCAGGCGCTGTCGAACTCCACCTCGGTACGCCCACTGCCCAAGCGCAGGTCCGGCCCCCACAACAGCAGGTCGTCTTCCTGGGCCGGGCGCGACACCGACAGCTCGGTGCGATCGATGGTGATCCGTCGCCCGCCCAGCCAGCACAGGATGCCGATCATCAGCACCAGGTAGGTTTCCTCGGCATACACGCGGGTCAACGGGTCGGCGATGGTCGATTGCACACTGATCAGCGCGCGCCCACCACGCACCGTCAGGCTGCCGCGCAAGTCGCGCAGAAACAAGCCGAAACCGCCCATGCACTGGCGCAAGGCCTTTTCCAGGTTGGGCTCAAGGATCAGCCCGCGACAGATCAGGGCGAAACTGCCCAGCGGCATGCCATGGCTGTCGAGGCGAAAGAACTCATCGTCCAGGCGCTGGATCAGCGCCAGCCACAGCTCGGCGAAGGCCTTGGCCGGCACCCGCGCCTGGGGCTGAGCGAGCAGCTGCGGCTCGATGCCCACCGCGCGCAACTGCGCATCACGCTCGACAGGGCTGTCGCGCAAAGCGTGGAGCATCGCATTGAGGAAGTACACGGCGACCGAATCGCTATCGCGCATGGCGGTTTTCGCTGTCTATGCTGAGTGGCAAAAAGTGCCAGGTTGTTTGAACAGTTCCGGCATAGGCTGCAACAGAGCCTTTGCCTAGACTCGGACCCACTCCGGGATCTCTCCGGCCATTCTCGCAGAGCCTGGCCCGGTCCCGCCATGCCTTCGCAATCGGAGCTACCATGAGCAGCGCAGAAATCTATGTCGTCAGTGCCGTCCGTTCAGCCATTGGTGGCTTTGGCGGTTCCCTCAAGGATCTGCCACTGGCCGACCTGGCCAGCGCCATCACCCGCGCCGCCATCGAGCGGTCGGGCCTGGCCGCCGAACAGGTCGGCCACCTGGTAATGGGCACTGTCATCCCTACCGAACCCCGCGACGCCTACCTGGCGCGGGTAGCCGCAATGAACGCCGGCATCCCCAAGGAAACCCCGGCCTTCAACGTCAACCGCCTGTGCGGCTCTGGCCTGCAGGCCATCGTCTCGGCGGCCCAGGGCCTGTTGCTGGGCGACACCGACGTGGCCATTGCCGCCGGTGCCGAATCCATGAGCCGTGGTCCTTACCTGCTGCCGCAGGCACGTTGGGGCGCACGCATGGGTGACCTGCAAGGCATCGACTATACCGTCGGCGTACTGCACGACCCGTTCGAGCACTTCCACATGGGCATTACCGCTGAAAACGTGGCGGCCAAACATGGCATTACCCGCGAAATGCAGGACGAACTCGCCCTGAGCAGCCAGCGCCGCGCCGCCCGCGCCATTGCCGAAGGCCGCTTCGCCAGCCAGATCGTGCCGCTGGAACTGAAAACCCGCAAAGGCAGCGTGCAGTTCAGCGTCGATGAACATGTGCGCGGTGACGTGACCGCCGAGCAACTGGCCGGCATGAAGCCGGTGTTCAAGAAGGACGGCACCGTCACCGCCGGTAACGCCAGCGGCATCAACGACGGTGCCGCCGGCCTGGTGCTGGCAACCGGGGACGCCGTACGGCGCCTGGGCCTGAAGCCGCTGGCTCGCCTGGTCGGCTACGCGCATGCGGGGGTGGAACCGGAGCTCATGGGCCTGGGGCCAATCCCCGCCACTCACAAGGTACTGGAGAGGACCGGCCTCAAGGTGCAGGACCTGGACGTGATCGAGTCCAACGAGGCCTTCGCCGCCCAGGCCTGCGCCGTGGCGCGCGAACTGGGCTTCGACCCGGAAAAGGTCAACCCCAACGGCTCCGGCATTTCACTGGGTCACCCGGTCGGTGCCACCGGCGCGATCATCGCTACCAAGGCCATCCATGAACTACAGCGCATCCAGGGTCGCTACGCCCTGGCCACCATGTGCATCGGTGGCGGCCAGGGTATCGCCATCGTCTTCGAGCGCGTTTGAGGGAGCAACACATGAACATTGAACACATTGCCGTGATCGGCGCCGGTACCATGGGTAACGGCATCGCTCAGGTGTGCGCGATCGCTGGCTTCCAGGTGTTGCTGGTGGATGTCTCCGACGCGGCACTGGAGCGCGGCGTAGCGACACTCGGCAAAAACCTGGAGCGCCAGGTTAGCAAGGGCACCCTCGACGCCGACAAGGCCGCAGCGGCGAAAACACGTATCCGCACCAGCACCGACTATGGCCAGCTCAACACCGCGCAGTTGGTGATCGAAGCGGCCACCGAGAACCTGCAACTCAAGCAGCGCATCCTGCAGGAGGTAGCGGCCAACGTCACGGCCGACTGCCTGATCGCCACCAACACGTCTTCGCTGTCGGTCACCGAGCTGGCCGCCAGCATAGCGCACCCCGAGCGCTTCATTGGCGTGCACTTCTTCAACCCGGTGCCGATGATGGCGCTGGTCGAGATCATTCGTGGTCTGCAAACCAGCGACAGCACCTACGCCCAGGCGCTTCTGGTGACGGAAAAAGTGGGCAAGACCCCGATCACCGCCGGTAACCGCCCGGGCTTCGTGGTCAACCGCATTCTGGTGCCAATGATCAACGAGGCGATCTTCGTGCGCCAGGAAGGCCTGGCCAGTGCCGAGGACATCGACACCGGCATGCGCCTGGGCTGCAACCAGCCGATCGGACCGCTGGCGCTGGCCGACCTGATTGGCCTGGACACCTTGCTGGCGATCATGGAGGCCTTCCATGAAGGCTTCAACGACAGCAAGTACCGCCCTGCCCCGCTGCTCAAGGAAATGGTCGCGGCCGGCTGGCTGGGGCGCAAGACCGGCCGCGGTTTCTTCACCTATTGAGGAGCTGGCGCCATGCCCCCGATCAATGCGGCGATGCGCTGTGCCAACTTTGAAGAGCGACGTGACCGGGCCATGGCGCTGTTCGCCGAGAAGGGCTTTGGCCAGGTCAGCATGCGCGAGCTTGCAGCCCATGTCGGGCTGACTGCCGGCTCGCTGTACCATCACTTCCCCAGCAAGCAAGACCTGTTGTTCGACTTGATCGAGGAGTTGTACGAGGAGCTGCAGGCCACCCTGGACCAAGGGCGGCGGGCCATGGCCCGGGGAGTTTCGGCGTTGAGCTGCCTGATTGCCGCGCATTGGCAATTGCATGCCGAACGGCCCCTGCAGTTCCGTTTGGCAGAGCGGGATCTGTGTTGCCTGAACGACGACCAGCAGGCGCGCCTGGCCGCGTTGCGCACGCGCTATGAGGCGGGGTTGCTGAGGTTGATCGCACCTCAGGCGAAGTTACAGGGCGAGGCGCTGGTGGCCACCGCGCATGTGGTAGCGACACTGCTGAACCAGCTGCCGGGGTTGTTGAAGGCCTTGCCCGAAGAGCAGGGCCTGGGGCTGATGGAAAGCATGCTGGTGGGCGGGCTGGAGCGGACCCTGCGCTAGACGCGGAGAACACCCTGATGAATGGCACGGGCTTCGCCCGTGTTCGCGGGACAAGCCCGCTCCCACAGGGAGTGCGCTGGATTCTAGAAATTGAGCAAGACAGTTGCTTCCAGCTACCCGGAAATTTCAGCGCAGCAGCGACTGGATCTGCTCGTGCAGGGTATCCAGGTCGAACGGCTTGGCCAAAATCGGTGCCTTGCGGGTGATCGGGCTGCCAGACTCGAGAATCTCCGCCGGGTAGCCGCTGATAAAGATTACCTTCAGGTCCGGTCGCAGCTTCACCGCAGGCTCGGCAATTTCCACCCCTGAAATACCACCCGGCAAGCGGAAGTCGGTGACCATCAGGTCCAGGTGCGGCTTGCTCGCCAATATGGCGAACGCCTGCTCACCATCCTCGGCGACCAGCACGTGGTAACCCTCGCCGGCCAGATAGTCTCGCAAAATCATGCGGATCGCCGGTTCGTCCTCGACCACCAGCACCACGTCTTGTGCATCTTCACTCATGTTAACGCCTTGAAATTCTTACAGTTGGCCATCAGACCCCAGGCTCACGCAGAGGTTGCCCGCGCCTGGTCGTTTTGTTGTTCGAATGTTGCCAGTGGCAGTTGCAAGGTGAAAGTGGCGCCTTTGCCCTCTTCACTTTCCACCAGGATGAGCCCGCCATGGGCGTGCACGATCTGTTCCGAGATATACAGCCCCAGACCCAGGCCACCACTGGCATGCTGGCTGGCGACCCGCTCGAACTGCTGGAAGATGCGCTGCTGGTTGGCCATGCCGATACCGATACCTTGATCCTGCACCTGCACGCAGGCCAGGCCATCCTCCTCGTACACACGCACCTTCACAGGCTTGCGCTCACCGTACCGCAAGGCATTGGACAACAAGTTCGCCAGTACTTGCTCAATCCGGAACTCGTCCCATTCCCCTTGCAGCGGCGCGCAGCAGTGCAACTCGATATGGGTGTCCAGTGCCGCGGCCTGGGCGGCAAAATTCTCCACCAAGCCGCGTACCAGCTGGCTCAGGTCAAATGCCTTGGGCCGCAGCGACAGTTTGCCGGTACGAATGCGCGAAACATCTAGCATATCTTCGATCAGGCGGATCAGGCTGTTGATCTGCCGCTCGTCGCGCTCGACCATGGCCTGCAACTTGTCGCCACTGAACGCGGCCAGGTTGCCACGCGCAAGGTGCAGCTTGCGCAGCTGGGTTTCCAGAATCAAGCCGTTCAGCGGCGTACGCACTTCGTGGGAAACGATCGACATGAAATCATCGCGCATGCGCACCGCGTGCTCCAGTTCACCACGCGCCACCTGCAACTGGGCCAGCAGCACTTCCTGCTCCTGGCGGCTGCGCTCCAGTGCCTGCAACTGGCGATCAAGCACCTTGCGTTGCCGGTAAAGGTCGACAAAAACCGACACCTTGCTTTTCACCGCCATGGTCTCGAGCGGTTTGTGCAGAAAGTCCACGGCACCACTTTCATAGCCCTTGAAGGCGTAGTTCATCTCGCGCCCGGCAGCGGTGACGAAGACGATGGGAATGTTGCGGGTTTTTTCCGTGCCGCGCATCAGCTCGGCCAGCTCGAAACCGTTCATCCCCGGCATCTGCACATCAAGAATGGCCAGGGCGAACTCGTGCTCCAGCAACAGCGACAGTGCAGCCTCGGCAGACTGGGCCTGGTGCACCTCGCGGTCTTCACCCTGGATCAAGGCAGCGAGGGCCAGCAGGTTTTCCGGCAGATCGTCGACGATCAGCAGCTTGGCGATGGTGTGGCTTAGCATGCGCTAGGTCCCAAGGCGGCGAGCAACTGCTCGATACCACTCAGAGTAAGAATATGGTCGGGCTGGTGCAGGGCCAGCGCGGCCTCCGGCATCAGCGCCACCTGTGCGTCGCGGGGGTCCTGGACAATGGTCCGGCCGCCGCTGTTCTTGATATAGGCAAGCCCTTGGGCACCGTCTTCGTTGGCCCCCGTGAGCAGCACGCCAAGCAGGCCGTCGCCATAGGCATCGGCCGCAGAGATGAACAGGTAGTCGATGGCCGGCCGGGAAAAATGCACCGGCGGCTCCTGGCTCAGCGACAGGGTGAAGTCACGCTCCACCGACAGGTGGTAGCCCGGCCCCGCTACGTAGATTTGCCCCGCACGCAAGGGTTGCTTGTCACGCGCCTCGCACACGGGGCGGTGCAGGCGGCGCTGCAGCACCTCGGCCAGCTGGCTGTGGCGGTCATCCGGCAGGTGCAACACGCACAGCACCGGGATGGCGAAGCCGGGCGGCAACGCGCCCAGCACCGTGAACAGCGCCGTCACGCCGCCAGCCGAGGCGCCGATCACCACCGCGCGCACCCCGTTCATGATTTGCGGTAGATCCGTTCAGGCTTGACCAGCGGCTCGAAGTGCTGGCTGTAAGCCGAAAAGTCCACCGACTCCTTGCTGCCCAGCACCAGGAAGCCGCGGTGGCACAGCGACTCGTGGAACAGCCCCAAGGCGCGATCCTGCAGCGCCTTGTTGAAGTAGATCAGGACGTTGCGGCACGACACCAACTGGGTTTCGGAAAACACGCTGTCAGTGGCCAGGCTGTGGTCGGCGAAGGTCACGTTGTCGCGCAGCGTGCTGTCCATGATGGCATTGCCATAGGCCGCCGTGTAGTACTCGGCAAAGTCACGCCGGCCGCCGGCGATGCGGTAGTTTTCGGCGTACTCACGCATGCTCTGCATCGAATAGATACCCTGCTTGGCCTTGTCCAGTGAATGCGGATTGATGTCGGTGGCGTAGATGATGGTGCGCTCCAACAGGCCCTCCTCGCGCAGCAGGATGGCCATCGAGTACACCTCCTCACCCGTGCTGCAGCCGGCAATCCAGACCTTGATCGAAGGCCAGGTACGCAACAACGGCACCACTTCGTTGCGCAGCGCCAGGAAGTGCCCCGGGTCGCGGAACATCTCGCTGACCGGGATCGTCAGGTACTGCAGCAACTGCATGAACATGCCAGGGTCGTGCAGCACGCGCTCCTGCAGCGCCGACACCGTCTGGCATTCGAACTGGCGCAGCGCATGCAGGATCCGGCGCTTGATCGAAGCGCCGGAGTAGTTGCGAAAATCGTAGCTGTACTTGAGGTAGATGGCCTCGATCAGCAAGCGGATCTCGATGTCGGTGTTACGTTCGCTAGTCAAATTCGCTCCAGTTGCGGCAGCCATACACGGATCAGCGAGAACAGGCGGTCCAGGTCGATCGGTTTGGCCAGGTAATCATTGGCACCTGCCTGCAGGCAACGCTGCTGGTCATCTTTCATCGCCTTGGCGGTCACGGCGATGATCGGCAGCTTGCGCCAGCGGGCTTGCTGGCGAATCAGGCGGGTGGCCTCGAAGCCGTCCATTTCCGGCATCATCACATCCATCAGCACCAGGTCGATGTCGTCATGCTGCTCCAGGCGCTCGATGGCCTCACGGCCGTTACGGCCGATCTCGACAATCGCCCCCTTGTGCTCCAGCGCACTGGTCAGGGCGAAGATATTGCGTACGTCGTCGTCCACCAGCAGCACCTTGCGGCCTTCGAACACCTTGTCGCGGCTGCGTGCAGTCTTGAGCATGCGCTGGCGTTCGTTGGACAACTGCGATTCGACCTTGTGCAGGAACAGCGTCACTTCGTCGAGCAAGCGCTCTGGCGAGCGGGCGCCCTTGATGATGATCGAACGCGAGTACTT
Source organism: Pseudomonas sp. LB-090624 (assembly GCF_003205205.1). GTDB lineage: Bacteria > Pseudomonadota > Gammaproteobacteria > Pseudomonadales > Pseudomonadaceae > Aquipseudomonas. The sequence continues at coordinate 329,093 of NZ_QJRL01000002.1, forward strand.
GAGCAGGTCGGTTTCTTCTTCGCGGGTCAGGTTGCGCCCGGTATACACGATCACGGGCGGGAAGGCGCGGATATCTTCGGCGGTCATGCGCTTGAGCAGTTCGTTGCCCAGCATGTCCGGCAGCTTGAGATCGATGATCATGCAGTCATAGATGTTCTCGCGTAGCAGCGCCAGGGCGTCCTGGGCCATGCCCACAGCGGTGATCTCGACATCGTCATCGCCGATCAGGCGTGCAATGCTCTCGCGCTGCAGGTCGTCGTCTTCGACCAGCAGGATGTGCTTGAGCTTCTGCGTGAGCTTGGCCTCCAGGCGAGCGAACACTTCCTTGAGTTCTTCTCGGCTGGTCGGCTTGACGGCGTAGCCGACGGCGCCCATGTGCATGGCGGCCTCGACGCGGTCTTCCACAGAAATGATATGCACCGGGATATGCCGGGTATCGGCCTGCTCTTTCAGGCGTTGCAGCACGGTCAACCCGGAGTGGTCGGGCAAGCGCATGTCCAGCAGGATTGCATCAGGGATGTATTGGGCAGCCAACTCGAAGCCTTCGTCGGCGCCGTGCGCCACCAGGCAGCTGTAACCCAGCTCATGCGCCAGGTCGAACAGGATGCGGGCGAAGTTCGGTTCGTCTTCGATCACCAATATGCAGCGGTTGCCGAACGGTGCCCGTTCGCGGTCGTCGGCAAATGCCAGCACCGGGCGTTTCGGCGCAGCGACGGCCGCCACCTGCGGCACGGGCGGCAGCGCGTCGACTGCCGGGCGCAGGCTCAACGGCTCGACGTCCTGGGCCTGGTTCTCGAAGCGCTCCGGCAACACCAGGCTGAAAACACTGCCCTGCCCCGGGGTGCTTTCTACACTGATCTGCCCACCCAGCAAATGCGCCAGGTCGCGGGAGATCGACAGGCCCAGCCCAGTGCCGCCGTAGCGCCGGTTACTGGTGCCGTCGACCTGGTGGAAGGCACCGAAAATCGCCTGTTGCTGATCGGCCGCAATGCCAATGCCAGTATCACGCACGGCAAACACGATACCGCTGTCCGGCTGGTAGCCGATATTCAGGCTGACTTGGCCACGCTCGGTGAACTTGATGGCGTTGGACAGCAGGTTTTTGAGGATCTGCTCAAGGCGCTGGCGGTCGGTGAACAAAGTGGCCGGCACCTGCCCTTGGGCAGTCACCTCGAAAGCCAGGCCCTTTTGCCCGGCCAACGGTTCGAACATGCCGCGCAGGCCCTCGACCAGGCGCGCCACCTGGGTGCTCTCGGGCCGCACTTCAAGCTTGCCGGCCTCGACCTTGGCGATGTCGAGGATATCGTTGATCAGGTTGAGCAGGTCGTTGCCGGCCGAATAGATGGACTCGGCGAACTTGACTTGTTCGTCGCTGAGGTTGCCCTCGCCGTTCTCCGCCAGCAACTTGGCCAGGATCAACGAGCTGTTCAGCGGCGTGCGCAGCTCGTGGGACATGTTGGCGAGGAATTCGGATTTGTACTTGCTCGAGCGCTGTAGCTCGTCGGCCCGGGCCTGCAATTGCTCCTGGGCCTGGAGCAGTTCGTCGTTCTTGCGGTCCAGCGCTTCGGTACGTTCGGACAACTGCTCGTTGGTCTGCTCCAGTTCCGCCTGCTGGGTTTCCAGGTGGGCCTGGGATTCCTTGAGTACGCGCGATTGCTCTTCCAGCTCTTCGTTGGCGGTTTTCAGCTCTTCCTGCTGCACTTGCAGCTCTTCGTTCAACTGCTGGGTCTCGGCCAGCACCTCCTGCAAGCGCTGACGGTAGCGGGCGCTCTCGATGGACATGCCGAGGTTGCCCTCGACCCGCTGCAGCAGTTCATCGTCGCGCTCCTGCAATGGCCGCAGGAAGCCCAGCTCCACCACACCATTGATCTGCCCCCCATCGCTGGCCGGCATCAGCATGGCACTGCGCGGCAGCCCCTTGCCCAGGCCTGAGCTGAAGTGGAAATAATTTTCCGGGAGATCGTCCAGGCGCAGCAGCCTTTCTTCACGCACGGCCTGGGCCAGCAGGCCTTCGCTATTGCCGAGCACTTGCTCGCGGGCCTGCTCTTCGGCATCCAGGCCGTAGGTGGCCACACGCACCATCCGGCCATGCTCGTCACGCACATACAGCGCCCCGACCACACTGCCCAGGTAGCCGGCAAAGAAACGCAGGATATTGTCACCCAGCATCGGCAGGGTCAGCTGGCCCAGGACCTGCTCGGCCAGTTGAGTCTGCCCGTTGCGCAGCCAGGCCTGGTGCTCCAGGCGCTCGGCCGAGCGCTGCTGGGCCTTCAGATTCTCGTCATAGCTGTCAGACAACGCCATCAGGTCGCGCCGCCCAAGGTAGGCCAGCAAGGCGCTGAGGCCGACGATCAGCAGCACGAAGGCCGAAATCGCCGTCACGGTGACGGTGCTGACCTTCTCGTTCCGGGCCGTGCGCAATTGCTGCTCGATACCGATGAGGTTGTCGAACTCTTTCCGGATTTCATCGGTCAGGCGCTTGCCTCGGCCATTGCCGATCAGCTCCCGATAGGCGCCGTTATTGCGACGCAGGGTAATCATGTTGCTACCGAATTCGTTCCACGCCTGCTGCAACGCAATCAGCCTGTCGATGCGGTCGACTTGCTGTGGGTTGTCTTCGACCAAGCTACGCAAGCCTTGCAGGCTGCTGAGAATACGGGGTTTAGCCACCTCGTACGGGTCGAGGAAGCGCTCGTCACCGGTCAGCAGGAAGCCGCGCATGCCGGTTTCCATGTCGATCGACAGCTTGACCGTTTCGTTGGCATTGCCGATCACCCGGTCGGTGTGCTCGACCCATTGCATGGCCGAGAGCAGGTAGTTGATTACCGCGACAAAGGCCACGGCACCCAGCAGGCCCACACCCAGAGGAAGGCCGACATTGCGGCTCAGCAGTTTGCGGAAGCTTCGCTGGTCCATCGAGGCTGCTTGAATCATGAGAAAACGCCCGAGCAAGAAAAGTCCATTGAAAAGAGTGGCGGATCAGTCGTTGTAGTTATCTGCCACTGCACCGTCCTGTTAAGCGAGTCTAACCAGCTTTGCCGGGTCTGGCAGGGCATTTAGCCAGTATTTGAAAGGTGGGGTCGACAATCGTTCCATCTATTTGCGCGTATCGGTATCCTCGGGAACTTCTGCTGCCGCCCAGAGCACAGATTAAAGACATTCATTTGCACAGGAACCCAACCATGCACCTTCTGGTAGTCGAAGACGACGACATCGTCCGTATGTTGATGGTCGAAGTGCTCGACGAACTGGGCTACGAAGTCCTTGAAGCGGAAAATGCTAGCGCGGCGCTACGCATTCTCGGAAACGCTGAGCAGGCCTTGGCCTTGATGATGACCGACGTAGGGCTGCCGGACATGCGCGGCGAAGTACTGGCGGGCAAGGCCCGCGAACTGCGGCCGCTGTTGCCGGTGCTGTTTGCCAGTGGTTATGCAGACAGCATCAATGTGCCGGAAGGCATGCACATGATCGGCAAACCGTTCACCATTGACCAGCTACGCGACAAAGTCGTGGCCATACTGGGCACCCCCTGAAGTCGGTGGGCATCATGTTCATTTTTTCTCTTCACCTGTAAAGCAGCATTGGGCTGCGAAGGCGCCACCCTTGTCGGCACAGATTGTTGCCCAGGCTGGCCTCTTCGCAGTCCAAGGCCGCGCCTACAGCTCCCTGCGCAACAGGTAGGTATCCATGATCCACCCCTTGCGCGCCCGCGCCCGCTCACGCACCTCCAGAATCTGCGCTTTCACGCTAACCAACGGGCCGGCAATCAGCACCTCATCTTCAGTGCCCAGATAAGCGCCCCAATAAATCATCAGCGCCGGGTCATTGACCTCGGCAAACGCGCACCGCCCGTCGAGCATGACCACCACGTTGTCGATATCCCCCTGCCCGGCCAGCCGGCGCCCCGCCAGCACGGTCAGCGGCTCGCCGACACGGTTGAGCGCAACCTGGTGCCGCGCCGCCAGTGCCTGCACGCTGCTGATACCGGGGATAACCTGCAGGCGCAGGGCCAGGCCGCGGTCGCGGACCAGGTCAAGAATCCGCAAGGTGCTGTCATACAGCGTAGGCTCGCCCCACAGCAGAAAGGCGCCGATTTCGCCGTCGCCAATCTCCTGCTCGAGCAACTGCGCATACAACACCGCACGCCTTCGGTGCCAGTCCTGCACTGCGGCCAGGTAGTCCTGCGCCTGGCCATCGCGCAAGGGGTCGGCCACCTGTACCAGCCGATAGCCGCCCTCGGGGCGGTAGCGTTGCAGGATGGCCTTGCGCAGATGCAGCAGTTCGTCCTTGTCGCTGCCCTTGTCGAGCACGAAGAACACACTGGCGCTGCGTAGTGCATCGACCGCCTCATAGGTGACCTGACGCGGGTCACCCGGGCCGATGCCGATCAACAACAGGTCTTTCATTGCCCTGCCCTTTACCGGAACACGCAACCATTGTCAGGCGGCCGCGGGTATTTGGCAAAGCGACCGCTCAGAGGATCGAAAAGTTGTAGCTGACGATGACGCGCGTCTCATCCATGTCACGCGCCCACTTCTCGTAGTTGCTGCGGTAAGTGGAATTACGCAGACGCACGCTGACGTCCTTGAAAGTGCCACTTTGCACCTGGTACTTGAATTCGGTGTCGCGCTCCCACTCTTTACCTTCGGCGCTGCTACCCGGCACCTTGATGTGGTCACCGTTGATATAGCGGGTGAAGAACGTCAGCCCGGGGACACCCAGTGCCTTGAAATCATAGTCATAGCGTAACTGCCAAGAGCGCTCCCGGGCAGCGGCGAAGTCGTTCACCTGGGCGTAGTTGACCAGGTACGGGTTACTGCCATCCAGGTAAGGCATGGCGCTGTCGCCGTACATGCGCTGCCAGCCGGCGCTGAGCTTGTGGCCCCCCAGACTGTAGCCAAGCATGCCGCTGAAGGCATGGTGGTCGATGGCGCCAGCACGGGCATTGCCAATGTCATCACTCTTGATCATGCGCAGGTCGGCCGACAGGCTGCCCACCGCCAACGGCTGGCTTGCCACCAGGCCGAGGAAGTGCTGGCGGTAGATACTCTCCAGCTTGGACACCTGGTACTGGGCACTGAAGCGCTCGTTGAAACGGTAATCGACACCGGCAAGGTCAAAGTGGTCGGCTTCGGTATCGCAGGCATAACGCTTGTTCTTGCAATGCACGCGAATGTCCTGGCGGTCGGTGGAGTCGCGCGCGGTGTACTTGTCCAGGCGGGCCAGGGTGAACTTCAGGTCGTGCAGTTCTTCGGAGGTCAGCATGGCGCCATGGAACATGGTCGGCAGCAAGCGGCCATCGTTGTACTTGAGCAGTGGCATATCCGGCATCATCGAGCCGAACTTGAGCACCGTGCTGGACACTTTGACCTTGGCCGCCAGGCCCATCTTCGCGTACTGGTCCGCAGCGTGTCGCGGGTCGTGACCGGAAGACGGCAGCAAGCCGCTGTTACTGTCGGCCGGGCTGGAATCCAGTTTGAAACCGAACATGCCCAGTGCATCCAGCCCGAAGCCGACCGGGCCCTGGGTATAACCCGACTGAACATTGAGAATGAAACCTTGGGCCCATTCTTCGCGCTTGGAAGCCCCCTGGCTGGAACTGCTGTGGCCGTCACGAAAGTCCCGGTTGAAATAGACATTGCGTGCTTCGACCTTGGCGCTGCTGTCTTCAAGAAAACCGGCGGCCTGGGCATTGGCGCCGGCACACAACAGGAACAAGCCGGCAACACGACGCCCTGGGGCGAGGGGGAAAGGGGCAAACATGCGAGAAACATCCAGAAATAAGGCGGGTTAACAACCTGTGGCACGGCTTGAGCACGCTACTGCGGCAGGGCCGAACTTCAGCCGGCAATCATCTGAAATTTTCTCGCGATGGCTCTGGCACGGGCCATTGGACCATGGTCTAAGCGCGCCGACGGGGCCCCAGAGAAAACGCGGAAAATACCGCACGCAAAACTAGGAAAGTTCCTGGCTTACTTACAAAAGTTTGCAGTTTACCCAGTTCCCATGAGTGACTACACTCGATATCAGCGAACAGCAAAACCCAACCGCGTGGCCGGCGTTTTCATTCTTCTTCAATGTTCGTCACGCCTTGCCACGACCGACGTACAGGAGTGATTACAGTGTCCAGACTTGCAGAGTTTCGTGCTGCCGAAAAAGCGCTCCAGGAACAGATGGCGCAACTGGAAGCGTTGAAAAAGGATGCCGGCCTCAAACGCGAAATCGAATTCGAGCAGAAACTAGTCGGCCTGATGAAAAGCTATGACAAGAGCCTGCGCGACATCATCGCCATCCTCGACCCGAAAGCCGTGGCCCGCGTTTCCAGTGCCGCCCCCAAGCAACAGCGCCGCCCGCGCGTGGTAAAGGTTTACCAGAACCCGCACACCGGCGAGCGCATCGAGACCAAAGGCGGCAACCACCGCGGGCTAAAAGCCTGGAAGGAAGAATATGGCGCCGCGACGGTGGAAAGCTGGGTCCGCTGATGAAACATCAACGTCCACTTCACACTTTTTTCACAAGGGCTGGCTCAGTATCGAGACAGCTAAAGGACTAGCGACCCCATCACGCGCCCGCACATGCGGGCCTCTAATTCCAGCGCCCTGCCTTGTGCAGGGCGCTTTCATTTGCGCAATCGGCACACTGCCGTATCATGGCCGCCTGTCTGTTTTTGCCGGTGCCCTGCGCCCGGCCCCGACTCAGGAGTTTCCATGAGCCTGCACGATCTGAACACCCTGCCTGGCGTCACCGCGCAACCTGACGCCGCGACCGCACAGTTTGTCTTCAACCACACCATGCTGCGGGTCAAGGACATCGAGAAGTCGCTGGACTTCTACACCCGTGTGCTGGGCTTCCGCCTGGTCGACAAGCGTGATTTCCCTGAAGCCGCTTTCAGCCTGTATTTCCTGGCCCTGGTCGACCCTGCGCAAATCCCTGCCGATGACGCCGCACGCCACCAGTGGATGAAGTCGATCCCTGGCGTCCTGGAGCTGACCCACAACCACGGCACCGAAAACGACGCCGAGTTCGCCTATCACAACGGCAACACCGACCCGCGCGGCTTCGGCCACATCTGCATTTCGGTGCCCGACGTGCGCGCCGCCTGCGCGCGCTTCGAAGCGCTGGAAGTACCGTTCCAGAAACGCCTGCAGGACGGGCGCATGAACCACCTGGCCTTCGTCAAGGACCCGGACGGTTACTGGGTAGAAGTGATCCAGCCTACCGAGCTGAAAGGCTAGGCGTTCGTCGCGGTTCGCTCGTCGGGCCGGGAACTCCCGGCCCCTCGCTGTGGTATATGAAGGTAACTGCTTCACATGCCACAGCGAGGTAAGGACGATGCAATCTCTTCACTGTGAATACCGCGAGCACACCATCACCGCCAGCGTGATGCCCCACCCCGACTCTCCCCTGCCCTATGCCGCAGGCTGCCTGATCACAGCCCCCGACGGCCACACCAGCAAGCGCATGTCGATGCCGATGAAGTTCTTTTCCGACCTTGAGAATGCGCAGCATGTGTCGCTGGCCCATGGCCGGGCACTGGTTGACCAGCAGCTGGATGACGGACAAAAAGTGTTCTGATCTGGTTTCCGCCTGTGCTTGCCACTTCGCAGGCAAACCCGCGAAGTGGCCGGTGCAGATGCACTAGATATCCCGCGCGTAAGCCACCGCCGCGTCCACCTGCGCCCGCGTCGGCCTTACCCCGGTATACAGCACGAACTGCTCCAGCGCCTGCAGCGCTATCACCTCTAGCCCGGTAATCACCGGTTTGCCCAACGCCTGCGCCTGGCGAATCAAGGGTGTCTGCGCCGGCATCGCCACCACATCGAACACCCGCTCCGCTGCGGCGATGGCATGCTCGGAAAACGCCAATTCCTCGGCTTCCGGGCCACCCGCCATGCCGATCGGCGTGACATTCACCAGCATCGGCGGGCAGATGTCGCCCAGCTCAGGCAACCATCGGTAACCGCAAACATCCGCCAACTGCCGCCCAGCCTGCTCGTTACGCGCAACAATGACACCTTCGGCAAACCCGGCATCGCGCAGGGCACTGGCCACGGCCTTGGCCATGCCACCACTGCCCCTCAGGGCAAAGGCCGTGGCCGGGTCGACCCTGTGCTGCGCCAGCAATTGGCGCACCGCCAGGTAATCGGTGTTGTAGGCCTTGAGATGGCCCTGGTCGTTGACCAGGGTATTGACCGACTCGATGGCCGCCGCCGACGGATCGATTTCGTCGACCAGTGCCATGCAGGCCTCCTTGTATGGCATCGACACCCCACAACCCCGTATGCCCAGGGCGCGGATACCCGCCACCGCCGCCGGCAGGTCATCGGTGCGCATGGCTTTGTAGTAGAAGTCCAGGCCCAACTGCTGGTACAGGTGGTTGTGAAAGCGTACGCCGAAGGTACCAGGGCGGCCGGCCAGGGAAATGCACAGCACCGTGTCCCGGCTGGGAGTTAGCGACATAACCTGCTCCTCTGTCATGACTGAAACGTTTGTGCAGCGTAACAGAGGCAACCACTGGTCGTCCCTTACACAACCTTTACCGTTTCCCTGTGCTCAGCTGACGGAGACTGGAGTCATATTAGCAGGACCCCACACTGGGGGTTTTCCTGCGAGGTTGCCTTATGAACCGTCATATTCCCGGAATCGTCCTGCTGGTCGGTGCCCTGGCCATCAGCGGGCCTGCTGCTGCCCATGGTTACGGCGGCCATGGCGGCGGCGGTTGGTATGGCCCGGGCCCGTTGCTGGGCGCCGCCGTGGTGGGCGCAGTGGTTGGCGCAACGGTTTATGGCGGGCGTGACCGTACCGTGTATGTCGAGCGCCAGCCTGTGTATTACCCAGCGCAGCCAGTGTACGTGCAGCCACCGCCACAGCCGGTGTACTACCAGCCGTACTACGCGCCAGCACCGCCACCACCGGGCTATCGCGCCTACTATGGCCCGCCACCGGTGTATTACGGCCCGCCACGTTGGTAATGGTTGATAGAACTAATGACCACTATCGAGGAAGTTGATTTCAAACCGCTGCGGCTGCTGCGTAAGGTAGAGCCATGTTTCACAGGAGGTCCACATGGCCACTATCCATATCATGTCCGTTGTCGGTAGCGCCGTCCCTGCTTCACTGCGTGAACAAGGGCTGCTGGCGTGCTGGTACCTGGTACGCAATGGCGAAGCCGTCAGCGGCCCGATGCCTACCCTTGCCTCGGCCCAGGCCTTGGTTGAACAGTTGCAGCCAGGCACCTTGGTTGCCTGACCCGAATTTGTTGTGCGTTGCTCCCTACGCCCTTATGGCCCGCCGAACTGGCGGGCTTTTTTTTGCATTCTGGCTGGCTGGGGCACGGCATCGGCCAATTGGCTGGTCAGCGCCACGACCTTGCCTTGAAGCCGGCCTACGGTTATCACCAGCTGATTGCGTTCCTTGGCGAAATGCTCAGCCTTGGCTTCCGCCTCCCTGCGGGCATCCCGCTCGATATCAAGCAGCTCTGTCAGGCGGCGGACGACTGCAATGTCTGCATTGTCCATCGCACGGTCTGCGGCATCCCTGGACAGCCATTTGCGCAGCCATAGAAATGCCCCCAGCAACACGGTGCCCGTACCGCCCAGCCAAGTGACGGTGCCCGGGCCGAGGTCAGTCGGATCCATGTAAACCTCATCGTTCGAAGTAGTGTGATACCCGCAGAAAAATGTCCCGGCGGCTTTTCTTCTGAATGAAATAAATTTAGCCTTTGGCTAAATCTACTGCAAGGGTAAATTTAGCCATGCGTACATTTAGCAGAAAGCTAAATACTGGCATGCTTCGCCTCATGGACATTTATGAAATACGCAAGCACAACCTGGTCAAGCTAATCGGCAGCCAGAGAAAAGGATCCTGTGCAGAACGCTGGGGGATGGCCCCTGCGCACCTGAGCCAGATCCTTTCTGACAAGACCGTCAAGAACCTGGGTGACGACGTCGCCCGGCGCATCGAGGCCATAGAAGGCTTGCCACGCGGCTGGTTCGACGCAATGGCGGCTGGCGAATACGCCCAAACAGCAGCCGAGCCTGCCGAAAGCAAGCTGTCTGCGGCCGACCTGGTCAAGCAGATGCTGGCCAGAAGCGGCAAAGGTATCCCTGAAGAAACCCGGCAACGGTTGCTGGCCGCCGCTGCCGAGCCCGCCGATGCCGTTCTGCTGAAGGCCGACCTGAGCCGCCCCGGCCTGGTCGGGGATGAAGTCTGGATCGCCCACTACGATGTGCGCGCTGCCATGGGCGGTGGGCAGATTCCCCACGACTACCCCGAAATGTTCAAAGACGTGCGCGTCAGCCCCAGCCACCTGCGTGAACTGGGCGTGGAATTCACCGAGCACCACCACCTGAAGATGGTCACCGGCTGGGGTCAGTCGATGGAGCCGACCATCCGGCATCGCGACCCGCTGATCGTTGATGTCAGCATTCGTGAATTCGTCGGCGACGGCATCTACTTCTTCTCCTGGGGCGAGCACATCTACATCAAGCGCCTGCAGATCGCCGACGAGGACCATTTCGAGATGATTTCCGACAACGCGCGACACAAGGACCGCATGATTCGTCGGGAAGAAACCTACATTCAGGCCAGGGTGCTACTGGTATGGAATGCCCACCTGGTATAGCCCTCAGCCCGGTCACCCCGGCGCGTTTGTCGATCATCAGAATGGCGCCGCCAAATCGACCTGCTCTTCGCTGTCGTGCGCGATGACGAAGTCGTCGCGCTGCTCCACACTGCTATGCGCCCAGCGCACCATCACGCTCTCGTCATCGTTGAAGGTCAGGTCCAGCTCTGGCGTGTCCTTCAGCAGGCCCATCACCTCCTCCCATTCCGCATCACCATCAGTATCCAGGCGATGCACCAGAACCCAGCGCTGCGTTTGTGCCACCGGGTGGTTGATCATCGATGAGACGCGCAGGCCAAGCCGCTCTACGCCGGTGAGTTCCTGCTGATACGGGGGTGTCGACTTCATGTGCTTAGGCATAACTTCATCCTGATAGCTGTATATTCGTACAGTGCTCAGGCAAAGCTTATCGCACCGCCAAATCCAGCGTAAACCCCCAGGGTGGAAAAATTTCGCCAACAGGTAATTTGTCGTTAAGCGAAATTTATTTAGCTTCAGGCTATTGACTGAATTTTAGCTTGGGGCTAACTTTTACGTGGCAGCCAGCTACACGGCTGCCAGGCAATCGCCAGACAACCCTACTTTCGTCAGGAGCGCCAACATGGCCGTAGATATCAGCAACCTCATCATCGCCACCCCTGTGGCCGTCTCAGCAACCAACCCCGTTGCACTCGAACTCAACGGCGCCGAAGCCATCGCCCGCTTCCCCAGTGTGGTCACCGTGCTTAGCGACGGCTCGATCCAGTTTTCCGCCCCCACCAAAGGTGCATCCAGCAAAAGCACCCGGCGCACACGCTGCGAGTGGACAGAAACCCAAAGCTGGACGCTTGCAAGTGCCCAGAACCACTGGAACCGCCAGACCATGGCGCTGACCAAGGTGAACGCTGCGCTGAAGGTGGTCATTGCGCAGATGCACGTGCGCGGGGACGACAGCCCACCGGTAAAAGTGTTCTGGAAGAAGGGTGATATCACCCTGGGGTTTCGGCAGACCTACGACCAGCCAGACCCGGTGAACTCGACGGTGCTCAAAGGCGTGCCGCTGGGGGCGAAGTTCGATGTGAGCATTCACACCACCCGCGACGGCCTGGTTACGGTGACAGCGAGCTGTAACGGGGTGTCCGGGTCTTCAGGCGGGCTGCAACTCGACAGCAGCTGGGCTTCGCGGCTGTTCGAATTCCACGGTGGGGTCTACAACCAGGTTGACTACACAGATGCAACACCTGCCGATGATGGCTCGATCTGCATCATCAGCGAGCTCTCGTTGCTACATGACTGAGTGACAGGGCCAGGCTCCTGCAGGGCAGCGCATACCCCTCGCGCGGCCGCTGCGGGAGCCCCAAACAAAAGGATCAGGAGTTTTCCTTTACCTGGCACACACCATTGGCTCTGTTCTTGCCGGTGTACGAAACATCAGGCGAACCATCCGGGTTGATCGTCAGCGAGAGGGTGACACCGCTGCCCTTGGCTTCAAAGTAGTTATCGTTGAATTTCTTCAACTTGCCTTCCTTGCCATTGATGTAAATCGGGCCGCCCTTGTCGGCGTGGACCTCAATGTTGCCTGGACAGGTTGCATTCAGCATCGGTATCCCGGCCTGGGCCGCGCCAGATGCAACCAGACAAGCCCCGAGCAGCAAACGCTTCATTTTCAGCTCCTTCAACGTATACATAGACGAGCAAGCAAAGCCCATTTACCCGCTGCACGCCAGCGCATTCACCTTGCTGCCTCGGCCCGAAGGCGAAGGGCATAAGGGGTACAGGATTAAATTTCGTTCACCTTGCGCCCTTTAGTCATAAGGCATTCGACAGCAATTCAGCCATACTCCAGAATGCAGCGGTTTTAGGGGGAAAACCCTTGCACAGCCAACGACATACCAACTTTTAGTGAGCCTCAACGTGAAAACATCCCTGTCCATCCTCAGCCTGCTGCTGTTGCTCACAGGAACTGCGACCCTTCCGTCGACTGCTGCTGCACAACCCCCGGCCCAAGTCCAACGTGACCCGTCCAAGCTGCACCTGGCTTCAGGCAGCGCCCTGCTGATCGACCTGAACAGCAATCAGGAACTGTATTCGAGCCACGCCGACCGCGTGGTCCCTATCGCATCGGTCACCAAGCTGATGACGGCGATGGTGGTGCTGGATGCCAAGCTGCCCATGGATGAGATGCTCACCATGACCATTGCCAACAACCCTGAAATGAAAGGCGTGTATTCACGCGTGCGCCTGGGCAGCCAGCTCGACCGCCGCGAAACCCTGCTGATTACCCTGATGTCGTCGGAAAACCGCGCTGCCAACAGCCTGGCCAACGCTTACCCTGGCGGCTACCCGGCCTTCATCAAAGCCATGAACGCCAAGGCCCGCAGCCTGGGCATGGCGCATACCCGCTACGTCGAGCCGACCGGCCTGTCGACGCAGAACGTGTCGACCGCACGCGACTTGGCCAAACTGTTGATGGCCTCACGCAAGTACCCGATGCTGAGCGAGCTGTCGACCACCCGCGAAAAAACCGTAGCCTTCCGCAAGCCCAACTACACCCTGGGCTTCCGTAACACCGATCACCTGGTGAACAAGAGCAACTGGGACATCAAGCTGACCAAGACCGGCTTCACCAACGAAGCCGGGCACTGCCTGGTGCTGCTGACGCGCATGGATAATCGCCCGGTGGCGATGGTCATCCTCGATGCCTTCGGCAAGTACACCCACTTCGCCGATGCCAGCCGCATGCGCCAGTGGCTGGAAACCGGCGCAGCCAAGCCCGCACCGGCCGTGGCCATGCAGTACAAGGCTGACCGGCAGAGCAAAGGGCGGGTGGCGGCCGAGTAACTGCCGTCACCTGCTGCTTTCAGTCATGCTGGCGGCAGGCCTTGAGGACGAGGCCGCTGCCAGTGCCGGCCGGGTAACGCTTGGCGTTTGGGCAACGTTATCAGGCCGTGGTGCTGACCACACCGCCAGCACTGCTCCCGCCCTCTTGCTGCAGCAACGTCAGCAGTTGCGCCGTCGCCGCCAGGAGCTGCCCGTTGATCGTGGCAACGCTGGCCTGCTTGGCACTTACGGCAGTGGCTTTGGCCGTCTCTTCCATCTTGCTTGCCATCAATTGCGCCAGCCGTTGCTGTTCCTCAGCCAACTGCTTCTGCAGCTCTTTGATCAACTCTCGCAATGTTTTTACAGCTGTCGATTCGCTGCTGTCACTGGCTTGCGCAGCCTGCCCCTGGCCGGCACCGCCGACTTTCGAGGTGTCACCGCTGGTATTCAGTGCCCCGCCCTGCTCCGCTTGTTCAACCTGGCTCGCCTGCTCAGGCTCCGTAGCAGCAGTCGCACTCGGCGTCTGCGCCGAAACGACGTTGATGTTCAGATTTGCGGATATGGATGTCATGCCGACTCCCTGGTTCATAGTTGGGTCCTTGCCTTAACCCCCTTATCGGCAGCGTCACCCCGTTCTTTAGCCGCTTAAATTCCCTTCTGGCTGGCTCGTTCCAACACATGTACTTGCGCAGGAGCCAGCGCCTCGGCGGGCGTCCATATTCGATCATTCAGGGAATCGCAGCCATGAGCCAGCAATCACAGCAGGAAACCATAAAAGATCTGATCGGCGTGGGCTTCGGCCCTTCCAACCTGGCCTTGGCCATTGCCCTGGAAGAACTCGCCGAGTCCCAGGGGCATGCCCTGGACGCGCTGTTCATCGACAAGCAAGAAGATTACCGCTGGCACGGCGAGACCCTGGCCACCCAGAGCGAGCTGCAGATCTCGTTCCTCAAGGACCTGGTGTCGCTGCGCAACCCCACCAGCCCCTACAGCTTTGTCAATTATCTGCACCAGAAGCAGCGCTTGGCCGACTTCATCAACCTCGGCACGTTCTACCCTTGCCGCCTGGAGTACAACGACTACCTGCGCTGGGCCGCCGAACACTTCGCGACCCAGGCGGTGTATGGCCAGGAAGTGCTGCGTATCGAGCCAGAAGTACAGGCCGGCCGGGTCGAACACCTGCGCTTGGTCTCGCGTGACGCACAAGGCCGCGAATATAGCCGCCGCACCCGTTCGGTGGTGGTCGCCAGCGGCGGTACGCCGAAAATTCCGGAAAAATTCAGCGCGTTCAAGGACGACCCACGGGTATTTCACCACTCACAATACCTGAGCAGCCTGAACAAGCTGCCCTGTGCGGCCGGCAAGCCAATGCGCATTGCCGTGATCGGGTCGGGCCAGAGCGCCGCCGAGGCGTTCATCGACCTCAACGACAGCTACCCGTCGGTCAAGGTCGACATGGTCCTGCGTGGCTCGGCGCTCAAACCCGCGGATGACAGCCCGTTCGTCAACGAGATTTTCTCGCCCGACTACACCGAACTGGTCTACAACGAGCCGGCCGACCAGCGCAGCAAGCTGCTGGGCGAATACCACAATACCAATTACTCGGTGGTAGACCTCAACCTGATCGAACGTATCTACGGCATCCTTTACCGGCAGAAAGTGGCCCATCAGCACCGCCACAACGTGCTGTGCCGCCGCCAGGTGGAAGCGGTGGTGGCCACCCGCGAGGGCCTGGAACTGACCCTGCGCGACCTCGCCACCGGCCAGCAGCAAACGCACCGCTACGATGCCGTGATTCTCGCCACGGGCTACGAGCGCCGCTCGCACCGTGACCTGCTGGCACCCCTGGCCGGCTACCTGGATGACTTCAACGTCGACCGCAACTACCGCATGCTGGCCAGCCCCGACCTGCAGGCCTCGGTGTACCTGCAAGGGTTCTGTGAAAGCAGCCACGGCCTGAGCGACACCCTGCTCTCGGTGCTGCCGGCGCGTGCCGCAGAAATTGGCCTGGCCCTCTATCAGGACTTGGGGCAGCTGCATGGCAGGGCGCAAGCAGCGGTGGCCCTGACCAGCGCCTGACCCCGCTTTTACCTCTCGCGCAAGGCCGGCCTGATCCCTCGTGCACAGGCCGGCTTTTGTCGTCTGAAACATTTGCTTTCATTTTAAACGGCAGGTTTTCGATTCTCATTCGTCCTTATCAGTACAGCCCTCTTTGGTTGGGCACATGCTCGACCACTTATTGCAGAAGACCGTCTGATGGCCAAATCACCGAAAAAATCGAAATCCCGGGTGTGGTTCCTGGTTCACAGTTGGCTAGCGCTACCGATCTGGTTCTTTGTCCTGATCGTCTGCTTCACCGGCATGCTCGCCGTGGTCAGCCAGGAAATCGTCTGGCTGGCCGACCCGGCGGTGCGCGCCAACAAGCCAGACGCCGACGTCGAGCGCATGAGCTTTCAGCAGGTACTGGAGGCCTTGAACGAAGCCGAGCCTGACATGGTGGTGGAGCGCCTGAGCCAGCCGGACGGTTCGCACTTCGCGGTTAAGGCGAATGTCACGCTGCCAGACGGCACCAGCCCAACCTTGTATGTAAACCCTTACACCGGCGCCATCCAGGGCAAGACCCCGGACTTCAATTTTGAAGGCTTCACCCGTGCGTTGCACGGTTGGTGGCTGGTGCCGTTCACCAACGGCTTCAGCTGGGGCTGGTACCTGGTGTCGCTGCTGGGCCTGCCGATGCTGGCGTCGCTGGTCACCGGGCTGGTGGTGTACAAGAAGTTCTGGAAGGGCTTTTTCAAACCCGTGCGCACCGGCCAAGGTCCGCGGATTTTCTGGGGCGACCTGCACCGCCTGGCCGGGGTATGGTCGATCTGGTTCATCGCAGTCATTTCCATCACCGGCATCTGGTTCCTGATCCAGGCGATCCTGTTCGATAATCACATCACCATTTCCAGCCGGCCCATCGTGCCGGTAATCGCCCGTGAAGAAGTACCACAAACGCCAGACGGCAGCCCGGCCCAGCGCATCGACCTGGATGAAGCGGCGCGCCTTGCCGGCCTGGCGATCCCGGGCCTTGCGATCAACTCCGTCTCGTTGCCGGCTACCGCCTACAGCCATGTTTCCCTGTCCGGGCCGGGCTGGTACCCGCTGATGTTGCAGAGCGCTTCGGTCAACCCGTACACGCGCAATGTCGACAGCCAGTTCCTGATCAGCGACCGCTCGGCACTGGAATTCGTGACCGAATCCATGCGCCCGCTGCACACCGGCGATTTCGGCGGTTTGCCGATCAAGCTCATCTGGTTCTTCTTCGGCCTCATCCTGACCCTGATGGTCTTCAGTGGCTTGCTGATCTGGACCAAACGCACCGCCCAGGCCTCTGTTGCCGCCCTCAAGCGTAGCGCGCGCACACCGCGTGGGGCACGTAATGAAACCACCGTGGAGGTGCGCCCATGAGCCAGGCCCAGGCCCTGCCCACCAGCCCGTTGAAGCAACTGTGGCTGAAATGGCGCTTTCACCTGAACATCCTGCTGATCCTGATCCCGCTGGGGTTCATGCCCAAGTATTTCGCCGACGCCAAGCTGTTCCGCGGCGAAGCCGGCCTGGGCGCCACTATCATCAGCGATATCCAGGTCGGCCCCTACCGCCTGAACCTGGCCGAACTGCGTGACGAAGCGCCACGCGCCGACGGCCCGGCCGGTTACTTCAAGCCGTTCAACGCAGCGCTGTGCAAGGCCTGCATCAAGGACGTCAAGGCCGTTTACCTGCGCATCGGCAAGCCACGCAGCCTGCGCGCCGCCGGCACCATCTTCTTCGGCGCGCCGTACCACATGGGCACTTCGCTGCCGATCCCGCCACGCACCAAACCTGACGCCCGAATCTGGATCACCCTGGAAGGCTGGGACGGCAGCATGCACCAGGCATCCGTCCCCCTGGCCAAGGCATCGCCAGCCACTGTGGCCTGGCTCGAGAAACAAGGAGGCAAGAAATGAACTACCTGCTGCGAACCCTCACCCTGCCCCTGCTGGCGCTGGCCGCCGGCCCCGCCCTGGCTCACAACCCGATGTGTGAATGCGAAGAACTGGCCGGCGGCCAGGTCAAGTGCACCGGTGGCTTCTCGGATGGCAGCGGTGCCGCCGGGGTAACCCTGGACGTGATCGGCTATGACGAGCAGGTGCTGGTCGGTGGCAAGCTCGGTGATGATTCGACCTTGACCTTCAAGCGCCCTGACGGCGAATTCTACGTGCTGTTCGATGCCGGCCCCGGGCACGTGGTGGAAGTCGACTACGCCGATATTGCCCAGCCATGAGCCGCGCCCAAGTGATTCGCCCGGCCGGTGCCGGGCACGAAACCCTGTACGTGTTGCTGACCAGCCTGCTGATCGTGGCGCTGGCAGCCGGCGTGGTGCTGTTGCGTGGTGAGCGCGAGGACGAACAGGCCATTGCCAGCCACCAGATCGACGCCCGCCGCAACCTCACCGCCGCCGAACAAGGCCTGTACACCGACCTGCGGGTGGCCTTCGACGAGATCCAGCTGCTGCGCGAAGAAAACGCCGTTGCCCCCAGCGTTAAAGCCTTGGCCGAAGAAGGCCTGCCGCCGTTCGTGGTGGATGCCGGCAGCCAGAGCCGCGGTGATCACCAATGGTCATGGCTGGAAACCGGCGCCTACCTGGGCCGCAGCCACGCACCCGAGGTTGCCGGCAGCCTGCTGCTGATTCTGCCGGCCGACAGCACTGGCGAGGCCGATATCTGGCTGCGTCGCGACAGCGCCGCCGTCATGCCGGACGATCTTGGCCAGGCCGCTCTGATCGCTGCCGGCTGGCAGCAGGTGGTCAGCCACTATGACGCCGGGGTTACCCGCGAACACCGTCACTGAACCCAAGGACTCTCCCATGTTCCGCTCCGCCCTCGCCCTGCTCCTGGCCCTTGCCCTGCCGACACTGGCCCTGGCCGATAATGGCAAGCCGCTGCGTATCGGCATCACCCTGCACCCTTACTACAGTTACGTGAGCAACATCGTCGGCGACAAAGCCGAAGTGGTACCGCTGATACCGGCGGGCTTCAACCCGCATGCCTATGAGCCACGGGCGGAGGACATCAAACGCATCGGCTCGCTGGACGTAGTGGTACTCAACGGCGTCGGCCATGACGACTTCGCCGACCGCATGATCGCGGCCAGCGAAAAGCCCGACATCGCCACCATCGAGGCCAACCAGAACGTACCGTTGTTGGCGGCCACCGGCATTGCTGCGCGCGGCGCCGGCAAGGTCGTCAACCCGCACACGTTCCTGTCCATCAGCACCACCATCGCCCAGGTCAACAACATCGCCCGCGAGCTGGGCAAGCTCGACCCGGACAATGCCAAGCTGTACACGCAAAATGCCCGTGCCTACGCCAAGCGCCTGCGCGCCCTGCGTGCCGACGCACTGGCCAAGGTCACCGAGGCCCCCAGCGCCACCTTCCGCGTTGCCACCATCCATGCCGCCTACGACTATCTGGTACGCGACTTCGGCCTGGAGGTGACCGCCGTGGTCGAACCGGCGCATGGCATCGAACCAAGCCCGGCGCAGCTGAAGAAAACCATCGATCAGCTCAAGGCGCTGGATGTACGGGTTATTTTCTCGGAAATGGATTTCCCCTCAGCCTATGTCGAGACCATCCAGCGCGAATCCGGCGTGCGTCTGTACCCGCTGACGCATATTTCCTACGGTGAATACACCAAGGAAAAGTACGAAGTGGAGATGAAGCGCAACCTCGACACGGTGGTCCGCGCCATCCAGGAGAACCGCGCATGACCGCCGCCGCCAACCTGGCTGCCGCCTGTGGGCCGCGCATCGAGTTTACCGGCATCGACCTGACCTTGGGCCGCACCCGCATCCTCGAACAGGTCAGCTTCAGCGTGGCCGCTGGCAGCGTGCATGCCATCGTCGGCCCGAACGGCGGCGGCAAGAGCTCGCTGATCAAGACCCTGCTCGGGCAGATGCCGCACCAGGGCCAACTGACCCTGCACTGGCCAACGGAGCGCGAAGTGATTGGCTACGTGCCCCAGGCGCTGGAGTTCGACCGCGGCCTGCCGATGACCGTCGACGACTTCATGGCCGCCATGTGCCAGCGCCGGCCGGCCTTTCTCGGCCTGTCACGGCGTGTACAGCCGGCCATCGATGCCGCGCTGGCGCGGGTCGGCATGCTCGACAAGCGCAAGCGGCGCATGGGCGCGTTGTCTGGCGGTGAACGCCAGCGCGTGCTGTTGGCCCAGGGTCTGATCCCCGAGCCGCAGCTGCTGGTGCTGGACGAGCCGATGTCGGCGCTCGACGAAGCGGGTATCCAGGTGTTCGAACAGCTGCTGCTGGGCTGGCGGCAGGCGGGTACCACCGTGCTGTGGATCGAGCATGATCTGGCAGCTGTGCTGCGCCTGGCCGACCGTGTGACTGGCCTGAGCCGCCAGGTGCTGTTCGACGCCCCGCCCGCCCAGGCCCTGACCCCCGAGCGCCTGCTCGGCCTGTTCTCCGTTCACCCGCGTAGCGAGAGCCTTGCCTGATGAGTTTCGAAACCTTTCGCCAAACGGTCCAGGACTGGGCCACTGTCGGCTACCTGCCCGAGGCGCTGGCCTACGGCTTCGTGGTCAACGCGCTGCTGGCCGGCCTGATGATCGGCCCGGTACTGGGGGGCCTGGGCACCCTCGTGGTGGTCAAGCGCTTTGCCTTTTTCTCCGAAGCCGTTGGCCATGCAGCGCTGACCGGGGTCGCAATCGGCATCCTGCTGGGTGAGCCCTACACCGGCCCTTACGGCAGCCTGTTCGGTTACTGCCTGCTGTTCGGCATCCTGCTCAACTTCCTGCGCAACCGCACCGGGCTATCGCCGGACACACTGATCGGCGTGTTCCTGTCGGTGTCGCTGGCGCTGGGCGCGAGCCTGCTGTTGATGCTGGCAGGCAAGATCAATGTGCATATCCTCGAAAACGTATTGTTCGGCTCGGTGCTGACCGTCAGTGGCCAGGACCTGGTGGTGCTGGGCATCGTCGCGGTGTTGGTGCTGGCGCTGGCCCTACCGCTGTACAACCGCATCATGCTGGCCAGTTTCAACCCGCAACTGGCCGCCGTGCGCGGGGTAGCCGTGAAAACCCTGGACTATCTGTTCGTGGTGCTGGTGACCTTGGTGACCGTAGCGGCAGTGAAGGTGATCGGGGCGATCCTGGTCGGTGCGCTGCTGGTGATCCCTGCCGCCGCGGCACGCCTGGTCAGCCAGTCGCTGAAAGGCTTTTTCTTCCTGTCGGTGCTGATCGCGACCATCAGCACCCTGTTCGGCATCCTGCTGCCGATCATTTTCGATCTGCCGGTGCCATCGGGCGCCGCGATCATCCTGGTCGCCGGCATTTGCTTCGCCCTGGCCGCCCTGGCCCGCGCCCTCGTTCCCCGCCTGCAAGGAAACCCGGCATGAACCTCAAACACCTGACCCTGGCACTAGCCCTGGCCGGCCTGCCGTCGCTGTCTTTCGCCACGCAGGTGCTGACCACCCTGCCCGTCACCCACAGCCTGGCCAGCGTCCTGCTCGACGGCACAACGGTGCAGCTCAAGCGGGCGGCACCGGCCAACCTCCCAGCCAGCCGCCAGCCGTCGTATTTCAGCGGGCGTGGCGGCGCCAGCCTGGACAAGGCGGCGCAACAGGCCGACGCGGTGATCGGGGTGCGTTCGATCTGGCGTGACGACCCGCTGTACCCCATGGCCAGGCGCAGCAATATCCGCATTGTCGAGATCGATGCCGCCCGGCCGGTGGATGGCGCCCTGCCCGGTATCGCGGTGAGTGGTGACGATGCCTATGGCGCCTACCCCTGGCTCAACCCGACCAACCTTGGGCGCATGGCCGACGTGGTGGCCAATGATCTGGAGCGCCTGGCGCCTGGCGACAAAGCGAAGATCCAGGACAACCTGGCCGGGCTCAAGCGCCAGCTGCTGGCGCTTGCGGCCAACAGCCAGACACGCCTGGCCAAGGTCGACAACCTGACCGTGGTGAGCCTGTCGGAGCGGCTGGGTTATCTGGCCAGCGGGTTGAACCTGGACGTGGTCGAACAGCCGCTGCCGGCCGAATGGGATGCGGCCGCGCTGAAGGCCTTGGAGGAAAACCTGAAGGCACAGGATGTGGCGCTGGTGCTGCACCACCGGCAGCCGGAGGCTGGGGTGGCCGAAGTGATCAAGGCGGCCGGGGCGAAGCTGGTGGTGGTGGACAGCGACCCTGAGGATGCGTTTGCCGGCTTGAAGGCCAGCGTCGATCAGGTAGTGGAGGCATTGGGCGAAAGCTGAAAGCGGCGGTGCCGGCCTTCTCGCGGGCAAGCCCGCGAAACGGCCGGCACCGGTAACCGCTGCTAGCGCTTCATGCATCGCCGATAACGCTCATCAACCCGCCCCGCAAACCACGCTGTGGTCAGCTTGCGGGTGATCTTCGGGCTCTTCAGCTGGATCCCCGGCAGCACCGCCCGCGGTACCGGCTTGGCGGCAGCAGCATCGGCCAGGCTAAACACCCCCCTGTACAGCTTGCTGTCCTCGAATGCCAGGCTGTCACCGTCTTCCAGCTGGCTACGGATTTGCGGGTTGCGCAGGCCCAGCTTCACGCCCACTTTGCGCGCCGCCATTTCGGTCGTGCCCGGCATGATCGAACCCGGTGCAATCAGGTCGCCGTCCAGCGCCAGCTGCACGCCAGCCACCTTGCTCAGGGCCGCCTGAAACGCCGCATTACGGCTGGCGTACCAGCCCGCGTTGAAATCGGCGAAGCGATACAGCTGGCGCTCGTAGCTGGCCGGGTACCCCAACAAGTGGGCGATACCGAAGTACATACCGCCACGCCGGCTGAACACCTCCTGGCGGATGCTACCATCGTGGCTGTACGGGTAATCCTGTGCATGCTTTTCGGCAAAATCGATACTCACCTGCATCGGCCCGCCGGTATGCACCGGGTTGAGCCCGCCAAGCAAGGTCTTGCCCAGTGGGACGCGAGCGATGACTTCATCGTACAACTCGCTCAGCTGCCTTTCGCTACGCACCGCCTGTAACCGCTGCTGGTAGCTCTGACCGTTGCCTGACGGCGTCTTCAGCGCACCCTCGACCAGCAGCTTGGGGATATGCAAACGCGCGGCGCGGCGGTCGATTTCATCGCGGGCAATACGCCCCAGGTTGGGCACCTGGGGGTCGGCAGTGAAGGTTGATTCCTGTTCGGTCACCGCCAGCACGGCGCACAGGTTGCTCTTGCTCGGGGCAATGCGCTGGGCTTCGAAGGCTACCTGGATATCCCTGGCCCAACCCTCGCGATCCTTGGCCTGGGCAGGTAGCAGCCGCAGCAGCTGGGCGCGAACCTTGACGGGGTCCGCTTCGGGGGCCTCCTCGCGGCGCCCGGCACAGCCTTGCAGCAGCGCCAGGGCCATCAAGCCACTGGCCAGTAACCGGCCGTTCAGGGCTGTTCACCGACCAGGTAGGTCTTGCTGATGTGGCGGAACAAGGGGTGGCTGGCACTGCCCATTAGCTCGAACAGCACCATTTCCCGGGTCACCACCTGCGCCCCGGCGGCTCGCATGCGTGCCAGGCCCGCAGCCTTGCTGGCCGCAGTGCGGCTGTCACAGGCATCCTCGACCACGAACACCTGTTTGCCCAGCGCCAGCAGGCCGAGCACGGTCTGCAGCACGCAGACATGGGTTTCCATACCACACACGATCACCTGCCCACGCGCCATCAGGCTGGCCGGCAGGCACTCGGCGGCCACACAGGAAAAATGGCTTTTCTCCACCACGTCGGCAGCCGGTGCAGCGGCCAGCAGCTCCGCCAAGGTATGACCCAAGCCCTTGGGGTACTGCTCGGAGATCACCGTCGGCAGCTCCAGCTCGGCGGTCGCAGCCAGCAACCAGCGCGCCCGCGCTCGAGTGCCTTCGGGGTCGCTCATGGCGCCGATGAGTTTTTCCTGGATGTCGACGACCAGCAGTGTGGCCTTGTGTGGATCGATCAGCATTGCATGCCCCTTGCCTGGGAAAAGGCCTAGCCTCCCCCAGGCAAGCGGTAACGTCAATCAGGCTGTCAGCCGCAGCGGTTGCAGCGCGGCGGTAAGTGCGTCCAGCACAGGGTCTTCATGTTCATGGATGAAGAAGTGGCCACCCGGGAACATCTGCAGGGTGAATTCACCGTGGGTTTCACTGCCCCAGGCCTGCAGCTGCTCATCGTTGGCCCGGTCATCGGTGCCACCCAGTACATGTAGCGGGCACTGCAATGCCGGGCGCTGACGGTAGGCGTAGGTCCCGCACAACAGGAAATCGGCGCGCAGGGTGGGCAAGGTCAGGCTCATCAGTTCGGCATTGGCCAACACTTCTTCAGGCGTGCCCTGCAGCTCACGCAACTCGCTGATCAGCTCGGCGTCGCTCTTGGGCTGGCCCCAATTCTTGCCGTCGTAGTCCTCGCGCCGGGTCGGTGCCGCCGTCCCGCAGGCGAATAACGCCACGGGCGCCGGGCAGCCCAGCGCTTGCAGCTCGTGGGCCAGCTCGAAGGCCAGCAACGCACCGAGACTGTGGCCAAGCAACGCGTAAGGCGCACTGGCCGTCAGGCGCTGCTCGCTGGCCAGTAGCCGGGCCAGCGCCTGCATGTCGGTGTACAGCGGTTCGGCCATGCGCGCACCGCGCCCGGGCAATTCCACCGGGCGTACCTGCAACCAGGCAGGCAGCTTGCGCCGCCAGCGGCTGTAGACCATCGCGCTGGCGCCGGAGTACGGCAGGCACAGCAGGTTCAATGGGGTCACTGGGCGGCAGCTTCGGCCATTTTCTGGCGCAGGCTCAGCGGGCGCATGTCGGTCCAGACTTCGTCGATGTAGGCCAGACAGTCCTTCTTCAGGCCGCTCTTGCCCACGGCACGCCAGCCGTTGGGGATGGCTTTGTAGTCGGGCCAGATCGAATACTGCTCTTCGTGGTTGACCACTACCTGGAACTGGATATCGTCGCGGTCGAAAACGGAAGTCATTGCCTGTCTCCTTGAATGATGAATGCCGCTGCGGGCTTCGCGCAGGGGGGCTTTCAAGTAGACGTAGCAAACGGTGGGAAAATTAGTGGGCCTCACGCACTTCCTTGTGGCCGCGGCCCGCGTAACTACAGAAGACCGTATTTCACATCAAGCATCCCGCAACAAGTCGTGGTTATCGAGCAGGCGGAAGGCCACCTGCGGGTTGCGCTCCAGCCCCCGGCGGATCGCTGCCGGGATCGATTGCCGGGTCTTGCGGCACAGCCCCGGCTGGTCGTCCAGTTCGATGACGATACCGCGCATGGTCCGCACTTCGTTGAAGCCTGGGGCAATGTGCACGCGGATGCCGAGGTTTTCGTACAAGCGTTGCTGCAGGCGTTGCAGGTCTTCGAGGTCCTTGAGGTTTTCCAGGCGTTCGAGCAGGCGTTTTTCTTCCTGGCGGGTCAGCAGGAGGATGCGCTGGGCGGTCTGCGGGTGCTCGGCCAAGTGTTCACGCCCGCAGATACAGGCGCCAGGGGGGCACGGTTGGCGTAAAGGGGCTGGTGTACTCATAGGGCAAGCATAGCGTGTACTCCGGCTGCGCGGGTATGTCGGCTCAGGGTATGAAAACTTTCCTGTCAGGATAAAAAATTTCACAAACCTCTAGACCGCCTACCCCCTCTTGGCCTATAAATCGCCTAAAGGAAATTTATATTCCCACCAAGAAACATCACTTCGCCGCTCGCGAAGCCTCTTTTGCCCTTGTGCCCGACCTGCCCCACTCCATCACGAGGCCTATTCCACATGCACCCCGCTCCCGATCATTTCATCCTGCGTGTCAGTTGCCCGGCGGTGTCCGGCATCGTCGCGGCGGTGACCACCTACCTGGCCGAGCACGGTTGCTATATCAGCGAGATGGCGCAGTTCGACGACGAGGATAAAGGGCGCTTCTTCATGCGCGCAGTGTTCCGCTACAACACCGGTACCCCAGGCGACACGCCGCAGCTGGAAAGCGGCTTCAGCGATGTCGCCCAGCGTTTCGACATGCAGTGGAGCCTGCACAGCAGCGCCCGGCCCATGCGCGTGCTGCTGATGGTGAGCAAGTTCGACCACTGCCTGTCCGACCTGCTGTACCGGCACGCCAAGGGCGAGCTGGACATGCAGATCACTGCCGTGGTTTCCAACCACCTGGACCTGCGCCCGATGGCCGAGCGCCAGGGCATTCGCTTCGTCTACCTGCCGGTGACCAAGGACACCAAGGCAGAGCAGGAAGCAGCGCTGCTGCGCATCGTCGAGGACACCGGTACCGAACTGGTGGTGCTGGCGCGCTACATGCAGATCCTCTCCGACGACCTGTGCCGCCAGCTGTCGGGCCGGGCGATCAACATTCACCACTCGTTCCTGCCTGGTTTCAAGGGTGCCAAGCCCTATCACCAGGCCTACCAGCGCGGGGTCAAGCTGATCGGCGCCACCGCCCACTACGTTACCAGCGACCTCGACGAAGGGCCGATCATCGAACAGGAAGTGCAGCGCGTCGACCACGCCTACGCCCCGGATGACCTCGTAGCCATCGGCCGCGACACCGAGACCATCGCCCTGTCCCGCGCGGTGAAATACCACCTTGAGCACCGTGTGTTTCTCAACCACGACCGCACGGTGATTTTCAAATGAACGCCATTCCCAGCATCAAGCTGATCGACGGCAAAGCCACGGCTGCGCGCGTGCTGGCCGAGGTGCGCGAGCAGGTGCAGCAGCTGCGCGACGGCGGCGTGCAACCGGGCCTTGCCGTGGTGCTGGTTGGCGCCGATGCCGCCAGCCAGGTGTACGTGCGCAACAAAGTGCTGCGCGCCGAGGAAGTGGGTATTCGCTCACTGGAGCATCGCCTGCCCACCGACACTACCCAGGCCGAACTGCTGACCCTGATCGAGCGCCTGAACCGCGACACCGAGGTCAACGGCATTCTGGTGCAGCTGCCCTTGCCCGGGCATATCGACGAACACCGCATACTGCAAGCCATCAACCCGCTCAAGGACGTGGATGGCTTCCACAGCGAGAACGTCGGCGGCCTGGCCCAAGGGCGTGACGTGCTCACCCCCTGCACGCCCAGCGGCTGCATGCGCTTGCTGCGCGATACCTGCGGCGAGCTGCGTGGCAAGCACGCTGTGGTGGTTGGCCGCTCCAACATCGTCGGCAAGCCCATGGCGGCCCTGCTCCTGCAAGCCGACTGCACGGTGACCGTGGTGCACTCGCGCAGCCAGGACTTACCAGCGCTGTGCCGCCAGGCCGATATCCTGGTGGCCGCTGTAGGCAAGCCCCTGCTGATCGGCGCTGACTGGCTCAAGCCCGGCGCAGTGGTGATCGATGTGGGCATCAACCGCATTGATGTGGGTGGCCACAGCCGCCTCGTCGGCGATGTCGATTTTGCTGCTGCCCTGCCCCAGGTTGCCGGTATCACCCCGGTGCCCGGCGGTGTCGGCCCCATGACCATTGCCTACCTGATGAAAAACACCCTGCTCGCCCTCGACCTGCAACAGCAGGCCGCCCACCAGGAGCGCACCGCATGCCTTTCGCCCTGCTGAAATACGGCCTGAGCGCCGACTATCCGGTGGAGGTCGACCTGCCGCCACCGTGCGAACTCAAGCCGCGCTATGACGTGGTGATCATCGGCGGTGGCGGCCACGGGCTGGCCATTGCTTACTACCTGGCAAAGTACCACGGCGTGACCAATGTCGCCGTGCTGGAGAAGGCCTACCTGGGTGGCGGCAATACCGCGCGCAACACGGCGGTGATCCGCTCCAACTACCTCACCAGCGAAGGTGTGCGCTTTTACGCCGAATCCGTGCGCATGTTCCAGAACCTGTCGAACGAGTTCGATTTCAACATCATGTATTCCGAGCGTGGCCAGCTGACCCTGGCGCACACCGACGCCACCGTGCGCGCCTTCCGCCAACGCGCCGAGGTCAACAAACACTTCGGCGGGCGCACCGAGATGATCGACCGTCAACAGATTCGTGAGCTGGTCCCCAGCCTGAACCTGGACCCCGGCCACCTGCCGGTGCTCGCCGGCCTCTGGCACATCGACGGCGCCACGGCTCGACACGACGCCGTGGCTTGGGGCTACGCCAAGCAGGCGGCCAAGCGCGGCGTGGAAATCCACCCGCTGACCGAAGTGCAGGACCTGCTGATTCGCAACGGCCGCATCGAAGCAGTGAAGACCAACCGTGGCACCGTGCAGTGCGGCTGCGTGGTGCAGGCGGTGGCCGGCGCCAGCTCGCTGCTGATGGCCAAGGCCGGCATCCGCGCGCCGATCCACACCTACCCGCTGCAGGCCATGGTCACCCAACCGTTCAAGCCGTTCCTCGACCCGCTGGTGAGCTCGTCGGCGCTGCACTGCTACGTGCAGCAGACCAGTCGAGGCGAAATCGTCTTCGGCGGCGGTTCCGACCCTTACCCGCTGTACAACACCCGCTCCACGCTCGATCTCAAGGAAAGCCTGTTGGCCCATGCCATCGAGATGTTCCCGTTCATGGCCAACGCCAAGCTGATGCGCCAGTGGGCCGGGATGACCGACATGACCCCGGACTACAGCCCGATCATGGGGCTGTCACCCGTCGAAAACTACTACCTCGACGCGGGCTGGGGCACCTGGGGCTTCAAGGCTACCCCGATCTGCGGCAAGACCATGGCCGAGCTGGTCGCCAGCGGCGGCAAGGTGCCCGAGCTGATCGCCCCGTTCGCCCTGGAGCGCTTCAGCCGCTTCCAGCAAGTCAACGAAATGGGCGCCACCGCGGCCAGCCACTAAGGAGCGACGCCGATGAAGATCCTGACCTGCCCCCTCAATGGCCCACGCAATATCAGCGAGTTCACCTACGGCGGCGAGCTCAAGCACATGCCCGACCCGGCCAGCTGCAGCGACGCCGAGTGGGCCGACCATGTGTTCAACAGCGACAACCTGGCCGGGGTGGTGCTGGAGTGGTGGCTGCACAACGCCTCCAGCTATTGGTTCCTGGCCGAACGCCACACGGTAAGTGACCAGGTACTGCGCACCTTCGACCCCAGGGCACTGTTCGACCGCCGCGTCGACTTTGCCCCAACCGCAACAGCGGAGATTGCCGGATGACCAGCCACACTCGCCTCCCCGCGCCCATGGGCCTGCTGATCGACCGCGAGCGGCCCCTGCGTTTCCAGTTCGACGGCCAGGCTTGCGCAGGCTTTGCCGGTGACACCATCGCCAGTGCCCTGCTCGGCAACGGCCGCTGGCTGCTGTCGCGCTCGTTCAAATACCACCGCCCACGCGGCCCGCTGAGCATGGCCGGGCAGGACGCCAACACCCTGGTCCAACTGCCGGAAGAACCCAACGTGCTGGCCGACATGGAACCCGCCCGGGACGGCCAGGTGGTCGACGGCCAGAACTTCAACGGCAGCCTGGAGCACGACCGCGACGCCTACCTGGGCAAGTTCTCGCGTTTCATGCCTGTGGGCTTCTACTACCGCTCGTTCTACAAGCCCAAGGGCATGTGGAAGGTCTGGGAGCCACTGATCCGCAAAAAGGCCGGCCTGGGCGTGCTCGACCTTGGTTTCAAGCCGCAGTACTACGATAAGGCCTACCTGTTTGTCGAGGTGGCGGTGATCGGCGCCGGCCCGGCCGGCCTGCGCGCGGCGCTGGACGCGGCCAACGCCGGGGCCCAGGTGCTACTGATCGAACAGCAGCCAGTGCTCGGCGGCTCGCTCACCTATGCCCGCTTCGATATCGCCGGCACCCGTGCCGCCGCCCTGCGCCAAGAGCTGCTGGCAGCCGTGGAAAGCCACCCGAACATCCAGGTATTGCTGGAAGCCACCTGCAACGGCTGGTTCACCGACAACTACCTGCCGGTGATCCAGCACAAACGCCTGTACAAGGTCCGCGCCAACCGCTGCCTGGTAACGGCCGGCTCGTTCGACCAGCCGGTGGTGTTCCGCAACAACGACCTGCCCGGCGTGATGCTGACCAGCGCTGCACAGCGGTTGATGAAACTGTATGCGGTCAAGCCGGGCGAGCGTGCGGTCGTCCTGACTGGCCACGATGACGGCTACCTCGCCGCACTTGACTTGCAGGAGCAAGGCGTAGCCATAGCAGCGGTGGTCGACATGCGCGCGGCGCCGGCCGATGCCACACTGGCCGCCGAGCTGAAGCGCCGCGATATCCCCGTGCACCTGGGCAGCACCGTGTACGAAGCGCTGCATGACGCAGGCATGCGCCATGTCAGTGGCGTCGACATTCGCCCGATCACCGGCCAGGGCAAGGTGGGCCCGCATGGCCTGCGCCTGGCCTGTGACCTGCTGTGCATGTCGGCAGGCTACATGCCGGTGTACCAGTTGTTGTGCCAGGCCGGTGGCAAGCTGGCCTATGACGTCAACCGCGACGAATTCGCCATCAGCAACCTGCCGGCAGGGCTGGATATCGCCGGTTCCGTGAATGGCCGCCACGCGCTGGCCAATGTGCTGGCCGACGCCACTCGCGGGGCTGCCGAAGCGGTGGCTGCGCTGGGGCTTGAAGCGCCGGCGCAGCCGGTGTTCGGTGCCGAACCCAGGGTCAATTTCCCCTGGCCGATCTTCCCGCACCCCAAGGGCAAGGATTTCGTCGATTTCGACGAAGACCTGCAAGTCCGCGACATCGTCAATGCCACCCGTAGCGGCTACCGCGATGTGCAACTGGTCAAGCGCTTTTCCACGGTCGGCATGGGCCCGTCCCAAGGTCGCCACTCGGCATTGCCCACTGCGCGGCTGGTGGCCCATGCCACCGGCCGCAGCATCAGCGAAACCGGGGTCACCACCGCCCGCCCACCGTTCCAGGCGGAAAAACTTGCGCATGTCGCCGGCCGCGCGTTCGACCCGTACCGGCAAACGCCGATGCACCACCGCCATCTGCAAGCCGGGGCGAAGATGATGCCGGCCGGCATCTGGCAGCGCCCGGCCTACTACGGCAAGCCCGAGGACCGTGAACGCTGCATGCAGGAGGAGGCCCGCCACGTGCGCGAGAAAGTCGGGTTGATCGACGTTTCCACCCTCGGCGGCCTGGACGTACGCGGGCCGGACGCCGCCGAACTGCTGGAGCGCCTGTACACCTTCGGCTTCGCCAGGCTGGCCATTGGCCGTACCCGCTACGCGCTGATGACCAACGAGCACGGCGTGGTGATCGACGATGGCGTCTGCGCCCGCCTGGGCGAGCAGCACTTCTATGTGAGCGCGACCACCAGCGGTGTCGACCGTATCTACCAGCAGATGCTGAAGTGGAACGCACAATGGCGCCTGGACGTGGACATCACCAACGTCACCGCCGCACTGGCTGCGGTAAACCTGGCCGGGCCGCTGTCACGCCAGGTGCTGGCCAAGTTGTGTGATGACGTGGACCTGTCGGCCGAGGCCTTCCCTTACCTGGGCGTGCGCCAGGGCAAGGTGGCTGGCATCACGGCGCGCATTCTGCGGGTGGGTTTTGTCGGTGAGCTGGGCTATGAAATACACGTCCCAGCGCGCCACGCCGAACGCCTGTGGGACACCTTGATGCAGGCCGGCGCCGGGTTGGGCATCCGCCCGTTTGGCGTCGAGACCCAGCGCCTGCTGCGCCTGGAAAAAGGCCATGTGATCATCAGCCAGGACACCGATGGCATGACCCACCCGGCAGAGATAGACATGCAGTGGGCCATCGCCCGCAAGAAGCCATTCTTCGTCGGCAAGCGCTCGATCGAAATCCTCGAGGCGCAGCCGCTCAAGCGCAAGCTGGTCGGCTTCACCCTGCCCAAGGGTAGCCCGCAGCCGCTGGAGGGGCACCTGGTGCTCGATGGGCCAGACATCAGCGGCAACGTCACCTCGTGCGAGTACTCGCAGACCCTGGGGCAGATCATTGGTCTGGCTTATGCCGGCGCCCACCAGGCAACCCCGGGCATGCACATCCCAATCCGCGTGGCAGGCGGCGTGATGGTCAATGCCAAGGTGGTGCAACTGCCGTTCCACGACCCCGACAACCTGCGCCAGGAGCTCTGAGCCATGAACAGTTTGCCAGCCGAAGCGTTTGTTTCTCGCAGCCCTCGGGCTGATGTGTTGCACACCTGTGCGTTGACTGACCTTACCGAATTGGCGCGGGTCGGGTTCCGTGGCGCTGACAGCGCGGCGTATTTGCAAAACCGAGGCTACCGTTTGCCGCCGCTCCCCAACAATGCCGTGCGCCAGGAAGACGGTGGCTGGGTAGCGCGGTTGTCGCAGACTGAGTACCTGCTGCTGGGCAGCCTGGCCGATGAGGGTGCACGGGTGGCTGGCGCTGAGGCCGAATGGGCACAGGATGCCCAGCGCAACTACCTGCTGCCGCGCCAGGACAGCCATGCCTGGCTGCAGCTGTCGGGTGAATTTGCCAGTGCGGTGATGGCCAAGTTGTGCGGGGTGGATTTGCGTGCCGAGGCGTTTGGGCCTGGCGCGGTGGCGCAAACCTCGGCGGCGCGGATCAATGTGATCGTGCTCAATGTGGGCAGCGATCAGCGACCGGCGTTGCAGTTGCTGTTTGATCGGGCATCGCTGGCGTACTTCCGTGATGCGCTACTCGATGCCATGGCGGAATTCGATGGCGGGTGGGTCGGGGTGGATGAGCTGATGTAGCGCCCTGTACCCGCCTCTTCGCGGGCGCGCCCGCGAAGCAGCCAACTCGGTATCGAAGATCAGAGCTGCACCAGCCGCTCCCGCAGGAAGGCCACGAACCCCTGCACCGGCCGCGCCACCTGCCGGTGCTGTGGGTACACCGCTGACAGCTGCAACGCCGGTGTTACCCACTCATCCAGCACCGTCACCAGGCGCCCATCCGCCAGCGCCTGCCCAACGATGAACGTCGGCAGGTAGGTCACCCCCATCCCGGCAATCGCCGCATCCCTCAGCATCTCGCCGTTATTCGCGCGCATCCGCCCGGCCACCTGGATCGACTGGGCTTTGCCAGCCTGCCTGAACTGCCACTGCACCTGCCGCGAGTGCCCATAAGGCAGGCAGTCATGCGCGGCCAGATCTTCCGGCCTGGCCGGCACGCCCCGCGCCACCAGATACGCCGGGCTCGCGCAATACACCCGCTCCACATCGGCAATTCGCCGGGCAATCAGGCTGGAGTCCTCCAGCGCACCAATCCGCAGCGCCAGGTCATAGCCCTCACCAATCAGGTCTACCGCACGATCACTCAGGTCCACCTCCACATCCACCTGCGGGTGCAACTGCAGGAACTCGGTCAGCAAACAGCCGAGGTGCGCCATGGCAAAAGACAACGGCGCGCTCAGCCGCAAGGTACCGCGCAAGGCCTGGGCCTGGCCGCTGATGTCGTGCTCCACCTGCTGCACCTCGCCCAGCAGGCGCAGCGCTGACTGGTAGTAATGCTGGCCCAGGGGCGTGGCGTCCAGGCGCCGGGTGGAGCGGTTGAGCAGACGCACGCCCAGGCGTTCTTCGAGCTGCATCAGGCGCCGGCTGACCGATTGCTTGGACATGCCCAAGCGATCGGCGGCGGCAGTGAAACTGCCAGCCTCCATGACCTGGGCAAAGATCCGCATGTCTTCGTAAGGGTTCATTGTCTCGCTCTTGGTGACAGTAAAACGCTTTATAGCGGCTTTTTCCCATCGCTGCACCTGCCTAATCTACGCACAAGTCGCAGCGATGGCCCAGCAGGCCAGGCAAGACGCCCATTACCCACACTTGCACAGAAAAGGATTCGCTCATGAACATTGTCCACAAAACCCTTACCGCTTCCCTTCTGGCCCTGTCCGTTTCCAGCGCTTTCGCCGCTGGCAGCCCAGGCGTCGAACAACACACCCAGGCCTTCCTCGAAGCCTTGGAACAAGGCGGCGGCCAGCCACTGGAGCAGCTCAGCCCGAAAGACGCCCGGGCGGTGCTGACCGGCGCCCAGGCCTCGGTCAAGGTGGACCTCTCCGGCATCGAGGTGAAGGCACGCACCATCCAGGCCAACGGCCAGTCGATCAAGCTGCAAGTGGTGCGCCCGGCCAATGTCAAAGGTGAATTGCCGGTATTCATGTTCTTCCACGGCGGCGGCTGGGTGCTGGGTGATTTCCCTACCCACCAGCGGCTGATCCGCGACCTGGTGGTTGGCTCTGGTGCAGTCGCGGTCTATGTCGACTACACCCCCTCACCTGAGGCGCACTACCCGACAGCGATCAACCAGGCCTACGCCGCGACCCAGTGGGTGGCCGAGCATGGCAAGGAAATCGGTGTGGACGGCAAGCGCCTGGCCGTGGCCGGCAACAGCGTCGGCGGCAACATGGCGGCGGTGGTAGCGCTGAAGGCCAAAGAGGCTGGCACCCCTGCCTTGCGCTTCCAGCTGCTGCTGTGGCCGGTGACCGACGCCAGTTTCGAGACTGCGTCGTACAAACAGTTTGCCGAAGGGCACTTCCTGACCACCGGGATGATGAAGTGGTTCTGGGACAACTACACCACGGATGCCAAAGCGCGGGAACAGATCTACGCCTCGCCACTGCGGGCCAGCAGTGAACAGTTGAAAGGCTTGCCACCGGCGCTGGTGCAGACGGCTGAGTTCGATGTGCTGCGGGATGAAGGCGAGGCCTATGCCCGCAAGTTGAATGCGGCCGGTGTGACGGTGACCTCGGTGCGCTACAACGGGATGATTCATGACTACGGCCTGCTCAACCCGCTGAGCCAGGTGCCGGCGGTCAAAGCCGCCTTGCGCCAGGCAGCGGGGGAGCTGAAAACACATCTGCATTGAGTCAGTAAGGACAAGACCCGCATAAGCGGGTCTTGTCCTTTTGACATTTCGCCGCCGCGAACCGGCCGGCGAGCCAGACTCAGGCCTCAAACCCTTCGACGATGATCACCTCAGCCTTTGCCACACCGTGGCGATGGCTGCACGCCTCCTGGTACAGCTCGGACCGATAGCACGCTACCGCCTGTTCGTACGAGTCGAATTCGATCACCACGCTACGCTGAGGGGTAGGCCGCCCTTCCATCGCCTCGCTGCGCCCGCCACGGGCCAGGAAGCGGCCGCCGAACGCCTTGAAGGCCGCCGGCGCTCGCTGGGTGTATTGCTGATACTGCTCGGGGTCTGTCACGTCCACATGGGCGATCCAATAAGCCTTCATGCGTTGCTCTCCTGCTACGGCGATATTTGTGTATGATGGTATACCATAAAAACCACCCCACCACAGTGAGCGTGCAACATGGCTTTCAACACCATCGAGGAACTTCTCGAGGACTACCGGCAAGGCAAGATGGTCCTGCTGGTGGATGACGAGGACCGCGAAAACGAAGGCGACCTGCTGATCGCCGCCGAGCGTTGCGACGCCCAGGCCATCAACTTCATGGCCCGCGAAGCGCGTGGGCTGATCTGCCTGACCCTGACCGACGATCACTGCCAGCGCCTGGGCCTGGAGCAGATGGTGCCGGCCAACGGCAGCGTATTCAGCACTGCGTTTACCGTGTCGATCGAAGCGGCCACCGGCGTCACCACCGGCATTTCCGCCGCCGACCGTGCGCGTACCGTGGCGGCAGCCATGGCGCCCAACGCCCGCCCCGAAGACCTGGTCCAACCCGGCCACATCTTCCCCCTGCGTGCCCGCGAAGGCGGCGTGCTGACCCGCGCCGGCCACACCGAAGCTGGCTGCGACCTGGCGCGCCTGGCGGGCTTCAGCCCAGCCTCGGTGATCGTCGAAGTGCTCAACGACGATGGCACCATGGCCCGCCGCCCGGACCTGGAAATATTCGCCGCGCAGCATGGCATCAAGATCGGCACCATCGCCGACCTCATCCACTACCGCCTGAGCACCGAGCAGACCATCAAGCGCATCGGCGAGCGTGAACTGCCGACCGTGCATGGCACCTTCCGCCTGGTCACCTATGAAGACCGCATCGAAGGGGGCGTGCACATGGCCATGGTCATGGGCGAGATCCGCCGGGCGCAGCCGACCCTGGTGCGGGTGCATGTGATCGACCCGCTGCGCGACCTGGTCGGT
The DNA here is from genome assembly GCF_003205205.1 of Pseudomonas sp. LB-090624. Classification (GTDB taxonomy): domain Bacteria; phylum Pseudomonadota; class Gammaproteobacteria; order Pseudomonadales; family Pseudomonadaceae; genus Aquipseudomonas. Next base: position 364,449 of record NZ_QJRL01000002.1, read on the forward strand.
GCCGAGTACGCCGGGCCGGCCAACTGGACGCTGTGGGCGGCGCTGCAGAGGGTGGCTGAGGAAGGCGCGGGCGTGGTGGTGATCCTGGCCAATCATGAATCCTCGCAGGCCTTGCTCGAGCGGGTGCCCCAGCTGACCCAGCCGGTACGGCCATACCAGCGTGGCCAGTCGAAGGTGTACTCCGAGGTGGGTACTGGGGCGCAGATTCTGCAGGACCTGGGCGTGGGCAAGCTGCGCCATCTGGGGCCCCCGCTGAAATATGCGGGGCTGGCGGGCTATGAGCTGGAGGTGGTGCAGAGCATCCCATTCGAGCCCGGGATTATCGGTTGATCCACGGCCCCTGCGGGAGCGGGCAAGCCCGCGACGCAAACACCGCGGTGCATGGCACGGGCTTCGCCCGTGTTCGCTCGGGTGCCCGCTCCCACAGGGATCGCGCAAGCTTTTAGACACTGTTCAAGTCAGTTACCCCGACCAGCAACACCCCCGGGCTGAAGGCGGAGTGATGGCCGGTCGCCTCATACCTCTTGCCAAAAGTTTGGAATACCATAATATGATATCCCGTAGACCTTGAATCTGCAGGCCGGCACCTACAATCACAAACGGCCACCTGACACTTTGTTTTAGCTGCTCCCCGAACACTGTTGGCGGGCGCACCACAAGCCCCGCCTCGAATAACAAAAGCAACGAGGGCGTAACCATGCTGTTGAGCAAACGTGTAACCGCAGTGCTGTCCGCCAGCCTGCTGACCCTGGCTTGTCAGGCCGCCCAGGCCGCCGAGAGCCTGAACTTTGTCAGCTGGGGCGGTACCACCCAGGACGCCCAGAAAGAAGCATGGGCCGTACCTTTCACCAAGGCCACGGACATCAAGGTTGTCCAGGACGGCCCTACCGACTACGGCAAGCTCAAGGCCATGGTCGAGAGTGGCAACGTGCAATGGGACGTGGTCGACGTGGAAGCCGACTTTGCCCTGCGCGCCGCCAGCGAAGGCCTGCTGGAGCCCCTCGATTTCAACCAGATCAAACGTGACAAGATCGACCCGCGCTTCGTTTCCGACCACGGCGTCGGCTCGTTCTTCTTCTCCTTCGTACTGGGCTACAACGAAGGCAAGCTCGGTGCCAACAAACCGGTCGACTGGACCGCCCTGTTCGACACCAAGACCTACCCGGGCAAACGCGCCCTGTACAAATGGCCAAGCCCCGGTGTGTTGGAACTGGCCCTGCTGGCCGACGGCGTAGCGCCGGACAAGCTCTACCCACTGGACCTTGACCGCGCCTTCAAGAAGCTCGACACCATCAAGAAAGACATCGTCTGGTGGGGCGGTGGCGCCCAGTCGCAGCAGTTGCTGGCATCTGGTGAAGCCTCGCTTGGCCAGTTCTGGAACGGTCGTGTCTACGCCCTGCAGCAAGACGGTGCTCCGGTGGGCGTGAGCTGGAAACAGAACCTGGTCATGGCCGACTTCCTGGTCATCCCCAAAGGCGCCAAGAACAAGGACGCGGCCATGAAGTTCCTGGCCAACGCCAGCAGCGCCGAAGGCCAGGCCGAGTTCGCCAACAAGACGGCCTACGCTCCGGTGAACGTCGACAGCGTGGCCAAACTGAACAAGGACCTCGCGCCAAACCTGCCGACTGCTTACGCCCAGGACCAGGTCACCCTCGACTTCGCCTACTGGGCCAAGAACGGTCAAGCCATCGCCGCGCGCTGGAATGAGTGGTTGGTCAAATGAAAGTCGCCATCAACGCCCTGCAAAACGCGCAAGGTGCCCCTACGGGCGCCGGCGCCCCGGGCACAGCACCGCGCCGTGCCAGCCTGAGCCAGCGCTGGAAAGGCAGCCGCAACCTACTGCCAGCCCTGCTGTTCCTTGGCCTGTTCTTCTTCGCCCCGCTGGTCGGCCTGTTGCTGCGCGGGGTGCTGGAGCCAACACCAGGGCTGGGTAACTACGAGCAGCTGTTCGCCAACTCGGCCTATGCACGGGTGCTGTTCAACACCTTCTCGGTGGCCGGTGTGGTCACCCTGATCAGCGTGCTGCTGGGCTTCCCGCTGGCCTGGGCAATCACCCTGGTGCCCAAGGGCTGGGGTCGTTGGCTGCTGAACATCGTGCTGTTGTCGATGTGGACCAGCCTGCTGGCACGTACCTATTCGTGGCTGGTGCTGCTGCAGAGCTCGGGGGTGATCAACAAGGCGTTGATGGCCATGGGCATCATCGATGCCCCGCTGGAAATGGTGCACAACCTCACCGGCGTGGTAATTGGCATGAGCTACATCATGATCCCGTTCATCGTGCTGCCGCTGCAGGCGACCATGCACGCCATCGACCCGATGGTGCTGCAGGCCGGCTCGATCTGTGGCGCCAGTCCGTGGACCAACTTCTGGAAGGTGTTCCTGCCGCTGTGCCGCTCGGGGCTGTTCTCCGGGGCGCTGATGGTGTTCGTGATGTCGCTGGGTTACTACGTCACCCCGGCTCTGCTGGGCGGGGCGCAGAACATGATGCTGCCCGAATTCATCATCCAGCAGGTGCAATCGTTCCTCAATTGGGGCCTGGCCAGCGCCGCCGCCGCACTGCTGGTGGTGATCACCCTGGTGCTCTTCTACCTGTACCTGAAGCTGCAGCCGGAATCCCCGGTTGGCAACGCGAGGTAAACCGCCATGCTCCTGTCTCCCAATGCCATGGGCCGCCCGCTGCGCACCGGCCTGTACCTGACCACCGGAGTGATTGCGGCATTCCTGCTGCTGCCCGTCGTGTTCATCGTGTTGCTGTCGTTCGGCTCGTCACAGTGGCTGGTGTTCCCCCCGCCGGGCTGGACGTTCAAGTGGTACGGCCAGTTCTTCTCCAACCCGGAGTGGATGGACGCCGCCCTGGCCAGCCTGAAAGTGGCCGTGCTGACCACCATCGCCGCCGTGTTGCTCGGTTTGCCCAGCGCGTTCGCCTTGGTGCGTGGCCGCTTCCCGGGCCGCGAGCTGCTGTACGGGCTGTTCACCATGCCGATGATCGTGCCGCTGGTGATCATTGCCGTAGCGGTGTACGCGCTGTTCCTCAAGCTGGGCTACACCGGCACGCTGTTCGCCTTTGTGGTCAGCCACGTGATCGTCGCCCTGCCCTTCACCATCATTTCGATCATCAACTCGCTGAAGCTGTTCGACCAGTCGATCGAGGATGCCGCGGTGATCTGTGGCGCCTCGCGCCTGCAGGCGATCTTCAAGGTGACCTTCCCGGCGATTCGCCCGGGCATGATCGCGGGTGGCCTGTTCGCCTTTCTGGTGTCGTGGGACGAGGTGGTGTTGAGCGTGATGATGGCCAGCCCCGACCTGCAAACCCTGCCGGTGAAGATGTGGACCACCCTGCGCCAGGACCTTAGCCCGGTCATCGCCGTGGCTTCGACCTTGCTGATCGGCCTGTCGTTGCTGGTCATGTTCATTGCCGCCGCCTTGCGCCGGCGCACCGAAAACGCCTGAGCGCGGAGAAAACAACAATGAGTGCAGTGATCAAAGACAACGCGCACGGCAAGACCCTGGTCAGCCTGCGCGGCCTGAACAAGCACTACGGCGACTTTACCGCCGTGGACAACCTCGACCTGGAAATCCAGGATGGCGAGTTCCTGACCTTCCTCGGCTCCAGCGGCTCGGGCAAGTCCACCACGTTGTCGATGCTGGCCGGCTTCGAAACACCCAGCAGCGGCGAGATCCTGGTCGACGGCCAGTCGTTGGTCAATGTGCCGCCGCACAAGCGCGATATCGGCATGGTGTTCCAGCGCTATTCGCTGTTCCCGCACCTGAACGTGCGCGACAACATCGCCTTCCCGCTGGCCATCCGCAAGCTCAATGCTGCCGAAACCAGCAAGCGCGTCGAGGCCATGCTCAAGCTGGTGCAACTGGAGAAGTTCGCCCACCGCAAGCCGTCACAGATGTCTGGCGGCCAACAGCAGCGCGTGGCGATTGCCCGGGCGCTGGTGTACGAGCCACGCATCCTACTGATGGACGAGCCGCTTGGCGCGCTGGACAAGAAGCTGCGTGAAGACCTGCAGGACGAACTGCGCCAGCTGCACCGCCGCCTGGGCATTACCATTGTCTACGTGACCCACGACCAGGAAGAGGCCATGCGCCTGTCGCAGCGCATCGCCATCTTCAGCCACGGCAAGATCGTCGGCCTGGGCACCGGGTACGACCTGTACCAGAATCCGCCGAATGCCTTTGTTGCGTCGTTCCTCGGCAACTCCAACTTCCTGCGGATCAAGGCCAGCAGCAATGGCGCAGGCAGCTTCGAGGGCCAGCCAGTGGCCATCCGCCTCACCCCGGGCCTGGCCGCCGAGCAGGATGCACTGATCATGGTGCGCCCGGAAAAAGCCCTGGCCCTGACCGCCGAACAAGCGGCGCGCGAGCCACTGCCGGCGGGCTGGAACGAGGTCAGCGCCAAGGTTGGCGAAGTGCTGTTCCTGGGTGAAAGCCAGACCTGTCATGTGGTGACTGCAGGGGGTACCGAGCTGACGGTGAAGGCCCTGTCGGCCGCGGGCATGCCCATGCAGCCGGGCGACAGCGTGAAGGTGCGCTGGGCGGTGGCGGATGCGTGCATCTACACCGAATGGGCCGAAAGTGACCTGAGCAAATCGGCCGGGGCGCATTGAGATCGCCGGGGCCGCTTTGCGGCCCCACGGCCTGTCACATTTTCATCACGCCTTTGTCGTAATCTGCCGGCCAACTCTATGCCACAGGGCCACCCGGCATGCCCCGTCTGCTTGTCCTGCTGCTCACGTTGCTACCCCTGGCCACCCTGGCCGAACCCGTGCATTTACGTGCGCAAGGCTCCAACACCATCGGGGCAGCGTTGCTGCCGGCGCTGGTGCAGGGGCAATTGCGTGCACAGCAGGCCAGCGCCATCGAACAGCAGCCGGGCCAACGGCCCAACGAAACCGTGATCAGCGCGCGCGACGTGCATGGCCAGCCGTTGCGCATCGACATTGCTGCCCACGGTTCCAGCACCGGTTTCATTGCCCTGGGCCGTGGCGAAGCCGACCTGGCCGCTGCCTCTCGGCCGATAAACGACAGCGAACTGCAGCAGTTGCGTGCCCTGGGCGACCTGCGCGCAGCCAGCGCCGAGCAGGTCATCGGCCTGGATGGTGTCGCGGTTATCGTGCACCCCGACAACCCGTTGCCACAACTGACCACCGGGCAACTGGCGCAGATTTTCTCCGGGGAGGTCCAGCGCTGGGAGCAACTGGGGGTCAGCGGTGGCGCCATTCACCTGTACGCCCGGGATGACCGCTCCGGTACCTTCGAGACTTTCAAGGCTCTGGTGCTGGAGCCGCAGCATGCTGAACTGTCCGCCAAGGCCCGCCGGTTCGAATCCAGTGAAGAACTGGCCGCGCGGGTGGGCGGCGACCGCCAGGCCATCGGTTTCAGCAGCCTGGCTGCTGTCCACGGGGCCAAGGTACTTGCCGTGGCCGAAGGCGACGCACCGGCCATGCTGCCCGAGCGTGCGCTGGTGGCCAGCGAGGACTACCCGCTGTCGCGACGCCTTTACTTCTATCTGCCGGCCAACGCCAAGCCTGAAGCAAAGGCCTTGGCCGATTTTGCCCAGAGCCCGGCCGGCCAGGCGATCGTCGCCCAACAGGGCTTTGTTTCGCAGCAGATCAAGGCCCAGCCAGTAACGCCCCAGGCGGACATGCCACCACGCTACCGCAGCCTGGCCCAGCAGGCGCAGCGCCTAAGCGTGAACTTCCGCTTTCAGGAAGGCAGCGCCAGCCTCGACACCAAGGCCCTGCGCGATGTGCAGCGGGTGGCCGAGTACCTGCGCCAGGCTGGCAAACTGCAGGGCAAGGCGGTGCTGGTGGGCTTTGGCGACCCTAAGGAAACGCCCGGCCGCGCCGCCTTGCTCTCGCGCTTGCGCGCGCAGGCGGTACGCCGCGAACTGGCACGCGATGGGGTGGAGGTGCTAGAGGTCACCGGCATGGGCGATGAACTGCCGGTGGCCGGGAACGAACTGGAACAAGGGCGGCTGCGCAATCGACGGGTCGAGGTGTGGGTTTACTGAATTGTGGGCGCGGGCTTGATCATGGTTTGTCTCCGCGGCCCGCCTTGTGCTGCTACAGAAGCCCTCGCAAAGAAATGTAACAGCTCCCCATTCGGTATCTCCCGCAATCGCGTCTAGGCTCAAAGTCATGTGATACCGGGCCCCTCTGACGGCTTCCATGCCGTGATGTCGGATCACTGTTGCCATGCAACGTCGACATTCAAGGAGGGGCTCATGACAGCTCTGCAAGCATTCCTCACCACTCCGTTTCTCGGTACCAGCGCCTGGCTGTGGCTGGTATTCCTGGCCATCGTCATCGGTTTGCTGGTGCTCGACCTCGGCGTGCTGCACCGCCACGACCGCGAGATAGAAATGCGCGAGAGCCTGCTGCTGTATTCAGGCTACTTCAGCGTCGGTGTGCTGTTCGGCGTGTGGGTCTGGTACCAGCTGGGCGCGCAGTCGGCCCTGGAGTTCTACACCGGTTTCCTCGTCGAGCAGTCGCTGTCGATGGACAACGTGTTCGTCATGGCGATGATCTTCAGCTACTTCGCCATCCCCCGCCGCTACCAGCATCGCGTCTTGTTCTGGGGCATCCTCGGGGTGGTATTCCTGCGGGCGATCATGATCGGCGTCGGCGCCGCGCTGGTGCAGAACTTTGCCTGGGTGCTCTACATCTTCGGTGCATTCCTGCTGTTCACGGGGGTAAAAATGGCGCTGTCGAAGGACGACGGCCACCCGGACCTGGCCAATAACCCGGTCATCAAGTTCGTACGTCGGCACATGCGGGTTACCGACCAGATCCACGGCTCGCACTTCTTCATCCGCCAGACCCCGCCCGGGCACAGCAAGGCCCTGCGCTACGCGACCCCGTTGTTCCTGGCACTGGTGCTGATCGAACTGGCCGACCTGGTGTTTGCGGTCGACAGCGTGCCCGCCATCTTCGCCATTACCCAGGACCCGTTCATTGTCTACACCTCGAACATCTTCGCCATTCTTGGGCTGCGCTCGCTGTACTTCGCGCTGTCGGCGTTGATGCACCGGTTCGTGTACCTCAAGTATGCGTTGGCGCTGGTACTTATCTTTATTGGGTGCAAGATTTTCTATCACGGCATGGTGGGCAAGGTGCCGGCGCTGGTGTCGTTGGGGGTGACGTTCGGGTTGTTGCTGGGTGGGGTGGTGGTTTCGTTGGTCAAGACGCGGGGGGGAAAATCGGTCGTTGAGCGCAGCCAACCCCTACAAGTCCCGGATGAGAAAGACAACGCTGGAAAAAAAGAACAAGATCCGCAAATGCGGGTGTGAGCGAGCTCAGTGCTTAATGTTAAAGGAAACCATCAAGGACCAACGCAATAATATCACGCGCAGTGCTGTGAAGTTAGCCGTACATCGCAGGCCTGAAACCTCTTGAGAACAGTCTTTTCAGGCCTGGGAATTTCCGCCACAGTCGGCCAGTTTTCAACGTTAATCATCCTTCCCTCTTCAAGGGCCTTCACGACCCGTTCCCTTCGTGCGCCAATGGCTATCTAGCCTGCAGCCAGCATACTTTTATACTTCAAAAATCGGCTCTCACTCATACCGTTATCATGCCTCGTTATTCCGTTAAAACTTTACCCCCATTATAAAGTTCGGAAAATTCCTACTTATCCTCGAACATCCCAACACCTTGTTTATTTAGTTATCCGGTTCTCGACTTTACACTGCCCCGCATCACATTGAGCTTGCCGGAGCTCTCGCGCCTTAGGCCGACTGACAAGGACTTCTCATGCCTCGCCAATCTGACGTGCGTTACAGCTTCCAGCCGCTGGTTGGCAAAGCTGAATTCGAAGTGGTGTCGTTCGAACTCCGAGAGGGCATCAGCGCACCCTTTGAACTGGAGCTGAAACTGATCAGCTTCGAAAACGATATCGACTTCGGCCATTTGCTCGACAAACCCGTGCTCTTCACCGTCTTGGACGGAGAACGCCCGGTACGGTACGTGCACGGCCTTGTCAGCAGCTTCAGCCAAGGCGAGAGCGGCTTCTACCGCACTTACTATCACGCCTTGGTCGAACCGCAACTGGCCCGCGCCAGGCTGCGCTCGAACTGGCGCATCTTCCAGCACAAGACCGTTCCGCAAATTCTCGAGCTGATGCTCGAGCGCCAGGGCATCGACCAGTACGAACTACGCGCCAGCATGGACCATCAGGTGCGCGAATTCTGCGTTCAGGCCGGTGAGACGGACTTGGCGTTCATCGCCCGCCTGGCCGCTGAAGAAGGCTTCGTCTACCGCTTTGCGCACAGTGAAAAGCTGCACAAGCTGATCATCACCGATCGGCTGCAGTCCCTCGGCCTGATCAGCCATGGCGCCATCAAGGCCGACGATGAAGACGAGGGCTTCGGCGATGACGACGAGCCTGTAGGCCCTGACAGCGTGCTGTACCAAGCCAACAGCGGTGGCGATCAAGCCATACCCTGCCTTCGCCGCTTGCGCTACACCGAGCAGGTGCGCACCGCTCGTCAGGTGCAGCGCGACCACACCTTCACCAACCCGGCCTACCGCCAGGAGCACAGAGCCGCCGGGCCCTTCCTGGAGCATCAGAGCAAAGAGTACGAATACTTCGATTACCCAGGCCGCTATAAACGCGATGCCGTGGGCAAGCCGTTCACTGAAAACCGTATCACAGCGCTGCGCCATGATGTGCGTATTGCCGAGGTCCAGGGCGATGACATGCGCCTGCAACCGGGGCTCAGTTTCACCCTGATCGGTCACCCACGTGACGACCTCAATGCGCATTGGCGGGTGAACACGGTTACCCATAAAGGCCACCAGTTCACCAGCCTGCAGGAAGAAGCCGCCAGCGCCGATGTTAGCACCCGCTACGAGCAGACCGCAGTGCTGGTCCCCGGTCGGAGCGAATGGCGCCCTGCGCCATTGAAAAAACCGCGAATCGACGGGCCGCACATGGCCACCGTCGTCGGCCCGCCTGGCGAGGAAATCTACTGCGATGAATGGGGCCGGGTAAAAGTCAGTTTCCCCTGGGACCGCGAAAGCCAGAACAACGAGTTCAGTTCGTGCTGGCTGCGGGTGTCTCAAGGCTGGGCGGGGGGCAGTTGGGGCTCGATGGCCATCCCTCGGATCGGCCAGGACGTGATCATCCATTACGTCAACGGCGACCCCGACCAGCCAATGATCACCGGGCGCACTTACTGCGGTGACCAACTGCCGCCTTACGACCTGCCCGATCACAAAACACGCATGACCATCAAGAGCCAGACCCACAAGGGGGAAGGTTTCAACGAGCTGCGTTTCGAGGATGAGCTGGGCAAAGAGGAAGTGTTCATCCATGCCCAGAGAGATCAGAACACTTTGGTCAAACACAACCAGTCCCTCTCTGTGGGCGTCGATCGCACCCAACAGACTGGCCAGGACGAATCGGTCGCCATTGGCCGCAATCGTCTGCGCGTCGTCAAGGCCAACGACACCTTGAAAGTGGGGGGTGGCAAAAACGACCTCATCGCAGGCGACTACGAAGTCGAAGCGGGCAACACGCTACGCCTCAAGTGCGGCAAGACCCTTATCGAAATGCATGCCAACGGCACGCTGAACATCACCTGCGAGACCTTCAACTTCACCGCACAGCAGACCGGGCAGATCAACACCCTGGCGGCAAAGCTCGACCTCAACCCAACGGGTGGTTCGGCGGGCGCGGGCGCAAACGGGCGCGACACCGACTCACTCCAGGCTGACGTGAATGGGCATTTCGACTAGCGCTCGCACAGCCACCCTGCACTGAACTCGAAAAGGACTACTCGAGATGACCCAATACCTCACGCACGATGTAATTCTCAATCTGGGTGATGAAGCCCCCGAGGACTTGACGCTGAACATGCTGCGCTTTCCCAACAGACAAACCACGTTGGTGATCGCCCGCAGCCCTGTTGCAACCACCAAGACCCTGGATGAGGCCTTGGATGAGCAACTGAACGTATTACGGAAGAAGTCAAAGGCGCTGACCATTACGCCCGCGCGAGTGACCCGCCTTGGCAGCCATGAGCATCACGTCGACAGTCGGGAAATGGCAATCCAGTTCATGGTCGGCGACAAGCCCTACTACCAGCTTCAGGCGGCCTGCCTGATACCGGGGCAGCAACGGATGCTGGTGCTCAACTACAGCAAGCCAGGGCCTTTGAGCGACGACGATATCAGCCACTGGCGCGCGCTCAAAGACGAGCTCCGATTTGCCTGAACCTCTCTAGGCACCAGGACAAGGACTTTCGGATTGCTAGGAGCTTCCGCCAATGGCGCAGACCGTTCACGCCGCCCGAATGGGCGACGCAATTCTTCATCCATCGCTTGCCGCTGAAATGATCAGCGCAGTTGCCGAGGCCGTTATCTATGCAGCGGCCACCGCGGCCGTCGCCGCAGCCATCAGCTTGGCCGTGGTTGGCACCGTAGCCACTGGCGGTGCGGCTGGCGTCGCTATCGCCGCCGTCGCGGGTGTGGCAGTCGGCGCAATGAGCACCCTTTCCGTCGGCGAAGACCAGACTGTCGGCGACGCCATCTCCAGCTTTTGCGACAGCCTTGGCAACAGCGTGGACTCGCCCGATCCCTACGGAAAAATCGAGAGCGGGTCAACCAATGTGCTCATTAACAGTGAGCCCGCTGCTCGCGCGGCCGGCATCACTGGCCCACCGGGAGGCGGCGCAGCCGATACTGAACAAGAGGAACCGTCCATCCTGGAGAACGTCGGTTCCATGGCCATGGCTGCGGTGCCGTATCTCGTCCCGTTCGTGGGGCTGGGGATGGCCATACGTGACATCTTCAACCCGCCCGTGACCATACCGGCCGACCCAGGCTCGGAGCCCGCCAAAGGAGACGGGATCAGCTGTTCGCGCCACCCGCCCCTGCCCGACACCTTCATTGCGCAAGGCTCGGACAAGGTATTCATCAATGGCCAACCCGCAGCGCGTTCAGGTGACAAGACCACCTGCGATGCCACGATTGATGTGAATGAAAACGTATCGCCCAATGTGCGCATCGGTGGCGGTACGGCGACGGTCCGGGACATTCGCAACGGCAAGAGCAAGATTGCGATGTTTACCGGGATTATTGCGGGGATGCTTATCTCCCGAAGGTTTGGCCGCATCAAAGGGTGCACATTAGGCAACCCGGTTGCTGTTGCCACAGGGAGCAAGCTGCAGGAGGGTCCGGAGGACATCGACTTCAATCTCCCAGGCTTGCTGGGCATCCAATGGGCACGGCGCTACGACAGCAGGGACATGCGCAGCGACGGTCTACTTGGAATGGGTTGGAGTGTCCCCTATGAAGTGGAACTGGCCCGCGTCCCACATCCTCAAGGCGGTACGCTGTGGATCTACATCGACAACGACGGTAACCGACTGGAACTGGGCCGCCTCAATGCCGGTGACGCTTTCGTCAGTGCCGTGGACGGCTTGGCCTTCTTCCAGCTGGAGGACGGCCAGACCGTTGTCGAAGATATCAATGAAGGGCTTTATCGGGTTTTCGATACCGACCCGTTGAATTCGAAACGCTCACGGCTGATCAGGCTCGGCGACCGCAATCTCAATTGCCTCGACCTGCTGTACGACGAACAAGGGCGCCTGAAAGCCCTCTATGACAAGCACGGCCAAACGGTCGTGCAGCTTCACTATGCCGCCAGGCATCCCCAGCGTGTCAGTGAGGTATCACGGGTGTTCCTGAAAAACGGTGGAACACCGACGGTAGAACGCAGCGAACTGCTGGTCAGCTATCGCTACACCGGCAACGGGCAACTGCATGAGGTATTGGATGCGACGGGTCAACGAGTCCGCCGCTTCACTTACACCCCCGAGGGCTATCTCAATAGCCATCAACTGGCTAGCGGTGCTGTCCGCGAATACGAATGGGCGCGCTTCGCCATTCCTGAAAAGCGCCCTGCCCCCAAGCGCCTAGACGGCACGCCCTACCGCTTGCCTCCACTGCTGGAACCCCAACCCGATCACGAGTGGCGGGTGATTCGCCACTGGGGCAGCGATGGTGAAGAGTACCGGTTCGAGTACAACCTGGAAGCCGGTGAAACCCTCGTCACGGACAACCTCGGCCGCCGTGATCACTACTACTGGGGGCCACTGTACGAGGTCTATAAACACATCGACCCTCAGGGCAACTGCTGGCAGGCGGAAGTGATTGCCGGACAGCTGATCAAGCGCATCGATCCGCAAGGGGGGGAATGGCGCTACAGCTACGACGATATCGGCCGCCTGATCGAAACCCGCGATCCCCTCGGCCGCAGCGAACACATCAAATACCTGCGGCATTGGGCACTGCCCGTCCAGGTCACCGATACAGCCGGGCGGACTCGGCAATACGGCTACGACAGCCACGGCAATCTGCTCTGGCAGCAGGACCCGCTGGGGCGCGAGACACAGTACCAATTCGACCCGGAAGGCCGTGTCACCCAGGTCACCGATGCCCTCGAAAAGAGCAAGTACCTGAGCTGGAACACGTGCGGTCAGTTGCTCAGCTACCGCGACTGCAGCAATGCCCAGACGCTGTATCACTACGACGCCCATGGCCGCTTGCGTGAAAGCATCAATGCCCGGGGTGAACACACCCACTTCCGCTACGACGCACGTGGTTATCTGGTCGAAAGCGAACGCCCGGACGGTCGCATTGACCGCTATGAGGTCGATGTTGCCGGCCAGCTGAAGCGCTATATCGACCCCGCACAGAAAACCCTGCAATTTCGCTACGACCCCAGCGGCCGGTTGGTCGAACGCACGGACGCCATGGGCTACAGCGTGAAGTTCCGCTACGACGCCTATGGTCGGCTACTGCAACTCACCAACGAGAATGACGAGTCATACCGCTTCGGCTGGGACGAACTGGACCGGCTGGTGGCACAAAAAGACCTGGACGGCAGTGGCCGCCTCTATGCCTACAACGTGCTAGATGAGGTCATTCGTCTTACCCATGTGCCCTCGCCTGACGAGCAGCCGCCCCTGTCCGACAACGCCCCGCCGACACGGACGGCTGCCATCCGCCACGACTTCGAGCGGGACGCCATCGGCCGGCTTGTCAGCAAGCGCACTGAAGATGGCACTACCGACTACTGCTACGACGCGGCCGACAATCTGCTGTCCATCACCTTCACAGACAACCAAGGAGAAAAACAGCAACTCGACTACACCTACGACGCCAACGGGCAACTGCTCAGCGAAACCAATAGCGCTGGCTTGCTGCAGTACCGCTACGACGAACTGGGCAATCTGCAGACCCTGGTCCTGCCCGACCAACGCGAACTCCACCACCTGTACTACGGCAGCGGGCACCTCCACCAAATCAACCTGAACGGCCGGGTGATCAGTGATTTCGAACGTGATGCAGTGCACGACGAGGTCCTGCGCACCCAAGGCAAACTGGTCACCCGCACGCGCTACGACACCAGCGGTCGCCTGGCCGGCAAGGCTATTCACTACCGCGATGCTCCTGCTGAAGTGCTGCCGCTGCTGGACAAGGCCTATCGCTACGATGCCAGCGACAACCTGATTGCGGAGGTACTGACCCAGACCCAGCGCCGCGGGATGACCAGCGCTGCCAATGACGAAAACGCGCATCACGAACAGATCATCGGCCGATTCCAAGATCTGCCCCACACCGGCAAGAGTTACTCAGGACACAACCGTTACGGCTACGACCTCAACGAGCAACTGCAAACCGTCCAGCAGTCACGCCCCAACTGGCAGGCCACGCAAGTCGAGGATTACAAGTACGACAAGGCCGGCAATCTGTTCGACGGCCCCAAGCTCAATGGCCTGATCAAGCACAACCGGGTGTTGGTGTATCAGGACAAGCGCTACCGCTACGACCGCTTTGGGCGGCTGTGCGAGAAGCGGATCGGCAGCAATTGGGTGCAGTATTTCGAGTATGACGCCGAACAGCGGCTGGTTTGCGTGGAGCAGTACCGCAGTGGCGAGCGTGAGCGGGTGGTGTTTGCCTATGACCCTTTGGGGAGGCGGATCAGCAAGGAAGTTTACCAGAGGGACTATCCAGAGCCTCGCCGGCGGGTGTTGTTTCACTGGCAAGGGTTGCGCTTGCTGCAAGAAGTGCAGAGTGGGCTGGCTAGCTTGTATGTGTATGCCACTGTGGAGAGCTACGACCCGTTGGCGCGGGTTGACGGTAAACCTGGCAGCGAAGCAATTCACTATTTTCATACCAAACTGGCAGGTCTGCCTGAGCAGTTGACTAGCTCTGATGGCAAAACAATCTGGCAAAGCGATCATCAAGGTTGGGGAAAAACACCTGCTGAGTGGCACAGCCCGCAGCAGGCGCGAGAGCAGAATTTGCGGTTTCAGGGTCAGTACCTTGACCGGGAAACGGGGCTGCATTACAACACGCTCAGGTTCTATGATCCGGATATAGGTCGTTTCACGACGAGCGATCCGATTGGCTTAGAAGGGGGGTTAAATCTCTATCGCTTCGCACCAAATACGAATACTTGGTTTGACCCATTGGGCCTTAGCCCATTGTTCCCCGGAGAAGGTGAAGCAGGCGTTTTCGGCAAACTTCCCGGCGCTCCTGGCGATAACCTCACAGGTCATCATATGCCATCAGCTGCTTATATGAAAAGGAACTTTGGAATCAGCCCTCAAAAATCGGTAGCAATGCAGATGGAACATATCTACCCTTCAGGCACAGGGAGGCATTCCTTGACACGCACGTTTAAAAGAGCTCCACTCTTGTCAGAATCACCACGTGACGCCTTAGCGAGAGACATTTGGGATGTCAGAAAAATTTACAGGAAAGAAAATTTGTACAACCTCACGATAAAACAAGGATTACGAAACTCGATACATCTCAACAAATCACTATTCCCTGACATTTTTCAGAAAAATCAAAAAGATAGCCGGCCATGTCCTTAAAAAATCAACTCCATAAATATTCACAACTCGAGTCAAACACCGCCATTGACGAATTTACGGATACACTAAAAAAAATGGCGTTAACGGGGGACAGACAGTACATTACAGAGATGCTCTCTTACTTGGACGACGAGTCTGAAAACGTAGATGTAATGAAAGACATCGTAGGCATGGCTGAGTCTTTTAACGTAGAGGACTACATCAAAGCCGTACTTGACTCAACGATACCCCTAGCAGAAAAATCTCCAGACTGGCTTGATTACATCATATATCGAATCACGAACTCCGAACAATACACCACAGCATACAAAAACACACTACAACTACATTCAAAAAAGAAAGAAATAAGCAATCAACTCAGAATGTTTTTAATTAGAAATCCAGAAAAAAACAAGAGCATTGAATTCATCCTACAATAATTATAATTAACAAAGATCGCGCAGAATTTGAAGCACCTCTTAAACCACAACAGCATCAACTACCAGACCGTTCACAAATCCAATTTGCATCCAGGCGAAAGCGTAATTATAAGATCAAATCGGCGGGGTAGTCCGACCCCATCAGTTTTAGAGAAAAATTATCTATCTAATAGCTTCCTAACCTATTTCGTCGCTACCCCGCGTAAAAAATCGTAAGGCACCACGACTCGCCAGCCCATTTCGGGGCATGTATAAAATGCCCCAAACGAACGACCGCCATCCGCCATGACTTCGAGCGGGACGCAATCGGCCGGCTTGTCAGCAAGTGCACTGAAGATGGCACCACCTACTACCGCTACGATGCCAGCGACAACCTGATTGCCGAGGTACTGACCCAGACCCAGCGCCGCGGGATGACCAGCGCGGCCAATGACGAAAACGCGCATCTCGAACAGATCATCGGCCGCTTTCATGACCTACCCCACACGGGCAAGACCTATTCGGGACACAACCGTTACGGCTATGACCTCAACGAGCAACTGCAAACCGTCCAGCAGTCACGCCCCAACTGGCAAGCCACGCAGGTCGAGGATTTCAAGTACGACAAAGCCGGCAATCTGTTCGACGGCCCCAAGCTCAATGGCCTGATCAAGCACAACCGGGTGTTGGTGTATCAGGACAAGCGCTACCGCTACGACCGCTTTGGGCGGCTGTGCGAGAAGCGGATCGGCAGCAACTGGGTGCAGTATTTCGAGTATGACGCCGAGCAGCGGCTGGTTTGCGTGGAGCAGTACCGCAGTGGCGAGCGTGAGCGGGTGGTGTTTGCCTATGACCCTTTGGGGAGGCGGATCAGCAAGGAAGTTTACCAGAGGGACTATCCAGAGCCGCGTCGGCGAGTGTTGTTTCACTGGCAAGGGTTGCGCTTGCTTCAAGAAGTGCAGAGCGGGCTGGCCAGCTTGTATGTGTATGCCACTCCGGACAGCTATGAGCCGCTAGCACGCATTGACGGAAAATTGGGTAGTGAAACGACACATTACTTTCATAGCAATCTAGCTGGGCTACCGGAGCAGCTAACTGACTCTAGTGGTAACGCGATCTGGCAAACTGATTATCACGGCTGGGGACGAAAACATGATGAATGGAATTGTAAGAAGCAAGCTCGCGAACAAAATTTGCGATACCAAGGGCAATACATTGACCAAGAGACTGGACTTCACTACAACGCATCTAGATACTATGACCCTGACATAGGTCGCTTTACACAAAAAGACACAATAGGCATAGGCGGAGGAATTAACCTTACGGCATACGCCCCCAACCCACTCACTTATACTGACCCACTTGGGCTGGCAGTCGAGAAAATACCTTACGGGGACGGCCTAAGTCAAAGCGTAATAAATCAACGAATCATCGAAGGAAACTTCAACGCGGCAAAAACAAATTATGCAGCAATTAAATACACCCTCAACGGCAAAGAGAATATTGAGGTTATGCGAAACACACCTGGAGGGCTTCACTCTGAAGAAAAACTTTTGGCAAAATATGCAAACCGATCAGAAGTCACTATTAATGAAATATACTCTGAGCGACGCCCGTGCCCAGGATGCAACTCGCTCGTGAATCGACACTCTCCAAAAAACACATTTACCTTCCAATACAGCACCTCAGGTCGTAGCACTCTACAATCCGCACTATCTAATATCAAAAAAACTATTTGCTGAGAAAAACAATGACTCCAATATCACTTGCACTCATACAAACGCAAACACCACTAAGCAGCAAACAAGTGAGATCATCCGACATCTTGTCCATCGCAAAACATACACTCCCCCTGCTAAAAGAATATCGAAACAACGGACTTGAATTTTACGAAGATCTCTACACCAACAGCCCCCTAGGCCCCTCGCTCGCTTTCTTTGGACATGATTTCTCTGGCTGCTACGGCATTGACACCACAGACAACCATATTAAATACGCAACCAAAGAAGACGACGCAATTAGAATTATATACTGCAACTCTACAGTAGAAAACTTTCATTACTTCAATAACTTATTCATCGACTTGATCCATGAAAAAATTACCTCAAACCAAAATAATTTCGAACCAAAGATCACTGAGCTAAGAAATTTTTATTCTGAAAAAGATCCTTTAGCCATGGAGTGCGAAGAAAATTTTTGGCCAATACGCCTTTACGAACTGGAGGAAGATTTTTTTCCTCTGGATAACTCGAGAATTAACCTCTACTCCAATCCGAGATAAAAATACAGATACTTCTAATTCCGCTTCAAAGCAGAACCCGAGGTGTCCGACGGCTAGCGTAAAACAACAGCCTGGTCTAACTAAAACATCCCAGGCAGCCCCGCTCTGCCTGGGGCTGACGAGGAAAAGAGCGCATTTGCTCCACACCTAGAAACCAAACCCCATCACGAGTGGCAGGTGATTCGCCACTGGGGCAGCGATGGTGAAGAGTACCGGTTCGAGTACAACCTGGAAGCCGGTGAAACCCTCGTCACGGACAACCTCGGCCGCCGTGATCACTACTACTGGGGGCCACTGTACGAGGTCTATAAACACATCGACCCTCAGGGCAACTGCTGGCAGGCAGAAGTGATTGCCGAACAGCTGATCAAGCGCATCGATCCGCAAGGAGGCGAATGGCGCTACAGCTACGACGATATCGGCCGCCTGATCGAAACCCGCGATCCCCTCGGCCGCAGCGAACACATCAAATACCTGCGACATTGGGCACTGCCCGTCCAGGTCACCGATACAGCCGGGCGAACTCGGCAATACGGCTACGACAGCCACGGTAATCTGCTCTGGCAGCAGGACCCGCTGGGGCGCGAGACACAGTACCAATTCGACCCGGAAGGCCGTGTTACCCAGGTCACTGATGCCCTCGAAAAGAGCAAGTACCTGAGCTGGAACACGTGCGGTCAGTTGCTCAGCTACCGCGACTGCAGCAATGCCCAGACGCTGTATCACTACGACGCCCATGGCCGCTTGCGCGAAAGCATCAATGCCCGGGGTGAACACACCCACTTTCGCTACGACGCACGTGGCTATCTGGTCGAAAGCGAACGTCCGGACGGTCGCATTGATCGTTATGAAATTGATGTCGCGGGTCAACTGACGCGCTATATCGACCCTGCCCAGAAAACCCTGCAATTTCGCTACGACCCCAGCGGCCGGTTGGTCGAACGCACGGACGCCATGGGCTACAGCGTGAAGTTCCGCTACGACGCCTATGGTCGGCTACTGCAACTCACCAACGAGAATGACGAGTCATACCGCTTCGGCTGGGACGAACTGGACCGGCTGGTGGCACAAAAAGACCTGGACGGCAGTGGCCGCCTCTATGCCTACAACGTGCTAGATGAGGTCATTCGTCTTACCCATGTGCCCTCGCCTGACGAGCAGCCGCCCCTGTCCGACAACGCCCCGCCGACACGGACGGCTGCCATCCGCCACGACTTCGAGCGGGACGCCATCGGCCGGCTTGTCAGCAAGCGCACTGAAGATGGCACTACCGACTACTGCTACGACGCCGCCGACAATCTGCTGTCCATCACCTTCACAGACAACCAGGGCAAGAAGCAGCAACTCGACTACACCTACGACGCCAACGGGCAACTGCTCAGCGAAACCAACAGCGCTGGCTTGCTGCAGTACCGCTACGACGAACTGGGCAATCTGCAGACCCTGGTCCTGCCCGACCAACGCGAACTCAACCACCTGTACTACGGCAGCGGGCACCTGCACCAAATCAACCTGAACGGCCGGGTGATCAGCGATTTCGAGCGTGATGCGGTGCACGACGAGGTCCTGCGCACCCAAGGCAAACTGGTCACCCGCACGCGCTACGACACCAGCGGTCGCCTGGCCGGCAAGGCTATTCACTACCGCGATGCTCCTGCTGAAGTGCTGCCGCTGCTGGACAAGGCCTATCGCTACGATGCCAGCGACAACCTGATTGCGGAGGTACTGACCCAGACCCAGCGCCGCGGGATGACCAGCGCTGCCAATGACGAAAACGCGCATCACGAACAGATCATCGGCCGATTCCAAGATCTGCCCCACACCGGCAAGAGTTACTCAGGACACAACCGTTACGGCTACGACCTCAACGAGCAACTGCAAACCGTCCAGCAGTCACGCCCCAACTGGCAAGCCACGCAGGTCGAGGATTTCAAGTACGACAAGGCCGGCAATCTGTTCGACGGCCCCAAGCTCAATGGCCTGATCAAGCACAACCGGGTGTTGGTGTATCAGGACAAGCGCTATCGCTACGACCGCTTTGGGCGGCTGTGCGAGAAGCGGATCGGCAGCAACTGGGTGCAGTATTTCGAGTATGACGCCGAGCAGCGGCTGGTTTGCGTGGAGCAGTACCGCAGTGGCGAGCTTGAGCGGGTGGTGTTTGCCTATGACCCGCTGGGGAGGCGGATCAGCAAGGAGGTTTATCAGAAGGACTATCCAGAGCCACGTCGGCGAGTGTTGTTTCACTGGCAAGGGTTGCGCTTGCTGCAAGAAGTGCAGAGTGGGTTGGCCAGCTTGTATGTGTATACCACCCCGGACAGTTACGAAGCCCTGGCACGCATCGATGGCAAATTGGGTATTGAAACGACACATTACTTGAGGGTGTCAGAAATTTTGTGTTCGGGCATAACATGAGTAAGAGGTGCATGTATGCCAACCAAAAAGAAACCCTTGCGTGACCTGCCCAAAATCCCCAAAGAGCTGCTGGAGCAGTTCGGTGAGGGCCTGATGACTGCAGAAGCTATCGAGGATGCCTCTGCGGCGTTCAAGAAGGCCCTGATCGAGCGCGCCCTGAGTGCCGAGCTTGGCCACCACTTGGGCTATCCGCCGGGCGCGCAGCGCCCAGAGGATGAAACCAACCAGCGTAACGGCAAGAGTGGCAAGACGGTTTTGACCGGCGATGGCCCGCTGCGGCTGGAAATTCCCCGTGATCGAGACGGCAGTTTTGCGCCTATTCTGATCCCCAAGCATGAGCGGCGGTATACCGGTTTCGATGACAAGATCATCGCCATGTACGCCCGTGGAATGACGGTCAGAGAGATCCGAGCCTTTTTGTCCGAGCAGTATGGAACCGACGTTTCACCCGATTTCATCAGCTCTGTGACAGACGAGGTCATGGAAGAGATTGGCGCGTGGCAACAGCGGCCACTGGAGCCGATGTACCCGGTCATTTTCTTCGATGCGCTGCGGGTGAAGATCCGCGAAGAGGGCCTGGTGCGCAACAAGGCCATTTACCTGGCCCTGGGCGTTCTCCCCGACGGGACGCGGGATATCCTGGGCATCTGGATCGAGAACACCGAGGGTGCGAAGTTCTGGATGAAGGTCTTTAACGATCTCAAGACGCGCGGTGTCGAAGATGTGCTGATTGCCGTGACCGATGGCCTCAAAGGTATGCCAGAGGCTCTCAGTACCGTGTTTCCAGAGACGACATTGCAAACGTGCATCGTGCACCTGATCCGCAACAGCCTCGACTACGCGGCCTGGGACAAGCGACGGGCTCTGGCCAAGGAGCTGAAACCGATTTGCCAAGCCATCAATGCCGAAGCAGCTGAGCAAGCGCTCGATGAGTTTGAGAACGGGCCGTGGGGAGAGAAATATCCGACGGTGGTGGCTGCCTGGAGGCGCGCCTGGGATCGAGTGATTCCATTTTTCGTCTTCCCACCGGCCATCAGGAAGGTGATTTACACCACCAACGCCATTGAGAGCATCAACACCCAGCTACGCAAGGTCATCAAGACTCGCGGGCATTTCCCGAATGATGACGCAGCGACCGAACTGATTTGGCTGGGACTGCGCAACATAACAGCCAATTGGGGGAAACCGGCCCATGATTGGAAAAGCGCGATGAATCAATTTGCGATTCTGTACGGAGATCGGTTCATCAGGCCAACCTGGTGAAATCAAGGCCTGCCTGACGGCAGGCCGTTACCGGCCTGCACACAAAAAATCTGACACTTCCTACGAATCTGGGCGGTGATCATTTCTTTATAATGAAATAACCCACCCCCCCCCAGACTGATGAGATCAGGATCAGCCAAAGAGCTGCCCCTAATTTTCGCCTCAACTTGGGCGGAAACCTTTCAAGTTCCGCCTCGTCCAACCATCCCAAGCGCAAATGAAGCCAAGGAAATGTAACCAACGCGCTTACCGTGCTCATCAGTAGACATCGAGACCTCAGATTCCCTCCGCCCCACACGGGCTTCATCTGTTCCAGGTAGGGATTGCTGGTAATCGCTGAAAGAGCGATATCAAAATCCGTCGACAGTGCGATCTGTACATTCATAGCAATGCCGACAAGGCCGATAATGAAGGGCGCAACTAAGAAAGCTATTCGCAAGTATGGCGACCAGCTATCAAAGTCAATCATCCATCACCTCATAAATCATTTCACCGACCTTCTCGCCAGCTGTGCCAATACCCATAGAGCCTGCCGCAGAGCCGGCGCCAACCAAGACAATCCCGCATACGGGAACACCAAGGCCGCTGGTACCCACCGCGAAAACACCGCATAGCGCGGCAGCGGCAGCACCTGCGATGTAACCTCCCACCATCCCTCCTCCTAAGCCACCAGCGAAGCTACCCGTTTCGGTGAATCGGACTTTCCGGCAGTCTTCAGTTTCACCTGCAACACAGACCTCTTGCACTTTCAGATAAGATGACGTAGCCCCCAGCCCAATTGCAGCATACCCACCATATTCAAGATACTTGCTCAGCCGCGCCACCTTATCCAGATGCGTTGCATACCCCGGAATCTGCCCCGGCCCGCCCGCGTTCGACCAGTGATGGACTAGACTCTTGGTCGAAATATCCAAGCTCTTCCTCAAGCGCTCATAGTTCCCAAGGTTCAACTGTTTGTTCAAAAGTGCTGTTTTCAACTGCCCATCCAGCTGCTGCAGAAGCCGCCGCCGTTCAGCAAAAAAGCCCGGGCTGTTCAAGTGCCCGTGGCGAACGAACTCCCGCTGGTGCAGTCGCTCGATACTGGTCAGCGTCTGACTGACCTGCTTCAGGCCTTGCTCCAGCATGTCCTTGCCCACGCCCATGGACAGGCTAGCGTCGCTGAGCAACCCCGCAATCTCGGCCTGATGCTTCATCATGAAGTCCGCTTCGGCGAAATCGAGCACCGCCAGCGCACGCCGCGCATGCTGCGCCGCCGCCATCAGCTGGCCTTCCTCGCGGGTGCAGGCGCCACCATTGTCAGGGTCACCGATAACGAAGATTTCCCCGGCCTTGAACCCCTGTTCGAACGTAGGGTTGAGCCGCTGCAGCCGGGAAATCGGCAACGTGGCATCGTGTTCGGCCAATTCCAGCAGTACCTGTGCGAATGACATGCGTCGCGGAATAACGTAGAAGCCAGGCTCCAGGGTACCGGGCATTGCAACGGCAATGGGTTGGGAGAAACGTTCGGGGTAAATGAGGGTTGAAGGCTCGCCAGCGTGGGTGTTCGGGCGCACTGCAACGGAATGCCTGGACGGCGGTATTTCATTCACCGGTGCAACAACCCGATTGCTGCCCGGCGAGCAACCACAGAGCACCAGCGCACCGTCCATGGCCACCCGGCGGCCATCGGAAATAACATGCTCCACACCTTCGGCGACCATTCCCACCTGCCCACAAACAGGGCATGCCGTGGTGTGGTCACCTTCGCGCAGCACCATTCGACCCTCGTCGAGATAGCCGGCATCCGTCGCAATACACACGGCCCCCGTTGTGGTCACATCGCCATCTACCGCCTGACCTTTTCCCTCTAGACTGACGCGCACCTTCAAGCTCCCTGTGGGTGGATAGGGTTAGAAACCTATCACCCACAGGGCGGCCTCAAGCGCTTGGAACAGAGAATCAGAAGCCTCCTACAAGTTATCCCGAACTTGCGGTAGCAACCCGCTATCGCCCGCTACGCAGCAAGTCCACCGGCACATACTTGCCAATCTCATACTTGCCAATTGCAGCCCGGTGCACTTCATCCGGCCCGTCGGCCAAGCGCAGGGTGCGCTGCATGGCATACATGTAGGCCAGCGGGAAATCGCCGCTCACCCCTGCCCCGCCATGCATCTGGATCGCCCGGTCGATTACCTGCAAAGCCACGTTCGGCGCCACCACCTTGATTTGCGCAATTTCGCTGCGTGCCACCTTGTTGCCGACGGTGTCCATCATGTAAGCCGCTTTCAGCGTCAACAGCCGGGCCATGTCGATTTCCATCCGCGAGTCGGCGATCTTGTCGATGTTGCCGCCCAGGCGTGCCAGTGGCCGGCCGAACGCCGTGCGCTCAACCGAGCGCTTGCACATCAATTCCAGCGCACGCTCGGCCATGCCGATCGAACGCATGCAGTGGTGGATACGCCCCGGGCCCAGGCGCCCCTGCGCGATCTCGAAACCACGGCCCTCGCCGAGAATCACGTTTTCATAGGGCACCCGCACGTTTTCGAACAGCACTTCAGCATGGCCATGCGGCGCATCGTCGTAGCCGAATACCGGCAACGGGCGGACGATCTTCACGCCCGGCGCATCGGTGGGCACCAGGACCATCGAGTGCTGCTGGTGGCGTGGCCCTTCAGGGTCGGACAGGCCCATGAAGATCATGACCTTGCAGCGTGGGTCGCACGCGCCGGAGGTCCACCACTTGCGGCCATTGATGACCCATTCGTCACCGTCACGCACGGCTGTGGCGGCCATGTTGGTAGCGTCCGAGGAGGCTACGTCCGGCTCGGTCATGGCGAATGCCGACCGGATCTCCCCACGCAGCAGCGGCTCCAGCCACTGGCGTTTCTGCGCCTCGCTGCCATAACGCACCAGCACTTCCATGTTGCCGGTATCCGGCGCCGAGCAGTTGAACGGCTCTGGCCCGAGCAACGAGCGGCCCATGATTTCTGCCAGTGGGGCGTACTCCAGGTTGCTGAGGCCAGCGCCGTATTCCGACTCGGGCAGAAACAGATTCCACAGCCCTTCGGCGCGGGCCTTGGCCTTGAGCGCTTCCATGATTGCAGTTGGCTGCCAGCGGTCGCCCTCGGCAACCTGGCGTTCGAACACCGCCTCGGCGGGGTAGACGTAGGTGTCCATGAACGCTGTGACGCGCTCGCGCAGTGCCTGGACCTTGGGCGAATAGGCGAAATCCATCGGGGCTACCTTCACGGTTCGGAGTACATGGCCAGAGCCTAGAGCAGCATGGCCCCATCCACCTAGTCTATTTTCCGCGTGTATAAACATTCATAACCGATATATGATCGGCTGATAATTCCAACAAAGAGCGGCGCCCATGAACCTCAGCAAGGTCGACCTCAACCTGTTCATCGTGTTCGATGCGATCTACACCGAAGCCAACCTGACCCGCGCCGGGCAGATCGTCGGCATCACCCAGCCAGCAGTGTCCAACGCCCTGTCGCGGCTGCGCGAAACCTTCAACGACCCGCTGTTCGTCCGCACTGCGCAAGGCATGGTGCCCACGCCCATGGCGCAGAACATCATCGGCCCGGTGCGCAACGCCCTGGCGCTGCTGCGCACTTCGGTCCAGGAAAGCCGCATCTTCAACCCGCAACAGGCGAACAAGACCTTCCGCATCAGCATGACCGACCTGACCGAGGCGGTAATCCTGCCGCCACTGTTCCAGCGCCTGCGCCGCATGGCCCCAGCGGTGTTGATCGAAAGCTTTCTGTGCAAGCGCCGCGAGACCACCAAGGAACTCGCTGCTGGCCGCCTGGACTTCGCCATCGACGCCCCCTTGAACACCGACCCGCAAGTACGTCACGTCAAACTGATGCAGGACCGTTACGTGTGTGCCTTGCGCCAGGGTCACCCGCTGGCCGACAGCAAGCTGACCCTCGACAGCTACCTGGGCATGACCCATATCCATATTTCCAGCCGCCGCAACGGCCTGGGCTATGTCGACCTGGCGTTGGGCAAGATGGGCGTGCAGCGCAAGGTAGCCCTGCGGTCGCAACACTACCTGATGGCTTCGCAGGTGTTGCAGCAGACTGACATGGCGATGACTGTGCCCGAGCGATTCGCCCGCCGTCATCAACTGCGTTACCACCCCCTGCCGGTGGAAGTGCCCGCGCTGGAAACCCACCTGTATTGGCATGAAAGTACCGACCAGGACCCGGCCAACCGCTGGATGCGCGAGCAGATCACCGAGTTGTGCGAGCGTGTGGTGGCCGATGAAGAAAGGGCTGTAGCGCCAGCCTGATCAGGTCAGCGAGGGGCTGCTTGCATGCCCTGCATCAGAGCGAGAAAATATTTCTATCTAAATCACTCACTTTAGAAATATTTTTCGCAGAATCACGGCTCAGAGCTGCTGTAAGTGAAAAATATCTCTCAAACCGCGGGTACGCTGATTGCATCGATCGCCGACTGACATGGACCCGCCCCAATGCCTAGCGCCCCGCTCTACTTCGACTACGCCGCCACTACCCCGGTCGACGACCGGGTCATCGAGACCATGCTCGCCTGCCTTGGCAGCCAGGCCAACTTCGGCAACCCGGCATCCAGCGGCCATGCCTTCGGCCAGGCGGCCCGCGATGCAGTGGAGCATGCCCGCCAGCAAGTGGCCGACCGCGTCGGTGCACAAGCTGCGGACCTGGTGTGGACGTCTGGCGCGACCGAGTCGAACAATCTGGCGCTCAAGGGCATTGCCCAAGGCGTCGGCCAGCCCGGGCACCTGATCACCAGCCAGCTGGAACACAAGGCAGTGCTCGACACCGTGGCCGAACTTCAGCGCCAGGGCTGGGCCGTTACCCGCCTGGCACCGGATGCCGCCGGCCTGATCCAGCCAGCTGCCGTACAAGCAGCGTTGCGCGCCGACACCCGCCTGGTATCGTTGATGGCGGTCAATAACGAACTGGGCACAGTCACCGATTTTGCCGCGATTGGCGAAAGCGTTCGCGCTCATGGCGCCCTGCTGCATGTGGATGCGGCGCAAGCCGTTGGCAAGCTGGCGATCGACCTCAGCGCCATGGCTGTGGACCTGATGTCGTTCTCGGCACACAAGGTGTACGGGCCCAAGGGTATCGGTGCGCTCTATGTGGGGCCACGCGCCCGCGCCTTGATGCGTGCGCAGATACACGGCGGTGGCCATGAACAGGGCCTGCGCTCAGGCACCCTGGCAACCCACCAGATCGCCGGTATGGGCAGCGCCTTCGCCCTGGCCGGTCAACCCGGCGACAGCGAGCACCTGCGCCTTGCGCAATTGGCCCAGCGCCTGCGCGAAGGCCTGCTGGCATTACCCGGCGTCACCCTCAATGGCTGCGCTACGCAGCGCATTCCCCATACCCTCAACCTGCGCATCGCCCACACCGGCTTCAACAGTGCAGCGCTGGCCAGCGAGCTGGCGTTGTCGACCACCTCGGCGTGTAACTCGGCAAGCAATGCAGCGTCGCATGTGCTGCTGGCGCTGGGGCTGGATGAGCACCAGGCACGCAACAGCCTACGCTTGAGCATCGGCCGCTTCAGCACCGACGCCGAAGTAGAAAAGGCGCTTGAAGTGTTCGCCCGGGTGCTGGCAGCGGCATCGGCAGCACTGTGGTAGACACGCGTCAGAACAAGCGGCTGTCGGGGGTGAAGTCCTCGACCTGGATCGTCGCGCTCTGCGCCTGCGGGTGCCGGGGGTTGAACAGGTAATTGGTGGTACTGGGCATGATCGCGCTCGGTACTGGCAACAGCAACGCTGAACAGTCGTCCAGAAAGCGGTTGCCCAGGGCGCGGGTCAGCTCGGTATGCCCAGACCAGCCAGGCTGCAAGGCAGGCAGCTGCGCTTGCGTAACGGTGTCGGGCAACTCGATGCGGATCAAGCGCATGGTGGTGGGGAAATCCTCGGGGTCGATCTCCAGGTGCACCAGCACCTCGAGCATGGCCCCCGACGGGCTGGTGGCGGCATACACAACCGGCCGCCCCGCCTGGTGCCAGCGACCACTGACACGCAAGCCGCCGGTACCGCTCAAGTCTGCATAAGCGCTGATGCGCCATAGAATCACAGACCAAAACCCTCGGCGATCTGCAACAGCATCTCTTCGACTTGGGTGGTGCCTTGCTGGGTGGTGAGCATCTGCATCGGCGTCAGCCCCGAGAAGCGCTCCTTGGGCTTGGACAACCAGCGCTTGGCCTTGCCCGCTTCGCCGAACACGGCCTCGGCCATGGCGGTGATATGCGCCGAGCGGAACAGCCGATCGCTTTCTTCCACGGTAAGCGGTTGGTCGCGTTCGATGCGGGTTTTCAGGGTACGCAACGGAATGATCTGGTCACGCTCCACGGGGGTGAACACCCCACGCTCGGTCAGTGTCACCAGCCAAGTGGCTGCGAAACCATGGGTAATGCGGGTGTGGATTTCAAAGTCACTGGCGAATTCGGGGATTTCCAGCAGCGCCTCGAGGCGCGCCCGGTACGCATGGTAACCGTTGTCGCGAAGCACTTCGGCAAGCATGGCAAGGTCCTCATTCGGCGTTTGCCGACAAGTATGCGGCATATGCCGGAGCAATGCCAGCCTGGGACCAGGCACTGCTCCGCGCTCGACGAGGGGAATGCCTCAGCATTGCACAACCTGGGCGGCGTTGGGACGCGCTGGCCAAGGCCGCGCCCCTCGCCTGGCGATGCGGCCCCAGGAACTCACAGGAAGGTGAATACCTGCGTAGCAGGCAACCGCGATTTGCTCAGGCCCGCATTGAAATCGCTCTCACTGCGATACCCCAGGCTGAGCATCACCACGCTGGTGAACCCACGCTCGCGCAACCCCAGTTCTGCGTCCAGAAGCTTACTGTCAAAACCTTCGATCGGCGTGGCATCCAGCCCGTGCGCTGCCGCACCCAGCAAGGCCGTACCCAACGCCAGATAAGTCTGCTTCTCCATCCAGTGCTGCACGTCCTTGTAGTCGAAACGGTGCAGGTCCACATAATGGCGACGGCTCTGATTCTGCGCCGCACGCCCCTGCTCGTCACGGAAACGCCCGTCGGCAGCCTCTTGGTCGAGCACGCTGTTCAGGTGCGCTTCAGTCATCTCGGTGCGGCTGCAAAACACAATCACATGCGAGGCGTCGAGAATCTTCGGGGTGTTGTAGGCATAGCGTTCGGCTGTGCTCTTGGCCAGGCGGGCCTTCCCTTCAGCGCTGTCGGCAACAATGAAGTGCCATGGCTGGGAGTTGACCGAAGACGGGCTGTGGCGCAGTTGTTCAAGCAGGGCATCGACAGTGGCCTGAGGAATACGGCGCGAGGCATCGTAGGCTTTGGTGGTGTAGCGGCGCTTGGCCAGCGAGACGGTATCCATGCAACAGCTCCGGTGTGAACGTGGTTTGCCTGGCATCTTATATTTCCCTACTAAAAGAAAAAGTGGGAATATTCAGCAACACTTTCATCCCTGGAGTGAAAATGCTGCGCGTCACCGACCTGCAACTGTTTGCCCGCAGCAGCGTGCTGGGCAGTTTCACTGCCGCCGCCCACGAAGCCGGCCTGCTGCCTGGCCAGGTGGCCGCTGCAATCAAGCGCCTGGAGCGCGACCTGGATGTGCGCCTGTTTGCCCGCACTACCCGCAGCCTGCGCCTCACCGCCGAGGGCGAGCGCTACCTGCCCACCGCGCTGAATGTGCTGGAAAGCCTGCGCCAAGGCCACGAGGACCTGCACGGCACCCCCAACACCCTGCGCGGCACCCTGCAGGTTTCGGCGCCGTCCGACATGGGTCGCAATATGCTGCTGCCGTGGCTGAGTGCCTTTCGCCGTGAGCACCCGGCGTTGCAGCTGCGCTTCTTCCTCTCCGACCAGATTGCCGACCTCAACCGCGACCCAGTGGATGTGGCCATCCGCTATGGCCTCAACCAGGACGCCAACTACATTGCCCTGCCGCTGGCCGCCTGGAACCGCCGTGTGCTGGTCGCCTCACCCGATTACCTGGCCCGCCATGGTCGCCCGTCTAACCCCGACGCCCTGCAGCAACATGCCTGCCTGCTGTACATGCAGCACAACCGGGTGTACGACAAATGGCAGCTGGGCAACCGCACCGTGCACGTGCACGGGCCACTGGTGAGCGACGATGCCGACGTCATCCGCCGCCTGGCCATTCAAGGCGAGGGCATCGTGTATAAATCGTGGCTGGATGTGAGCGCCAACATTGCCGCCGGAGAATTGGAAATCGTCTTGCCCGAACTCCTCGGCGAAGCGACCCCGGTCACCCTGGTCTGCCCACACCGCAAGCAACTCACGCCTGCGGTGACGCAATTGCACCGCTGGCTGCGCGAGCGCTTCGACCAGCTGCGTGACCGGGCACTGACCAACGGCTGCACAATCGTTCCAGACTGAACAGGCCGGGTACGCTAAGGTAGCCCTTTACCCCCAAGGCACACCTTCATGAGCAATTGGATCGACTTCAAGCAAGATGCCGACACCGGCATCGAGTCGGTCCGTGCGCATTTTGTCGGGCATGCCTACGACCCGCACTGGCACGACAGCTTCCTGGTCGGCGTGACCGAGCAGGGCGTGCAGCAGTTCAACTGTCGCCGGGTGCGCCACCGCAGTACCCCCGGGCAGGTGTTCCTGCTTGAGCCCGGCGACATCCACGACGGCTTGGCCCCCACCGACGAAGGCTTCACCTATTCGACGCTGTACCTGGAGCCGGCCTGGCTCGACCAGCAACTGCGGGCGCTGTTCGAGCAAGCACCAGGCAACAGCCTGCCCAGCTTTGCCGATACCCTGTGCCAGGATGACCGCCTGGCCCGGGCCACCGCCCTCGCCTTCCGCGCCGTGCACGACCGGGACTTGCGTATCGTCCGGCAAACCGCCACCGATGACCTGCTGGCCTGCCTGACCCGCCACCTGCACTGGCGCCGGCGCGTCAACCCCGACCCGCGCCTGCCGCTGACCGCGCAGCGCGCGCGGGACTACCTGCACGCCAACCTGGAACGCGACATCGGCCTGGAGGACCTGGCGCAAGCCTGCGGCATCGACCGTTTTCGCCTCACCCGTGCATTCAAGGCCGCGTTCGGCATTGCACCGCATGCCTACCTGATCCAGTTGCGCCTGGCCCGTGCGCGGCGTCTGCTTGCCCAGGGCCAGACGCCTGCCGAAGTGGCCGTGGCCTTGGGCTTTGCCGACCAAAGTCACTTGGGCCGCTGGTTCCGTCGCGCCTACCAGTTGACCCCAGCGGACTACCGCAGGCGCTGCTCAAACCTTCCAGACTGAGTGCCTGCAAGCCGCGAGCATGGTGCTTCGATTTCTCGGAGTGCTTGACCATGTCGCAGTCGTTGTTGCCCTTCATCCTGTTTGCTTTGGTGTCCAGTATCAGCCCGGGGCCGACCAACCTGTTGATCCTGGCCCATGGCGCCCGACTGGGCCTGCGTGCCAGCCTGGCGCCGATCCTGGCGGCCTGTGGCGCGGCGGCGACGATCGTTTTGCTGGTCGGGCTGGGGCTGGGCGAGCTGTTGTTGCGTCACCCGCTGGCGCAACAGCTGATGAGCTGGGCCGGGGTGCTGTGGCTGAGCTGGCTGGCGTGGAAGATGCTGCGCAGTGCCGCTGCACCGCTGCGGGAAGGCAATGGGCAAGGCTTCAGCGCATTCAGCGCCGCCTCGCTGCAGGTGGTGAACCCCAAGGTGTGGTTGATGGCTGTGGCGGTGGTCGGGGTATTCGCCGCACCCTCGTTGCCGGTGTGGATGCTGGCGCTGGTGTTCTGGCTTATCGCTCTGCCCTGCATGACGGCGTGGGCGATGCTGGGGGTGGGAAGTACGCGCTGGTTGCAGGCGCCGCAGCGGTTGCGGGTGTTCAATCAGGTGTTGGCGGGGATTTTGTTGGTTTCTGCCTGGGCCGCCGTGCTGGCTTGAGCCCTCGGCTGCAAGCTAAGCGAGACCTGTCGGAGCAACTGTCTTGGTCAATTTCCAGGATCTTGCGCGCCCCCCATGGGAGCGGCTTCAGCCGCGAACACCGGCGGAGCCGGTGCCATGCACCGTGTTGGATGCTTCGCGGGACAAGCCCGCCCCCCACAGGTACCCCGCAGGCTCGAGGCCGCAGCCAGAAAGTGCGCCTGGGCTCGAGGTCAGTGCGACAGCGCCTCACGAAAGCGACGGGTACTGGCCACAGCCAGCAGCAACCCGACCACCGCCACGCCACCGCCCACCAGCCCGATGTTCGCCACGTTCATCTGGCTGCTGACAATGCTGCCCAGCAACGCACCACCACCAATGCCGATGTTGTAGATGCCGGAGAACAGCGCCATGGCCACGTCGGTAGCGTCGGACGCCAGTTTCAGCGTCTTCGACTGCAACGACAGGCTGAAACTGAGTATCGCCACACCCCAGAACATGCTCAGCACAGCGAACACATAGAAGTTGCCCGACAGCGGCAACAGCAGCAACAGGCATGCCGCCAGCACACCGATCGAGCCCACCAGGAAGCCATGCGGGAAGCGGTCGCTGTAGCGGCTGAACAGCAGCGAACCAAACACCCCGGCACCCCCGAACAGCAACAGCAGCAACGTGGTGCGGTCACCGCCAATTTGCGCTACGTGCAGGGCGAACGGCTCGATGTAGCTGTACGCGGTGAACTGCGCGGTAATCACCAGCGTCACCAGCACATAGGTAATGACCAGCGCCGGGCGCTTGAACAGGATCGGCAAGCTGCGCAACGAACCGGAGTTCTGGCTGGGCAGCAGCGGCAGCGACCTCATCAGGCACAGCATGGTGGCCAACGCCACCCCGGCTATGCTCAGGAAAGTGATACGCCAGCCCAGTGCCTCGCCCACCACACGGCCCAGCGGGATGCCCAGGACCATGGCCAGGGTAGTACCGGTGGCCAGCAGGCCCAGCGCCTTGGCCTGCTGGCCTGGCGGCGCAACGCGCACCGCCAGCGACGCAGTGATGGCCCAGAACACCGCATGCGCCAGGGCAATGCCGATACGGCTGACCAGCAGCATGGCAAAGCTCTGCGACAGCCACGACAACATGTGACTGACGATGAACACCAAAAACACGAACAGCAACAGACGCCGCCGTTCGATGTTACGCGTCAGCAGCATCATCGGCAGCGAGGCCAACGCCACCACCCAGGCATAGATGGTCAGCATCAGGCCGACCTGGGCGGTACTCATGTCGAAGCTGCGGCCAATGTCGCTGAGCAACGCCACCGGGACGAACTCGGTGGTGTTGAAGATGAAGGCAGCCAGGGCCAGGGCAATGACGCTCAGCCAGCTGCCGCTGCCCGTCGCCGGCGGCAGGTGGGTGGGGATGGGTCCGTTCATGGGTGAAAAAAGCTTCTCCGCAGACAAAGCGACAAATCGCACGCCAGCCGCCCATTTGCGGGGCTGCCAACGTACGCTTTGTTATAAATAGGAATGCCCGGCATGGTACGCGTCAAGCCGGGGCCTCACAACCGCAACTCGGGCAGAAGGGGTACCATGCGCGTTTTGTGTGAAACGCGTGTGCAACAAGGAGCCCGATCCGCTCATGGACAAGCCGCACCCCCAGCAGCAGTGGCAACAGGCGGTCACCGCCTACGCCCTGGCCGTCAACGACTATGTCGCACAGGGCCGTACGCAAGGCTGGGACAACCTTGCAGAACCTCAGGTGCCAGAAACCGAGCACCTGCTCGAAGCCTGGCTGGCAGCCCTGCAGGAAGCCAACCGCGCTGGCGTCGATGAGCAACAGCGCCTGGCCTTTCGCGAAGCCTGGCCACCGGCTCACCACCCTCTGCTGCCGTTGCTCGATGAACACGGCCAGGGCATCGGCAATGTCCTGCTGCTGGACGACGGCAGCCTGATGGCCCGCATTGGCATGCCTTACGACAAAGGCCAGGTGGTACGTATCGATCGCCACGGGGTGACCCCGGTAATCGGCATCGAGCACTTCGGCCGCTGCCCGGCCCGCCGCTACTTTGCCCTGGCCAATGCCGAGGGCGTGCGCGTGACCGATGGCTGGGGGGGCCCGCAAGTGCAGCGCCTGGGTTGGCCGACAGGGTTGGAGGGGTTGCCGGCCGGTTACCCGTTCGAACCGTTCGACCTGCCACCCACCCCGACCGCACTCATTCCCTTTCCGGATGGCCAGCGCGTGCTGCTGGTGAGTGCCCAAGGCATCTTCGTGTTGGCCAGCGCGGGGGCAACACGCCTGCTGCCGCACCAGGCACGGGTACTCGACGCATTGGCTGAAGGCACCGAGCCGGAAGACGTCAGCCTGGGGCTGAGCATGGAGCATGGCAGGGTGTCGGCAGATGGCCGCTTGATCGTGGTCGGCGAGCAAGGCAGCCGCCACCTGGTGCTGGACGACCAGCTCCGACTTGTGGCAGAGGTCGGCCCCGGCAGCGAATACCCGCACTTTGCGCTGTTCAACCGTGCCGGTGACCAGGTGATTCTCAATGCCTGCCACTTCTACAGCGGTGCCACGCTGGCGGTCCGGGTGGTCGATCTGCCCGGGTTGAAAACCGACTACTACAGCCAGGATCCGCGGACCCCGCTGGTGCAGGATGGCGCCCGGGTGTATGCCGGGGTAGCGCGCGCTGGCGAGTACATCGTGGGCGATGCCTATGGCTACCTGCGGGCCTTTGGCGAAGATGGCAAGGAGCATTGGCAGCACTACCTGGGGTCGACCATCAGTGCCATGGACATCAGTGCCGACGGGCACACGCTGGTGGCAGCGAGCCATGCGGGAATTGTGTCAGTGATCGCCCTGGACAGCGGACGGCCTGCGTGGCAGATCGGGACCGGGGCGCACGGCGAGGTGCGCCGCTGGCTGTTCTGGAAGGGCTGGGACAAGGCACTGGCCTGGTGACAGGTTGGGCATTCACATTGCCCCACCGGCCTCTTCGCGGGCTGGCCCGCGCCAGGGCCAGCCCAGGCAACCGACCGATCAGCCCTGCAAAGTAGCCATGTCGATCACGAACCGGTACTTCACATCCCCGGCAATCATGCGCTCATAGGCCTGGTTGATGTTGCGGATATCCAGCATCTCGATATCGCAACGAATGTCGTGCGCTGCACAGAAATCCAGTACTTCCTGGGTTTCGGCAATACCGCCGATCAACGATCCCGCCAGCACCCGGCGCTTCAATACCAGGTTGGCCGCATGCACTGCCGGGTCGATCGGTTCGATCAGGCCGACCAGGATGTGCACGCCATCGAACTTCAGGGTTTCCAGGTACGGGTTGAGGTCGTGTTGGACCGGAATGGTGTCGAGCAGGAAATCGAAACGGTCGGCCGCAGCACGCATCTGCTCGGCATCGGTGGACACGATCACATGGTCGGCACCCTGGCGCCGGGCTTCCTCGGCCTTGGCCTGGGAGCGGGTGAACAGGGTCACTTCCGCGCCCAGCGCCTTGGCCAGTTTGATGCCCATGTGGCCGAGGCCGCCCATGCCAAGGATGCCGACCTTGTGGCCAGGGCCAATGCCGTGATGCTTGAGCGGCGAATAGGTGGTGATGCCGGCACACAGGATTGGCGCAGCGCTGGGCAGGTCCATGCCGGCCGGTATGCGCACCACGAAGTGCTCGCTGACCACGATACTGCTGGAGTAACCGCCCATGGTATTGCTGCCATCCACGCGGTCCGGGGTGGCATAGGTCATGGTCGGGCCTTCCAGGCAGTATTGCTCCAGGTCCTTGGCGCACGCCTCACAGTGGCGGCAGGAGTCGACCATGCAGCCAACGCCCACCAGGTCACCGACCTTGTGCGCGGTAACCTTGTCGCCTGTGGCGGTGACGCGGCCGATGATCTCGTGGCCAGGCATCAGCGGGTACACCGCAATGCCCCATTCATTGCGCGCCTGGTGGATGTCGGAGTGGCACACACCGCAGTACAGGATCTCGATGGCGACATCGTCCGGGCGCGGGCTGCGGCGCTCGAAGGTCATGGGGGCCAGAGGGCTGGTCGGGGTTTGGGCGGCGTAACCGATGGCGGTGTACATGCAGGACCTCGCAGTAAAGTGAAACGATTCAGGCGACGCATTTTGCCCGCCGTTCAACGCTACGCCCACAGCGGATTCTCCGGCATGCATGCCTGATTCTCCGAACATGCCTTCCCCATCTGACGCCACGCCTTCAATCTGCGATGATTAAGCTGTCTGATTCTCTGCCCGTGGTGTTCCATGCAACTGACCCGCCATGTCGATGCCAATGCGCCGCTTTGCGCGCTGATCCGAAGCCTCGCCAGCCGCCCCGGCTTCGTCCCGACGCACCTGCCCCAGGTGCAGGTGTTGAGCTGGGACCACTATGTGGCCAGCAGCCCACAAATCTACGAACCCAGCCTGATGATCCTGGCCCAGGGCAGCAAGCTGGCACGCCTGGGGCCACGGACCCTGGAATATGGTGCCGGGCATTACCTGGTGCAGGCGCTGTCGGTACCGTTCATGTGCGAAACCTTCGCTACCCGCGAGGCGCCGCTGTTGGGCGTGGCGGTGGATATCGACCGTGGCGTGCTGGGTGAACTGGTGCAGGAGATGGACCTGGCGCCGGACCCGGCAGTCCAGGCGCAAACCCCGCAATCGATGACCTCGGCGGCGCTGGATGCACCGATGCGCGAGAGCGTGGAACGGTTATTACGCTGCCTGCATGACCCGATGGACGCCAAGGTGTTGGGGCCGGCGCGGGTGCGCGAGGTGCTGTACACCGCCTTGCGTGGCCCACAAGCCGGCGTGTTGCGGGCGTTGGTGGAGCAACAGGGGCACTTCGCCCGCATCGCTGCTGCCCTCGCCCACGTGCGCGAGCATTACAGCGAGCCACTGAGTGTGGAAACGCTGGCCGCGCGCGCCAACATGAGCGTTTCAACGTTCCACGAGCACTTCAAGCGCTGCACCGACATGGCGCCGATGCAGTACCTCAAGCGCCTGCGATTGCTGAAGGCGCAGCAGATGCTGATCGGCGAAGGCTTGGGTGTCGCCCAGACGGCGCACCGGGTGGGCTACCAGAGCACGTCGCAGTTCAGCCGCGAGTACAAGCGCCAGTTCGAGCGCAGCCCTGGAGATGAACTGCCGTACCAGAGCTTGCCGGTTTGACACATGCCCCGATCGGCGTCGCTTACCTCGCGCCGTGACACCTCAACCACGCCTGGCAGGGCAGCGAAATCGCCACCGGGGTCAGCCTGCAAGCGGCCACTGCGCTACCGGCCAGTAAGCGCCCTTGCGCGATTCATACAGCGTGAAATGACGGGCGCCGAGGAAAAACGCTGGCGCACTGCTGGCCTCTGGCGGCTGGCCGCGGTAATCCCTGGACAGCGTCAGGTGCGGGCGATATTCGCGGCTGGCCGCCTCCACCCCCAGCGGCAGCAACGCCTGCTGCAGGGCGTACACCAGTTGCAAAAGGGCCGGTGGAATTTGCTGCGCCTCCAGTACCAAGGCATTGGCCCGCTGCCACACCTGCAAGCGGTCGAGCAGCAACCGTGGCGCCGCTCCCGACAGCGTCAACTGGTCGACCGCCGCGCAAATGGCTGGCACCTGAGCGGCATCCACATCGCCAAGGAACAGCAGCGTGACATGGAAGTTGGCGGCCGGCACCGGCTTGCCACTGCGCAAGTTCAGCTCCCGCCGCCACTGGGCCAGGGCCCGGCGCTGGGTATCGCTGACCGGCAGGGCGAAGAACAGTCGCTTGAAGGGGCTGCCACTGGGACGGATATCCTGAACCATACAAACTCCTGAACATGAAACGATTGCGCACGACTGTAGGGCATTACACCAATGTCGCCCCGTCGTTTCATAACAATCAGTACAAACTACCCCGATGATTGTTTATGCTGGCGGGCTTATGCCATGACGCATGGCTATTTTTTCGACAAGTAAACGTCCATGAAAATTGCACTCGTACTCATCTTCGCTCTCTCGATCGCCTATGTTCACCTGCGCGGTCGTGTTCGCCACAAGCTGACTCGCCAGCTGGGCGACCATTCCAGTTTCCTGGCACCGGTCAACAGCTTCCTGTACCTGTTCTCCAGGCACCCGGCCAAGCCTTACCTGCCGGTCGAGGCCTTCCCAGAA
Organism: Pseudomonas sp. LB-090624; assembly: GCF_003205205.1. Lineage (GTDB taxonomy): Bacteria > Pseudomonadota > Gammaproteobacteria > Pseudomonadales > Pseudomonadaceae > Aquipseudomonas. The sequence continues at coordinate 401,711 of NZ_QJRL01000002.1, forward strand.
CTGAAACCGCTGCAGGACCACTGGCAGGAAATCCGCGAGGAAGGCCGCCAGTTGCTGCAGGTGGGCGAAATCAAGAAGTCCGACAATTATGATGACGTTGGCTTCAACTCGTTCTTCAAGACCGGATGGAAGCGCTTTTACCTGAAGTGGTACGGCGAAAGCCACCCGTCGGCAATGGCCCTGTGCCCACGCACCACCGAACTGCTGCAAGGCATCGGCACGGTCAAGGCAGCCATGTTCGCCACCCTGCCACCGGGCGCCAAGCTGGTGCGCCACCGTGACCCGTATGCGGGCTCATACCGCTACCACCTGGGCCTGGACACGCCGAACGATGACGGTTGCTACATCAACGTGGACGGCGAGAAATATTCGTGGCGTGATGGCGAAGGTGTGATCTTCGACGAAACCTATATCCACTACGCGGCCAACAATACCGAGCACAACCGCATCATCCTGTTCTGCGATGTCGAGCGCCCGCTCAAGTACCGCTGGGCAACCGCGTTCAACCGCTGGTTCAGCCGCAACGTCATGGCCGCTGCCGCCGCGCCCAACACGGCTGGCGACAAGACTGGCGGGATCAACCGCCTGTTCACCCGCATCTACAAGATCCGCGAACGCGGCAAGGCGCTGAAGAAACGCAACCGCATGCGCTACTACCTGGAGAAGTGGGCCGTGGTTGCTGCGTTGGTACTGGTGTTCATCTACATCTGATGGCTGGGCGCAATTGCCATGCGCTCCGCCCAAAGTACAAGCCTCACACCTGCCACTCTTCGACTAGCCTGAAAGCTCCACTCGCAACCACCCCAAGGTGAAGACGATGAGCATGATGGACTGGGACGCCTACCGTAAGCAGTTGATGGCCGGCATCGGCGATCTCAAGCAGCTGTCACCCGACACCGTGGCCGGCTACATGACCGCCAGCGGTGCCGGGGCCAAAACCAACCATCTGGACGCGAAGACCCGCGAGCTGATCTCCCTGGCCGTGGCCGTTACCACCCGCTGCGATGGCTGCATCGCCGTGCATTCGCAACAGGCGGTCAAGCAGGGTGCCAGCCGTGAGGAAATTGCCGAGGCCCTCGGCGTGGCCGTGGCGATGAACGCCGGAGCCGCGCTGGTCTATTCGGCACGGGCCATGGATGCAGTGGGCAAGGCCAACGGCTGAGCCCGAACGGCGCCGCCGCCCTTGCGCGACGGCGCCGTGCCCCGCAGACTGGGCGGCTTAGCCCGCGCAGGAACCCGCATGATCCACATCCGCCCCATGACGGCCGAAGACTTCGAACGCTTCTGGCCCACCTTTCAGGCCATTGTCCAGGGCCGTGAAACCTATGCTTTCGACCCGGCCCTGGGCTTTGAACAGGCCCGCTCGCTATGGCTAGAGTTGCCCTTGCACACGCTGCTGGCCGAAGAAGATGGCCAACTGTTGGGGTCGTACTACCTCAAGGCCAATGCCGCCGGGCCCGGCGCACACGTGGGCAATTGCGGCTACATGGTCTGCGAGCAGGCACGCGGTCGCGGCGTGGCCCGGCTGATGTGCGAGCACTCGCAGAAACTGGCGCGCCAGGAGGGTTTCCTGGCGTTGCAGTTCAACTCGGTAGTGGCGACCAATGAAGTGGCGGTGGCGCTGTGGCACAAACTGGGTTTCGAAACCGTCGGCCGCTTGCCCAAGGCCTACCGCCATGCCCGCCTGGGGCTGGTGGATTGCCTGGTGATGTACAAGTGGCTGGCCGATGAGCCGGTGGTGGAGAAGCCGCCGCTGCTGATCGGGCGCAAAAATATCGAGGCGCGGGTGTCGCGCCGGCGCGGGCGCTGACCCTCGTGTGCACGTCCGGCCGGTTCGCGGGTTAACCGCGACCAGGCCGGACTCGCTAACCACTCGACTTCAGAAAGCCAGGCCCACCTTCACACCGAACTCGTCACGCTTGAGCTTGGTGTTGTCCGCTACCGGGGTATCCTCGTCCAGCTTGTATTCGGTGCGGGTGTAGTAGACCCCAGCCTGCACTGGCAAACCGCCCTGCTGGTTCATCAGCAAGGTCACCTCGGCATACGGGTTGGTGCGGTCCTTCAGGTCGACAGTGTCGCTGCCAAAATCATCCACCTTCAACCGTGCTCGGCCATCGAGGGTGTGGCGCGCGCCCACTTCCACACGCAAGGTCGATGCGTCGAACTGATGGTTGTAGCCCAGCGCCGCCTTGGCAAAGGGCGACTTCACCGTGAGCTTGGTATCCAGGTCGTTGAGTTCCGGCTCGAAACGCGACCAGCCGTAGCCGCCCCCCACGGTCACATCGACAAAGTTGCGAGCGTCCAGCGCCGCGCGCCAGCCCAGGTCGAGGTCGGCCTGGGCTTCCTTGAGCTTGTTGTCGTTCTTCTTGCCGAACTTGGCTTCGGCACCAAGCTGGTAGATGAAGCCAGACTCAGCGGTCATCTTGTTGCCAAAGGTGGCGAACACACCGCCCTGCCCCAGGTGCTCCTTGTCGGTTTCACTGCCGCCTTCGAACTTGAACTTGTCGTAGGCACCGGACAGGCCGAGGGTAAACAGCGGGTCGGTGCTGGGCGCGGCCACGGCCGCCAGTGGCGAGGCGATCAGGGCGAGCAGGCAAGTGTGACGTAGCAGATGACGAGCAGGCATGCGTAAAGTCTCCATGACTTGTTAACGAAATACGATCGTGCAGTTCGAAACGACCGCGTCCGCAAAAGTTCGAAAAAAAGTCAGTAAAAACGCGCAACTTCTTGTATTCATGCGAAATCGCTGTGCGCCAACATTTGACGCCCCAGCATTTCAGTGGTCATATGCGCCCCAGTTTCAGGTGTCCTGCGCCGCCGCGCGCAGGGTGAAACGGGAAGCCGGTGCGTCGTGTTAGATCGTGTCCCGGGAAGTGGTGTAACTGAACCAGCCGAAGGCGCCCTGCAGGCGAAAGAGGATGGTCATCGTGGTTCTTGGCTAACGTTGAGTTTGCGAAGACCAAACACTCACCAGAGAAACCACG
>NZ_QJRL01000030.1 GCF_003205205.1 Pseudomonas sp. LB-090624
CGTGGTTTCTCTGGTGAGTGTTTGGTCTTCGCAAACTCAACGTTAGCCAAGAACCACGATGACCATCCTCTTTCGCCTGCAGGGCGCCTTCGGCTGGTTCAGTTACACCACTTCCCGGGACACGATCCGCACGGATCATGTGCCACGCCCGATCGGGGTGGGGCACGCCCCCGAAAGCTGGCCTGTACAACGCTATGACCGGGTGCTTGCCGCGCTCAAGTGGGCGCCTCCAGGCGGGTCAGGTTGACCAGGCCTTGCATGTCGATGAGCCTCACCTCACGCCCGGCGCACAGCATGAAACCTGCATGGACGAAGCGGCTGAACAGTCGGCTGACCGTTTCCTGCGTGAGGTCCAGGTAGTTGGCGATATCACCACGGGACATGGGCAGGTTGAACACATCAGCCTGCAACCCTCGCGCCTGGTAACGCGCGGACATGCCCAGCAGGAAGATCGCCAACCGCTGCTCGGCACGCCCATGGCAGGAGCGCAGGTGCTCGTCCTTACCCTGGATCCCCAGGCTGAGCATGTGCAGCAGCTGATAGCGCAGCCCCGAAATCTGGCCGGACAGGTCCACCAGCTGGTCCAGCCTGATGGCGCAGACCAGTGAGACTTCCAGGGCAACGGCAAAGCTTCGGTAATGACTGGCACCAATAGCGTCCAGCCCAAGCATCTCCCCCGGCAGGAGAAAGCCGGTCACTCGCTCGGTGCCCTCGGCATCCAGCAGAAAATTCTTGATCGCCCCGGAGCGCACGGCAAACACGTGCTCCATGGGTTCATTGGCCTTGAACAGGTACTCACCCCGCTCCAGCGGTCGGTTACGGCGGACAATTCGCTCAAGCTTGGCCACTTCGTCAGCACTGAGGCTGGCTGCCAGGCAAAGCCGGCTCAACGAGCACGCAAGGCACCTCACATGGGGCCTTGCCCCCATTTCCGCAGAGCCTGACATGACGATGCCTCTGCTTTTTTGCAAGGCGGGTATCTATTGAAGTTAGCGGCTCCACTAAACGTTAGCGGTCTGTCCGACCAAGGGTCGGACGCTATCCCCCCGGCTATACCCGTTTATTTCTCTCGGTTTGACAGGTCATGTGGGAAGCAATTGACAACTGTCAAGTCAGCGCAGGGCCCACTGTCGACACTGAACTTCCTTGTTCATTCGACCCAGAGGACATTGCCATGGCGCCCGCCGAGACTTCCCGTGAACATAAAACGCCTTCGTTCCCTAAACCTTCGGGTGAATACTGGATCGAAGCCCTTGAAAACGGCGTTCACGTATTGATCAGGCCTTTGCAAGCCAAGGACCGAGAGCGCGAAAAAGCCTTCATCGAACGGCTGTCGCCCGAATCCCGACATTTCCGCTTCCTGTGCCAGCTCAGGGAGCCCGGTGACGCCATGCTCGACCAGCTGATGAAGGTCGATCAGGATCGGCAGGTGGCCTACGTCGCCTTGGCCCACGTGGATGGCGAATTGCAGGAAGTGGGCATTTCCCGCTATGCCACCGCCAGCGACAAGGACGAGTGCGAATGCGCCGTTACCGTCATGGACAGCTGGCAGCACCATGGCTTGGGTCGCCTGCTGCTCAAGCACCTGATCGACCATGCCCGGGCCAAGGGCTTGCGGCAGATGTATTCGGTTGACGCAGCAGCCAACCAAGCGATGCGCGAGCTGGCCAAGACGGCGGGGTTCACCACCGCTACTGACCCGGATGACCCCAGCCAGGTCATCCACCGGCTCTCGCTGATCTGACCCTGCGTGCAGATCAGAAAACCGTCATCGACCCTGAACTTGACCATTGTCAGAGCCGAACCGGATAGCCGCGTTATAACGGCTGCACGAGGCACACTTCAGACCCGCGGGGGCCGCATGAACGAGCAGCAGATCGAACAGCCGCAAGCCTGTGAACATTGGGTCGAAAAGCTTGACGACGGTTCAGCCGTGTTGATCCGCCCGCTGCGCGAGGACGACCACGAACGGGACAGGCGCTTTCTGAGCACCATCGCCTACGAGGCCAGGCGCTTTCGCTTCATCGCCGGGCTCAGTGGCGCAATGCCCAGCCTCGACCCGCGGTGGATGCCGGTCGATCAGCATCAGCGCGTGGCCTATGTCGCACTCGCCCATGTGGACGGCAAGTTGCAACAGGTCGGCGTCAGCCGCTATGCCGGCATAGCGGGCAGCTTGAACTGCGAATGCGCGGTGGCGGTCAGCGAGGACTGGCAGCGCAAAGGCTTGGGCAACCGCCTGTTGCAGCACCTGATCGAGGCCGCACGGCGCAATGGCTACCAGTGCATGGTCTCCCGGGACCTGGCGAACAACTATGCCATGCACCGGCTGACCAAGGCGCTGGGTTTCACCTCACGCTACCTGGGCGGCGACGTCAGCGAAATTGTCCATGAGCTGGACCTCAGCGCCTGAGTATCGCGCAACGGACTCGGACCTCACCAGCGAGGTCGCCCTGCTGCTGGTACTGAATCTGGGCGCGCTGAGCCTCAACCAACCCGAACTCGCCACGGCAGCAGGCCTAGCCTCAGTGCTTCTTCTCCCTTTCTTGACGCGCTGTTTTCTGCGCGGTCGAATCGTGATCGGTGCCAGATGAGCCATCGGGTCGATGCGCATCGTTGTCGCGCTCCTCTTCACCCTGGGGTTTTGACGAGGTCTGCGGCTTTTGCCCGGCGTTGGTGTGCTTGTTCATGGCCTGCCCTACCCTTGTCTCTGTCGTTGAATAGCCTATAGCGCTTCGGGGACCGGCGCTGCGCTCCCTGAGTTGATGCCAACGCGGGGTATGAAGTTCACGTCAAGAAAACCAGCGAACCTGCGCTAAACCGATGAACCATTTACCTGGCCGACACGTCCACCGCAAAAGAACAACGAGTTGATTTCAAAATGGCAAGTGATCCGGTCCTGGCCGTGCTTGGCTACCTCAAAGACCACCATCTGGTACTTACCACTGCCGAGTCCTGCACAGCAGGCTGCATGGTCGCTCTGTTAGCGGCCTTCCCGGGTACAGGCGAGGTCCTGGAAAGCGGTTATGTGGTCTATTCGCCCTCCGCCAAGAAGCGTCTGCTAGGGGTAAGCGCCGAAACCATCGATCGGTATGGACTGACCAGCGAACCCGTCGCGTGGGAGATGGCCCGAGGGGCTTTGCAGGACAGCGATGCCAACGTCGTTATTGCAACTACGGGTGTAGCCGGGCCTACCCCAGCGTCTGGGGTTCTACCCGGCACGCTGTGTTTTGCGTGGGCATTTGCCGGCGAGCCAATTGCCGTATTTACCCGTACCCAGCGTTTTTTTGGAGAGCGAGCGCAAGTCATGCACGATGGCGCCGTCTATGGACTGACCCGCCTGATCCATTATCACGAGCGCTGGCTTCGTGGCGCGCGCGCCTGAGAGGGCCCAGCAGTTCAAACAAGGCCGAACTTCTCACCGCACTGCTCATTCCCAGAAGTGCCCATACCCCTCACCCAAGGTCGTCCCAGTAAGGCGGGAACCCGATCGCATCCAACAAGAACGCTGATACCGCGCTTACTTTCTTCGAACGAAGGCGGTTTTCAGGCGAAATCAGATGAATCTGGCTTGTCACCGGTTCTATGGATCCCCTCCATTCCGGCAGCAACTGGATAAACTGACCGTTGACGAAATGCTCCTTGCCTAGCAACCAGGATGGGAATAGAACGATTCCCATCCCCCCCAGCGCTGCCTCGACAAGCGCCTCGGCATTGTTGCTGCGAAATGGGCCCTGGACATTGATCACCTGCACTTCGTCCTCCGGATGTAGCCGGAAGTGCCACCGCTGCATTCCGCCTTGACCTTTGTATACCAGGCAATTGTGGGCTTTCAGATCTTCCGGGCACTGCGGGGCCCCGTGGAGGGCGACATATTCAGCGCTCGCGCATAGTACGTAACGCTGGTCGCAGATCTTGCGCCCGATCAGTGCCGAGCTCTCCAGGTGCCCTACCCTGATGGTAATGTCGACGCCCTCCTGGACAGGGTCGATGTACAGGTCCGACAGCGTCAGTTCGACAACGAGTTCGGGGTACTCTGCATAGAGCCTTTCGACCAGGCGGACGATGTGCAGTCGGCCCAACGCGACAGGCGCATTGATTTTCACCAATCCGCGTATATCACTGCCCTTTCCTCCTAGATCCTCGTTGGCTGCGTCCAACAGCTCCAATACTTCGCGGATTTGCTGGAAATAGCGCTCGCCAGCGTCAGTGAGCCTCACTGCGCGAGTGTTGCGGTACAGCAACTGCTGCCCGAGTTCTTTTTCGAGGGCTGCGATGAAACGCGAAACAGAGGATGCCGGCACCTGAAAATGTCGGGCCGTTGCTGCAAAGCTACCCGTGACAGCAACCATCACGAAGTATCGATGCGCCTTGAGGTGCATCACCTCTCTCATCGCCAATCACTCCTTGTTCAGGACCAGGGATCACGTGCCTGGCTCCAGGCATTGCTAAAATCGCAATTAAGTCTTGCCAATCTGATGGATTGTGGCAATTGGAGCACGAAAATATCATTCCCGCTTCTTTGAGACGAGGCGTTTCCTACGATGCGGTTGTGGATCATTCCCTTGGTTGTCCTGGCGGGCATGGGGCTTTCGGTAGAAGCTGGCCTGCTCGGCCCCTTGGGTGCGCAAGTGGGCCATATCTGGGCCACGCTGGGCATTTTTGTCATCGGCACCCTACTGCTGACCTTCGGCTTGATCTTCGGTCGTCCGCGCTTGGGCAAGCTGTTCTCACAGCCACGCTGGATGCTCAGCGGTGGTGTCCTGGGGCCGGTGTATGTAGGCGCATTGACGATAGCGACCCCTCACATTGGGGTAGGTCTGACCATGGTTGGGATTCTCTTCGGCCAACTCGGCACAAGCCTGGTCATCGATCATTGGGGCTTGCTTGGTAGCGCCAGGCGCCAGGTCGACCGATATCGAGTCGGTGCTTTGGTCGCCATCCTCGCTGCGCTTTGGCTCATCCACTAAGGAGTACCGCTATGGTTGTTCTGATGCTGTTGGTTGTGATGCTCGGTGGCGCGGTACTCTGCGCCCAATCCGCCATCAATGGTCGCCTCGGCGCCGACGTCGGCGTATTGGAGAGTGCGTGGTTGACCTTCGCCATGGGCTCCATGGTCAGCTTCCTGCTCGCCTTCTTCCTGGAACCACCCCATGCATTGAACCTGTTCACCGTTCCACGCTGGCAGGTGACCGGTGCCTTTTTCGGCGTTATCTACATGCTGGCCATCGTCTTTGCCATCCCGCGTATCGGGACTGCAGCCGCAACCGTATCCGTGATCAGTGGCCAGCTATTGATGAGCTTGCTGATCGATCATTTCGGTTGGTTTGGCAATCCGGTGATTCCGCTCGATCTGCATCGACTTGCTGCGCTTGTATTGCTAGCCATCGCTCTGGTTCTTATCTACCGCAGCAATACCGCGCGCGCGACTGAACCCGAAGGTGCAGCGTCTGTCGCACAGTAAGCACCGAAGGCCTGGTGATGCTTCCCAATGCTTTGCCAGGTTTTCCTGTGGAGTACATCCGTACTCCTTTGATTTTCAGTCCCTCACCTTGCCAAACGTTTGAATGCTGATGCGCTGCGTGCCCGTCCTCATAGGGCTGCGACAAGCAGGGGGTCAGCTCGGCCCTGCCTGGCAGAAGCGATGAGCACTTCGGCAAGCCGGCTGAACGTTTATTCAGCCGGCCCGGTCGCACAACAGAGACGCAGCCAACTGCGCGAACCCTGACCGTGAGGACCTTTCATGAGCGCGATCTCTCCCAATGGGGCTGAAGAGCACCCTATCTCTCTGACCCTCAATGGTCAGCCCCGAACGTTGCAGGTGCATCCCTGGATTACCTTGCTCGACCTGCTGCGTGAGCAATTGGACCTGGTCGGCACCAAGAAGGGTTGCGACCATGGCCAGTGCGGCGCCTGCACGGTGCTGCGCGACGGCAAACGCGTCAATGCCTGTTTGACCTTGGCCATAATGTGCGACGGTGCCGAGTTGGTGACCATCGAAGGGCTGGCCAGCGGCGACGTCCTGCACCCTATGCAGCGGGCCTTCATCACCCACGATGCGTTCCAGTGCGGATACTGCACGCCGGGGCAGATCTGTTCTGCAGTCGGGCTTGCTCATGAAGGGCGTGCCGACACCCGCGAGGCCATTCGCGAGCAGATGAGCGGCAACCTTTGTCGCTGCGGTGCCTACGGAAACATCGTCGCCGCGGTGGAAGACGCCTTATCGTCGATGACGGACGGGGCCCCGCAAGAACGAGGGCCGAAGCCATGACGCCCTTCAGCTACCACAAGCCTGCATCAGTCAGCGAAGCCGTGAACCTGGCTGACACCTGCTCGCACTTCATCGCCGGGGGCACCAACCTCGTCGACCTGATGAAAGAGAACGTGGTCCGTCCCCAGCGCCTGATCGACATTTCCGGCCTTGGGTTGAACGACATTCATCCCACCGCGAATGGTGGCGTACTCATCGGAGCACGGGTGAGCAATGCTGAGCTCGCCTGGCACCCGATGATCGAGCAGCACTACCCACTGCTGTCAGACGCTATCCTGGCCGGGGCATCACCGCAGTTAAGAAACATGGCCAGTACCGGTGGCAACTTGCTGCAACGTACCCGGTGCTACTACTTCTACGACACCGGCACCCCCTGCAACAAACGTGAACCCGGCAGCGGATGCCCCGCGCGTAATGGCCTGAACCGCATCCATGCCATTCTCGGCGCCAGTGATGCCTGCGTCGCGACGCATCCGTCGGACATGTGCGTGGCGTTGGCAGCGCTCGAAGCGGTGGTGCATGTAGAAGGGCCGAACGGTGCACGCCAGATACCCTTTGCGGATTTCCATCGCCTGCCCAACGACACGCCCGAGCGCGACAACCAACTGGCAGTCGCTGAACTGGTAACAGGCATCGAGCTGCCGCCCCCGATGTTCGAACGTCATTACCAATATCTGAAAATACGCGACCGCGCCTCCTACGCGTTCGCGCTGGTGTCGGTCGCTGCGGCGATGACCTTCGATGGTGAGGTGATCCAGCAGGCTCGCCTGGCGTTGGGCGGTGTCGCCCACAAGCCGTGGCGGGACCCTGACGTGGAGCGCCTGCTGGTCGGCCAGGTGCCTTGCGAAGCACGCTTCACCCGCGCCGCGCAAACGCTGCTGCAAGGTGCACAACCCTTGAGCCACAACGGTTTCAAGGTGACGCTCGCCCAGCGTGCAATCGTGCGGGCATTGAATGGAGCGGCGCGCGGCGTCGCCCACAGGGGGGCACGACCATGACCAACAGCACACCGGTAGTCGGCACGCCCCTGGACCGCGTGGACGGGGTGGCGAAAGTCACCGGGCAGGCGCGCTATGCGGGCGAATACCCCGAGGCTGGGCTGCTCCACGGCAGCGTAGTGTCCAGCACAATCGCCCGCGGTCGGGTGCTTGCCATTGATAGCACCCAGGCGATGCGCGTGCCCGGCGTGATCGCCGTGCTCGACCATGGCCATCGTCCGCATATCTCCAGCTATGACGACGACTACAGCGATGCCGACTCCGCGGAAGGGTCGCCATTTCGGCCATTGTTCAATGATCGGGTGCTCTACAGTGGGCAACCGTTGGCGCTGGTGGTCGCCAAAACCCTGGAACTGGCCCGGTATGCAGGCTCGCTGATCAGGATCGATTATGCCGAGGAGGCTCACCAGACAGACCTGGGCGCAAGTGAACAGTCGCATGCGGCTCCCGCAGAAACACCGGCGCCACGTGGCGACTTCGCCGGGCAGTTTGCCAGGGCGCCGGTGCAGGTGGATGCCACCTACCGGACGGCCAACGAGCACCACAACCCGATGGAGCCCCATGCGTCCACCGTGCACTACAAGGCCGACGGCACCTTGGAAATCCACGACAAGACCCAAGGCACGCAGAACTGCCAGGACTACCTGCACACAGTGTTCGGCCTGCCCAAGGCCAACATCCGCGTGCACGCGGCGTTCGTTGGTGGCGCCTTCGGCTCGGGCTTGCGCCCACAGTACCAGTTGCCGCTGGCAGTGATGGCGGCGTTGCACCTGCGGCGCTCGGTGCGCGTGACGCTGACGCGCCAGCAAATGTTCACCTTTGGTTACCGCCCCCGCACCGAACAGCGCTTGCGCCTGGGTGCAGACACAGACGGGCGATTACTGGCGATCGCTCACGATGCGCTTGGTCAGACATCCCGCTTCGAGGACTTCACCGAGCACCTGGTGGAGTGGAGCGGCATGCTTTACCACTGCGACAACGTCGTGCTCAGCTATCGCTTGGCCTCGCTCGATGTGTACACCCCGCTGGACATGCGGGCACCTGGGGCCGGGTCCGGAATGATTGCGCTGGAATGCGCCATGGATGAGCTCGCCTGTGCCGCGCAGATTGACCCAGTAGACCTGCGCCGGCGCAATTTCACCGCTCAAAATGCGAACGAGGGCAAGCCCTACTCCAGCAAGGAACTGCTTGCGTGCTACCAGCAAGGTGCCGAACGTTTTGGTTGGCATACCCGCAATCCGCAACCGCGTAGCATGCGCAATGGCCACCAACTGGTCGGCTGGGGAATGGCTGGCGGCGTCTGGGAAGCCATGCAGATGAAGGCCAGCGCCAAGGCGCGCATCGATGCCCAGGGCCACCTCACCGTCAGTAGCGCCACCACCGACATCGGGACCGGCACCTATACCGTCATGACTCAGATCGCAGCTGACGCGGCCGGGACCAGGGTGCAGGATGTCACCTTCTTGCTGGGTGACTCCTCACTCCCCACCGCACCGCTTCAGGGCGGATCGTTCACGGTGTCCTCGGTGGGCGCGGCCGTGCGCCAGGCTTGCCAGGTACTGCGCACCAAGGTGCTGGAACATGCGCGCAAAATGTACCCCCAGGTGGCCAACACAGCCCGGCAGCAGATCGTTTTCGCCGATGGTTACTTGCACGCGGGCAGCCAGCGCCTGGCCTTGGCGGATATCGTCGCCGGCGCCCCCAACGGTGAGTTCGAGGTGCAGATCGATGCCGAGCCCGGTGCCAGGCGCCAACCGTTCTCCACTGCGACGCATTCGGCGGTGTTCGTGGAAGTCCACGTCGACGAGGACCTCGGCATGGTCAAAGTCACCCGGGTGGTCAGCGCTGTGGCGGCTGGCCGGGTGGTCAACCCGAAAACCGCACGCAGCCAGATCCTGGGCGGCGTGGTATGGGGGGTAGGCATGGCGCTGCACGAAGCAGCGTTGACCGACCATCGGCTGGGCCGCATCGTCAATCACAACCTCGCGGAATACCACATCCCAGTGAATGCAGACAGCGGGGATATCGACGTGATTTTCGTTGAAGAGCACGACGACATCGTCAACGACCTGGGGTCCAAAGGTGTTGGCGAAATCGGCGTCGTGGGGGTAGCTGCCGCGGTGGCCAACGCCGTCTACCATGCCACGGGCAAGCGTGTGAGGGAGTTTCCGATCACGCTCGACAAACTGCTGTGATCGGTCGGGGGCCACGCCCCCGCACGGGCTGGTCTGCTGCCTTGACCGTCAGGCATCGTCACCGGCCTGTTCCTATGGTGAGTTGGCTGGGGTTATTACGACGCAACAAATTGACCTGAAGAATCTTTCGCGCCCCTTGTCAGCTAATCCAAAAGTATTGGGAGCGAGTCCAGGCAGTGCTGCATCCGAATTAAACACAGTCTGTTCTGTGTCGATGAATGAGGTGCTAGATCATGGCTAACGATCAAGGGCAAAGCGGGCAACAAGGCGGCACCGCTCAAGACAACCCTGGCGATTTTGCGAACGAACCCGACAAGGCTTCGGAAGCTGGCCAGAAAGGCGGTCAAATGTCGGAGGGCGGATCCGGGGATCAGCGAACTGGGCACGGGAGTGGTGATAACCTTCCGGAGAACGATCAGCGTGCCGGGGGTACAACCCAACGAGGTGGTCAGGGCGGACACTCCACTGGCATCAAATCTGACCGGGAGGCAGGTACAGAAGAAGCGACGCAAGCAATCCAGGATGAAGACAGCGGAATGACGGAAGACAATCGCTGAGCGATAGCCAGGGACACGGATAGCCCTGGCTTCCTTGACCAGGAAGACAGACACGGCGTTTTCTCTACACTTTGCAGGCGCGCTCTTTCCAGGCCTCATAACGTGCGAGCAATGGTTGAACAGTCAGCCCATGCAGAAGAATGCTCAACGCCACTACCGAGAGCACCAGGTTGGTAGTCTGCGCTGCGTTCGCCGGAAGCAACCCATGGTTAAGGGCGTAAAACAAGTAGTAAAAGCTGCCGATTCCCCGGATGCCGAACCAGCCCAGCAAACCCCGCTGCCTTACATCCAGCGCCCCACGAAATGGCATGAGCATGATGCTCAGTGGCCGAATGACAAAGAACAGCGCCCCAGCAATGATCAGCGCCTGCCAGTCCCAATGCGCGAGCAGAACAACGCCGAGCAATGTCACCAGAAACACTTCCAGTGCCCGTTCGACCAGGCTGCCAAACGCGAGCATATCCCCCAGCATGATCCCAGCCGCAACCTGGGAATCATCAAGTCCCTGGACATCGCCTTTCATGGCCAATTCTGGTGCCACGTGTTGGTGCCCCACCACCGGCTGCACCAAGTGTTCCGCTGCCGGATCATTCGGGCTGGTCGAAGTCTGCACTTCGGCCTGGCGCAGGCCCAGCCCTGCGGCGAACACCGCCAGGAACCCATAAGCCTGGATCGCTTCGGCTGACACATACGCCAATGCAATCAACGCAAGGGCCAGATAATCGTTGGGCGACACGGTGCTGTCGTCATTGCGTATGCGCAAAAAGAGCGTGAACTTGCCTAAACCACGCCCCATCCAGTAGCCACCTGCCAGTCCAGCAGTCACTGCCCATAGCATATCCTTCAACAGCCACTCGCTCAGCCAGGCCTGTCCAGTGTTCTGCTGCAGGAAAAGCCCCAGCACAACGAAAGGAAAAGCCACCCCATCATTCAAGCCCGCCTCGCCGGACAAGCCGAAACGAACAGGATCATCGTCCTGGGCATCGACCACTTGCACGAGTGTTGCGAGGACGGGATCGGTAGGCGCGATGATCGCCCCGATCATTACCGATACGCCCCACCCCAGGTTCAACCCATAGTGCAACACCAAGGCTGTTCCAATGATGCACATCACCATGACCGGCCCAGCCAGGCAAAAGGCGCTCCACCACCTAGGGTTACGCATGGGCAGACGCAGCTTCAATCCGCTGAAAAACAGCGAAAACAATACTGCGACTTCAGTGAGGTGCTCCATCCACCCGCTCGACTGGGCCACATCAAGCTGCAAGAAACCCAGGCCAGAAGTCCCCAAGACTACGCCAAGACCAAGGCATACCACTGAGGACGTAACGGGTATCCACCGCAAATACGAGGAAGACAGTGCGAGCAACAACAACACTGCGCCCAACATGGCGAACCAGACGATAAAGGTCATGAATGCGGCCGCCTGAAAAGTGGGCTGGGCTGAGTTTCGACGCTCCGTCGTTTCACATCATTTCGCCAGGGCGAAGTGCCAGCGTTGTGACCTACTGGACCGATTCGCCATCTTCCCCAATGTCTTCCTCCGGCTCCTCGGCATCCGTGGCGTCAGCGTCGTTCAATGGCGGCGATGCGGGTTTTTCCGGGTCGTTGATGAAAGGCACGCCGCTGGGGCCATGTTCTTCGAGACCTTCCGTTTTCGGCTGCATGATTAACCTCCAGGTGATGATCAGTTGGAGGCCAGGCTCATCGCGATGTTCATTTTTGTACACGGGGCGCCAAGGTCACCACTGAATCGGTTGGCCTGAACTTTGGCACAGCCTGTGGCTTCCTCTGCATATCCCCATGGTTCGCGGCAGCAGGACAACTGCCGGAAGGTGGTTCCGGGGGCCGCATCAGGGGCGCTGGGCCCTGACCACGTAGAACACTCACGGGAGCTTGCACCATGATTGATCAAGCGACAGGTATGAAGCCGGGTGAACGGTATTGTGTCGAAAACCTTGAACGCGCCCATCAATTCCCGGGCTTTTTTCAGGACGGTAAATATTACCTTGGCCCAGAGCTTTTGACGGCTGTGGGATGGCTGGAAGGTGACCGGTTCATCTACGACAGTCTCGATGCTGAAGGAGCACCCGTGTTCCCTGATCGGGTGGCCGGCACCATCAACGACTTGACCTTGAATCTTGTCGACGGCACCGCCCTCCAGCTTTCACCGATGGCAGTCAGTGAGACCTTCACGGCGCCGATAGACGACCCCATTTCACCCATCGATGAGCCACCTCCGCTGACTCACTCGCCCATCCGCGGGCCGCTGCGCGGCAGTGTCGAAGGCGCGTGGCGAACCGCCAAAGGTAAAACGCCTCTTCTGCTGAGCGCAGCAGTTATCGGGTTCGTTGCTGGGTTTGTCATTACCCATTCACAACGCCGGCGCCGATAACCGAACGCCTGAATAGCAGCGCTGCGTGCAAGGGCTAGTTCGGTGACGGCTCATAAAGGTTCACCGAGCTGGCATCCACCGCCTTCGGCAGCAGCCCCTCGCGGTAGAAGGCATCGGCGATGCGCTGTTGCTCAGCCAGGTTCTCCAGCTTCACCGGCTGCACGTCATAACTGCGCCGGGCGTTGGCCTGTTGCACCGTGGCGCTGTCCAGGTTGCCCCACAACGGGCCAAGAATACGCGCCGCCTGCGCCGGGTTGGCCTTGGTCCAGGCTCCCGCCTCGCGCAGGGCCAGGTACACCTGCTGCAGCACTTCGGGGTGGGCCTTGGCATAGTCGCTGCCGGCCAGGTAGTAACGCTGGTAGCTGGCCAGTTCGCTGCCGTCGGCCAGAATACGCGCGTTCTGCTGGCGCTGAGCACTGGCCACGTAGGGGTCCCAGGTCACCCACGCATCGACCTTGTGGTTTTCGAACGCCGCTCGGCCGTCGGCGGGGATGAGGTAGGCCGGGCTGATGTCCTTGAAGGTCAGCCCGGCCTTGGCCAGTGCCTGGATCAACAGGTAGTGGCTGCCGGCGGCTTTGGTCACCGCCACGCGCTTGCCCTTGAGGTCGGCCAGGGTCTTGAGGGGCGAATCCGACGGTACCAGGATCGCCTGCGCCGTGGGTGACGGGGTTTCCCGCGCGAAGTAGGTGAGTTTGGCGCCAGCGGCCTGGGTAAACACCGGCACAGTATCGGCGACGTCCGCCGACAGGTCGACATTACCCAGATTCAGGGCCTCCAGCAGCGGCAGGCCGCTGGGGAACTCGTGCCAGCTGACGCGGATGCCCTCGGCCTGCAGGCGCTGTTCAAGGCTGCCTCGAGCCTTGAGCAGGGTCAGCAGGGTCGAGGACTTCTGGTAGCCGATGCGCAGGGTCTGCTCGGCGTTCGCCAGGTTCGGCAGCAGGGCACTGGCCAGCAGCGCCAGGCCGAGCCGGCGCAGGGGTTTGATGGGCATGTGGACATCTCCTCAATCAGGGTTGCAAAGCCAGTTTGGCGGCACCGGGAAGGGTGAAACCGCTGGCGAAGGTCGGTGCCACGTCGAGGCGGTGGGCTATCAGGCCATGGGCATGGTAGAAATCGGCGGTGTCCTGCTGTTCGGCCACCGTCTGGGGGTCGATCAGCTGCCAGCGCAGTTGGCGACGCTTGAACTGCAGGCGGGCAGCGTCTTCGGGGAAGCCGATGATCGCCGCCAAGGTTTTCGAGTAGCTGTCCACATGCTGGTTGGCCCATACCTGCGCGCCGGCCAGGCGGTTGAGGTAGTCCTGCAGGGCTGCGCGCGTGGCGGGTTGGTCCAGGGCCTTGTCGGTAGCCGCCAAGAAGCTGTTGCCGGTGGACAGGCCGCGGCCGTTTACCAGCACCCGGCCCTGCCCGCTCAGCTCGGCCAAGGCGGTGTAGGGTTCCCAGGTGGACCAGGCGTCGACTGCGCCATTGGCCAGGGCGATCTTAGCGTCCACAGGCCCGAGAAACCGAAATTCCACGTCTTTCTCGCTCAGCCCGACCTGTTCCAGCGCCTTGAGCGCCAGATGATGGCCGATCGACCCGCGCCCGGTGGCGATGCGCTTGCCCTTGAGGTCTGCCGCGCTGTGCAGCGGTGCATCGGGGCGCACCAGCAGCGCCGTGCCATAGGGATCGGACTTGTCCACTGCGATTGCCTTGACCGGAGCCCCCGATGCCAGCACGAACAACAGCGGCGCATCGCCGATGATGCCCGCATCGATCGCTCCGGCATTGAGCGCCTCGGCGAGCGGTGCGGCGGCGGGAAACTCGGCCCAGTGGATGTCGTAGGGCAAGTCGCGCAAGGCACCTGCGGCCTCCAGCTGAGCGCGCATATTGCCCTTCTGATCGCCGATGCGCAGGGTCAGGCGCTCAGTGGCGCTGGCCTGGCCAAGCAGCAACAGTGCCGCGGCCAGGGTGAACAGCTTCGTGCGGACGGACATGGCGTTCCTCGATGTCTGGGCGGGCCGCGTCATGCGGCCGGGTCTGCGACTGTAGCGAGAACCGTCAAATAAACTAAATTGATTTTAGGAATAACCTAATATGCGTTTTAATATCGTCGATGCATGCAGATGGCATTACTCGCCATTGGGATTATGCTAATGCCTTATTTTCCACGTTCGACCCTGTGAGCGCCGATTATGAAAATCGATGATATGGACGCCTTCGTGGCGGTCATCCGTTGCCAGTCCACCAACCTCGCCGCCGAAGCCCTGCAGTTGACCCAGCCGGCCATCACCCGCCGGGTGCAAAATTTTGAGGAAGACCTCGGCGCTACCCTGCTTGACCGCAATACCAAGCCCCTCAAGCCCACGCCCATGGGCTTGCGGGTGTACGAACAGTGCAAGGCGATCCTGCGCGAAATCGACGCGCTGCGCGAAATGGTGGCCAACGACGGCGCTCCGTCGGGCACGCTGCGCCTGGGCGTGCCGCAAACCTTGGGCGACGTGGTGCTGCTCGATGCCCTGGCGCGGATTCGCGAGGCCTATCCGCAATTGCGCACCCAGGTCAGCAGCGGCTGGGGCAGCAGCCTGATCGCGCGCATGGAAAACGGCGAACTCGACGCCGCCGCCGCACTGTTCCCACCGGGCAAGATCTTCCCCGAAGGCATCACCAGCCAATCGATCGCACGCATGCCGCTGAAGGTGGTGGCGGCCAAGGGCAGCGCCGCCAAGCGCAGCTACAAGCTCAAGGACTGCTATACCCGTGGCTGGGTGCTCAACCCCGATGGCTGCGGTTTCCGCGCCGGGCTGCAGCGGGCCCTGAGCGAACAAGG
Source organism: Pseudomonas sp. LB-090624 (assembly GCF_003205205.1). Lineage (GTDB taxonomy): Bacteria > Pseudomonadota > Gammaproteobacteria > Pseudomonadales > Pseudomonadaceae > Aquipseudomonas. The sequence continues at coordinate 15,220 of NZ_QJRL01000030.1, forward strand.
CCTGAGTCTGTCGATCAACTTGGAAACCTTCGGCACAGAGTTGCAACTTGGGTTGGTCGCCAATGGCCAGGGGCTGGGCCTGGTACCCGAGCCACTGCTGCAGGCAAGCCGGCATCGCGAGGCGCTGGATGTACTCAATGTCAGCGACTTCAAGCCGCAAGTGGACCTGTGGTTGTTCCATCCGCGCTTCCTGGGCAACCTCCAGGAGCCTGTGGAACTGTTTGGCGAAGTCGCCGGGCATCGGTTGCTGGGCTAGCCATAACGGGGCGCCGTGCGCCCCACCCTTAAATGCGTAACGTGCATAACGAAAGCATTTGTAAATTCTTAAAACAAATAATTAGCTTAGAACTAAAAAGACTTTTACAGCCTTCATCCATACGAATACGGTCTTAGCCAACACACCGTCATTCAGGGATGAAACCCCATGAGTCACCCCTCCGACAGCGCCCTCGACGAGCTGACACAGGCCCTTGCGGCCAATGCCGAGCGCTATGACCGCAACGCATGCTTCCCGCAGGACAACTTCGACCTGCTGCAACGCCACGGCCTGCTGGCCTTCACCGTGCCCCGCGCCCTCGGCGGCGCGGGTGCCGACCTTGCCAGTGCGCGCCGGGTAATCGGCGCGGTCGGCAAAGGCGACCCGGCCACCGCGCTGATCTTGGTCATGCAGTACCTGCAGCACTTTCGCCTGCAGGACGAAGCCCGTTGGCCCGAACACCTGCGCCAACGCGTGGCTCGCGATGCCGTGAACCACGGCGCGCTGATCAACGCCCTGCGCGTCGAGCCGGAACTCGGCACCCCTGCCCGCGGCGGCCTGCCAGCCACCGTGGCGCGGCGTACGGCCGAGGGCTGGCGCCTGAGCGGGCGCAAAATCTATTCCACGGGCAGCCATGGATTGACCTGGTACCTGGTGTGGGGCCGCAGCGACGACGCCGACCCCTTGGTCGGCGGCTTCCTGGTGCACCGCGACAGCCCTGGCATCACCATCGTGGACGACTGGGACCACCTGGGTATGCGCGCCACCTGCAGCCATGAAGTGCGTTTCGACGAGGTGCTGATCCCTCTCGATCACGCGGTCAGCGTCAGCCCTGCCAGCGCGCCAAAAGCCGAACTCGACGGCGAAAGCCTGGTATGGATGGCAGTCCTGCTGCCGGCCGTCTACGACGGCGTGGCCCGCGCCGCACGCGACTGGCTGGCGGGCTTTCTCAAGCACCGTGCCCCCGCCAACCTGGGCTCGCCGCTGGCCAGCCTGCCGCGCTTCCAGGAGGTGCTGGGGCGTATCGACACCCTGCTATTCGCCAACCAGAGCCTGCTCGATGCCGCCGCCAACGGACAGGTTGCGCCGCAGCATGCCGGGCAGCTCAAGCACCTGGTCAGCGCCAACGCCATCCAGGCCGTGGAACTGGCCGTCGAGGCAGCCGGCAACCCGGGGCTTTCGCGGTGCAACCCGCTGGAGCGGCATTACCGTGACGTGCTCTGCAGCCGTGTCCACACCCCACAGGACGACGTGGTCTTTGGCCAGGTCGGCCGCGCCGCACTGCTGGAGGCACGGGGATGAGCCATTCGATCATTGCCAGCCAACTCGACGCCCAGGCAAACCAGCACCTACGTGATCAGCTGCCAGACCATCAAGTCATCGACGTTGCCCCCGGCCCGCTGGCCCTGCAGGCCCCTGCCGATGTGTTGATCCTGCGCCCGATCAATGTGCGTGGGCAGCGCGTCGACAGCCCCCCGCCGGGCTGGCCCTGGGACCTGAAATGGGTACAGCTGCTGTCCTCGGGCATCGACTTCTACCCCCACTGGGTATTCCAGGGCGCACAGGTCACCAGCGGCAAGGGCGCCAACGCCGAGCACGTGGCCGAGTTCGCCCTGGCCCTGGTGTTCACCGCTGCAAAGCAACTGCCCGGGCTGTGGGTCAAGGATGCCGACTGGCGCCTTACCCCGCTGGCCCCGCTGCGCGGCCGCACCCTGGGCATTCTCGGCTTCGGTAGTATCGGCCAGAGCCTGGCGCGCAAGGCCGTGGCCCTGGGCATGCGCGTCCTCGCCCTGAGCCGCCCCGGCCAGGCTATTGCCGACGTGCCCGGGGTGGTGTGCGCCGCCGACCTGCAGCAGCTATTCGCCGGCAGCGATCACCTGGTACTGGCCGCACCACTCACCGCTGCCACCCGCGGCCTGGTCGATCGCGAGGTGCTGGCCCATGCCCGACCTGGCCTGCACCTGATCAATATTGCCCGCGGCGGGCTGCTCGACCAGCAGGCGTTGCTGGAGGCGCTGGACAGCGGCCTGATCGGCCGCGCCAGCCTGGATGTCACCGACCCGGAGCCGTTGCCCGCCGGCCACCCGCTGTATCACCACCCGCGCGTATTCCTGTCACCGCACACCTCGGCCATTTCCGAGGACGGCTACCCGGCCTTCCTCGAAGCCTTCATCGCCAACTTCCACCGCTACCGCGAGCAGGCGCCCCTGGCCAACCTGGTCGACACCGCACGCGGCTATTGATTACCGGAGAACACCCCATGAGTTCACTGTCTGCCGTCACCACCAGCGCCCATAGCGTGCGCGACCGTGTCAGCGCCGAAGAGTGGGAGGTGCGGGTAAAGCTGGCCGCAGCCTACCGCCTGGCCGCCCTGTTTCGCTGGACCGACCACATCTACACACACTTCTCGGCCCGCGTACCGGGGCCCGAGGAGCACTTTCTGATCAACGCCTTTGGCCTGCTGTTCGACGAGATCACTGCCTCCAACCTGGTCAAGGTGGATGTCGACGGCACGATCATCGACGACCCGCTGGGGTTGGGTATCAACCAGGCCGGCTACGTGATCCACAGCGCCATCCACCGCGCCCGCCCCGACCTCAAGGCCGTGCTGCACACCCACACTCGCGACGGTGCTGCGGTATCGGCCCAGCGCGGTGGTCTGCTGCCGATCTCCCAGCACGCGCTGGGCTACTACAGCCGCGTGGTCTACCACGATTACGAGGGCGTGGCCCTGGACCTGGACGAGCAGCAGCGGCTGGTAACCAACCTGGCCGACAGCAACATACTCATCCTGCGCAACCACGGGCTGCTCACCGGGGGCATCAGCGTAGAGCATGCGTTCCGCGAACTGCATGGGCTGGAGCGTGCGTGCAACATCCAGGTGGCAGCCCAGGCCGGTGGCAATGACCAACTGCTGCATGCACCGCAGGCGGCCATCGCCAAGGTGCATGAGCAGTCGAAGCGGTTCTCCGATGGCAAGGGGGAAGGCATCCAGCGGCACTGGGACGCGTTGATCCGGCAGCTGGATCGTGAGGGCCGCGATTACCAGAACTGATGCACAGGCAGCTGTCGCCTGTGCTTGCCAGCGAAAAGGCCAGTACCGGCCAACCCCTTCCGATCAAGGACCACTCCATGCCCCTATTGCACCGCCTGTTCGCCATCGGCACCCTCGCCCTGGCCCTAAACGCCTGCTCACCCGGCGATGGCAGCTCCACCGGCAAAACCCTCAGCGTCGCGTTCTGGGGCGATAACACCACCCTGGTCAGCGTCGACCCCTTTCAGGTCTACTGGCTGGAACACCGGGTACTGCTGCGCAACGTCGCCGAGTCGCTCACCGACCAGGACCCAGACGACGGTCGCATCATCCCGTGGCTGGCAAAAAGCTGGGAGGTCAGTACCGACGCCTTGAGCTACACCTTCCACCTGCGCCAGGACGTCACTTTCAGCAATGGCGAGCGTTTTGACGCCCACGCCGTAAAAGGCGCCTTCGACAGCAACAAAGCCTTCGCGACCCAGTTGCCCGCAACGTTTGGCGCCACCTACCTCGCCGGCTACGATCACGCTGAGGTGATCGACGACTTTACGGTGCGACTGGTGCTGTCGCGGCCCAATGCCGGCTTTCTGCAGGCCACCTCCACCACCAACCTGGCAATCCTCGCGCCCGCCTCATACCAACTGAGCGCGCAGGAACGCTCACAGGGCAAGATCATCGGTACCGGCCCGTTCATCCTCGACCACTACACCCCCGAGGTCGGCGCCCGCCTGGTCAAGCGTGCCGACTATGCCTGGCCGTCGGCCAACATGCGCAACCAGGGCCCGGCCCATGTGGATGCCGTGGACATCAGCTACATCCCCGAGGAGAGCGTGCGCAACGGCCTGTTCCTGCAGGGCAAGGCCGACATCCTGTGGCCGCGCAACCCGTTCTCGGAGGTTGACCTGAAGTTGTTCCAGTCCAAGGGCGCGACCATCCAGAGCCGCTCGCTGCCGGGCCCGGCGCTGAACCTCTACCCCAATACCCGCAACGAGCGCCTGCTGGGTGACCGCCAGGTGCGCCTGGCGCTGCAGAAGGCCATCGACCGCAGCAGCTACGCGCACACGGTTTACAACGCCGAGTTCCCGGTGGTCAGCGGCGTGTACGACGTGACCACCCCGTACTTCAAGCCACAGGCCGGCAAGCTCGCCTATGACCCCAAGGGCGCCGGGCAGTTGCTCGACGCTGCCGGCTGGCACATGGGCGAGGATGGCTACCGACACAAGAACGGCCAGCGCCTGACCCTGCGCTACAACCTCACCCCCGCCGAAAGCGCCGGTGACGTGCTGGTGCAGGACCAGTTGCGCAAGGTTGGCATCGACCTCAAGCTGAATGTGCTGACCCGCGCCGAATGGGTGGCCGGCAACGCGGCAGGCAGCTACGACCTGACCTCTACCTACATGACTCGCGCCGACCCGATCATCCTGCAGACCATCCTCGATCCACGCGCGGCCAACAGCGCCACAGTCGCTACCAACACCTACGAGCCGCACACCCTGGCCAGGGCCCAGGCGCTGTTCGACAGCGGCATCACCGCCACTGCCGACCCGCAACGTACCCAAGCTTACGGCCAGTTGCAGGACCTGCTGATCGACGAAGCCTCGGCATTCCCACTGTATGAACGCGTCTGGCAGGCCGCCACCGCGCCGCGGGTCAAGGGCTTCCGCTGGACCGCCGAAGGCTTCGCCCTGTTCAGTGACATCCAGGTCGGCCAGCCATGAAGCGCTACCTGACCGGCCGCATCGGCCAAGCGTTGTTGGTGCTGTGGGGTGCCTACACCGTCACCTATTTCATTTTGTATATGCTGCCGGGCGATACCCTGGCGATCATGCTCAGCGCCTCCGGCATGGAGGCCGACGGCCTGTCTCCCGAGGACCTGGCCAAGGCCCGCATCTACTATGGTCTGGACAAAGGGCTGTTCGAGCAGTACTTCGACCTGCTGTGGCGCGCCCTGCACGGTGACCTGGGGCAGTCGCTGTCCCAGGGGCGGCCAGTCACTGCGCTGTTGGCCGAGCGGCTGCCCCAGACCCTGGCGCTGGCAGGTTCTGCCATTGTGCTGTCGTTGCTGGCCGGGGTCGGCCTGGCCTACCTGACCGCCTTCGTGCAATGGCGCCCCCTGAAGACCGCACTGGCGCGCCTGCCGTCGTTGGGCTTTTCAGTCCCGGTGTTCTGGATGGGCTTGCTGCTGATCCAGGTGTTCGCCTTCGCCCTTGGCTGGCTCCCGGCCACCGGCAGCCAGGGCCTGGCCAGCCTGGTGCTGCCGGCGATCACCCTGGCGATCCCCAGTGCTGCGGTATATGCCCAAGTGCTGCAGCGGGGCTTTCACGGCGTGTGGCAGGAGCCCTACATCACCACCGCCTTCGCCAAAGGCCTGAGCCGGGCCCAGGTGCAGGCACGCCATGGTTTGCGCAACGCGGCCTTGCCGCTGCTGACCCTGGTCGGCCTGCAGGTCGGCAACACGGTGTCCGGCGCCGTGCTGGTCGAGACCATCTTCTCGCGTAACGGCGTTGGCCGCCTGGCCCAGGAAGCTGTGCTGCGCCAGGACATCCCGGTGGTGCTGGCGATCGTTGCGGTATCAGCCACCGCCTTCGTGGTGGTCAACCTGATCGTCGACCTGCTCTACCCCTACCTCGATCCGCGCATCGCCCACACGGCCAAGGTGAGCTGAGATGACCATCGACATACCCCTGAACACGATCGACACGCCGCACAGCCGCGATGGGGCACAAACAGCCACCCCTTGGACACGTCGCACGCGCCTGCAGCGCGCTCACCAGGCCTTGATCCCGCTGCTACGCCGTCCCGGTTTCAGCGTGGCCCTGTGGGTCGTACTGTTCGCCCTGTTCGCGGCACTGACCCCCCAGTTGCTCACCAGCTTCGACCCTTACGCCACCTCGCCCGCCGACAAGCTCAGCAGCCCCGGCCTGGTGCACTGGTTCGGCACCGACGAGCTGGGGCGTGACCTGTATACCCGGGTGGTCTATGGCGCGCGCCTCTCGGTGCTGGCGGCACTGTTGGCGGTGACCATCGCCCTGGTTGGCGGTCTTGGGCTGGGCGTCCTGGCCGGTTTTGCCGGCGGGCGAGTCGACGCCGTGCTGATGCGCCTGATCGACGTGTTGCTGGCGCTGCCCGGCCTGCTGCTGGCCCTCGCCATCGTCACCGCCATCGGCTTTGGCACAGTCCCGGTGGCTGTCGCCGTGGGCGTCGGCATCATTCCGGGCTTTGCCCGCACCACTCGCGCCGAAGTACTGCGAATCAAGACCCTGCCCTATGTCGAGGCCGCCCGCCTGGGCGGCGCCAGCTGGGCACGCACGCTGCTGTGCCATGTGCTGCCCAACGCCTGGGGCCCGGTGGCGGTGCTCGCCACCCTGGACTTCGGTGCGGCCATTCTGGCCACCGCCGGCCTCAGTTTTCTCGGTTTCGGCGCAGCACCGCCAGCCGCGGAATGGGGCACGCTGATCGCCAACGGCCGTCACTTCCTGATCACCGCCCCTTGGGTTTCTCTGCTACCAGGGCTGTTCGTGGTGGCGGTGGTGTTCAGCCTGAACCACCTGGCGCGCAGCGCCGAGGAGCATGCCCGATGAGCCAGCCACACTTGATTCAGGTCCGTGACCTGAGCGTCAGTTACGCCTTCGCCGGGCAACGCACCCAGGCCGTGCGCCAGTTGTCGTTCTGCCTGGCTCAGGGCGAGACCCTGGCCGTTGTCGGCGAGTCCGGCTCGGGAAAATCGACGCTGGCAAACGCCCTGCTCGGTCTGCTGCCGACCAATGCATCCATCGACCATGGCCAGCTATGGGTCGATGGCGTCGATGTGGCGCAGGCCAGCGAGGGCGACAGGCGCAAGTTGCGCGGCCGCACCATCGGCCTGGTGCCCCAGGACCCGATGGTCAGCCTCAACCCCACCCAGCGTATTGGCCGGCAGATCGCCGAGGCGCTGGAGCTGGCCCATGACGGGCGGCGTTACCCGGACCTGGATGCCGAAGTGCTGGCGCTGCTGGCACAGGTCGGCATCGACGCGCCTGAACTGCGCGCCCATCAATACCCCCACGAGCTGTCCGGCGGCATGCGCCAACGGGTCCTGATCGCCATCGCCCTGGCCGGCGAACCTCGGCTGATCATCGCCGACGAACCCACCAGCGCACTGGACGTGACCGTGCAGCGGCGCATTCTCGACCACCTGCAACAGCTGGTGGCCGAGCGGGGTATCGCCTTGCTGATCATCACCCATGACCTGGGCATGGCCTGCGACCGTGCCGACCGCCTGCTGGTGATGAAACAGGGCGAGCTCATTGAGCATGCCTCGCCCAGACAAATCCTCTGGGGCGCACAGCAACCCTATACGCGAGACCTGCTCAACGCAGCGCCGGCCTTCGTGCCGCGCAAACGCCTGGGAGGCCCGACGCCTGCAACGCCGCTGTTACGCCTGAGCAATGTCGGCAAGCGCTTCGCGCTGCCCGGGCAGGACGCGCACTTCACCGCATTGCACGACCTCAACCTAGAGCTGCACGCCGGGCAGACCCTGGCCATCGTCGGCGAATCGGGCTCGGGCAAGAGCACCGCGCTGCGCATTGCCCTTGGGCTGGAAAAGCCCAGCCGGGGACGTGTGGAGTTCGCCGGTATCGACGTCAGTGCCTGCACCTGGCGACAGTTCCGGCCCCTGCGCAGGCGTATCCAACTGGTGCAGCAGAACCCCTTTGCGGCACTCGACCCGCGCTTCACCGTGTTCGACAGCATCGTCGAACCGCTGGTGTCGTTCGGCCTGCTCAAGGGCGAAGCGCTGGAACGCAAGGCCATCGAACTGATCGCCAGGGTGCACCTGCCGGTGCATTTCCTCGACCGGCTGCCGCGGGAGCTGTCGGGCGGCCAGCGCCAGCGGGTGGCGATCGCCCGGGCATTGGCCCTGGAGCCGGAGGTGCTGCTGCTCGACGAGCCGGTCAGCGCGCTGGACGTGTCGGTGCAGGCACAGATTCTCGCCCTGCTGACCGACCTGCAGCGCGAACTGGGCATCGCCTACGTACTGGTCTCCCACGACCTGGCAGTGGTCGCGAGCATGGCCGACCACGTGCTGGTCCTGCAACGCGGCCAGGTGGTCGAGCAAGGGCCCGCGATCCAGGTGTTCGGCAGCCCGGCCAGCGCCTACACGCAGGCGCTGATCGAGGCGATACCCGGCCACTCCCGCAGCGTACTGCCTGTGGCGGTTTGACGGTTGTACCGTGCGGTACGTCGTGCCGTGCGGACCAGACATTGAACATTTTCTGGCAAGAGGTATTGAACGTGAGCAAACGACAGATCCATCTCGGCGCAATGATCCACGGTGTCGGTCACGGCTGGGGCGAATGGCGCCACCCCGAAGCGCTGGCCGACGCCAGCGTCAACTTCGGTTTCTACAAGCACCAGGCGCAACTGGCCGAGGCCGCGAAGTTCGACTTCGCCTTCATCGCCGACAGCCTGCACATCCACGCCCGCTCCAGCCCCCATTACCTCAACCGCTTCGAGCCGCTGACCATTCTCTCTGCACTGGCGGCGGTCACCTCCCACATCGGCCTGGTCGCCACGGTCACGGTCAGCTACACCGAACCGTTCCAGGTTGCACGCCAGTTCGCCTCGCTGGACCTGATCAGCGGCGGCCGGGCCGGCTGGAACGTGGTCACCTCGTGGCTGTCGGGCACCGCCGACAACTTCGGCAAGGCAGAGCACCCGCCCCACGCGGTGCGCTACCGCATCGCCCGTGAGCATGTCGAGGTGGTCCAGGGGCTATGGGATTCGTGGGAAGACGACGCCTTCACCCGCGACAAGCGCACTGGCGAGTTCTTTGACCCTGCCAAGCTGCACACCCTTGGTCACCAGGGCGAGTTTTTCAAGGTAAAGGGCCCGCTGAACATCCAGCGCTCGCCCCAAGGCCAACCGCTGATTTTCCAGGCGGGGGTGTCGGAAGATGGGCGCAACTTCGCCGCGCAGAACGCCGATGCGATCTTCGTCAACCCCGAGTCGTTCAGCGATGCCCGGGCTTATTACCAGGACCTGAAACAGCGCGCTGCGCGCCATGGCCGCGATCCGGAACAGCTGTTCATCCTGCCGGGCATCCGCCCCATCGTCGGCCGCGACGAAGCCGAGGTCGAACGCCGCTACCAGCAGGCCGTCGAGCTGGTCAGCATCGAGGACGCCCTGGTCGCCCTCGGCCGTCCGTTCAACGACTACGACTTCAGCCAGCACGACCTGGATGCGCCATTTCCGGACCTGGGCACCCTCGGCGACAACAGCCATAAGGGGACCGCCGACCAGCTCAAGCAACTGGCCCGCGAAGAAAGCCTGACCCTGCGCCAACTGGCGCTGCGCTTTTCGCGCCCAAGGCGTGACTTCACCGGCACCCCGGAGCAGGTGGCCAATGCCCTGCAGGACTGGTTCGAGGACCGCGCCGCCGACGGTTTCATCATCAATTCGCTGCTGCCCGATGGCCTGCAGTACTTCACCGAGCTGGTGGTGCCCCTGTTGCAAGCACGCGGCCTGGTGCGCAGCGAGTACACCGGCAGCACCTTGCGCGACAGCTTCGGCCTGAGCGTACCGACCAACCGCAACACACTGCGCCGCGAGCCGACCGCGGTCGCTTGAACCGCCCTGGACGAAAAGGAGTTCCACTGCATGAGCCTCGAATTCATTGGCCTCATCGGCCCTCAAGAAAGCAGCGAGTCGCAAGCCCCGCGCGGTCCATTGGTTGACCTGGACTTTATCAAGGCCTTCGCCCAGGCCCAGGAATACGCCGGGTTCGACAAGGCCCTGCTGGCGGTCAACACCAGCGCGCCAGACGCGATGATCCTGGCCAGTTACGTCGCCGCACTCACCGAACGCATCGGCCTGCTGGTCGCGCACCGCCCCGGTTTTCAGGCGCCGACCTTCGCCGCCCGGCAGTTCGCCACCCTCGATCAGCTCAGCCGCGGGCGCGCCTCGATCAACGTGATCACCGGCGGCGACAGCGGCGACCTGCAGCGTGATGGCGACTTCCTCGACAAGGATGCCCGCTACGCACGCACTGACGAATACCTGGAGGTGCTGCGCAACACCTGGACGCAGACCGCGCCGTTCGACCATCACGGCGAGCATTACCGGGTAGAGGACAACCTGACCCTGGTCAAACCGGTGGACAAGCTGCCGATCTACTTCTCCGGGGCTTCGGATGCGGCGGTGGAGGTCGCAGCCAAACACGCCGATGTCTACATGATGTGGGGCGAGCCCCTTGAGCAGGTGCGCGAACGCATTGCGCAGGTACGCAAGGCCGCTGCTCGCCACGGGCGGGAAAACCACATCCGCTTCAGCCTGTCGCTTCGGCCGATCCTGGGGGCCACCGAAGACGAGGCCTGGGCACGAGCCGAGCGCATCCTCGCCGACGCCAGGCACCGCATCGGCATCCGCCAGGGCAACCGTCGCGAGAAGAACTTCGGCAAGAGCAACGTCGGTTCCGAACGCTTGGTGCAACTGGCAAGCCAGCGCAAGGTACACGACACCCGGCTGTGGACCGAAATCGCCGCGCTCGGCGGTGGCGCCGGTAACTCCACCTCGCTGGTGGGCACACCCGAACAAGTTGCCGAGGCCGCGCTGGCGTATTACGAGCTAGGTGTGAGTACCTTCCTGTTTCGTGGTTTTGACCAGTTGCGCGATGCCGTGGACTACGGCCAGGAGCTGATTCCACGGATCCGCGCACGGGTTGCGCAGCAGCAAGCAGACCGTGACGCGCGCAGCGCCTGACCTGAACCGGCCCTTTCACAGTTAGCGCCGCGAAAGGGGCAACGCAGACGATCCCTCGAGCGAATTCAGAGCACCAGCCCGTATCGGCCTGGTGCTTCTGCTCGTGCGCATTGGTCGTGGAGATGACGCCCACGCATTAGCCGGCCAAGCACCATTCAACATCATTTAAACGCATTTATACCAACATTTATTATCAGCTATAAACATAATTAACTTAGAACAAAAAAGCCTTTCACAGCGCCGTGAAAGTCCATTAGGTTCTTTAAACCGACCCCCAACGTGGCGGAGGCAAATGGATTTGTGCCAGCCGCTGTGGGTCCGTCCTTCGATCCGCCTGCCCGTTGCGCACATCCGAACCCAACCTTTTCGGAGCATGCGACATGGGATTGTCCCGTAGAGATCTGATCACCCGCCTCGCCGCCATTGGCGGCTATTCAGCAGCCCTCGGCGCGCTTGGCCAGAATGCCCTGGCCGCCACCTTCCAGCCCCTGCAACTGGCCGCCAACGGCGGCAACGGCAAGCGCGTGGTGATTGTCGGCGCCGGTATATCCGGGCTGGTATCCGCCTACGAGCTGCGCAAGGCCGGCTTCTCGGTCACCGTGCTGGAAGCGCGCGAGCGCGTCGGTGGCCGAGTCTGGACCCTGCGCCACGGCGACCGCATCGAGCACAACGACGGCAGTTCACAAACCGTCGAGTTCGACCCGGGCCACTTCTTCAACGCTGGCGCTGCACGCCTGCCCAGCCATCACCTGACCATTCTCGGTTACTGCCGCGAACTGGGCGTGGAGCTGCAAGTGCTGGTCAACAGCAGCCGCAATGCCCTGGCCCAGCCTGACCTGGCCCGCCCACCACTGCTGCTGCGCCAGGCGGTCAACGATACCCGCGGGCACTTCAGCGAGCTGCTGGCGCGCAGTGTCAACCGCAACAGCCTCGACGCCGAGCTGAGCAGCGGCCAGCGCAAGGCCCTGCTGGACTTTCTCAAGGTCTACGGCGACCTGGATAGCCAGCAGCAATACCGCGGTTCGGTGCGCGCTGGTTATACCCGCTTCGCCGGCGCCGGGGACCAGACTCCGGTTCAGCGCCAGCCGGTGCCCCTGGATCAGTTGCTCGACAGCAACCTGCTACTGCCGCTGGTGTTCGACGAGATTCCCGAGTTCTCCTCGACCATGTTCCAGCCGGTCGGCGGCATGGACCAGATTCCCAAAGCATTCTTCCGCCAGGTCAAGGACAGCGTGCGCCTGGGCGCCGAGGTGCTGGGGGTGGACACGGCTGACAACGGCGCCAAGGTGGTATGGCGTGATCGCAAGACTGGGCAGCAGCACATCGAGCAGGCGGACTACGCCATCGTCACCCTCCCCCTGCCGCTACTGGCCAAGCTGCCGAACAATTTCAGCACGGCATTCAAGCAGGCCATCGCCACCGCCGAAGGCGACAAGGCCAACAAGGTCGCCTGGCAATCGCCGCGCTTCTGGGAAACGGATTTCCAGATCTACGGCGGCCTCAGCTACATCAACCACGAAGCACGCACCCTCTGGTACCCCAGCGACCACCTCAACAGCGCCCAGGGGGTGTTGGTCGCCACCTACAACACCGGCGACGTGGCCCAGCAGTTTGCCAGCAAATCGCTGCAGGCCCAGGTGGCTTCGTCGCGCCAGGCGGTGGAATCGCTGCACCCCGGCCACAGCCACAAGCTGGGCCGGCCGGTGGTAGTCAACTGGTCGAAGATCCCCTTCAGCGAAGCACCGTGGATCGTCCATGACGAAGTTGCCCAGCCCGGCTACGACCTGCTCAACCAGCCTCAGGGCCGAACCTGGCTGGCCAGCGATGCCCTGGCCCATGGCGGCGTGGGCATCTGGCAGAACAGCGCGGCGGAATCCGCCCGCCGGGTAGTCGGCCTGATCGCCCGCCATGCCAACCAGACCACCCGCGGCGCAGCCGCCTGATCGTCAAGGAAACCACAGCATGCCTCGTCTTCTTCTGCTTGCCGGAGTGCTCATGTCGCTGACCCTCAATGCCCATGCCGATGCCATCAAGCGGGTCGCCCCGCCTGGCTCCAACTTCCCCATCTCGCAACTGGTCACAGTGCCGGCCGGCAGCCACCTGACGTTCGTCAGCGGCACCTTGCCGGATGTGGCCGACGCCAAGGCGCCCAAAGGCAGTATCGCGGCGTTCGGCAACACCGAAACCCAGACCCGTTCAGTGCTGAACAAGCTGCGCACGGCGCTGCAAAGCCAGGGCCTGGATGTAGGCGACATCGTTCAGTTACGGGTGTTCCTGGTAGGCGACCCGGCCAACGGCGGCGCCCTTGACTTCACCGGGTTGCAAGCGGCCTACAGCCAGTTCTTCGCCACCGCCGAGCAACCCCGCACACCGACCCGCACGGCCATTCAGGTGGTGGCGCTGCCGCTGCCGGGCGCGCTGGTGGAAATCGACGCAATCGCGGCCAAGGCGCCCTGAGCGCGCCCGCCAAGCCAGACAAGGAACTGCGTGCATGAAGCAAGCCTTTACCACTGCCCCGCTTTTCACCATGGCCTTCGCCGCCGGCGTGCATACCGCGCCGGCACTGGCCGACGAACCTGCCGCCCAAGCCCTGGGCACGGTGATCGTCACCGGCAACCGTGGCAGTGAAAAACGTACTGTCACCAGCAGCCCGGTGCCCATCGACGTGATCAGCGCCAAGCAGCTGCAGGAAACCGGCAAGCCAGGCCTGATGGAAGCCCTCAGCGCCAGCGTGCCGTCGCTGACCCTGCCGGAAAAAACCGGCTGGGACGCCAGCGGCATGGCCCGCGCGCCAAACCTGCGTGGGCTCAACGCCGCCCAGGTGCTGGTGCTGGTCAACGGCAAGCGCCGCCACACCAGCGCTACCCTGAACATCAGCGGGATCAACGCCGGCGCCGCCCCCAGTGACCTGGACCTGATCCCCATCAGCGCCATCGACCATGTCGAGGTGCTGCGTGATGGCGCAGCGGCCCAGTACGGCTCTGACGCCATCGCTGGGGTGATCAACGTGATCCTCAAGGCTGATACCAGCGGCACTGCCGTGACCACTGCAGGCCAGGGCTACGACGGCAAGAAACAGACCGTGCAGCAAAGCCTGAACAAAGGCTTCGAAATTGGTCGCGAGGGCGTCCTCCAGCTGGCGCTCGACGCCCGCAGCCAGAACGACGACAACAAGGCCAGCGCCAACGGCTACAGCCAGGCCGAAGCGTTGGAGCGCGCCGGCAAGGTCACCTACGGTGGCTACGGCACGCCGAAAATCAACCTGCTGACCCTGGGCTACAACGCCGAGCTGCCGCTGGAAAACGACGTGACCCTTTACTCGTTCAGCACCTGGTCGTACCGCAAGGCTGAACAGGGCCAGAACTTCCGCCTGCCGACCATCGTCAACACCATCACCACCGGGCCCAACGGGCGACCGGCCGGCTACACGCCCACCTGGTACATCGAGGAGTACGACTACCAGGCGGCATTCGGAGCCAAGGGCCTTGCTGGCGAGTGGGACTGGGATCTGTCCAGCACCTACGGGCGCAACGAGGCCGAACAGGGCACCTGGAACAACCAGAACCCATCGCTGGGCGAGGCCACGCCCAACCATTTCGAGTCCGGCACCTGGGTCAGCTCGCAGCTGACCAGCAACCTGGACCTGCGCCGCAGCTTTGACGTAGGCCTGGCAAAGCCCCTGGACTTTTCCTGGGGCCTCGAGCAACGCCGCGATACGTACCAGGTGCAGGCCGGCGACTGGGCCAGCTGGGCAGACGGCGGCTACTGCGCGGCGCCCGGCAACTGTGCTGCCTCAGGCGCCCAGGTCACCAACGGCATCTCCCCGGCCGAGGCCACCAGCGCCAGCCGTAACAGCTACGCCGGCTACCTGGACGTAGGCTTCAACCCCCTCCCGCAGTGGTACTGGGGCGCTGCCTTGCGCTATGAACACTACGACCGCGGCGTGGGTGCGACCCGCAGTGGCAAGCTAACCACCCGCTACGAGCTAACCCCCGAGCTGGCCGTACGAGCCACGGTGAGCAACGGCTTCCGCGCCCCTTCACTGGCCAACAGCCTGTTCAGCGCCCGCTCCACCACCTACGGCGTGGTCGACGGCGTGTACCAGTCGATCAACTACGGCGTGTTGCCGGTAGATTCGGCCGCCGCCAAGGCACTCGGTGCCGAACCGCTCAAACCTGAAAAATCGACCAACTACAGCCTTGGGCTGGCCTGGCAGCCCAGCGAGCGCCTGGCCTTCACCGCCGACGCCTACCTGATCAACGTTCGCGACCGCATCACCCTGACCGGCACCTTGCTCGGCCCTGAGGTCACCCAGGCCCTTTTGGCCAACGGCATCGACTCGACTTCGGGCGGCCAGTACTTCACCAATGGCGCCAACACCCGCACCAAGGGCCTGGACCTGGTGGGCAGCTATGATCAGGACCTGGGTGGCGCCGGGGCCGTGAAGTGGACGGCGGCCTTCAACTGGAACGACACCGAGCTTCTCAGCTACAAGCAGAGCGTGAACATCCTCGGCACGCCCTACGAGCTGATGAACCGCCAGGCGCGCAACCTGCTGACCGAGGTACAGCCGCACACCAAGCTGATCCTCGGTGGCAACTGGCGCCTCGGCCGCTACCGGGTCAACCTGGGGCTGACCCGGTATGGCTCCTGGCGTGAGGTGAATGCCGCCAACGATCGTTCGCTGGACCGCGAATACAAGGCGCGCTGGATCACCGACCTGGATCTGGGCTACCAGCTGACCAAGGACCTGGAACTGGCGATCGGTGCGCGCAATCTGTTCGATGTGTACCCCGAGCGACAGGCGCCAGCCAGCAAGACCATGGTCAAGGGGTACGGGGTGTACTCGCCGTATGGCTTTACCGGCGGGTATTATTTTGGCCGACTGACCTACACCTTCTGAAACCGCCAGGGGCCGCATGGCGGCCCCGGCGATCTAGCGGGTAAAGCGCGGTATCGGCAAGCCGAGGCTCTCGCGCAGGGTGGTACCTTCATAAGCGGTGCGATACACCCCACGCTCCTGCAGCAATGGCACGACTTCCTCGGTAAACCGGCCGAACTGCCCCGGGTGGCCAATGTAGATGTTGAAGCCGTCCAGCGCCCGCGCCTCGAACCAATCGGCCATCTTCGCCGCCACGGTGTGTGCCGAACCCACGAACGCCCCCGGCCGCAACTGGCGGCCGAACGCCACGGCCTGGCGCAGGCTGAAGCCCTTGTCACGGGCCTGGTCGGCAATGCGCTTGGCGTTGGTGAAGAAGCTGCTGCGGGCGTATTCCAGGCTTTCCTGCGGGAACGGCGCATCCAGGTCGTAGCGGCTGAAATCATGCCAGCCAAAATTACGCCCGAACTCTTTCAACGCCAGTTCAAAGCTGTGGTCAGCCTGGTGGTAGTGACGCTCGATTTCTCGCGCATGGTCGTCCGTATCGCCAACGTAGATCTCCGCCCCCGGCAACACCAGCAATTGGTCCGGGTCACGCCCCAGGCGCAAAGCACGGCCCTTGATGTCACGGTAGAAGGCCTGCCCCTGCTCGATGCTGGCGGCATGGGTGAACACCACGTCGGCAGTGGCGGCACCCAGGTCACGACCCTGCTCGGAATCGCCCGCCTGGAAGATCACCGGCTGGCCCTGCGGCGAGCGCTGGATGTTCAGCGGGCCGACCACCGAAAAGTGCTCGCCCTGGTGATTCAGTGCATGCAGTTTAGAGGGCTCGAGAAAGCGGCCGCTGGCACGATCCCGGGGAAAAGCGTCGTCCTCGTAGGAGTGCCACAGCCCCTGTACCACGTGCACATGCTCCTGGGCCCGGGCGTAGCGGGTGTCATAATCGTAGTGCTCGTCCAGCCCGTAATTGCCGGCGGTGCCGGCATCACCGCTGGTGACCACGTTCCAGCCCGCGCGGCCCTTGCTGATCAAGTCCAGCGAGGCGAGCCGGCGGGCGACGTTGAACGGCGCGTTGTAGGAGGTGGTGAGGGTGCCGACCAGACCGATATGACGGGTACTGACCGCCAAGGCCGAGAGCAGGGTCAACGGCTCCAGACGGTTGAGGTAGTGCGAAGGCGAGCCTGGCGTGATGAACTGGCTGTCAACGATGAACATGAGGTCGAACAACGCCGCCTCGGCCTTGCGGGCGATGTCGATGTACCAGTCGATGTTGACGCTGGCGTCGGCAGGCAGTTCCGGGTCGAGCCACAGGTTGTGCCGGCCAGGGCCACCGCAGCCCATGGTCAGGGCGCCGAGTTTGATCTGTCGTTTGCTCATGGGAATCCCTTCATTGGTTGCTGAGAGCGGGCGCCTGGAACGCCGCACCGAACGAGGTGTCGAACAGGTTCGCCGCTGGGTAGGGCTTGATAAGACCAAGCCCGGCGAAGAAGTCCACGGTCTTCTGCGCATCGACGATCACCTGCGGGTTCAGCGGTGCCAGGTCGGTGCGCGCACGGGCGAACCAGGAGCGGGCAATGTCGCGATCGGCACGGGTTCGCTGGGCCCAGGCATCGGCGTAGGCCTCGGTGTTGGCCGGGTCGTTCAGGGTCCAGTCACGGGCCTTTTTCAGGCGCTGCAGAAAGTCGGTGATCTGCGCGCGCTTTTGCTCCACCGCCTTGCTGTTGGCCACCACGAAGCTCTGCGCCGGGATCACCCCCTCGGCCGTGGCAAGCACTCGAGCGCCCTGGCGCTCTTGCTGGGTAACGTAAGGTTCCCAGGTGGCGATCACGTCTACTGATCCGCCATCCAGGGCGTGGGAGGCATCCAAGGCGCTGAGGTAGCGCAACTCCAGGGCATCGCGGGGAACACCTGCCTGGTCCAGGGCGCTGAACAGCAACTGCTGACTCCACGAACCCTTCCAGATCGCCGCGCGCTTGCCACGCAGGTCTTGCAGGCTGTGAATCGAGGAATCCTTGCGCGCCAGGATGGCCACGCCTTCAAGGTTCTGCCGGCTGACCGCGATCACCTTGATGGGTGCGCCCAGGGCACCCAGAAACAGCGGCGGAGCATCGCCAAGCAGGCCGATGTCGAGGCTGCCGACGTTGAGCGCCTCGGCCACCGGCGAGCCGGCGGTGAACTGCTTCCATTCCAGGGTGTAGGGCAAGTCGTCGAGCACCCCGGCCGCTTCCATGACTGCGCGGGCGTTAAAGCTCTGGTCACCGACCACCAGCGTCTGGGCTGCGGCAGCAAGGCTGAAGGTAGTGGCCAGCAGTGTGGCAGCCAAGTGTTTTATGTAGCGCACGTTCGTCTCCAGATGCCCCTTGTGGGGCAGATGAGCCGATCCGCACGTGCGGTCTCGTCCAGGGTTTATCTATAACCATAAGGCATCAGCCAAATGGTTTTTATAATTTAAGGCGTATTCTGAGGCCTGTGAAATGCACATTAGGCATAACCTCATGCCTTAGATGAGAGTGATTTGAAAACAGAATAATCAATCTGTAAATGCGTTTTTTGCATATTAGCTTATTATTATTTTGCATTTTGAGAATATAAAGGGGATTTGCTAGGGTTAACCGGAACCCGAAAAACCGAGCCTGAACCATGACCCAGAACCTGCGCACGGAGCGCTTACGCCATTTCATCGATCGCCTCGCCCTGCTGCTCGACCAGCGGCCTGACGAAGCCGCCCTGCTCGATCGCGGTCAGCAACTGCTGGCCGAGCTGGTCGCCCATGACGACTGGTTGCCGGACGATCTCGCCCAGCCCGACCCGCAGCGCTATCAGCAGTATTTGGTCCATTGCGACTCGCGCCAGCGCTTCTCGGTGGTGAGCTTCGTCTGGGGCCCAGGGCAGCAGACGCCGGTGCACGACCACCGGGTCTGGGGCCTGATCGGTATGCTGCGCGGCGCAGAAATCGCCCAAGGCTTCGAGCGCGACGCCCAAGGCAAGCTGGTTCCTCTCGGCGCGGCAGTGCGTTTGGACCCGGGCCAGGTCGAAGCGGTGTCGCCGCGCATTGGCGACATCCACCAGGTCAGCAATGCCTTCAACGACCAGGTGTCGATCAGTATCCACGTCTATGGCGGCAACATCGGCGCGGTCAAGCGCGCAGTCTATGCCGAGGACGGCAGCGAAAAACCGTTTATTTCCGGCTACTCCAATACCCGCCTGCCCAATATCTGGGACCTGTCCAAAGAGAACCTTGCCCCATGAGCTTCGTCACCACCCGCCGTTACCACGATATCCGCCGCGCCCTGCTGGCCCGGGAGGAACTGGCCTTGATCGACGTGCGCGAAGAAGACCCGTTCGCCCAGGCCCATCCCTTGTTCGCTGCCAACATCGCGCTCTCGAAGCTCGAGCTGGAGGTTTTTGCCCGCGTGCCACGGCGTGACACCGCCATTACCGTCTACGACGACGGCGAGGGTCTCGCCGCCGTGGCGGCACAGCGTCTGCAGGCGCTTGGCTACCGCGACGTGGCTGTGCTTGAAGGCGGCCTGGCTGGTTGGCGAGCCGCTGGGGGCGAAGTGTTCCGAGACGTCAACGTACCGAGCAAGGCTTTTGGCGAACTGGTGGAAAGCGTGCGCCACACGCCATCGCTTGCCGCTGAGCAGGTCCAGGCGCTGCTGGATGAAAAGGCCAATGTGGTCGTGCTCGATGCGCGCCGCTTCGACGAGTACCAGACCATGAGCATTCCGGGTGGTATCAGCGTGCCCGGTGCCGAGCTGGTGTTGCGCGTAGCCGAGTTGGCACCGGACCCGGACACTCAGGTAATCGTCAACTGCGCAGGGCGCACCCGCAGCATCATCGGCACTCAGTCATTGGTCAACGCGGGCATTCCCAACCCGGTCGCTGCCTTGCGCAATGGCACCATTGGTTGGACCCTGGCCGGACAACAGCTGGCCCATGACCAGGACCGACGCTTTCCTGAGGTCAGCGCCGCTAATGGCGCCAACGCTGCGCGCCAGGCGCGTGCGGTTGCTGACCGCAGCGGCGTGCTGCGCCTGGAACAGGATGGACTGCTCGACTGGCAGGCGGACCCCACCCGCACCACTTACCTGTTCGACGTGCGCACACCCGAGGAATACAACGCCGGCCACCTGCCTGGCAGCCGCTCAGTGCCGGGCGGTCAGCTGGTGCAGGAAACCGACCACGTGGCCAGCGTTCGCGGGGCGCGAATCGTGCTAGTGGATGACGACGGTGTACGGGCTAACATGAGCGCCTCCTGGTTGGCCCAGATGGGCTGGCAGGTCGCCGTGCTCGACGGCTTGTCGGTGGCAGATTTCAACGCCACCGGCGAATGGCAGCCTCCCCTGCCCGAACAGCCCGCCGCCAACGACATCGGTGTCGAGCGACTGGCCAGTTGGCTGCAGGAAGACGGCACGGTGCTGCTGGACTTCACCACCAGCGCCAACTACGTCAAGCGCCATATTCCGGGTGCCCACTGGTCTATCCGGGCCCAGCTGGCCGAAACCCTGGAGTCTTTGCCACCGGCCAGTCGCTATGTGCTGACTTGCGGCAGCAGCCTGCTGGCGCGCTTCGCCGCACACGACCTGCAGGCTCTCACCCGTACCCCCGTTTACGTGCTCGAAGGCGGCACCAGCCGCTGGATCGCTGCCGGCCAACCGCTGGAAACCGGCGAAACGCAGCTTGCCGTACCCCGCAGCGATCGCTACCGGCGCCCTTACGAGGGTACGGACAACCCCCGCGAGGCGATGCAGGGGTATCTGGACTGGGAGTATGGCCTGGTTGCGCAACTCGAGCGCGACGGCACCCATGGGTTCAAGGTGCTCTGAACCTGAGTGTTCGTCATTACATTTTTGGCGCTTGCCAGATCGAGCGCCGCCCGCGCGGCGCATCGCGAGCTGGCGCTCGCTCCTACGTTTGTTTCGGGCCAGTTATTCCTGTGGCATTTGTGCGCGTACGCCTTGGCGCATGGTTCGATATCGCGTCGTACAAACCAGGCGGTCGCGCGCGCCCGCACAGGCGTTACTGGCCCGAAACAAACGTAGGAGCGAGCGCCAGCTCGCGATGCGCCGCGCGGGCGGCGCCCGATCTGACAAACGCTGGGAATATCGAGGCTGACACCTCTATGCCCAACGCTTACCGTCCGCCAGTGCTGAATACGGTTGCTCCAGAGATCGCCTGAGCCTGTTCCGGAGATATTCCATACAGACCCTAGAAGTCCACCTTACCCCGCCCCGCCTTGACAGTACTGCGCCTGGCTTTTCCTTCGAGGCGGCGGGTCTTCGAGCCGAGGGTCGGCTTTGTCGGGCGGCGTTTCTTCTCGGTCTTGCCGGCACTGATGATCAACTCGGCAAGGCGCGCCAGAGCGTCAGCACGATTCTGCTCCTGGGTGCGGTACTGCTGGCCCTTGATGATCAACACGCCGTCGCTGGTGATACGACTGTCACGCAGGGCCAGCAGCCGCTCCTTGTAAAAGTCGGGCAGCGATGAGGCCGGGATATCGAAACGCAGGTGCACGGCGCTGGACACCTTGTTGACGTTCTGCCCACCCGCGCCTTGCGCGCGGATGTACGTCAGTTCGATTTCGGCATCCGGCAGATGCACGTTGTTGGAGATGATCAGCATGACAGGGCCCTTTCAATTGCCACCATTATCACAGGCTCTGCCACTCTCCCCTAGAACAACATGCTCAGCGGCGCTGATCGACGACACGCACCGCCCTCGCCTGCCGCGCAGCCTGGGCTGCTTCGATCAACTGATAGTTGCGATTGCGCAACGCAAGGTTGCTACCCACCCGCAGGTTGGAGCGCGCCGCCAGCACTTCGGCCTGGTCATACTGGCCCTGCTCCAGGCGCAGGACGCCCAGGTAATGCAAGGTGGCCGGGTTGCCGGGCTGAATCTGCAACGCGCGCTCCAAGGTTGCGGCTGCCTGGTCCAGCTCGCCGTGCTCGTACTGCTGCGAAGCAGCCTCGATCAGTTGCGTGGTGGCCTTGTTGCTGTGCGCCGGTGCCGAGCGTTGACCGGCAAGGACACATTGGCCGGCGAAGGTGCTGAACAAAAGAAACAGTGCTGGCAGCAGACGCTGGCTGGGCATGGAGGATGGCACTCGGGCAGTCGGGTAATTCGGGGGAGGAGCTATCGACTGGCTTTGCTGGGCGAAGTTCCCGGGTTGCCTCGCGACATGCTCAGCCATCAGGCATCGACAACCTGCTGAAGCCCTCCTCCGAGCGGCAGCTCATACGACTTTTTCACTGTGCGCACCACCAGCGTCGATGAATAAGTGCGAATCGGAATATCCCGATAGGTGTCGAGAAACCGGTAGATATAGTCGGTGTATTCGGCTGCATCGCGAAATTTGGCAACCATCACGAAATCGAACTCGCCTGTCATCAAATAGCAGTCCTGTATCTCGGGGTGGCTGGCAAGGATGTGCTGCATTCTGCGGTCGATGTCGTTGCTGTCGCGGTCCAGCTTGACCAGAAAAAAGGCGGTTACCTGAATGCCCAGCTTGCGCTCGTCCAGTATCGCGACCTTGGCCTTGATGATTCCGGCACTCTCAAGGCGCCTGATCCGCCGGTAACAACTGGTGGAAGACAGCCCGACGCTGTCGCTGAGCAGCTCCAGATTCTGGCTGCAATCCTTTTGCAGCTTGCCCAGAATTTTCAGATCCATGGCGTCTGTCATTTTCGCTGTGTCTTCCTTGAAAAACTGCAATGAATTCGCCGCAAGAGCGGGGCAATTTGCACGATTCCTGCGCGCCGGACCTCTACCATCAACTGAGCTTAGCAGCCCGGCCAAAGATGGCCTGCGGGGCGCATGAGAGGGACCTTATGATCGTTGCAAAACCTACATGGACTGCCGACATCCACGGCCTTTTCAGTGCCCCCTACTGGATTCCCGCCGAGCAGCGCGCGGCCGTGGCGGCCTCCTGGGCCGGGTGCATGAACGGCTACTTCGTCTTCCTGGACGACCCGGACTCGGTCAGAACCTGGTCAGAAACCATTTACCAGCACCTGGCCTCGCGCAACATGCCGCTGACCCTCGACCAGCAGCAGTTCTGGCCGATCGATGCACTGGAAACCTTCAGGCTGTGGGTCAACCAAGGCTGGCGTCTGGACGCCAGCTCGCCCTTCGACCTGGCCGAACGCATCCCACCACCAGACCTGCCGCAACCGGTCAAGCGCGTAAGGCAGGACATCCGCGCGCTGAGCGTCGAAGAACTGAACCTGTACCGCGCCCGCCTGGACGATGTCATGCAGGTGGGCAACCCCGACAGCAACGCGCCCTGGCAACGTTACGCCTACATCCACACCAACTGGTGCCTGCATTACCAGGAAGCGTTTGCCCTTTGGCACCGTGCGTACTTGTTGTACCTGGAGCAACTGATCGACTGCGCCATCCCCTACTGGGACTGGATGGCCGAAGACGCCAGCGTCGACGGTAGCCCACAAGCCGGCCTGCCGCAGGCGTTTCTCGACGAAACCTACGTGCACCCGCACAGCGGCGAGACCCGGCCCAACCCATTGCGTTACGCGGCCGCCAAGGACGGTTGCTCCAAGGTGTGCTCCCGGGCCGCGGTCAGTGGCGTGGACTGCCGCTATGTGCAACGCAACCCGTTGTTCTACACCCACGGTGACGACTCGCGCTTTGACCGCGCTCGGCTGTACGGCATGAGCCGGATCTTCCAGCAACAGGTGGTGGATGCCCTGAAGTTCACCTGTTTCAGCCAGCCACAGGGAGTACCCGGTTACCCCTGGGCAAACATTCCGGTGTTCGACCCGCCCCAACAAGACAGCCTGTACCCCAATCGCACGCTCAACTTCGACGGCCTGTACGAGCAGCCCCACGACAACTATCACGGCTGGATCGGCGGCGACATGGCCGATAACGCCTACACCGCCTTTGACCCGGTGTTCTGCTCTTACCACGCCAATATCGACCGCATGCTCGAGGTGTGGATCAGGGCCCACCCCGAAGCGCAGTACACCACCCAGTGCCTGCTGCAGCCGTTCGCCGGGCGCGACGCCACGCAACTCACCTTCACCAGCGCCGACGCCTGGCGCTACACCACCCTCGGCGACATGGCCCAGGACAGCCGGCACATCGGCTATGACTACGGGGTGCCGGTAGCCCCGCAGTTCGGCGCGCCCAAGGTGGCCGCCGGCACCTGCTGCGAGCACCGCGCAACAGCCGCCACTGCGGTGGAAAGCGCAGTAGGGCCAGGGCCGTGGGTGGTGTTCGACCATGTACGTTGCACCCATGACACCTACCTGATCGACGTCTTTCTCGACCAGCCGGACGCCGCCCCGCAACATGTGAACGCTGACAACCCTCATTACGTGGGGCGCTTCAGCCGTATCGGCATGGGGCTGGTGGACGACAAGGGCCGCTGCATCACCCATGGCGTTTCGCGCGCTCTGAATGCGGCCCGTAACGCCGCTGCGCTGGGCCTCGGCCCTCATGATGCGGTGCAGTTGTCGCTGCTGGTGACCCACCTCGACAGTGGCCGCGTGCTGCTGCCTGACGAATACAGGATCCTGCCCGGTTTCATCGCTCAACTGGTGTGGGACGACCCACGCCAAACCCTCGCCGGCCCGCCTGCGGTCGCCGGCTGCTGCGCTGCTGCCCCCTCACACACACCTGGAGAACCGACATGAGCACGCCCTTCAAGCAGTTCACCTCTCCCGCTGGCCAAGCCCCCAAGGACTACAACAAGCTAGGCCTGGAGGACCAGTTGCAGCAGTTTGAAACCGACTGGAACAACGACCTCACCGGCTGGACCGAGTCGTCGATCATCGGCAACCCTTGGTCGGGCCAGAACGACGCGCCTCGCTCTGGCTATTACAACCCGCTGGTGGAGGGTTTCGGTGAAGTGACCCCGCCCGCGATCACCTGGGCGCCCTTCCCCAACCGGCTGTGGACGTTCTTCTACAACAACGGTGCAGCGGTCGTTCCGCAACTTGGCAGAGCCATGACCCTGAACCAGGTGATGGAGCTGGCCGACCGCGGCCAGATCACCCTCGACAACACCCTCTACACGCTATACGACCCGGACAAACAGGGCACCCTGCTGCAACTACCGGCCAAGCGCTGCCCAAGTATCGACTGGAACGGCAGGTACACGGCGTTCTCACCTTCCGGCCCGCGGGGCTGGCTCGACGAGTATTGCGAGTGGTCGATCGTACGCGATGCCAACGGCAACATGCGCAAGATCACCTTCACCTGCGAAAACCCCGCCTACTTCCTGGCCATGTGGCGCATCGACCCGCAGGCAGTATTGGGCCTGTACCGCGACTACATAGACCCCAGCGTGCAACTCGAGGACCTGTACCTGCGCTACACCGTCGACTGCCCGACCGGCAAAGCCGGCGATCCGGTCATCGACCCGACCACTGGCCAGCCGGCCTATGACACCGTCAACAAATGGAACGCCGGCACCGCCTGCGTTCCCGGGCAATACGGTGGTGCGATGCACCTGACCTCCGGCCCCAACACCCTCAGTGCCGAGGTGTACCTGGCCGCCGCCGCCACCATCCTGCGCCCGGTAAGCAGCAGCCAGAATGCCCAATCGCTGATCTGCTGCGCGCAGTATGGGCAGAACTACCGCAACTCCGACCCGCACATCGGCTTCATGGCCAATTCGACGGCAGTGAAAAATCGCCTGTCGCTGACCAACCCGATTGGCCTCTACCTGCAGCAACCTACCGATTTCAGTGGCTGGAAAGGCCCGCAAGGCCAGGACGTAAGCCAGTACTGGCGCATCACCCGCGGCACCGCCAAGTCGGCCGCCAACGGTTCCGACCAAATCCTGCAGGCGGTGTTCGAAGTCCCGGAAAGCGCCGGTTTCTCGATCAACGACATCACCATCAACAACCAGCCGGTCAACTATGTGTGGGTGATCGCCCAGCAACTGCTGGTGGGCCTGAGCGTCACCGTCAAGCCGCTTGCTACCACACCGCCCTCCTTCCCGTGCGTGCAGGACCGGCAGACCGGCCGGCAACCCTGGCCGGTGCAGCTGCTGCCACTGGACTTGTTCTACGGGCAGTCCCCCACCGACCTGCCCGCCTGGCTGGCACCGGGTAGCAGCAACCCGTTCGTGCTTGTGGTGCAAGGCGCAGACGCCAACACCACGGCGCAGAACGCCAGGGTGCAATTCTCCAACCCTGGGGTGACGGCACAGGTCACCCAGTACCTGCCCGACGCGTCGGCCATTCCTGGCCAGACCAACTCTGGTGGCACTCAAGCCTACATGCTGACCATCACGGTCAGCCCCAACGCAGCACCCGGCCTGGTGACGGTGCGTGCGCTCAACCCGGGCGAAGACGTGAACGTAAGCGCGGCAGACCACCCGTGGGAATCCGGCCTGGCGCTGGTGCCTGGCGCCTGATCCCTCCCGTACAGCCGCACCTTCGGGTGCGGCTTCACCGCCTTGCAAGGAGCGCAATGATGTCCAGCTTACGCCTGAGCCTTCTGTCGCTGCTCAGCGGCATCCTGCTTTGCCTGCAGACCCTGCAACCCGCTGCTGCGGCCACGCTGTCGGACGCCGATGCCTGTGTGCAGCAACAGTTGGTGTTCAACCCTGCGAGCGGGGGGTTTCTGCCGGTCAATAACTTCAATGCCACCAGCCAGGCGTTCATGAACTGCTTCGGCTGGCAACTGTTCATTGCCTTGAACTGGCCAGTAAACCCCGGCTGGCCGGCCACCCCCAGCCTGGCGGGCGAACCCGACAGGCAAAGCACCCTGGCGCAGTTCGGTGTGCCGACCACGGCGGGTGAACCGATGAGCGTCGCTCCGGTGTGGGCCAGCTACAAGGACGCCAACGATATCTTTCTGCCAGGCGCGCCCGCGCCCACCGGTTGGGGGGTACAAACCCTGGTACCAAGCAGCTGCAATAGCCAGGGTAGCCTGAAGGCGCTCAAGGTGGGTGCGCGCAAATTCATGAACGCTACCTCAGAAGGCGCGATCAACGCCCTGCACGGGTTCCACCTGTCTACCGGGACACTGGCATCCATTCCCGACCCGGTCATGGAAGCGTCCGGCGGCTGGCTGACGGATCAGTCGGGCAACCTGGTATTTTTCGAACGCAAGGTAGGCAAGGCCGAATTCGACTACATCGTCGAGCATGGGCTATATGACGCGGCCAACCAGTTGAAGCTCGCCCAAACCGAGGGGCTGTCGCTGCCCATCGGTGAAGCGATGCGCGAACTGCCGCCGTCGCCTGTGCCGCAGGAGCAACTGGGCGCAATCGAGCTCAAGGCCGCCTGGCGGGTGCTGACTGGCAAACCCGAACTGTTCGGTCGCTACCTCACCACCGTCGCCTGGCTCAAGCGCCCCGACACCCTGGCATGCACCCAGGAAGTGGTGGGCCTGGTGGGCCTGCACATCATCAACAAGACCCAGGCTTCGCCCAACTTCATCTGGACCACGTTCGAGCAGGTGGACAACGTGCCCGAACCTGCCCAGGTGCCGCTGCAGCAAACCCCGCCGGGCGGTTTTGCGTTCAACAACCCCGAATGTGGCACCGGCCCCGAGTGTAAACCGAACGTGGCCCGTATCCAGTGCAAGCAACACCACCCCGACCGCGACTGCAGCGACCTCTTCCCGCGCGACCAGCCGGTACAGACCACCCGTGAATACCCCGTGCCCAGTGCCCTGCAGGCCCTGAACAGCGCAGTGCAAGCCAACTTCGCGCAGCAAAGCCAGGGCCAGTCGGTGTTCCAGTACTACAAGCTGATCAATGTGCTGTGGACCCTTGCCCCCAACCCACCCAGCCCAGAACCGGGTGCCAACGCACAGGTGCCGTTGTCCTACGGGCCGTTCATCAGCGAGGGCCCCGTGCCAGTGGCCAACACCACCATGGAAACCTACGTGCAGGGTGATGACTGCAACCAGTGCCATCAGTACGCGACGATTGCCGGCAGTCCCTCGCTGGCTTCGGACTTCTCGTTCCTGTTCAACACTGCCAGCTCGGCCAGCCAGAAAAGCCTGATCAAGCGCGTCAAAGCCTTCGAGACCCTCAAGGACCGGCCCTGAGCAGAAAAAGCGCATGGAGTACACTGGTACTCCATGCGCTTGGCAGGGATCGCCCGACAAGGCGAGGCGGCGAACACCGGCTCGGCAGACCTAGTCAATCCTCGCGAATGTGCCGCTCCCTGCGCTCCTGGCGCTCCTTCGCCTCGATGCACAGCGTGGCTGTCGGGCGCAGCAGCAACCGCTTCAGGCCGATGGGTTCGCCCGTGTCCCTGCACCACCCGTACTCACCCCGGGCTATGCGTTCCAAGGCTTCGTCAATCTTGTCCAGCAGCTTTTTCTCCCGCTCCAGCAGGCGCAGCTGCCATTGCCGTTGCTCCTCCACAGTCCCCAGGTCCGAAGGGTCGCTGCGGGGTTCGAACGTGCGCATCAGTTCGAACTCGCTGGAAATCCGCGCTTGCAACTCGGTGCGCTGCGACAGCAGCAGGTCGCGGAAAAACGCCAGCTGGGAAGCATCCATATAGGCCGCTTCTGGCATGCAAAGCAGATCGTGTTCAGTCATTGCCGTCATTCTCGCGTCAGTAGGTCGAGGCTCAGCGCCGCTGTGCATGAAACCCCAGTGGCAAACCCTGGCAATGCGTGTGCAGCTCGTGCTCATGCCAGGCCAGCTGGCCGGAAACAATCGTGGTGGCTATGCGGTGACCCAGCCGGTGGTGCTGGAAGGGCGTCCACTGGCAATGGGCAAGTACCGGATCGAGGCTGACCGGCCGTGGCACTTCGAGGTGTTCGACCAGCGCAAGGTCTGCCCAGTAGCCTTCACGCAAGTAGCCGCGCTCCTGGATTGCGAACAGGTCGGCCACCGCATGGCTGGTCTTACGGACCAGCTGAGTCACCGGCAGCACGCCCTCCGCGACCAGGTCGAACAACGCTGGCAGCGCATGCTGCACCAGCGGCAGGCCGGAAGGTGCGCTGGCGTAAGGCCGGTTTTTCTCTGCCAGGGTATGGGGAGCATGGTCGGTGCCGATCACATCGATGCGGTCTTCCCGCAGTGCCTGGCGCAATGCGTCGCGGTCGGCGCGGGCCTTTATCGCCGGGTTGCATTTGATGAGGTTGCCCAGGCTTGCATAGTCGCGGTCGTCAAATAGCAGATGGTGCGCACACACCTCCGCCGTGATCAGCTTGCTGGCCAACGGGCCAGGCGCGAACAACGCCAGCTCCATGGCCGTGGTCAGGTGCAGCACATGCAAGCGGGTACCGAACCTGTTCGCCAGCTCGACGGCCAGGCTGGAGGAGCGCCAGCAGGCTTGCGCATCGCGTATGAGCGGGTGCATGGCCGCCGGAATGAAATCACCGAACTCTTCACGGCAGCGTGCTTCGTTGGCAAGGATGGAGGGCGTGTGTTCGCAGTGCGCCAGCAGCACCGTCGGCACACAGGCAAAAAGGCGCTCAAGTACCCTGGGGTCGTCGACCAGCATGTCCCCGGTGGAGGCCCCCATGAATACCTTCACCCCAGCGATTTGCCGCGGGTCCAACCGGGCGACGGTCTCAAGGTTGTCCTTGCTCACGCCAAAGTGAAAGCCGTAATTGGCAACCGAGGACGCGGCCGCGCGGGCTTTCTTGTCATCCAGGGCTGCGAGGGTCAAGGTCGCCGGATGGGTATTGGGCATGTCCATGAAGCTGGTAATGCCACCGGCTACAGCAGCCCGCGACTCGCTGGCCATGCTGCCCTTGTGCGTTGCCCCGGGTTCGCGAAAGTGCACCTGGTCGTCGATCATCCCAGGCACAAGCCAGCGCCCTTGCGCATCGATTTCGATGTTGGCGCTCGCACCCTCGATGCTGCTGGCGATTTTCTCGATTCGCCCGTGGGCAACCAGGACATCGGCATCGAACACCTTGCCTTCGTTCACCAGCCGGGCATTCCTGACAAGGATATTGCTCATGAGCGAACCTCCCCAGAGTTACCGCCTGCCCATTGCCTGCGCTTGAAAATCATGATCCGGAACCTGTAGCGGAAATGTTATGTTATAACACTTTACCGCACGCAGGCATCAACCTGCCACCTATCCCTTTCCACCTCAGGTGAGCCCCCATGAGCGCAACCGCCGCCTCCCCCGTAAACGCTGAACCCTACGCCGACACCGAACTGGCCTGCCTGGCAGGCGCCAAGGCCGCGCTCTATCGATGGGCCGCAACGGTGGCCACGCGTGACGTAGACCAAGTGCTGGCCCTTTATGCGTCAGACGCCATCCTGGTACCCACCCTGTCCAACCAGGTACGGGACTGCGCCGACAGCCGCCGAAACTATTTTGACAATTTCCTGAGCAATGACGGCCTGGTGTGTGACATCAAGGTGTTCAAGAAGCGAGTAAGCCGCAAACTGGGTACCGTGGTCGTCGGCGGGCTCTACACGTTCGTTTACCGTGAAAATGGCCAGCAGCGCGTGGTACCGGCGCGGTTTCTGTTCACCTTTGAAAGGATCGACGATCAATGGCTGATCACCGGGCATCATTCGTCGATGGAGGCATGAACCACTCGTTGTTGCAGACCCCATGCGCACACGGTCTGAGACTGACCAGGTTGCCTGCGGGTGGCGCCCCAGGGTGCGCCCGCCTTCAACGAACGGCGACTGCCTGTATTTCGCCTGCCAGCTGCCGGGTTGCCTGGTCGATGGTGCCTTCGTTTCGGCACAGCAGCCAGCCATGCTCGACGACCGCCCGCTCGAACGCTTCGGTGCACGCAGCCTGTTCATCCAGATTGTGGATCACCGTACTGCCCAGCCCACGGTTGCGCGCCGCGGCCCTTGCCCATGAAGTTTCAGGGGCGGTGACAACGCCGATATGCAGATCCGGCACTTGCACGCCGCGCTCAAGGTTCAGCTGCAAGATCTGCGCAAACGGCACGGTACGGCGAAACGCGGCGTCAGAGGGGTACCAGCGATCGATCAGGATGATGCTATCAAGGGGCTGTCTGGGCAGCACCGTGCGGGAAATCCAGGCCCGGCTTTCGGCAAAACGTTCGCAAACCTGGTATTCCAGATCCTGGCAGGGGCTTCTGGCGAGCCGGTTGACCAGCACCATGGTTTCGCTGCGGTAGGGGTCGTTGTTCTTCTCGCACAGGCGAACCACTTTGTGCCCGTGCAGCCTCAGGGCTTGGGTCACAGCCTCCAGCAGTGTGGTCTTGCCGGTGCCCTTGGGGCCATCGATGGAAACAAACAGTGGGCGGTTCATCGTTCAATACCAGTAGGCTCTGGCGCGCGATGAGACCATTGATTGCAGCTTGCCTACAAGCGCTTCCGGGCAGGAGCACAAATGTTCTCCATAGGCGAAAGGCGGCATGCGCCGCCTTCGTTGCCACCGCACTGCCGGTCAGATCTGCGCCTGACCACCATCGACGAACAGCTCGGCGCCATTGACGAAGCTGGCATCGTCACTGGCCAGGAACACCGCCGCGTTGGCGATTTCCACCGGTTCCCCTACGCGGCCCAGCGGCACCTGCGCTGCCAGGTAGTCGAGCAGGCCCTGCTGTTGCTGCGCATCCGGGCCCGCGAGGTCGACCAGGCCAGGTGTACGGGTAGCACCAGGGCTAAGGGTGTTGACCCGTACGCCGCGGTCCTTGAGGTCCAGGATCCAGCTGCGGGCCAGGGCGCGCACGGCGGCCTTGGAAGCCGAGTACACACTGAACGCCGCAGTGCCGGAGCTGCCCGCCGTAGAGCCGGTCAGGATGATCGAGGCATTGCGCGCCAGCAGCGGCAGTGCCTTTTGTACAGTAAACAGTACACCCTTCACGTTGCGATCGAAGGTATCGTCATAGTGCGCCTCGGTGATGTCGCCCAAGGGCAGCATCGAGCCGCCGCCGGCGTTGGCGAACAGAACGTCGAGGCGGCCATGCTGCTGGCTGATACGGGTATACAGTTCATCCAGCTGGTCCAGGCGAGTGGAGTCCACCGCTACCCCGGTGGCGTTGCCAACCAGCGCCACCGCCTTGTCGAGCTCCGCCTGACGGCGGCCGGTGATGTAGACGTGCGCCCCTTCTTCGGCAAAGCGTTTGGCGGTGGCCAGCCCGATGCCGGTAGTGCCGCCGGTAACCAGTGCGATCTTGCCTTCGAGTTTCTTGCTCATGGTGTTTCTCCCTTCAGGTTGGTGAGTTGCTGTGGGGAGAAGCGTATCGACTTACCATTACTTTCAAAATAGAATCATTTGAAACCCATCATTGCAGAAATGAAATGGCACGTATTCCGGATTTCGAAGGGTTGGCGATGTTTGCCAAGGTGGCTGAAGAAGGCTCCTACGCGGCAGCATCACGCGCCATGGGGGTGTCGGTCCCCACCGTCTCACGCGCTGTCACCCGGCTGGAGGAACGCCTGGGTGGGCGCTTGTTCAACCGCACCTCTCGCCAGCTGTCGCTGACCGAGTTCGGCCAGCGTATGGTCGAGCAAGCCAGCACGCTCTATCGCCAGGCCGAGGAAATCGAAAGCGAGGCGCTGGAACTGTCGGTGCAGCCCCGTGGCCTGGTGCGGCTTGCAGTGCCGATGTCATTCGGGTTGCGCTGGGTCGCGCCGTTATTACCTGAGTTGCTGGCGCGTTACCCAGGGCTGGAACTCGACCTGCATTTGTCCGACTCGACGGTTGACCTTGTGGCAGATGGCTTCGATGCCGCACTGCGCATTGCTGCACTGCCCGACTCGTCACTGGTGGCGCGGCGTATCTGTTCGGTCACCCAGAACCTGGTGGCGTCACCTGGGTATCTTGCCGCGCATGGCCACCCCGCGCACCCGCGTGAACTGGCCGATCATGCCTGCATGAGTTACGCCTACCGCGCCCGCAGCCAACTGTGGCGTTTTACCCACCACGACGGCACGGAACAGGATGTGACCCCGCGTGGGCCGCTTCGGGTTACCAACTCCGATGCCCTCGTTGCCCCCTTGCTGGCGGGCCTGGCGATCGCCGAGCTGCCGGAGTTCATTGGCGCCGAATACCTGGCTGATGGCCGCCTGGAACGGGTTCTGCCCGAATGGAGCATGACCCAGGGCGGGCTTTATTTCGTCACCCCCTCGGCACGTAGTCGGCCGCGAAAAGTGCAGGCATTGGCCGAATTCTTCGTCGAACGCTTGGCCGAGCCCGCCTGGCGTTCAGGGGGCCAGTAACCGGGGCATTCTGATTCATGGCCGGGGCCGCCAACCCATTCCCTGAGTGCCTGCAGCAAGCGTTCACCCTCAAGGTTTGGCACCTTTAGCAGGCCTTGCTTGTCCTAGCTCTGCCAAGGTTGCTGGACAGGCTATACCCACAATCATGATGCCTGCTAGGCTGACGAAGATTGCGCCTTTGCGCGTACCTGGCAATCGCTCATTTATCCTCAGGCACCGGCCAAATGACCTCCAACACTCAAGTAAATCTGACCAACTGCGACCGCGAGCCGATCCAGATCCCCGGCAGCATCCAGCCTCACGGTTGCCTGCTGGCCTGCGATGCCACGGCGACGGTGGTCTTGCGCCATTCGGCCAACGTCCCGCAGATGCTAGGCATAACCGGGGACATCAACGGCCAGAAGCTGCAGGCGGTGTTGGGTGATGAGGTCGCCCATACCCTGCGCAACGCGCTGGCCCGGACCCGGGAAGCCTCGCGGCCAGCCCTCAGTTTTGGTGTGCAGCTGGCCAACGGTCAGGCCTTCGATATCGCAGCCCATCTATTCAAAGGTTCGGCGATCCTCGAGTTCGAGCCCGCCGACGCCGGCATCGCCGAGCCCGTGGAGCTGGCGCGCACGCTGATCGCCCAGCTGCGTGAAATCGACCAGACCGGCAAGCTGTTTCGCGATGCTGGACGGTTCATCCGCGCCGTGCTTGGCTATGACCGGGTGATGATCTACCAGCTGGGCGCGGACGGTGCGGGCAAGGTGGTCGCAGAAGCCAAGCGCAGTGACCTTGAAAGTTTCATGGGCCAGTACTTTCCGGCTTCCGATATCCCCCAGCAGGCTCGCGCGCTGTACCTGCGCAACCGGATCCGGGTGATTTCCGATGCGCAGTTCAAGACGGTGCCCATCGAACCGGTACTCGACCCTTCGGGCGAGCCGCTCGACCTCTCCTACGCCCACCTGCGCAGCGTCTCGCCCATCCACTGCGAGTACCTGAGCAACATGGGCGTGGGCGCGTCGATGTCGATTTCGGTGATTGTCGACGGCGAGCTGTGGGGCATGATCGCCTGCCACCACTATGCACCGCGCACCCTGTCCATGGGGCAACGGGTAGCAGCGGAAATGTTCGGCGAGTTCTTCTCGCTGCACATCGAGACGCTGCGCAGCCGGCAAAAGCTTGAAGCAGCCGTGCACGTGCACAAAGCGCTGGACAGCTTGATGCGGCAGGCCAACCAGGCCGCTGACATCGACGGGTTCTTCCACGCACGCCTGCCGCGGCTGATGTCGCTGATTCCCTGTGACGGCATCGGGATGTCGCTGCAGGGCCGCTGGGCGTCCGTCGGGTTGGCCCCACCGAAGTCGGCCGTCCCCGATCTACTGGGCTTGGCCAGCATGGTCAGCGAGGGCCGCACCTGGGCGTCCAACCGCCTGTCGATGGTGCTGCCCGCAGCGCAGGCGTACTTCACCGTCGTTTCAGGCGTACTGATCATTCCGATGTCGCAACACCCGAGGGATTACCTGATTTTCTTCCGCAAGGAAGTCATCGAGACGCTCGACTGGGCCGGAGACCCGAACAAGACCTACCACAGCGGTGCGCTGGGCGACCGCCTCACGCCACGCAAGAGTTTCGCCATCTGGAAAGAAACCGTTCACCAGCAGTCGCTACCGTGGACCGAGCAGGACCGTCAGTTTGGTGATGCCATCCGTACTGCCATCGTCGAGGTGGTCCTGTACAACAGCGAGTTGCTGGCCAGCGAGCGCTCCAAGGCCGAGGTGCGCCAGCGCATCCTCAATGAAGAGCTCAACCACCGGGTCAAGAACATCCTCTCGCTGATCGGCGCCCTGGTTGCCCACCCGACGACGGAAAGCCAGACGCTGCAGGATTATGTGGCGACGCTGAAGGGGCGCATCCAGGCATTGTCCCTCGCGCATGACCAGGTGGTGCGAGGCGACGGCGGTGGGCGTCTGGCCAAACTGCTGGAGGCCGAGCTATCGCCCTACCGCACTGCTGCAGGCGTGATCGAATTGCAGGGCCCGAACGTGATCCTTGATGCCCGCGCCTATTCGGTCATGGCCCTGGTGCTGCATGAGCTGGCAACCAATGCTGCAAAATACGGCGCGCTCTCGCGGGGCGGTGGCACGCTTTCCGTGGGCTGGAGCATCGATCCAGCTGGCGCATGCGCCATTGCCTGGCGTGAAAGCGGCGGGCCGATGGTGCGGCCGCCGAGTCGCAGCGGCTTTGGCTCGGTGCTGATCGATCGCAGCATCCCGTTCGACCTTGGCGGCACCAGCGCAGTGGAGTACCACCCCGAAGGCCTGCAAGGTTTGTTCAGGATACCGGCCAAACACCTTACCGTGGCCGAAGCAGCCGAGCCCGCCAGCGACGTCGCCCCCATCGCACGTGCAGCAGATACCTTTGCCGCCCGTAGCGGTTTGTGTGTATTGATACTGGAAGACCAACTGGTAATTGCCGTTGGCCTGGAGCAAATTCTGAATGATGCGCAGATCCAGGACGTGATCACCGCTGGCTCCGAGAACGAAGCCATTCGGCTGCTTGCCGACCGTACACCGGATGCCGCGATTCTGGATGTCAACCTGGGTACCGGTACCTCCATGTCAGTGGCGGATGAACTGCTCCGACGGCAGGTTCCGTTCCTGTTCGCTACTGGTTATGGCGACGGCATCAGTATTCCCGAGCATCTGCAGCATGTCCCGGTAACGCGCAAGCCCTACGATTCGAACGCCATACTGGCCAGCCTGGCGGGGCTGTTGAGCGCGGTTTCATGAGCTTGTTCACAATCCAGGCGCTTGAGCGATCGCGGTGGGCGCGGCTTTAGCCGCGAACACCGGCAAAGCCGGTGTCAGGGGGAGTCTTCGAAGGGAGCCTCGCGCCCTCAGGTATTGCGCCAACTTAGCGATGGCGCTGTACCTGAGGGCCTCAAGGCTTACACCGCCAGCGCGCGCTCACGCAGCTCGCTGTTGAGGATGCGGTCGTTCTCGCTGTAATCGACCGGGCAGTCGATCACGTGCACGCCTGGGGTCTTGATGCAGTGCTCCAGCAGTGGCAGCAGGCCTTCGGCGCTTTCCACGCGATGGCCGTTGGCACCGTAGGCTTCGGCGTACTTGACGAAGTCCGGGTTGCCGTAGTCCAGGCCGAAATCGGTGAAGCCCATGTTGGCCTGCTTCCAGCGGATCATGCCGTAGCCGTCGTCACGCAGAATCACCACGGTGATGTGCATGCCCAGGCGTACTGCGGTTTCCAGCTCCTGGCTGTTCATCATGAAGCCGCCGTCGCCGCATACCGAGATCACCGGGCGGTCCGGGTACACCAGGTGCGCCGCCATGGCCGACGGCAGGCCAGCGCCCATGGTCGCCAGGGCGTTGTCCAGCAGCACGGTGTTCGGCTTGTGCGCCTTGTAGTTACGGGCGAACCAGATCTTGTAGATGCCGTTGTCCAGGGCAACGATGCCTTCGGACGGCAACACGCGACGGATGTCGGCAACCATGCGCTGCGGGTAGACCGGGAAGCGGTTGTCGTCGCCACCTTCGGCGATCTGCGCTTCGTTGGCTTCACGGATGGCCATCAGGCGGGTGAAGTCCCAGTGCGCGGTATCGTTCAGCGCTTCGCTGATCTGCCACACGGCGTTGGCGATGTCGCCGATCACTTCCACCTGCGGGAAGTACACGGCATCGACTTCGGCGGAGCGGAAGCTGATGTGGATGACTTCGGTGCCGCCACGGACCATGAAGAACGGCGGCTTTTCGATCACATCGTGGCCGATGTTGATGATCAGGTCGGCCGCTTCGATGGCGCGGTGGACGAAGTCACCAGACGACAGCGCAGCGTTCCCCAGGAAGCGCGGGTGACGCTCATCGACCACGCCTTTACCCATCTGGG
>NZ_QJRL01000031.1 GCF_003205205.1 Pseudomonas sp. LB-090624
CCTTGAGCGACGGCACCACCGTCATCACCGTGCCGGCCAACAGCACCGTAGGGACTGCTACCGTCACCGCTCCGGACAACGTCTACGTCGGCAGTAACCCGGCGGTGATCAAGTCGATCGCCTCGGTCAGCGGCGATGACGTCGGCAAGTTCGAGAAACTGACCCTGGATAAAACCCAGGTGACCACCACCGTTACCGACGAGCCAGGTGTGGGCACTCCGGGCACTGGTAACCAGGGTGATGTCACCACCGTCGGCATCAGCGGGACCACTTCGCTGACCGAAGGCGACACCGGCCATTACACGCTGACCTTGAGCAATGCGTCGAAGTCCGAGGTCACCATTACCCTCAGCTACAGCGGCACTGCCAAAAATGGTGAGGACTTTACCGGTGTCGCCACCGTGAAAATTCCAGCCAACAGCAGCAGCACCACGTTCGACATCGCGACCATCGACGACAAGCTGGTCGAGGGGACCGAGAACTTCGTGGTGAAGATCGACGCCGCCACTGGTGGTAACTTCGAGAACCTGCAGGTCGACAGCAGCAAGTCGAGCGTGACCACGACCATTCTGGACAACGACCACCTGCCAGTTTCGCCTGGCGGTGCGGTGTTCGGTGTGGAAGACACTGACTACGTCTTCGCCTGGAGTGATTTCAAGGTCACCGATGCCGATGGCAACACCGGCTTGTCAGTAACCATTTCTTCGCTCCCGGCCGCGGGCACCCTGCAGTTCTTCAACGGGACTGCATGGGTGAACGTGACCGCTGGCCAGGTGATCAGCCAGGCTGATATCACCGCCCAGAACCTGAAGTTCGTACCGGCTCAGAACCAGTCGGGTGCGGACAACTATGGTGGCAACGGCGTGGGTAACCAACAGGCCGATTACGCGCAGTTCAAGTTCAAGCCGAACGACGGCACCAACCTGGGCAGCGAAGTGACCATGAAGGTCGACATCAGCCCGGTTGCCGACAAACCGACATTGAGCTTCGGCAGCGCCGATGTTGCGTCCAAAGGCCTGACCAAGGAAGTCTGGACTACCCTCAAAGGCCTGGGCACCGATGGCAATGGCATTACCGGTGATGCGCTCAAGACGGTCTTTGCCAACTCCGGCAACGCTGCCTCCAGCTCCACCACCACCAACGTGCAGTCTGATGGCAGCGTCACTGCCGGCACCGGCTCGAAAACCTCGGGCCTGATCTACCTGGAAGCCGGCAAGACCTACACCTTTAGCGGCACTGCTGATGACAGCTTCGTGGTCACCATTGGTGGCAAGACTGTGGTCACGGCCACCTGGGGTGGCGGTGGCCAGGTTTCGGGCACCTTCACCCCGAACACCAGCGGCTACTACCCGATCGAGGTCTACCATGCCAACCAGTCCGGTCCGGGCAGCTATGACCTGAACATCCAGGTAGGCTCGGGTGCGGTCACTGACCTGAACAGCTCGAACGTCAAGATGTACCAGAACGTGACCGAGATGGCCAATGCTGGCCTGGGCGTGTCCGACCTGCATACCGTAAATGGTCAGAGCTACTACGACGGCTACAAGCTGAACGAAGGGCCGGAAGGTGGCTCGGTGAAATTGGTCGGTATTACTACCGCCCTGACCGATACCGACGGTTCAGAAACCCTGAGCGTGACCCTCAGCGGTATTCCGAAAGGCACTGTACTCAGCGATGGCGCAGGCCACACGGTCACGGTAGGCAGCACTCCAGTGGATGTGACCGGCTGGAAGCTCGGCAGCCTGACCTTGACTCCGCCGGCCTACTACAAAGGCTCGTTCGACATCACTGTCATCTCGACTGCCACTGAAAGCCTGGGCGGTTCGGCCATGACCACTGGCAACATCCCGGTGACTGTGTACGCCGCGACCTACAAGGCCAGCGTGGGCACCGCGGGCAACGACACCATGACCGGCAGCGAAGGCAACGACATCATTGTCGCCGACGTGGCTGGCCTTAATGTGGTCCAGGGCAAGAACTACAACATCGCCTTCATGGTCGACAGCTCGGGCAGTATGAGCGACAAGTCGATTTCCGACGCGAAGGCGCAGTTGGCGTCGGTGTTCAACTCACTCAAGTCCAGCCTGGGCTCCGACACTTCGGGTACCGTGAACATCTTCCTGGTCGACTTCGATACCCAGGTGAACAAGAACGTAGCGGTGAACCTTGCCGACCCGGATGCCCTGAGCAAGTTGCAGGCGGTATTGAACTCGATGGTGGGCGGCTACTACGGTGGCGGTACCAACTATGAGGACGCGTTCAAGACCACTGCCAACTTCTTCAAGAGCACCATGGCTACCAGCAACACCGGTGCAGAAAACCTGACCTACTTCATCACCGACGGTAAACCCACGTACTACCAGAACGGCGAGTCGACCAACCCGCGTCTGTGGACGGGCGGCAAGTACCTGGACGATGTGGTCAACGTCAACAACTACAAGATTGGTGACTCCTTCAGCACCATGGTCGACAGCACCCACAAGCTGGAAATCAGCAGCAACGGGACGGTCACGCTCTATACCTACCGGAGCAGTGGTCGCCTGGATTCGACCAGCGACTTGGGCACCATCCATGCCCAGGGTGACGGTACCTACGAGCTGTCCAATCTGGCCGGCAACGGCGGGACAAGCTCGAATAACCTTTCCAATGCGGCTGATGGCTCGACGGCGAGTTTCAACCTGCTTTCTGGCGTGACCAAAGTGCAAGCCATCGGCCTGAACAGTGATGTCACGCTGAGCGACCTGTCGCCGTACGACAGCGCTGGCAAGCCACAGACCAACATCGATCCGTCCGACCTGGCCAAGGCGATCCTCGGCCACTCCGAAGCAACGGTACCGGGTGCTGATACCATCGACGGTGGCAACGGCAACGACATCATCTTCGGTGACCTGATCACCCTCAACGGTGTGGTGAGTGAGGGCTATCAGGCCCTGCAAACCTATGTCGCGCAGAAGAGTGGGGTCGAAGTCAGCGCCGTCAGCACCAGCAATGTGCACCAGTACATCAGCGAGCACTACAGCGAATTCGATATCTCTGGCGCCAAAGATGGCAACGACATCCTGTCGGGCGGCAATGGCAACGATATCCTCTTCGGCCAAGGTGGTAACGACACGCTCAACGGTGGCAAAGGTAATGACATCCTGCTGGGCGGTACTGGCAATGACACCCTGATCGGTGGCGAGGGCAACGATATCCTGATCGGTGGCAGCGGTGCCGACACCTTCGTGTGGAAGGCTGGCGACATTGGCAGCGACGTGATCAAAGACTTCAAGGTGGCCGAGGGCGACCGGATCGACCTGAAGGACCTGCTGCAGGGCGAGAAGGGCAGCACCATCGACAACTACCTGAAACTCTCCACGGTGGAAGGCACGACTACGTTGCAGGTCAGCAGCGAAGGCAAGCTCAACGCCGAAGGTGGTATCGCCAACGCCGACGTGACCATCAAGCTGGAAGGGGTGAACTGGTCCAACACCACGATCAACTCGTTGATCAGCGGTGCTGACCCGACCATCATCATTCACAACAAGGACAGCTGATTGCTGATGCGTTAGCGGGCTGCTCTGCAGCCCGGTCGCTGGCAAGCCAGCCCGCATAGGTACAGTGCAAGCCTTCAAGGTTGTGCTACCCCTGTGGGCGCTGGCTTGCCGGCGATTGGCCGCGCAGCGGTCACGGCTCTTTCCTGCCATCTCTCGACAGCGCATACTCTGGCGCCGGGCCTGCGTGCCTGCTGATCTTTGCCTATGCTGCTGCCTACCAACAAGGAATCAACGTGACGAGGGACACCGCCATGTTCTACGTGCAACGCAATGCTGCTGGTGAGTTGCTGCGGGTAGAGGCAGCCGCTTTTGACCAGTTCACCGAAATGCTACCCGCTGATCATGCCGATATTCAGGAGTGGTTTGCCGACGATGTCGTGGAAAACAGCCTCAACCAGCTCAAGCAAAGCGACTTGGACATGATCCGTGTGCTTGAAGACCTGATTGATGTACTGACCGCCAAGGGTGTGTTCAAGATCACCGATCTGCCCGCAGGCGCACAGGCCAAGCTGCTCAACCGTTCCACGGCGCGCAAGGCGCTCAGCAGCCTGAACAACCTGATCGATGAGGAGGAGCAGGGCGGGCTGATCTGAGCAAGGCTCGGTGCTATGGTTATTCTTTAAAGGTATTTAAATTATTCTTCTTATGACTTTATAGTCGCTTCCACTGCGTACCCGTCGACCAATCGATGCGCCGCACGACTTGAACCCACACGGGAAATCCCCGTGCGTTTCTGATCGTTGCGCGCCATTGAAGTCGCGCACTGCGTGGGAGTGAAAAATGTCAGCCGCCTCGAACGCCTTGTCGACCATCGACAGCGCCCAGCCGCAATCCTTCGAAATCCGCCCGTTCGCCGGTGCCGTCGGCGCCGAAATCATCGGCCTGGACCTCGCCACACCGCTCAACGCTGGGGATTTCGCGCGTATCCATCGCGCCCACCTCGATCACCATGTGCTGGTGTTCCGCGACCAGCGCATCAGCCCAGATCAACAAATTGCCTTCAGCCGGCGCTTCGGCGAATTGCAGATCCACGTGCTCAAGCAGTTCCTGCTTGCCGGCCACCCCGAGATCCTGATCGTTTCCAACATCATCGAGAATGGCCAGAACATCGGCCTGGGTGATGCCGGCAAGTTCTGGCATTCAGACCTGTCCTACAAAGCGTTGCCCAGCCTTGGCTCCATGCTGCACGCCCAGGAACTGCCCAGCGAAGGCGGGGACACGCTGTTTGCTGACATGCACAAGGCCTGGGACGCTGTGCCTGACGCCCTGCGCAAAGTGGTCGAGGGCCGCGATGCAGCCCACTCCTACACCGCCCGTTACGCCGAAACCAAGTTCGAAGGTAATTGGCGCCCGATCCTGACTGCCGAGCAACTGGCACAGGTTCAGGAAGTGATTCACCCGGTGGTGCGCACTCATCCGGAAAACGGCCGCAAGGCACTGTTCGTCAGCGAAGGCTTCACTACCCGCATCCTCGGCTTGCCAGATGACGAAAGTCGCGACGTGCTGCAGCAGCTCTACGCCCTCAGCGTGCTGGAGCAGAACATCTACCGCCACCAGTGGCGGCCCCACGACCTGGTGTTCTGGGACAACCGCTCGCTGATTCACCTGGCCACCGGTTGCCCCGCCCACCTGCGGCGCAAGCTGTATCGCACCACTATCCAGGGCGATGCCCCTTTCTGACGTCTGAGGAATACCATCATGCGCAAATCCATCAGCCGCCTGGCGGCAAGCATCGGCCTGGGCGCTAGCCTGGTCGTCGGCAGCCTGGCGGCCCCCGCCGTGGCACAAGCAGAAGGCAAGATTCGCATCGCCGAGCAGTTCGGCATCGTCTACCTGCTGCTTAACGTGGTGCGTGACCAGCACCTGCTCGAGAAACACGGCAAGGAGCAGGGCATCGACATCGAAGTCGACTGGGCCCAATTGTCGGGTGGTTCGGCGATCAACGACGCCCTGCTTTCCGGCTCGGTCGATATCGCCGGTGCTGGGGTCGGCCCGCTGCTGACCGTCTGGGACCGCACCAAGGGCCGGCAGAACGTCAAGGCTGTGGCCTCGCTGGGTAACTTCCCGTATTACCTGGTCAGTAGCAACCCCAATGTGAAGACCATCGCCGACATCTCCGACAAGGACCGCATCGCGCTGCCGGCGGTAGGCGTGTCGGTACAGTCGCGCTTCCTGCAATACGCCGCTGCCCAGCAATGGGGCGACAAGGAATACAACCGCCTCGACAAGTACACCCTGGCCG
Source organism: Pseudomonas sp. LB-090624 (assembly GCF_003205205.1). GTDB lineage: Bacteria > Pseudomonadota > Gammaproteobacteria > Pseudomonadales > Pseudomonadaceae > Aquipseudomonas. Next base: position 5,779 of record NZ_QJRL01000031.1, read on the forward strand.
TACCGCACCCGGACGCCACCGCCGCGTTGCTGGCCGGTGGCACCGAGCTGAACGGTCACTTCTCCAACCCGCCGTTCCAGGACCAGGTGCTGGCCAACAAGGACGTGCACGTGGTGCTCAACAGCTACGACCTGCTCGGGCCCAACTCGCCGACCTTGCTGTTCGCGACTGAAAAATTCCGCAAGGACAACCCGAAAACCTACAAGGCCTTCGTCGACGCCTTGGCTGAAGCCGCAGACTTCGCCCAGAAGGACAAGGCCGCTGCCGCCGACACCTACATCCGCGTGACCAACGCCAAGATCGACCGCGACGCGCTGATCAAGCTGATCGACAACCCGCAGTACGAGTTCACTGTCACGCCAAAGAACACCTACAAGCTCGCCGATTTCCTGTATCGGGTAGGCGCCATCAAGCACAAGCCGGAATCGTGGAAGGACTACTTCTTCCAGGATGAACGCCCGCTGCAGGGGAGCTGACTGATCATGACCGCCCCTTTGCCAGGCCACACGGTCAGCAACCTGAGCCGTGTCGTAATGCCACCTTTGCTGAAGGTGGATAACCTCAGCCTCGAATACCGCACCGCGCAACGCGTGGTGCGTGCCACCCACCAGGTCAGCTTCGAAGTCGATCGTGCCGACCGTTTTGTGCTGCTCGGCCCCTCTGGCTGCGGCAAGTCCACCTTGCTCAAGGCGGTTGCCGGGTTCATCCAGCCACAGGAAGGACAGATTCTGCTGCAAGGCCAGGCGGTACGTGGCCCCGGCCCTGACCGCATCGTGGTGTTCCAGGAGTTCGACCAGCTGCCACCATGGAAAACGGTGAAGCAGAACGTGATGTTCCCGCTGTTGGTTTCGGGTCAGCTCAAGCGCGCCGAAGCAGAAGAACGGGCACTGCATTACCTGGACAAGGTCGGCCTGGCGGCCTTTGCCGATGCCTATCCGCATACCTTGTCGGGGGGCATGAAGGCCCGCGTGGCGATTGCCCGTGCCTTGGCTACGCAGCCGAAGATCCTGCTGATGGACGAGCCATTTGCTGCACTGGATGCGCTGACCCGACGCAAGATGCAGGAAGAGTTGCTGCTGCTGTGGGAGGAGGTGCGCTTCACCCTGCTGTTCGTCACCCACTCCATCGAAGAAGCGCTGGTGGTCGGCAATCGCATCCTGCTGTTGTCGCCGCACCCGGGGCGGGTGCGCGCAGAAGTGCACAGCCACCAATACGACTTGGGCAGTCTGGGCGGCAGTGACTTCCAGGCCAGTGCCCGGCGTATCCATCGTTTGCTGTTCGACGAGGCAGAGGTCCCGGAACAGTCCGACGACCTGGGCTTCAACGACATTCGCATCGCCTACTGAAAGGAGCTTCAGCCATGACCACTACACCTGTACGCCAGGAATACGAGGTGCAGCTGCAGCCCCTGCTCAGTGTGCCGGTGGAGCGCCGATTACCGTTGGCCCAGCGCCTGTGGCAGCAGGGCTGGTTGCGCAAAGCGGTAATCCTGCTGGTAATCGCCGTGCTGTGGGAGGCCGCTGCGCGATACCAGGGTAACGACCTGCTGCTGCCCAGCTTCCTGCAAACAGCTGCAGCCCTGTGGGGCGGCTTGATCAGTGGTGAGCTGCCGGCCAAGGTCGGGGTTTCGTTGGTGATCCTGCTCAAGGGCTATGTATTGGGTATTGTCCTGGCCTTCGGTTTGACCAGCCTGGCGGTTTCCACCCAATTAGGACGGGACTTGCTGGGCACGCTCACTTCGATGTTCAACCCGCTGCCGGCCATCGCTTTGCTGCCGCTGGCCTTGCTTTGGTTCGGGCTGGGTGACAACAGCCTGATCTTCGTGCTGGTGCATTCGGTGCTGTGGGCATTGGCACTAAATACCTACGCAGGTTTTCTCGGCGTGTCCGAGACCCTGCGTATGGCTGGGCGCAACTATGGCCTGAAGGGGCTGCGGCTGGTGCTGCACATCCTGGTACCGGCGGCCTTGCCATCGATTCTGTCGGGTTTGAAGATTGGCTGGGCGTTTGCCTGGCGCACCCTGATCGCCGCCGAATTGGTGTTCGGCGCCAGCAGTGGCAAGGGCGGGCTGGGATGGTACATCTTCCAGAACCGGAACGAGCTGTACACCGACAAGGTGTTCGCCGGTTTGGCGGTAGTAATCCTGATCGGTTTGCTGGTGGAAGGGCTGGTGTTCAATACCTTGGAGCGGCTGACGGTGCGGCGCTGGGGCATGCAGCGCTGACCTGTACTGGCCCTATCGCCGGCAAGCCAACTCCCACAGGAGATTCACAAGCCTTGGGGGCGGTGGCATACCTGTGGGTGCTGGCTTGCCGGCGATAGGGTCACTACAGGTTCAATCAAGGTACTGCGCCGCCGCATTGCTCAGGATCCTGCCAATTTCTTCCCGCAACCCCGTAGGCTGTTCCACCACCACGCCATCGCCATGGCTCAACAGCCACCAACGCAGCGGCCAGCCATCGCTCACCGTGCCCCGCAACCGATGCCCATGCTCCAGCGCCGTCAGCTGCATGTCGCTGCTCAAAGGCGCTTCCCGCAACTGCCGCGCCAGCGCATCACTGATCCGCGCCACCAGCTCCACGCCCTCGCCCTGGACCGGTTGCAGCGCATCACCGCGCAGGTGCGTGAGCAGGTCGAAGTTACCGCGCAACTCGCCTACGGCACTTGCCGACCAGTGCCAGCCGAACGGAATGCTCTTGTCATTGCGCTCCAGGGGAAAGATCAGCGACAGCTCATTGAGGTCTCGCTCGACAGTGCGTTTGCTGACCGTAAAGCCCACATCGCGCAGGCGCCACACCAATTCGGCGCTGGTAATGCCAGGAGAGCGGCTGGGTAGCTGGCGCAGCAGCGCCCACTGACGGCTGAGGGTGGCGCGAGTGGTGGCGAACGGCAAAAGATAACGTCCTTGTCTAGGCTTTGCTGCAACAGGATGGCCGCAGGCGTGAAGTATGGCAATTGGCCACAGCCTGCTCAGATCAAGGAACTCGCATTTGGTTGCCTTGTGCCGAATCGTTCGCGACAGGTTTTGACGTGACGTCACGCAAAATCACGCCTCATCACAGCCGAAGGTTGGGGTTGTGCGTCGTTCAATGAGGATGAACATGTCTGCTGTCAGCAATATCCATTCGCTGCTTGCCCGCCTTTTGCCTGAACGGGTCATCGCCCCACCTGCGCCTGTCGGTAGGCGGCATCGAATGTTTGCCGGTGTGGGCCTGCCTAGCCAGCGTTCATTGCTGGTCAATCGCCTGGACGAGGCCAGCGATCTGCAGACGGTGTATGCCGACCTGCGCCACCAGGCCTTGCAAGGCAGCGTGGCGGCCCTGAATGACCTCGGCTGGATCTGGCTCAACGGCAAATACTGGCGTGCCGATACCGTACTGGCGGGGCACCTGCTGCGCATGGCCGCGTTGCAGGGCAATGCCGCCGCCTGGTTCAACCTCGGGCAGCAGCACTATTTTGGCAAAGGCATCGATCCATCCTACGTTCAGGCGGCCGATTGCTATCGGCAAGCCTTTGAGCGCGGCATGTTGCACGCGGCGGCGGCATTGGGCGACCTGTATGAGGAGGAAGTGTGCGACGGCGCTCTGGACTGGCAGGTCGACCTCGTGCAGGCCTACCAGTGGTTCATGCGCGGTGCAGAACGGGGCGAGGCGCGCTGCCGTTTTGAGGTGGGTTACCGGTTGATGCACGGGCTGCATGTGGCGGCTGACGTCAAGGCCGCGCTGTACTGGCTGGAACTGGCGGCAGCGGCCGGGGTGGTGCAGGCAGCCGAGGAGTTGGCTGTGCATTTCAGCAGCCGTGACGGAGTGCGATACCAGGAGTGGCGCGACCGCGCAGTGCACATGGGCAGTACGCTAGCTCTGACCATGAAGCTGGAAGATCAGATACAGCCCTGATTCTGTCGCCTGTACTGGCACTGCCGCCGGCACAGGCAGCCAAATACCCCCAGCATGAACAACAATTCATCCATACCCCTGGTCAGCCCCTGTTGACGACAGGGGGAGGCACAGGCGTATATTGATAGTTAGCAAACTATGAATATCCTTGGTTCCTTCAATGTCCCTTGATCTCCTGCGCCTGCAAGTCAGCAGCGGCATGGTGGTTGCCGCTCGCCATTGGCGGCGCATTTGCCATGCTGCGCTGACCGGTTACGGCATTTCCGAGGCTTGCGCCGCGCCACTGCTGATGATCGTGCGTCTGGGTGACGGCGTGCACCAGGTGGCTGTGGCCCAGGCCGCCGGGCTGGAAAGCCCATCGCTGGTGCGCCTGCTCGATCAACTGTGCAAAGCCGGCCTGGTCTGCCGCAGCGAGGACCCACTCGACCGCCGCGCCAAGGCCCTGAGCCTGACCGGCGAAGGCCGCGCCTTGGCCGAAGCCATTGAAGCCGAGCTGGTGCGCCTGCGCCGCGATGTGCTGCACGGCATCGACCAGGCTGACCTGGAAGCCGCCTTGCGGGTGCTGCGCGCCTTTGAGGCGGCCGGCCTGGGCAGTACGGGCGGCGTGGCATGAACGGCTTCTTCAGCTCCGTCCCCCCGGCGCGCGACTGGTTCTACGGCCTGCGCACCTTTGCCGCATCCATGATTGCCCTGTACATCGCCCTGCTCATGCAGCTGCCGCGCCCCTACTGGGCGATGGCCACGGTGTATATCGTCTCCAGCCCGTTCGTAGGCCCGACCAGTTCCAAGGCCGTTTACCGCGCCGTGGGAACCTTGCTCGGGGCCGGCGGGGCGATTTTCCTGGTGCCGCCGCTGGTGCAGTCACCGTTGCTGCTGAGCATTGCCATCGCCCTGTGGACCGGCACCTTGCTGTTCCTCTCACTGAACCTGCGCACGGCAAACAACTACGTCCTGATGCTGGCGGGCTACACCCTGCCAATGATTGCGCTGGCGGTTGTGGATAACCCGCTGGCTGTGTTCGACGTAGCGTCTTCCCGTGCCCAGGAAATCTGCCTGGGGATCGTCTGTGCGGCGGTGGTCGGAGCCATCTTCTGGCCGCGCCGGCTGGCGCCCGTGGTGGTTGGCGCCACCGGCAACTGGTTCGCCGAAGCGATTCGCTACAGCGACACCTACCTGGCCCGCGATGTCAGCGCCGACAAGGTCGGCGGCATGCGCGGGGCGATGGTCGCCACCTTCAACTCGCTGGAACTGATGATCGGCCAGCTCGGTCATGAAGGTGCTGGCCCGCATACCTTGAAGAATGCCCGCGAACTGCGTGGACGGATGATTCACCTGCTGCCGGTGATCGATGCGCTCGATGACGCGTTGGTCGCCCTTGAAGGCCGCGCCGCGGCCCAGTTCGCCCAGCTGCAGCCTGTGCTTGCAGCCGCCCGCGAATGGCTCAAAGGCACGGCCGACAGTGCGTCGGTGGCGCGCTGGACCGCATTGCACGAGCAAATCGACCGCCTGCAGCCCGCTGCCGCCATGCTCGACCAGCGCGCCGAACTGCTGCTGTCCAACGCCCTTTATCGCCTGACTGAATGGGCCGACCTGTGGCAGGACTGCTGCGCGCTGCAACATGCCTTGCGCACTGACGACGCCACGCCATGGCGTGCGGTCTACCGCCACTGGCGCCTGGGCCGCCTGACGGCATTCTTCGACCGCGGCTTGATGCTCTATTCGGTGGCCTCCACGGTTCTGGCAATCGTGGTCGCCTGCGGCTTGTGGATCGGTCTGGGCTGGAACGATGGCGCCAGTGCGGTGATTCTCGCTGCCGTATCTTGCAGCTTCTTTGCCGCCATGGATGACCCGGCGCCGCAAATCTACCGGTTCTTCTTCTGGACCTTGATGTCGGTGATTTTCTCCAGCCTGTACCTGTTCCTGGTACTGCCCAACCTGCACGACTTCCCGATGCTGGTGCTGGCCTTCGCTGTACCGTTCATTTGTGTCGGTACCCTGACCGTGCAGCCGCGTTTTTACCTGGGCACCCTGCTGACCATCGTCAACACCTCGACCTTCATCAGCATCCAGGGCGCCTACGACGCCGACTTCTTCACTTTCCTCAACTCCAACCTGGCCGGCCCGGTTGGCCTGCTGTTCGCCTTTATCTGGACGTTGGTGATGCGCCCGTTCGGCGTAGAGCTGGCGGCCAAGCGCATGACCCGCTTCGCCTGGCGCGACATCGTTGAAATGACCGAGCCAGCGACCCTGGCCGAGCACCGTCAGGTCGGTGTGCAAATGCTCGACCGCCTGATGCAGCACCTGCCGCGTCTGTCGCAAACCGGCCAGGACAGCGGTGTGGCCCTGCGCGATCTGCGCGTCGGGCTGAACCTGCTCGACCTGATTGCCTACCTGCCGCGCGCTGGCCAGCAGGCCCGTGAACGGCTGAACACGGTAATCGAGGAAGTCGGCGCGCACTACGCTGCTTGCCTGCGTGCCGGCGAACGCCTGCATGCCCCGGCCGCACTGCTGCGCAACATGGAGCGGGCGCGGCTGGCGCTGAACCTTGACGAGTTGTACGAGCGTGGCGATGCCCGCACTCATTTGCTGCACGCTCTGAGCGGCCTGCGCCTGGCGCTGCTGCCCGGGGTGGAGGTGATGCTCGAGCCCGCCGAACAACCACAACTGCCACCCGGCCTCGACGGAGCGCCCCTGTGATTGGTGAACTGGATATCAGCGGGGTGTTCCTGCCCACGCTGCTGGTAATGATGTTTGGCACCTACCTGCTGTTCCTGGGGGTGCACGCGGTGCTGTTGCGCGTGCATTTCTACCGCCTGGTCTGGCACCGGGCGTTGTTTAACGTTGCCCTGTATGCCGTGCTGCTTGGCGCGGTGGACCACTTTTGTCGAAACCTGATGCTGCCATGAAAAAACCTTTGCTGACCCTGGGCCGTGTGGTCCTGACCTTGCTGGTAGTGACCTTCGCCGCCGTGCTCGTATGGCAGATGGTGGTCTACTACATGTTTGCCCCCTGGACCCGCGACGGCCACATTCGTGCCGACGTGATCCAGATCGCACCCGATGTGTCGGGGTTGATCCAGAGGGTCGAGGTGCGCGACAACCAGACCGTCAAGCGCGGCGATGTGTTGTTCACCATCGACCAAGACCGCTTCACCCTGGCGCTGCGCCAGGCCAAGGCCACGTTGGGCGAGCGCCAGGAAACCCTCGCCCAGGCCTCCCGCGAAGCGCAGCGTAACCGCAAGCTGGGTAACCTGGTGGCCGCCGAGCAGTTGGAAGAAAGCCAGTCCCGCGAGGCCCGCGCCCGCTCCGCCGTCAGCGAGGCGCAGGTGGCGGTCGATACCGCACAGCTCAACCTCGATCGCTCGGTGGTCCGCAGCCCGGTGGACGGCTACCTCAACGACCGCGCGCCTCGTAACCACGAGTTCGTCACTGCCGGCCGCCCGGTGCTCTCGGTGGTCGACAGCGCCTCGTACCATGTCGATGGCTACTTCGAAGAAACCAAGCTGGGCGGGATCCACATCGGCGACGCCGTGGACATCCGCGTGATGGGCGACAACACCCGCTTGCGCGGCCATGTGCAAAGCTTCGCCGCCGGCATCGAAGACCGCGACCGCAGCAGCGGCGCCAACCTGCTGCCCAACGTCAACCCCGCGTTCAGTTGGGTACGCCTGGCCCAGCGCATTCCGGTGCGCATTGCCTTTGACGAAGTGCCGCAAGACTTCCGCATGATCGCCGGGCGGACTGCCACGGTGTCGATCATCGAGGGCCCGCGTCCATGAAACAGTTGATCCTGGCTGGCCTCTGCCTGTCACTGGGGGCTTGCATGATGGTCGGCCCCGACTACGAGGTGCCGAAGGACGCGGCGGTGCAACGCAGCGACCTCAACGGCCCACTGCGCCAGGATGCCGACAGCGTGGTCTCGGCGCCGGTGCCCGAGGACTGGTGGCAGCTGTATCAGGATCCACGTCTGAACGAGCTTGTACGCCAGGCCCTGAGCGCGAACACCGAACTGCGCGTGGCTGCCGCCAACATCGCCAAAGCCCGCGCTCAGGTGGACGTGGCCGAATCGCAAGGCGGCTTCAACGGCGGGGTCAAAATCGGTGCCCAGCGTTTGCAAGAGGCTGGCCAGGCATTCTTGCTGACCGAGAAGGTGCCGGTGGCCAACATTGGTGAAGCCATCGTCAGCGCTTCTTATCAGTTTGACCTGTGGGGTACCTTCAAGCGCGGCACCGAGGCGGCCAAAGCCAATGCCGACGCTGTCCAGGCTGCGGCCGACACCGCCCGTATCACCTTGGTCGCGGATGTGGTCAAGGCCTACACCCAGGTGTGCTCGGCCAACGAGGAGTACCACATTGCCCGCGAGTCACTCGATTTGCAGGAGCAGAGCGTGAAGCTCAACCAGCGTTTGCGTGATGCCGGGCGCGGTGATGAAACCCAAGTCACGCGTTCGCAGACCCAGTTCAAGTCGTTGCGCGCCGAACTGCCACGCTTCAAGGCTGAGCGTGAGACCGGCATGTACACCCTGGCCGCGCTGCTCGCCAGGCCCGTGGACCAGCTACCTGCCGGTACCGCTGATTGTGCCGAGCTGCCGCACCTGAACCAGCTGGTTCCGGTGGGCGACGGCGCGGCCTTGCTCAAGCGCCGCCCTGACGTCCGCCAGGCCGAGCGCCAGCTGGCTGCAGCCACTGCCTACATAGGTGTAGCGACCGGCGCGCTGTACCCGGACATCAGCATCGGGGCCCAGGTGGGGACCATTGGTATTCTCGAGGACCTTGGCGACCCTTCGACGAATCGTTGGGGCTTTGGCCCGCAGATCAGTTGGAGCATTCCCACCAACGGCACCCGCGCCCGCATTCGCATGGCCGAAGCCTCGACCCAGGCAGCCTTGGCCAGCTTCGACGGGGTGGTGCTGAACGCCATCCGTGAGACCCAAACCCGCCTGGCGCAGTACAGCGCCCTGCTGGACCGGCGCGATGCCCTTGCCGAAGCGGAGAAGTCGGCGAAAGAAGCGGCGGACCAGACGCACCGGTATTACCAGGCAGGGCGTGAGTCGTTCCTGGCGGATTTGCAGGCGACGCGAACGTATACCGATGTGCGTGCGCAGCTGGCGGCGGCCAATAGCCAAGTGGCGCTGGGGCAAATTGGGGTGTTCCTGGCGTTGGGTGGGGGGTGGAAGGACACCGTCAAGCCTTGAGGTCAGAGTGTCGAGGCGCTGAAAGAGCCAAGGCAGGTCAATAACCTTCAGGAATCTGGGGCCGCTTTGCGGCCCATCGCCGCCAAGTCAGCTCCGATAGTTTCCGGGCCACCCTAAGGTTGAATGCCATCCCGCTTCATCTGATTTGTAGCAAGATTTTTCATGAAATCCGCCCAGCACCCTTGAGGGAAGCAAAGTGGAAGTGAACAATGTTCTCTTTCGCATTCCCTTCGAGACTGGCCATGAAAACCCGTTCCCGTCTGCTCGCCTGGCTGCCGGCTTTGTTGCTTGGCCCGGTGCTGGCGCTGTGCAGCACTTTGGCGCTGGCCGAAGCCCCCGCTGAGGCTACCAAAGCGCTGCATTTGCTCGACTACATTGGCGCTGACTACCCGCCGACGGTGCAAGACGGCAAGGTGATCGACGATGGTGAATACCGCGAGCAGCAGGAGTTCAGCACGGTATTGGCCGACTTGGTCAGAGGCCTGCCAGCAAATGCCGAGCAAGCGGCTCTCATGCAGGGCGTCCAGGCGCTGCGCCAGGCCATCGACCAGCGTCAGGACGGCCCGGCGGTGGCCAAGCAGGCCCGCCAGCTGGGTGCACGCCTGGCCGTGGCCTACGAGGTCAGCCAAGCTCCGGTGATCACCCCGGACGCAGCCCGTGGCGCTTCGCTATACGCACAAAACTGCTCGATCTGCCACGGTGACACTGGCGCGGGCGATGGCCCGGCAGGCATCGGCCTGGAACCAGCACCCGCCAACCTGCGCGATGTTGCGCGCCTTGATCAGTTGAGCCTGTTCGACCTGTACAACACGCTTGCCCTGGGCATCGACGGCACCGAGATGCCGTCCTTTGCCGACCAGCTGGACGACCGCCAGCGTTGGGACGTGGCTGCCTACATCGCCAGTTTCACCGCCAAGCCGGAAGCCGGAAAAAGTGACAAGACCTGGAACATCGCCGATCTGGCTCGCCAGACCCCGGCCGAAGTCGCCGCCAGCGAAGGTAATGCGGTTGTAGCATCGTTCCGCGCCCAGCGTGCCCAGCCGCCACAGGTCAAACGCGGCCCGGCGCAATTGCTCGAATACACTGCCAGCACCCTGGACAAAAGCCTGGCGGCTTACCGCGCAGGCGACCACGACCAAGCCTACGACTTGTCGGTGGCGGCCTATCTGGAAGGCTTTGAGCTGGTAGAAAGCTCGCTGGACAACATCGACACCCAAGCGCGCAAGGACACCGAAAAAACGCTGATGGCTTATCGTCAGTCTCTGCAGGATGGCTTACCTCTGTCTCAGGCCGAGCAGCGTCTGGCCGAAGCCAAGGCCAAGCTTGAGCAGGCAGCCAAATTGTTGGGCAGCGATGGGCTGAGTTGGTCGCTGAGTTTTGTCTCCGGCCTGCTGATCCTGCTGCGCGAAGGGCTTGAAGCCATTCTGGTGCTGGCGGCGATCCTGGCCTTCCTGCGTAACACCGGTCAGCAGTCGGCGGTGCGCAGCGTCAATATCGGCTGGTGTCTGGCGCTGGTGGCCGGCTTCGCCACCTGGGCCTTGGCGGCGTACGTGATCGATGTAGGTGGTGCCCAGCGCGAGCTGCTGGAAGGCTGCACGGCGCTGTTCGCCGCGGTGATGGTGCTGTGGCTTGGCGTGTGGATGCATGACCGCCGCCATGCCGCTGCCTGGCAGGACTACATCAAAAGCAGCCTGGTCAGCGGCGGCGGGCGCTTCGGCTTTGCCGTGCTGGCGTTCTTTTCGGTGTACCGCGAACTGTTCGAAGTGATTCTGTTCTACGAAACCCTGTGGCTGCAGGCCGGCCCTGCCGGGCACCAGGCGGTGCTGGCGGGTGGCGCCACGGCATTGGTCCTGCTGGTAGGTTTGGCGTGGGTCATCCTGCGTGGGTCGGCCAAGCTGCCGCTATCGCTGTTCTTCAGCATCAACGCCGGGCTGCTGTGCGTGCTGTCGGTGGTGTTCGCCGGGCATGGCGTGAAGGCGCTGCAGGAGGCTGGAGTGCTGGGCACGCGGCCGGTTGGGTTCTTCGAATTCGACTGGCTGGGGATTCACCCCGATGCCTACTCGCTGTCGGCGCAGGCGCTGGCCTTGCTGGCCATTGTGTTGCTGTTCGGGCGCTCGCGCCTGGCGGAGAAGCGCAGGGCGGCGGCCAACTGACTGGAACCTGCACGGTCACTGTCGGAGCGGGTGAACCCGCTTCCACAGTGACCATGCAAGGTCTCAGATTGCGCAAGCCTGATGCTCAGGCCGGCTGTGGCACCTTGAGAATGTTCTGCAGCAACTGAACACTTTCGACAGCGTCGTGACCCAGGCTGGTCAGGTAACCGCCATCCGGTTGATCGGTCAGCCCTTTCTCATGCAGGCGCTGCGCAGCCGCGATCAGGGCGGGGGATGCGGTGCTGGTTATCTTTATGCCTTCCTGGCTGCTGTCGTGTTTGAACAGCGCGAGTACTTCCATTTCGTCGATCAAATCGGGGGTAAAAGGCATGGCAACTCCTGACTTCCAGACAAGGATTACGGCACTTTCTATGGTGCCTGACCTTCGAGTGTAGCCGGGTTATTCGTCGTCGCCTTGATCCATCTCAGGCGGCAGCTCCGGCAGCGCTCGCAGAGCGTTCTCATACCACTCGCCGTTGAACGCACGGTCCTCTACCAGCATGTTGTCGATCTCGAAGGCCAGCACGTGGGCCATCAGGTTGAGAATGTCTTCACGCTCATAGCCGACCAGGGTCAGCTTGTTGAAAGTGGCCTTGGCTGCAGCCGGCTCGCCGCTTTCGATCTGGTTTTCGATGGCCTGGGTCAGCGTTGCCTCGGCAAAGGCTTCGTCGTCATTGTCGATGTCGGTGGGCTCACTCATCGCGGTACTCCTGGGATGTGATGCAACAGTGTGCCATGCCTGTGGCGGCAATGCCCGGGCATTGACGGGGTGCATGACGCTGGTCAGGGGCCGCCGATCGGTCTATAAAAGCCCAGCCAACCCCTTACGGCCCGGAGGCTGTTACCTCATGCTCAAGCTTCATGGATTCTCGGTCAGCAACTACTACAACATGGTCAAGTTGGCCCTGCTCGAAAAAGGCCTGCCTTTCGAGGAGGTCACTTTCTATGGCGGCCAGGCACCACAGGCGCTGGAAGTGAGCCCGCGGGGCAAGGTGCCGGTGCTGCAGACCGAGCAAGGCTTTCTCAGCGAAACCAGTGTGATCCTCGACTACATCGAACAGACTCAAAGCGGCAAGGCACTGCTGCCGGCCGACCCGTTCGAGCAGGCCAAGGTGCGCGAGCTACTCAAAGAAATCGAGTTGTACATCGAGCTGCCGGCGCGTACTTGCTACGCCGAGTCGTTCTTTGGCATATCGGTCGAACCGCTGATCAAAGAGAAAGCGCGTGCTGACCTGCTGGCCGGGTTTGCCACGCTCAAGCGCAATGGGCGCTTCGCGCCTTATGTAGCGGGTGAACAACTGACGCTGGCAGACCTGATGTTCTGCTTCTCGGTCGACCTGGCTAATGCCGTGGGCAAGAAAGTGCTGAACATCGACTTTTTGGCGGACTTCCCGCAGGCCAAGGCGCTGCTGCAGCTGATGGCCGAAAACCCGCACATGGCGCGGATCTTGGCGGACAAGGAAGCGTCGATGCCGGCCTTCATGGAGATGGTTCGAAGCGGTAAACGCTAAGATTTGTGTCGGGCCATTCGCGGGTAAACCCGCTCCTACAGGTACAGCACAATCATTGTAGGAGCGGGTTTACCCGCGAACGGGGGCGAAGCCCTCGCCCTGAGGGTTCAGCGAGTCGCCAGCAAGGCCTTGCCACGAACAACGGCCGCACGCACCTGCGCCGGTGCCGTACCACCAATGTGGTCACGCGCATTCACCGAGCCTTCGAGGGTCAGCACGGCGAAGACATCCTGTTCGATCTGGTCGCTGAACTGGCGCAGTTCGTCCAGGCTCATCTCGGCCAGGTCCTTGCCTGTGTCCACACCATACTTCACCGCATGGCCTACGATTTCGTGGCAGTCACGGAACGGCAGGCCACGGCGTACCAGGTAGTCGGCCAGGTCGGTCGCGGTGGAGAAACCACGCAGGGCCGCTTCACGCATGATCGCGTGCTTGGGCTTGATCGCCGGGATCATGTCGGCAAAGGCACGCAGCGAGTCGCGCAGGGTGTCGGCGGCGTCGAACAGGGGTTCCTTGTCTTCCTGGTTGTCCTTGTTGTAGGCCAGCGGCTGGCCTTTCATCAGGGTCAGCAAGCCGGTCAGTGCGCCGAACACACGGCCGGTCTTGCCTCGTACCAACTCTGGCACGTCCGGGTTCTTTTTCTGCGGCATGATCGAGCTGCCGGTGCAGAAGCGGTCGGGCAGGTCGATGAACTGGAACTGGGCGCTGGTCCACAGCACCAGCTCTTCGGAGAAGCGCGACAGGTGCATCATCGCCACGCTGGCCGCGGCGCAGAATTCGATGGCGAAGTCACGGTCCGAGACGCCGTCCAGCGAGTTGCCACCCACAGCCTCGAAGCCCAGCAGCTTGCAGGTGAGCTCGCGGTCGATCGGGTAGGTGGTACCGGCGAGCGCGGCGCTGCCCAGTGGCATGCGGTTGGTGCGCTTGCGGCAGTCGACCAGGCGCTCGTAGTCCCGGCTGAGCATTTCAAACCAGGCCAGCAAGTGGTGGCCAAAGGTGACCGGTTGCGCCGTCTGCAGGTGCGTGAAGCCGGGCATGATGGTTTCGGCCTCGCGCTCGGCCTGCTCGAGCAGACCCTGCTGCAGGCGGGTGATTTCGGCCAGGATCAGGTCGATCTCGTCGCGCAGCCAAAGTCGGATATCGGTGGCTACCTGGTCGTTGCGGCTGCGGCCGGTATGCAGCTTCTTGCCGGTGATGCCGATACGGTCGGTCAGGCGTGCTTCGATGTTCATGTGCACGTCTTCGAGGTCGACGCGCCAGTCGAAGTTGCCGGCCTCGATTTCGCCCTGAATGGTCTTCAGGCCATCGATGATAGTGTCGCGCTCGGCATCGCTGAGCACGCCGACCTGCGCCAGCATGGTGGCATGGGCGATCGAACCCATGATGTCGTGGCGGTACAGGCGCTTGTCGAAATCGACCGAGGCGGTGAAACGGGCGACGAAGGCGTCGACGGGCTCACTGAAGCGGCCGCCCCAGGACTGATTGGTCTTGTCGGTGCTCATGGATTCACTCATTGCAGGCGTGAACGAAAAAGTGGCGCCGATGATAGCAGGGTTGGGCTGGCTGCCGCAGGGCACCGGTCGAGAGAAATGCCCGGAAAATGGCTGATAAGGATTTCAAGGAATGAACGGCAGTGTTCCACGGACCGTCTACAGTTGGACAGAGGACTGGCAGTGAATCTGCCAGCCGAGTGAATCTTTGGCCATCGCACCGGTCTAGAGCGTGACCGCAGTGTCGCTCGAACCACATCTGTCTACGCTATACCTGTGCGAGACTCATTCAGGAATCCAGCGCAATTATGAATGTCCTGATCGTTGATGACGAACCCCAAGGCCGTGAACGCCTCAGCCGCCTGCTTGGCGAACTGGAGGGTTACACCGTACTGGAGCCTAGCGCCACCAACGGCGAAGAGGCCCTGGCGCTGATCGAAAGCCTTAAACCCGATGTGGTCCTGCTGGACATCGGCATGCCAGGCCTGGACGGCCTGCAGGTGGCTGCTCGCCTGTGCGAGCGCGAGGCGCCGCCGGCAGTGGTGTTTTGCACCGGGGATGATGAATACGGTGCCGAGGCATTCAAGGACAGTACCCTCAGCCATGTGACCAAGCCTATTCAGGCCCAGGCGCTGCGCGATGCGTTGCGCAAGGCCGAAAGACCCAACCGCGCCCAGTTGGCAGCGCTGACCCGGCCGGCTAACGAAGGTGGCGGCCCACGTAGCCACATCAGTGCACGCACGCGCAAAGGCATCGAGTTGATCCCTTTGCCCCAGGTGATCTACTTCATCGCCGACCACAAGTACGTGACGTTGCGCCATGAAACCGGGGAAGTGCTGCTCGACGAACCGCTCAAGGCACTGGAGGACGAATTTGGCGAACGCTTCGTGCGTATCCACCGCAATGCGCTGGTCGCCCGCGAGCGTATCGAACGCCTGCAGCGTACCCCGCTGGGGCACTTTCAGCTTTATTTGAAGGGCCTGGACGGCGATGCCCTGACCGTCAGCCGCCGGCATGTGGCCGGTGTGCGCAAGATGATGCAGACCCTCTGAGGGCGTCTGCGCAACCCTGCGGCCGGGCGCTGCCCTTGTGGGGGTGGCCTTGTGTCGCGGGAGGGCCGTAAGGCCGCTCCCGACCACAGCCGCGCAGGACCTGTTGATCCGTATCTGCAAGCGATACCGGCGATGCTGTTATCATCGGCGGCATTTCTCTGGATCGGGGCGTTTCATGTCCACTCGCGAAATCCGCATTGCCACCCGTAAAAGTGCCTTGGCCCTGTGGCAGGCCGAATACGTCAAAGCCCGCCTCGAGCAGGCCCACCCCGGTCTGTTGGTGACCTTGGTACCTATGGTCAGCCGCGGTGACAAGCTGCTCGATGCGCCGCTGGCAAAAATCGGCGGCAAGGGCCTATTCGTCAAGGAGCTGGAAACCGCCCTGCTGGACAACGAAGCCGACATCGCCGTGCATTCGATGAAGGACGTGCCGATGGACTTCCCCGAAGGCCTGGGCCTGTACTGTATCTGCGAGCGCGAAGACCCGCGCGATGCCTTCGTTTCCAACACCTTTGCCAGCCTCGAAGCGCTGCCTGCCGGCAGCATCGTCGGTACCTCCAGCCTGCGCCGTCAGGCCCAGCTGCTGGCGCGTCGCCCGGACTTGCAGATCCGCTTCCTGCGCGGCAACGTCAACACCCGTCTGGCCAAGCTCGATGCCGGTGAGTACGACGCCATCATCCTCGCCGCGGCCGGGCTGATCCGCCTTGGCTTCGAAGACCGCATCACCTCCACAATCAGCGTCGATGACAGCCTGCCGGCTGGCGGCCAGGGTGCGGTGGGCATCGAGTGCCGCAGCGCCGACCATGAAATCCATGCCCTGCTGGCGCCGCTGCACCATGCCGATACGGCCGACCGGGTAGTGGCCGAGCGCGCCTTGAACAAACACCTGAATGGCGGTTGCCAGGTACCCATCGCCTGCTACGCGGTGCTTGAAGGCGACCAGCTGTGGTTGCGTGGCCTGGTTGGTCAGCCGAGCGGCGGCAAGCTGCTGGTGGCTGATGCTCGTGCCCCCCGCTCGGCTGCCGAGAGCCTTGGCGTCCAAGTGGCGGAAGACCTGCTGGGGCAGGGCGCCGACGCCATCCTCAAGGAAGTCTACGGCGAGGCCGGCCACCCGTGAGCCAATGGCGCCTGTTGCTGACCCGGCCTGCCGAGGACTGCGCGGCGCTGGCGCAAAACCTGGCAGCAGCGGGGGTGGCCAGCAGTTGCTTGCCGCTGCTGGAGATCGAGCCGGTAGAGCCCGAGGCTCCGCAGCAGTTGTTGCTGCAAGCCCTGAATGGCTTCCAGGCAGTCATCGTGGTCAGCAAACCGGCCGCCCGGCTGTTGCTCGAGCAACTGACCAAGGCCAGCTTGCAGCCGCCACGGCAAAACTGGTTCACGGTAGGCGAGGCCACTGCCGCAGTGTTGCAGGATGCTGCCCTTGAAGTGAGCTACCCACCACGGGGCGATGACAGCGAGGCCTTGCTGGCGTTGCCGGCACTGCGCCAGGCAGTTGCCGTACCTGCAGCGCGAGTCTTGATCGTACGCGGCGTCGGAGGTCGCGAACTGCTTGCAGAGCGTCTTGCAGAGCAAGGTGCTAGTGTCGAATATCTGGAACTGTATCGTCGCTGCCTCCCGGTTTACTCCCCAGGTACGCTGATGCGCCGCATCGAAGCGGAACGCCTCAATGGCCTGGTGGTCAGCAGTGGGCAGGGTTTCGAACATTTGCAGCAAATGGCCGGCGCCGATTGGCCGCAGCTGGCCCGGCTACCACTGTTCGTGCCTAGCCCGCGGGTCGCCGAGCAGGCCAGGGCCGCCGGGGCCCAACAGGTTGTGGATTGCCGTGGCGCCAGTGCCGCGGCCTTGCTGGCAGCCGTGCAGCGCAGCGCTGCACCTGCCTCTTAAGGCGCTAAGCTGAATGCGATGCGCCCCCATGCAAAGGATGGATACGTGAGCGAGACTGTCTTGTCCAATAACGATCAGCCGTCGGCACAGGCGCCGGCGGACCCCGTTACCGCCCCACCTGCCAAGCGCTCCGGCAGTGGTCTGGCAGCGCTGGCCTTGCTGCTGGGCGCGGCCGGGGTGGCGGTAGGTGGGTGGGGTGTCTGGCAGGTGCGTCAACTGCAAGGCAGCGAGTTCAACCAGGGCCAGCACATCGAGGCGCTGAACCAGCGTGCCGAGGCCCTGCAGCAGCGTGAACAGCAGATCAGCGCGCAACTGGCCAGCCTACCGGCAGCCAGCGAGCTCGAAGACCGCCGCCGCCTGGTGGCGCAATTGCAGGGCGACCAGCAGCGCCTTAGCCAGCGGGTAGAAACCGTGCTGGGTGAAAGCCGCAAGGAGTGGCGCCTGGCCGAAGCCGAGCACCTGCTGCGCCTGGCCACCCTGCGCCTATCGGCTCTGCAGGACATCACCAGCGCCAAGGCGCTGGTCGAGGGCGCCGACGAGATCCTGCGTGAGCAGAGCGACCCGGGTTCCTTCGCCGCCCGTGAGCAACTGGCACGCAGCCTGGCCACGCTCAACAGCACCCAGCAACCCGACCGTACTGGCCTGTTCCTGAAACTCGCTGCACAGCGTGAGCTGGTACAACAGTTGAGCGCCCAGTCGCCTGAGTTCGAGAGCAATGCCGATGCACTTGGCGCACTGACCGCCGACGGCGATGGCGCCAGCCGCCTGTCGCAGTGGTGGGACGAGATCTCCAAGTATTTCCAGATCGACTTCAACGCCGATGAGAACGTGCGGCCGCTGCTGGCCGGGCAACAATTGAACCAGCTGCGCCTGGCCCTGAGCCTGACCATCGAGCAGGCACAGTGGGCGGCGCTCAATGGTGATGCCAAGGTCTACACCCAGGCGCTGGACGATGCCCGCAGCGTGCTGCTGGCCAACTTCAACGCTGACAACCCGCAAAGCAAGGCCATGCTCGAAAGCCTCAATGCCCTGGCTGAGCAACCGGTGTCGGTGGTAACCCCAGACCTCAGCGAAAGCCTGGCGGCAGTGCAGGCCTATATCCAGCGCCGCCACTTGCCGGCCGAGGCTGAAGGGGGCAAGCCATGAAGCGTGTCTACCTGCTGGCCGTGCTGGCTATAGTGGTTGCCGCAGCGTTGGGCATCGCAGTCGCCAAGCATAGCGGCTACGTGTTGATCTCCTATGGTGGCTTCCGTTATCAGTCGGGGCTGTGGGCAGCCCTTGCCGGGTTGCTGGCGGTGGTCTTGTTGTTGGGGTTGCTGCGTTACCTGGTCGGCCTTGTGCTGACCTCAAGCGGTGTGGTCAACCCATGGTCGCGGCGCAACCGTAGCCGGCGCATTCGCCTGGCCATCGAGCAGGGCCAACTCGACCTCGCCGAGGGCCGCTGGGCCAGTGCCCAGCGCCACCTGCACCGTGCCGCCGAGGCCGAGCGCCAACCGCTGCTGTACTACCTGGGTGCCGCGCGTGCGGCCAATGAGCAAGGCCGTACCGAAGACAGCGACAACTTGCTGGAGCGCGCCTTGGAGCGCCAGCCACAGGCGGAGCTGGCCATTGCCCTGACCCATGCCCAGTTACAGATGGACCGTGGCGAAAGCGATGGTGCTCTGGAAACCCTGCTGGCCATGCAGGAGCGCCACCCACACAACAGCCAGGTGCTGCGCCTGTTGCAGCGCCTGCACCTGGAGCGCGGCGATTGGTCGGCCTTGATTCGTCTACTGCCCGACCTTCGCAAGGGCAAGGTGCTGCCGGCTGCGGAACTGGCCGCCCTTGAGCAACGCGCATGGGGCCAGAACCTGAGCCTGGCGACTACCCGTGGCGAGGACGCGCCAAGTGCCCGCCAGGCCCTGGAGCGGGCCTGGCAGCAACTGACTGCGGCCCAGCGCCAAGAGCCACAGCTGGTGCTGGCCTACGCCGAGCAACTGCGCCAGGTAGGCGCCCAGAGCGAGGCCGAGCAAGTACTGCGCACGGCCCTGAAACGCGAGTATGAGAGCCACCTGGCCCGTCTGTACGGCCTGGTGCGCGGCGAGGACCCGGCGCGCCAGCTGCAAACCGCCGAAGGCTGGCTCAAGGCTCACCCGCAAGACGCCAGCCTGCTACTGACCCTGGGCCGCCTGAGCCTGCAGAACCGGCTGTGGGGCAAGGCGCGTGACTACCTGGAAAGCAGCCTGCGCATGGAACGCAACCCTGAGGCTTGTGCCGAACTGGCCCGCTTGCTCGCTGGCCTGGGCGAGACCGAACGCAGTAACCAATTGTTCCAGGAAGGCCTTGGCCTGTTGGACGAACGCCTGCTGGCTTTACCGCTGCCAGAAGGCGTTCGCGCCTGACCTACCCCAAGGCCCGCGCCAAGGTGCGGGCTTTGGGGGCGGGTAATTTATCCACCGCTGCCAGTTAAATCTGACGTCCGCTTCTTCAGTCGCCTCCTACCTTGGCTCCGGAAATTTCCTACGTTATTCAGCGACTTGTCGTTGCTGTCGTGCCTTGAAACAAAGGGCGTCTTTCCTCTACCGTTTCAGGCCTCTATCTCTTCCCCGGGACCTGAACCGCCTATGCTGCCGGCCCGTTTGCGCACGTTTTTCCTTCCCGCCTGCCTGGCCGCACTGGCAGTGCTCGCCGCGTCCATGTACCTGGAAAACGTCCTTGGGCTGGTGCCGTGCCCGTTGTGTCTGAGCCAGCGGCTACTGCTTGGCGTATACGGGCTGCTAAGCCTGGCAGCGCTGGTGCAGGCACCGGGCACCCGCGGCATTCGCCTTTATGCACAAGTGACGCTGGGGTGCTCGCTGGCCGGCGCATTGTTGGCAGCACGGCATGTCTGGTTGCAGGGTGCAGGCGGTGCCAGCCATGTATGCCCGGCGCCGATCGGGCAGCTATTGGTGAACTCCTGGAGGGAAGCGACGCGGCAACTTCTGTTCGGCGGCCCGGATTGCCACTCACTGACCTGGAGTTTTCTCGACCTGACGCTGCCGGAGTGGAGCCTGCTGGCCTTCCTATTACTAGCGGCGCTGCCCTTGAGTTACCTGCTGGCGTATCGTTTCCGCAGCCTGGCAGGAACATGACCTGGCGCAAGGCTGGATCATTAGCGCGACCAATGGCGATGTATCAGGGGATTAAACACTTGTATGAACTTTGTCCTCTGCGTACCTTGAAGGGCAGCACGCGCGGGAATAATCTCGCAGCACGTATACCGAAAACACAACTGCTCGATGCCGTCCTGCTGATGTCACCTTTGTGCTGCGCGGTCGTGGTGCGAGGTGCAGCGGCATCTACCCAGAAGGGAAGAGATTGCCATGCTCGATAGTTGTCAGAATGCCCAGGAACGCTGGGGTGGGGTTCACGACCTGATCGACCGTTGGTTGAAGGCGCGCCAGGACCTGGTGCAGTCTTTCGGCGCACTGCGTGATTTGAAGCCAGCCTTCGCCGACAAGGACACAAACGGAGACTTTTGCGGCCTGCTTGTCGACTACTGTTCGGCGTGGCATTTCGAGGTCTGCGAACAGCTGGTCAGTGAGGCCAAGGCTTTCGACGATGAGAGAGCGCTGAAATTGGCCGAAGAGATCAATCCGCGGATCAACGACATCACCCAGATCGCGCTGGCCTTCAATGACCATTGCGCGAAAGGCGGGTGCAAGGACACCGAACGCTTCGCTAAAAAACTAGGCAAGCTGGGTGGCCTGCTGCATGAACGCTTCGAACTTGAAGACTGCCTGATCGAAGTGCTGCATAACGCGCACAAGGAACAAGGCGCGGTCGAGGCCTGAGGGTTGGCGTCAGTCGCCAACCGCCAGCAGTTCGATCTCGAACACCAAGGGTGTATAGGGTGCGATCAAGTCACCCGCGCCCTCGGCTCCGTAGGCTTGTGCTGATGGAATCACCAGGCGCCATTTGGCGCCGGCGTGCATCAGCGGCAAGGCTAACTGCCAACCTTCTATCACCGAGTCCAGGCTGAACCACTGTGGTGTCTGGTTCTGGTCGAATATCGAGCCATCCGGCAATTTGCCCACGTAGCGTACCTGCACCTTGCCGCCGGGTTTCGGCTGCGCACCCGTGCCTGCCTGCAGTTCGCTGTAGAGGATGCCCTGCGTTAACTCACGTACGCCATAACGCCCGCGCTCATTGGCCATGAAGCGTTTTTCGGCCGCTTGGAGTTTTTGCATCTCAGCATCACCCTCCTGCGCCTCATGCTGTTGAAGCACGGCCTGCATCCGAGCGTTGTCGAGCTTCAGCGGCTGTCCCTGGTAGGACTGGCGTAACCCATCGACCAGCGCGTCCAGCTGCAAGCCTGGCATATCCTGGCGCAGCCGCTCACCCAGGCTGGCGCCGAGGCTGTAGGCGAGGTCGTGATCATCGGTCTCGGCCGAGGCGATGGGGGCCAAAAGACATAAACCTAAAACAAGATATCGAGGCATGGTCGGTTCCTGCGCCAATGAGCGGGGGAGTATGCCAGCGTTCCGTTTTTGATTGTGTGCTCGCGCCCCTTGCAAAAAGAGACCTTGTGTTGCGAAAGGGGGGGGGCGAGGCTCGAGAGGATGGGCTGCAAGTCAGATAAGTGCCAAATTCCAGCAATGATTTATTCAGCAACTACACTTGCACGGAGCTGCAAGATAACAACTTTGCCCAGGCATGCAACGCGGCGTAAATATTACTGTCAACATGCCCTAGCGGCGGTAGCAGCAGAAGCATAGTATGAGCCGCAATCTCGTCAGCCAGGAGGTAAACCATGTCGGCCAAAAAGAAGCCAGTAAGTACGCCGTTACACCTGCTCCAACAACTTTCGGGCAGCCTGCTCGAACACTTGGAAGAGGCCTGCTCGCAAGCGCTGGCTGATGCGGAGAAACTGCTGGCCAAGTTGGAAAAGCAGCGTGGCAAGGCGCAGGAAAAACTGCACAACGGTCGCCTGAAACTGCAAGACGCAGCCAAGGCCGGTAAAGCCAAGGCGCAAACCAAGGCACAAAAAGCCATCGGCGAACTTGAACACCTGCTCGACTCCCTCAAGGAACGTCAAACCCAGACGCGTTCTTATATTCAACAACTCAAGCGTGATGCTCAGGACAGCCTCAAGCTCGCCCAGGGGGTAGGCAAGGTTCGTGAAGCCGCGGCCAAGGCCCTCGATTCGCGTGCTGCCAAACCAGCGGCCAAGCCAGCTGCCAGGGCGTCTGCTGCCAAACCAGCAGCCAAGCCTGCTGCCAGAACTTCTGCTGCCAAGCCTGCGGCGAAGCCAGCTGCCCGAACCACCGCTGCTGCCAAGCCTGCGGCGAAGCCAGCTGCCCGAGCCACTGCTGCTGCCAAGCCTGCGGCGAAGCCAGCTGCCCGAGCCACTGCTGCTGCCAAGCCTGCGGCGAAGCCAGCTGCCAAAGCCACTGCTGCCGCCAAGCCTGCGGCGAAGCCAGCTGCCAAAGCCACCGCTGCTGCCAAGGCTGCGGCGAAGCCAGCTGCCAAAACTGCCGCCGCTGCCAAGCCTGCGGCGAAGCCAGCTGCCAAAGCCACTGCTGCCGCCAAGCCTGCGGCGAAGCCAGCTGCCAAAGCCACAGCTGCTACCAAGCCTGCAGCCAAGCCAGCGGCAGCCAAAGCCACTGCCACCAAGCCTGCCGCGAAACCAGCTGCCGCCAAGCCTGTAGCCAGCAAGCCAGCCGAAGCCAAACCGTCTACGCCTACCGCCAGCACTCCGGCTGCCGCAAGCAACTCGGCCACTCCCCCCGCTGCGGCAGCACCCTCGGCACCTGCCGGCACCCCGGCTCAGGCGCCGTCTTCGGCGTCCTGAAGCGCAGCCGCCGCGACGCGCAACTGAACCAGCGCGTCGTTGTGGTGTGTCTGGTCCGGCGCCAGCCGGGCCAGCCAGTCATCCGTGGGTGCATGGGAATCCGCGGACCACTGCCGCGCATGCTCCTGCAAGCGTTCCAGCAAGGCCTTCTCGGCCTGCAATTCCAACCCTTTGAGTCGCTCACGCAACAGCCCCAGCTGGGCATCAGCCTGCGCTGCCGTTCGCCATTGCTGGCGCAGGCTGCGTAGCGGGGCGATCACTTCGCGTTGCCAGGGCTCGGCAACTGCTCTCAAGGCCTGCGCACGCTCGTCTAGCACTGCAACGCCACGCGCCTGCAGCCAGGTTGCGCACAGGAGCAGGCAGACATCGCCACCCAGCGCTTGCAACTCGAGGCAGGCCGCTTCCACGCCGGGCCTGGCATACAAGGCCAGGGCGTGATTCCACAGGTCGGTGTGCATGGTTCCACTCGCGCTATGGGCCGAGGAAGCTGGTAGACTCCGCGACCATCATGATCAGACTATCCAACCTCACTTTACAGCGTGGTCCGCAGCGCTTGCTAGAAGGCGCCGAGATGACCCTGCACGCCGGTCACAAGGCCGGCCTGATCGGCGCCAACGGTGCCGGAAAATCCAGCCTGTTCGCCTTGCTGCGCGGTGAGCTGTCGCCCGATGCCGGCGATTGCCAGTTGCCCGGCGACTGGCGCATCGCCCACATGCGTCAGGAGGTCGACACCCTCGACCGCCTGGCCGTGGACTATGTGCTCGACGGCGACGTGCGCCTGCGCAAGGTCCAGGCCGAACTGGCCATCGCCGAGCAGGCCCACGACGGTACCGCTCTGGCGCGCCTGCACAGTGAGCTGGAAAGCGCCGACGGTTACACCGCCGACGCGCGCGCGCGCAAGCTGCTGGCCGGCCTGGGCTTCACCAACGAGCAGATGGACCGCCGTGTCGGAGACTTCTCCGGTGGCTGGCGGATGCGCCTGAACTTGGCCCAGGCGCTGATGTGTCCGTCCGACCTGCTGCTGCTCGACGAGCCCACCAACCACCTGGACCTCGATGCGATCCTGTGGCTGGAAGACTGGCTCAAGGGCTACCCCGGTACTCTGTTGTTGATCTCCCACGACCGTGACTTTCTCGATGCCGTGGTCGACCACGTGCTGCATGTCGAGCAGCGTAAGCTGAACCTCTACAAGGGTGGTTACACCGCCTTCGAGCGCACCCGCGCCGAGCGCCTGGCGCAGCAGCAGCAGGCGTACGAGAAGCAGCAGGCGCAGCGCGCGCATATGGAAAAGTACATCGCCCGCTTCAAGGCACAGGCCACCAAGGCCCGCCAGGCGCAGAGCCGGATCAAGGCCCTGGAGCGCATGGAAGAACTGTCTGCGGCGCACGTCGATTCGCCGTTCGACTTCGTCTTCCGCGAGTCGCAGAAAATCTCCAGCCCGTTGCTGAGCATGTCCGAAGGCCGCTTGGGTTATGGCGACAAGGCCATCCTCGATAAGGTCAAGCTACAGCTGACCCCCGGTGCGCGCATTGGCCTGCTGGGGCCCAACGGCGCTGGCAAGTCGACCCTGATCAAGAACCTTGCGGGTGAACTGGAGCCGCTGTCGGGCCGCCTGGTCCGTGGCGAGAACCTGGCTGTTGGCTACTTTGCCCAGCACCAGCTGGACTCGCTGGACGACAAGGCCAGCCCGCTGCTGCACCTGCAGCGCATCGCCTCCACCGAGCGCGAACAGACTTTGCGCGATTTCCTCGGCGGCTTCGATTTCCACGGCGCCCGTTGCGACGAACCGGTGGTGAACTTCTCCGGGGGCGAAAAGGCGCGCCTGGCGCTGGCGCTGATAGCCTGGGAACGGCCGAACCTGTTGCTGCTCGACGAGCCGACCAACCACCTTGACCTGGAAATGCGCCTGGCACTGACCATGGCATTGCAGGAATTTGCCGGTGCCGTGGTGGTGGTGTCTCACGACCGTCACCTGCTCAAGAGCACCACCGACGACTTCTTGCTGGTGGCGGACGGCAAGGTCGAAACCTTCGACGGAGACCTGGACGACTACAGCCGCTGGCTGGTCGAGTACCGCCAGCGCAGCGCGCCGGCCAGCACGGCCCCGGTCAACCCGGACAAGACCGACAAGAAGGCCCAGCGTCAGGCTGCCGCGGCCTTGCGTCAGCAACTGGCGCCGCACAAGAAGGCCGCCGACAAGCTGGAAACCGAGCTCAACCAGGTCCACGTGCAACTGGCCGAGATCGAGACCACGTTGGGTGACGGTGGTCTCTACGAAGCGGCGCGCAAGGACGAATTGCGCGACCTGCTGGCGCGCCAGACCAAGCTCAAGCAACGCGAAGGTGAGCTGGAAGAAGCCTGGATGGAGGCGCTGGAAACCCTGGAGAGCATGCAGTCCGAGCTCGAGGCGCTGTCCTGATGGAGGAACTGCGTTCGCTGCTGCCTGGGCAATGGATGGACACCTTCTGGCTGGGCTTGCAGATTCTCTTGATCATGGTGGCGGCGTTCGTCCTGCAGCGCATCATTGCTCGCGGGTTGAGCCGCCTGGGCCAGCGTTACCCGTTGCCGCCAGAACTGCTGGTGCCGGTGCGTGGCAGCCTGCGCTGGCTGATCATGGGCAGCGCGCTGCTGTTCGTGCTGGAGCGGCTGGGCGTGTCGGCGACCGTGCTGTGGACGGCCTTGTCCGGCTTTGTCGCGGTGGCGGCAGTGGCTTTCTTCGCCATGTGGAGCGTGCTGTCCAACCTGCTGTGCGCGGTACTGATCTTCACGGTCGGGCCGTTTCGCATCGGTGACGTAGTCGAACTGGTCGATACGCTGGACAAGCCAGGCGTGAAAGGGCGGGTGATCGCTATCAACCTGCTGTTTACCACCCTGCTGGAAGTGCCCGAAGCGGGCGGGGCGCTGGTGCAGGTGCCCAATAGCCAGTTCTTTCAGAAGTCGGTGCGGCGCTGGCGCGGGGCCGAGGTTCAGGCCCTGCACAAAGAAACAGCTACCGAAGCTGACTGAACCTGACCTGGCCCTATGAATCCATCAGAAATCACTGGTTATTTTTTCACCAAAACCTTAGCTTAACGCTTTGCAACAAATGTTCGAGCGAGGTGTGTGATGTCGATGGAAGTATGGTTGGGCTTCTTTGCCGCCTGTTGGGTGATCAGCCTTTCACCCGGTGCCGGGGCGATTGCCTCGATGTCCAGCGGCCTGCAATACGGCTTCTGGCGCGGCTACTGGAACGCCTTGGGCCTGCAACTGGGCCTGATTGTGCAAATCGCCATCATTGCCGCCGGCGTGGGCGCCGTATTGGCAGCCTCGGCCACGGCCTTCCAGTTCATCAAATGGTTCGGCGTCGCCTACCTCGTCTATCTGGCCTACAAGCAATGGCGCGCCCTGCCGATGGACATGTCCGATGAGTCCGGCGTACGCCCGATCGGCAAGCCGCTGAGCCTGGTGTTCCGCGGGTTCCTGGTCAACGTCAGCAACCCCAAGGCGCTGGTGTTCATGCTGGCGGTCCTGCCGCAGTTCATCAACCCACATGCACCGTTGCTGCCGCAGTATGTGGCGATCACTGTGACCATGATCACCGTGGACATGCTGGTGATGGCGGGGTACACCGGGTTGGCTTCCCGGGTGTTGCGCTTGCTGCGTACGCCCAAGCAGCAAAAGCGCCTGAACCGGACTTTTGCCGGGCTGTTCATCGGTGCGGCTACCTTCCTGGCGACCCTGCGCCGCGCACCACTCTGATATACCGCTGGGGCCCGGCCGGGCCCCAACTCTATTTCTGCTTGTCTACCAGCCCCGACAGCAAGTCCACCGGCATAGGGAAGACAATGGTCGACGTCCTGTCTCCCGCAATCGCCCCCAGCGTCTGCATATAGCGCAACTGCATCGCCCCCGGTTCCTTGCCCAGCATTTGCGCCGCCTGCATGAGTTTCTCTGACGCCTGCAATTCCCCCTCGGCATGGATCACCTTGGCCCGCCGCTCGCGTTCGGCCTCGGCCTGCCGGGCGATGGCGCGTACCATCGATTCGTTGAGGTCGACATGCTTGATCTCGACGTTGGCCACCTTGATGCCCCAGGCATCGGTTTGCGCGTCCAGCACCTGGCGAATGTCCGCATTCAGTTGCTCCCGTTCGGCCAGCAACTCATCCAGTTCGTGCTTGCCCAGCACCGCACGCAGCGTGGTCTGGGCCAACTGGCTGGTCGCTACCAGAAAGTCCTCGACCTGGATGATCGCCTTTTGCGGGTCGAGCACGCGGAAGTAGAGCACCGCGTTGACTTTGACCGAAACGTTGTCGCGAGTGATGACATCTTGTGGCGGTACATCCAGCACCACCGTGCGCAGGTCCACCCGCACCATTTGCTGGATCACCGGGATCAACAGGATCAGCCCTGGCCCTTTCACCTGCCAGAAGCGCCCCAACTGGAACACCACGCCGCGCTCGTATTCGCGCAGGATGCGAAACGCCGACAGCACCAGCAGCCCCAGTACGATCAGCACCGCACCGATACCCACTTGCATGAACATGGTCAGTCTCCTTGCGTCGCAGGCGCGGCGGCGCTCACGTCCAGCATCACGCCATGGCGCGCGGTCACCCGCACGCGCTGGCCGGCTTGCAGTGGCGTCGGACACTGCACTTGCCATTGCTCACCCTGGGCCAGTACGACGCCACGCAGCGGGTCGGCTGCCATCACCTGGGTGACGGTAACCAGGCTGCCGACCAGGCCGGCGTCACCGCTGACCAGCGCCCGCTGGCGTGCCTTGAGGGCCATGGCCAGCACGCCGCCGATGAGCAGGGCCGAAAGCACTGCCAAGGTACCGATCAAGACCAGCGGGATGCCGAAGCCCGGGGCATCGGTGTCGATCAGGATCAGCGCGCCGAACACAAAGGCAACGATGCCGCCAAAGCCGACCACGCCGAAACTGGGCAGGAAGGCTTCGGCGATCATGAAGGCGATGCCGAGCAGGATCAGCGCCACCCCGGCGAAGCTCACGGGTAATAGTTGCAGGGCGTAAAGCGCCAACAGCAGGCAGATGCCACCGACCACACCCCCTACTGTAGAGCCGGGGATCATGAATTCGAACAGCAGGCCGTACACGCCGATCATGATCAGGATCAGCGCCACGCTGGGGTTGGTGATCACCGCCAGTAGCCGTGTGCGCCAGTCCGGCAGGTGCTCCACCAGGCTGGCGCCGGCAGTCTGCAACTGGCGTGGCTGGCCGGCGACCTCCAACGTTTTGCCATCGAGCTTGCGCAGCAGGGTGGGCAGGTCATCGGCTATCTGGTCGATCACATTCAGCCGCAAGGCCTCGCTGGCGGGCAGGCTGACGGCCTCGCGCACGGCTTTCTCGGCCCAATCGGCATTGCGCCCGCGCAGTTGTGCCAGGCCGCGGATGTAGGCAGCGGCGTCGTTGACCTGCTTGTGTGCCAGGGTTTCATCATTGCTGCCCTTGGCCTTGTCGTCTTTGGGTGCACCTGGGAGGCCGCCGATCTGCACGGGCGTGGCGGCGCCCAGGTTGGTGCCGGGGGCCATCGCGGCGACATGGCTGGCGTAAAGAATATAGGTGCCGGCGCTGGCCGCGCGGGCACCGCTGGGGGCAACGTAGGTGGCAACTGGCACGGGGCTGGCGAGAATCGCTTTGATCATCTGACGCATGGCGCCGTCCAGGCCACCGGGGGTGTCCATGCGGAGCACCACCAGTTGTGCGCCCTGTGCCTGGGCCTGATCGAGGCTGCGTACCAGGTAGTCGGCGCTGGCTGGCCCGATCGCTTCATCGATGTCGAGTACCCACACCGCACCGGGCGCTGCCTGGCCACCTGACATGATGCCAAGCAGCAACAGCACCAACAGCCAGCGCCAGCAGCGGGCGATCACCTGTCGTCACCTCGTTTGCCCTTCCTCCACAAGTTTAGCCCTGGCTGGCGCTACCCGGCCTAAAATTGAAGATTGGGGGCGAAACCGGAGGTGCATCATGCGTATGGCAAAGACCCTGCAGGCCCGCCTGGACAAGGCCAACTGCGACTACGACATCATTCCCCATCCACATTCGGCCACCAGCCTGGAGTCGGCACGCACGGCCGGCGTACCCGCAGAGCGGGTCGCCAAGTCGGTGATGCTCGATGACCGTCATGGCAACTACATCATGGCCGTGCTACCCGCCAACCGGCACTTGGACATGAGCAAGGTACGCATGTCAGGGGCTTGGCAGCTGACCCGCGAAAGCGGCCTGCCAAGCCTGTTCAATGACTGCGAACGCGGTGCCGTGCCGGCCCTTGGCGATGCCTATCAAATAAAGATGCTGCTTGATCCGAGTCTTACCCGCCAGGGCGATGTCTATCTGGAGGCAGGTGATCATGATCATCTGATTCATATGAGCATGGAGCAGTACATGAAGCTGGTGCCGCACGCCGAAGTGCGCGAACTGTGCTGATGTTTTCACACCAATGCCAGACGGGCGTCGTGGACGGCCTGCCTGGCGCTCAGGAGGAACCATGGAAGCGCCGATCCATCCCTTTGCCGACCTGTTCAAACAGTTGGGCTTGCCCGACGATCCCAAGAGTATCGATCAGTTCATCACCAGCCATTCGCCGTTGAAGAACGAGATAAAGCTGGTGGATGCACCGTTCTGGAGCGACTCCCAGCGTGCTTTTCTCAAGGAAAGCATCATTGAAGATTCCGATTGGGCCGTGCCCTTCGATCAACTCAACGAAGCGTTGCGCCGCCCCCGAAAATAAAGCGCCGAGCGGCACCTGACGAGTGATTGGCCGTTGCTATGCTCAGGAAAACAATAAGGGGATGGCGCGATGAAAGATCCCTATGCACCAGGTTTCTGGTGTTCCGTGACGATCCTGGGCACCCTGACGGCCAGTTACTTTTACGGCATCAGGCAGGCGCAACAGATGAACCAGGCGGTGCATTTTCTGTATGCGGCTGCCGCTGTCACCGTGGCTGTTGTACTGGTGGCGCTGACCTGGATTGCCTGGCAGCAGTTGCACCTGAACAAGCGCGAAGTGATTCAGGGACGAACGTTGCTGACCATCTGGAACACCAAGGTGGCGCTGCGCCGCGTCGAGACCGTATTCGACCGCTACTTCTGGGGCAGCTACTGGCATTCGGGGCGCACGTTCGAAGAGGTCATGGGTGAGCTCAAGGGCACGCCGCTGGAGCAGAGCCTGGAGGCCCTGAAGCGTCAGTGTCGTGTACTCGACCGAGAAATCCATGACCACCATCATCATTGGCTGGCCAATGCCCGCGACCTGTCCAGCGTGGCGCAGGCCATGGCCCGTGAACGCTACCAGCTGGACCTGGGCGAGCCCACCTGCAGTGGCCATGGCAATACTGCCGTGCTCAACCGTGACCTGGAGGTGCTGGTGTACACCTGGTCGGCGCGCCTGCGCAGCTTTGACCATCAGCTGGACGAGCTGGAGCGCACCTACCATTGAGAGGTTTCATTCGCCGCGGATGTACTGCTCAAGCTGCTGGATGAGGCTGGCTTGCTCAGTGATGGTTTCCTTGACCAGGTCACCGATCGACAGCAGGCCGAGCAGCTTGCCGTTGTCGACCACCGGCAGGTGACGCAGGTGGCGATCGGTCATCAGGTTCATGCAGAAATCCAGCTTCTGCTTGGGTTCCACGGTCACCACAGGCGCACTCATGATTTCGCGCACCGGGGTGGCGGCAGAAGAGCGCCCCTTGAGTACCAGCTTGCGTGCATAGTCCCGTTCACTGACGATACCCACCACCTGGGTGCCTTCCACCACGGGCAACGCACCGACGTTTTTCTCCGCCAGCATTTTCAGGGCGTCGAGCACCGAGTCATCCGGGCCGATGGTGTAAACGGTCTGGTGCTGGGACTTGGTCTTGAGGATTTGTTCGACGGTCTTCATACGGGCCTCTGCGGGTGAAAAAAGCGCTGTCTCGGAGTAACTAAAGCATCCGGTACGGCGCTCTGCACGGCAATGCAGGAAACGGCATGGAGTTGATTGAAAAACGTCATTGATCTGCGCTTGTCGCGCCCTCTCCGCGGCTTTAGCCGCGAGGAGGGCGCCACTGCCGATCAAAGCTTCGGCATCTGCCCGATCCGCGCCACCATTTCACTAACCACCTGCAAGTCCAGCATGAACTGCTCCACGGTCTTGAACTCGTTGTCGTTGTGCCCGGTGTATTTCACGTCTGGCATAGCCAGGCCGAACTGGACGCCGTTGGGCAGGTCGTGGACCGAGGTCGCACCAGCGGACGTGCCGAACGCGTGCTTCATGCCCAGGTTCTCGCTGGCCACCGCCAGCAGAGCCTTGACCCATTCGCCTTCGGGGTTGCGGTACATCGGCTCGTCCAGGCTGTAGTCGAAGGCTACGGAGATGTGGCTTTGCCGCGTCCATTGGCCCAGTTTGCCCGCCAGTTCATCCTTGATCGCGGCAATCGGCTTGCCTTTGGGAATACGCAGGTTCACCGCCAGCTTCAGGCCTTTGTCATCCACACCGACAAAGGTCGGCGAGGCGGTCAGCGGGCCCATGAACGGGTCCTTGAAGGCCACGCCAAGCTTGTTGCCCAGGTAGTCCAGGCCCCAGTTGTCGGCGGCGTAGCGAGCGGCGTCGGTGAAGTGGTTGTGCTTGAGCGGTACCTGGTTGCCCAGGCCATTGATGAAGTCGAGCATGCGTGCCACCGGGTTGACCCCGGATTCCGGCTCCGAGGAGTGTGCGGAAACCCCGGTAACCGTGAGTAGCACATGCTTGCCGTCGGCCCTGGCATCGATGCTGAAATCACCGCCATGCTGTTTGACATATTTGCCGCCGGCTTGCTGCAAATGCTTGGCCAGCGCTGCCGGGTTGTCGGTGATGAGGGTAGCCACTGAAGTGGTCGGGATCTGGTTGGTGGCCAGGCCGCCGGTCAGGTTGATGATTTCAGCACCCTTGCCAGTGGCTGGCCGCTTGCTGAAGCTGGCCATGACCGTGCCGTAGCCTTTTTCAGCGATCACCACCGGATAGCCACCATCCAGGGCCAGGTTGTAGTCGGGCGTGGGGTTGCGCTCGAAGTAGTAGGGAATGGCATCACCGCTGGTTTCTTCCGTGGTGTCGATCAGCAGCTTGAACTGCCGGGCCAGCGGCAGGTTTTCGTCCTTGGCCACTTTCAGTGCGTACATCGCTACGACGATACCGTTCTTGTCGTCTTCGGTGCCGCGGCCGTACATGCGGTCGCCAACCAGGGTGACTTTGAACGGGTCCAGGCGCGTGCCGTCGGCCAGTTTCCAGTTGTCCGGGTTGACCGGCACCACGTCGGCGTGGGCATGGATGCCGATCACTTCCTTGCCGCTGCCCAGCGAAATCTCGTAAACCCGGTTGTCGATGTTGCGGAAGGCCAGGCCAAAGCTGTCGGCCAGTGCCTTGATCTTGTCGGCGACTTTGAGGAACTCAGGGTTTTCGTACTGCGGCGTGCCCTCGACATTGAAAGTCGGGATGGCCACCAGTTCCTTCAGGGTTTCAGTAGCAGCCTTGCCGTACTTGATTCGCGTGTACAGGCCGAGCAGGCGGTTGATCTCATCCTGTTGTTCGGTAGCCAGCTGTTTGCCGGCCAGGTAGGCGTCCAGGGTTGCTTCAATGTTGTTGGCCTTGGCCAGGTCACTGCCTTTGAGCTTGCCGAGGAACTGCTTGAAATCGCTTGGGTCGCTGCCGTCGAAGGCTTTGACGATGGCGGCGGATTGCTGCTGGGAGAGGTTGGCCTGGGCCGGCTGTGTGAACAGACCGATGCTGGCCAGCAGCAAAGTGGTGGCGGTAAGTTTTTTCAGGTGCATGGTTGCGCGCATTCCTTCGCCAATCATTGTTATGGGTGACCCGTTCGGAAAACGGGAAGACGCCCACGCTAACACCAATGACCTGTGGCACGGGAGTGCCAGAAATGCGACATGTCGCACAAACGAAAAAGCCCCGGGCATAGGCCCAGGGCTTTTTGATATGGCGCACTCGGCGGGATTCGAACCCACGACCCCTGCCTTCGGAGTCCTAAAAGTCGGCGTTTGGAATCAGTACGTTAGCGGGGATTAGCTGGGATTTCAATGGGTTGTGGTAGCTGGGGTTAGCTGGTTTTCGCGCCGGTTAGCAGGGCGAGTGTGGCAGATTTGTGGCATGGAGGGAGAGGTTGAGCTTGCGGCCTGAATCGCTGAACCCGGTCAATGCGGCGACTTCTGCAACACCCACGAGAACGTCGTCGCCGAGTTTCTGTATTTTTTGGATGGTTTCGTAATCTACTGACATCTGGCTATCTCTCAATTGATCTGAGAGGTCAGTTTTTGCCTGTGGCGAAGCGATCAGGTAGGACAGATTTTTAACAGGATCTTCTCTTAGTGACTTCACGCGGACCGCACTCGCTGAGTGCGGATTCCACGACCATTCTCCCCCCGCGATCTTCGACGACTGGGGCTTGGGCGTTTGACGCTGCGCAAAGACGCGACATGCTCGAGTCGCTGGACGACTACTACGGCAATCGCCCAGCACTGATGACCAGCCAGATGCCGGTGGAAAGGACATGCGCAAGTGCGTAACGAAATTGACGGCAGCGGGGCCTTCAGATTAACAATGCCAACCTGCGTCTCTGCGCTCCGACTGCTTGGTCGGGCGGTCGGATGCAATGGAATCCGCGCTGTAGGGGCGGTATGTGGCTTACGTCGCCCAGTAAGGAGCTAAAAGTGGAAATCGAAAGTAAGCGCTGGCATGTCGCTATTTTTTTGACAATTGTTATGTCCATTGCCACAGGCATAGGCAATCTGTGCTCGTCATATCTTCTTTTGACCGTAAAAAACGAGGAGGAGATGGATCGGGCTGAGATTGCTAGGAAAGCAAGAGGGGCAGAAATGCATTGTGACAAGCTGCGCGAGGCAGCTTCACTAGCGGCTGAAATCGAATTCAGTGCCGATAGGGGATATCCCAACAGTATCAGCATCAGTGATCTTCTCGCTGGTGAAACATTTGAGCAGCATCAAAAGGTTCCACGTGAGGTGATCATCGATGAGCAGTTGGCGTACGAGAAAAGAGCATCCGCGCTTGTACCAATGCTCACCGAGGAAGAGGCCAGGATTCTTAATAGAGTGACGCTGCACCATTACGTCGTTACGGGTTTGCGAACCAGTAAAGTCCCGCCTGAGTTACGAGCATCTCCCCGTGAAGGGGGATTCAATGCAAATGAGGAGTTGCAAGGTATTCGCGACGGCGGAGCTTTGCTTGCGGCTACCTACAGGCAGATCTGTACTGAAGTGCGGTAAACCCTAAAAGTGGTAATTGCGCTGATTTGCCCCCTGTTTGCATTCGACTTGGCCAGCACCGGATGTGACCAGCGCACGGGTACCTCTTGACCGGCAGGAATCGACCCATAGCTGCCCTTCGCGGGGAGCAGCTTTCGGCAAGAAACGGACGATTGCAGCAAGAAATCATCTAACTAGATGCGGGCTACTTTTACAAGCTGGTTAGTCTTTCTCTTGTTTAACTCTGCACTTGCAAGAGACTTCTCCTGCAAACCGAAGCCTGCATAGGCTCATGCCGTATAAACCTTCCCTAGGATGAAGCTCAAGGGGACGTAAAAGTGGGAGTCCAGGTCGAGTCTGTGCCTGCGCTCTGCCGCGATAGCCTCACAGTGAAGGTGGTGCCGTTCTGCTTTGTAGAATCGACTAATACACAGCCCGCATGGGCCTTGGCTATTTGGCTCACGATAAAGAGCCCGAGGCCTATGCTGGTAGCGCCCCCAAGTCTCTGCTTCCCCCGCACCAAAGGTTCGAAAACATGCTTTAGCAGTTCAACGGAAATCGGTGCGCCGCTGTTGTGCACCGTCAGGGTAGCTGTCGTTTCTTCGACGCAAGATGTCACGTAAACGGACTTGCTTGGATCGCCATAGGCCACTGCGTTTGCCACCAGATTGCCGATCAGCTGGTAAAGGCGGTCGGAGTCGATCAGGGCGCTACGTTCGCCGGTATGCTGATAAGTCAGTTGACGGCCTGGAAACGTTAGCCGTAATTCTTCAAGGCACGCCTCCACGGTGTGCGGCAGGTCAGCAACCCTGGGCTGAATGGAGATACCGCGCCCGGCCTGAATGAGCGTGAAATCCAGCAAGTCCGCCACAAGCCGCTGCGCACGTGATACGGAGTGGCTGATCGCTGTGAGCAACTTGGGGTTTTCGGCAGCATGTGAACGTCGTGTCAACAAGTCGGTCGCCATTCTGATTGCCAGAAGTGGCGTACGCAGCTCATGACTGACGATACCAAGTATTTGCTCGGCCGGTAGGGACTTTGCACTCTCAGTAGGCTGCATCACGCAGACATGGCCGGGAGACAGTAATGCGCGCTGTGTCTTGAGGTTTTTAGCCAGACAGCGTTCGGCCAATAGGCGCGTGCGCAGCAGATCACGCTCGTAACACTGTTCGTCAGTGTTAAACATGGTCAGCTCGTGAACGATGCCATTAGAACGCGCGCAGGTAATAGCATTAGATATAAGCGGCAGGGTGAAGCCATTACAGTGCACGAAATCAAACTTGACGTTTGCCACCGCTCCCAACGTCCCCATCAGTGGCTGCCAGTACAACTGGTGAAGGGCCTTGGCTTCTATTGTAAGAAGTTGCTGAAGCCGCATGCGAACCAAGGCTTCATGTTTGTAGCCCAGCAGGCGGCAGAATGCCGCATTCGCGCTGGCGATCTGCCCGTTCTGCGATGTCAACAGCAACCCGACATCAGAAGTGTCTTCCCTTATTTGCGATGCTACGTCCGTGCATGTGCACGCCAAGTTAGCGGTTTGCTTTAAGAGCGCGTTCAAGGGGGGCCTCCAGCGAGCGGATATTGCCGCCCCTGCCGGCTAGACAGGGTTAGAAGCACCGCCGCTATTTCAAAAGCGGTGCATGTAGTCAGCTTGGGCGCCGGCCTGGTGCGAGTCTGTTCGCTACCGCACAGACGCTGCTCAACGACCGCCGCAGACTGACAGCTGAAAGGCTAGATCGGCAAACCAGAACACCATGGACAGTCCTTGGCTCAATGTACTCGCCTACCTTCGTCGCCTGTACGCACATGCAGGGCGTTGGCGCTCGCCCCCCAATGCATTCACCTATGAAAGTCTGCTGCGCTCGGAGCTGTACAACGCCGATCAGATGGCCGAGCACGGTCTCTGGCTGGCCCATCATCATCGCTTGAGCCGGTTGCCGGCGGACGACACGCTGCTCGACCGCCTGGCCGATAACGAGCGCATGCTCTCCACCAGTTGCACTGCCCTGGCCGGCGCCCTGCCCAGCTCGCGTCCGGCATTGCCCGCTGCGCAGTGGTTGCTCGACAACTTCTACCTGGTCGAAACCCAGATCCGTATTGCCAAACGCCATCTGCCAGCCGACTACAGCCTGCAGCTGCCAAGGCTGGACAACGGCCCCTCCAACGGCCTGCCACGTGTCTATGACATTGCGCTGGAGACCATTTCCCATGGTGACGGGCGGATCGACGCCGAAAGCCTCAGCCGTTTCGTCGAGGCCTATCAGCAGGCCGCCACCCTGACCCTGGGAGAGCTGTGGGCGATCCCGATCATGCTGCGCCTGGCCCTGATCGAGAACCTGCGGCGGGTGGCGGTGCGGGTCATGGCCAACTGGGCTGACCGCGACCTGGCCAATTCCTGGGCCGACCGGCTTGGCGAAACCGCCGAGCGCGACGCCAAGAGCGTGGTGCTGGTGGTCGCCGACATGGCCCGCTCGGAACCGCCGATGACCGCCGCTTTCGTCGCCGAGCTGGCCAGGAGGCTGCAGGGCCACAGCGCTTCGCTGACCCAGCCGCTGCTGTGGGTGGAGCAGATGCTCAGCGAATCGGCGCTGAGCATCGAACGCCATGTGCAGCTTGATGCTCAGCAGCAGGCCATCGATCAGGTGTCCATCAGCAACAGCATCGGCAGCCTGCGACTGCTGTCGACCATCGACTGGCGACTGTTCGTCGAGCACCTGAGCCATGTAGAGCAAACGCTGTGCCGCGACCCGGCCGCCGTCTACCCAGCCATGGACTTCACCAGCCGTGACTATTACCGGCACGTTGTCGAACGCCTGGCACGCCACTGCGCCTTCAGCGAAGCCGCCGTGGCACGCACGGCCATCGAACTGGCTGAGGCGGCCGGGGCCGCCCCCGGTGAGGAGGCCGAACATGTGGGCTTTTACCTGGCAGGTGCCGGGGTGCCGTTGCTGGAGCAGCGCCTGGCTGCGCGGGTACCGCTTGCCGAGCGGTGGCAGCGCCTGTTGCACCGGGCACCGCTGGCGTTCTATCTGGTGCCTGTGGCCCTGCTGTCCTGCCTGTTTGCGTGGGGTTTCATACGCGCCATCGACGTGGAGGGGTGGCCCATCGCGGTGCTCGCCGGCATGGCCGTGCCGATACTGCTGAGCACCAGCCGCCTGGCCATCGGCCTGGTGAACTGGCTGGTGACCCTGACCGTCAAACCGTCCTTCCTGCCGCGGTTGGACTACTCCGCCGGCATTCCCGCAGAGGCCCGCACATTGGTGGTAGTGCCCACCCTGCTGGCCACTGCCGACGATGTCGAGGAACTGCTCGAAGGGCTGGAGGTACGTTTCCTGGCTAACCGTGACGAGCACCTGCACTTCGCCCTGCTCAGCGACTTCATGGATGCCCGCGAACAGACACGGCCCGAAGACGAAGCACTGCTCGAACTCGCCAGCAAAGGCATCCGGGGGCTCAACCACAAGTATCCAGGCCCTGGCAGCGAGCGCTTTTTGCTGTTTCACCGGCCACGCATATGGAACAACGCAGAAGGCTGCTGGATGGGGCGCGAGCGTAAACGCGGCAAGCTCGCCGAGCTGAACGCGGTGTTGCGCGGCCACGGCCACGAGTGCTTCATGCGCATCGTCGGCAACCTGCAAACCCTCGGCCACGTGCGCTATGTCATCACCCTGGACACCGACACCCAGTTGCCTCGCGGTGCCGCCCATCAATTTGTCGGCGCCATGCAGCACCCGCTGAACCGCCCGCGCTTCGACGCACATACCGGTCGTATCCAGGCAGGTTATGCAATCCTGCAACCGAGGGTGGGCATCAGCCTGCCAAGTGTGTCGCGCTCGCGCTACGCGCGGCTGTTTGGCAGCGACGCCGGGGTCGACCCCTACACACAGGCTGTTTCGGATGTCTACCAGGACCTGTTTCTCAGCGGCTCGTTCACCGGCAAAGGCATCTATGCGGTGGATGCCTTCGAGCAGGCCCTGGAGGGCCGCTTCACCGACAACCGCATACTCAGCCATGACCTGATCGAGGGTTGCTACGCTCACTCAGGCCTGCTCAGT
The DNA here is from genome assembly GCF_003205205.1 of Pseudomonas sp. LB-090624. Lineage (GTDB taxonomy): Bacteria > Pseudomonadota > Gammaproteobacteria > Pseudomonadales > Pseudomonadaceae > Aquipseudomonas. Next base: position 44,049 of record NZ_QJRL01000031.1, read on the forward strand.
GATGTGCAATTGTTCGAAGCCTACCCGGCGCGCTACAGCGCCGACAGCAAACGCCACCACCGCTGGATACGCGGCGACTGGCAACTACTGCCGTGGCTGCTGCCGTGGCTGCGCACTGGCACGCAGGGCCTGGCGCAAAGCTCGCTCAGCGCCCTGTCGCGCTGGAAGATTTTCGACAACCTGCGCCGCAGCCTGGAGCCGGCGGCGCTGCTGACCCTGCTGCTGTGGGGCTGGTTGGCGAGTGCCACGCCACTTGCCTGGACGCTATCGCTGCTGGCGTTGCTGCTGACGCGCCCACTGCTCGACTCTCTGCTCGAAGTGCTGGGCAAGACCACCGATGTGCCCCTTTCAGAACACCTGCTGGCGGCTTTGCACACATCTGGCACCTATTTCTTGCGTACCGGTCTGTCACTGGCCTGGTTACCCTTCGAAGCCTACTTCAGCCTCGATGCCATCCTGCGCACCCTGTGGCGGCTCGTGGTCAGCAAAAGGCGTCTGCTGCAATGGAACCCCTCGCGCGAAGACGAACGCAGCAGCGCCGACACCCTGCAGGCGATGTACCGTGAGCAATGGGGGCAACCGGTCCTGGTGCTGCTGCTGGGCGGTGCGTTGGCGATGCAGCCAATGATGCTGCTGATGGCATCGCCGATCCTTGCCCTTTGGCTGCTCGGCCCGGCGCTGGCCTGGTGGCTCAGCCGCCCGAACAGCCGGGCCGAGTTCATGCCAGGGGCTGAAGACCTGGCATTCCTGCATCGACTGGCCCGCGCCAATTGGGCCTTCTTCGACAGCCACGTCGGCCCTGCCGACAACTGGCTGCCGCCCGACAACATTCAGGAGCCACCCTTCGCCAGCATCGCTCATCGCACCTCGCCGACCAACATCGGCATGGCCCTGCTCTCGCACCTGGCGGCCCATGACTTTGGTTACCTCAGTGCCGGTCGTCTTTTCGAACGCCTGGCCCAGATGCTCGACAGCATCGGCCGCCTGGAGCGCTTCAGAGGGCACTTCTACAACTGGTACGATACCCAGAGCCTCAAGCCGCTATCGCCGCTCTATATCTCCAGCGTGGACAGCGGCAACCTGGCCGCCCTGTTGCTGACACTCAGGCCCGGGCTGTTGGAAATGGCCGAAACGCCGCTGCTTGACCGGCGCCTGACCCAGGGGTTGCTCGACACTTTCGACAAGCTGCTGGACGTCTGCCCCAGCACAAGCTGTGACGCCTCACCGATCGAGGCAATGCGCGAACAGGTGTGGCAGGCCCACGTGCAGGCCAGCAACGTACCGGCCGCATTGCTGCCGATGCTGGTCGAACAGCTGCAGGCGCTGATCACGCAACCGGCTGCCATTGCGCCAGGGGCGCAAGCTGCTAACGACAGTGCATTCTGGCTAAATGCTCTGTATCAGCAATGCGTGGACCTGAGCGGCGAATTGCAGAACCTGCAACTGCCGCCAGGCAACGATCAGCAGCCCCCGGCCCCGCTGAGCTGGCGTCAGCTGGCACAGCTGGATGCAGAGCAGTGGCCGCAGCCCGAGCGACTTGCCGTGGCCAACGTCAGGGCACTTGCCCGCCAGCGCATCGCCCAGGCGCACGCCCTGGCCAGCCGCATCGAAACCCTGGCCGACATGGACTTCACCTTCCTTTACGACAGCCATCGCAACCTGTTCTCCATCGGCTACAACGCCGACGAGCATCGCCTGGATGCCGCTTTCTACGACCTGCTGGCATCAGAGATGCGCCTGACCAACTTCGTGGTCATCGCACAGGGCCAGGTGCCCCAGGACAGCTGGTTCGCACTGGGCCGGCTGCTCACCAGCAATGCCGGCGTACCTGTGCTGCTGTCCTGGTCCGGCTCGATGTTCGAGTACCTGATGCCGCTGCTGGTGATGCCGAACTATGAAGGCACACTGCTCGACCAGACCTGCCAGGCCGCTGTCAATCGCCAGATCGAACATGGCAGGCAGGCTGGCCTGCCCTGGGGCGTCTCGGAGTCGGCCTACAATGCGCTGGACGCGCACTTCAACTACCAGTACCGGGCGTTCGGCGTGCCGGGGCTTGGCCTCAAGCGCGGCCTGGGTGAAGACCGGGTGGTGGCCCCATATGCCAGCGCACTGGCCTTGATGGTGGCGCCCACTGCCGCCCGGCGTAACCTGCAACGGCTGGCCACGCTCGGGCTGGCTGGCCGCTTCGGGCTCTACGAAGCCGTGGACTACAGCGAGGCACGCCTGCCGCCCGGGCAGGACGCCGTGATCGTCCGCTCCTTCATGGCCCACCACCAGGGCATGAGTTTCCTGGCGCTGACCGCTGTGCTGCTGAACAAGCCCATGCAACGGCGCTTTGCATCCGACCCACAGTTCCAGGCCAGCATGCTGCTTCTGCAGGAGCGCGTACCGAAAACCGCTGCCCCGTACCTGCATACCCTCCAGGCCCCGCCCGTGGAGGCTGGCGAGCGCGCCGCCGAGATACGCCTGCGGGTGTTCGGCGAGCCAAACCGGCGCCACCCGGCCGTGCAGCTGCTGTCCAACGGGCGCTATCACGTAATGGTCAATCACGTGGGCAGTGGCTACAGTCAGCGCAATTCACTGGCGGTCACTCGCTGGCACGAAGACACCAGCTGCAACGACCTGGGCAGCTTCTGCTACCTGCGCGATGTTGCCAGTGGCGCTTACTGGTCCACCACCTACCAGCCGACGCGGTACCGTGCAAAAGTCCAGGAGGCGATCTTCAGCGACGGCCGCGCGGAGTTTCGCGTGCGCGAGCGCGACTTCGACTGCCACACCGAAATTGCCGTGTCGCCCGAGGACGACATCGAACTGCGCCGCCTGCACCTGACCAACCATGGTGACCAGCCCCGCACCCTTGAGCTGACCAGCTACGCTGAAGTGGTGCTGGCACCGGCCTTGAGCGATGCCATGCACCCGGCCTTCAGCAAGCTGTTCATCCAGACCGAACTGATCCGCCCGCTGCAAGCGATTCTCTGCACGCGTCGGCCGCGCTCGCAACAAGACCTCGTGCCGTGGATGTGCCACGTGCTGGCAGTGCACGGCGCCGACATCGATGCGCTGTCCTACGAAACCGACCGGGCCCGCTTCATCGGGCGTGGGCGCACCCTGGCAAGGCCGGCAGCACTGGACCGCGGCACCGAGGCATTGTCTGGCAGCGCAGGGGCCGTGCTGGATCCGATCGTGGCCATCCGCTGCCGCATCACCTTGATGCCCGGCCATGCGGCCACGGTCGATCTGGTCACCGGTGTGGCCGACAGCCGCGACGCCTGCCTGCAACAGGTCGCCAAGTACCGCGACCGACACTTGGCCGACCGGGTGTTCGACCTCGCCTGGCCACACAGCCAGGTGCTGCTGCACCAGCTCAACGGCTCGCTGGCCGACGCCCGGCTGTTCGAGCAGATGGCCGCCTCGGTGCTCTACCCCAATGCCAGCCTGCGCGCCAGCGGAGCGCTGCTGGCCAGCAACCGGCGCAGCCAGTCTGGCCTTTGGGGCCAGGGCTTGTCCGGTGACCTGCCGATCGTGCTGGTGCAGATCGGCGACCCGGCCAACATCCATCTGGTCAAGCAGATGGTGCTGGCCCATGCCTACTGGCGCCAGAAAGGGCTGGCACTCGACCTGGTGATCTGGAACGAGGACCAGGTGGGCTACCGCCAGCAGTTGCAGGAGCTGATCATGGGGATCGTCGCCTCCGGCAGCGAAGCCGCCCTGCTCGACCGCCCCGGGGGCATCTTCGTAAGCCCTGCGCAGCAACTGTCCGCCGAGGACCGGCTGCTGACCCTGTCGGTAGCGCGGCTGGTGCTCGACGACAGCCTCGGTACGCTGGCCGAGCAGCTGCACCTGCGGCGCCAGCCACCGGTTCCCTCAGCCCTCCAGGCCAGTGCGCCCCACCCCAGGCCCACACCTGTCAGCCATCTGCCAGCGGAACACACGGCGCTGATGCTGGGCAATCCTTATGGCGGGTTCAGCGCCGACGGCCGCGAATACGTCATCCCGTTGCTTCCCGGCACACCGCCGCCGGCGCCGTGGGTCAACATCCTGGCCAACCCGCAGTTTGGCTGCGTGGTCTCCGAGGCTGGCAGCGCCTACACCTGGTACGAGAACGCCCACGAGTACCGGTTGACGCCCTGGCACAACGACCCGGTCGCCGACCCCAGTGGCGAGGCCTTCTACCTGCGCGACGAAGACAGCGGCGAGTACTGGTCGCCGACCCCGCAGCCCTGCCCGGGCCCTGGCCGTTACCGCACCCGCCATGGCTTTGGCTACAGCGTGTTCGAGTACGCCGAAGACGGCCTGCATACAGAGCTCTGGGTGCATGTTGCACTGGATGCTTCGGTCAAGTTCAGCCGGCTCAAGGTGCACAACACCTCAGCCCGGGTGCGACGGTTGTCAGTCACCTGCTTCGCCGAGTGGGTGCTGGGTGACCTGCGCAGCAGAACCGCCATGCATGTGGTAAGCGAGACTGACCCGATCAGCGGCGCACTGTTTGCCCGTAACAGTTTCGCAGTGGATTTTTCCACCCATGTGGCGTTTCTCGACTGCGACTTGCCCGTGCAGGGCCAGACCTGTGATCGCAGCGAGTTCCTGGGACCCAACGGTGATTACCAGGCACCCTTGGGCATGCGCCAGACGCGGCTGTCGGGACGCACTGGCGGGGGCCTGGACCCGTGCGCGGCGCTGCAGGTGGCGCTGCAGCTGGAGCCTGGCGAAAGCCGTGAAGTGGTGTTTCGCCTGGGCGCCGCCCAGGACGCCAGCGCTGCCACCCGCTGCATCCAGCAATATCGTGGCCTGCAAGCCGCCAGGGACACCCTCGACAAGGTCTGCGCCTACTGGCGACAGACACTGGAAACCGTGCAGATCGAGACGCCGGAACCCGCGCTCGATGTGCTGGCCAACGGCTGGTTGATGTACCAGGTGATCGCCTGCCGGTTCTGGGCGCGCAGCGGCTACTACCAGTCCGGAGGCGCCATCGGTTTTCGCGACCAGTTGCAGGACAGCATGGCCATGGTCCATGCAGCCCCGATGGCGGCGCGCCAACACCTGCTGACCTGCGCCGCGCACCAGTATGCCGAAGGTGATGTGCAGCACTGGTGGCACCCACCGCTGCAGCGAGGCGTGCGTACCCGCTGCTCGGACGACCTGCTGTGGCTGCCACTGGCAGCCAGCCGCTACGTGGAAGTCACAGGGGACTACAGCGTGCTCGACGAGCCGGTCGGCTATCTGCAGGGGCGTGCACTCAACACCGGTGAAGAGTCCTACTACGATATGCCCACCCACTCGGAGCGGGTCGAGAGCCTTTACCAGCATTGCCAGCGCGCCCTCACCCATGCTCTGCAGTGCGGGGCTCACGGCTTGCCATTGATGGGCAGCGGCGACTGGAATGACGGCATGAACCGGGTCGGCGAACAAGGAAAAGGCGAAAGCGTATGGCTGGGCTTCTTTGGCCACGAAGTGCTGCGGGCTTTCGCCAGCGTCGCCCTGCGATACGGCGACAGTGGCTTTGCGCTGCAGTGCGCCAACCAGGCCGGCGCACTCGCACAAGCACTGGAAGCGCATGCCTGGGATGGCGGCTGGTATCGCCGCGCCTGGTTCGACGATGGCCAGGTGCTGGGCTCAGCGAGCAACCAGGAATGCCGAATCGACTCGCTGGCGCAAAGCTGGGCCGTGCTGTCCGGGGTCGCCTCGCCGGAACGTGCCCGCCAGGCCATGGCCGCACTGGGCAACCACCTGGTACGCCGCGACATGGGCATCGTCAAACTGCTCGACCCGCCCTTCGACCACGGTGACCTGGACCCTGGCTACATCAAAGGCTACCTGCCAGGCGTGCGTGAAAACGGCGGGCAATATACCCATGCGGCCATCTGGGCAAGCATGGCCTATGCACGCCTGGGCGATGCCGATGAAGCCTGGCAACTGCTGCGCCTGATCAACCCGGTACGTCAGGGCTGCAGCGCATTGATCGACACCTACAAGGTCGAACCCTATGTCATGGCCGCCGATGTCTACGCCGTTGCGCCCCACGCCGGTCGGGGTGGCTGGAGCTGGTACAGCGGATCGGCCGGCTGGATGTACCGGTTGATCATCGAAAACCTGCTAGGCCTGAAACGCGAGGGTGACACCCTGCGCCTGCAGCCTTTGTTGCCGGCGGGCTGGCCGGGGTATGTCCTGCATTACCGTTTTGGCAGCGCCCGGTACCGCATCGAGGTGCGCAACGGCAACTGCGGCGAACTGGCCCTGAGCCTGGACGGCGAGGCGCTTGCCGAAGCCTGGCTGAAGCTGGAGGATGACGGGCGCCTGCACCACGTCATCGCCCAGTGCCAGAGCTGCGCCTTGCCCATCAACTGAACCGTTGGGCGAGCAATGGCCTGGCGGACACAAGCCTCAGCCTCACTAGGCTAATCTTGTTCCGATACCCGTTGCCGTCAATGGTCCCGCGTATGCGCCCCGCGCCCCCACCCTTGCAGAACCACTTGCTGGCTGCACTTTCGGCAGAAACGTTCAGCCGGCTGGAGCCGCACCTGGAGCGCGTGAGCCTGCCTCTGGGCAAGGCTTTGTACGAGTCCGGCGACACCCTGCACCACGTCCACTTCCCGGCCGATGCGATCGTTTCATTGCTGTATGTGATGGAAAACGGCGCATCAGCCGAAATCTCGGTAGTGGGTAACGAGGGGCTGGTGGGCATTGCCGTGTTCATGGGCGGGGAAAGCACACCCAGCCGGGCCATCGTGCAAAGTGCAGGACATGCCTACCGCCTACCCGTGCAAAGGCTCAAGGACGAGTTCAACCGCCATGGCGAGATGATGATGCTGATGCTGCGCTACACCCAGGCACTGATCACCCAGATGGCACAAACGGCAGTGTGCAACCGCCATCACTCCATCGACCAGCAATTGTGCCGCTGGTTGCTGCTGTCGCTCGACCGCCTGCCAGGCGATCGCCTGTGCATGACCCAGGAGCTGATCGCCAACATGCTGGGGGTGCGCCGCGAAGGCGTGACGGATGCTGCAGGCAAGCTGCAGCGTCTCGGGGTGATCGAGTACAACCGCGGGCAGATCAAAGTTCTCGACAGGGCCCGCCTGGAACTGCTGAGCTGCGAATGTTACGCCGTGGTGAAGAAAGAGACCGATCGCCTGCTGCCCTACATGCCAGTGCCTTGAGTTGGCGCGAGGTTGTGTGTGCGAGCTGCCGATGAAGCTCATCAGCCATGCTGTCAGATGCCGGCCTGTAAATGATTCCAATGGGCGCTAGTAATGGCTATAGCGCTCGGCTTTGGAGGCCCGCGATGGGTCCGGCGGCCCCTGCCTCTGCTCGCGATGAAAGGGGGGCTTGTCGATGTAGTCATCGCGATCATCAGGGAGCGCTCTTTTCCCCTCGCCACCTTGACCCTCCGACGAACCGTCGCTTTTGGCTGGCTTGCTACCCAGCCGATTGTTATCTAACCCATACCTGTCTCTGGTCATACCCACCTCTCGATGCTCAGAAATTCTGAGCTACATCGAGTGTGCGCCCATGCTGACCAGAGAAGTTTTGTATCAGACCGCCGGGCCCAATCGGCCATTCAGGAATGGTTATACCGGAATGAAGTAGTGCCGCAAAAATAAGCGGAGATTTTTTCTCCAGATACTCAGCCATCCCACCAGTACTATTCGACTCCAATTGAAGCTTCAGCGCTTCATACTGCTGACAGATTGAGCCATCGCGCTTAAGCGAATCTCCGAACCCCAGCATCTGAGTGATCGTAAGGTGGCCACGGGCACAAGCGTGGAGCTTGTGTGGGTCGCTAAGCGGCCTCGTTATCAAGTGTCTGCTTTGGGTCGAGAGCAGACAGTCACCTCTGACTGCTATCGACCCATTGCGGACGTTCGCCATAAGATCGTCTGCGCCTATGAGATCGAGCGCCGCCCGCGCGGCGCATCGCGAGCTGCGCTCGCTCCTAC
>NZ_QJRL01000032.1 GCF_003205205.1 Pseudomonas sp. LB-090624
AGCCAGCGCAACGGCCTGAATCTTGAACTCATCGGTGTAATTGCGGCGAGTGGTTGGGTACATGACAACCTCCAAGATAGCGATGTAAGTATCGCTTCTTGGCGTCCGTTGTCACGGGGCAGGCCCATTCCTACCCGAGACTTCGCCAATCCCTTATCAATTTCAAGTAGTAACGAAGATCCTAGAAGTACATCCTTCTCGCTGAGCCAAACGGAAACACCGAGCGACTCGAGTACATCATGAAGCTCCTTCGCGGATCCTTTTCGGTCGTCCCAAGCGTGACAAAGAAAGATGTTACGTAGATCAGGTGCTGACGCACCCCTCTCTACATTTTCGCGTACCGGTGTGAGGGTTCGTACCTCGGCGGACGTGTAGGCCAAAGAGGATCCGGGTTTCGACCAACGCGGCTTTGCGCTGCTAGATGAGCCGCCGATAGTGCGACTACTCCCGCCATGAGACGGGGACGAATAGGATGGTGTGTAGAACGAGGATGAATACGATCGCGATCCGTAACCGCTATATCCGCCGCCACATGCGGGACATGCTGCTCTTGCGCTTGCCGAACGATGACCATGTACCGGTGCTGTACATCTAGACATGTCGTAAACCTTCCGTAGGAAGCTGCTCGCCCAGATGATTAAGCAGCGGCTGTACCGAGCCTAGCTTTTTGATAACACCGTAGCCCATTCTTATTAACTTGAAATCACTTTCGCTTCAGATCGTGACTCCAATATGACAGCACAAATGATAGCCAACCGCGCGAATTCCGCTAGCAAGTATAGCGTGAAAGTTCGTTACCAGCTTCCGTTGCTAATACCGCCATGGTTTAGACCTATCTATCAACGTGGGTAGCTCTCCACCCAAGCATCTCTTACGTTCAACGGCCCTGTCATCGATGCCGTTGTTCAATCGACGAACATCACATATGGGTCGCTAGCGGCCGATCGCGACTGACAGCCTTCGACCCAAAGCGGACATTAAACCACTAACATCTCGATTGAGCGTACTAGTGACGACAATTTGTAGACTACCGACATCATGTTTTCAGTGCTGATCGTCCCCTCAATTTGCAGGACTGGAGACGGCTGTCCTGATAACCATCACTCGTGCCATGTCCGGTTGTGTCCAGAGACGTCTGGATCGTCTTACTGACAAGCCCATTCCCTGAGTTCCAAGTGAGTCTCATGCATGTCCTCATCGGGCGCAACCTCCAACTCTAGCCTTTTCTTGAGCCGCCAGATGTAAAGCAGAACACGGCTAAACGAACGTTCAGTCTGGTCGACCAAAAGATTTTCTTTTGAGTCCAAAAGGGCCCTCCGAGGCCCTTTTTCATCTCATTTGTGAGCGGTGGTTACAATCTTCGTCAGCTTGCCTAAGCGGAGTAGCTTGTGGGGGAAGTGGCCGGGAATCGGAGAAGGCTATCAAGTGTTGCATGAGTAGTCGTTCCGATTGGATTGGATTGCCCAGGATTACTCGATGCTGTGTGCGAGTTCAACTAGTGTTGTGTAGTTTTTCATTTTGTCAAATTCATTGTAAAAAGCTATGTTGGTGCGCTCGATGTATCCCAATTCGCTTCCCGAGCTCCTGTTCATGCTTTGTCGAGCACCTTCTTTGCCCTCTCGGAGTCGAGTCAGGTAATGCAAAAAAATTTCATGAACGGATATGTTCGAAATTAAAAAATAAAGATTTTTACCGTCGTATCGGCTTTTAATCTGTTTCATCGCGTTTAGATAGTCACCTCTTATAGCCATTTCATATAGATCCGGTGCTTCATCTTTTAGAAAAACTAAGTAGGCGGCCCAAAAAAAGTGGAAACCTTGAGATTTGCAATTTGTACGCACCGCACTAATTTGCATAGAGATTTTTTCGAGCTCTCGTAGTTTAGACTTGAAAGTCAAAGCTAATGCCAAAATCGCTGCTTGATGTTGATTAAGTTTATGTGGGCCCGCGAGAATGGCCTCTCTATCCGGTTTTACGGGTTCAGAATCAAAGTGTGAAAAATTTCGCCCGAGCTCGACTGTGTTTTCAAGGCCAACCAATGTTTCATCTGATATGTCAGAAAAGTTAGCTTTTATCCACGCCCCTATATCAGTATTGTCTAATGTGAATTCAGCATCAAAAAAGCGTTTCAAGTATTTATCCGAGGCAAAACCTGATCCATAAACCGCCCTAATCGAATGGCTAAGCTGTAGCGTATCCGTTGCAATAATAAATTTGCATCCAGGGACCTCGAATAAATGTTTTATGCGCTCAAGTAATTCAATCGCGAAAGTAGGGCGGCAACGATCCAATTCATCTATGAATATATATACTGGTTTTGCGGTGCCGCCTGCAGCACGCTGGAGAGAGGAAAGAACAATTAGTTCGTTGAAGACCTTTTTAAAGTCGTTAACTATTGCAAGTGTTTCCTTGTTGGTCTCAATCAGCTTTTCGACTGCTTTTTCAGCGGCTTCGGCTAAGGCGTCGCCATCAGCGATTTCCGACAATAAGCCAACATCTACCCCAGTGAATTTTTTAATAACACCCTTCGCTAGCGCTGGTGTTGCGGCAATCAAAGTTTTCGAAGCTTTAGTGGTGAATTTCTTGATTAGGTTTTCTGCGTCTTGTAATGGTCCGATGACGTCGTGCAACTGATCTTTTATTGATGCGACTAAAGATACAAAAGCATCACCTGAAAAATCAGTTTCCCAAGCATTGAAATATACGCAAGCTCTTTCAGTATGTTGCTCCGCCACCCAGTTCTTAAGGAAAAATGTTTTTCCTGTCCCCCAAGCTGAGTTTACGTTCAAAACGTTTGTCTTTGGTGTTTTGTCCAGATATTGAGTGAGGAATTTTGCAACTCCTTTTCTGTTCATTTGATCCAATGCCCATGGCTCACCTTCAATATAAATGCTCAATTCCAACTGTCTCCATGGAAAGATTTATGGTTAAAATTATTCAAGTCCGAGCATGGACTTTAGCAGGTTTTTTTGGGAGGTGGAATCGCCGCATAAGTTATTTTTAATCAGTCGTTAATAATTGCTTGCTCTTATGGTTAATTTTTGAAGAGAACAATTTATCCGGCAATCTAAGGTGCGCTCACCCGCACCTGAAAATGGAGAAGATCTGTGCCGGGGAAGACAAAAAACGTGGTCGGCTTTTAGATGTTTCAATAATTTTTATCTTTCGTGCCTGTGCGTCGAGAGGGCCGAATACTTGAGCTAACATTTTTGATGTTTTATGCAATTGAATAGCGGTTGAAAAGGAAGCTGACTTTAAAGCAGCATTTTTAAATGCCTGCGCTGGAGATGACTTATGACCGTTATAAATGTAAATCGTAACCTCCTTACACGAACTCAGTAGGGAGGCTCGTGGTGAAAGCTTTGAAGGCCAAATCGCCGTGGCCTCGACCATCCGCAACCTCATCAACGAAGGCGAAGCCAATTCAAGGTAGGGCGAGGGCTGTGTCGGAATGTGCCGGAAGTCGGACTAGTTCAGTTACTGGAACAAAAGCGATCCAAACTACGCTTTCCCGAGTGGCGTGAGAGTGATCCCTATCCGTGAATTTGCCCAGGCGCAGATCGGCGCTTATCAAGAGATGACAGGCAAGGTGCCCGATCCCACCGGGAGCGCCACGCGTTAGTACGCGAATACCATGTCGAAGCCACCAGCTGGGCCTTGGGAGCGAAGCAAACGATGACTCTTGGCTGCTGGATGTGCTGAGTACCGCTGGTGTGGCGAACTCTCAGCGCTTCGGTTTTGGTCGCGTTACTCATGCTCGGCAGTGGGGCTATTGCCTGACGCTGGCAAGCGAGCAGCTTCGGCCAACAGTTAGCTAATCAAGCACGACTTTGTGCTGATTATCTGAGCTCTATTAGCTAGACAGCCGTTACCCGGTTGCGTCACTCAGGACAAACGTCAAGTGCTTCAGCAGCACCTGTCGGCCAGCGAACATCCCACGCTGAGGAGCTGAGCGATGCTCAAACCGACCGAATTCCGTTGCACAATCGTCTTGCCACTACTGATTTGTGGCTGTCAGTTCTACTCGAGGCCACCGATGGCTGTTCGGTGCCTGTCTCCACCGTCGCCGGAGGCGTGGTTCATGGAGGAGTGTGCGCCCGACTTGACCCAGCGCTTGCTCAACGCATTATGCGGGTGACCGAGGACCAATCGGATTGACGGCGTGCCAAAATTGTGCCAAAGGCTTAGGGCTTTACGAAATGAACGATTCGTCCGTTACTGTGTAAACTTTTTTGTGCCGTCGACGGCTTGATGGGGTAGATTCTTATGGCCCGGGCGCGGAGAATAATTATCAAAAGGAAAAGAAATGAAAAAGGCGTTTCCAGGGTACTTTGCAGATGATTCAGAAATCTTGAGAGATCTTTGGGGTAAGTGTATTTTTGTTTTGGATGCGAGTGTGCTCCTAAGTTTTTATCGATATTCAGAGGAGACTCGCACAGAATTGTTTGAGATATTCAAAGGTCTTAACGAGCGCTTGTGGATACCGCATCAAGTGGCAAGTGAATATCTGGTAAATAGAGTTTTGGTAATCTCCAATCAAGTTAAAATTTACGAGCAGGCAATAAAAAGCACTACGGAATTGAAGCGGTCTTTTTTAAACCCTAAGCAACATCCGTTTTTGAAAGAAGAAACTCTGCGAGAATCTACCGCTATTTTTGATAAAGTTGTGGAGGATTTGGAGGCGTATAAAAACGAGTTTTTATGCAAGGTTGATGAAGATGACGTGAAATCCCAGCTTTCCAATCTATTGGACGGACGTGTGGGCGAGCCGCTATCAAATTCTGATGTGGCGGAAGTACTGGTTGTTGGGCCAGCTCGATATGCGCAGCGGATACCACCTGGTTACCAGGATGTAGGAAAGATGAGTGCCAACTCAGAAGTTACGACTGATAAGTTAAGGCCGCTAGCAGACTACATTGTATGGCGGCAGACACTCGCGAAGGCTAAAGCAGATGGTTTGCCTGTAGTGTTTGTTACTGGGGATAGTAAGGAGGATTGGTGGACCATTTACAGTGGCAGGATACTAGGACCTCATCCTAAACTGATCGAAGAGTTTGTACGGGAGGTTGGTCAAGGTTTTTATATGTATTTGCCGGAGCAGTTCATGGAAAAAGCAAATGCGTATTTGGATAGAGCGACTTCACAAAGCGCCGTAGATGAAATTGTTGATGCGCGTGAAGAAGGAATTTCGGAAGACGCTGCATTAATAAGTCAGAGATTGAAGGCTGATGCTTTAATTGCCAAGGTTGCAGATAGTGAGGGTGTACAGGCTCTTCGTACGGAGCTGGAAGTGGTTTTTGGTAAAATGGACGTGGTTTTGCCGCATATGGATCAATTGGATAATTACTTGAAGGCGATTACCGCTAATCGCAAGGCAAGTTTTAATAGTTATAATGATTCGTTGAGGTTCGTCGACCCCGAGGGAGTGGCAGTCTCGACTGCCCAATTACATGTATTGAGTAACTTGGATAAAGAGATAGAGGATGTTGGTGCTAATCTGGAGAAATTTCGTAGAACTTATCAGGGTTATAAAGAGCGCGTGAGTGAGCTGCAAAAGGCAATCGCTAGATACGATTTATAATGCTATTTAATAAACATGGCTTTTGACGTGTGGCGTGATTGATTCATATTAACCATCAGTACTGCACAGAATATTCAGCGGAAAAGCTCAGTAGAAAGGTGGTGAGGCACCAATCGATGTCTTTTGGACTAGGGCAAATTCGAGGCCGCTGTGCGTGTTCGTGAGCTTCGTGCTTACGAGTGCTTTAGCAGTTTAAATGGCCTCGCCTGGTGATGCACCTCTGCCGTACCTTTACCCCGATCTAACGAATTGACGCAGTATGGCCTTTGATTTATGTCCGACTAGATCAGCGAACTCCGCCATCGTGACCGGTGGAAATTGGCCATCGGTAATACCCAAAGCTCTATAAATTCAGAGGTGATTCTGGCATTCTCTCTGGCGTGTGAAGGTGCAGACACTATCCTGGGCCAGCAAACTCCTGCTTCCTGTGGGGCTGTCAGGTTGCGACCGCAGTTCTACCGATTGCTAATACTGCCCGGTTGTCGATCAAGCTGTAACGGTGCGAGAAGTCATGGAGACAATATGAACAACGAACCTGAAAAAATTAAACTCGAGCAGGCGGTTTTGGAAAGAGCTCACTCACTGCTTCTAAGGCTGTATGGAGCCTACTCAGTTGATGAGAGCCAAAAGGATCGGCCAGATGCTGCAATCAATGTTGCACGCCCCCACAAGCGATTTGGTCGTGATCGAAAGCCAATAAAAGTTGGAATAGAAATCACTACGGTAGATCCGAAAGAATATCTCGCTTATTTTAATGATAAGAGGTTTGGCCAAGACCTGGTGAATGCTCAGTTCGAAGCTTCTCTGAAAGATGGTGTTGATCCAGAAAGAATAAATAAATACATGAAAGTACCGATTCTCGATACTTTTATTTATGATGGCATAAAGGGTAAGGCTGAAGCGCACGAGGCATACAAGTTTAGTGGGTCTTATGGTGAGATCATACTGCTTTGTTATACGGATATTTTGAATTCAGATAGTGCATTCATTAAAAGAGGGCTTCTGGAGTGGTCGAATTATCACGCGAGCCAAAGTAATTATCCGTTCGATAAAGTTCTGTTTTTGGCGAAGGGTAGCGATTCTGCAATTAAGGTCTATGATCGAAGAACTCCAATGCGCTTGCAGCCGCCCCCTTATGATTTTTCTGATCCGTGGACTATGCCATCTGACATGCCGATGTTTTTGATGGACAGAACTTACAATCTCAATGAGCTTTACTCCAGGCCGCCACTTATCCCGCCCAAAGAGAAGAAAAAGAAAAAAGCTTGAGGCACAAGTTTGACAGAATGCTAGCCATAAACCTCTGGCTCCCGTATGTTTGATAGTGACTGCTTTGGGTCCAGGCAGTGTGAAAAACCTCACCACTTTTCGAAGATCGCGCTACTACGTGAAATCTGAAAAGTGTTGGCTGTTAAGCAGACCCAGATTTCGCGTAGGAGCGCGATTTTTGGGTTGTTTTTGAACAGCCACATAGGTCGGGAGGTTTCACACAGCCTGGGTCGATAGCTGCCATCCGCGAGAAGCGACTAAGGTTGGAATTCGGGCATGGGTCGCAGAATCCTTCAGCTCCTTCCATCATCTCGTCAGGGCTTTTTCATGGTGGTCTCACCCCCGGAAATCCGCTGAGGATAATTTTAGAGATAGAGACTTCTAACCTGAAGAATAATATTGATTTAATTCATTCGGTTGAGCATCGATACGATTCCTGTCTCCGCGCCAGACAGTGTGGCCGATGGTGATCGGTCCATCAATTTAAGCCCGCCTAGTGCGGGCTTTCTTGTGCCTATCTTTTCTCAGCAGGCCTGCGAACCTCGGACTTGGCCGTTCCAACCCCTGTTGGAGCGGGTTTACCCGCGATCAAGGGCGAAGCCCGTGCCATCCACCACCTACCCAACGCAAATAAACATGGTCCTATAACCCATAGGCCGAATCACTGGCAGTTCCTGCTTCCCAGGCGCAGCAACGACCTCTAGCACCTTCCCGCACGCTGTGAATGCATAATCGGTAGTGTGATGCCGGTTTTACCGTGCTGAAGCTTTCAATCGGAAAAATATTGCCGGTTTCTGCCGTGCGCACGATGTTAATCAGCATTCAAATGCTGATTAATAGTGTCGCGATGCCGCTCAGGCTCACGATCCAGGCTTTATCCGGTGGTGCATGGGTGCATGGTGCGATGCAGCGACACTCACGGTTGAGAACCCCGAGCGTGTTGCTGATGGAATGTGCCTTGTCGCCTACGACGCCTACATCATCGCGATCTGCTGAACCGCATTCTAGGGAACACCGATAACCACGGCTGCAACACCTCCATCATGATCTGCTGACCGATGCGCCCGAATCGATGCGCAATGCCGCCTCTCTACCCGTGAATAACCTGGATAAACGACTGGTGGAGTGGGGACTGCGATGAAACAACCACAGCCTGAAGAGCGCGCCCAGCTCGCAGAGGATATCGTCAAGCGCAACGCGCTGCGGTACGCAGCCAAGTACGCACTCTGACGCTTGTGCTGGGCCAGCCCGGACCAGTGCCTGTCGCACGGGTTCGTGCCCCCCATGTCGCCAACCTGGCGTTTGTCTTGCGGCGGAAAACCCTCAGTTGTCCTGAGTGTAGATGACTTTGATTATCGGCAGCCCAATTGCGAAAAGTGCAGAGAAAAATAAAAATAAGAGGGGAGGGGTGTTTGTTTTTTTAATGGCTGAAAGGTAGAGGAGACCGCAAACGGCGAGCTGTGCTGCTATGTAAATAAAAAAGAACCTGTATGAAATTTCAATATTTCTGTCAGGGATCATGAGTTGTATTGCCATCACGGCTAAGCAATATGGAAATAAAAGAGACTTAATTTTAGGCATAGTGCTAAGTCCTAGCTGCACGGCTGTAATTGATGATGCGATTTAGGAATGGTGTCAAGATAATGCGCATCAGTCAATGCTAGTGCTTCTTATGAGTTATTGTGCACCTATCAAGCGCCAGTACCACTCTGAAAGTAATCATAAATCCCCGCTCCTATTTCGCTTCCAATGGCTAGTCCTGCGAGCCCTCCGACCGCGCCACCAATCAGAACTCCGGGTGGCCCTCCGGCAGCTCCAAATGTTGCTCCAAGCTCTGCACCAACCAAGGCCCCTGCTCTTCCTCCTGCCGCGGCCCCAAGTGAGCCTACAGCTATTGCTGCGTCACCCCGGTCTGCACCTGATACCATCAGTAAATCTTGTTCTGTCAGTTCACGCATGAGTCTCTCCTTTCTTAGATACAGCTAACGATCAAATATTCCCGGTTGAAAGATTTGCGATTGAATGGCGCTGTCATGCCTCTGTCTGATGCTTGGCCGAGAAGATCTGTCGCTCACTACCGGCGCCTAATTGAGTCCAGGTATCAACCCCCAGTGGCGTAGAGATGCGATCCAATATAACAACTGTCTGCTAGTGCTCGATTGCGAATGCGAGCCAGTAGGCATCGTACATTTGTTTGGATTGCGTGTGTAATAGCGAGGCACGATACTACTAAATCTTAATGTTTGGATACCCTACAGGCGTAGGGGAGGCAAGGCGTCAGCTTGTGCATTTGGAGATCACTGCTCTCGCAGTCAGCTATGTGGATTAGGAGGCTTATTTTGAAGCATGATAATGGAAGTGAGTAATAAATAAATTACTTGCACTCAAATGGCGCGTGCTTTTAGATGGTTGCAAGATTGGTTTTACCTAAGTTTGGCCGTTGGGTTTGAGTTAATAATTGAGGGCATGCTGGGGCACCTCAGGCGGGTAGTCCTGTACCTTTGACTCCCGCAGAGCGGCTAGAACCATGGGGTTAACCGCTGCAGCATTTTTCGCGTGGCGGGGGGGACGTGGCATTCCATATTGAGACCAATATCCTGCAGAAGGCGCCTGCTGCCCAATGCCTTGCCGGTTAACTATCGATCAAAGCATCCGTCCCTTGTTTTCCTATTTCAGCCCCATAGCTTCGCCGCTTGCGGAACCCCGCCATAGCCATAGGCCGTAGCGCGCACATCTATGATGTGTACGTTCGAATGAGGGTGCACATTCCCGATGCGCCCCGAAAGCAAATCATACGACTCACGCTGATACCGCCGTTTCTGCTCCACTGTCGTCGTCTCGTCGGTGATCGTCACCTCCAGGCGAAAGCTATTTCGCCCCAAACTCTCAAGCGATTCACTGTCGATGAACCACAAACCAGAATCGACGAACCGAACGATAACCATCGTTTGGGATGGCTGCTTGTCCAGTACGCGAGCAGTCAGTTCAGTCAGCTCATGGCTGAGACGGGACGCCAACGCAGCATCTGGTGCGCCGGATAAGGTAAGGGTGATACCAGGCATTTCGTTAATCCTCGTGAGTGATTGAGCCTGTAACTTAGCCTTTGAACGTGATCCTAAAAAGCGGGAAAATCAGCGCTTATCTTCCTGTTTATCCGGAACCTGCATGTACCACTTTGACCTTGCCCAGCTCCACGTCTACCTCGCGGTCTGTGACGCAGGCAGTATCTCTGCAGCCGCTCCAGCCCTGTTTCGCTCGACCTCCGCCATCAGCGAACAGCTGCGTAAGCTGGAAGATGCCATTGGCGTCGAGTTGCTCATCCGAGGCAAGCAAGGCGTTCGTCCCACCCCGGCAGGTGAACGACTTTTGCGCCACGCCAGGCAGATCCTCACCATGGGCGAACGAGCGCTGTCCGATGTTCGAGGCGAACAATTCGAAGGCGAGATACGCTTGGCGATCACTGATTACTTTCGCCCCGACGACATTGCAGGGCTCCTGAAAAAACTACGTGAATGGCACCCACGGCTTCGACTACATGTAGTGATGAAAAAGAGCCTGGAAATTGATCAGGCAAGTGAATACCTGGACATTGGCTTGGCCATGCGTTTTAACGAGCGCGCGTCCACATCCAACACCTTTGAGGTGAGGCAGGAACCCCTGCAATGGGTCGCCGCGGCCGGCTGGGTGCCAGAGCCTGGGCAGCCGCTACCACTGCTGGCGATCAGCGGATGCGGATGCGGATTGTCGGAGTACAGCTGCCAGGTGCTGGAACGCGCCCATGTCGAATACGAGATCGTTTACTCGACGTCAGGGGTGGCGGGGCTGCAATCGGCATTGAGGGCAGGGCTTGGAATCGCGTGTCTTAACGCAAGTGCTGTACCGCATGGCGTGGAGCCCTACCGAGGTGGGTTGCCGGCATTGGCGCATGCCAGGTTCCTGCTGCTTCCACCGCGCAAGGGGGAGTCTTCACTAGTGGAAAATGTGCGTCGGTTGTTGCAGGGGTATCTCGCGTAGGGCCCCGTCGACATCCCGAGCGTACGTTTTTGGTTGTTTGCACATTACCGAGTCGTTTTTACGCAGTTCATCACCGAACTTGTATGGATAACCTACGAGGTACATCAAAAATTCCACCAAATTCCAGTCCCGCGAGAATCAGGTCTAATGGCCAACATTGCCTACAGTTTTCTGCGACGATTCATACAACGGACAACCTTGCTTTAGCGCCCCCACAGCGATACCGTGTTCCAGTCGCGGCCAATTCCGCGACCGGGTTTGGCGACCCGAACGAAAAAGGCGCATCGGCGCCCCCGATCACGATTGCAGGCGCTTTTTTTGCGTCCGCAGTTTCGTGTAATGGCGGCTGTGCGTGGGAGACCTTCGGGTCTGCCGAGTTCCTTTTCCTCGGTTCGCCAACCTGCGTACAGCTGCCACCCTAATCGTTTGGCGACGGTCAGCGTGGTGCTTCAATCGAAAAGGGCCGCATGCATGCTCATCTCAAGTCCATCCAGGATCCTCGCATCCGTTCTCCTCCGTCGTTTTTCAACGGCCCTCATGGATTTCACCTCCAGCAATCCCCGTTTCACCTCCTTCCAACCGGAGGCCCGCCATGTCTGACCAAGAACGCCTCTCTACCATCCAAAGCTACGCCTGGACCCTGGAACTGCTAGGCGAGGCCCTGGTCCAGCACGACGAAATGCTGGAATGCGAACACAACCCGCGTCTGAGCTTTCGCAACACGGCCGGTATCCACCAGGCGATCCGGATCATCAGCCGATTGGCCAGTGAGCAGTGTGGAAAGGTGATGGAGCAGGGTGGGTAGGACTCAGCTGATTAGTGGGCACCGCGGAAGAGGGCACTCGAATGTGGATGCATGAACGGCTGCTTTGCAGCCCTTGGACATGCAACACAAAAGCAGCCCCTTCTGCGGGGATGATAGTAACTACCTCAAGTTGAGTAGAACGCTCGCGCCTCTGTAGTGCATGGTAATCAGGCAAAGCGCACGTAAAGCGCTTTGCCCTGACCATTTGCCAACTACCGAGGATTCTGCATGGATCAAAACAGAGACAGCCTGAAAACCACCAACCCTATCGCCGGGCTGCCGGGTGCGGTGTTCGAAAAGGCGTGGGAAGTACGCTGGGCATTGAAGCTGGCCTATGTAGGCTTGTTCATCGATATCGCGCTCATGCACTCACTGGGTACAACCTTGCTGGGTTTCTCGGGGGACATGGCGATCGTCTGGGAAAATGTCGGGCGTATCTTCGTGGGCATCATGGTGTTCTGCCTGGTGGTGTCGGTGGTAATCCCGGTGCTGGCGCGGGTGGCGGCGATCATGGGCAGCTTCATTCCGTGGCACCGGCTTCAGGGCCCGCGAGATTATTCGCTGTTTCCCAACTACGTGACCTTCAGTGCACTGCGAGAGCACAGCCTTCGTGAAGGCAACGAATTCCTCTACAACTATTGGAAACGCTTGACCATGCAGCGGGAGGAGTGGCGGCAACAGCGATTCCAAGCCGGAGTACTGGTGTTCGGCCTGGTGCTGATGGCAATTGCAAATGCTGGGGTAAGTGCTCATTTCCAGCTGCCCGGGTTGATGGCTTATGTCACCTTTTGGTTTGGCTGGAAGGGCTATGCGCTACTGACCATCGTCGCCCTGTACCTGCTGCACTGGGCGTGGTGGTCATCGGATGAGATCGGCCAGATCTACTATCCGCCCTTGGCCGAGCAGCTGAACAAAACCCAGTACTGACGTCGGCGTGAACCTGCTTTGCAGCCCATCGCGACCCAAGGTCCGCACCGTCCGTGCAGACCTTGGGACGATCTAGGGCAGTTGTTGCAAGCTGCTTCAGCTCACAGCAATCGCCGTGTTCAGCAGCAACACCACGATCAAGCCAACCACCGCCACAATGGACTGCACCACCGAGATGGTCTTGGTGGCTTCGCCCATGGTCATGCCAAACGACTCCTTCACCATCCAGAAGCCTGCATGGTTCGCATAGTTGAAGAACAGCGAACCGCAGCCGATGGACAGGGCCAGCAAAGGCAGGTTGAGGCTGGGGTCTGCACCTGCCAGCGGTGCCAGCAAGCCGGCAGCCCCTACGATACCGACCGTGGCGGAACCGGTAGACACCGAGAGCAGCATCGCGATCAGCCACCCCAGAATCAGGGGAGGGAAGGCAGATTGCTGGGTGAGGTGCACAATGGCATCGCCAACCTTGGCGCTGGTCAGCATCTCCTGGAAGGCACCGCCACCGGCAATGATCATGATGATCGAGGCAATCGGCTTGAGGCTTTTGCCCAGCGCATCGCGCAGCTGTTCGGCGTCGCCGCCGCGCGCAAGCACCAGGCTGGCGCCGGCGAACAGCACGCCCAGCAGCATGGCGATCAGCGGGTTGCCCAGGAAACTGGCCAGTTCCAGCAGCGCATTGCCTTTGGGCAGCAGCATCTCGGCGACGGCATGCACCAGCATCAGGATGGCCGGCAGCAATGCGGCCAGCATGCCGACCATTACCCCGGGGCGGGGTTGGCCATCGGCTTTTTCAGCCAGTGTGAACTGGTCCAGCAATGCCTGATCGGGCCGCGTGTTCATGCGCGGTGAAATGAACATGCCGTACAGCGGGCCGCCCAGGATCATTGCCGGAATGGCGGCCAGGAAGCCATACAGCATGGTGGGCCCCACCGCGGTCTTGAGCACGGCGATGGCGGTCAGGGGGCCTGGGTGGGGCGGTACCATGCCGTGCATGGCGGCAAGCGCGGAAATCACCGGCACACCTACATACACATAGGCAGAGCCCTTGAAGCGGGCTTTGCCTTCCAGCTTCCGCGCCACGCTGAAGATCAGCGGCAGCATGATCACCAGGCCCACTTCGAAAAACATCGGGATGCCAATGACGAAGGCAACCAGCATCATGGCCCAAGGGATCATGCGGTCGGAGGTGCGCTTGAGGATGACATCCGCGACCTGTTCCGTGACGCCAGCGTCAGCCAGGATCTTGCCGAGCATCGCACCCAGCGCGATCACCACCCCCACTGCGCCCAGCGTCTTGCCGGCGCCGGTGAGCAGGTGGGAGACGATGCTGCCTGGCGCCATATGCGTCGCGAAGCCCACACCAATGGACACCACCAGCAAGGCCAGCAGCGGGTGCATTTTCAGGCGCGATACGATGAGCGCCACCAGCACCAGAACACTGGCCAAGGCTGTCAGTAATAGCTGTATATCTAAGGGGGTCATTCAAGGAGTCTCGGTTGGGCTGGCGCTCGGGCTGCACTCAGGGTTTGAAGGCGTGACGGGCGTTTCCACGGGGCATGCCCAGGTGGCTGCCGTTGTGGCTGCTACGGTTGCGAGGAAGGGAACGCGGCGTTGCGCTAGCTGCCGCTCACAGGCGGGCGCCTGGTAACCGAAGATGGGCAGCAGGGAGGCGTGGCGCTGGGGCCGGTGGGCGGTGGTGTGGCGACGGGGCGCTTGGGCAGCATGTTCATTGATTGATTCACCTTATTGTATGGTCATCTATATGAATCCAGCCAAAGTATTTGCGCTGCCATGGAATACTGTCAAGTGAAGGTAGTCGCATCGTCTTGGGTGGCCATTTAGCCCCGGCAGGCAATACTTCTCTCTATACGCAGGCGTGTTCCTGGTGGCGCGCGCCGCTGGGAGGTGTCTGGTGAACAAATTAACGATTGTGGGTGCCGGCCTGGTCGGCGAGGCGGCGGCGCAGATCATCGCCCGGGATGAGTTGTGCCGTGAGCTGGTGTTGATGGACGTGCAGGGTGAACTGGCGCAGGGCAAGGCGCTGGACGTTTGGCAGGCGGCTGTGGATTCAGGTTCCGATACCCATGTTCACGGCGGGGCCAAAGCCGAGATGCTGGAGGGTTCCGAGCTGGTGGTGATCACGGCGGGCGTGCCGCGCAAGCCCGGTCAGTCGCGCCAGGATGTATTGAGTACCAACCTGCCAATCCTCGACAGCATCATGGCGGATATCAAGCACCACGCGCCGACTGCGACGGTGCTGGTGGTGTCCAACCCGGTCGATGTGCTCACCTACCGCGCCTGGCGCGTCAGCGGGCTAGGGCGCGACAAGGTGTTCGGGCAGGCGGGGGTGCTGGATACCGCGCGCATGAAGTGCTTCATCGCCGAGCAAACCGGGTTTTCTGCACGGGATATCACGGCGCTGGTGCTGGGCGGGCATGGCGACAGCATGGTGCCGCTGATGCGCTACTGCCAGATCGGCTCGGTGCCGCTGTCGCACTTTTTGTCCGATGAGCAGATCGAGCAGATTGTCGAGCGCACCCGTAAGGGCGGCGGTGAAATTCTGGGGTTGAAGAAGATGGGGAGCGCCTGCGATGCACCGGGCGTGGCCATTGCGCAGATGGTCGATGCGATCGCCAATGGGCGGAACCGTATTTTGCCGGCGGTGGCGATTCTCGAGGGCGAGTATGGGCGAACGGATATCGCCATGGGTGTGCCCTGTGTATTGGCAGAGAAGGGGCTTGCGCGGGTGATCGAGTTGCCGCTGGATGCGCAGGAACAGGCGATGTTCGACCACTCTGCAGACCAGGTGGCGCGGGATATCGCCGAGATGAAAGCTTTGTGAGCGGCAAAGCGGCTTCAGTTGACGCGGTAGATGCAGGAGCGCCCTTGGTGGCGCTCCTGCGCGTCGTGCCTGGGTAGATGATTTCGCAGTGGCCGTGCGCAGCCCTCAGCGCTGATAAGCCTTGCCAAAATGCCGCTCCAGCCGCGCCTGCAGCAGCTCCAGCAGTATCGACAGCACCCAGTAGATCACGGCGGCGGTGGTCAGCATCTCCAGGTAGCGATAGCTCGAACGCCCATACGACTGCGCCAGAAACATCACCTCCCAAACCCCCATCACGGAAATCAGCGACGAGTCCTTGAGCATCGAAATGAACTGGTTGGCGGTGGGCGGAATGATCACCCGCATGGCCTGGGGCAGGATGATGTGGCAGAAGATCTGCGGCGTGCGCATGCCCAGCGCCAATGCTGCTTCACGTTGCCCACGGGCCACGCCGAGGATGCCGGCGCGGAAGATCTCGCTCAGGTAGGCCCCGTAGTTCAGCGACAAGGCAATGATGCCGGCGCTGATGGCGCCGGGTACCAGGCCCACCTGCGGCAGCCCCAGGTAGATCAGCAGAATCTGGATCAGCAGCGGCGTGCCACGGAAGAACGAGGTGTAGAAGCTGGCCACACCCACCAGCACCGCGCTGTTGGATAACCGTGCCAGCGCGGCGGCAAAGCCGAGCAGCACGGATACCACCATCGAGCACAGGCACAGGAACAGGGTCAGTGCGGCGCCTTGCAGAAAACCGTTGGGCCCCAGCTTGAAACCGGCCAGGTTGGGAAACTTCTCCAGAATGATGGCGAACTTCAGGTCAAAGCTGAGGAAGAAGGCGACAAACAGCCCGAACAGCGCCAGCCAGGTCAGCAGTAACCGGGTGCGAAAGCCGAACAGGCCGGCGCCCGCAGGCTTCGCCACAGGCTTGGGGGAGGGGGGGAAGGTGCTCATTTGCTGATGTCGGCGCCAATCCATTTCTGCGACAGCTTGGCCAGGGTGCCATCAGCCTTCAGCTCGGCGAACACCTGGCGTACCTTGGCATCCCACTCCGGGTCGCCTTTTTCGATGGCTACCGCGTTGGGCTCTTCATACAGCGGCGCACCGGCCAGCTTGAAGCGCTTGTCTTGCTGCAGGCGCGGCTGCGCGGTCACCAGGTTGGTAATGATGGCGTCCAGGCGCACGCCAGTGCCCAGGCCCAGGTCCTGGAAGGCGACGTTTTCAGTGTCGTAGGGCGCAGCCTGCACGAAGTCGAACGGGTAATCGATCTTCTGGTCTTCCTTGCCTTCAATGACCAGGTTCTTGTTCAGGTAGCTTTCGTAGCTCGAGGCACTGATCGAACCCACCTTGCGGCCTTCCAGGTCTTTGGCGCCATGGATGCGCTCATCCGAGGCATTGACCACGATCACGGCGGGCGATGCGTAGTACTCCACGGGGAAGTCGAACACCTCGGCGCGCGCCTTGCTCGGGGTCATCGAGCAAATGCAGATGTCGTAGCGCCCGCTCCAGCGGCCCGCGGCAATTACGTCCCAGGACGGTGTTTCCAGGCGCAGTTTGACGCCGAGCTTGTCGGCCACTGCCTTGGCCACGTCCACGTCGTAACCGTCGAGTTGGTTGTGGTCATTGAGGAAGGAAAACGGCGGGTAGCTTTCCATCAGTACGTTGACCATTTCCTTGCGCGATTCAACCCGCTCCAACGTGGCGCCAGCTAAGGCTTGGGTGGCAGTTGCGAGCAGTACAAGGCCCGCACCCAGCAGAGAAGAAAATCGCATGTACATACCTGATATGTTGGGCAAATGGGTGATAGGGTATTTAATAGTTATAACCCCAATCCCCATAATGAATTTTATTTATAAGAACCTTCAGAGAAGTTATATGGCAGAGCGAACGATGGTAATTCTGGACGGTGGCATGGGCCGAGAGCTGCAACGCAGTGGTGCACCGTTTCGCCAGCCCGAGTGGTCGGCGCTGGCGCTGAGCGAGGCGCCAGAGGCGGTCGTGGGCGTGCATGCAGCCTTCATCGATGCGGGTGCGCAGGTCATCACCAGCAACAGCTATGCGGTAGTGCCGTTCCACATCGGTGAAGAACGCTTTGCCGCCGAAGGGCGACAGCTGGCGCATATCGCAGGCCAGCTTGCGCGGCACGCGGCAGATAGCGGCGCGCACCCGGTCAGAGTGGCCGGTTCGCTGCCGCCGCTGTTCGGGTCCTACCGCCCCGACCTGTTCCAGCCCGAGCGTGTGGCAGAGGTGCTGACCCCGCTGCTCCAGGGCCTGGCCCCGCATGTTGACCTGTGGCTGGCCGAAACCCAGAGTTCCGTGGCCGAAGTGCGGGCCATTCATAGCCATTTGCCGGCAGACGGCAGGCCGTTCTGGGTGTCATTCACCCTGCAGGACGAGGACGTCGACGAGGTTCCGCGCCTGCGTTCCGGTGAACCGGTGGCCGAAGCCATCGAAGCCGCAGTCAGCCTGGGGGCGGCTGCGGTGTTGTTCAACTGCAGCCAGCCGGAAGTGATCGGCGCCGCCATTGATGTCGCGCGCTCGGTCATCGAACGACACAACGCCGAGATTGCCATCGGTGCCTATGCCAACGCCTTCCCGCCGCAGCCCAAAGAAGCCACTGCCAACGATGGCCTGGACGAACTGCGCGAAGACCTCGACCCGCCGGGTTACCTGGCATGGGCCAAGGACTGGCGTGCGCGTGGTGCCAGCATGGTCGGCGGTTGCTGTGGCATCGGCCCGGAGCATATCGCCGAGCTGAAGCGCAACCTGGCCTAAGCGCCCACGTGATGGGTCAACGTACAAGCCGTGGTATCGCCCGCACGTAAATCAGTTCACTCACCAGCTCTACCAAGGTTTGTGTGATCACCGCGGCTGCCGCCAACCCGCGCATCTCTTCTGGCAACGCCAGCGCCAGCGGCAGCACCACCAGCGAGTTACGCGTGGCTGCGCTGAAGGTTACCGAGCGTGCCTTGGTGGCCGGCAGGCGCAGCAGCCGTGCCGAGGCGAAGCCGAGTACCGGCGCCAGCAGCATGAAGCCGATGTATACCGGAACCACCGGCAGCAAACGGTCGAAATCACGCAGCACCACGACAATCTGCGAAGCGATCACCACCATCAGCACCAAGGCCATCGCCGGCACCGGCAACCACGCCCAGGCGTCGTTCCAGGTCGCGACTGCGCGCGAGCGCCGGGCACCGGCGCTGGTGAGCACCGCGAGGGCCATCGGCAACACGATCAACAGCACGAAGGCTTCCACGAACGGGGTGATGGAGATTGTCACCTGGCTGCTGCCACCCAGCATCAGGGCTAGGTACACCGGCAGCAGCACCAGTTGCGCCAGCAATAACAGGGGGGTTGCGGCCAAGGTCAGGCGTGAGTCGCCTTTGCCAATGTGGGTGAACACCACCACGTAGTCGATGCAGGGCGTGAGCAGCACCAGCAAGGTACCGATGAGGATCGCCGGGTGTTCCACCAGCCCGCGGGTGATGGCCCAGACAAGCAGCGGAACGAGCAGGAAATTGGCCAGTAGCAGGGCAGTGATGAAGCGGCGGTTACCCAGGCCCTGGCGCAGGTCGAGGAAGGGTATTTGCAGGAACATCGCGTACATCAGCACGGCGATGGCCGGGGTGATCAGGGCTTCAAGATGGCGCGCAGTGTCGCTGGCCAGCAGGCCGAAGACGATAGCGGCCAGTACGGCGGCGAAGTAGATGGGGATCTGCCGGGTTTCGAGTTGCTCTCTGGTCAAGGTGCGGCCTGTGCAAATTGGAGGTATTGGGGGCGCAGTCTTTGTGCCGGTAGCGGTGCGTCTTTATAGAACGAAAAAGCCCGGCACTGGGCCGGGCTTTTTCACTTCAGGCAAGCGCCAATCAGTTGCCGTAAACCGGCAGCTTCTTGCAGATGGCCTTGACCTTCTCACGGACGGCGTCGATCACCGCTTCGTTGTTCAGGTCTGCCAGGATGTCGCAGATCCAGCCGGCCAGTTCCTTGCATTCGGCTTCCTTGAAACCACGGGTGGTCACGGCTGGGGTGCCGAAACGCAGGCCCGAGGTGACGAACGGCGAACGTGGGTCGTTCGGTACCGAGTTCTTGTTCACGGTGATGAAGGCTTTGCCCAGTGCGGCGTCAGCGTCCTTACCGGAGATTTCCTGCTTGATCAGCGACAGCAGGAACAGGTGGTTCTGGGTACCGCCGGAAACCACGTCGAAACCACGCTCGATGAACACGCTGGCCATGGCCTGGGCGTTTTTCACGACCTGCTGCTGGTAAGCCTTGAACTCAGGCTGCAGGGCTTCCTTGAAGCAGATGGCCTTGGCGGCGATGACGTGCTCCAGCGGGCCGCCCTGGGCGCCTGGGAAGACAGCGGAGTTCAGCTTCTTCTCGATGTCGGCGTTGGCACGGGCCAGGATCAGGCCGCCGCGCGGGCCGCGCAGGGTCTTGTGGGTGGTGGTGGTGACCACGTCGGCGAACGGCACCGGGTTCGGGTAGACGCCAGCGGCAACCAGGCCGGCAACGTGGGCCATGTCGACGAACAGGTAGGCACCGACCTTGTCGGCGATGGCGCGGAAGCGGGCGAAGTCCAGCACCTGCGAGTAGGCCGAGAAGCCGGCAACGATCATCTTCGGCTTGTGCTCTACCGCCAGGCGCTCGACTTCGTCGTAGTCGATCAGGCCGTTGCCGTCGATGCCGTACTGGATGGCGTTGTACAGCTTGCCCGAGGAGCTGACCGAAGCACCGTGGGTCAGGTGGCCGCCGTGGGCCAGGCTCATGCCCAGAATGGTGTCACCGGCCGACAGCAGGGCCAGGTAGACGGCGGCGTTGGCCTGGGAGCCAGCGTGCGGCTGGACGTTGGCGTAGTCGGCGCCGAACAGCTCCTTGGCGCGGTCGATGGCCAGTTGCTCGACGACGTCGACGTACTCGCAACCACCGTAGTAGCGCTTGCCCGGATAACCTTCGGCGTACTTGTTGGTCAGCACCGAGCCTTGGGCTTCCATGACTGCCGGGCTGGTGTAGTTTTCCGAAGCGATCAGCTCGATATGCTCTTCCTGGCGCAGGGCTTCTTGCTGCATGGCTTCGAAGAGCTCGGCGTCGTACTTGGCAATGGTCAAATCACGGCTGAACATGGCGGTCCTCAAGGATCGGGGGTGAGTTAGGCGGGCATTCTAACCGATTGATTCGCGGCTGGCATATGAAGTGGCGTCAAGTCGCGGACCAATGGGCTTCATGTTGCATCCCGCGCCGTGTCTGGGCTGGGCGGGGGCAGGAGTTGACTCGAAGGTCCGTTTTTTCAGGCGCAATTCAGCCGCAGCAGCGTATGTGCAGGCGCGGGTTCACCCGCGACTAAGGGGACCTTGCAAGCAGGCAGAGTGCGGGGTCAATGGAACATGAACAAGGTCTCGTTGGAGAATTGCGCCTCGAACTGATGCGCCGGCATCGGTCGCCCGAACAGGTAGCCCTGTACCTCGTCGCAACCGTGCTCACGCAGAAACTCCAGCTGCTCGTGGGTTTCGACGCCTTCAGCGATCACCGCCAGGTTGAGGCTGTGGGCCATGGCGATGATCGCCCGGGCAATCTGCGCGTCCTGTTCGCCTTCGGGCAGGCCGTCGACGAAGGTACGGTCGATCTTCAGCACGTCGATGGGGAACTGCTTGAGGTAGTTGAGCGACGAGTAGCCAGTGCCGAAGTCATCGACCGCAATGCTCAGCCCGAGGTTTTTCAGGCTGGCCAGAATTTGCAGCGCCTCGTTCACCTCGCGCATCAGGATACTTTCGGTGAGCTCCAGCTCCAGGCACGCGGGTGGCAAGCCGCTTTCTTCAAGGATGGTGGCAATCCGTGTACCCAGCTGGCCGTCGGAGAACTGCCGCGCCGAGATATTCACCGATACCTTCGGTACCCGCACCTTGGCCTTGTGCCAGGCCTTGAGCTGGCGGCTGGCCTCGCGCAGCACCCAGTCGCCGACTTCTACCACCAGGCCCAGCTCTTCGATCACCGGGATGAAATCGCCCGGCGGCACCAGGCCGCGGGTCGGGTGGCGCCAGCGCAGCAACGCTTCGGCACCGGTCAGGCGCTTGCCGTCGCCGCTGAACTGCGGCTGGTAGTAGAGAATGAACTCGTTCTGCTCCATGGCGTGGCGCAGGTCGCTTTCCAGTTCCAGGCGCTCCAGGGCACTGGCGTTCATCTCGGCCTGGTAGAACTGGAAGTTGTTCTTGCCGCGCTCCTTGGCGTGATACATGGCGGTGTCGGCGTTCTTCATCAGCTGGCTCAGCTCGCTGCCATCCTGCGGGCTCAGGGCAATGCCGATACTGGCGGTGACGAAGAACTCGCGGTTTTCCAGCACGAACGGCCGCACCAGGCTGCCAAGGATGTTTTCGGCCACATGAATGGCGCGGTTCAAGGCCATTTCGCGGGTGGGGCGTGGTTGCAGCAGCAAGGTGAACTCGTCACCGCCCATGCGCGCCACGGTTTCGTCATCGTCCACGCAGGCCAGCAGGCGCAGGGCCATGTCCTTGAGCATGCGGTCGCCGGCGGCATGCCCAAGGGAGTCGTTGATCGGCTTGAAGCGGTCGAGGTCGAGGAACATCAGCACCACCCAGGCCTTCTGCCGTTCCGCCTGCTGCAGGGCGTTGTACAGGCGGTCCTGGAACAGCGTGCGGTTAGGCAGGTGGGTGAGGGCGTCGTAGTAGGCCAGGCGGTGAATGCGCTGTTCGCTGGCCTTGCGTTCACTGATGTCGGTGAAGAAGCACACGTAGCTGGCCAAGTCGCCTTCGTCGTCCAGTACCGCGGTAATACCGACCCAGGCCGGGTAGTGGTCGCCGTCACGGCGCTTCAGCCACACTTCGCCCTCCCAGCTGCCACGTTGGTGCAGTTGCTTGACCACATAGCGCAGGTGGCTCTCCTGCTGTTCATCGACGGTGAGCATGCCCGGCAACTGGTCGAGGACGTCGCTGACGGCATAGCCACTGACGCGGCTGAACGCCTCGTTGGCCTGGACGATATAGCCGGCCGGGTCGGTGATGAGAATCGCCGAGGTGGAGTGCTCGAATACCGTCGCGGCCATGCGCAGGTCTTTTTCCGCGCGGCGTTGCTGGCTGATGTCACGGCCCACCCCGAGCACGCCTTCAAACCGTTGGTCGTCGTCCCACACCAGCACCAGGCGCAGCTCGATCGGGATCTTGCGCCCATCGGCGCGCAGGCAGTCGAACAGGAACAGCTGGGTGGGCAACTGGCTGCGCAGTTGCGCCAGTTGGGCCGGATCGCTCATCGCGTTGCTGACCCGCTCCATCAGGCTGTAGATGCCGGTGAGCTGGGCCGGGTTGGCGATGATCGACTGCCAGCCGTTAGCGAAGATCCAGTCTGCCTGGTAGCCCAGCACGCTCTGCACCGACGGGCTGACATAGTTGAGCTTGAGCAGGCTGTCGGTAGAGAAGATCACGTCGCTGATGCTTTCGGCGAGCATGCGGTAGCGCTGCTCGCTGTCGCGCAGGGACTGGCTGGCCTCGATCTGCACCGTCACATCCTTGCCCACCCCGATGATGCGTGTAACCAGGCCCTCGGCGTCGCGGGTCAGCACCTGCTCGCGGAT
The DNA here is from genome assembly GCF_003205205.1 of Pseudomonas sp. LB-090624. Taxonomy (GTDB): domain Bacteria; phylum Pseudomonadota; class Gammaproteobacteria; order Pseudomonadales; family Pseudomonadaceae; genus Aquipseudomonas. The sequence goes on from NZ_QJRL01000032.1 coordinate 22,991, forward strand.
GTCGTAGCAGCGCCAGCCGCCATCATGGTGGCGGAAACGCAGTTGGCAGTGCAGCGGTTGGTCATGGCCTTCGTCGCGCTGTTGCTGGCGCAGGGCCTGGTAGTGCGCGGCATCTTCAGGGTGCAGCAGCAGCTCCCAGAAGCGGTCGCCCATTTGTGCCAGTTCGGTACGGTCGTAGCCCAGGGTCTGGCCGAGGTGGCGGTTGCTGAAGATCATCCGCTGGCTCAGCACGTCCTGCACGTACAACTGGTCGGGGACGGTGCGGACCACGTCCGACCAGAAGCTTTCGCGCTCCAGCAGGGATAGCTCTACCTGCTTGCGGCTGGTGATGTCGCTGATGCTGAGGATCACCGCCTGGTAGTCACGTCGCTGCTGCGGCAGGCGTGCCATCAGCCACAGGTGCAGCTCGCCGCCCAGTGGCGCCGGCAGGCGTACTTCCAGCTCCAGCAGCTGGCGTTGCTCGATCAGGGCGTCGATCAGTTGCATGCCGATGCTTTCGCGGCCGTCGCCAGTGCCGTCGATAAGCCGATGCCAGGCACCTTCATGGCTGTCGATGTTGAGCAGTTGGCGCGCCACCTGGTTGACCTCGGTGATCTTCAGCTCCAGCAGCAGCGAGCGGCGCAGGTTGGTGTCCAGCGCTAGGCTCTGCTTGAGCGCGGCGCGGTTGCGCAGGTGGTAACGGTCGAGTTGGCCGGGCAGGCTGGAAAGGTCGAGCACGCACAGGGCCACGCCAGTGCCTTCGAAGATTTCCTGGTAGCGCCGGCGGTCTTCCTGCAACGCGCGCTGGCGGCGGCGCATGTTGATCAGCGCCAGCACCGGCAGCAAGGCGCAGAACAGCACCAGCATGCATTTGCCGATCAGCGCCGGCAGCAGCTTTTGCTGGGCCAGCTTCGCATCGAACAGGCCGCGCAGCTGCCAGGTGCTGTTGTCGATAAAGGCCAGCAGCACGCTTTGCAGTGGTTCGTTGCTGGTATCGGTTGGCGCGTGGTGCTGCAGCACCTCGCCGCTGCGGCTGTTTTCCAGCAACCACAGCGGGTGCCCGTCGCCGTCCAGGTGGGTGGTGAGTTCGCGGTAGTAGTCGGGTGACAGGCGCAGCAACCAGTAGCCGCGGTCCTGTTCAGCGGCCTGGCGCAGCAGCAGGTACAGGGTGCGGTTGTCGGCTGAATTGGTAAAGAAGTACGCACGGCCCTGGTTCAGCGTGAGCAAATCGTCAAGCAACTGGCGGTCGGGGCTGTTTGCCAGGCTGTCGGCGCGCAGTTGCCCGCTGCTATTCAGCCAGGCCAGGCTTTGCAGGGCGGGCAGCCGCTCGCGCAGGGTAACCAGCAGGCTGGGCAGGGCGGCCGGCGTCGGCGCATTGACGTAGGGCTGCACCACATTTACCGCTTGCTGGGCCTTGAACGCCATGTTCAGGCTCAGGTGGTCAGCCAGCTCCGCGGTCGCGTCCAGGCTTTGTCGACGCAGGTCGGCCTGGGTGTGGTTGAACTGGGCGAGCAGCTGCCACAGCAGCAGGCCCAGCAGGATCAGGGCCAGCATCGCCAGCGCACCCTTGATCGACCCGCGCAAGGTAGAGGCGGGCGCTTGTGGCGCGGAACGCAGTGGCGACGGATGAGTAAGATTGGTCAAGCGTTGATCCTGCGATTGGGCTGGCGATGGCAGGGACGGAGCATGCAGGGTGTGTGCCGTTGTCTGCCTGCCGCACCGCGGTGGCGCACTATAAGGCCGGACACCCGAAACCGGCTAGCATGCCTAGGATTATGGCAAAGTGCCAGCCATGTTGACCGATGGTGCCTGCCGGGTGGTTCGGCAAGCCCCTGCAAGCTGTGCGAGAATAGCGCCCGCTATACATGACAACGCATCGGAGATGTTCGCTTTTGGTTACTCACTTTTCCTCCAATGGCCTCGATTCCGCCTGTGGGCGCAGCAGTCAGACCCTTGTCAGCACTGCCGTGACCGAGGACGTATCCTGCAAGTCTTGCCAGCGTTCGCTGAGCAAACCCGAGGCGGCTGCTACCGCCAAACCCAAGGCCCCATCGCTGGCTGAACTGCGCAAGACCGCCAAGGCGGCAGCAGAGCCGGTCGTTGCCGTGGCTGAGGCAGTGGCTGCTGGCAAGCCGGCTGGCAAAGTTGTCAGTACGGCGCCTATGGCCGCCAGGCCGGCGCCGGTGGCCGAGCAGCAGCCTGCCCGCAGCGGCGGCTTCAGCGTGAAGTCCGCCTGGGCCGCGCGCCTGGCCGGGCAGGGCGACCGTTGCCGGTTGCCGCGGGGCAAGGCCAAACAGCGCCACGTCTGAGCCATTTCGGCTGCTGTGCCAGCCCTTTCGCGGCTAAAGCCGCGAAGAGGCCGGCGCAGGCAACAAAATCCCCAAGGGACAGCACCGGTCCCACCCCACTCTCGACCCCTCCTATGCAACGCCGTGCGTTGGCGTAGAATGGTCGTCTTTGTCCAATGGCACTCGAACACACATCCACCTGGCCCCGCTGCCGGGGCGATCGTCGATGTCTTTACCTATCTGATTAGAGGGCTTGGTTTTGGCTCAATACGTCTACACCATGCATCGGCTGAGCAAGGTCGTGCCGCCGAAGCGGGAAATTCTCAAGAACATTTCCCTGTCGTTCTTCCCGGGCGCCAAGATTGGCGTGCTCGGCCTGAACGGCGCGGGTAAATCGACCCTGCTGCGGATCATGGCGGGCGTCGACAAGGAATTCGACGGCGAAGCCCGTCCGATGCCCGACATCAACGTTGGCTACCTGCCACAGGAACCGCAACTGGACCCGACCAAGTCGGTCCGTGAAGTGGTCGAGGAAGCGGTCAGCGTCATCAAGGACGCCCAAGCCCGCCTGGACGAGGTGTACGCGGCCTACGCCGAACCGGATGCCGACTTCGACAAGCTGGCCGCCGAACAGGCCAAGCTGGAAGCCATCCTGCAGGCCGCCGACGGTCACAACCTGGAACGCCAGCTGGACGTGGCCGCCGACGCCCTGCGCCTGCCGGCCTGGGATGCACGCATCGAACACCTGTCTGGTGGTGAGAAGCGCCGTGTGGCCCTGTGCCGCCTGCTGCTGTCGGCCCCCGACATGCTGCTGCTCGACGAACCGACCAACCACCTGGACGCCGACTCGGTGGCCTGGCTGGAGCGCTTCCTGCACGACTTCCCGGGCACCGTGGTAGCGATTACCCACGACCGTTACTTCCTCGACAACGTCGCTGGCTGGATCCTGGAACTGGACCGCGGCGCCGGCATCCCGTACGAAGGCAACTACTCGGGCTGGCTGGAAGCCAAGTCGGACCGTCTGGCGCAGGAATCCAAGCAGCAGAGCGCCCACGAAAAGGCCATGAAAGAGGAGCTGGAGTGGGTGCGCAAAGGCGCCAAGGCCCGCCAGTCCAAATCCAAGGCCCGTCTGCAGCGCTTTGAAGAAATGCAGTCGCAGGAATTCCAGAAACGCAGCGAAACCAACGAGATCTACATCCCGGCCGGTCCGCGCCTGGGCGACAAGGTCATCGAGTTCAAGAACGTCACCAAGGGCTACGGTGACCGCGTGCTGATCGACAACCTGTCGTTCGCCATGCCGAAAGGCGCCATCGTAGGCGTGATCGGCGGTAACGGTGCCGGTAAGTCGACCCTGTTCCGCATGCTGATGGGCAAGGAGCAGCCGGATTCGGGCAGCATCGAGATCGGTGAAACCGTGCAACTGGCCTGCGTCGACCAGAGTCGCGAGGACCTGGACGGTGGCAAGACCGTGTTCCAGCAGGTTTCCGACGGTTCCGACATGATCCGCATCGGCAACTATGAGATCCCGTCGCGTACCTACGTTGGCCGTTTCAACTTCAAGGGTGGTGACCAGCAGAAGTTCGTCAAGGACCTGTCCGGTGGTGAGCGTGGCCGCCTGCACCTGGCCCTGACCCTGAAGGAGGGCGGTAACGTCCTGCTGCTCGACGAACCGTCCAACGACCTCGACGTCGAAACCCTGCGTTCGCTGGAAGAAGCCTTGCTGGACTTCCCGGGCGCCGCGATCGTGATTTCCCACGACCGTTGGTTCCTGGACCGTGTAGCGACCCACATCCTGGCGTACGAAGACGACTCCAACGTGGTGTTCTTCGAAGGCAACTACACCGAATACGAGGCCGACCGCAAGAAGCGCCTGGGCGATGCTGCTGCCCAGCCGCACCGGGTACGGCACAAGAAGCTGGCCCAGTAAGCTGGCTTTGTGATGCACAAGAATGGGGCCCTATGCGGCCCCATTTTTGTGCTTGGCTAACCCATAAACCCTAAGGATCAGGCGCTGTATTTGTATACACTTATATAAAACGCACCAAATAATTTCAAAAAAACGACATCTCGCCCTATTCCAGTGCGATTGCTTCTTGGTACATTCCCGAAAAAACCAATAAGTCCAAACCCTTCGGTGAGATGTCTACCATGATCGAATCTGTCGACCATTTCCTTGCGCGTCTGCAACAGCGCGATCCAGGCCAACCCGAATTCCACCAGGCGGTGGAAGAGGTGTTGCGTACCCTGTGGCCATTCCTTGAAGCCAACCCTCGTTACCTGCAGTCCGGCATTCTCGAACGCATGGTCGAGCCAGAGCGCGCGCTGCTGTTCCGTGTGTCCTGGGTCGATGACCAGGGCAAGGTGCAGGTCAACCGCGGGTACCGCATCCAGATGAACAGCGCCATTGGCCCCTACAAGGGCGGCCTGCGCTTCCATCCGTCGGTGAACCTCAGCGTGCTGAAGTTCCTGGCCTTCGAGCAGGTGTTCAAGAACTCCCTGACTTCGCTGCCCATGGGCGGCGGCAAAGGCGGCTCGGACTTCGACCCGAAAGGCAAGAGCGACGCCGAAGTGATGCGCTTCTGCCAGGCGTTCATGAGCGAGCTGTACCGCCATATCGGCGCCGACTGCGACGTGCCGGCCGGTGACATTGGCGTGGGTGCGCGCGAAATCGGCTTCATGTTCGGCCAGTACAAGCGCCTGGCCAACCAGTTCACTTCGGTACTGACCGGCAAGGGCATGACCTACGGTGGCAGCCTGATCCGCCCGGAAGCAACCGGTTACGGCTGCGTGTACTTCGCCGAAGAAATGCTCAAGCGCCATGACAAGCGTATCGATGGCCGCCGTGTGGCGGTGTCGGGCTCGGGCAACGTTGCCCAGTATGCGGCGCGCAAGGTCATGGACCTGGGGGGCAAGGTGATCTCGCTGTCCGATTCCGAAGGCACCCTGTACGCCGAAGCTGGCTTGACCGACGCCCAGTGGGACGCGCTGATGGAGCTGAAGAACGTCAAGCGTGGGCGTATCAGCGAGCTGGCCGAGCAGTTCGGCCTGGAGTTCCGCAAGGGCCAGACTCCGTGGAGCTTGCCGTGCGATATCGCACTGCCTTGCGCCACGCAGAACGAGTTGGGCGCCGAAGACGCCCGCACCTTGCTGCGTAACGGCTGCATCTGCGTGGCCGAAGGCGCCAACATGCCGACTACCCTGGAAGCCGTGGACATCTTCCTGGACGCCGGCATCCTGTACGCGCCGGGTAAAGCCTCCAACGCTGGTGGCGTGGCCGTATCGGGCCTGGAGATGTCGCAGAACGCCATGCGCCTGCTGTGGACTGCCGGTGAAGTGGACAGCAAGCTGCACAACATCATGCAGTCGATTCACCATGCCTGCGTGCACTACGGTGAAGAGGCCGATGGCCGCGTCAACTACGTCAAGGGTGCGAACATCGCTGGCTTCGTGAAAGTGGCTGACGCGATGCTGGCTCAGGGCGTGGTCTGATTTTAGACCTTGAGGGCCGCTTTGCGGCCCTCAACCCTCACCCAAAATCTCAACCACCTCTATCACCTGTTCGCCTAGCGGTCGCCGCCAGAGCACCTCATCCCCCGGCGCGGCCCCAAGCAACGCCCGCCCCAATGGCGAACCCCAGTTGATCAACCCCTGCCCGGCATCCGCCTCATCCTCGCCCACCAGCCGCACCACCTGCTCCTGGTCATGGGCATCGGCAAACCGCACCCGGCTACCAATCTGTACCTTGCTATGCGAAGTCGCTGCCGGTACCACTTGAGCGCTTTGCACCCGCGCGTTGAAGTAGCGCAGATCCCGCTCGGTATCGGCCAGCCGTTGCTTGTCACCCCGTTCGCCCTGCGCCTGCAGTTCGCTGCGCAAGGCATTCAGCTCGGCCACACGGGTTTGCAGCTGGCGCAGGCCGCTGGCCGTCACATAGTTGGGTTGGTCACTGACGCGCCGCTCGACCGGTTGGTCGGCCTGGGCGGCGGCCTGGTCTTCGTTGACGAATGCTCGGCTCATGCAGGGCCTCCTTGTGCAAGGGACCATCATGGCAGGCCACTGGTTTAAAGGAATGTCCGTTTGCGACTCAGTTGTGGCGATAAGCCTTGGCCGCGCCACGGTCCTTTTCCTGTTCCCAGTCGCGGTCGCGCTGGTCCCAGAAGCGCTCGTGGTACTGGCGCTGTTCTTCGCTGTTCTGCATGGCCTGGCACTGGCGGAAGCCATCGTCCCAGCCGGTTTCGTACTGGCGCTCGTGCAGGTAGCGCGGTACGTTTTTGCGAAAGTTGCCCACCATCAGCCCGGCCGCCTGGCGGCCACTGCTGCAGCCGTCCTGGAAGCCATCCGCATAGGCAGGCGGGTAACCGTTGTTGACCATCTGCTCGTGGGTGGTTTCGCAACCTGACAGCAACACCGCAATGCACACGCCGAACCAGTACCGCGACATAGCCACAAAGCCCTCCAGTTGATGGTGGAAAGTCTAGGTGGCGATTTGTCGGATAGGTGTCAAAACAGTGTCAAAGAGTTGGTTCAGTCACACTGCTTTGCCAGCCTGGCTGGCCAATTCGCGGGCTTGCCCGCGAAAGGCCCCAAAGCGGCCTCAGTAGTGATACCACTTCAGCTCCAGCATCACCTCGTTTTGCGCCGTAGCCAGGTGGCTGAATTCCCGCGAGGCACTCAGCCGCAACCCCAGGTTCTGGCTGATCTCCCACTGCTGGTTCAGGCTCACACTGCGCCGCACCTCGCCGTTGGTGAAATAGTCGCCCTTGGCCTCCAGCGTCATGTTGCCCAGCCCGTTGCGCCACAGCAGCCCGCCATTGAACCCCGCCGCCGGGGCAATGAACTCGGCGAAGTCGTTGTGGTGCTCGACCCGCACCGTGCCCAAGGCAAAGCCCAGCAAGCCATCGGCCAGTTGCCAAGTACCCCCGGCGCCGCCATTCACATGGCTTACCAGGACTTCGTCATCATGCTTGCCCGGCACCCGCTCCAGACCGCCAGCCACTTGCCAGGACCACGGCTTGAGCAGCTCGTTACGGGGTGTCAGTGAACGGATGGTGGCTAAATCCAGGCGTTGTATCTGCCAGTCGTTGCCTTCGTATTGGCGCACCTTCAACTGCAGGATTTCGATCTGCGCGCCCAGCGGGAAGCCATAGGCATTGTCGTTCAGGTCGTGGTAGGCCATGCGCAGGCCGTACTCGGCGTAGGCACGGTCTTCACGGGTGCCCACGCCCAGCTGCCAGGTGCGCGAATCATGGCCGTCCTCAGGCAGGCCGGGGCGCTCTATCTGCAGCGGCGGCGGCGGGTTGCTGTTGATCGCCCGCAGCAGCTCGAAGCTGCGCTTGGCTTGCCCGGGGTCGCGTTCCTGGCCATTGGCACGGTAGCGCTCCAGGCGATACGCAGCATCCTGTACCAGCGCCTGGCGTTCGCGGGGCAAGGCTTTGAAGTCGGGGCTTTGCAATTGCGTGGTGTCGGCGCTGACGGCCAGCACCTGGCGCTTTTCGTCATGGTCGAGTGGCTCGGCGCGGGCCAGCAGTTCACGTTCGCGCGAGGGGCGGTAGGTTTCGCTGGCGACCATGCCGGACTGTTTCACGGCTTTCACCGTATCGGTTGGGATGGCGGTCAGCGGGAACTGCGAGGTCAGGTCCAGGCTCGGCCGGGCGACCTGCAGCAGCTCCAGCAGGCGGTACGAGCAGTTTTCGTCGAAAAAGAAGTAGTCGAACTGGATCTGCTTCAGCTCCCACACGTGTTCGACCATGCGCCCGGTTTCTGCCGGGGTCAGGTCCAGCTGGTATTCCCACAGGTCGCGGTTTTCCAGGCTGCGGTATTCGGAGAGTTTTTCCTGGTAGGGCATCAGCGCGAACAGCCCTGGATAGCCGCCCATCAGGCCCTTCCAGGCATACAGGATGCTGTTGTCGCTGCCTTCGATGTAGGCACCGAAGTTGATTGCGTAGCTCAGTAGCGTGGTGTCGTCGCTACGGGTGTTGGACTGGTCGATGCGCAGCAGGGTGTGGCCGAACATCGACGATGGGCTGTTCAGGTAGGCCGCCGGGAAGATCAACGCGGCGCTGTGCGGGTCGATCGACTTGTACCAGGTCTTGAACTCCTGGCAGTCCGGTTGCGGCAAGCCTTGCAGGTTCAACTGCTCGCGCAGCCAGCGGGTGCGCGCCGGGAATACGCATTGGGCATGCTTGTCGCCGAGGCTGGCTGGGGCATACAGCGCATCGACCGTCGCTTGCAGCTCCTGGTCGGGGTGGTGGGCGCCATCTTCGGCCAGGAAGAACGCGTCATCGTCCACATAGCTGCGCCAGCCGCCGAGCTTGGCGGTTTCGTAATGGCCCAGGGCGATCCAGTAGGGGGTGTTGGCCAGTTGCTGGAGACGGCCTTGATCCAGCACGGGTGCGGCATGAACAGGGGCGCAGGCACACAGCGCCAGGGCAGCGAGGCGTTTGAGCATATCGGGCAACTACTTCTAAACGATGCCGAAAAAGGCGAAACCCGCCCCGTGGTGGGGCGGGAGCAGCAGTGCTTAGGCCTCGGTAGCGTATTTGGCCAGGCGTGGGTCGCTCTTCAGAACGGCCAGGGTGTTGCTGTGGACAGTTTCGGCAGTGACGTCGGCACTGCTGAAGATCTGGTTGAAGTGCTGGTGGGTGACCGAGTTGAAGTAACCACGGTCTTCCGGAGCTACGCCGAGGACCACGGCATAGGTGGTCAGTGCTTCGCCCTGGCCCATGGCCATGTCTTCGGACAGTTCGTTCATCATGCCATTCATGGCGAACCAGGACTTGCCGCCGTAGGTCAGCGAAGCCTTGGTCGAGCAGCCGTTGGTGCCGGAGGTCATGCCGAAGGTGGCGTTACCAGAGGTGCCGTTGGTGGTGGAAGCCAGGAAGTGTGCCGGCGTGCCGCGCTGGCCTTCGAACAGCATGTTGCCCCAGCCGCAGTTCGGGCCGCCTGGCGCTTCAGCCATGGCGTTGAGCGAGACTACGGTGAACAGAGTACCCAGAAGAATCCGTTTCATAGCATTTGTTCTCTTTGTCTTAACCAAGGGTCAGGGTTTCTGGCAACTCGGTTGCCAGGTCGGGAAAGCATTTCACCCACCCGCGCAGCTTGGAGTTTAGGCACGATCTAAAGGTTGCGTTGTTGATTGCGAAAAATTTGCTGTGACATCACCTGCGTTGGCTGCGACCTGCTGCGATATAAAGTCCCGTGGAGCCTTGCAAGGCGCGCGCGGGCAGCGCCAGAATGCTGCGTATCTGCCCCGCCGAAGTAAGGAAACCCAATGCCCGATCCTGTCGCTGCGCGCCTGCGTCTCGCGCCTGAAGCCCTGACCCGGCGTTTCTCGCCCGAGCAGTTTGCCTTTACCAATACCGACGATCTGGAGCCGTTTCGCGGAGTCCTGGGCCAAGAACGTGCTGTCGAGGCCCTGCAGTTCGGCGTGGCAATGCCGCGCCCCGGTTACAACGTGTATGTGATGGGCGAGCCCGGCACCGGCCGCTTCTCGTTCGTCAAACGGTACCTCAAGGCCGAGGGCAAGCGTCAGCAGACCCCGGCCGACTGGGTCTACGTCAACCACTTCGACGACACGCGCGAACCGCGTGCACTGGAATTGCCTTCGGGCAGCGCCGCCGAGTTCATCACCGACATGGGGGGCTTGATCGACAACCTGCTGTCGACCTTCCCGGCGGTGTTCGAGCACCCCTCCTACCAGCAGAAGAAGGGCGCTATCGATCGCGCCTTCAACCAGCGCTACGACCGCGCCCTGGATGTGATCGAGCGTGCGTCGCTCGAGAAGGACGTGGCGTTGTACCGCGACTCCAGCAACGTCGCCTTCACCCCGATGGCCGACGGTAAGGCGCTGGATGAGGCCGAGTTCGCCCAGTTGCCGGAAGAGGTGCGCGAGCAGTTCCACGAGGACATCGCCCAGCTTGAGGAGCAGTTGAACGAAGAACTGGCCAGCCTGCCGCAATGGAAGCGCGAATCGAACAACCAGCTGCGCCAGCTCAACGAAGAAACCATTACCCTGGCCCTGCAGCCGCTGCTGGCGCCGTTGTCGGAGAAGTACGCCGAAAACGCGGCAGTCTGCGCCTACCTGCAATCGCTGCAACTGAACTTGCTGCGCACCGTGGTCGAACAACTGGTCGATGACAGCAAGACTGACGCCGTCGCGCGCAAGTTGCTCGAAGAGCAGTACGCCCCCAGCCTGGTAGTCGGCCATCACGCGGATGGCGGCGCACCGGTGGTGTTCGAGCCGCACCCGACCTACGACAACCTGTTCGGCCGTATCGAATACAGCACCGACCAAGGCGCGCTGTACACCTCGTATCGTCAGCTGCGCCCGGGCGCGCTGCACCGGGCCAATGGCGGCTTCCTGATTCTTGAAGCCGAGAAGATGCTGGGCGAGCCGTTCGTATGGGATGCGCTCAAGCGTGCGTTGCAGTCGCGCAAGCTGAAGATGGAGTCGCCGATCGGTGAGCTGGGCCGGGTCGCCACCGTCAGCCTGCAGCCGCAGATGATCCCGCTCAACGTCAAACTGGTGATCATCGGCTCGCGCCAGCTGTACTACGCACTGCAGGACCATGACTCGGACTTCCAGGAGATGTTCCGCGTGCTGGTCGACTTCGACGAAGACATGCCGATGGTGGACGAAAACCTCGAGCAGTTCGCCCAATTGTTGCGCACCCGTACCAACGAGGAGGGCATGGCGCCGCTGACCAGCGATGCGGTTGCACGCCTGGCGACCTTCAGCGCGCGCCTGGCCGAAAACCAGTCGCGGTTGTCGGCGCGCATCGGCGACCTGTTCCAGTTGGTCAGCGAAGCCGATTTCATCCGCCAACTGGCCAGTGACGAAATGACCGACGCCGGCCACATCGAGCGTGCGCTGAAGGCCAAGGCCACCCGCACCGGGCGGGTGTCCCAGCGGGTGCTGGACGACATGCTCGCCGGCATCATCCTGATCGACACAGAAGGGGCTGCGATTGGTAAGTGCAACGGCCTGACCGTGCTGGAGGTGGGTGATTCGGCATTCGGCATGCCCGCGCGGATATCGGCCACCGTATACCCGGGCGGCAGCGGCATCGTCGACATCGAGCGCGAGGTCAACCTTGGCCAGCCGATCCACTCCAAGGGGGTGATGATCCTCACCGGTTACCTGGGCAGCCGCTACGCACAGGAGTTCCCGCTGGCCATTTCCGCGAGCATTGCCCTGGAACAGTCCTACGGCTACGTGGACGGCGACAGCGCCTCGCTGGGTGAAGCCTGCACGCTGATCTCGGCACTGTCGCGCACGCCCCTCAAACAGTGCTTTGCCATCACGGGCTCGATCAACCAGTTTGGTGAAGTGCAGGCGGTGGGTGGGGTCAACGAGAAGATCGAAGGCTTCTTCCGCCTGTGCGAGGCGCGTGGCCTGACTGGCGAGCAGGGGGTGATCATCCCGCGTGCCAACGTCGCCACCTTGATGCTCGACGAACGCGTACTGCAAGCGGTGGAGAACGGCATGTTCCACGTCTACGCGGTCAGCCAGGCCGACGAGGCCCTGAGCCTGCTGGTGGGCGAGGAGGCCGGGGGGCTGGATGACAAGGGCCAGTTCGCCGAGGGCAGCGTCAACGCCCGGGTGGTGGAGCGGCTGCGTGAAATCGCCGAAATGATCAGTGAGGAAGACATCGAGAAGGCGGAAAAGGAGCGCCTTGAAGACATGATTGCCCAGGCCAAACCGGCTTGAGTCAATAAACCGGCGCTGGCGGCGATGTGCTACCGTTCAGCGCCGGTTTTCCATCTTTCTGTCCTGTTCTTCTATGCTGGAACTTAAGGACAGTACAGCGTTCAGGATGGAAACAGCCTGAGGGTTTCGGGCTGAACAAGGCTCATTGGAGGGGACGCGGCCATGCGCAACCTCAGCCTCACACGCCAGTGCCTGGGCCTGGTGACCCGTATCGAATGCAGCATCCGCCCGCTGGCCGGAGACAACGGCATGTGGACGTTGCTGTTCGCCGCCGGCATGGCCGGTGAACAACCCTCCGCGATCAAGGCACAGGGGCCGTTTCATGGGCCGCTGGTGGCTGAGTCGGTGCTCAATGCCATTGTCGACAGCCTGACCCTGCATGGGTACCAGGTCGCCGAGGACCCGCAGATCTGGTGTTTGCATTTGCAGGCGCAGTTGCGGCGGATCAATGGCGAGCGGTGTCGCAACCTGGGGGATTACCAGTTTCACCCTGAGACCTGAAGATTGCCGGGGCTGCTCCGCAGCCCCCGGGCTTTTGCTGTAACAGGTGGCTGGCTATACTCGCCGTCGTTTTTCAGTCACCTGACGAGTCTCAAAACCCTCCATGGAACGTATCCTCGAAAACGCGATGTACGCCTCGCGCTGGCTGCTCGCCCCGATCTACTTCGGCCTGTCCCTCGGCCTGCTGGCCCTGGCGCTGAAATTCTTCCAGGAAGTGGTCCACGTCCTGCCCAACGTCTTTGCCCTCAGCGAAGCCGACTTGATCCTGGTGATCCTGTCGCTGATCGACATGTCGCTGGTGGGCGGCCTGCTGGTGATGGTGATGATTTCCGGCTACGAGAACTTCGTCTCGCAACTGGACATCGACGAAAGCAAGGAAAAGCTCAACTGGCTGGGCAAGATGGACTCTTCGTCGCTGAAGATGAAGGTGGCCGCGTCGATCGTGGCAATTTCCTCCATCCACCTGCTGCGGGTATTCATGGATGCGCAGAACATCTCCACTGACTACCTGATGTGGTACGTGATCATCCACATGACCTTCGTAGTCTCGGCATTCTGCATGGGCTACCTGGACAAGCTGACCAAGCACTGAGTCCTGCCAGGCCTCACTGCAATTTCTGTGGGGGCGGGCATGCCCGCTCCCTCAGAGATCGAGGCCCAACTGACGAGCGGCGTCAGTCTTGACTTGTGTATTCTTCTTTCCTGTACAAAAAATGAGCACTCATGCGTGGTTCCACCAGCGAGGTGCTTTCATGAACCTGCATCAGCTCAATACCGAGGCCAGGGCTGGCCATGTCGACGAACTGAACCTGATCGCCATCGAGGGCGGTGACTACCTGCTCGAAGCGCGCGTTAAAGGTCGTGCCCATCCTTTGTCCGACTCTCGTGGTGAACGCTTGCGCGTGCGCTCGGTGGAGGACGCCCGTCAATTGCTGCAAACCGTTCCCATGGTCTCGATGAACCTGGTGCACTGGTCGGTGCAGGATGAGATGTGCGGCATGGGCACCCACCCGCAAGAAGACCTGAAGGTACCGATTTCCCAGCGTTCGGCCTGGTAGCTGCTCGCCGGGCCCCAGTGTGCTAGGCTGCTCGCCCTTTTCATCAAGGGCGCGGCTGCACTGCGCCCTGCAGTGGAGCACGACAATGTCCGAACTCAACCTGTCCACCGACGAAACCCGCGTTAGCTACGGCATCGGCCGTCAGCTGGGCGGCCAGCTGCGCGACAACCCGCCACCAGGCGTTAGCCTGGAAGCCATCCTGGCCGGCCTGACCGACGCCTTCAATGGCGCTGACAGCCGCGTCAGCGAAGCCGACCTGTCGGCCAGCTTCAAGGTCATCCGCGAGGTGATGCAAGCCGAGGCTGCTGCCAAGGCCGAAGCCGCTGCTGCCGCTGGCAAAGAATTTTTGGTCGAGAACGCCAAGCGTGACGGCATCACTACCCTGGCTTCGGGCCTGCAGTTCGAAGTACTGACCGCAGGTGAAGGCGCCAAGCCAAGCCGTGAAGACAACGTGCGCACGCACTATCACGGCACCCTGATCGACGGCACCGTGTTCGACAGCTCCTACGAGCGTGGCCAACCGGCTGAATTCCCGGTAGGCGGCGTGATCGCTGGCTGGACCGAAGCCTTGCAGCTGATGAACGCTGGCAGCAAATGGCGCCTGTATGTGCCGAGCGAGCTGGCTTACGGCGCCCAAGGCGTTGGCAGCATCCCGCCGCACAGCGTACTGGTGTTCGACGTCGAGCTGCTCGACGTTCTGTAAGCGCCTTGAGGCCGGCAGTGCCGGCCTCAATTCCAGTCTGTCCCCCCCGGGCGCAATGCCCGCGCATAGCAGAACAGAAACAGATTCCGCACCAGTTCCTTGAGCACCCCCGGTTCGCTCGAATTCAGCCCGCTCATGTCCAGGTCTCCCTGGTCACGCAGTTCGTCGAGGGCTTCTTCTTCAAGCACCGCGCACACTTCGCCGGTTTCTCGATGAAGAATGCGCAGGTAGGGGTGAGGGCGGTCCAGCCAGGCGTCGATCAGATAAGTCATGGCTATTCTCCTTGGATAGCAGTTCCAATGAGAATAATTCTTATTATCAAAATAGCAAGCGCCAATTGGCGGTTTTTTGCCTGATCAGACTTTGCGGACGAACTCGGACTTCAGCTTCATGGCGCCGATGCCATCGATCTTGCAGTCGATATCGTGGTCGCCGTCGCACAGGCGGATGTTCTTGACCTTGGTGCCGACCTTGACCACCAGGGACGAACCCTTGACCTTCAGGTCCTTGATCACGGTGACGGTATCGCCGTCCTGCAGGATGTTGCCGACCGAATCTTTCTTCACCACATCGTCGCTGGCCGCCTCGGCGTCGCCGCTGGCCGACCACTCGTGGGCACATTCAGGGCAGATCAGCTGAGTGCCATCCTCATAGGTGTATTCGGAGTTGCATTTCGGGCAGGGTGGCAGAGTGCTCACTTCGGTTCCTCAAACAAACAGACGGGCGGTTAAAGGCCTGCATTGTAAAAGGTATTTTTCTGGAAGGGATTATGTCCGGACAAAAACATCGCGGGCAAGCCTGCTCCCCGCCGATGGCGCAGGAGCGGGCTTGCCCGCGAAGGAAGATGGCCCAGTCTGTCAGTGAGTGCGTGCGACCGCGAACTCGCTCAGTTCAACCAGCGCATCCCGGTATTCACTGGCGGGCAGCACTTCGAGGCAGGCAATGGCACGTTTCACGTAGTCGCGCGCCAGTTCAGCGGTGTACTTCAGCGCACCTGATTCCTCGACCGCTACACGAATCTGCTCCAGGTCTTCCAGGCCACCCTTCTGGATTGCCTGGCGCACCAGTGCAGCCTGCTCGGCAGTGCCTTCGCGCATGGTGTAGATCAGCGGCAGGGTAGGCTTGCCCTCGGCCAGGTCGTCACCGACGTTCTTGCCCAGGGTCTGCGAGTCGCCCTTGTAGTCCAGCAGGTCGTCCACCAGCTGGAAAGCCACGCCCAGGTGGTCGCCGAAGGTACGCAGGGCTTCGCGCTGCTCGTCGGTGGCTTGGGCCAGCGCCGCGGCGCTGTGGGTGGAGGCCTCGAACAGCATGGCGGTCTTGCCGCGAATGACCTCCATGTAGACTTCCTCGGTGGTGCTGGCGTCGCGTACCCGCGACAGCTGCAGCACTTCACCTTCGGCAATCACCCGGGTGGCCTTTGACAGGATCTGCATGACCGGCATCGAGCCCAGTTCGACCATCATTTCGAACGAGCGCGAATAAAGGAAGTCGCCCACCAGTACGCTTGGCGCGTTGCCCCACAAGGCATTGGCGGTGGAGCGGCCACGGCGCATGCCGGACATGTCGACCACGTCATCGTGCAGCAGGGTGGCGGTGTGCAGGAATTCGATGGTGGCGGCCAGCAGGCGCAGGTCGTCGCCTTCGCGGCCCAGGGCCTTGCCACACAGCAGTACCAGCAGGGGACGCAGGCGCTTGCCACCGGCAGACGTGATATAGTCGCCGATCTTCGATACCAGCGGCACGCGCGAGGTCAGCTGCTTCTTGATGATCTCGTCGACGGCGCTGAAATCATCAGCCACCGCACGGTAGAAGGTTTGGGGTTGCATCGGCTGCTCCAGTGAGGTTGCGCGGCATGCTAGGTCGCAGGTCCCGGTGTGTCAAGGCGCGGTGCCAGCTGGCCGGGGGCGGTACTTGCAAGCAAAACCGCGGTTGCGTACAATCGCGCACCCTAACTTCCTGGGCAGCACCTGCCTTACGCAATTGCACCGGGCCGTTCCAGCCCTGTGCAGCCATGCCAGCCAATACTCATCATATAAAGCGCTGGGTGAGCAGGATTATCGGAGAAATACCATGTCTTACGCAGTAATCGTTACCGGCGGCAAGCAGTACAAAGTCGCTGAAGGTGAATTCCTCAAGATCGAAAAACTGGAAGTCGCCACTGGCGAATCCGTGACCTTCGATCGCGTTCTGCTGGTCGCCAACGGTGAAGAAGTCACCATCGGTGCTCCAGTTGTTGCTGGCGCTAAAGTAGTGGCCGAAGTCGTTTCGCAAGGCCGCCACGACAAGGTTCGCATCATCAAGTTCCGTCGTCGTAAGCACCACATGAAGCGTATGGGCCACCGCCAGTGGTTCACCGAGATCAAAATCACCGGCATCCAGGCTTAATCCCCTAGATCCCCTGAATTTATTTGGAGAATTGAACCATGGCTCACAAGAAGGCTGGTGGTAGTACTCGTAACGGTCGCGACTCAGAATCTAAACGCCTTGGCGTGAAGATGTATGGCGGCCAGGTTATCAAGCCAGGCAACATCATCGTCCGTCAGCGCGGCACCGAATTCCACGCTGGCTACGGCGTTGGCATGGGCAAGGACCACACCTTGTTCGCCAAGATCGAAGGCGTGATCAAGTTCGAGAAGAAAGGCGAGTTCATGCGCCGTTACGTGAGCATCGTCGCCGCTTAATCGCGACGTCGCTCCAGAAGCCCCGTCATGCGACGGGGCTTTTTCGTTTGTGGTGAGCCTCTTGCAAAGCTGTTTGTCTGGGTTGCCGGCGTTGGTTTCTACGGTCGTACGGGGCCGCCGCGCTCATTTTTGCAAGAGCCTCATGTTTTTGAGTCATTCAGCTCGTCTGCCGACGAGAGGCGGTTTTAATGAAGTTTGTTGACGAAGTTTCGATTCGGGTCAAAGCCGGTGACGGCGGCAACGGTTGCATGAGCTTCCGTCGCGAGAAGTTCATCGAGAACGGTGGCCCTAACGGTGGTGACGGCGGTGACGGCGGCTCGGTGTACATGGTTGCTGACGAGAACCTGAACACCCTGGTCGACTACCGCTACACCCGTCACCACGAAGCCCAGCGCGGCTCCAACGGCGGTAGCACCGACTGCACCGGCAAGAAGGGTGAAGACCTGTTCCTGCGCGTGCCGGTCGGCACCACCGTGATCGATGCTTCCACACAGGAAGTGATCGGTGACCTGGTTACCCCCGGCCAGAAGCTGATGGTCGCGCAAGGTGGCTGGCACGGGCTGGGCAACACCCGTTTCAAGTCGAGCACCAACCGTGCACCGCGCCAGACCACCCCAGGCAAACCGGGTGAGCAGCGTGACCTGAAGATGGAAATGAAGGTGTTGGCCGACGTCGGCCTGCTGGGCTTGCCGAACGCTGGCAAGAGTACCTTCATCCGTTCGGTCTCGGCCGCCAAGCCGAAAGTCGCCGACTACCCGTTCACTACCCTGGTGCCAAACCTGGGCGTGGTCAGCGTCGACCGCTGGAAGAGCTTCGTCATCGCCGACATCCCCGGCCTGATCGAAGGCGCCTCTGAAGGTGCCGGTCTGGGTATTCGCTTCCTCAAGCACCTGGCGCGTACGCGCGTGCTGCTGCACCTGGTGGACATCGCGCCGCTGGACGAAAGCAGCCCGGCCGATGCCGCCGAAGTCATCGTCAACGAGCTGACCCGCTTCAGCCCGTCGCTGGCCGAGCGTGAGCGCTGGCTGGTGCTGAACAAGGCCGATATGGTCATGGACGACGAGCGTGACGAGCGTGTGCAGGAAGTGATCGATCGTCTGGAGTGGGAAGGCCCGGTCTACGTGATCTCGGCTATTTCCAAGCAGGGCACCGACAAGCTCAGCCACGACCTGATGCGCTACCTTGAAGACCGCGCCGACCGCCTGGCCAACGACCCGGCCTACGCCGAAGAGCTGGCCGACCTCGACCAGCGTATCGAAGACGAAGCCCGTGCCCAGCTGCAGGCCCTGGACGACGCCCGTACCCTGCGCCGTACCGGCGTCAAGAGCGTGCACGACATTGGCGACGATGACGGTTGGGACGATGATTTCGAGGACGACGAAGACGGCCCGGAAATCATTTACGTGCGCGACTGACCGGTTGCAGTACACTAAACGCCGCTCTCTGGAGCGGCGTTTTTGTGTCCACGGTATCTACAGATTCGACATAGGTTGGAAGAAGATGCGAAGCAAGGTGACGGGCGCCAAGCGCTGGGTCGTGAAGATTGGCAGTGCTCTGCTGACCGCCGATGGCAAGGGCCTCGACCGCGGTGCCATGGCCGTTTGGGTCGAGCAGATGGTCGCGCTGCGTGAGGCAGGCGTGGAGTTGGTACTGGTCTCCTCCGGGGCCGTGGCTGCCGGCATGAGCCAGCTGGGCTGGACCTCGCGACCGAGCGCGATGAACGAGCTGCAGGCGGCTGCCTCGATCGGCCAGATGCGTCTGGTACAGGCCTGGGAATCGAGCTTCGGCGAACACGGCAAGCACACCGCGCAGATCCTGCTGACCCATGACGACTTGTCCGACCGCAAGCGTTACCTGAACGCCCGCAGCACGCTGCGGACCCTGGTCGACCTGGGTGTGGTGCCGGTGATCAACGAAAACGACACCGTGGTCACCGACGAGATCCGCTTCGGCGACAACGACACCCTCGCGGCGCTGGTGGCCAACCTGGTCGAGGCTGACTTGCTGGTGATCCTTACCGACCGTGACGGCATGTTCGACGCCGACCCGCGCAACAACCCCGAAGCCCAGCTGATCTACGAAGCCCGTGCCGACGACCCGACGCTGGATGCCGTGGCCGGTGGTACCGGTGGTGCCCTGGGCCGTGGCGGCATGCAGACCAAGCTGCGAGCCGCCCGCCTGGCCGCCCGTTCCGGTGCCCATACCATCATCATTGGTGGCCGCATCGAGCGCGTGCTCGACCGCCTCAAGGCTGGCGAGCGGCTGGGTACCTTGCTATCGCCCGAGCGCGGCATGCTCGCTGCACGCAAACAGTGGCTGGCCGGCCACCTGCAAACCCGTGGCACCCTGGTGCTGGATGCTGGTGCCGTGCAGGCGCTGCGCCAGGCCAACAAGAGCCTGTTGCCGGTTGGCGTCAAGACCGTGCAAGGCAGCTTCCGCCGTGGCGAGATGGTGGTGTGCGTCGGCCCGGACGGTGTCGAGGTGGCTCGTGGGCTGGCTAACTACAGCGCCCTGGAGGCGCAGAAGATCATTGGCCAGCCGTCGGATGCTATCGAAGCTGCCCTGGGCTATATCGCCGAGCCTGAACTGGTCCACCGCGACAACCTGGTGCTGGTATGAGCCTCTTCACGCGCGCGATCGCCGTGGTGGCGTTGGCGCTGCCTATGCTGGCCGGGGCTGAGGAGATCGGCCAGGTGTCCACCGTGTTCAAGTTTCTTGGGCCGAACGACCGGATTGTGGTCGAGGCCTTTGACGACCCCAAGGTCGAGGGCGTGACCTGCTACCTGTCGCGTGCCAAGACCGGCGGCGTGAAGGGGGGCTTGGGCTTGGCGGAAGACCGCGCGGAGGCTTCGATCGCCTGCCGTCAGGTCGGGCCGATCAATTTCAAGGGTGAGTTGAAAGATGGCGAGGAGGTGTTCAAGGAGCGCACCTCGCTGGTGTTCAAGACCATGCAGGTGGTGCGCTTTCTGGACAAGAAACGCAATACGCTGGTGTACCTGGTGTACAGCGACCGCATGATCGAGGGCAGCCCGCAGAACGCGGTAACCGCAATTCCGATACTGCCTTGGGCTCATTGATAGCCTGGTAGGTTGCCGGGAGGCCTGCGGCTTCCATTCGCGGGGCAAGCCCGCGCCCACAAGTACCATGCAGGCTTCAAGGTCTGCGAGGAGCCTGTGGGAGCGGGCTTGTCCCGCGAATGGGCCGCCAAGCGGCCCCAATACCCAATATTAGGCCAGTTCCTCGGCCTGGTCCTCGCGTACAACCGCCTTGACCTCATCCAGACGGCTGATGAACTTCCAGTCCGCCTCGTCGATGTAGATGCCATTCGGCCCGCTGCCACCTTCCAGGTCGATCGCAACGCGCGCCGATACCTGCGGCTTCACACTCGCCAGAATCGGCACGAAGCCCAGTTGCAGGCTGGTTTCCAGCAGTGCCGCCTGGTTGCGTTCGTCAATGTCTGCCGCTTCGTCCAGGTAGTACGGCAGGCGGATGCGCCCAGCCAGATCGCGGTCCATCAGGTGCAGCAACAAGTACATGTTGGTCAGCGCCTTGATGGTCATGGTGGTGCCGTTGGAGGCTGCACCGTCGATGTCGGCGTGGATGATCGGCTGGCCGTTGACCTTGGTGATCTCGAACGCCAACTCGAACAGATCCTTCAAGCCCAGCTGGTTGTGGTTGGCCGCCACCAGCCGCGCCAGGTACTCCTTGGCCTCTTCGTTCTTGTTGTCCTGCTCGGCGCTTTGGGTCAGGTCGAACACCGACAGGGTTTCGCCTTCTTCGTACTGGCCCGCACTGTGGATGATCTGGTCGATGTGCTTGAGCGCTTCCTTGTTCGGCGCCAGCACCACGCGGAAGCTTTCCAGGTTGGACACTTGGCGCTTGTTGATCTCGCGGTTGAACAGGGCCAACTGGTGCTCGAGGCTGTCGTAGTCGCTGCGGATGTTGCGCAGGGTCCGGGCAATGTCGGTAACCGCCGCGCGGCGGGCCTTGGCCAGGGTCAGGGCTTCGTCGGTACGGTGGGCATAGGCGTTCACCAGCAGTTGCAGGCGGCGCTCCATGTCGTCTTCGCTGTCGAACTTGGCAACGCCTTTCAGGCGCACCTGCGCGTAGAGCGCTTCGATCTGGTTGTCGACGCGTTGCAGGCCCTGCCAGCTGTCCTGATAGTCGTTGAGCAGCGGCAGCAGGTTGTCCATCGAGTCGTCGATGGCTTCCATGAACGGCGTACCGTAGGGCAGGTCGGCCGGCAGCAGCTGGCGACGGCGCAGGGCGTCTTCCAGGGTGCGCTGCTTGGATTCGAGATCGCCGATCTGGCGGCCGACCAGCTGCAGCTTGGCCGACAGTTGCTGGACGCGCTCGGTGAAGGCATCGCTGGAGCGCTTGAGTTCGTCCTGGGCGGCCTCCAGCTGCGACAGCTGTTCCAGCTTCTCTGGTTCTTCGGCAGCGAGGGTTTCGCTGCGGCGGAAGTCTTCCAGCGCCTTCTGCGCGTCCAGCACTTCTTGGTACAGGGTTTCGGTTTGCGCCTTGGAGGCGGAGCGGTCAGCGGCTACGGCCTGCTGGGTCTTGAGCTGTTTCAGCTCTTTTTCCAGGCGCTCTTTCTGGTCGCGCAGGGCCGCGCGGTCGGCCAGCGCCTGCAGTGCCGGCGGGTCGATGTTGGTCAGGTCGATGGCCAGGCCCGGGGCTTCGAAGCGCTCGCCCTTGAAACCGTCCAGTACCGCTTCCAACGACTTGACCCACAGGTCGCTATCGTCCAGTTCTATGCCACGATCGCCCAGCGGCAGGCTGAACAGCGCGCCGTTGAACAGGCGCATCAGGCGGTCGACGTCCTGTTGGGAGAACTCTTCGCGCAGACGGGCGTAGCTGTTGTTGTCGGCGTGGTCGAGTTGTTGCCTGACCTGCTTCAGGCGCTTTTCCAGGTCGCGCACGCGCTCGTCGAGGTCTTCGGCGCTGAACTGCCGCGACTGGGCCAGGGCGCCGGCCAGTTCGTCGTGGGCGTCCTTGGCGGCCAGCAGTTGCTGCTCCAGGACCTTGACGTCATCGACCAGGGCAAAGCGGTGCTTGAGCACCGACAGCTCCCCCAGCCAGCGCTGGATACCGGTGATTTCGCGTTCCAGGCGCATCAGCTCCTGAGTGCCACCGCGCTGATCGTTCTGCAGCCGGTCCTGCTCGCCACGGTAGTGCTCGGACTGGATTACCAGCTCCTCCTTGCGCGCCATGGCGTATTCCTGCCAGGTGCCCAGCAGGGTGTCGAGCACCGGAGAAATGCGGTGCAGCTTGCCGCGCAGGATATCGCGCTGGGCCACACCGCCCGCCAGGGCCTCGACCAGCGGGCCGGCAGCAACCAGGGCGTTGTAGTCCTGCTCCATGCGGCGCACGTCGCGGAAGGCCTCTTCGCAGGCAGCGATGTAGTCGACGCTGCCAGAGCGCAGGCTGTGCTCGAAGGCGTCGAGGAACAGCTGCTTCAGCTTGGCCGCGGTGATTTCGCGCATGTGCAGCAGGTTGATGAACAGCGCGCGGAAGGTTTTCAGGCTTTGCTCGCTGGTGGAGCGCAGCGGAATCATGGTCAGGTCCAGCGGCACCGAAGTGTGGCCGCCCACCAGCAACCGGCGCAGCTCGTCCGGCTTCAGCTCATAGGCCTTGATACCGAGGCGCTCGAGGTTGGTGAACAGCTCTTTCTGGCGCAGGCAGGTGTCGTTCTTCTGGTAATGGGCCAGGTCCAGCTCGCCCTTGTAGGCGAAGAACTGGTGGCCGAAACCACCGCCCGGCCCGCGGCCGACCACGCCGATTACGTGCGGGCCGTGGGGTAGGCTCAGCTCGCAGAGAATGTAAGAGGTGTCGCTGGCGAAGTAGAAGCGGCGCGACTGCTCGAGGCTGTACTTGCCGAAGCTCATGTCCGACATGCGCGCCAGGATCGGGAACTGTAGCGCGTTGATCGACGCAGATTTACCCAGGTTGTTGGCGCCGTACACTGACAACGGGTGCTCCAGCGGGAACAGGCCAAGGCTGTAGCCGGCGGTGTTGAGCAATGCAAAGCGGCGGATGCCGTAGCGTTCCTGGCTCATGCGTCAATCTCCTGTTGCTCTTCGCGGATGGCCCGGGCCAGGGCGTCCTCTTCGCTTTCCTCGCCCTCGAAAGGCGTGAGGTCGAGCGGGTCTTCGGTGCGGTTGAGTTCTTCGGGGCTTTCTTCCTCGACCAGTACCGGCGTCGGCAGCGGCAAGGCGCTGTGCAGGGTGGCGGCCAGGTCGCGGTCCTGCTGTACCGACAGGCACACATCCAGGAAGCGGTGCATCGGCGGCAGGAACCGGTAGATGCCGCCTTCTTCATGGGCGAAGCCAAGTTGAGTCATGCGGCGCAGGATTTTCTCTTCCAGCTCGTCCACGGTCTGCACTTCAGCCTGCAGGAACAGGTCGCGGTACTTGTCCAGCAGCGAGGGCAGTTCGTCGCGGCCGATGCTGCCGCCGTCGAGCACGGCCATCGGGTCGCGGCCCTGGTCAGCCAGGTGCTCGACCAGGATGAAGGTGAACAGCGACAGGCGCTGCGCGGTCTTGTTGACCTGCGCGGCGGTCATGTCCGGGACGAAGTAGTAGAAGCCACGGGTATCGCACACCAGTTCGAAGCCCAGGGCCTTGAACAGGGTGCGGTACTGGTCCTGGAAGTTCGACAGCTGGGCGTACAGCTCGGGGTCGCGGCGGCTGACGTGGAAGCCTTTGAACAGCTCGCGGAAGATCGGCGCGAGCTGGGACAGTTCGGAAAGATCAAGATGCATGGGCTGGGCTCGCGTTGGGTTCGGTAGGCGCGCTGGCGGCGTCTTCGCGGCTGGAGGTCAGGGCGAACGAACGCAGGCTGACCAGGTGTTCCTGGGTGGTGTATTCGCGACGGTCGAGGCGTTCGCGCTTGAAGCGCTTTTCTCGCGACAGGCGCGAGAACCAGTACAGCAGTTCGTCGGTGGCACCGTCGGGCTCCTGCTCCAGCAGCCAGACCATCAGGTCGGGCAGCGGCAAGGCCTGCTCGCAGCGTTCGGCCATTTCCTTGACGGTGCGTGGGGCGCGGGGCAGGGCGCCGGACTGGGTCTTGTGGGCCTTGGGGAAGCGCGCCGGCTTGGGCTCGAAACGGGCCAGGGCGTACACATAGGCTTCGACCTGGCTGGCGCTGCCGAGGAAAGTGCTTTGCGGGCGGGTAAACATCGGCATGGCCGCTTGAGGCACGGCATCGATGCCCTTGCGCCGGATCACCGACAGGGCCAAGGCGGCGCCACGGGTGACGGCGTTGTGCCGGCGCGCTTCTTCGCGTAGCGGCAGCAGCAGTTCGCGGGCGTGGCGCAAGGTCAGCTGGGCGCTGGTCTGCATTTCCAGGATGCGCGCATGGGTGCGGAGCAGCATGTCGTCGTCGACCAGGTGGCCCAGGCGCGCCTGTTCACCCAGCAGTTTCAGCAGCACGGTCTCGACCTTGCGCACGCCTTGCTCGAAGGCCCCGTCGGCGTTGACCAGCTGGATCATCGGCTCGACATATTCGTCCCAGGTCGCCAGTACTTCGGCATAACGCTGGCGCAGGGGAATCTGCCGGTTGCTGGTCTTGGCCCGTTCGGCTACGGCCACCAGCGCCTGTTCGTCATTGTCGAGCTTTTTCAGCACATCGCGCACGCGCATGTCGAGCAGGCGCAGCTGGCGTGCCAGGTCGTCACTGTCACGGTTGTCGAAGGCATCCTGGATGTGCCCGGCAAGGCGCTCCAGGTGGCGCAGGTAGGCCTCGATCTCCAGGCACAGGCCCAGGCGGTGTTCGCGGCGCAGGTAGGCGAGGAAGTCGTGGATCTGCGCGTTGAGCTCGAAACGGTTCGGGCTCTTTGCCACCGGGACCAGGATATCCAGGCGGATCCACACGTCGAGCAGCTGGGTGATGTCCTGCGGGGTACTCTCGACCTGCTGACGGGCCACATGCTGGCGCAGTTCGACCAGGCTCAGGGTGCCCTGGTCGAAACGCTCGCACAGCGGCTCGATCAGGGCCCAGTGTTCGGCTAGGGCGCGCAGGACGCGCTTGGGTTCGATCATTGGCTTCGACTCGTTGCCAAGAAAAAGGGGGCGATTGTACTGCATCCGGGGGGGAGGTTTTCACCCCTTGGTCTGTAATGAGAAATAACCATGGGTTGTGCAGGTGCAGGGCGTTGTCCAGATGGTGGGTGTGAGACCGAACGGCGCCCGCGCGGCGCTCGGTCTGATCGGCGATGCAAAAACCAAGGCGTCCACGTTAGAATGCCCATTTGCCTCCACCCCCTCGGAACCCCGCCCCTTGCTGACC
>NZ_QJRL01000033.1 GCF_003205205.1 Pseudomonas sp. LB-090624
GGCGGTCATGGCGGAGGTAACGGCGGTGGGCACGGAGGAGGCAAGGGCGGACATAGCGGAAATGGTAAAGGCTTCGCAAGCGATCACGCTGGAAAGGCGACACGTGATCATGGCGTAAGCGGCAATCGGTACGGCAGCTCGCGCAACAGCGACAACGGTCATGGAACCACCACCTCGGGTATCGCTCACTCCAAGGATACTCGCGGTTTGTCCAAATCCACGGCCATCTCTGGAACGACTCCAGGCGATCATAATGCAAAAGGTCTCAGCAACGCTGTCGGCTCATCTTCAAAGAATGATCGATGATTTGAAAGCCTTTATGCGGTACCCGCTTTAGTGTGTAGAAAGCCCAGCGTGTGCTGGGCTTTTTTTGTGCCCGCGATGGCCTGGCGTCGACTGCGAATAGACAGGGCCCGATCATCAAAGGTGCACGGGCCATACGAGGGGGCTTTGCACTGTCAGCCAGGCTGAAGGGCAGGGCTGCAGGGGGTATGCCATGGGGCAGCGGAATCGAGGTGTATATGTTTCTGCTTCCTGGGCAGGAACGGTGTATCAAGCGTACCCAGCGCTATGGAAACCCAGCCGGCAAACTCACCTTGAGAGCGTGACCAGAACAAGCTAGAGCCGCACGCTGTGCAGAACTCGCGCACGACTGCTGGTGAAGAGGCAAAGCGCTTGATGCTGGTGGCACCGCGCACAATGCGCAGCATGTTGCGCGGTACGCTGCCGTACGAGGCGAACGCGGCTCCGTGGCTTTTGCGGCACTGGCTGCAATGGCAATGGCTCACTGCTTTGGGTGGGGTGAGTAACAGATAACCGACCGCTGCGCACAGGCAGCTTCCTTGGTATGTCTCGCTCATTGGCGCTTCCGTGCAGGAGGGAAGGGCCAGCGTAGCTGACCTGGCCTGGGTAGTCGACTGGCTGCTCGCGAGCCAGGGGAAGTTGCGGGCAAAAGAAAGCCCGCTGCTAGGCGGGCAAGGTCTATCACACGTAGGGGATGTAACTAATGTCTCGCACAGCGTGTGAAAAATTGGTCAAAGATGTGCAAACAGCTCATCAACGTCATGATGCGTGGGTATGGCGAGGCTGAGACCCCAGTGCGGCGGCGAATGCCTCGGGCGTCGGGCTTTCCTCCCATTGCGCAGTGGCTGGCGGCAACACCAGCCACGGTTGCTTGCGTCGTGTCCAGATGTGCGCAACCGGCTCGAAATGCTCTGACCCCTCCAGCATCCCGGCCCGCACCACACGCATGCCGGGCGCTGCTGTGGTCTCATTGAACAGCCGGGTGTGACACACGCCACAGGCATGCTGCCTGGACGTGTGCCCTTGGTGCTCACGCACGTAGGTCGCCGTTTCGCCCGCCACCCCTACCGCTGACGCTGCGCATAGCATATGCAAGGCGAATGAACTGCCGCTCCAGCGCTGACAGTTGAGGCAATGGCAGGCATACAGCGCGGGCAGTTGCTGCGCTGCGATTTCGACCTTGACGAGCCCACATTGGCATTGACCGGTGAATCTCATGCGTCGACTCCTTACAATGGCGCACGGAAAAGTACAGGGCACATGATCCCCTTTTCACACGCTTGGGCAGAAGAGCAAAAAAGGAGCAACCGTTGGTCAGGAATGTATGAACACCCTTGAATGGGAAAGCCAGCAGGTGTTCCTCGCGGTGTTGCGCTCCGGCAGCCTGAGCGGTGCTGCGAAGCTGTTGGGGATAGCACAAGCGACGGCTCGCCGACGCCTCGACAATCTTGAGCAGGCTCTGGGTTTGAGCCTGTTTACCCGCACGCCCATGGGCTTGACACCCACCAGCGGGGCGCGGCGCCTTATTGACCATGCCGAAGCCATGGATCTCGCTGCGCAAGCCTTCAACCGCGCGGCCAGCGCTGAAACATCGATGGACCACGGCACGGTAAGGCTGACCTGTGGCGAATTGCTGGGGGTAGAGGTACTACCCGCTCTACTGCAAAGCTTTCACTACAGCCACCCGGGGCTGAAGCTTGAGCTAAGCATTGGGGACGCACTGGAAGACATCGCCAGGCTGCAGTCGGATATAGCCGTACGCCTGATGCGCCCTATAGAAGCCGATATCGTGGCTCGGCGCGTCGGCAGCTTGCGGGTCGGTATTCATGCCAGTGCTGCCTGCCTGGCGCGTTACGGCGCCCCCGAGAGCCTGATGTCGTTGCGCCAGGGGCCGCTGATCGGGCCGGACAGACGCTCAGCCGACCTTCGCCGCCTGGTGGATGCCGGGCTGTGTGAAGCCGGCCAGCATTTCGTGATTGCCACCGATCACCACCTCGCGCAACTGGCTGCGCTGAAGGCGGGGCTGGGCTTCGGTCTGTGCCCGGCGCCCATCGCCCGAAGCCACGGGTTGGTACACGTACTGCCAGACAGTTTCGGCTTTGACGTCGATGTGTGGATCGCGATGCACAGTGACCTTCGCAAGATAAAACGGATCGTCAAAGCGTTCGAAGTGTTGGGTGACAAACTGCATCACTATCTGGAAGCAGATAGTCGCGGGCGCAAGCTCGCTTGCGGCGTGACTACCAGGTAATAGCGATGCCTCGCGCCCCAGCTCAATCAGACGCTGCGTGTTACGCCGCCATCGACCTTGATGTTCTGCCCGGTGATGTAGGCCGCACCTTCGCTGGCCAGAAATGCGATGGTGGCAGCGATTTCCTCGCTGGTGCCATAGCGCTTGAGCGGCACGCTGTCACGCCGTTGGTCGGTGGCCGGCAGGCTATCGATCCAGCCGGGGAGGATGTTGTTGATGCGCACGTTGTCCGCTGCGAAGTTGTCGGCGAAGATCTTGCTGAATGCGGCCAGGCCTGAGCGGAACACCGCCGAAGTCGGGAACAGCTCGCTCGGCTCGAACGCCCAGGCGGTGGAAATATTGATGATCACACCGCCCTTCTGGCGTTGCATGTAAGGCGTTACCAGACGCGTCGGGCGAATGACATTGAGCAGGTAGGTCTCCATGCCCTTGTGCCAGTCCTCGTCGCTGATCTCCAGGATGGGGGCGCGTGGACCGTGGCCGGCACTGTTGACCAGCACGTCGATACGGCCCCATTTTTCCACCACGGCCTCGACCAGGCGCTGCAAGTCTGCAACCGACTGGTTGCTGCCGGTTACCCCAATGCCGCCAAGCTCGGCAGCCAATGCCTCGCCTTTGCCGGAAGATGAGAGGATGCCAACCTTGAACCCGTCGGCGGCCAGGCGGCGTGCTGCCGCTGCGCCCATCCCGCTGCCACCGGCAGTGATAATCGCTACTTTTTCTACTGACATGCTGCCTCCCAAAAATTGAATGCCGTTACGTGAGTGCATTCACATTAGCAGTAGCTATTGCAGCGAGGGAGGTAGCTGAAATTGTCCGTGGCAGTAGATTAACTATCGGCAACTTGCTGTTTCAGCCACCGCTGTACCACGGTCAACGAATCTGGCTGCTGCATCTTGCGTGGCCATACCAGGTAGAACGACTTGTCGAGCCTCATCTGCTCAGCGAAGACCTGGGTCAGCCTGCCCGCGGCGATGTCATCACGGACGAATGCCAGGCTGGCCAGGGCAATGCCCTGGCCACCGATGGCTGCATCGATGGCCAATGAGGTCTGGTTGAACCGCAGATGCCTGGCTGTCGGTTGAGCATGCTGCGCAAACAGCTGTGCAAGGAACCTAGGCCAGAAATCATGGGCATCGTGAAGCATGACGAAGTCCTGCAGTTGCTCGAAGCTGACGGGACCTTCGTGCCCTTCAAGCAGCCTGGGGCTGGCCACGGCAACGATGCACTGTTCCATCAGGAGCTCGCTGTTCAGGCCCGCTCCAACTTCGGGCTGGCCATAGCGTACAGCGATGTCCACGCCATCGGTGTTGAAGTGGGAAAGCCTGTCCGTGGCCAGCACACGCAGATCGATGTCCGGGTGGCTCTGGGCAAAGTTGCCCAGCCTGGGAATGAGCCATTTCGAGGCAAAGGTCGGGGTAACGCTGACCGTAAGGTGTGCAGCTTGCGGCCTTAGCAGGCGGGTTGCCTCATCGATCATGGCCAAGGCACTGCGAATGCTGCCGCTGTAGCCCACACCCGCATCGGTCAACGCCAGACCGCGGGGCAGGCGCTGGAACAAACGAAGCGCCAAACTCGCTTCCAGCCCTCTTATCTGTTGGGCGACAGCTGCCTGGGTCACCCCCAGTTCCTCGGCAGCAAGGCGGAAGTTGAGGTGGCGGGCAACCACTTCAAACACACGGAGTGCATTGAGCGAAGGCAGTGCTGGGAAACCGTTTGGCATGACGATGGAGGGCCGGGCTGGAAAGTCTCACCGGCGAGGCTACTCCTTGAAACGCTGTAAAGAAACCCGTGTCGGCCCCCGGTTCGGGTGTGCGCATTTCAGATGGGTGGCTTGACTCGTGAAATTTTTCGTGTAATTTTTCATGAAAAATAACTCTAAAAATTTCACGGCAGTCCGAAACGATGAAGATGCACGAAGAGGTCGAAGCCCTCGCGATCCTTATTCACGACCTGCGCAAATTCAAGAACCTGACCCAAGGCGAACTGGCTGAGCGGATAAACCGCTCGGTCGACTTGCTGTCCCAGGTCGAACGCGCAGTGTCGCGCCCGACCGTTGCCGACCTGACTGCGATCAGCGAAGCGCTCGGCGTATCGACCGCCTACTTCTACAACCTGAGCAAGCTCCGCAGCATCCGACTGCTTCCAGCTGCGACCCCACGCGCAGTTCCGTTACGCCAACCTGATGGCAAAGCCCACCCGCGTGCTCTGGGTCTTCAATTGAATTCGTTCACCTCACAAGGATAAGAAGATGAGTGTCATCTTTCCGGATCTGCTGACTGAAGTGCGTTCGTTCCGGGCGCAGCACCCGGCAATACGCTATGTCGACCTGATTGCGCTGGACATTCCCGGGCACTTCTACGGCAAGCGTTATCCCATGGACATGCTGGAAAAAGTCGCAGCTGGCGCGCCGCTGAAGCTGCCGCAAAACTGCGTGCTGCTGGGGACCCAGGGTGGCCTCTACCCGATCGGTGACTACTGCTTCGCCGATGGCGACCCGGATGCCGCGCGGCGACTGGTCCCAGGTACCCTGAAGCCGGTGCGCTGGGAGAAGGAAGTGGTCGCCCAGATGCTGATAACGTCCGATGGCACCGCCGAGCCGATCGAGTTCGAGCCCCGTGAGGTGCTGGCCCGCGTGCTACAGCGCCTGGCCCGGCGCGGGATCCGCCCGGTAGTGGCGTTCGAACTGGAGTTCTACCTGTTTGACCGCAAGCTGGACAACGGCCTGCCACAGTACCCCCGCGACACGGCGACCGGCGACCAAGACGACCAGCCGAACATGCACATCGAGCGCCTGTCGCGGTTCTCGTCGGTGCTGCACGAAATGGTCGATGGCGCCAACGAGCAGGGCGTGCCGGCCAACGTCATCACCGCCGAACTGGGCCCAGGCCAGTTCGAGATCAACTTCTCGCACAGTGAAGATGCCCTCAGTGCGGCGGACTGGTCAGCGCTGTTCTGCCGCAGTACCCGCGGTATCGCGATGAAGCACGGCTATCGCGCCAGCTTCATGAGCAAGCCGTATCTGGATGCACCGGGCAGCGGCATGCACGTGCATGTCAGCCTGTATGACAGCGAAGGCAACAACATCCTGGCGAGCGCAGAACAACGCAAGCTGCGCCATGCGGTGGCGGGTTGCCTGGAGCTGTTGCCGCACTGCATGCCGATCTTTGCCCCCAACCACAATGCCTACCGCCGCTATGGGGCCATGGTCAATGCAGCGAGCAAGGCCAGTTGGGGCTTCGAGGATCGCGATGCGTGCATTCGCATCCCCGAGTCCGACCCGCGCAACCTGCGTATCGAACATCGCCTGGCCGGCGCGGACGCCAACCCGTACCTGGTGCTGGCGGCCATCCTGACCGGGATGGAGCACGGCCTGGACCGCGGCGTCGAACCCATTGCGCCACTGAATGACAACCGCCAGAGCGGCATCGATTTCCCCAAGGATGCCCTCAGTGCCTTGGCCGCGATGCGCCACCACCCGGTGCTCAACCAAGGTCTGGGCAGTGAGTTCGTGATGGTCTATTGCGAGAACAAATACCAGGAGCAACTGGACTTCATGCGCCACATCGATGCCCGCGAATACCGCTGGTTCCTGTAGCTGCAGCGGTTCGGACGACACCGTCAACCCCCACGTTTTCAACACCACGCGCAATACCGATTTGCCGGAGGAAGATATGCCACGTGTGCCCGTTATTGGCATTACCGCATGCACCAGCATGATTGAGCAGCATGCCACCCAGACCATCGCCGAGAAGTACGCGCGCGCGGCAGCCAAGGCAGCGTGTGGCCTGCCCATCGTGATACCCAGCCTGGGCGAACTGATGGACAGCGCCGATATCCTCGACGTAGTGGACGGGCTGATCTTCACCGGTTCGCCGTCCAACATCGAGCCGTTTCATTACAACGGTCCGACCAGTGCCGAGGGTACCCGGCACGACCCACTGCGAGATGCCACCACGTTGCCGCTGATGCGTGCGGCTATCGCCGCCGGCGTGCCGGTATTGGGCATTTGCCGAGGTTTTCAGGAAATGAACGTGGCGCTGGGGGGCACCCTGTACCAGAAGGTTCACGAGGCTGGCGTATTCATGGACCACCGCGAAGGCAAGGGCGAGCCGATCGAAAAGCAATATGGCCCTCGCCATACCATGCACGTACAGCCTGGCGGCCTGCTTGACCGCATGGGTTTGCCGGCGATCTTCGACGTCAATTCCATCCACGGCCAAGGCATTGATGTACTGGCCCCTGGGCTGAGGGTGGAAGCGTTGGCGCCGGACGGCCTGGTAGAGGCCATTTCGGTCGACAACGCCAAGGGCTTTGCCTTGGCCGTGCAATGGCACCCCGAGTTCCAGGTCATGGATAACCCGCAGTACCTGACCCTCTTCCAGTCGTTTGGCAAGGCCTGTCGGCAGCGCTCGGTGCTGCGCCAGCGGGTGTTGCTGAGTGCCTGAGCCGCGGCATTTCCAACCACAAGAAAGTACCCGCGTAGCACGGCTGCGCAAACTGATGGAGTGAAGACAATGAGTGAACAGAATTCGCAGACCCAGGCCTGGCAGGCGCTGAGCCGTGACCATCACCTGGCCCCCTTCAGTGATGTGAAACAGCTGGCCAAGAAGGGCCCGCGCATCATCACCTCGGCCAAGGGCGTGTACCTTTGGGACAGCGAAGGCAACAAGATTCTCGACGGCATGGCTGGGCTGTGGTGCGTGGCGGTCGGCTATGGCCGCGATGAGCTGGCCGAGGTTGCCAGCCAGCAGATGAAGCAGTTGCCTTACTACAACCTGTTTTTCCAGACCGCGCACCCTCCTGCGCTGGAGCTGGCCAAGGCAATTGCCGACGTGGCCCCGCAAGGCATGCGGCATGTGTTCTTCACCGGTTCCGGCTCCGAAGGCAACGACACCGTACTGCGTATGGTCCGGCATTACTGGGCACTGAAGGGGCAGGGCAGCAAGAAGGTGATCATTGGCCGTGTCAACGGCTACCACGGCTCCACCGTGGCAGGCGCCGCGCTGGGTGGCATGAGCGGCATGCACCAGCAAGGCGGGGTGATCCCGGATATCGTGCACATCCCGCAGCCGTACTGGTTCGGTGAAGGCGGCGACATGACCGAGGCCGAGTTCGGTGTGTGGGCAGCCGAGCAGCTAGAGAAGAAGATCCTCGAAGTGGGCGAAGACAACATCGCTGCCTTCATAGCCGAACCGATCCAGGGCGCCGGCGGCGTGATCATTCCGCCGCACAGCTACTGGCCGAAGGTGAAGGAGATCCTCGCCAGGTACGACATCCTGTTCGTTGCCGACGAAGTGATCTGCGGCTTCGGCCGTACCGGCAAGTGGTTCGGTAGCGACTACTATGACCTCAAGCCTGACCTGATGACCATCGCCAAGGGCCTGACTTCTGGCTATATCCCCATGGGCGGGGTGATCGTGCGTGACGAGGTGGCCAAGGTCATCAGCGAGGGTGGCGACTTCAACCACGGCTTCACCTATTCCGGCCACCCGGTGGCGGCGGCAGTGGCGCTGGAAAACCTGCGCATCCTGCGTGACGAGCAGATCATTGCGCAGGTACAAGAGAAGACCGCGCCCTATCTGCAGCAGCGCTTGCGCGAACTGGCCGACCACCCGCTGGTCGGCGAAGTGCGCGGGCTTGGTATGCTCGGTGCGATCGAACTGGTGAAAGACAAGGCCACCCGCACCCGCCATGAAGGCAAAGGCGTGGGCATGATCTGCCGCCAGCACTGCTTCGACAACGGCCTGATCATGCGCGCGGTGGGCGACACCATGATCATCGCGCCGCCACTGGTGATCAGCACCGAAGAGATCGACGAATTGGTGGAAAAGGCGCGTAAGTGCCTGGACCTGACCTACGAGGCTGTTCGCTAAGGACGGGCCTATCGTCCAGCCCCCGCGCGGCCGCTCCGGCGGGCGACCGCGTCGAGTGCTGTGTGAAGCACTTGCTTTGCGAATTGAATCCTGTACTTTTCAGGGCATTATTTTCCCGTCCGAAAGTCGCGATTCAACTATGAAAGTGCACGAAGAGATCGAAGGCCTGGCCGTACTGATTCGCGACCTGCGCAAGTTCAAGGGCCTGACCTTGGGCGAGCTGGCTCAGCGCATCGGCCGGTCGGTGGGTTTTCTGTCCCAGGTCGAGCGCGGAGTATCGCGCCCGACCGTGGCAGACCTGACGGCAATCAGCGAGGAGCTCGGCGTCTCCACGGCCTATTTCTACAAGCTGGACAAGCCCCGCGAACTCGACTGGGTCACCCGCCCTCACGAGCGCCGTACCCTGCACCTGGCGGGTGGCATCACCGATGTACTGGCATCCCCCACGATCAGTGGCGCGTTCTCCATGCTCGACAGCCACCTCGACCCGGGGGCTAGCAGCGGCGAGGAGTACCTGGATGACAGCTCGGAGCAGGGCTGCTTCGTGCTCGAAGGCGAGCTGACGGTGTGGCTGGACGGCGGTGAACCGGTAACGCTGCGCGCCAGTGACAGTTTCCAGTTGCAGCCTCATGCCAGCTTTCGTTATGCCAACCTCACCGACAAGCCCACGCGTGTGCTTTGGGTGTTCAGCTGATGGAAAGATGACCTGCAAACACTGTAGGGGCTGCATTTGTTATCCTTGCACCACGCAATCAACTTCAAGCAGTGAATTGAACGATGGGTTTTGAACAACTAGCAGAGCTACGCGACCGCCTGCGGGCGGAAAAACAGCAGGTAAAGGCCGAGAGCGCGAAACAGCCAAAGCGCAAGCCGTCCTCGCAGGCGAAGCCGCGTGAGCAGGATCCGGCGGTGGCTGCGATCTGGCCTTTGCAGAAGCATTTTCCGTTGGCCTTCCCGGTCAACCCGGCCCCCAAGGTGCCGCTCAAGGAGGGCATTTTCAAGGATGCCGAGCAACACCTTGAACTGCTCGGCCTAACCCGCGAACAGCTGAAGCTGGGTATTTCCACCTGGTGCCGGGGCTCCCGCTACTGGGCGAGTATGCAAGAGAACGCACCGCGCCTTGATTTGGCTGGCCAGGTTGCGGGTACCGTGACCGCCGCCCAGGCACTGCATGCCAAGCAACAAGCTTCGCGGCAGCGTAGCCAGGACCGCCGCAATCGGGCGAAGGCAAAAGCTCAGGCCCCGGTGGCCGACACCGCAGCGGTGCAGGCGGCCGACTGAATCCAGTCGCACGCTGCCCTTTGCCTGCCTGGACTGCCGCCGCTCGATGGAGCTGTCTCCAACGTGCGGGGGCAGTCCAGCCTGTGCAATCCAGCGCGGTGTCGCCTTCGTGGCCCCGCTCTGACACACATTACCTGGTGCTTCAATACTTCCACGTCACCGAAGCCGTCAGGTTGCGCGGAGCACCATAGCTGGCTGTGGTCGCGTTGTTATACAGCGACAGCAGGTACTTGCGGTCAGTGACGTTATTCAGGTTCAGCGACGTGCTCCAGTTGCTGTCGATGTCGTAGCTGGCCATCAAATCAACCAGGCCGTAGGCGTTCTGGTGGATGGCGCTGTTGCTATCGTTCTCGACTGCAGTCTGCCAGCTGAGGCGGGTGCCGACTTTCATCTGCGGCAGGCTCGGCAGCCGATAGGTGACCATGCCACGGAAACTGTGGGTGGGCACATACTTACGCGCCCGTTCGCCATTGTCATCGTCGATGCGCACATAGGTGTAGCCGCCTAGCACGTCCAGGCCGGGCATGACCTCGCCAGAGGCCTGCAGCTCGACGCCATGGCTTTTGTAGTCTTCGCCTGTGTAGATTTCCTGAATGCCGTTGTACCCCGCATCCACCGCCACGTTGCGTTGCTCGGTCTTGAACAGCGCTGCCGTCAGGTGCAGGCGCTCATCCATCACGCTGCCCTTGACACCCACCTCCATGCTCTTGCCTTCCAGCGGGTCGAGTACCGAATTATCGCTGCCCGACACATATTGCGGGTTGTAGATCTTGGTCCAGCTACCGTACACGCTCCAGGCATCGTTCAGGTCGTAGACCAGGCCTGTGTAGGGCGTGATCTTGCCGTGCTCGCGGGTGTCGTGCGCAGTGCCATAGCTATCGCCCTTGCCGTCGGCGCTGAGCATGCGAGCACCGGCGATCCAGTGCAGGTCATCGGCAAGGCTGAAGCGTGCCCCGGCGTACAGACTTTTTTGCGTGTCCTGAAAATTCTGCCCCAGGGTTTCGCTGGTGACGCCGAATGCGGGCATGGGCGTAGTACCCGCCAGAATCCCTGGGAACGAGGTCTGGAAGGCGCTAACGTGCTCCAGGTCTTCGTCGTACTCCTGGCCTTTCTGGTGCGTGCGGCCATAGGCGGCGCCGAAGGTCAGCTGATGCTCGCGTCCGAACAGGCTGAACGGGCCCTGCACTTTGGCCTCGCCCAGCAACTGGTGGGCTTCGCTGCGCGTATGGTTGGCATAGGCGTCGGCGACATCACCGGTGACCGAGCCAACGTAGAGCATGTTGGTGTTCTGTTTTTCCTGCACCCCGGTGGCGGTGAGCGTGGCGTTCCAGTCCTTGCCGAAATCATGCTTGAGCTCGACGAAGGCCCGCTGGGTGTGCAGGTTCCAGTAGGTCCAGGGTTGCCCGATGCTGTTGCTGCGCCCACTGTAGTGGATGGCATTGCCGTTGCTGTCCACCAGTGGCAGGTTGCCCCAGGTGCTGCCATTGGAGTCACTGTTGTGCTGGGAAAAGCCCACCGTCACGGTGTCGGCGTCGGACACGTCGAATGCCAGCAGGCCAGCGGCCACATTGCGCTCGTGGCTGTAGCGGTCCATCCACGAGTTGCCCTTGTCGTGGGAATAGATGAAGCGGCCACGCACATTGCCGCTGTCGGTCAGCGGGCCGCCGACGTCGATGTCGATGCGCCGGCTGTCCCACGAGCCGACGCTGGTGTCGACTTCCGCCTGGAAGGTGTCGGTGGGCCGTTTGCGCACGAAGTTGACCGTGGCAGACGGGTTGCCGGCACCGCTCATCAAACCGTTGGCGCCGTGCAGCACATCGATCTGCTCGTACTCCGCCAGGTCCTGGTCGCCCACCAGCGTGCTGCTGACGAAAGGCATGCCCATGCCGTCGTACTCGAAAGTGCCTATATCGAAGCCGCGCGAGGTGAACTCGGTGCGGTCGGTTTCGGTTTGCTCGACGGTTACCGAAGGTGCTGCCCGCAAGGCGTCCTTGATACCGGTGATCTTGAAATCGTCCAGTGCCTGGCGGGTGATGGTGGTCACGGCCTGTGGCGTCTGCCTGTCGGTAAGGCCTAGCTTGGTGGTGCTGGAAGAAGCCCGGCCCTCGTAGCCTTGGCTGATGCCATCAACAGGTTCGCGGGTGCTGTCGATCTGGGTTGCGGGCAGGGTCAGGTTGTCGGCAGCGTGAACGACGGGCAGGGCGCTGCATGCGCCGGCCAGCAGCAGGCGGGCGGGAAGGTGACGTTTCAAGGGGCGAGTCCTGGGGCGGGAAGTGATTGTGGCGTGTGCTCGCGATGATAATGAGAATCCAAACCAAATGATAATTCATCTTGATAAATAATTTTTCATGCTTGTTCACGTATCGCTAAGACGGGACGTGGCTGGCGTGGCCGAGTGGCATGTGTTTACCCGCGAAGAAGGAAACGGCCAAGGCGGTGGAGGGCAAGGGCACGCCGTGATCCTGGCGGGGAGGGCCGCTGATTCATGGCCACCCCGAACCTCACGGCGTGCACTTGGCACCCCGACTGGCGCTCCATCGATAACCAACGGTCGGTTTCAGAATGCGCCTGGTCGCTCGCATACAACCCCCCGGCCCCACAAGTGCCATGCTTGCAGGATGCCTTCGGACCAGCGCACACAGATGCGCGGCCGGGGGCGAGGAGGCCGCCGCTACCGCGCAACCGTGACGTGGCCGGCGTGCCGCAGCAGAACACGCCGGACATCTGCCCGCACAATGATCGGGCAGGGTCCGTGATGCCGAGGTCCGCTGTATGCCTGATGAAT
Source organism: Pseudomonas sp. LB-090624 (assembly GCF_003205205.1). Lineage (GTDB taxonomy): Bacteria > Pseudomonadota > Gammaproteobacteria > Pseudomonadales > Pseudomonadaceae > Aquipseudomonas. The sequence continues at coordinate 12,497 of NZ_QJRL01000033.1, forward strand.
TGCTTCACCTGCCCGTTATCCAACGCATTCTGGCTCGCGACCAGGGTACCCCCGGCGCCCTGTTGCCGATTCTGCATGCCATCCAGCAGGACCTGGGCTACATCCCCGATGCCGCTGTACCTGAAATTGCCCATGCCCTCAACCTCAGCCTGGCCGAGGTGCGTGGGGTTATCAGCTTCTATCACGATTTCCGTACTGCGCCACCGGCACGCCACACGTTGCGCCTGTGCCGCGCCGAGTCGTGCCAGAGCCGTGGCGCCGAGGCCTTGGCCGCGCAACTGCGCGAGCAACTGGCACTGGACGACCATGGCACCAGTGCCGACGGCGCCATCAGCCTGCGCCCGGTTTACTGCCTGGGCGCCTGCGCCTGTTCGCCGGCGCTGGAGCTCGATGGTCAGCTACACGCGCGCCTGACCCCTGAGCGGCTGCGCGCCCTGGTCGACGGTTGCCAGGAGGACGCGACATGCTGAAGCTTTACATCTCCTGTGATTCGGTTGCCCGCGCCGTGGGTGCCGATCAGGTTGTCGATGCCGTGCAGCGCGAAGCCGAGCGCCGCCAGTTGCCACTGGAAATCCTGCGTACCAGCTCCCGTGGGCTGTACTGGCTGGAACCGCTGATCGAATGCGACAGCGCGCAAGGTCGCCTGGGGTTTGGCCCGATCACGCCGCAGGACGTGCCGGGGTTGCTCGATGCCTTGGCTGGCGAATCTGGCGGCCACTCGCTGGCCTTGGGGCCAGTTGAAGCCATCCCCTACCTGAAGACTCAACAACGCCTGCTGTTCGCCCGCGCCGGCATAACCCGCCCGTTGTCGCTGGACGACTACCGCGCCCACGGTGGCTTCGCCGGCCTGGAGGCTGCGTTGGCGCTTGAGGGTGCCGATGTGGTCGCTGCCGTGCTCGATTCCGGCTTGCGCGGCCGTGGCGGTGCAGCGTTCCCTGCCGGCATCAAGTGGCGCACCGTGCGTGATGCCGGGGCGGGGCAGAAGTACGTGGTGTGCAACGCCGACGAAGGCGACTCCGGTACCTTTGCCGACCGTATGCTGATGGAAGGCGACCCTTTCCTGCTGATCGAAGGCATGATCATTGCCGGCCTCGCCGTGGGTGCCGACAAGGGTTACATCTATGTACGCTCGGAATACCCAGACGCCATCCGTGTGCTCGGCCAGGCCTGCGCCATCGCCCGTGAAGCCGGTTATCTCGGCACCAATGTCGGCGGCAGCGGCCGGGCGTTCGACCTGGAAGTGCGGGTGGGTGCCGGGGCCTATATCTGCGGCGAAGAAACCGCGCTGCTCGAGTCCATCGAAGGCAAGCGCGGCATTGTTCGCGCCAAGCCGCCGCTGCCTGCACTGCAAGGCCTGTTCGGCTTGCCGACGCTGGTGCACAACGTGCTCACCCTGGCTTCGGTGCCAATCATCCTGGCCAAGGGCGCAGCGTTCTATCGCGACTTCGGCATGGGCCGCTCGCTGGGCACCATGCCGTTTCAGCTGGCCGGCAATATTCGCAAGGGTGGCCTGGTGGAACGGGCCTTCGGCCTGACCCTGCGCGAACTGGTGGAAACGTATGGGGGTGGCACGGCCAGCGGTCGGCCGCTGAAGGCCGCGCAGGTCGGCGGCCCGCTCGGCGCCTGGGTGCCGCCCAGCCACTTCGACACGCCACTGGACTATGAAGCTTTCGCTGCCATGGGCGCGATGCTCGGCCATGGCGGCGTGGTGGTGGCCGACGACACCCTGAACATGGCCAGCATGGCGCGCTTTGCCCTGCAGTTCTGCGCCGAGGAATCCTGTGGCAAGTGCACCCCGTGCCGCATTGGATCGACCCGGGGCATGGAAGTGGTCGACCGGCTGATCGCCAGCAGCGAGCTTGGCGAGCGTCACGACCAGGCCCTGTTGCTGCGCGACCTGTGCGACACCATGCAGTACGGCTCGCTGTGCGCCATGGGCGGCATGACCGCCTACCCGGTGGCCAGCGCCCTCAAGTACTTCCCCGCCGATTTCGGGCTGACCACCACGGAGGCCGCACAGTGATCAATTTCTTCGACCCCGCTTCTGATAAAAGCAGCGACCTCGGCACCCCGGCCCGTGACAGCGACGTGCAGGTCAGCCTGAGTATCGACGGCCGCGCCATCAGCGTGCCTGCCGGCACCTCGGTGATGCGCGCGGCGGCCATGCTTGGCACCAGCATCCCCAAGCTATGTGCCACCGACAGCCTCGAAGCCTTCGGCTCGTGCCGCATGTGCATGGTGGAAATCGAAGGCATGCGCGGTTACCCCGCGTCCTGCACCACGCCGGTCAGCGAAGGCATGGTGGTGCGCACCGAAACCCCACGCCTGGCCGGCCTGCGCCGCAATGTGATGGAACTGTACATCTCCGACCACCCGCTGGACTGCCTGACCTGTTCCGCCAACGGCAACTGCGAATTGCAGACCGTAGCCGGCCAGGTGGGCCTGCGCGAGGTACGTTATGGCTACGACGGCGCCAACCACCTGGGCGAGAAAAAGGACGTTTCCAACCCGTATTTCGACTACGAGCCGAGCAAGTGCATCGTTTGCAGCCGCTGTGTGCGCGCCTGCGAAGACATCCAGGGCACCTTCGCCCTGACCATCACCGGGCGCGGTTTTGACTCTCGGGTGTCGGCAGCGGGGGGGGACAACTTCCTGGCCTCTGAATGCGTGTCGTGTGGTGCCTGCGTGCAGGCCTGCCCGACCGCGACCCTGACGGAAAAAAGCCTGGTGCAGCTGGGCCAGCCGGAACGTTCGGTGATCACCACCTGCGCCTACTGTGGTGTGGGCTGCTCGTTCCGTGCAGAAATGAAGGGCGACCAGCTGGTGCGCATGGTCCCGGACAAGAACGGCGGCGCCAACCACGGCCACGCCTGTGTCAAAGGCCGCTTCGCCTGGGGCTACGCGACCCACCCGGACCGCATCACCAAGCCAATGCTTCGCAAGCGCCTGGAGGATCCGTGGCAGGAGGTCAGCTGGGACGAAGCGGTTACCTACGCTGCCAGCGAATTCCGCCGCATCCAGCTCAAGTACGGGCGTGACTCCATTGGTGGCATCACCTCCAGCCGTTGCACCAATGAAGAAGCCTACCTGGTGCAGAAGCTGGTGCGCACGGCATTCGGCAACAACAACGTCGATACCTGCGCACGGGTGTGCCATTCGCCCACCGGCTATGGCCTGAAACAGACCTTGGGTGAATCAGCCGGCACGCAAAGCTTCGACTCGGTGATGCAGGCCGACGTGGTGCTGGTGATCGGCGCCAACCCCACCGACGCCCACCCGGTGTTTGGCTCGCAACTCAAGCGCCGTCTGCGACAGGGGGCGCGGCTGATCGTGATCGACCCACGGCGCATCGACCTGGTCGACTCGCCACATGCCCGCGCCGAGCTGCATTTGCAGCTTCGCCCTGGCACCAACGTGGCCATGCTCAACGCCCTGGCCCATGTGATCGTCACCGAGGGCCTGCTGGCGCAGCGTTTCATCGATGAACGCTGCGAAACCCAAGACTTTGCCCGCTGGCGCGACTTCGTCAGCCTTGCAGAAAATGCCCCGGAAGCCCTCGGCCCGGTGTGTGGTGTACCCCCGGAGCAGATCCGCGCCGCCGCCCGGTTGTATGCCACCGGTGGCAATGCGGCCATCTACTACGGGCTGGGCGTGACCGAGCACAGCCAGGGCAGCACTGCGGTAATGGGGATTGCCAACCTGGCCATGGCCACTGGTAATATCGGCCGTGAAGGGGTAGGGGTGAATCCGCTGCGCGGGCAGAACAACGTGCAGGGCTCGTGCGACATGGGCTCGTTCCCGCACGAGCTGCCCGGTTACCGGCATATTTCCAACGAGGGTGTGCGGGCCGAGTTCGAGCGCGCCTGGGGCGTGACCTTGCAACCCGACCCGGGCTTGCGCATCCCCAACATGTTCGAAGCGGCGCTGGACGGTAGCTTCAAGGCGCTGTACTGCCAAGGCGAGGATATTGCCCAGAGCGACCCCAACACCCAGCACGTGACCGCGGCATTGCTCGCCATGGAGTGCGTGGTGGTGCAGGACATCTTTCTCAACGAAACCGCCAAGTTCGCCCATGTGTTCCTGCCGGGCAGCTCGTTCCTTGAAAAGGATGGCACCTTCACCAATGCCGAGCGGCGTATTTCGCGGGTGCGCAAGGTCATGGAACCGCTGGCCGGCAAGGCTGACTGGGAAGCCACCGCTGCCCTCGCGGGCGCCCTTGGCTACCCGATGAACTACCGCCACCCGTCCGAGATCATGGACGAGATCGCCCGCCTGACGCCGACCTTCCGCCGGGTCAGCTATGCGGAAATCGACCGCCACGGCAGCTTGCAATGGCCCTGCAACGACACCGCGCCGGATGGCACGCCTACCATGCACATCGACCAATTCGTGCGCGGCAAGGGCCGCTTCATGCTCACGGGCTACGTGCCCACCGACGAGAAGGTCAACAACCGCTACCCGCTGCTGCTGACTACCGGCCGTATCCTCAGCCAGTACAACGTCGGCGCCCAGACCCGACGCACTGCCAACGTTGCCTGGCATGATGCCGACCGCCTGGAAATCCACCCTGCCGACGCTGAAAGCCGAGGTGTTCAGGACGGCGACTGGGTCGGCATCGGCAGCCGTGCCGGGCAAACCGTGCTGCGCGCCAAGGTCAGTACGCGGGTGGCGCCGGGAGTGGTGTACACCACCTTCCACTTCCCCGAGTCGGGGGCCAACGTAATCACTACCGACAATTCTGACTGGGCCACCAACTGTCCCGAATACAAGGTGACAGCGGTGGAGGTGGTGAAGGTGTTCCAGCCATCGCAATGGCAGAAGCGCTACCAGGACTTCAGTGACGAGCAGCGACGCCTGCTGCAGGAACGGCGTACAGCGAAAAAAGCCGAGGTACGCCAATGAGCAGCGACAACCTGGTCAAGATGGCCAACCAGATTGCCCATTATTTCGACAGCGAGCCCGATCGGGTACTGGCGGTGCAGGGCGTGCGCCAGCATTTGCAGAATTTCTGGACGCCGGCCATGCGCCGGCAGCTGGCGGAGTGGGCGGCAGCCAATGAAGGGGAGGGGCTGGACCCGAAGGTGCGTGAGGCGTTGGCCTAGCTGAACCAGGTCTCAAGACCTTGCTCGATCGCTGTGGGGGCGGCTTTGTGGCGCGAAAGAGCCGCTCCCACCCTGATCGCCTCAGCCGCGGGCCAGTTCCGCCTGATGGGCAATGGCTTCCTCGCTCTTGAGGACCAGCACATCCCCTTCAAGGGCATCCAGCACCACCTCTGAGGTGTTGCCAATCAATGCCCCGGAAAGCCCCCTGCGGCCCACCGTACCAATCACCGTCACCACCGCAGCCAGCTGCTTCTCGGTATGCGGAATCAGCACGTCCGCCGGCCCTTCGGCAACATGCAGGCACGCTTCGCTGATGCCGTACTCGGCCTGGAACGCCTTGCACGCCTCGCGGTAGCGCTGCTCGATGGTATCGCTTAGCTGGTAGGTGGGGTCCGAGGCCGACAGCATTGGCGATGGGTGGGCGCTGATGACATGCAGCTCGCCTTTGGCCAGTTTGGCAATCTCAAAGCCATGGTCGATGATGCTGGCATGCAGCCGGCGATGATCTTCATCCTGGTTGCCTACATCTACTGCGGCAAGGATCTTGCCGCCGGTCCACGGTCGCTCGCTCTTCACCATCAGCACCGCGCACGGGCACTGGCGCAGCAGCTTCCAGTCAATGGGCGTGAGCAGGGCCTTTTTAAGCGGGTTGTCCGGGCGGTGTTCCTTGATCACCAGTTCACAGCCTTCGGCCTGCTGCACGTGAATGATGGTGTCGTGCAGGTTGTCGCGCCAAGCCTCTTCGTGGGTGACATTGTCGTAACCGTCATCGTGCAACTGACTGCTCAATAGGCTCAGTAGCGCGCTGTGGTCATGCCGTTTGTCGCACATCAGCAGGTGCAGGCGCGCGCCGGTGACCCCAGCGATCAGCTTGGCCCGGGTCAGCGCCCGGCTGTGGGCGTGCTCGGGGTCGAGGACGACGAGGATGCTGCGGACGGCTTGCATGGGCGTGCTCCCTTTGAAAGAAGTGGCAGATGCCGGCTGAAACCGGGGCCGCTGCGCAGCCAATGCCGGCAAGCCAGCTCCCTCATCGATCGCGGCGACTCCAAACCGGGCGCTGTCTGGTGGGAACTGGCCTGGCCCAGACTATAGTCGGGACTGGCCTCACCGCCGCTTGATGTGCATCAAGCATAGTCACTGGCGCCGCCCGCCGCCGCCGGTATAATCGCCGGCCCTGCCTGTTCTGTGTGGTTGCACGCTTATGTCCCTGATCCCCGAAATCGACGCCTTTCTTGGCTGCCCGACCCCAGACGCCTGGATCGAAGCAGCCCTGGCCGACCAGGAAACCTTGCTGATCGACCACAAGAATTGCGAATTCAAAGCCGCCAGCACCGCCTTGAGCCTGATCGCCAAGTACAACACCCACCTTGACCTGATCAACATGATGTCGCGCCTGGCCCGTGAGGAGTTGGTGCACCACGAGCAGGTGCTGCGCCTGATGAAGCGCCGCGGGGTGGCGTTGCGCCCGGTGTCGGCGGGGCGTTATGCCTCCGGGTTGCGTCGCCTGGTGCGCGCCCATGAGCCAGTCAAGCTGGTGGATACGCTGGTGGTGGGGGCATTTATCGAAGCGCGTAGCTGCGAGCGCTTCGCCGCGCTGGTACCGCACCTGGATGAGGAGCTCGGCCGCTTCTACCATGGCCTGCTGAAAAGCGAAGCGCGCCACTACCAGGGCTACCTGAAACTGGCGCACAACTACGGTGAAGAGGCGGACATCGCCCGCCGGGTGGAGCTGGTGCGCGCTGCGGAGATGGAACTGATCCAGTCACCGGACCAGGAACTGCGCTTCCACAGCGGCATACCGCTGGCCCAAGCCGTCTGATGGGTTGCAGGCGGCCCAAGCCCAACGCGCTGTGTGAGAAGCCGGCTCAAGGCTTTTCACACGGCGCCTGGTGTCACCTGAGCCTAGTTGCGCCGGCCCAGCAGCAGGCCCACCACCAGCCCAAGGCCGGCAGAAATGGCTACGGTCTGCCATGGATGGCCGCCGATGTAGTCCTGAGTGGCATTCACCACCGGTTGCGCTTTTTCACGCACGCTGCCAGCGGCCTGGCGTGCCTGCTTGAGTTTCAGGCTGACCTGCGCGCGCAGGCTGTCTGCTTCTTCGCCAACCAGGGCAGCGCTGTCATTCAGCAGCTTTTCCGATTCTTCGATCAGCGACTGCAACTCGCTGAACACCTGGTCCTTGATCTGATCGCTGTCGGCCAGCGCGGCGTTTTTCCGGGCCATGAACTCGTCCTCGTCGATGGGGTGGTTTGAACAATGGATGCCGCCGCGTCGGGAAAGTTGCGCCGGCTTAGCGATGTTGCAATGCCTGGGTGTAAGATAGCGGTCATTTTCAAACATGCAGGTATCTTCATGAGTTTCAACCTGGCCAACATGAGCTTCGAGGAACGGGCACAGATCGAGGCAGAGAAGGCTCGGCTTTTCGAAATGTGGCAGAACAACCTGGGCAAGGCCAAGGGTGAAGCGGCCCGGCTGATCGCCGAAAAACCGCGGCGCAAGGGCAAATGGGCCGAATGGGTACGCGCCGAGCTGGAGGGCATGACGCCACCCGAATACGCCAGCATGGTGCGCAGCGAGGTCAACAAGTTGATGGCAGCGGCCAGCGCCGGCCGCTGAGTACCCCCGCCGGGCGCTTACCAGTAGGCGCCCTTGGGCAAGTCCAGCTTGCCCTCGTCGGTGAAGCGCACGGTCCCCAGCGGCCCGCCGGCAAGCTTGCCGCGCAGCTTGTACGGCAGGCCCTGCAGTGAGTCCAGCTGGCCCAGCCCGTAGGCCTGGCGCAGGAAGGAAAACGCCGTGATGCTGACCGGCACCACGATCACTGCCTCGTCGTAACGGCCAATGTGCCCTTGCTGGTCACTGACCCCGGCGGCCAGCGGCTGGCCGTTGACTTCCAGGTTTAGGGCGATGCCGTTGAAGTCGATCGGCGCCTCATTGGGGTTTTGCACCCGCATCTTCACCGCCATGCGCAACTCCAGCTCCTGCCCAGGCAGTGGCTCGATGCCGATCACGCTGATGTTCACCGGGTCGCGCGGCTGGAACAGTGCGCAGGCGGCCAGGCTGCTGGTCAGCAGCACGGCCATCAGTAGGCGGGTGTAGCGGTACAGACGGGCAGTCATGGGGGGGGCGACCTTGCCAGAGTGAACGAGTGGCCAGTGTGGCAAATACGCGTTGGCGTTGAAAGTATCGGCCCAGACGAAAGACCCTGTTTCTCATTAACGCCCAATAACTTCTCCTACCGGCCGTTCTTGAACCCATGCTGACGTCACCTGTGTCGGGCCCGCTGGCGTGTTTCCAGGCGTACTACGACGGCCTGCTTCAGGATCTGGCGCGGCATTTGTCAGGCTTTGCGAGGTCCGTGTGACAGAGACCGGCTCAGGCAAACGCCTTCAGCAAATCCTGGGCGAAGACATTGGCAGCCTCACCCACTACCTGCGCCCGATGCCGGGCCAGGGTAAATGGCACGACAAAATCCAGCCCCGGGTCCAGCGGCCACAACAGCCCTTCGGCCTCCCACGCCCGCGCGCAATGGTATGGCAGATAGCCAATATGCCGCCCCGACAGGATGAACGTCAGCACGCTCTCGATCTGCTCCGCACCGCCATGCTGCGCCGGCTCTGGAACGGCTCGTCGCCTTTGAGAAAACGATACGGATGGCGCACCTGGTCCTGCTCCAGCAAGCGCTCTTGCGCGACGCCCGTCTCGCCGAACAATGAGTGCCCTTTGCCGCAATACAGCCGTTGTCGCTCTTCGAACAACGGCTGGTAATCGAACGCTGCCTGGTTGCCGGAAAAGTAGCTGATGGCGTAGTCCAGCCGTTGCTCGAGCAATAGCCGCTCCAGCTCGGCCGGTGGCGCACTGATCAGCTCCAGCTGTACCGACTCTTCCCGGCTGCGAAACGCCGCGATGGCAGCCGCCAGCTTCAGGTTCACCGCCTTGTCCTGGTTTTCTGCCAGGCCAATGCGTACCGTCCCCAGCAGCCGCCCGGCAACACCATTGGCTTGCTGGCGAAACTGCTCGATGTTCAGCAGCAGCCCGCGTGCCGCTTCCAATAGCATTTCGCCTTTTTCCGTCAGGTGAAAACCGCCCTTGCCACGGCTGCACAGGCGGTAACCCAGGCGAGCCTCCAGTTGCGCCATGCGCTGGCTGATGGTGGGCTGGCTCAAGCCCGACACGCCTTGCGCGGCGCTGAAGCCCCCAGCCTCGACTACAGTGACGAACAGCCGCAGCAGGTGCAGGTCGGGGTCGTGCACTTGTCCGAGCATTACATTGCTCCTGAAGAATGTCAGCTTTGCAAACTTGCCATTCCTGCAATGTAACCCGGCTGGCATGCTCGCGGCATCCACCCATTTGCCGAGGTGTCCGCCATGCGTCGATCGTTGTGCCTGTTGTCCCTGGTCCTGGCCTTGCCGCTGCAAGCCGAAGAGAAGGTCGTCAACCTCTACAGCTGGGCCGACTACGTCGCCCCGGAAACGCTCCAGCGCTTTGAGCGGGAAACCGGCTACAAGGTGCGCTACGACACCTTTGATACCACCGAAGTGCTGGAAACCAAGCTGCTGACCGGTGGCAGCGGCTACGACGTGGTAGTACCGTCGTCCACCGTGCTGGCGCGGGCGCTCAAGGCCAATGCCCTGCAACCGCTGGACGCCCAGACCATGCCTGGCTATGGCAACCTCGACAAGGACTTGTTGGCCAAGCTCGCCGAGGCCGACCCCGGCAACCGCCATGCCGTGCCGTACACTTGGGGCACCCTGGGCCTGGGGGTGAACGTGGAGGCGGTGCGCCAGCGCCTGGGCGATGTGCCGCTGGACAGCCTCGATCTGCTGTTCAAGCCCGAGTACGCCAGCCGCCTGAAGGATTGCGGTATCGCCATGCCAGACTCGCCGCAGGAGGTGATCGGCGTAGCGCTGAACTACCTGGGCAAGCACCCTTACAGTCAGGACAAGGCTGACCTGGCCGCTGCGCAGAACCTGCTCAGCCAGTTGCAGCCGTCGATCAGCTACGTCGCCAATGGCCGGCAGATCAGCGACCTGGCCAACGGCAGCGTGTGCCTGGCGCTGACCTACAACGGTGATGCGGCGATGGCGGCCGACCAGGCGCGGCGTGCCGGCAAGCCGTTCGAGGTGATCTACCGCATCCCCCGCGAAGGCACGTTGGTGTGGCAAGACAACCTGGTCATTCCCAAGGGCGCCCCGCACCCCGAGGCCGCGCGGGCGTTCATCGCGTTCATGCTCAAGCCCGAGTCGGTAGCGGCACTGACCAACACGCTGTTCTTCGCCAACGCCAACCAGGCTGCCACGCCGTTGGTCGACGAAGCGGTACGCAACGACCCGGACATCTATCCGCCGGCCGAAGTGCGCCAGCGCCTGTATGCCGACCGCAGCATGGCCCTGGCCGACCTGCGCCAGCGCAACCGCCTGTGGACCGCTTTCCGCAGCCGCCAATGACCCTAACGACCGAGGAGCCCGACCGTGGATCAAGCCGCAAACAATGACCAGGCCATGACCCGCGACAGCCTGTATGGCACTGCCGCAGAAAGTACCTACGCCGGCATTACCAGTTTCTCGCGCCGCCGCTACAGCCGCGACTTGCGTGGGGTTGACGTGGTGGTCAGCGGGGTGCCGTTCGACACTGCCACCAGCAACCGCCCTGGCGCGCGCTTCGGCCCACGGGCAATCCGTGCCGCCTCGGTGCAGCAGGCCTGGGCCCGCCACTGGCCGTGGGCATTCGACCCGTTCGACCACCTGGCAGTGATCGACTATGGCGACTGCGCCTTCGACAGCGGCACGCCGCAGTCGGTACCGGACAGCATCGAAACCCATGCCGAACATATTCTGCAAGCCGGCTGCGCCATGCTCACGCTGGGGGGAGACCACTTCATCACCTACCCACTGCTCAAGGCCCATGCCCGCCGGCATGGCCCTTTGGCACTGATCCATTTCGATGCGCACAGCGATACCTGGCCGGACGAGGAGGGCAAGCGCATCGACCATGGCACCATGTTCTGGCATGCCGCCCGCGAAGGCCTGGTGGACCCGGCCCATTCGGTGCAGATCGGCCTGCGCACCACCAACGACGACAGCCAGGGCTTTGCCATTGTCGATGCCCGGCAGGTGCATCGCCAGGGCACCGAGGCGGTGATTGCGGCGATCCGCCAGCGGGTGGGCGAGCGGCCTGTCTACCTTACGTTCGATATCGACTGCCTCGACCCGGCCTACGCGCCCGGTACCGGTACGCCGGTGTGTGGCGGGTTGAGCACGGTCCAGGCGCTGGAGATTCTTGGTGGTTTGCGCGGCATCAACCTGGTGGGCATGGACCTGGTGGAGGTGGCACCGGCCTATGACCATGCCGATATCACCGCATTGGCCGGGGCAACCCTGGCGATGGAGATGCTGTGCCTGTATGCGGCGCGGCACAAGGTGGATAAAGGCCAGTAACCTGGGCCCGCTTTGTGGCCCATTCGCAGCACCAGGCTGCTGCTGCGGGAGCACGCAGGTGCTGCGAATGGGCGCATACTGAAACATCAGGAATCAACTCCATCCGCATTCACGCTTTTGCCGCGAACCCCCGGCGCCTTAGGCTATCAAACCCACCAGGCGCGGCATTTTCGTACAGGAGGTGAAGCATGACCCCGACATTGCCCATCCTGGCCCTCGGCCTGGCTTTATGCCTGCCCGCGCACGCCGCCCCTGAGCCACCGTTGCAGCTCGCCGCCGGCAACAACAACCCCTACAACAGCCCGATCCAGCGCGCCAACCCCAACAGTCGCCAGGGCAGCATGCCAGCCACCCCGCCGGTCCGCGGCCCGTCCACCGACCCGTACCAGCGACCCCCGACACTGGACAATCGCGGCATCGGCAATGGCGATAACCTGCGCCGCCAGCAGCGAACCCCGAACCTGGAACCTACCCGGCCACCGCGCGACAACCCGCGTGCGCCATGAGCCCATCTGAAAGGAATTCTGCATGCTTCGAGCACCCTGGCTAGCCACCCTCACCGCCGCCGCACTGCTGCCCTTGCTGGCGCAAGCGGCGGCTGAACAGCAGTTTCGCAGTGAAGAGGGCACACTGACTGTCAGCACTGTGGCCGATGGCCTGCGCAACCCCTGGGCGCTTGCTTTCCTGCCGGGCGGCAAGGACATGCTGGTCACCGAGCGCTCCGGCAACCTGCGCCTGGTCAATGCTGAAGGCAAGGTCGGCCCGCCGATCAGCGGCGTGCCGAAGGTGTGGGCCGAGGGCCAGGGTGGCCTGCTGGATGTAGTGCTGTCGCCCGCGTTCGCCAAGGACCGCACCGTTTACCTGTCGTTCGCTGAGGAGGGCAGTGACGGCAAGGCAGGGACAGCGGTCGGCCGCGGGCAACTGTCCGAAGACCGCGCCCGGCTGCAGAATTTCACGGTGATCTTCCGCCAGCAGCCCAAGTTGTCGGTCGGCAACCACTTCGGTTCGCGTCTGGTATTCGACCGCAACGGCTACCTGTTCATCGCCCTAGGCGAGAACAACCAGCGCCCCACTGCCCAGGACCTGGACAAGCTGCAGGGCAAGATCGTGCGCATCCTCCCGGACGGCGAAGTGCCCAAGGACAACCCTTTCGTCGGTAAGGACAACGTGCGCCCAGAGATCTGGTCGTTTGGGCACCGTAACCAGCAAGGCGCCGCGCTGAACCCCTGGACCGGCAAGCTGTGGACCCACGAGCATGGCCCGCGTGGTGGTGATGAAATCAATATCCCCGAGCCTGGCAAGAACTATGGCTGGCCGATTGCAACCCATGGCATCAATTACTCGATGCTGCCGATCCCCGAGGCCAAGGGCAAGCATGTCGATGGCATGGTCGACCCGCACCACGTCTGGGAGAAGTCGCCGGGCATCAGCGGCATGGCGTTCTACGACAGCCCCATGTTCAAGGCGTGGGACCACAACCTGTTCATTGGTGCGCTGGCGACACAGGAGCTGATCCGCTTGCAGCTGAACGGGGACAAGGTGGTGCACGAGGAGCGCCTGCTGGGCGACCTGAAGGCGCGGATTCGCGATGTGCGGGTGGGGCCGGATGGCTATCTGTATGTGCTGACCGATGACAAGGACGGTGCGCTGCTGAAAGTGGGCCTGGCCAACGACGCCTGAGAGCCCGGCATGGCATGTGGCAATTGCCGGGCGTGTCTGCGCCCACGGGGAGACGCGCCATCCTGGCGCCTGCGCGCAAGTTGGTCCGTGGCATGAGGTACGTTGCGGCATTCGGGTAGAATGCCGCATGGCCACCACTCCCCAATCCCTCTACCAGCAGGCCCTGACCAGTCAGGGCTATGTCGCCGACCCTGCCCAAGCCCGCGCCGTGGATGCCTTGCAGGCCTGCTTCCTGGCGGTCGAACGAGGCCGCCCGACCCGGGGCATCTACCTTTGGGGCCCGGTCGGCCGCGGCAAGACCTGGCTGATGGACCAGTTCCACCGCTGCCTGCGCGTGCCTGGCCGGCGCCAGCATTTTCACCATTTCATGGCCTGGGTCCACCAGCGGCTGTTCCAGCTTAACGGCACTGCCGACCCCTTGCTGGCCCTGGCCCGGGAGCTTGCCGGGCAGATCCGCGTGCTGTGCTTCGATGAACTGTTCGTCAATGACATTGGCGACGCGATCATTCTCGGTCGCCTGTTCCAGGTGTTGTTCGATCAGGGTGTGGTGATCGTTGCCACTTCCAACCAGCCACCCGAACAGCTGTACCGTGATGGCTTCAACCGTGAGCGCTTTCTGCCTGCCATTGCCGCCATCCAGCGGCACATGCAGGTACTGCCGGTGGCCGGCGAGCAGGACCACCGCCTGCACCCTGGCGCCGAACACCAGCGCTACTGGGTAGCAGGGGCGGGGCAGGCCAGCCAGTTCAACGAGGTGTTCCGCCACCTCAGCCCCGACGATGCCGGCACTGAGCAGCCCTTGGTCATCGGTTCCAGGCACGTTCAAGTGGTGCGCCGCAGCGAACAGGCCATCTGGTGCCGCTTTGCCGACCTGTGCGAGCAACCGCTCGCCGCCCTGGAATTCATGGCGCTGTGCGACCGCTTCCCGGCCATTCTGGTATCGGCTATTCCGGCGCTGGGCGGTGAGCAGCGGGCCGGGCGTATTGCCCGTGGCACTGAGGATGCGGCGGCGCGGGTGGTGGCGGGAGACCGCGAGCTGCCGGCGCTGTCGCCCAAGGACGATGCGGTGCGCCGCTTCATTGCCCTGGTCGACGAATGTTACGACCGCCGGGTAGCGTTGTACCTGGAAGCGCAGGTGCCGCTCGATGCCCTCTACACTGAAGGGTATCTGGCGTTCCCGTATCAACGGACCCTGAGCCGGCTACGGGAGATGCAACTGCAACGCTTCGCTTGAGAAGGAGCCGAACCATGCAGCCGTTGTCGCATCATCTGCTGACCCAGGCTTACAACAATGGCTGGGCCAACCACCGCTTGTACAAGGCTTGCCTGCAACTGAGCCAGGACGAATTCGTCGCCCCGCGCTGCAGCTTTTTTCCGTCGATCAAGGCCACCCTCAACCACTTGCTGACGGTGGACTGGTTCTACCTGCACATGCTTGAGTGCGAGCAGCGTGGCGAGCAGCCTGAGGCCGATGGCGAGCGCTTTTTCGACCCGGAGCAGCCGTTTGCTACCTGTACCGACCTGCATGCCGAACAAGCGCAGGCCGATCACCGCTTGATCACGTATTGCCGCACGCTGAACGATGACGAATTGCGCCGCTATGTGAGTATCGTGCGGCCCGAGCGTGTGCAGCGCGAGCAGCGGCTGCGCTTGTTGTCGCACCTGTTCGAGCACCAGGTGCATCACCGTGGGCAAGTGCATGCGATGCTCAGTGACACGGCGGTCAGGCCGCCGCAGCTGGACGAGTTTTTCTGCGAGGAAGAGGCGGGGTCAAGGGCAGATGATTTTGCCGAGCTGGGCTGGACCGAGGCGCAGGTCTGGAAAATGTAGGGGCTGCCAAGCAGCCCCGTTCATTGGCTTACTTGTTCAGCCACTCCACCAGCGTGCGATTGAACCGCACCGGCTCTTCGATCTGCGGCGCATGCCCCATGCCTTCGAAGGTGATCAGCTCACCCTTGGGAATCAGCTTGGCCACCTGCGGCCCCAGCGCTTCGTACCTGCCCAGCTTGGCCTTCACCTCGGGCGGTGCGATATCACTGCCAATCGCCGTGGTGTCCTTGTCGCCGATCAGCAGCAAGGTCGGCATCTGCAGGTCCTTGAACTCGTGGTACACCGGCTGGGTGAAGATCATGTCGTAGATCAGCGCCGAGTTCCAAGCCACCGCTTGATGCCCCGGCCCTTTGTTCAGGCCCACCAGCATCTGCACCCAGCGTTCGTATTCCGGCTTCCAGCGCCCGGCGTAATAGGTCTTGCGCTCATAGTCGCGTACGCCCTCGGCATCCAGCTTCAGCTCGCGGGCATACCACTGGTCCACGGTGCGATAGGGCACGCCAAGGGCCTTCCAGTCTTCAAGGCCGATCGGGTTGACCATGGCCAGCCGTTCCACCTGCTGTGGGTACATCAGCGCGTAGCGGGTGGCAAGCATGCCGCCAGTGGAATGGCCAAGGACAATGGTTTGCTGCACGCCCAGCTGTTCGAGCAGGGCATGGGTATTGTCCGCCAGTTGCTGGAAACTGTACTGGTAATGGGCCGGCTTGCTTGAAGTACAGAAACCGACCTGGTCCGGGGCTATGACCCTGTAGCCGGCCTTGCTCAGGGCATCGATGGTGGTTTCCCAGGTGGCGGCGCAGAAGTTCTTGCCGTGCATCAGCACCACGCTGTGGCCGTTCGCCTTGCCTTGGGCGGGGACGTCCATATAGCCCATCTGCAGGGCCTGGCCTTGGGACGTGAAGTCAAAATGCTTGAGCGGATGCGGGTAACTGAAACCCTCGAGCTGAGGGCCGTAGGTGGGCGATTCGGCGGCGAAGGCCGAACCGCTGGCCAGGCAGGCGAGGGCCAGGGCGGTTGCGCGCAGCATGGGGGCACTCCATGTAGGACCATGTAGGAAGAGGGAATGTACCAGCCCATGGACCACGCGAAACGTGAAAGGTGTTACCAGGCGTGAAACCAGCCCAGGGTAATCATCGCCAGCGCGGCATAGCGGCCGGCCTTGGCCACGGTCACCAGCAGCAGGAAGCGCCAGAACGGCTCGCGCATGATCCCGGCGATCAGCGTCAGCGGGTCGCCGATCACCGGCATCCAGCTGAGCAGCAGCGACCATTGCCCCCAGCGCTGGTAGCGCTGCTGCGCGCGCTCCAGCTGTGCCGCGCTGAACGGGAACCAGCGTTTGTCACGCAGGTGCTCGATGGCCCGGCCCAGCAGCCAGTTCACCACCGAGCCCAGCACGTTGCCCGCGGTGGCCACCAGCAGCAGGGTCGCCCAGGCCTGGGGTTCGCGCAGCAACAGGCCGACCAACACAGCCTCCGATTGCAGCGGCAGCAGGGTGGCGGCCCCCAAGGCGCTGAAAAACAGCGCCCACAGGCTGAGCATCAGTAGTTGGCGACCACGGTGTCCTGGCCATCCTGGGTCACCCCGATGACCTCATAGGCATCTTTGTGGTCACCCATTTCCATGCCTGGCGAGCCCATCGGCATGCCCGGCACGGCCAGGCCCTTGAGGTCACTGCGCTTGGCCAGCAGGCGTACTTGCTCGGCCGGCACGTGGCCTTCGACGAACTTGCCGTCGATGACCCCGGTGTGGCACGACGCCAAGCGCGGTGCCACGCCCAAGCGTTGCTTGACTGCGCTCATGTTCGGCTCGACGTGGTCGTTGACCGTGAACCCGTTGTCACGCAGGTGGCTGATCCAGGCCTTGCAGCAGCCGCAGCTGGGATCGCGGTAGACGTCGATGGTTTCGGCGGCCTGGGCCAGGCCGGTGATGGCCAGCAGGCCGGCGGTAAGCAGGTGTTTGTGCAGCATGGTGAAACACTCCTCTGGACGCGCAGGCCAGCAGCATAGCGCAAGTGGCCCCAGGCGCAGGGGTGCCTGTTGCATTACCAGGATCGAACTGTCGCTACTGCACTCAACCTGGCAGGTCACGCATCAACAAGCCGTAGGCCAAGGGCACCTGTTCGGGAACTGGAAGGTAGATGGTATGGCCATCGCCGGGGGCGATCTGCAACGGTTGCCGCTGGCGATCGCTCATGTGCTCAAGGTCGAAGTGGTAGTTACCACGCGGGGTCATCAGCTCCATATGGTCGCCTACCGCGAAACGGTTCTTGACCTTGACCTCGGCCAGGCCATCGACGCGCACGCCGGTCAGTTCGCCGACGAACTGTTGGCGCTCCGACACCGAGTTGCCACGCTGGTAGTTCTGGTACTCGTCGTGCACGTGACGGCGCAGGAACCCTTCTGTGTAGCCGCGTTGGGCCAGCGACTCGAGGTTACCCATCAGGGCACGGTCGAATGGCCGCCCCGCCACCGCGTCATCGATCGCCTGGCGGTAGGATTGCACCGCGCGGGCGCAGTAAAAGTGCGACTTGGTGCGACCTTCGATCTTCAGCGAGTGCACGCCCATGCCGGCCAGCCGCTCTACGTGCTGGATGGCGCGCAGGTCCTTGGCGTTCATGATGTAGGTGCCGTGCTCATCCTCGAACGCCGGCATCTCAGTGCCGGGGCGGTTGCTTTCCTGCAGCAGGAACACTTGGTCGGTCGGGGTGCCCAGGCCCAAGGTGGGCTGAACTTCGCGGACAATGTCGCCGGTGACGGTCTCGGTGGCGGGCGTGGCGTCGTACTTCCAGCGGCAGGCGTTGGTGCAGGTGCCCTGGTTGGCATCACGCTTGTTCAGGTAGCCCGACAGCAGGCAACGGCCGGAATAGGCCATGCACAGGGCACCATGGACGAACACTTCCAGCTCCATGCCCGGCACCTGCTGGCGGATTTCCTCGATCTCCTCCAGCGACAGCTCGCGCGACAGGATCACCCGGCTCAGGCCCAGCTGCTGCCAGAACTGTACGGTGGCCCAGTTGACCGTGTTGGCCTGTACCGACAGGTGCACCGGCATCTGCGCAAAGTGCTGGCGCACCAGCATGATCAGGCCGGGGTCGGACATGATCAGGGCATCCGGCGCCATGGCGATTACCGGCGCCAGGTCCTTGAGGAACGTCTTGAGCTTGGCATTGTGCGGGGCAATGTTGACCACCACGTAGAAGCGCTTGCCCAACGCGTGCGCCTCCTCGATACCCAGCGCCAGGTTGGCGTGGTCGAATTCGTTGTTGCGTACCCGCAAGCTGTAGCGCGGCTGGCCGGCGTAGACCGCGTCGGCGCCATAGGCAAAAGCGTAGCGCATGGTCTTGAGGGTGCCGGCGGGGGCCAGCAGTTCGGGCTTGGCGATGGAGGTCATGGTGCGCACCGGGGCAAAGGGCGCGGATGCTAGAGCCCCTGATCCATACACGTATTGATTTACGTCAAGGGAGTAGCGGCACTTTTGGCCAAGCGGCGCGCACTAATATCGCATAAGCCATTCGAGGACCTGAGATGAACGAAGCCGCTCTACAGAACAAAGCCTTGGCAGTGCTGCTGGCGCTGGTGACCATTGCCTTTGTCTGGATCCTGCTGCCGTACTACGGCGCGATTTTCTGGGCGGTTGTGCTGGGTATCCTGTTCGCCCCGCTGCAACGTAATTTGCTGATTCGCTTTGGCCGCAGGCGCAACCTGGCGGCGCTCACCACGACGGTGGTCTGCCTGTTGGTGGCGGTGCTCCCGGTATTCATCACCAGCGTGTTGCTGGTGCAGGAGGGCGCCACCCTGTACCAGCGCATCGAGAGCGGGCAGCTGGACATCGCGGGGTACGTCGAGCGCGGGATAAACATGCTCCCGGCGTTTGCCCAGCATGGGCTGGACAACCTGGGCATGGGCAACCTCGACGGCTTGCGCGACAAGATCACCAAGTGGGCGACCCAAGGCAGCCAGGTGCTGGCCAGCCAGGCGTTCAGCTTTGGCCAGGGCACGTTCGAGTTCCTGATCAGCTTCGGCATCATGATGTATTTGCTGTTCTTCTTCCTGCGCGAAGGCGCCGAAGTGGCGCGCCGTGTGCGGCTGGCGGTGCCGCTGCCCGAACACCAGAAGCGCCGCTTGCAGCTGAAGTTCAACCGGGTGGTGAGGGCGACGGTGAAAGGCAACGTGCTGGTGGCGATTACCCAAGGTGCGCTGGGCGGGCTCATCTTCTGGGTGCTGGATATCCCCAGCGCGCTGGTTTGGGCGGTGCTGATGGCATTTCTGTCGCTGCTGCCGGCAGTGGGTGCGGGCATCGTCTGGGCGCCGGTGGCGGCGTATTTCCTGCTGACCGGGGCGATATTGTCGGGCATCATCCTGACCGCGTTCGGGGTGCTGGTGATCGGCCTGGTGGACAACCTGTTGCGGCCGATCCTGGTGGGCAAGGACACGCGTATGCCGGACTACCTGATCCTGGTCTCGACGTTGGGCGGGCTGGCAGTGTTCGGCCTCAACGGCTTTGTGATCGGGCCCTTGATTGCGGCGCTGTTCGTGTCCAGCTGGGCGATTTTTGCCGCGACCAAGCCACAGGTGCAGTTGCCGCAGTAAAGCTGGCCAACGCAGGCGGGCGAGGGCCAGCTTGCAGGCTGGCCTGTTGATCGGGCCGCAATGCGGCCCGGTCGCGACACGAGGCCGCTCCTCCCGCTGCCCAGGGCTTCAGAAGGCCTGTGGCATCTCGCCCTTGGCCAGGCGGCGGTTGATGTCGGCGATCACTTCCGGAAGCTCGTTGATGGTGTCGATCAGGTAGTGCGGGCGCGAGCCGGCAAACAGCGTGTGGATGCGCTTGCGCTCGCTTTCCAGCTTTTCCGCACTCAGCGCGCGGTAGCCTTCCCAGGTCAGGCCCAGGGCATTACCCGAGCACACCAGCGCCACAGTCCACATGCCGGCACGGCGGCCTTCGAGAATGCCTGGCACGGTGTCGTCGACCTTCACGCAGGCCGCTACATCGTCAATGCTCAGGGCGATCACGTTGGCCAGGGCCTGGGCCGGCCACGGGCGGCCGTTCGGGGTTTCGTCAGTGGCTACCACATGGTCGGCCACGTAGCCGTTCTGCGCCGCCAGCGCCACCACCTTGTCCATCACCACTTTGGGGTAGCCCGAGCACGAGCCGATCTTCAGGCCGTTTTGGCGCAGCCCGGTGAGGGTTTCCAGGGCGCCGGGGATCAGCGCCGAGTGCACGGCGATCTTCTCGATCTGCAATGGCATGAAGCGGTTGTAGATGGCCGTGACATCATCATCGGTCGGGGTGCGGCCGAATACTTTGCGGTAGCGCTCGGCGATTTCCGGCACGTTACACAGGGTGCGAATGTGGTCCCACTTGCCCATGCCCATTGGCCCGCGGGCTTCCTCTATGGACACCTGCACGTCAAACTCGGCGAAGGCTTCGACAAAGATCTGGGTCGGGGCGAACGAGCCGAAGTCGACCACGGTACCGGCCCAGTCGAGGATGGCGGCTTGCAGCTGAGTAGGGTTGCTGTAGTTCATGTGCGCTGATTCCTGAAGTCGGGTAGGCAGGGGGTCAGATGTCCAGTACTTCCATTTCCCGCAGCACTTCGGCCACGGCATTCACGGCAGCTTGCATGCCATCCGCACCGACTACGCCAATGCAGCCGACGCGGAAGGTTTCGACCTGGGTCAGTTTGCCCGGGTAGAGGATGAAGCCTTTGGCCTTGACCCGCTCGTAGAAGTCCTTGAACTGGTATCGGGCATCGTTCGGTGCGTGGAAGGTGACGATGATCGGCGCCTGGATCTCGGCCGGCAGGAAGCTGCGCAGGCCGATGGCGGCCATGCCGTCGAGCAGGGTCTTGCAGTTGTCGGCGTATCGCTGGTGGCGAGCGGGCAGGCCGCCTTCTTCGTTGTACTGTTGCAGCGCTTCGTGCAGGGCGGCGACCACGTGGGTCGGCGGTGTGAAGCGCCACTGGCCGGTCTTGGCCATGTAGGCGTGCTGGTCGTGCAGGTCCATGGCCAGCGAGTGGGCAGTGCCTTCAGCGGCGGCCAGGGCGGTTTTCTCGGCAAATACGAAGCCCATGCCCGGTACGCCTTCCAGGCACTTGCCGGAGGCCGCGATCAGTGCTTCGAAGGGCACTTCGCGGGCATCGATGGGCAGCGCGCCGAACGAGCTCATGGCGTCGATGATCAGGCGCTTGCCGTGGCGTTTGATGACCTGGGCTATTTCCGGCAGCGGGTTGAGGATACCGGTACTGGTTTCGCAGTGGATCAGTGCCACGTGGGTGATGGCCGGATCGGCGGCAAGCAGGCGATCGACATCAGCGGCGGTGGTCGGTTGGTCTTCCGCGGTTTCGAAGGTGCTGTAGGTGCGGCCCAGCACCTTGCAGATCTTGGCCAGGCGTTGGCCATAGGCGCCGTTGATCAGCACCAGCACCTTGCCGTCACGGGGTACCAGGGTACCGATGGCGGCTTCCACGGCGAACGTCCCGCTACCTTGCAGGGGCACGCAGTGGTGGCTGGCGCTGCCGTCGATGATCGCCAGGAGCTGCTCGCAGACGCTGGCGGTCAGCTGGTTGAAATCGCGGTCCCAGGAGCCCCAGTCCACCAGCATGGCTTGGCGGGTGCGGATTGAAGTGGTCAGGGGACCTGGGGTCAGCAGAATCGGTGCGTTGCTCATTCCGTTATTCCTCACAAGCGGTGGGCAGAAGCTACGAGACCTAGGTTGCAATTCACGCTGCCATCAATCAAATTGTTTGTTGTTATCCGAGCTATAAGTCAGGCCGATAAATATGAACCTGTTCCAGTTACGTGCCTTCGATGCCGTGGCCCGTGAGGGCAGCTTTACCCGGGCCGCTGCGCGTCTGTTCATCAGCCAGCCGGCGGTGACCGGGCACGTGAAAGCGCTGGAGGAGCACTACCAGATCACCCTGTTGCGGCGCACCGCGCGGCGGGTTGAGTTGACCGAAGAAGGCACTCGCCTGGCGGCCATTACCCGAGCCATGTTCGGTTTGGCCGAAGAAGCCCAGGCCATGCTGGAAGCCAACCGCCAATTGCTCACCGGCCGCCTCGAGGTGGCCGCTGACGGCCCGCATCGGGTCATGCCGATGCTTGCCGTATTGCGCGAGCGCTACCCGGGCATTACCGTCAACCTGCGCCTCGGTAACGCCCAGGAAACCTTGGCTGCGCTGCTTTCCGAGCATGCCGACGTGGCAGTGGTGACCGAGATCGAACCACGTAAAGGCCTGTACTTGCAGAACCTTTGCGAGTCGCGCCTGTGCGCTTTGCTGCCGTCCGGCCACCCTTGGTCGCAGGCGCAAAGCGATTTGCCGCTGGCTGAGCTGCACCAGCAGATCATGGTGTTGCGGGAACCCAGTTCGACGACCCGGCGAACGTTCGACAAGGCTTGCAGTGCTGCCGGCGTGCAGCCGCGGGTGCTGCTGGAACTGGATAGCCGCGAGGCCGTGACCGAGGCGGTGGCCGCGGAACTGGGGATTGGCGTGGTGTCGTCGACGGAGGTGGCCAATGACCCGCGCGTGGTGGCCCGGCCCTTGGCGGGTCGGGGGCTGCTCAACCAGCACATGGTCGGGTGCCTGGAGCGGCGCAAGGAATTACGCTTGATCCAGGCGTTCCTCGGCCTGGCCTCCGCCCTGTGATGGCTGTTTTCAGCGGGGCAGCCTAAGATGGCCGGCACTGGGCCGACAGGATCGTCGATGAGCGATAAAGACACCATTTCCATGCAGCTTGTGCGTGAGGCGTTGTTGCAGACATGCCCCGCCGGTGAACCCGATACCCGCCTGCTGGCCCGTGCCGGCATTGCAGTCGGGCAACTGAACCTGCCCGAGGCGCGGGTAAGTGCCGAGTCTTATGCCCGGCTATGGCGTTTGCTGGCGCAGCGCTGCAACGACGAATTCTTCGCCATGGACCCGCGCGGCTTGCGCAGCGGCAGCCTGGCGTTCATGTGCCGGGCCAGCATGGGCCAGCCGACATTGGGCGCAGGCCTCGAAACCGCGCTGGCATTCCTGTCGCTGATGCTCGAGGACCTGCAGCCGAGCCTGGTGCGTCAGCAGGGCCTGGCCGAAATTGTCATCAACGAACCGCGTGACACGCCGCGACGGGCATTCGCCTATTTCACCTTCTGGATGATCGTGCATGGCGTGGCGTGCTGGCTGGCCGGGCGGCGCATCCCTATCCTGGCCATTGACCTGCGCTGCGCCGAGCCGCCGTTCTGTGACGATTATCGGGTGATGTTTTCGGAAAACCTGTGCTTCGAGCGCCCGCGTACGCGCATGATCATCGCGGCTGATTGCCTGGACCTGCCGCTAAAACGCAGCGAAGAGGAGTTGCAGCGGTTTCTTGCCGGTGCGCCCGATAATATCCTGGTGAAATACCGTGACCCCGCCAGCCTGGCGCGGCGCATCCGCGATCAGTTGCGGCGCATGGATCCGGCCGGCTGGCCGGATGCCGAAGCCGTGGCCGGTGGGCTGTGCATCTCTGTTTCAACCTTGCGCCGGCGCCTGGCGGAGGAGGGGCAAACCTACCAGGGGCTCAAGGACAGCGTACGCCGCGAGCAGGCCATTGCCTGGTTGTCCGACCCCGCCGTGGGCCTTGGCGAAATCGCCGAGCGATTGGGCTTTGCCGACAGCAGCTCGTTCTACAAGGCGTTTCGCAAGTGGTTCAGTTGCAATCCGGGGCATTACCGAAGCCTGGTGCTGGGGCGACAAGCGCCCGCAGCGGAACAGCCCTGATACGCGATGAAGCTGCCCTGCTAACTGCCTTGCCCGACCTTCCTCTCCAGGCGTTTCATGCAGGCCCTGGGGCCGGTGGCTGAGGTTCCCCCTGATGACGGCGTGTATCAGCTGACAGAGTGGGTGTTTCCCATGTCAACGAAGATCGCCCTCCACCATGGCCAACCCCACCGAAGCCCCTACTGCCCAGACCCCGACACGCGCCAGCGCAACCGACGCCTTCATTGGCAAGCTGCTGCCCGAATGGTTGCGTGCAGCGACCCCGCAACAAATCAAACGCCTGCGCAAACTGTTCAAGGAACACAAGGCCGGGCAGGACGACGTACGCGCAGCCACTCGGGGGCTTGTCCCGCTGCAAACCTTCGCCTTGGACAAGCTTGGCACGTTGCTCAAGGGCCGGTTGCCCGCGGGCAGCAAACTGAACGAGCTTGAGTGGCTTGAACCCGAGGGCGAGGTGGTTAGCGACGGCTTTCTGGGTTTTTCCCTGGGGACCATCGAGGTGCGCCAATCCGCGCTGCTGCGCCTTATGCAGAACTTTCCCAGCGGCGCCACGCCGCTACGCGGTGAGTTTGTCGTCAGCGGCGGGCGCAAGGTGCTCTATCGCGCCGACGATGCCTTTGTGAAAGCGTGCAGGGATCTGGACACTGGCAGGTTGTATCAAACCCTGATTGATCAAACCTTCAATGCTCAAACCTGCAAGCTGCTTGTCGCGGAAAAGCGGGCGGGGCTTCGGCTGGCTGCTGAGCTGGCAGTGATCCAGGGTGACCTGGACGCGCAGGTGTGTGCGGCGCTGGCCGAGGTGGCGGATGCCAAGCACAGTGAGGGCCTGCACCTGCAAGGTTACCCAGGGTTGTTGACCCTGCTCGGCAAGCCTGTGGCAGATGCCCTGGTGATCCCGTTGCGTGACGTAGCAGGTGAGGCAAGTGGCTGGGTCCTCTATCTTCCCAGCGACCCGTCGCAGGCCCTGCATCACTTCCTCACGCTGGGGCAGATGCATCAAGCCATGGTCAAGCGGCTGAGTGCACCTGAATACCAGAAATACTTTATCCAGTTGATTGCGCTTGAGGACCGTCAAGACTTCGTCCAGCTGCTTCAGACGCGTCTCAAAGACCCAGAGCCTGACCTGCAGATGGATGGCACGACTGGCCAGGGTGACGTGTTTGTACGGCTGGTCGAGCAGCAAGTAAAACGGATAAAAAGCGACGCCAGCTTGCTGTTGGTGCCGCTGGCACAAGCGGATGCACGGGCGGCCAAACAGCGCCAGGCAAGCTGGAAGTCACTGGGCTGGGACGTGGCCAATCTGGCCGGCATGTTTATCCCTGTGCTGGGTGAGTTGCTGCTGGGGCGAATGCTGGTACAAACCGTTTCCGAGGTCTACGAGGGTGTGACGGATTGGGCCTATGGACACCAGCATGAAGCGCTGGAGCACCTGCTTGGTGTGGCTGAGACCTTCGCCCAGGTTGCGGTGACGGGTGCGGTGATCGGCGCTACCGGCCACTTGGTGCGCAGCCGCTTTGTCGATGGCCTTGAGCCGGTGAGGCTGGACAACGGCCAGCAAAGGCTATGGTCCAGCGACCTCACGGTCTACGAGTCGACCCCCGATGAACGCACCCTGGCTGATGATGGCTTGTATGGCAGCGGTACTCGCCGCTGGATGCGCAGTGGTGATCGCTTCCATGAGGTGCATCGCCCACAGGCGCAGGGGCCGTGGCGGCTGCGTCATCCACGCGGTGATGAGGCCTTTGGACCCATGGTGGAGTTCAATGGAGAGCGCAGTTGGCACGTACGGTCGGCGCGCCCGCAGACCTGGGGTGACAGCGCCCGCATGCTCGATACCTTGTGGCCGTTACAGGCATCGCTGAGCACCGAACATGCAGAGCAGATCGTACAGATGGCGGGCATGAGCAAGGACATGCTCCGCGGCCTGATAATTGAGAACCGCCCGCTGCCGGTTACCCTGCGCGAGACCTTGCGGCGTTTCGATGCCAACACCCGTATCGAGGCATTCTTTACATCGCTTGGCGATGCATCGGTGGTGGGGGGGGATGCCGAGATCCAGGCGTGGTGCCTGGCCCGGCCTGGAATGACGGCCTTGGATCCGGCCGCCCTCAAAGCCGCTTTGCTACAGCAGCAGCCGCAGCTGGAGGGGCCTCTGCTGCAGCATCTGACCCGGGTCAGGATGCCGGATGACCCCGTAGCCAGGTTGGTCAAGCGTGACTTCCCCCACTTGCCTGACGCCTATGTCGCGGAGGTCGTGGCCGAAGCCGATAACGCCCAGGCCAAGCTTTCCGGGCTCGACAAGCTGTCTGTGAAGATGGCGACCAAGGCGCGCTTCTTGTCGCAGGTGGCGCGGCTGGACCGGGCAGTGCAGGGCCTGTTTCTAAGCAGTGCTTACACAGACGAGGCCGGGGAACTGGTGATCAACTTGCTGACGAGGCTGCCCAACTGGCCGTCGCAGCTCGGAGTGGAGTTACGCGACGGCTCGCCCTACGGTCGTTTGCTGACCCGGCTGTCGGCCATGTCGACCGAAGGTGAAACCGTGTCACTGGTCCATGCCAACGGACGTTTTCGCTTGTTCGATGGGCAGGGCTATGAACATTCCGCAGAAGTCGCCGAACCAGGCTCGATCTTTCAGGCCCTCGCCGCTCTGCTGACGCCCGAGCAGCTTGGCCGAATGGGGTTGCCCGCTGAGCAGCCTGCCGCGCTATTGCGTGCCAAGCTCCAGGCCTTGGTGCCAGACACGCGCACCGCCCGCCTGCACCTGCTCGGATGGCGTGAGCAAGCCCCGTGGTTCAACCCGGGCCAGCGTTTGACCAATGGCAGGGTCGGCTATCTGTTGAGCGGCCGTGGCGAAGCCGGTACCCCCCTGCAGCAGCTGTTGCGCGCACGCCTTGGGGGACTGTACCGAGGGCTCGGTGACGTCGAGCTCGAGCAAGAGGTCGTACGCTTGCAAGGCTTCGGTGATCAGGCATTCCAGCACCTGCTGGATCTGGAGGATAGCTACACCCGATTGGATCGGGCACTCAACCAATGGTACGGCAGCGAATTGAACGAGGCCCGCCAAACCTGCCGAAAGGTTGTCGCTGACAGCATTCGCAGAGCTTGGCGTTTCCAGGGCGAACAGGTTTACGACAGCGAAGGAAACATCGTTGGCCAGCGCCTCAGGCTGGAGGGGCCAAGCATCACGACACTCCCGTCATTGCCGTTGTCGGTGGACTTCCCACGCCTCGTTTCATTAGTGATCAACGACACCGCGCTGACGGTCGTGCCAGTGGACTTCCTGCACGGCCTTACCGCCCTGACCGAGGTGAACCTTGTCGGCAACCAGCTATCTGCAGTACCAATAGGCATCGCCTACCTTATCGAGCTGCGCACCTTGCGCCTGGCTCGTAACAATATTCACCTGAGCTTTAGCACCATCAGCGCAATCAACGGTCTCCCTCGGCTGGAAACGATTGACCTGAGTTACAACCCGTTGGGGCAATACCCCGTGCCCTACAACCAGCTGTCTCATTTACGTGAGCTGGATTTACAGCATTGCCGGCTGACCGTCTGGCCGAGCGGCCTCGAACTGTGCAGCACACTCGAGAAAGTGAACTTGAGTGGTAATCACCTGAAGGTAATACCGGAAGTCATCCTGAGGATGCCACAGTACTTTCGCCACATATTCGTGGTGATGCGCAACCCTCTCAGCGCGTATGACGTGCAGCGCCTGTATGCCCTCGATGTCATTCTGGAAGAGGGGGCAATGCCTTCGCCATCGTTGAAAGGGCTGCAACGGGCACGTTCACTTTGGGTGGGGGGTAGCGAGGCCAGCACGTTGGAGGCGCGAGGGCGGCAGTGGGATGAATTGGCAGGCATGCCTGACAGCGTCGGTCTGTTTGCCTTGGTCGAGCAGTTGGAGCGCACCACCGACTATGTCAACGCCAGCCAGAACTTGCGTGGCAACCTGTGGACGCTGTTGGATGCCGTGTACAGCAATGTGGCGTTGCGTACGGAAGTGTTCGCCGAGTTACGCCCCCCGTTCGGCCCGATCAACCGCGTCGTTCGCCGCTTCAGCGATTTGCTCAACCGGGCAGCGATTGCCCAGGCTGAACACGACACGTCACCTGATCGCGGCAATCAATTGCTTGAGCTTGGGCGGGGGTTGTTCCGGCTGGAGCACGTCGAGCGACGGGCCACTGCCGAAACAGCTCGACGCGCAGGGCTTGGCCAGTTTGTTGACGACGATACCATCGACACGATCAACCTGTATTTCCGCATCAAGCTGAGCAAAGTCCTGCAGCTGCCCTTCCAGCCACAGACCATGGATGTCAGCGAAACGGCGGGGGTTAGCGATGCAACCATTGCGCAGGCGTTCCGTCGAGTCAGGGAGGCTGAAACCTTGCCCAACCTCTCGCGCAGTCTGGCCCAGCGCGAGTTCTGGCAGCGGTACCTGCGCGAACGCAGCAGCGAGTATTTCACCAACCTGGAACGCGTCTATCAGGACCGCGTACAGCGGGTAGAGCAGCAGCGTGCCGAACTTGCCCCCGCTGAATTCGCCCAACGCCTTGACGACCTGGCCATCGAACGCGACCAGGACGAGCGGGCCCTGTTGGTGCGCCTGACTCACCAACTGTTATATGGCAAGGAGCGCGGCCAGGCTTGAGGCCGGCAGCGGCCAAACCGGTCATCCAGATTGACAGCTTTGGCCATTGCCGCATGAGGTGCGCGGCGCGAACATCGTCGGACCGATGGTTCCACTCCAACAACAAGAAACCAGGAGTCCGACGATGCGTGATTACGCCGAGGCCGTTCGTTCGTTCGAGCTCACCCAGACAGCCACCGCGGCGCTGCACGGTAACCTCGCGGCCCTCAATGCCTGTGTTGAATGCTGCGACCGGCATGTTGGCAGCCACCGGCCTGCCTTGATCTGGGAGGGCCGTGACGGTGATACCCAGCGCTACAGTTTTGACCAGCTCCAGGCCTTGGCCACCCGTTTTGCCAATGTGCTGAAGGCGCAAGGCGTACAGGCTGGCGACAGGGTTGCCGGGCTTATGCCGCGGACCCCTGAGCTATTGGTCACCATCCTTGCCACGTGGCGCCTGGGGGCGGTCTACCAGCCGCTGTTCACCGCCTTCGGTCCCAAGGCCATCGAGCACCGGCTTGAGCAATCCCACGCCAAGGTGGTCGTCACTGACCACGGTAACCGGTGCAAGCTTGACGAAGTCGTGGGCTGCCCGCTTGTCGTTACCGTGGGCGCTGCTGCCGGCGAGCTGGATTTTCATCAGGCTCTGGAGGCCGCTCACAGTGTCTGCGAGCCGGTCATGCGGACGGGTGACGATCCTTTCCTGTTGATGTTCACTTCCGGTACCACGGGCCCGGCCAAGCCGCTGGAGGTCCCGCTGCGCGCAATTGTTGCTTTCCAGGGCTACATGCGCGATGCCATCGACCTGCAGCCAACGGATAACTTTTGGAACCTGGCGGATCCGGGCTGGGCTTATGGGCTGTATTACGCTGTCACGGGCCCGTTGTCGCTGGGCCATGCCACCACCTTCTACGATGGCCCGTTCAGCGTTGACAGCTGCGCGCGGGTCATCGCCAAACTGGGCATCACCAACCTGGCTGGCTCGCCCACCGCGTACCGCATGCTGATTGCTGCTGGCGATGACTTCTCGGCCCCGATCAAGGGCCGTTTACGGGCGGTCAGCAGTGCTGGCGAGCCGCTCAACCCGGAAGTGATCCGCTGGTTCGCCGACGAACTGGGGGTGACCATTCACGATCACTACGGGCAGACCGAACTGGGCATGGTGCTGTGCAATCATCACGGCCTCCAGCACCCGGTGCAGTTGGGCTCGGCCGGCTTTGCCATTCCCGGCCACCGCATTGTGGTGCTGGATGAGCAGGGTCGCGAGCTGCCGGCCGGGCGGCCGGGAATCCTGGCGGTCGACCGCGAACAATCGCCGCTGTGCTGGTTTGGTGGCTACCACGGCCTGCCGACCAAAGCCTTCGTCGGCAAGTACTACCTCAGCGGCGACACCGTAGAGCTGAACCAGGACGGCAGCATCAGCTTCGTCGGGCGCAGCGACGACGTGATCACCACATCCGGTTACCGGGTAGGCCCCTTCGATGTGGAAAGCGCGCTGATCGAGCACCCGGCGGTGATCGAGGCGGCAGTGATCGGCAAGCCGGATCCTGAGCGTACCGAGCTGATCAAGGCCTTCGTGGTCCTGGCCAACGGCTACAAGGGCAGTGCCGAACTCGAGGAGACCCTGCGCCAGCATGTGCGCAAGCGTTTATATGCGCATGCCTACCCCCGCGAAATCGAATTCGTCAGCGAGCTACCCAAGACCCCGAGCGGCAAGCTGCAACGCTTCATCCTGCGTAACCAGGAAGTCGCCAAACAACAAGCGCAACAGGCCACCCCTGCCAGCGCCTGAAAGGAAAAACCGATCATGCACATAGCCAACAAACATTTCATCGTCAGCGGCGCCGCCTCCGGGTTGGGCGCAGCTACCGCGCAGATGCTGGTCGAGGCCGGCGCCAAGGTCATGCTGGTCGACCTCAATGCCCAGGCCGTCGAGGCCAAGGCACGCGAACTGGGTGACGGCGCCCGTTTCGCGGTCGCCGATATCAGCGACGAGCAGGCCGCCCAGGCGGCAGTCGACGCTGCGCTCAGCGCCTTTGGGAGCCTTCACGGGCTGATCAATTGCGCCGGTATCGTCGGTGCCGAGAAGGTCCTGGGCAAGCAGGGCCCGCATGGTTTGGCCAGCTTCGCCAAGGTCATCAATGTCAACCTGGTCGGCAGCTTCAACTTGCTGCGCCTGGCCGCTGCAGCCATGGCCGAAGGCGTTGCCGATGAGGGCGGTGAGCGTGGGGTGATCATCAACACGGCCTCCATCGCCGCCTATGACGGCCAGATCGGCCAGGCCGCGTACGCGGCCTCCAAGGGTGCGATCGCCAGCTTGACCTTGCCGGCCGCGCGCGAGCTGGCACGCTTTGGGATCCGCGTCATGACCATTGCCCCGGGTATCTTCGAAACGCCGATGATGGCTGGCATGAGCGACGAGGTGCGCACATCGTTGGCAGCGGGTGTGCCTTTCCCGCCCCGCCTGGGCCGCCCGCAGGAGTACGCGGCGTTGGCTCGCCACATCATCGAGAACAGCATGCTCAACGGCGAGGTGATCCGCCTCGACGGTGCGCTGCGCATGGCTGCCAAGTAAGGAGTAATGGACATGACCCTCGCCAATGATCCGATCGTTATCGTCAGTGCCGTGCGCACGCCCATGGGCGGCCTGCAGGGCGACCTCAAGAGCCTGACCGCGCCGCAACTGGGTAGCGCGGCAATTCGTGGCGCCGTCGAGCGCGCGGGTATCGACGCCGCCAGCGTCGAGCAGGTGCTGTTCGGCTGCGTGCTGCCAGCAGGCCAGGGCCAGGCCCCAGCACGCCAGGCGGCGCTGGGCGCCGGGCTGGGCAAGCACACCACCTGTACCACCCTGAACAAGATGTGTGGCTCAGGCATGCAGGCGGCGATCATGGCCCATGACCTGCTGCTGGCCGGCACGGCCGATGTGGTGGTGGCCGGTGGCATGGAAAGCATGACCAATGCGCCGTACCTGCTGGACAAGGCCCGAGGGGGGTACCGCATGGGGCACGGCAAGATCATCGACCATATGTTCATGGATGGCCTGGAAGACGCCTACGACAAAGGCCGACTGATGGGCACGTTTGCCGAGGACTGTGCCCAGAGCGGTGCCTTCAGCCGTGAAGCCCAGGACAACTTCGCCATTGCTTCGCTGACCCGGGCGCAGGAGGCGATCAAACACGGCCGTTTCGCCGCTGAGATCGTGCCGGTGCAGGTCACCGAGGGTAAGGAAACGCGCACGGTCACGGATGACGAGCAGCCGCCCAAGGCCCGGCTGGACAAGATTCCGCAGCTCAAGCCAGCCTTCCGTGAGGGCGGCACAGTGACCGCCGCCAACTCCAGCTCGATTTCCGATGGTGCTGCGGCGCTGGTGCTGATGCGCCGCTCCGAAGCCGACAAGCGTGGCCTCAAGCCGCTGGCGGTGATCCATGGCCATGCTGCCTTCGCAGACACCCCGGCGCTGTTCCCGACCGCGCCGATCGGCGCTATCGACAAGCTGATGAAGCGGACCGGCTGGAGCCTGGGCGAAGTTGACCTGTTCGAGATCAACGAGGCTTTCGCCGTGGTCACCCTGGCGGCCATGAAGCACCTCGACCTGCCACACGACAAGGTCAACATCCACGGTGGTGCCTGTGCCCTCGGCCACCCGATCGGCGCCTCGGGCGCACGTATTCTGGTGACCTTGCTGTCGGCCCTGCGCCAGAACAACTTACGCCGTGGCATAGCGGCCATCTGCATTGGCGGTGGCGAAGCCACGGCCATGGCTGTCGAATGTCTGTATTGAGGTGAACCATGCTGGTAACTGATGAGCAACAACAGATCGCCGATGCGGTACGCGCCTTCGCCCAGGAGCGCCTCAAGCCTTTTGCCGAGCAATGGGACAAGGAACACCGCTTTCCGAAAGAGGCCATTGTTGAAATGGCCGAACTGGGCCTGTTTGGCATGCTAGTGCCTGAACAGTGGGGCGGCAGCGATACGGGGTATGTAGCCTACGCCATGGCTCTGGAAGAGATTGCAGCCGGTGATGGTGCCTGCTCGACCATCATGAGCGTGCATAACTCGGTTGGCTGCGTACCGATCCTGCGCTTCGGCACCGAGTCGCAGAAAGAACAGTTCCTCACGCCACTGGCCAGCGGCGCGATGCTCGGCGCCTTTGCCCTGACCGAACCGCAGGCCGGCTCTGACGCCAGCAGCCTGAAGGCTCGCGCACGCCTGGATGGTGACCACTACGTGCTCAGTGGCAGTAAGCAATTCATCACATCGGGGCAGAATGCCGGTGTGGTGATCGTGTTTGCCGTGACCGACCCGAGCGCCGGCAAACGGGGTATCAGCGCGTTCATCGTGCCCACCGACTCGCCTGGCTATCAGGTAGCGCGGGTCGAGGACAAACTCGGCCAGCATGCCTCTGACACCTGCCAGATCGTCTTCGACAATGTGCGGGTGCCGGTGGCCAATCGCCTGGGCGCCGAAGGCGAGGGCTACAAGATTGCCCTGGCCAATCTGGAAGGCGGCCGCATCGGTATCGCTTCACAGGCTGTGGGCATGGCCCGTGCGGCATTCGAAGTGGCACGCGACTACGCCAGCGAGCGCCAGAGCTTTGGCAAGGCGCTGATCGAGCACCAGGCAGTGGCCTTCCGCCTGGCCGACATGGCGACGAAAATTGCCGTGGCCCGGCAAATGGTGATGCACGCCGCCGCGCTGCGGGATGCCGGGCGCCCAGCGCTGGTGGAAGCGTCGATGGCCAAGCTGTTTGCCTCGGAAATGGCCGAAAAGGTCTGTTCGGATGCCTTGCAGACCCTCGGCGGTTATGGCTATCTGAGTGACTTCCCGCTGGAGCGGATCTACCGCGACGTTCGGGTTTGCCAGATCTACGAAGGCACCAGCGACATTCAGCGCATGGTCATTGCGCGTAATCTTTGAAGGAGCAGACTGCATGGGATTCGAAACCATCCTGTTGGACATCCACGGAAAGGTCGGCCTGATCACCCTCAACCGCCCACAGGCGCTTAATGCGCTGAACGCGCAGATCGTCGGCGAGATCAATCAGGCCCTCGACCAGCTCGAGCGTGACCCGAACATCGGCTGCGTGGTGCTGACCGGGTCGGCCAAGGCGTTTGCCGCTGGTGCCGACATCAAGGAAATGGCTGAACTGCGATACCCGCAGATTTACGTCGATGACCTGTTCAGCGATGCCGACCGCATTGCCAACCGTCGCAAGCCGATCATCGCGGCGGTGTCCGGCTTCGCCCTGGGCGGTGGCTGCGAGCTGGCCATGATGTGCGACTTCATCCTTGCGGCTGACAACGCGAAGTTCGGCCAGCCGGAAATCAACCTTGGCGTGTTGCCGGGCATGGGCGGTACCCAGCGGCTGACCCGCGCGGTGGGTAAGGCCAAGGCCATGGAGCTGTGCTTGACGGGGCGCCTGATGGGCGCTGAAGAGGCTGAGCGTGCGGGGCTGGTGGCGCGGATCGTACCGCAGGCGGAACTGGTGGAAGAGGCGCTGAAAGTGGCGGCGACCATTGCCAGCAAGTCGATTCCAGTGAGCATGATGGTCAAGGAGAGCGTCAACCGCGCGTTTGAGGTTACCCTCAGCGAGGGTGTGCGCTTTGAGCGTCGGGTGTTCCATGCGGCGTTTTCTACCGAAGACCAGAAAGAAGGCATGGCCGCCTTCATCGCCAAGCGCGAGGCACAGTTCAAGGATCGCTGATCAGATCGACTCGTTGCCGTTGCCGTTGCCGTTGCCGTTGTTTTTGCTTTTAAGCGCGCGATAGTCCAGGCGACACAGATTGCGACTTCAGTAGGCCGAGCGAAGGGCATGCGGAGGGAGGTGACGGGCATGGATGCCCGTCAAGCGCTGAGGCCCCATGGATGGGGCCTTCGGCGCGTACTCCCGGGAGCAT
>NZ_QJRL01000034.1 GCF_003205205.1 Pseudomonas sp. LB-090624
ACCCGGTCTTGAACAGGGAACGGGTCGAGTCCACCAGACGGCGGTCATCGGCCTGGTCACCGACGTTCAGCGGCAAGGCCCCGAACACGCTGCCGGCGGAAACCCGCTGCAGGCCGTTGACGCGAATATCGGAGATGGTGAAGGACTCGGCGTGAACTTCAGCGATCATCAGTGCGGACATGACCGCAGTTAGCAGCAGACGTTTCATGAAGTCCTTTTATTCCAACTGGCAATAAACAACCCACCGCGATAACACGGCAGGTTCGCAATTGAGCGAAGCTTTATAGTCGACCCAGATCGTTGATCAGGGCGAGCAACATCACCCCTATGACCAAACTGATACCGATCTGGACCCCCCAACCTTGCACCCGATCCGAGAGCGGACGACCGCGCGCCCACTCGACCAGGTAAAACAGCAAATGCCCCCCATCCAGTACAGGAATGGGCAGCAGGTTAAGAACCCCCAGGCTTATGCTCAGGTAGGCAAGGAAATTCAGGAAATCCCCGACGCCGGACTGGGCTGAAGCGCCCGCCACTTTAGCAATGGTTATCGGTCCACTCAAGTTTTTTACCGAGAGCTCCCCGAACAGCATTTTCTTCAGCGATTCAAGGGTCAGGACGCTCATGTTCCAGGTGCGCGACAAGCCCTCACCTACCGCATCCAGTGGGCCGTAGCTGACTTCACGGAGCATGTCGGCAGGCCATTCGCCACCTTTTACCCCGGCACCCAGATAGCCACCAGCCGCCTTGCCCTCGCCTTTACGGGCCAGGGTTACCGGCACCTCAAGGGCAGTACCATCGCGCTCCACGCGCACTACCACCTTGGCATCCGGGCGGGCACGCACACTGTCGACGACCTGCTGCCATTCGGTCACGGCCGCGCCATCGACGGCCAGCAGCCGGTCACCGGTCTTCAGGCCCGCAGCGGCAGCCGGCCCCTTGGGATCGATTTCGGCGAGCACTGGCACGATAGCCGGGCGCCAGGGGTGCAGACCGAGGGACTGGATCGGGTCCGGTTCATCGGCACCTTTCAGCCAGCTGTCCAGTTTCACCTGTAACTGGCGCTCGGCCGTGGCACCTTCGTCGCGCACGCCAACCTGCAGCGTGCCGCTCTCGCCGAGGCGGCGAACCAGTTGCAGGTTGACCGCCGACCAACCGCTGGTCGGTTTGCCGTCGATGGATACGATTTCCTGGCCTGCGGTCAGGCCAGCCGATGCTGCCAGGCTGCCAGTATCGACCGCACCTATCACCGGGCGAATCTGCTGGGTACCCAGCATCGCCAGCACCCAGAAGAACAGGATGGCCAGCAGGAAGTTGGCAATAGGGCCCGCTGCCACAATGGCGATACGCTGGCGCACCGATTTGCGGTTGAACGATTGCCCGGCCAACGCTGGCGGCACATCGCCCTCGCGCTCGTCGAGCATCTTCACATAGCCGCCCAGCGGAATCGCGGCCACCACGAACTCGGTGCCGTGGCGGTCGTGCCAGCGCAACAGCGGCATGCCGAAGCCCACCGAGAAACGCAGCACCTTGACCCCGCAGCGACGCGCCACCCAGAAGTGGCCGAATTCGTGGAAGGTGACCAGCACACCCAAGGCCACGAGGGTGCCGATAATCATGTAGAGCGCTGTCATGTCCATCTCCGAATGATGTTCAGCGGGCCGGCGTCACGCGCAGGCACCTCACGAACCATGGCGGGCCTGCATCAGCGACCGTGACGCCTCAGCCACTCACGGGAAAGCTCCCGGGCACGCTGGTCGGCGGCAAACACCGCGTCCAGCGACGGCAAGGGCACGACGGGTTCCTGGCCGAGCACCTGTTCGATCATACTCGCGATCTCGGGAAAGCGAATACGCCGCCCAAGAAATGCCTCGACGGCCACTTCGTTGGCTGCGTTGAGTACGGCGGGCGCACTGTTGCCAGCCTCGGCAGCCTGCCGCGCCAGGCGCAGGCAAGGGAAGCGTTGTTCGTCGGGCGACTGGAAATCCAGACGGGCGATGGCGAACAGGTCCAGCGGCGCCACGCCGGAATCGATCCGTTCAGGCCAGGCCAAGGCATTGGCGATCGGTGTACGCATATCCGGGTTGCCCAGCTGCGCCAGTACCGAACCGTCCACGTAGTCAACCAGCGAGTGGATCACGCTCTGCGGGTGCACCACCACTTCGACCTTGGCCGGGGCGGCATCGAACAACCAGCAGGCTTCGATCAGCTCCAGACCTTTGTTCATCATGCTGGCCGAATCGACAGAGATCTTGCGCCCCATGGACCAGTTCGGGTGCGCACAAGCCTGCTCCGGGGTCACGTCCAGCAGGGCATCGACCGGCGTCTCGCGGAACGGGCCACCGGAGGCGGTAAGCAGGATGCGGCGCACACCCACGGCACTCAGGCCACGGGCATAGTCGCCGGGCATGCACTGGAAGATCGCGTTATGCTCGCTGTCGATCGGCAACAATACGGCACCACTGCGCCGCACTGCGTCCATGAACAGCGCGCCCGACATGACCAGCGCTTCCTTGTTGGCCAGCAACACCTTCTTGCCGGCCTCTACGGCTGCCAGCGTCGGGCGCAGCCCAGCGGCACCGACAATGGCCGCCATCACTGCATCCACTTCTGCCGCCGCGGCCACCTGGCAAAGCCCGGCCTCGCCTTCCAGCACTTCGGTGGTAGAGCCAGCCGCAGCCAAGCCAGCGCGCAGCCGCTCGGCAGCCTCGGCGCTTGGCACCACGGCAAACGCCGGGCGATGACGCTCACACAACGCCAACAGCTCGTCGATACGCGAATAACCACTGAGGGCGAACACTTGGTAGCGATCTGGGTGACGGGCAACCACATCCAGCGTGCTCAGGCCGATCGAGCCGGTGGCACCGAGCACGGTAATACGCTGCGGGCGACTCACATCACACCCCATTCGGCAGCCCACAACAGCACGGCAAAGATCGGGATCGCCGCCGTGAGGCTGTCGATGCGATCAAGCACGCCGCCATGGCCAGGCAACAGGTTGCTGCTGTCCTTGATGCCGGACCGGCGCTTGAACATGCTCTCGGTCAAGTCACCCACCACAGAAGCCATCACCAGCAACGCGGCGCCCAGCAGGCCCAGCAGGATCTGGCCAACGCCCCAGCCGCGGCTGATGCCGACACCCAGGGTAATCAGCAAGCTGACCGCCAGACCGCCATACACACCTTCCCAACTTTTGCCCGGGCTGACCTGCGGGGCCAGCTTGCGCTTGCCGAACGCCCGGCCAGAAAAGTACGCGCCAATGTCGGCGGCCCATACCAATACCATGACCGAGAGGATCAGCCAGTTGCCCAGCGGCCAGTGCTTGAGCAGCACCAGCCCCTGCCAGGCAGGCAGCAACACCAACAGGCCGATCAGCAAGCGGCAGGCGGCGCTGGCCCACAGCTCGCTGGTACGCGGGTAGGTGAGGACCAACCAGGTGGCCAGCCCCCACCAGATCACCGCAGCACCCAGCACCCACGGCGCCAGCTCTGGAAGGATGTAAAGCAGCATCAGCGCCCCGGCGACCACCAAGGCATAGGCGATGCGCAGCGGCTGGGCCATCAGCCCGGCCAGGCGCGCCCACTCCCAGGCGCCGAGGGTCACCACGAAGCCGATGAACAGGGCGAAATCCCCACCGTTGAGCAGGAAGAAACCACCCAGCGCGATCGGCAGCAGGATCAGCGCGGTAATGATGCGTTGTTTAAGCATTAAGCACGAGCTCCAGCCTCGACCTGCTCGCTGGTCTTACCGAAGCGGCGCTGGCGCGAAGCGAAATCGGCCAGGGCATTGCGCATGGCCTCGTGTTTGAAGTCCGGCCAGTACAGGTCGGAGAAGTACAACTCGGCATAAGCCAGCTGCCACAGCAGGAAATTGCTGATGCGGTGCTCGCCACCGGTGCGGATGCACAGGTCCGGCAGCGGCAGCTCGCCGGTTGCCAGGCAGGTCTGCAAAAGGCCTGGGGTGATGTCTTCCGGGCGCAGGTGCCCGGCTTGCACTTCCCGCGCCAGCCGCTGGGCGGCCTGGGCGATGTCCCACTGGCCACCGTAGTTGGCCGCGATCTGCAGGATGAAGCGGTTGCTGCCGGCGGTCTGTGCTTCGGCCTCGCGCATGGCAGCCTGCAGCTCAGGGTGAAACCGCGAGCGGTCACCGATGATGCGCAGGCTGATGTTGTTCTCGTTGAGGCGCCTGGCCTCACGGCGCAGTGCCGAGAAGAACAGCTCCATCAACGCCCCCACCTCTTCGGCCGGGCGCTGCCAGTTTTCGCTGGAGAAGGCGAACAGGGTCAGGACCTCGACCCCGGACTGAGCACAAACTTCGATGACCGCGCGAACGGCGTCGACACCCGCCTTGTGCCCAGCAACGCCGGGCAGCAGGCGCTTTTTCGCCCAGCGGTTGTTGCCATCCATGATGATCGCGACATGACGCGGCACCGAGGACGGCGCCGCTGGCTTGGTCTTTTCCATTAAAAAACCCCGGCCTTAGACGGCCAACAGGTCCTTTTCCTTGGCTTTGTAGGCGGCATCGACTTCAGCAATGAACTTGTCGGTCAGCTTCTGAATTTCGTCCGCTGCGCGACGCTCTTCGTCTTCGCTGATTTCCTTGTCCTTGGTCAGCTTCTTCAGGTCGGCCAGGGCGTCACGGCGCACGTTGCGCACCGCCACCTTGGCATCCTCGGCAACGCCGCTGGCCTGCTTGGTGTAGCCCTTGCGGGTTTCTTCGGTCAGGGCCGGCATCGGTACACGGATGGTGGTACCGGCGCTGGACGGATTCAGGCCCAGATCAGAGGTGAGGATGGCCTTCTCGATGGCAGCGCTGAGGTTCTTGTCGTGGGCGACGATCTTCAGGGTGCGCGCGTCTTCCACGGTGATCGCAGCCACCTGGTTCAGCGGCATCTCGCTGCCCCACGCAGTCACCTTGACACTGTCCAGAATGCTCGGGTGAGCGCGACCGGTGCGGATGGACGCCAGGTTACGAGCCAGGGCCTCGATGGACTTGCCCATGCGCTCCTGCGCGCTTTTCTTGATGTCGTTGATCATGCTTGGCCTTCCTCGATCAGAGTACCTTCAGCGCCACCCACCACGATGTTCAGCAGGGCGCCAGGCTTGTTCATGTTGAATACCCGCAATGGCATCCCGTGGTCGCGGCACAAGACGATTGCGGTCAGGTCCATCACACCCAGTTTGCGATCCAGGACCTCGTCATAGGTCAGGTGATCGAACTTCTCGGCGTGAGGATCCTTGAATGGATCGGCAGTGTACACACCATCGACCTTGGTCGCCTTCAGCACCACGTCAGCATCGATTTCGATGGCACGCAGGCAGGCCGCGGAGTCGGTGGTGAAGAACGGGTTGCCAGTACCGGCGGAGAAAATTACCACATCGCCGGA
Organism: Pseudomonas sp. LB-090624; assembly: GCF_003205205.1. GTDB lineage: Bacteria > Pseudomonadota > Gammaproteobacteria > Pseudomonadales > Pseudomonadaceae > Aquipseudomonas. Next base: position 5,387 of record NZ_QJRL01000034.1, read on the forward strand.
GTTGAGGTGGCGAATAGCTTTGCGACGATCGTAATGATCGGTGACACCGACCATGGAAATGGCCGACATGACCAGGGCCGGGATGTTCGAGCGTTCCAGCGCATCGCGCATTGCCAGGCCGTTCATCACGGTGGCGAGCATGCCCATGTGGTCACCGGTAACGCGATCCATGCCGGCTGCGCTGAGCGCGGCCCCGCGGAACAGGTTGCCACCACCGATCACCAGGCCGACCTGGACACCGATCCCTACCAACTGGCCAACTTCAAGGGCCATGCGATCCAGCACTTTCGGGTCGATCCCGAAGTCTTCCGAGCCCATCAGGGCCTCGCCGCTAAGTTTGAGCAAAATGCGTTTATAGCGAGGTTGGCGACCACTCACCTGCTGAGCCATTGCGAGTCTCTCCTGCGGCGTACTTTTAGAAAATTCGTGCGGGCTGTTTGCAGCCTGCTAACTGTAGCGTGGCACCGTTTTGGTGCCAGCGAAGAGGGCATCGGATAAACCCCCCTCCGCTTTGACAAAGAGGCTGCGCGCGTGAGCGGGCAGCCTCTTTGGGGCGACAGACGGGGCTGTCTTACTGCTTGGCAGCAGCTACCTGAGCGGCAACTTCAGCAGCGAAGTCGTCGACTGGCTTCTCGATGCCTTCGCCTACCTTGAAGTAGGTGAAGGAAACGATTTCAGCACCGGCTTTCTTGGCCAGTTCGCCAACCTTGACTTCCGGGTTCATGACGAAGGCTTGCTCTTTCAGCGAGGCTTCGGCCTTGAACTTGGTGATACGGCCGTTGATCATGTTCTCAACGATGTTTTCCGGCTTGCCGGCGATCTTGTCGGCGTTCAGCTGCAGGAAGACACCCTTCTCGCGCTCGATGGCCTCGGCGGAGATTTCCGACGAATCCAGGAACTCAGGGTTCGACGCTGCAACGTGCATGGCGATGTTCTTGGCCAGCTCGACGTCGCCGCCTTTCAGGACAACAACGGCACCGATCTTGTTGCCGTGCAGGTAAGCACCGACAACGTCACCCTCAACGCGCACCAGGCGACGGATGTTGACGTTCTCGCCGCACTTGGCAACCAGGGCTTCACGAGCAGCTTCACGCGAGGCGATCAGCGGAGCAGCGTCGGTCAGCTTCTGGGCGAAGGCTTCTTCCAGGCTTTCTGCAACGAAGTTCTTGAAGTCGTCTTGCAGGGCCAGGAAGTCGGTCTGGGAGTTCACTTCCAGCAGAACGGCGGATTTACCGTCGGTCTTGACCGCGATAGCGCCTTCAGCAGCGACGTTGCCAGCCTTTTTGGCGGCCTTGATGGCGCCCGAGGCACGCATGTCGTCAATGGCTTTCTCGATGTCGCCGCCGGCCTTTTCCAGGGCCTTTTTGCAATCCATCATGCCTTCGCCGGTACGCTCGCGCAGTTCTTTGACCAGCGCTGCAGTAATTGCTGCCATTTCAAAATCCTCTTGGAAAGTTTTTCAACCATTCCACCCGTTGTTCACGGGCGTTAAATTCTGCAAATCCGCTGTTTTCATTTCAGCAGGCCCATGATGCGGGGACGATGCTGACAGCAGGATTTCAAGGTGGCAAAAAGGGGGCAGAGCCCCCTTTTTGCGTGCCAAGTAGACGCTAGCGCCTATTACTCAGCAGCAGGTGCAGCCGCTTCTTCAGCGTAAACTTCGGTGCCGCCGGCAACGTTGTTGCGGCCGCGGATGACTGCGTCAGCCATCGAAGTCATGTACAGCTCGATAGCGCGGATGGCGTCATCGTTACCCGGGATGATGTAGTCAACACCTTCAGGGCTGCTGTTGGTATCGACAACGCCGATAACCGGGATGCCCAGCTTGTTGGCTTCGGTGATCGCGATGCGCTCGTGATCAACGTCGATAACGAACAGAGCGTCTGGCAGACCGCCCATGTCCTTGATGCCGCCCAGGCTGCGATCCAGTTTTTCCAGGTCGCGGGAGCGCATCAGGGCTTCTTTCTTGGTCAGCTTGGCGAAAGTGCCGTCTTCGGCCTGGGTTTCCAGGTCGCGCAGACGCTTGATCGAAGCGCGGATGGTCTTGTAGTTGGTCAGCATGCCGCCCAACCAACGGTGGTCAACGTATGGCGAACCGCAACGAGCAGCCTGCTCGGCGACGATCTTGCCGGCGGAACGCTTGGTGCCGACGAACAGGATCTTGTTCTTGCCCTGGGCCAGGCGCTCAACGAACGACAGGGCGTCGTTGAACATTGGCAGGGTTTTTTCCAGGTTGACGATGTGGATCTTGTTACGCGCGCCGAAAATGTACTTGCCCATTTTCGGGTTCCAGTAACGGGTCTGGTGGCCGAAGTGCACACCGGCCTTCAGCATATCGCGCATGTTGACTTGGGACATGATAGTTCCTTGATAAGTCGGGTTGGGCCTCCACGTATCCCAATGACCAACCCGCGAGTTCTGCAACTCGGGGCACCCAGGTCATCGTGTCGACACGTGTGTGGGTTTGAGTGCTGACGGGGTCGTCCCCGAAAGCGGCGCATTTTATACCACAGACCGCAGCCGAACGGAACCCGGATACTGTCGCGTCCGTCAGCGGCTTTTGCAGCACCCCGGCTTTCGCGCCAGAATGCCAGCTGTAGACAGCAGCATGGCCGCCTTTATCCCGACCGATCGGCGCCCTGCTCTGCTAGAATCCGGCCTTTCCCGTTTGTTAGCGCCGTGCACGGCGCCGTAGAGAGCCTGTAATGACCGTCACCATCAAGACCGCAGAAGACATCGAGAAGATGCGCATCGCTGGCCGCCTGGCCGCCGAAGTGCTGGAAATGATCGAAGAACACGTCAAGCCCGGTGTCACCACCGAAGAGCTCGACCGCCTCTGCCATGACTATATCGTCAATGTTCAGCAGGCCATCCCGGCGCCGCTCAACTACAAGGGCTATCCGAAGTCGATCTGCACCTCGATCAACCATGTAGTCTGCCACGGCATACCCAATGACAAGCCGCTCAAGGACGGCGACACGCTGAACATCGACATCACCGTGATCAAGGACGGCTACCACGGCGACACCAGCCGCATGTTCCACGTGGGCACCGTGCCGGTATGGGCCGAGCGCCTGTCCAAGGTGACCCAGGAATGCATGTACAAGGCCATCGAGCTGGTCAAGCCGGGCTGCCGCCTGGGTGACATCGGTGAAGTGATCCAGAAGCACGCGGAAAAGAACGGTTTTTCGGTGGTGCGCGAGTTCTGCGGCCATGGCATCGGCAAGGTGTTCCACGAAGAACCGCAGATCCTCCACTACGGCCGCGCCGGTACCGGAATGGAACTGAAAGAAGGCATGACCTTCACCATCGAGCCGATGATCAACCAGGGCAAGGCCGACACCAAGGTGCTGGGCGACGGCTGGACCGCCATCACCAAGGACCGCAAGCTCTCGGCGCAGTGGGAACACACCCTGGTCGTGACTGCGACCGGCTACGAGATCTTCACCCTGCGCAAGGACGACACCATCCCGCGCACTTCGGCCTGACCGCCCCCCCCGGTAGACCACTCCCACGACAGGAACGTGACGCGATGCCCCAGGTGGACCCCGAGCTGTTCGACCGCGGCCAGTTCCAGGCGGAACTGGCACTCAAGGCGAGCCCTATCGCCGCCTTCAAGAAAGCCATCCGCCTGGCCGGCGAGGTGCTCGACAAGCGTTTTCGCGCTGGCAGCGAAATCCGCCCGCTGATCGAGGCCCGCGCCTGGCTGGTCGACAATATCCTGCAACAGGCGTGGAACCAGTTCGACTGGGGTGACCACAGCGGCATCGCCCTGGTCGCGGTAGGCGGCTACGGGCGCGGTGAACTGCACCCGCATTCTGACATCGACCTGCTGATCCTGCTGGGTGCTGCCGAGCACGAGCAGTACCGCGACGCCATCGAACGCTTTCTGACCCTGCTATGGGACATCGGCCTGGAAGTGGGCCAGAGCGTACGCACGGTCGACGAATGCGCCGAACAGGCTCGCGCCGACCTGACGGTGATCACCAACCTGATGGAAAGCCGCACCATTGCCGGCCCCGAGGCCTTGCGCCAACGCATGCTGGAAGTCACCAGCACCGCGCACATGTGGCCAAGCAAGGAGTTCTTTCTGGCCAAGCGTGCCGAGCTCAAGGCCCGCCACCACAAGTACAACGACACCGAGTACAACCTCGAGCCCAACGTCAAGGGCTCGCCTGGCGGCCTGCGCGACATCCAGACCGTGCTGTGGGTCGCCCGGCGCCAATACGGTACGCTGAACCTGCACGCACTGGCCGGCGAAGGCTTCCTGCTGGAAAGCGAGAATGAACTGCTGGCTTCGTCCCAGGACTTCCTGTGGAAGGTACGCTACGCCCTGCACATGCTGGCCGGGCGCGCCGAGGACCGCCTGCTGTTCGACCACCAGCGCAGCCTGGCCGCACTGTTGGGCTACAGCGACGACAACCCTAAGCGGGCAATCGAGCAGTTCATGCAGCAGTACTACCGGGTGGTGATGAGCATCAGCCAGCTGTGCGACCTGATCATCCAGCACTTCGAAGAAGTCATCCTCGCCGACGAGGAAAGCAGCAGCACTCAGCCGCTGAACGCGCGCTTCCGCCTGCATGACGGCTATATAGAAGCCAGCCAACCGAACGTCTTCAAGCGTACGCCGTTCGCCATGCTGGAAATCTTCGTGCTAATGGCCCAGCACCCGGAAATCAAGGGTGTGCGCGCCGACACCGTGCGCTTGCTGCGCGAGCACCGGCACCTGATCGACGACACCTTCCGCACCGATATCCGCAACACCAGCCTGTTCATCGAGCTGTTCAAATGCGAAATCGGCATCCACCGCAACCTGCGGCGGATGAACCGCTACGGCATTCTTGGCCGTTACCTGCCGGAATTCGGCCTGATCGTGGGGCAGATGCAGCATGACCTGTTCCACATCTATACGGTCGATGCACACACGCTCAACCTCATCAAGCACCTGCGCAAGCTGCAATACACGCCAGTATCCGAAAAATTCCCGCTGGCCAGCAAACTCATGGGCCGCCTGCCCAAGCCCGAGCTGATCTACCTGGCCGGCCTTTACCATGACATCGGCAAGGGCCGTCAGGGCGACCACTCGGAAATCGGTGCAGTGGATGCGCAGAAGTTCTGCGAACGCCACCAACTACCGGCATGGGACAGCCGGCTGATCGTCTGGCTGGTGCAGAACCACCTGGTGATGTCGACCACCGCCCAGCGCAAGGACCTGTCCGACCCGCAGGTAATCAACGACTTTGCCCTGCACGTGGGCGACGAGACACGCCTGGATTACCTCTACGTGCTGACAGTGGCCGATATCAACGCCACCAACCCCAGCCTGTGGAACTCGTGGCGAGCCAGCCTGCTGCGCCAGCTCTACACCGAGACCAAGCGCGCCCTGCGCCGCGGCCTGGAGAACCCGCTGGACCGCGAAGAGCAGATTCGCCAGACCCAATCTGCAGCGCTGGACATCCTGGTGCGCGAGGGTACCGACCCGGACGACGTCGAGCAGTTGTGGTCGCAGCTGGGTGACGACTACTTCCTCAAGCACACCGCCGCCGATGTGGCCTGGCACAGTGACGCGATCCTGCAGCAACCAGCCGATGGCGGGCCTCTGGTACTGATCAAGGAAACCACCCAGCGCGAATTCGAGGGTGGCACCCAGATCTTCATCTACGCCCCCGACCAGCACGACTTCTTCGCCGTGACAGTGGCGGCCATGTCGCAGCTGAACCTGAACATCCACGACGCGCGGATCATCACCTCGAGCAGCCAGTTCACCCTCGACACCTATATCGTTCTGGACAACGACGGCGGCTCGATCGGCGACAACCCGCAGCGGGTCCGGCAGATTCGCGACGGCCTGACCGAAGCGCTGCGCAACCCCGAAGACTACCCGACCATCATCCAGCGCCGGGTGCCGCGCCAGCTCAAGCATTTCGATTTCCCGCCGCAGGTGACCATCCTCAACGATGCCCAACGGCCGGTGACCATCCTTGAAATCACCGCCCCTGACCGCCCGGGCCTGCTGGCCCGGCTGGGGCGGATCTTCCTGGAGTTCGACCTGTCGCTGCAAAACGCCAAGATCGCCACCCTCGGCGAACGGGTGGAGGACGTGTTCTTCATCACCGATGCCGACAACCAGCCGCTGTCTGACCCGCAACTGTGCAGCCGCCTGCAGGAGGCCATCGTGCAGCAGCTACAAGCCGGCCAAGGTAGCGACACCAGCCCGACCCGCGTGACCATTTAACGATTAGACGATTGACGAGACCTTGCGCCGATGAACCATGCTTTGACCCAGCTTCAGCCCTACCCGTTCGAGAAGCTCCGCGCCCTGCTGGGCAGCGTGAAGCCTGCGGCGGACAAACGCGCCATCGCCCTGTCGATCGGTGAGCCGAAGCACGAATCGCCGGCATTCGTCGCCCAGGCCATGGCCGACAACCTCGACAAGCTGGCGGTGTACCCCAGCACCGTCGGCCTGCCGGCCCTGCGCCAGGCCATCGGCCAATGGTGCGAGCGGCGCTTTGGCGTGCCGACCGGCTGGCTGGACGCCGACCGCCACGTCCTGCCGGTCAACGGCACACGTGAAGCGCTGTTCGCCTTCACCCAGGCGGTGGTCAACCGCGCCGATGACGGCCTGGTGGTCAGCCCCAACCCGTTTTACCAGATCTACGAAGGCGCAGCGCTGCTGGCCGGCGCCACCCCGCACTACCTGCCGTGCCTGGAAAACAACGGTTTCAATCCGGACTTCGACGCCGTACCAGCCGAGGTGTGGCAGCGTTGCCAGATCCTGTTCCTGTGCTCGCCAGGCAACCCGACGGGCGCGCTGGTGCCCATGGAGACCCTGAAAAAGCTGATTGCCCTGGCCGACCAACATGACTTCGTGATTGCGGCCGACGAGTGCTACAGCGAGCTGTACTTCGACGAGGATGCGCCGCCACCGGGCCTGCTGAGCGCCTGCGCCGAGCTGGGCCGTAGCGATTTTGCGCGCTGCGTGGTGTTCCACAGCCTGTCCAAGCGCTCCAACCTGCCAGGTTTGCGCTCGGGCTTCGTGGCTGGCGATGCCAACATCATCAAGCCGTTCCTGCTCTACCGTACCTACCACGGCTGCGCCATGCCGGTGCAGACCCAGCTGGCCAGCATCGCCGCCTGGCAAGATGAGGCGCATGTACGCGAGAACCGCGACCAGTACCGCGCCAAGTACGATGCCGTGCTGGACATCCTGCAGCCGGTGATGGACGTGCAACGCCCGGATGGCAGCTTCTACCTGTGGGCCAAGGTGCCGGGCTGTGATGCCGAGTTCACCCGCGACCTGTTCGAAGCCCAGCATGTGACCGTGGTACCGGGGTCGTACCTGTCGCGTGAAGTGGCTGGCGTGAACCCGGGTGCCGGGCGCGTGCGCATGGCCCTGGTTGCACCGCTGGCCGAGTGCATCGAGGCGGCAGAGCGGATTCGCGCCTTCCTGCAAAACCGTTGACTGAACCGGGGGCGCTTTGCGCCCCATTCGCGGGACAAGCCCGCGAATTGCAGCCATTAGGTCTACTTGACCTGCCCCAGGTTCGCCTCACTCATATCCAGCTCCCCCAGTACCTGCCGCACCACCTCATCTCCCACCAGGTGCTGGCGATGCAGGTTATACAACTCCAGCCGCTGCGCCCTCAGCGCACGCAGGCGTAAACGCCGCTCCAGCAAGTCCATCTGTTCGGCCAGGGCCTTGGCCTCGGCACTGTCGTTGTAACTGTCCAGCTCATCCCGGTACTCAGCCATCAACCGTGCCTTCAGCTCGGTTGCCAGGGTCGCCTGAGCAGCATCTTGCGGGGCTGTGGCGTCGATCACCTCCTCTGCTTCCAAGGCATGAATCGCCGCCTCGGCCGTACGCCGCCAGGCTTCCTGCACTTCCTGGTGCAAGCGCTCGTCCGGGCTCTTGGTCACCCCGCGCAGTAACATCGGCAGCGCGATGCAGGCGCTGATCAACGACAGCAGGATCACCCCGGCGGCAATGAAAATCAGCAAGTCTCGCTCAGGGAAGGCCTTGCCCGCGCCCATCAGCAACGGCACCGACATCACACCCGCCAAGGTCACCGCACCGCGCACTCCGCCCAGGGTCAGCAGCCAGCAGGAGCGCGCCGTAGGCATCAGCACCAGCGCCGGCTTGCCACGCCAGCGACGCACCACACCGATCGAACGCCAGATGCTCTGCACCCAGATGAACCGCAGCAGGATCAGCGCAGCAAAGATCGCCACCACGTCCAGGCAGCGGTAGGCCAGGGTCGGCCACACGGTAGCCTCGTGGCTGACCACCGCTTTGATGATGTCCGGCAACTGCAGGCCCAGTAGCAGGAAGATCAGGCCATTGAAGGCGAACTCCAGCAGCGACCAGACGCTACGGTTGAGCAGGCGGGTGCTGGTCTGGCGTGGCAGCAGGTCGAGCCAGCTCTGCATCATGCCGGCTGCCACCGCCGAAAGGATGCCCGAAACGCCCAGGCGCTCGGCCAGCACGTAGGCCGCGAATGGTAGCAGTAGCATGAACACCACGTGGGTGGCGGGGTCGTCCCAGCCGCGCGCGATCATCCACGCCCGCAGGCGGCCGACCAGCCAGCTCAGGCCCACCCCCACCGCCAGCCCGCCAAGCGCGACCAGCACAAAGCTGAAGCTTGCATCGGTCAGCGAAAACACCCCGGTGATCGCCGCCGCCAGGGCGAACTTGAAGGTCACCAGGCCCGATGCATCGTTCATCAGGGCCTCCCCCTGCAACATGTGCATCAGCGGAGTGGGCAGGCGGTCCTGGGCAATGGCCGATACCGCCACGGCATCGGTCGGCGACAGGACCGCCGCGAGGGCGAAGGCCACCGGCAGGGGGATGCTCGGCAGCAGCCAGTGAATGAAGTAGCCAGCCCCGACCACGGTGAACAGCACCAACCCGACGGCCAGCGCCACCACTGGCCCGCGAATGCGCCACAACTCACGCTTGGGGATGCGCCAGCCGTCGGCGAACAGCAGCGGCGGCAAGAACAGGAACAGGAACAATTCGGGGTCCAGGGCTACATGCAGGCCCAGGGTCGGCAAGGCCAGCAAGGCTCCGGCGGCGATCTGCACCAGCGGCAAGGGCAGCGGAATCATGCGGCCGACCAGCTTCGACAGGCTGACCAGCGTCAGCAGGATGAGGACGGTGTAGGCGGACTGCATCCGGGAAAGCTTCCTTTGTGAACCAGAAACGGTAGCAAGGCGAAACATCGCCATTGAAACAATATGTTAGCGGCGACCGACAGCGTGGGGCCGCTGCACGATAGTCGCAGGTGACGGCGGAATATGTAACACGATGATACTTAAGGCGATGGCGGCGCGCGGACCTCCTCTCGCCTGAGCATGCGTCACTCGGGTCCTGCGGCGCTCGATCTCCGACACACTGTACGGCGCAAGGCAAGCACACCCGTGGCGCTCACTGTTTCGTTCCCGCATAATCCCGCGACTGAAATCGAAAAACGGAGAGATTGGGGCAACCTGTATCCCCAATGTACACAATGACCTACACGCTCTACGGCATCAAAGCCTGTGACACCATGAAAAAGGCGCGTACCTGGCTCGAAGACAAAGCCATCGCCTACGAATTCCACGATTACAAAACCCAAGGCATCGACCGTGACAGCCTGAACCGCTGGTGCGACGAACACGGCTGGGAAGTCATCCTCAACCGTGCCGGCACCACCTTCCGCAAGCTGGACGACGCCAGCAAGGCCGACCTCGACCAGGCCAAGGCCGTCGAGCTGATGCTGGCCCAGCCGTCGATGATCAAACGCCCGGTGCTCGACCTTGGCGCGCGTACTCTGGTTGGCTTCAAGCCCGACCTGTACGCCGCTGCCCTGGCCTGAGCCCCTACCCTATTTCGCACGAGGTAATCACATGTCCAATACCCTGTTCAGCCTGGCCTTCGGTGTCGGCTCCCAGAACCGCCAGGGCGCCTGGCTGGAAGTGTTCTACGCACAACCGCTGCTCAACCCGAGCGCCGAACTGGTTGCTGCAGTAGCCCCTGTTCTCGGTTACGAAGGTGGCAACCAGGCCATCGCCTTCAGCAACGCCCAGGCCGCACAACTGGCCGAAGCCCTGAAAGGCGTCGACGCGTCCCAGGCCGCCCTGCTGACCCGCCTGGCCGAAAGCCACAAGCCGCTGGTCGCCACCCTGCTGGCCGAAGACGCCGCCCTGACCTCCACCCCAGAGGCCTACCTCAAGCTGCACCTGCTGTCGCACCGCCTGGTCAAGCCGCATGGCGTGAGCCTGGCCGGCATCTTCCCGCTGCTGCCGAACGTGGCCTGGACCAACCAGGGCGCGGTAGACCTGAGCGAACTGGCTGAGCTGCAACTGGAAGCGCGCCTGAAGGGCGAACTGCTGGAAGTGTTCTCGGTGGACAAGTTCCCGAAAATGACCGACTACGTGGTCCCGGCCGGCGTGCGTATCGCCGACACCGCTCGTGTGCGCCTGGGCGCCTACATTGGCGAAGGCACCACCATCATGCACGAAGGCTTCGTCAACTTTAACGCTGGCACCGAAGGCCCGGGCATGATCGAAGGCCGCGTTTCCGCAGGCGTATTCGTCGGCAAGGGCTCTGACCTGGGCGGCGGCTGCTCGACCATGGGCACCCTGTCCGGTGGCGGCAATATCGTCATCAAGGTTGGTGAAGGCTGCCTGATCGGCGCCAACGCCGGTATCGGCATCCCACTGGGCGACCGCAACACCGTCGAGGCTGGCCTGTACATCACTGCCGGCACCAAGGTGAACCTGCTGGACGAAAACAACGAGCTGGTCAAAGTGGTCAAGGCCCGCGACCTGGCCGGCCAGACCGACCTGCTGTTCCGCCGCAACTCGCTGAACGGCGCGGTGGAGTGCAAGACCCACAAGTCGGCCATCGAGCTGAACGAAGCGCTGCACGCTCACAACTGAGAACCTTGCCGGGTTTGAGGTGTTAAGATCGGGTCTGGCGCCAACGCACCAGACCCGATTTTCATTCCAGGCCTCGCAAACATGTTCCAGCCCTCTCCCTGGCGTGCCGACTTCCCCGCCATCGCCGCCCTGCAACGGCAGCACCAGACCTATCTGGACAGCGCCGCCACCACCCAGAAGCCGCAAGCCCTGCTCGATGCCCTGAGCCATTACTACGGCCATGGCGCGGCCAACGTGCACCGTGCCCAGCACTTGCCTGGCGCATTGGCGACCCAGGCCTTCGAAACCAGCCGCGACAAGGTTGCCGCCTGGCTCAATGCCGCTGACTCACGGCAGGTGGTGTTCACCCACGGCGCCACCTCGGCACTGAACCTGCTGGCCTATGGCCTGGAGCACCGCTTCGAGGCCGGTGACGAGATTGCCGTCAGTGCCCTGGAGCACCATGCCAACCTGCTGCCTTGGCAACAGTTGGCCCAGCGGCGCAACCTGCGCCTGGTGGTGCTACCGCTGGATACCCAAGGCCGCATCGACCTGGACCAGGCCCTGCAATTGATCGGCCCGCGCACCCGGGTGCTCGCGGTCAGTCAGTTGTCCAATGTGCTCGGCACCTGGCAGCCGCTGCCCGCCCTACTGGCGCATGCCCGTGCCCAAGGTGCCGTGACCGTGGTCGATGGTGCTCAAGGCGTAGTGCATGGCCGCCACGACGTGCAAAAACTGGGCTGCGACTTCTATGTGTTCTCCAGCCACAAGCTGTATGGCCCGGATGGCGTTGGCGTGCTCTACGGCCGCAGCCAGGCCCTGGAGCTGCTGCGCCACTGGCAGTTCGGTGGCGAGATGGTGCAACTGGCCGACTACCAGGGCGCCAGCTTCCGCCCGGCGCCACTGGGGTTTGAAGCAGGCACACCTCCAATTGCCGGGGTAATCGGCCTGGGCGCCACCCTGGACTACCTGGCCAGCCTCGATGCCCAAGCGGTAGAAGCCCACGAAAACAGCTTGCATCAGCACTTGCTGCGCGGCCTGGCGGATCGTGAGGGAGTGCGGGTGCTGGGTGCGCCCCAGACGGCCCTGGCCAGTTTCGTGATTGAGGGCGTGCACAATGCCGACATCGCCCACCTGCTCACCGAGCAGGGCATTGCCGTACGTGCCGGGCATCACTGCGCCATGCCCCTGCTGAAAGGGCTGGGGCTGGAGGGCGCGATACGGGTATCGCTGGGGTTATACAACGACAGCGATGACCTGCAGCGATTCTTTGCAGCACTGGACCAAGGCCTGGAGTTGTTGCAATGAACCTGTCGGATCAGGCGCTTCAAGCGCTGGAAGCTTTTCAACAGGGCAAGGGCTGGGAACAGCGTGCGCGGCTGTTGATGCAGTGGGGTGATCGCCTGGAGCCGCTGGCTGACGACGAAAAGACCGAGGCCAACCGGGTGCATGGCTGCGAAAGCCTGGTGTGGCTGGTGGCCGAGCAGGTCGAGGGAATCTGGCGGTTCAAGGCCAGCAGCGATGCCCGCTTGTTGCGTGGGCTGCTGGCGCTGTTGCTGGTGCGGGTGCAGGGAATACCCAGCGAGGAGCTGGCCGGGATCGATCTGCGCGAGTGGTTTACCGAGCTTGGGCTGGAGCGCCAATTGTCGCCGTCGCGCAGCAATGGGCTGCATGCGGTGTTGCAGCGGATGGCGGAATTGGCGTCCGACCGCTGAAGTGGCCCCGGCTGCTCCGCGGGCAGGCCCGCGAAGCAGCCGGCGCGTTCTATTCGGGCTTGACCCGCTCCGACGGTCGGCGCGCCCCCGCCACCAGTTTTTCTATCGCCTTGCTCGCCGCCACCATGCCAAAAGTCGCGGTCACCATCATCACCGCACCGAAACCACCCGAGCAGTCCAGCCGCACGCCTTCGCCAACGAAGCTTTTCTGCAGGCACACGCTGCCATCCCCCTTGGGGTAACGCAGCTGTTCGCTGGAAAACACGCATGGCACGCCATAGTTGCGGCTGACATTGCGCGAGAAGTTGTAGTCGCGGCGCAGGGTCGAGCGCACCCGCGAGGCCAGCGGGTCGTTGAAGGTCTTGTTGAGGTCGGCGATCTGGATCTGTGTCGGGTCGATCTGCCCGCCGGCGCCACCGGTGGTAACGATGGCGATCTTGCGCCGACGGCACCAGGCAATCAGCGCTGCCTTGGCCATGACGCTGTCAATGCAGTCGATCACGCAATCGAGGTTTTCGGTGATGTACTCGACCATGGTCTCGCGGGTGACGAAATCTGCCACTGCATGCACCACGCACCCCGGGTTGATTGCCCGCAGACGCTCGGCCATCACCTCGACCTTCGGTCGCCCCACCTGCCCTTCCAAGGCATGGGCCTGGCGGTTGGTGTTGCTGACGCAGACATCGTCCAGGTCGAACAGGGTGATCTCGCCCACGCCGCTACGCGCCAACGCTTCGGCCACCCACGAGCCGACCCCGCCAATCCCCACCACGGCCACATGGGCCTGACCCAGGCGTTGCAGCCCCTGGTCGCCATACAGCCGGGCGACGCCGGCAAAGCGTGGATCTTCTGTGCTCATGTTCATACCCCAAAAAACCGGCGCGCATTATATGCCAGCGGGCCCATGGCCTGCATCGTTAGGAAAGAGACCGCCAACCCTGCTTTAATGTCCTATCTCTTCGACACAAATGGACGACAATGTCTTCACGTAAATTCGGCCTGAACCTGGTCGTGGTCCTGGCCATCGCCGCGTTGTTCACCGGGTTCTGGGCACTGATCAATCGCCCGGTTTCCGCGCCTGCCTGGCCAGAACAGATCTCCGGTTTCTCGTATTCGCCATTCCGCCTGGGTGAAAGCCCGCAGAAGGGCCAGTACCCCAATGACCAAGAAATGCGTCAGGACCTGGAGCAACTGAGCAAACTGACCGACAGTATCCGTATCTACACCGTGGAGGGTACCCAGGCAGATATCCCGAGGCTGGCCGAGGAATTCGGCTTGCGGGTGACGCTTGGCATCTGGATCAGCCCGGACCTGGAGCGCAACGAGCGTGAAATCGCCACGGCCATCGAGCTGGCCAACAATTCGCGCAGCGTCGTGCGGGTTGTAGTTGGCAACGAGGCGCTGTTCCGCAAAGAAGTCACACCGGAGAACCTCATCCAGTACCTGGACCGGGTGCGTGCCGCGGTCAAGGTACCCGTGACCACCAGCGAGCAATGGCACATCTGGAAAGAAAACCCGCAGCTGGCCAAGCATGTCGACCTGATTGCCGCACACATCCTGCCCTACTGGGAATTCGTGCCAATGAAAGACTCGGTCGAGTTCGTACTCGACCGGGCGCGAGAGCTGAAGCACCAGTTCCCGCGCAAGCCGCTGCTGCTGTCGGAAGTCGGCTGGCCAAGCAACGGCCGCATGCGCGGCGGCGCCGATGCTACCCAGGCTGACCAGGCCATCTACCTGCGCACCCTGGTCAACACCCTCAACCGTCGCGGCTACAACTACTTTGTCATCGAAGCCTATGACCAGCCGTGGAAGGCCAGCGACGAAGGCTCGGTAGGTGCCTACTGGGGCGTCTACAACGCCGAGCGCCAGCAGAAGTTCAACTTCGAGGGGCCGGTGGTGGCGATCCCGCAGTGGCGTGCCTTGGCCGTGGCCTCGGTGGTACTGGCGATGATTGCCCTGATGGTGCTGTTCATCGACGGGTCGGCCCTGCGCCAGCGCGGCCGTACGTTCCTGACCTTCATCACCTTCCTGTGCGGGTCGGTGCTGGTGTGGATCGCCTACGACTACAGCCAGCAATACAGCACCTGGTTCAGCCTGACCGTGGGCGTGTTGCTGGCGCTCGGTGCACTGGGTGTGTTCATCGTGCTGCTGACCGAGGCGCATGAGCTGGCCGAGGCGGTGTGGATACACAAGCGCCGCCGCGAGTTCCTGCCGGTGCAGGCCGACAGCGCCTACCGCCCCAAGGTATCGGTGCATGTGCCGTGCTACAACGAGCCGCCAGAGATGGTCAAGCAGACCCTCGACGCCCTGGCCGCGCTCGACTACCCCGATTACGAAGTGCTGGTGATCGACAACAACACCAAGGACCCGGCCGTGTGGGAACCGCTCAAGGCCCACTGCGAGAAGCTTGGCGAACGCTTCAAGTTCTTCCACGTTGCGCCCCTGGCCGGTTTCAAGGGCGGCGCGCTGAACTACCTGCTTCCCCACACCGCCAAGGACGCCGAAGTGATTGCGGTGATCGACTCGGACTACTGCGTCGACCGCAACTGGCTCAAGCACATGGTCCCGCACTTCGCCGACCCGAAAATTGCCGTGGTGCAGTCGCCGCAGGACTACCGCGACCAGCACGAAAGCGCATTCAAGAAGCTGTGCTATAGCGAGTACAAGGGCTTCTTCCACATCGGCATGGTCACCCGCAACGACCGGGACGCAATCATCCAGCACGGCACCATGACCATGACCCGGCGCAGCGTGCTGCAAGAGCTGGGCTGGGCCGAGTGGTGTATCTGCGAGGACGCCGAACTGGGCCTGCGCGTGTTCGAGAAAGGCTTGTCGGCAGCCTACGCCCACAACAGCTACGGCAAGGGCCTGATGCCCGACACCTTCATCGACTTCAAGAAGCAGCGCTTCCGCTGGGCCTATGGCGCCATCCAGATCATCAAGCACCACGCCGGCGCCTTGTTGCGCGGCAAGGGCAGCGAGCTGACCCGTGGCCAACGCTACCACTTCCTGGCGGGCTGGCTGCCGTGGATCGCCGATGGCATGAACATCTTCTTCACCGTCGGCGCGCTGCTGTGGTCGGCCGCGATGATCATCGTGCCGCACCGAGTCGACCCGCCGCTGATGATCTTCGCCATCCCGCCGCTGGCGCTGTTCTTCTTCAAGGTTGGCAAGATCGTCTTCCTCTACCGCCGTGCGGTAGGGGTGAACATGAAGGATGCCTTTGCTGCGGCGCTGGCGGGGCTGGCACTGTCCCACACCATCGCCAAGGCGGTGCTGTACGGTTTCTTCACCAGCAGCATGCCGTTCTTCCGCACGCCGAAGAATGCCGACAGCCATGGGTTGCTGGTGGCGATCTCCGAAGCGCGGGAAGAGCTGTTCATCATGTTGCTGCTGTGGGGCGCGGCGTTGGGTATCTACCTGGTGCAGGGGCTACCGAGTTCGGACATGCGCTTCTGGGTCGCGATGTTGCTGGTGCAGTCGTTGCCATACGTGGCAGCGCTGGTGATGGCGTTCCTGTCGTCGCTGCCCAAGCCCGCAGAAAAGGCTGCCGAAGCGCAGCAGGCGTGAGATTGCCGGGGCTGCTTTGCAGCCCATTCGCGGCACAAGGCCGCTGCCACAAGGAGGACCGCAGCCCATCAGGCATGTGCATTACCTGTGGGAGCGGCCTTGTGCCGCGAATGGGCCGCAACGCGGCCCCACTGCCACATCGGTTTGATATAAGATAACGCCCCTCAGATTTCCCCGCCTTGCCTTGCCCCGGAGTTCCCCATGACGGCCCCTGCCGAGCTCTCGCCTACCCTTCAACTGGCCTGCGACCTGATCCGTCGCCCCTCGGTCACCCCCGTCGACGCCGATTGCCAGGCGCAGATGATGAACCGTCTGGGCGCCGTCGGTTTCCAGCTGGAGCCGATGCGCATTGAAGACGTCGATAACTTCTGGGCCAGCCACGGCAACCAGGATGGCCCGGTGCTGTGCTTCGCTGGCCACACCGACGTGGTGCCTACCGGCCCGGTACAGCAATGGCAGCACGAGCCGTTCGAGGCCCTGATCGACGCTGACGGCATGCTCTGTGGCCGCGGCGCTGCCGACATGAAAGGCAGCCTGGCCTCGATGGTGATCGCCAGCGAGCGCTTCGTGCAGGACTACCCGAACCACCGCGGCAAGGTGGCCTTCCTGATCACCAGCGACGAAGAAGGCCCGGCCCACCATGGCACCAAGGCCGTTGTCGAGCGACTGAAAGCGCGCAACGAGCGTCTGGACTGGTGCATTGTCGGCGAGCCTTCCAGCACCACCCTGCTGGGTGACGTGGTGAAAAACGGCCGCCGTGGTTCGCTCGGCGCCAAACTGACCGTGCGCGGCAAGCAGGGCCACGTCGCCTACCCGCACCTGGCGCGCAACCCGATCCACCTGGCCGCCCCGGCCCTGGCCGAGCTGGCTGCCGAGCACTGGGACGAAGGCAATGCGTTTTTCCCGCCAACCAGCTTCCAGATCTCCAACCTCAATTCCGGTACCGGTGCCACCAACGTGGTTCCGGGCGAGCTGACCGCGCTGTTCAACTTCCGCTTCTCTACCGAGTCCACCGTCGAAGGCCTGCAGGCCCGGGTGTCGGCGATTCTCGACAAGCACGAGCTGGACTGGTCGATTGACTGGGCCCTGTCGGGGCTGCCATTCCTCACCGAACCGGGCGAACTGCTGGACGCGGTGGCAGCCAGTATCAAAGGGGTTACCGGCCGCGAAACCGAGCCCTCGACCAGTGGCGGCACTTCCGATGGCCGCTTCATCGCCACCATGGGTACCCAGGTGGTCGAGTTGGGCCCGGTCAACGCCACCATCCACCAGGTGGATGAACGGATCCTGGCCAGCGACCTCGACCTGCTGACAGAAATCTACTACCAGACCCTGGTCCGGTTGCTCGCCTGATGCTTGCCTGCCCCCTTTGCCAGGCGCCGCTGAGCCGGCTCGACAACGGCGTGGCCTGCCCGGCAGGCCACCGCTTCGACCGCGCCCGCCAGGGTTACCTGAACCTGCTGCCGGTACAGCACAAGAACAGCCGCGACCCGGGTGACAACCAGGCCATGGTCGAGGCTCGCCGCGACTTCCTCGATGGCGGCCATTACGCCCCCGTGGCCCGTCGCCTGGCCGAGCTGGCCGCCGAGCGCCAGCCCGGTGCCTGGCTGGATATTGGCTGCGGCGAAGGTTACTACACCGCGCAACTGGCCGAGGCCCTGCCAAACGCAGAAGGTTACGCCCTGGACATCTCTCGCGAGGCGGTCAAGCGTGCCTGCCGTCGGGCGCCAGAGGTGACCTGGATGGTCGCCAGCATGGCCCGCGTTCCGCTGGCCGACGCCAGTTGCCAGTTCATCGCCAGCGTGTTCAGCCCGCTGGACTGGGCCGAGGCCAAACGCCTGCTCAGCCCCGGCGGCGGGCTGATGCGCGTTGGCCCGACCAGCGGCCACCTGATGCAACTGCGTGAGGTGCTCTACGATGAAGTGCGCCCTTACGCCGACGACAAGCACCTGGCCCTGGTGCCCGAAGGCATGGCCCATGCCCATAGCGAAACCCTTGAGTTCCGCCTGAGCCTGGCCGCGCCCAAGGCCCGCGCCGACCTGCTGGCCATGACCCCGCACGGCTGGCGCGCCAGCGCTGAAAAACGTGCACGGGTGATCGACCAGCCCGAGCCGTTCGAGGTCACGGTTTCCATGCGTTATGACTATTTCGTGCGCCAAGACTGAGCACACCCGGAGCCCTTATGCGCCAACCTGATATCGAGATCTACCTGAAGGACGCCGACGTCGACCACAAGCAGATTGCCGAGTGGCTCGCCCAGGCAATCGGCCCGTGCAGCGAATGGCAGCAGAAAGGCCATACCTTCAAATGCCTGGCCGGTAACATTCCGGTCACCTGGTTACCGAAGGCTGTAGGGAAATGGAACAGCCTGTACCTGGAAAGCGACCAGACGCCTTGGGACGATGACGTGGCCTGCGCCCGCGCTGCGTTCGCCGCACTGGGTGTGGAAGTGCGCTGCGCGCCGGGTGGCTGGGTCGAGGAAGACGGCGAAGAAGATGCCGACCGTTGGGTCCGCATTAGTGCCGACGGTGAAGAGGAAATCACCTGGCGTACTTCCTGAGCGGTATTCTTCGTGGGAGCCCGGCTGGCCGGCGATGCAGGCAGCACGGTGCCCGGCACCGGCTTCGCCGGTAATCGCCGGCAAGCCGGCTCTCACAACAAACCGTTACAGCATGAGGCTCAGAGGCCCACTACGTCTTCGGCTTGCAGGCCTTTCTGGCCCTGCACGCAGGCGTATTCCACCCGCTGCCCTTCGACCAGGGTACGATGCCCCTCACCGCGAATCGCCCGATAGTGGACGAACACATCCGCACCACCTTCGCGCTGAATGAAGCCATAACCCTTGGCATCGTTGAACCACTTTACATTCCCAGTCTCACGAGACGACATCTGAACTACTCCGGATTTTTATTGTGAAAATCGCCTTGTAGGCATGGGGCCACCTGCCCCGTACCAACGCCGCTTGCCGAAATATCCTGCAAGTGGCAGGCCGAGTATATGACACAGAACAAAAAAAATTGATGACGCTCCCGCTGATGGCCGATTTTTGCTGAACTTGCGCACATACGGCAGACTAAATGGCTGGATACCCATCTGAACATCTCACCCAGGGCACACACCCCATGACCCGTTCCCCCCTGCGCCGCCTGATATTCGGCGCCCTGCGTCGCCTGTTGTACCTGTGGGTGCGCTCCGAGACCATCAACCAGTCCTCGATGTCGTTGAACCTGGACCGCAGTCGGCCAGTGTTCTATGCCCTGCCGTCACCGGCGCTCACCGACCTGGCCGTGCTCGACCACGAATGCACCAAGGCCGGGCTGCCACGCCCGGTGCTGCCGGTAGCCGTGGGCCCACTGCAGGAACCCGCCGCGTTCTTCTACCTGACCCCCGACCCGGACTGGCTCGGCCGGCAGGACAAAAGCGGCGCGCCGCCCACGCTCGAGCGCCTGGTGGCCGCCGTCAGTGAACATGCCGAAGAAGATGCGCAGATCATTCCTGTCAGCGTGTTCTGGGGCCAGACCCCGGCCAGTGAGTCCAGCCCGTGGAAGCTGCTGTTCGCCGACAGCTGGGCGGTAACCGGGCGCCTGCGCCGGCTCCTGACCGTACTGATCCTGGGGCGCAAGACCCGGGTACAGTTCTCCGCACCGATTCACCTGCGTGAACTGGTGCACCACAACAAGGGCCACGAGCGCACCGTGCGCATGGCCCAACGCCTGATGCGCGTGCACTTTCGCAACCTCAAGACCGCCGTCATCGGCCCGGACATCTCGCACCGACGCAACCTGGTCAAAGGGCTGATCCACGCCCCGCTGGTACGCCAGGCCATCACCGACGAGGCGCAACGCGAGAACCTGCCGCTGGCCAAGGCCGAAGCCCAGGCGCTGCGCTACGGCAATGAAATCGCCTCGGACTACACCTACACCGCCATCCGCTTCCTTGAGGTGGTGCTCAGCTGGTTCTGGAACAAGATCTATGACGGCATCAAGGTCAATCACATCGAGCAGGTACAAGGCATCGCGCCCGGCCACGAAGTGATCTACGTGCCGTGCCACCGCAGCCACATCGACTACCTGCTGCTGTCGTACCTGCTGTTCCGCAACGGCCTCACCCCGCCGCACGTGGCGGCGGGCATCAACCTCAACATGCCGGTGGTAGGCAACCTGCTGCGCCGTGGCGGCGCCTTCTTCATGCGCCGCACGTTCAAGGGCAACCCGCTGTACACCGCAGTGTTCAACGAATACCTGCATACCCTGTACACCAAGGGCTTCCCGGTCGAGTACTTCGTCGAAGGCGGCCGCTCGCGTACTGGGCGCATGCTGCAGCCACGCACCGGGATGCTGGCCATCACCTTGCGCAGCTTCCTGCGCTCGTCGCGCACACCGATCGTGTTCGTGCCGGTGTACATCGGCTATGAACGGGTGCTCGAAGGCCGTACCTACCTCGGCGAGCTGCGCGGTGCCAGCAAGAAGAAGGAGTCGGTGTTCGACATCTTCAAGGTGTTCGGCGCGCTCAAGCAGCGGTTCGGGCAGGTCTACGTCAACTTCGGCGAACCGATCCGCCTGGCCGGCTTCCTCGACCAGCAACAGCCCGGCTGGCGTGAACAGGACCACGGCCCGCAGTATCGCCCGGACTGGCTCAACGCAACCACCACGCGCCTGGGCGAGACCGTGGCCCGCCACCTGAACGAGGCAGCGGCGATCAATCCCGTGAACCTAGTGGCAATGGCACTGCTGTCCACCAGCCGCCTGGCGCTGGACGAACGCGCCCTGACCCGGGTGCTCGACCTGTACCTGGCCCTGCTGCACCGCGTGCCCTACTCGCCGCACACTACCCTGCCCGAAGGTGACGGCCAGGCGCTGATCGAACACGTGCGCAGCATGAACCTGGTAGCCGAACAGAAGGACGCACTGGGCCGCATCCTGTACCTGGATGAAGGCAATGCGGTGCTGATGACCTATTACCGCAACAACGTGCTGCACATCTTCGCCCTGCCGGCGCTGCTGGCCAGCTTTTTCCTCAGCAGCTCGCGCATGAGCCGCGAACTGCTGGGCCAGTATGTGCACGCGTTGTACCCATACCTGCAGGCCGAGCTGTTCCTGCGCTGGACGCCAGAGCAGCTGGACGACGTCATTGACCAATGGCTGGCTGCACTGGTCGAACAGGGGCTGCTGCGCCAGGACAACGACCTGTACGTGCGCCCGGCGCCCAGCTCGCGGCAGTTCGTGCTGCTGACCCTGCTTGCCCGTACCATCACCCAGACCCTGCAGCGTTTCTACATGGCCACTTCGCTGCTGCTGAACAGCGGCCAGAACAGCCTGAGCGCCGAAGAACTGGAAGACCTGTGCGTGATGATGGCCCAGCGCCTGTCGATCCTGCATGGCTTGAACGCGCCGGAGTTCTTCGACAAGACGCTGTTCCGCCACTTCATCCAGACGTTACTCCAGCAAGACGTGCTGCATACCGACACCCAGGGCAAGCTGGGCTATCACGACAAGCTCGGCGAGCTGGCCGAGGGCGTGGCCAAGCGGGTGCTGTCAGCCGAGTTGCGCCTGTCGATCCGCCAGGTGGCCCTGCACCGGGAAGACGGGCTGGAAACTTCGACCATCTGAGGCTTTATCCGACGGGAAAATCCGCTAAAGTCCCTGGGGTTGGCCACAAGCCGGCTCCAAGGACCACGGAGATTCCATGAAAAAGCTCTTTATGCTGTGTTGCGCATCACTGCTCGCAGCCTGTTCCAGCCAAACCCCATCCAACCAGGCCAGTCTGGAAGGTGAAGTCTTCTACCTGCAGCGCATCGCCCTGCCACCCGCCGCCACCCTCAGCGTAGCGCTGCAGGACGTGTCGCTGATGGACGCCCCGGCGGTAACCCTGGCGCGCCAGGCCGGCCCGGTCAAAGGCAACGTGCCGCTGCCGTTCCACCTCACCTACGACCCCAGCCAGGTCAAGCCCGGCCACCGCTATGCGGTGAGCGCACGCATCGAGCTGGATGGCAAGCTGCTGTTCATCAACACCGAACACCACGCTGTCATGCTCGACGGCAGTGATGCGCAGCCCGTGCGCGTCAAGGTCGACCAAGTTCGCTGATACCCGTATTCATCCGTTTACAAGGAAAGCTTCATGATCCGCACTTCCCTGCGCTTCACCACCCTGTGCGCCGGCCTGCTGCTGTCGGCCAGCGCCTTGGCCCTGTCGCTGGGCGACCTGAGCCAGAAAGACGCCACCGGCGGCTTGAAGGATGCCCTGACCCAAGGCGCGCAACTGGCGGTCAAGCAACTCAGCACCCCCGGTGGCTTCAGCAATAACCCGGACGTGCGCATCGAACTGCCGGGCAACCTGGGCAAGGCAGCCAAGGCGATGAAGATGTTCGGCAAGGGCGCACAGGTCGAAGCCCTGGAAACCAGCATGAACAATGCCGCCGAGGCTGCCGTGCCACAGGCCCAGGCGATTCTGGTGGATGCCGTGAAGAACATGAGTGTGACCGACGCCAAGGGCATCCTCAGCGGCGGTGAGGACTCGGCCACCCAGTACCTGAACAAGAGCAGCCGCGACCAGATCCGCGCCAAGTTCCTGCCGATCGTCAAGCAGGCCACCGACAAGGTTGGCGTGGCTCAGCAGTACAATGCCTTCGCCGCCCAGGCCAAAGGCCTGGGGCTGGTCAAGGATGACGCCAATATCGAGACCTACGTGACCGAAAAGGCACTGGATGGCCTGTTCGAGATGATCGGCAAGCAAGAGCAGAGCATTCGCCAGAACCCGGCGCAGGCAGCTACCAGCCTCGCCAAGAAGGTCTTCGGCGCCCTCTGATGGCCCAAGGGGCTGCTTTGCAGCCCATCGCGACACAAGGCCGGCCCCACCGCCTGAGGGCTGCACAGTACCTGGGGAACAACTGTCTTGCTCAGTTTCTAGGATCTAGCGCGATTCCCTGTGGGAGCGGCTTGTCCCGCGAACATGGGCGAAGCCCGCTCCCACAGGTACCCGCCGGTCTTCAGCCTTTCTTGACCCTGAACCATGCCGCATACAACGCCGGCAGGAACAACAGCGTCAGCGCCGTGGCCACGATCAGTCCCCCCATGATCGCTACCGCCATCGGCCCGTAGAACACACTGCGCGACAACGGGATCATCGCCAGCACTGCCGCCAGCGCAGTCAGCACGATTGGACGGAAGCGCCGCACCGTGGCCTCGATGATCGCCTGCCAACGCTCCATACCCGCCGCGATGTCCTGCTCGATCTGGTCCACCAAAATTACCGAGTTGCGCATGATCATCCCCGCCAGGGCAATGGTGCCGAGCATGGCGACAAAGCCGAACGGCTGGCGGAACATCAGCAGGAACAGGGTCACGCCAATCAGCCCCAACGGCGCGGTAAGGAACACCATCACCGTGCGCGAGAAGCTGCGCAACTGGATCATCAGCAAGCTCAGCACCACCACGATGAACAACGGCATGCCGGCATTCACCGACGCCTGCCCGCGCTCGGAATCTTCAACCGTACCGCCCACTTCCAGCAGGTAGCCATCCGGCAGCTTGGCGCGTATCTCCCGCAGCGTCGGCTCGATCTGTTTCACCAGCGTGGCCGGTTGCTCCTTGTCGTAGATATCGCCGCGCACGGTCACCGTCGGCAGGCGGTTGCGGTGCCAGATAATGCCTTCTTCGAAGCCATACTCCAGGGTCGCTACCTGCGACAGCGCCACGCTCTGGCCGTTGTCGGTGGGCAACGCCAGGCTGCCGAGGTTGCCCAGCTCGCTGCGCTCCTGCAGCGTTCCGCGCAGCAGGATCTCGATCAGCTCGTTGTCCTCGCGGTACTGGCTGACCGTGCTGCCGGTCAGCGAGCTTCGCAGGAAGCTCGCCAGGTGCGCGGTACTCACCCCCAGCGCGCGGGCTCGGTCCTGGTCAATCTCGAGAAATACCGCCTTGCTCGGCTCTTCCCAGTCCAGGTGCACGTTCACCACATGCGGGTTCTCGCGCACCTTGTCAGCCACTTCTCGGGCCAGGGCACGGACTTGTTCGATATGCTCGCCGGTGACCCGGAACTGCACCGGGTACCCTACGGGCGGGCCGTTTTCCAGGCGGGTCACGCGGGCGCGCAAGTCCGGGAACTGCTGGTCGACGGTGTCGATCAGCCAGCTGCGCAAACGCTCGCGGTCGTCCATCGACTTGGCCAGCACCACGAACTGGGCAAAGCTGGCTGCCGGCAGTTGCTGGTCCAGTGGGAAGTAGAAGCGCGGCGAACCGGTGCCTACATAGGCCACGTAGTTGTCGATGCCGTCCTGCTGCTTCAACAGCGCCTCCAGTTGCTTGACCCGCTGGGCGGTATTGGTCAGCGAAGCGCCTTCACCCAGCTTCAGATCGACCATTAGCTCCGGCCGGCCAGAGGCCGGGAAAAACTGCTGGGGCACGAAGCGGAACAGCAAAATGCTGCCGACAAACGCGGCAATGGTCAGCAGGATCACCGTCTTGCGGCGCCGCACGCACCACTCCACCAACCGCCGGATGCGCTGATAGAACGGCGTGGCGTACGGGTCTGGTGCGTGGCCGTCCTTGCCATGGCGGGCGGCGTGCAGCCTCGCCAGGTCCGGCAGCAGGCGTTCGCCCAGGTAAGGCACGAACACCACGGCCGCGACCCAGGACGTGAGCAAGGCAATGGTCACCACCTGGAAGATCGAACGGGTGTATTCACCGGTGCTGGAGGCTGCCGTGGCAATTGGCAGGAAGCCTGCCGCGGTGATCAGGGTGCCAGTCAGCATCGGGAAGGCGGTGCTGGTCCAGGCATGGCTGGCCGCCTTCAGGCGGTCGTAGCCCTGCTCCATCTTGATCGCCATCATTTCCACAGCAATGATCGCATCGTCCACCAGCAGGCCCAAGGCCAGCACCAGTGCCCCAAGCGAAATCTTGTGCAGGCCGATGCCAAAGTAATGCATGGCGGCAAAAGTCATGGCCAGCACCAGCGGGATCGCCAGTGCCACCACCAGGCCGGTGCGCAGGCCCAGCGAGAAGAAGCTCACCAGCAACACGATGACCAGCGCCTCGGCCAGTACCTGGACGAACTCGCCCACGCCGGCCTTGACCGCTGCCGGCTGGTCCGAGACCTTGCGCAGCGCCATACCGGCCGGCAGGTTGTGCGCCAGCCGTTCGAACTCACTTTCCAGCGCCTTGCCCAGCACCAGGATATCGCCGCCATCCTTCATCGATACCGCCAGGCCAATGGCATCTTCGCCCATGAAACGCATCCGCGGAGCGGGTGGGTCATTGAAGCCACGGTGCACTTCGGCCACATCGCCGATACGGAAGGTGCGGTCACCCACGCGGATGGGGAACTGGCGAATCTGCTCCACGCTGTCGAAGCGCCCGCTCACCCGCAGTTGCAGGCGCTCGCTGGGGGTTTCGAAGAAACCTGCTGTGCTGACCGCATTCTGCTCTTGCAGGGCCTGCTGCACAGCCTCCAGCGGCACACCGAGCGTGGCCAGCTTGAGGTTGGACAGCTCGATCCAGACTTTCTCGTCCTGCAACCCGATCAGCTCGACCTTGCCCACGTCCTTGACCCGCTGCAGCTGGATCTGGATGCGGTCAGCGTAATCCTTGAGCACCGCATAATCGAAGCCTTCACCGGTCAGCGCGTAAATGTTGCCGAAGGTGGTGCCGAACTCGTCGTTGAAGAACGGCCCCTGGATTTCTGGCGGCAGGGTGTGGCGAATGTCCGCGACCTTCTTGCGGATCTGGTACCACAGCTCGGGGATGTCCTTGGAATGCAGCGAGTCGCGGGCCATGAAGGTGACTTGTGATTCGCCTGGGCGGGAGAACGAGACGATCTTCTCGTACTCGCCGGTTTCCATCAGCTTTTTCTCGATGCGCTCGGTCACCTGGCGTGACACTTCCTCCGCCGTGGCACCCGGCCACAGGGTGCGGATGACCATGGCCTTGAAGGTGAACGGGGGGTCTTCGCTCTGGCCCAGCTTGGTGTAGGACATGGCGCCGATGGCCGCCAGCAGGATCATCAGGAACAGGACGATCTGGCGGTTGCGCAGCGCCCAGGCAGAAAGGTTGAAACCCATCGGGACTTACTCCTTGGCCGTCAGGTTCACTACACGGTTGCTACGGTCGACAGGGCGTACTTCCTGGCCCTCCCGCAGTACATAGCCACCCGCAGCAACCACCCAGTCACCCGGGGCCAGGCCCTCAAGCACCGGTACACTGTCGCTGCCGTAAGCCCCCAGGCGCACCGTCACCCGCTCCAGGCGGCTTTCCTTGCTCACCCGCCAGACGTAGGCCTGACCGTTTTCCGCAGTCACTGCCGACAGCGGTACCGCGAGCGGGATCAGCCCATCCTTGGCGATGAACACGCGCGCGCTTTGACCCAATTCAGCCGGTACGGCAGCCGTGGTAAAGGCGATACGCGCCGCGAACGTGCGCGAGCGCGGGTCGGCAGCCGGTGACAGCTCGCGAATGCGCCCCTGGAAGCGCGCCTGCGGGTGCGACCACAGTTCCACGCTCACTGGTTGGCCCACAGCGAAGCGGGCGAACTGCTGCTCCGGCAGGCCGATGGCCACTTCACGCTCACCATCAGTGGCTAGGGTGAACACCGTTTGCCCGGCGGCAACCACCTGGCCCACTTCAACCTGACGCTTGGCCACCACCCCGGCCTGCGGCGCGCGCAGCACGGCATATTGGGCCTGGTTGCCCGCCACATCGAACTCCGCCTTGGCCTGCTTGAGCCGGGCAAGGCCAGCGCGGTAGAGGTTTTCGGCGTTGTCGAACTGGGAGTGGCTGACCATCTGCCGCTCCAGCAGCTTCTGGTAGCGATCACGCTCGGCGCGCACCAATGCCAGGTTGGCCTCGGCAGCCGCCAGCTGGGCCCGGTTGGCTTCCAGTTGCAGGCGCACGTCCTGCGGGTCCAGCTCAGCCAGCGGCTGGTCGGCCTTGACCCGCTGCCCCTCCTCCACCAGGCGCTTGCTGACCTTGCCGCCAATGCGGAAGGCCAGCTCCGGCTCGAAGCGCGCGCGCACTTCACCGGGGTAACTGTCGGCAGCGGCTTCGGCAGGTTGCGGCTGCACCACCAGCGCCGGGCGTGGCGCGGCGGGCGGAGCGGCCTCCTGGCCACACGCTGCCAGAAGCAAGGCAGCGGCGGCGGGCAGAGCGATGGACAAGGCATGGCGCAACATGATGAATCCTTTCGCGGAGTGCACATTGAATATTTGTACTGGCTGGTATATTAAATCAGCGCAACGATGCCGGGAAGGGCATCCGCGGGTTTTTCGACGACTTCACTGCAGCCCTCTGGCGCCTGTGAGATCAGACGGCGGCTGGACGACACCACCCTTGTCGATCAACTGACCGCTGGCAGGCCGCAGGTAAATGTGAGCTGGTTTTTAGCCGGATCGCGGCTGACCCGTTAAGATGGTGATTCTTAAACCAGATGCAGACCACAATGCCCAACGACGCACCCATAGGCCCAGGCCGGCCCAAGGACCTGGCCAAACGCGAGGCGATTCTCGAAGCCGCCAAGGCCCTGTTCCTCAGCCTTGGTTACGCCAACACCAGCATGGATGCGGTCGCTGCGGCGGCAGGTGTTTCAAAACTGACCGTGTACAGTCACTTCACCGACAAGCAGACGCTGTTCTGCTCAGCGGTGATGGCTACATGCCAGATCCAGTTGCCTGACCTGCTGTTCGAGTATCCCGAGGGGGTACCGGTGGAAGAAGTGCTGCTAACCATTGCCCGCAACTTCCAGGCGCTTATCAGCAGTGACGAAGCGGTCAAGCTCACCCGCCTGATCATGGCCCAGGGCAGCCTGGACGCCAGCTTTGGCGAATACTTCTACGAGGCCGGACCCAAGCGCGTGCTGGCTGGGATGGAGGCGCTACTGCGCGAGGTGCATGAGCGTGGGCTGCTGTGCATCGACAACCCGCTGCGTGCGGCGGAGCACTTCTTCTGCCTGGTCAAGGGGGCCCCGGAGTACCGCTTGCTGCTAGGCTGCGCAGCGCCGCTGGAGGGGGACGAGGCCGAGGCGCATGTGCGCGAGGTGGTGGGGGTGTTCTTGCGGGCGTTCCAGCCCTGAAAACACTATCATCTGGCATGCACAATCCCCTGGAGCGGCCTTGTGTCGCGATAGGGCCGCAAAGCGGGCCGCACGATACTCGCGACATCGCTAGAACCCTGGGGCTGCCTTGCAGCCCTGTCACGATAGAAGGCCACTCCTCCTTGGAGCAGCTACAGCCAATCAGCTAGGGCTGTCGCTAAATCGGGTCCGTCAAACCAATAATCATACCTGGCATTTTTACCAGTATACGATGCGCCATTTGTCCAGCACGCTTATATCACCCTTGCGCATGAGTACATTCGCCATGGCATCAGAAAAGCTAAAGCTTTTTTATAAAGGCAGCAACATTGCCACGATGCGCACTCACGATTATCACCGTGCAGTTATCAGCGGCAGCGGCCAAAATCTATGCGAAATATCCAGCCAAAATTCACAAGCACGTTTATTGGCTACCGACGCGCAAGGCTCAACCGTCTGCATGGTGTCCACAAGCCTTACCCCAATCGCTTATAGCCCATATGGCCAAGACAGTTTGGCAGCAGGTAGCCTGGCACTACCCCGATTTACGGGGCAATGGTGGTTACCCATGGCGATCGGCTACATGCTGGGAAGCGGTTACCGAGTTTTCAATCCAGCGTTGATGCGCTTTTTCAGTCCAGACAACTTATCACCCTTTGAAAAAGGGGGAATAAATGCCTATAGATACTGTGAAAGTGAGCCAATAAACAATATCGATCCTTCGGGTCACTTTCTGATGCGAACCTTAAAAAGGTTAAAGGGCATCCACAGAAGCCAGCTGTATTCCAAACTAAACAGAATGGAGGCCCAACGCAACAGCGGGAAACCGCTTAGCAAGGAAAACAGTTTCGGAAGAAGAAAATATCGTGAACTTGAAAAATTAGCTGATAGAGACCTGGCTGATTCTAAACAACGTTTAGAACACATCGAGAACATACAAAAAGAAGCAGACAAAGAGATATCCGCCAACCCCAAGGCATATACTCAAAAGGCAATATGGGAAGCCAACGCCTCAATAAGTGCTGCATTCGAAGCACCAGCAATAGCAAATGCCGACGATTTAGCTACGCAGACACTGCTCAGTGAAATGGCAGTTGGATTTTTCAAGGGTAAGAAACGCTACTATCTACCACCCACCACCCCTACATCCATAAGGCAGTCCAGAGCTACACCATAGATACGTGCACTGAGAAGAAATTATTTATCAACTCAGTGCAACATTCCCCCTGCAAAAACACTATCCCTTCAAAGCCTTCTTCGGATAGATGTCATACCGGCTCGACTTGCCTTCCAGGCTATGGCTGGGCTTCGGCCCATCGATGATCGGTGCCTTGCGAGGGCGTTTCACCACCACCCGGTGACTGGCCAGCGCCAGGGCGGCTTCGAGCAGCGCCGGGGCATCCAGGTCATCACCCACCAAAGGCCGGAACACACGCATTTCCTTTTTCACCAACGCACTCTTGTCGCGGTGCGGGAACATCGGGTCAAGGTAGATCACCTGCGGCGCATCGCCTTCCCAACTGCGCATGCGCTCGATGGCGTTGCCAGTCAGCAGGCGCATGCGCCCGACGATGGGGCCGACCTCATCATCCGTCCGCGCCCGCGCCAAGCCATCTTCCAGCAGCGCGGCAATCAATGGCTGGCGTTCGATCAGGGTCATCTGGCAGCCCAGGCTGGCCAGCACGAACGCATCCTTGCCCAGGCCCGCCGTGGCATCCAGCACCTGCGGCCGTACACCCTGGGCAATGCCCACGGCCTTGGCGATCATCTGCCCGTTGCCGCCGCCAAACTGGCGGCGATGCGCGGCCTGGCCTTCGACGAAGTCCACACGCACCGGCCCCGGAGCCTGTGGGCCCAGCTGTTGGATCTGCAAGCCATCAACACCCACCTGCACGGCAAACCCGGCGGCCTCGTCCTGCAGCGGTAGCGCCAGGCGCTCGGCCCACGCAGCGGCCTGCGCTTCGAATTCAGCCGACAGCGCCTCGACCCGGATACCTGTGCCCTGCTCTTCCATCTTCAACACCTAGAAATTGAACCCAGCCATTAAGGTATCAGCCGTGACGGCCGATACAGGCAATATCCCGCTATTCTGCCAGAGCACAACGCGCGCGACTGCCATGTCAGATACTCTTCCCATCGGCTTGACCTATTTGTCGCCTGTCGGCAACTACAGTCAGCACAATACCCAGGCACTCGGGGGCGTCAGCCACCTGTGGCAGGATTTCTTTGCCCGGGCCATGACCGAGCAGCAGGAAGAGCCGGTAGACAGCGTCAGCCAATCGTTCGTGCAGTACGACCAGGACAGCGGCGAACCGATCGGTGGCGCACGCGCGCTGGCCATGATCGACGCCCAGCGCGCCTGCCCGGTGCACGGCACCATCGTGGCGCCGCCCGAGCCGTTGTTTCTACCCAAGGCCGAGCTTGAAGCCAAGCTGCTGCCGCCCGCCCCCGAGCCGTTCAGCGCCATGGAACTGATCGAGCAACAGCGCCAGCTCGACATCAACAACAGCTGGCTGCGCCCGGTGGTGATGAGCCAGGGTCAGCCCATCGCCGAACCCGGCCCTGGCCCTGCTCCGCGCTCGCTGTTCCTGCCCATCGCCGAGCTGGAAAGCAACTTGCTGGACCCGGCCCCGGAACCTTTCGACGACGCCACACTGGCGAAGCAGCAGAATGACCTGGAGTTCGATATCCACTGGGCACGCCCAGTGGTCCTGAACAACGTGCGCGCGTACGCCTGAGGCTAACGACAGATCTGCCAGCGCCCCATGTCCAGGTGGAAGTGGTTGCGGTGCGCAGTGTTGTAGTCCGGCCCCAATACCGTGCTGAAGCTCTCGCAAGCCGCCCGCTGTACCCGGCGCAGAAACGCCGCCTTCTGCCCACCCGCCTGCCAGTCACGCGTCAGGACAATACGCTGGCCGTCCTGCAAGCGAAAGCCGCTGATGTCCAGAGCATTGGCCGTGGCGTGCTGGCTCAAACGGCCCTGCTTGCGGTGGTAGACATTGCGGCAGGCAAAGCTGCCCAGGTGGTCGACCTGCGTCACCGCTTGCCCAAACACGTCCTGGGCCGCCGGCTGCAAGCCATGGTTTTCGAACAGGGCGTAGGCCACCGCCAATGGGCAACTGGCCAGGAAGCTGCTGCTGAGGCGCGCCTGGCCGCTTTCGATACGCCATATATTTTGCAACGGGCAGTTGGCCGAGGGCGGGCTATCGGCTTGTGCCCGGTAGCGCAGCTGGCTGGTTTCCAGTGCCTGGCGGCACAGCACCGGGTCATTGCGCAAGCGCGAAAGCTTGTAAGGCGTCAGCAGGTTGGGCGGCTGGCGCACGTCCAAGGGCGCCCATGGGTTCCACACCGCAGGCAGGCGCCAGCCCAAGTACCATGCCAGGCCGGCCACCGACAGCAGGCCGGCCAGCAGCACCAGCGCGGCCCGCATCAGCGGCGGAACAGGTCGTTTAGCTGGGCGAAGGGCAGTGCCTGTTCACCGTAGCCAAACGTACCCTCATCGCGAATTTCCAGCGCCGCCCGGTGGAAGGCCCCCAGTGCAGCACGGGCCAGTGACGAACCGACGCTGATACGACGCACACCCAGGTCCTGCAACTGGTTCACGCTCAGCGGCACCCCGGCCATGCCCATCAGCACGTTCACTGGCCGCGGGGCAACGGCCTGCACCACCGCCCGTACTTCTTCGACAGTTCGCAGCCCGGGGGCGTACAGTACATCGGCGCCAGCCTCCGCATAGGCTTGCAGGCGCAGAATGGTGTCGTCCAGGTCCATGCGCCCGTGCAGCAAGTTTTCTGCCCGGGCGCAAAGAGTGAACGGAAATGGCAGGCCACGCGCGGCCTCTACCGCCGCGCGTACGCGCTCCACCGCCAGGCCGAAGTCATAGATAGGCGCATCGCTTCGGCCACTGGCATCCTCGATGGAGCCGCCCACCAGACCCACCTCCGCAGCGCGCAGGATGGTCTGTGCGCAATTCTCCGGCAGGTCGCCAAAACCGTTCTCCAGGTCTGCAGCCACCGGCAACGGCGTGGCATCGACAATCTCACCGGCATTGTCCAGCGTGTCGTCCAGGCTCAAGGCGCCTTCGGCATCCGGGCGGCCCAGGCTGAAAGCCAGGCCGGCACTGGTGGTGGCCAGCGCCTCGAAGCCGAGGCTGGCCAGCAACTTGGCAGAACCGGCGTCCCACGGGTTGGGGATGACGAACGCTCCATCGCGCTCATGTAGAGCCTTGAAGGCTTCGGCTCGCAGGGTTTGCACATCCATGGTCAACCTCCGGCAGTCAGGGAAAGGTCAGAGTAGCCCCAGTTGTTCGACCTCGGGCGCACGTGGCAATTCCGGCAAAGGTGCCAGGCCCGGCAAACGTGCCATCAGGCGCTGGTGAAAACGCTGGGCCAAGGCTGCGGCCAAACGGTTGTCCGACGTATGCAGGAAGATATAGGGGCTGCGGCCCTCTTCGATCCAACCGGCCACTTTGTCTACCCAAGGGGTAAGGAAGGTCTCGTTGGCCTCCAGCTCGGGATGGCCGATGAAGCGTACCTGCGGATGCTGGCTGAAAGCGGCCGGACGTGGCGGTACCTTGGGCTTCTTCGACTGCGCATGCAGCACGGCTGGGTCACGTGAGGTGCAGCTGAACAACGCACGCGGGTCGAGGCAGATGCGCTCCACACCCCGCTCATGCAGCAGGCGGTTGAGCAACCGTTCTTCATCACCCTTGGCGAAAAACGCCTGGTTGCGCACTTCCACGGCCACCGGCACGGCTATTTCATCGAGAAACCGGCAAAGCTCGCCCAGCCGTGCGGGGCCGAACTGGGCGGGCAGCTGCAGCCAATACGGCGACACGCGCTGGCCAAGCGGGGCCAACAGGCGAGTGAAGTCGAAGGCGGGCTCAAGCTGGTCGCGCAGGTCGCCTTCGTGGCTGACATCGCGAGGGAACTTGGCGGTGAAACGAAAGTGCGTGGGCATTACCTGCGCCCAGCGGGCGATGGTGCCTGGGGCTGGGCGTGCGTAGAAGGTGGTGTTGCCCTCGACGGCGTTGAACACCTGGCTGTAGAAACCCAGCATCTGATTGGTGTTGGCGTCGGCAGGATACAGGTACTCACGCCAGGCGTTTTCGCTCCATGACGGGCAACCGAGAAAATAAGGCAATGGGGATGGGCTCATCCCATCAAATGTACAGGTCGAGCCCCAGTACTTCCATGTCCCAGTCGGTAAAACCGGCGGTGCTCAGGTAACTGGCCAATGCGGTGGCGGTGCGGCGGTCACGGGCGCGAGGGAAGATCATGTCTTGCTGGCGGGCGGGCAGTCCACCGCTGCGACGGCGGGCGGCTGCTTCCACGGGTGCAGACTGGCTGTCTTCGATCACCTCGGCATCATCGATGGCTTCGTCACGCGCCGATGCCTTGCGCGGGGTGCGCTTGACCGGATAGGACTGCGATGAGAAACCGTCGATACGCATGGCATGAGCACTCAGGACCAATGATGGCAATTTAGCAGCATCAGAGTTCCGTCGCTAATGCTCGAGTGATAACTGGACCACAGATCGCACAAAAGGTTTTAGAGTGAACGGCGATAACCGACGAACAGCACTCAGTGCTTCTTGGGCGTAGCTACATTATCGCGCAAATATACCGGTTGCGCCTGTTCGGCAACCATTGCCTCGCCACGCGCCCAGGCAAAGCTGGCCAAGCTGAGAATGTCCAGCGCGTTGGGCAAAGCGCCAGGGTTGCTGGCCGCCACCTGCACCGCCAGGCGCTCGGCATAGCCCCAGCCGGTACCGGCACCGAACCACTCGCCGTTGCTGCCGGCCGGCAGCGCTACCTGCTCGGGCGGCAACACCGCCTCGCGGCCCACAAGGCGCATTTCACCCGCCGTCGCCTGGTAGCAGCCCCAGTACACTTCATCCATGCGCGCATCGATGGCGGCCGCCACCTGCTGCGCGCCGTGCTCACGCAAGGCACCCTGGGCCAGTGCAGCCAGGTTGGACACCGGCAGCACCGGACGCTCCAGCGCGAAGGCCAGGCCCTGGACCACACCGATGGCGATGCGCACGCCAGTGAATGCCCCCGGGCCACGGCCAAAGGCAATGGCATCCAGTGCATTCAGCGCGACGCCGGATTCGGCCAGCAACTGCTTGATCATCGGCAGCAGCTTCTGCGCGTGCTGACGTGGAATCACCTCGTAATGGCTGGTTACCTTGCCATCATGCAGCAGCGCGACGGAACAGGCTTCGGTGGCGGTATCCAGGGCCAGCAGGGTGGTCATCGAACGGGTATCCAGATGCGAGTGAAAAAGAGCGGCAGTATAGAGCAGCAGCGCCGTTGTGTCCCCAGGGGGCGCTGTGCGGCCGTGGGTTGCGGCCCTGAAACGACAACGGCCCGCTAGCGGGCCGTTGTCGGGATGCGTCAGGCGTGGATCAGCTCAGGGCTGCCAGAACCTTGGCGGTGATGGCTTCAACCGAGCCAACGCCTTCGATGTGGCTGTACTTCGGCTTGCCGGCATTGGCGGCCGACAGCTTCTGGTAGAAGTCCACCAGTGGCTTGGTCTGGCTGTGGTAAACCGACAGGCGATGGCGAACGGTTTCTTCCTTGTCGTCATCGCGCTGGATCAGCTCTTCGCCGGTCTGGTCGTCCTTGCCTTCCACTTTCGGCGGGTTGTACTGAATGTGGTAGGTGCGGCCCGAGGCCAGGTGCACGCGGCGGCCAGCCATGCGGCCGACGATTTCTTCGTCGTCCACGGCAATTTCGACCACGGCATCGATGTCGACGCCGGCAGCGACCATTGCTTCGGCTTGCGGGATGGTGCGTGGGAAGCCGTCGAACAGGCAGCCATTGGCGCAATCAGGCTGGGCGATGCGCTCCTTGACCAGGCTGATGATCAGCTCGTCGGACACCAGTTGGCCGGCATCCATGACTTTCTTCAGTTCCAGGCCCAGCGGGGTGCCGGCCTTAACGGCGGCACGCAGCATGTCACCGGTGGAAATCTGGGGGATACCGAACTTTTCGGTGATGAACTTTGCCTGAGTACCTTTACCGGCCCCGGGAGCTCCCAGCAGAATTACGCGCATCTCGTGCTCCTCAAATTTTTTTATGAAATTCAATGGATTCGGCAAACTGGGCCGAGTCCGGAAAATCGGGTATGACCACAAATCGGTCAGAAGGCTGCTCAAGATACACAGCGCCCGGCAGCCAGACAAGCGTCCCAAAGTTGCAGGAATGCGCCACTTGCGGCTGAGCGGGCTGGCGGTTGCGCCCAGTGCAACCACCCGCCCCATTGTCGGGCCGGGCCTGTATGGCACTCGCCAGACACGACCCGGGCTCGCCCTTAGCCGGTGTTGCGCAGCCCGGCGGCAATGCCCGCCACAGTCACCAGCAGGGCCTGCTCCAACGGGCTGTCCAGAGCGGCTTCGCGGCTGCGCGAGCGGGCCAGCAACTCGGCTTGCAGGCGGTGCAGCGGGTCCAGATAGGTATTACGCAGACTGATGAATTCCAGTGTTTCGGGGCTGTGCGCCAGTAGCACCGGTTGCCCGGTCAGGCCCAGTACCACCTTGCACGACTGCGACAATAGGTCGCGCAATTGCGCACCTAAAGGAAGCAAGTGCGGTTGCACCAGACGTTCGTCGTAGGCCTCGGCGATTTGCGCATCAGCCTTGGCCAGCACCATCTCCAGCATGTCGATGCGGGTGCGGAAAAACGGCCACTGCTCGCGCATTTGCGCAAGCAGGTCAGCCTGGCCCCGCGCCAGGGCATTGTTCAGCGCCGTCTCCCAGCCCAGCCAGGCTGGCAGCATCAGCCGGGTCTGGGTCCAGCCGAAGATCCATGGAATGGCCCGCAGGCTTTCGATGCCCCCAGCGCGGCGCTTGGCCGGCCGGCTGCCCAGCGGCAGGCGCCCCAATTCCTGCTCCGGCGTCGACTGGCGGAAGTACTCGACAAAATCGGGGTTCTCACGCACTACGCTGCGGTAGGCCTTGACGCCATCGGCGGCCAGTTGGTCCATTACCTCGCGCCAGGCTGGCTGCGGTGGCGGTGGTGGCAGCAGCGTGGCTTCGAGCACGGCAGCCAGGTAAAGGTTGAGGTTTTGCTCGGCAATGCCCGGCAACCCGAACTTGAAACGGATCATCTCGCCCTGCTCAGTGGTGCGGAACCGCCCCGCCACCGATCCTGGTGGCTGCGACAGGATCGCCGCGTGGGCCGGGCCACCACCCCGACCTACCGTGCCGCCACGGCCGTGGAACAGCAGCAGCTCGACCTGATGCTCGGCACAGATGCGCACCAGGTTTTCCTGCGCCCGGTACTGCGCCCAGGCCGCTGCCGTAGTGCCGGCGTCCTTGGCCGAGTCGGAGTAGCCGATCATCACTTCCTGCGGGCCACGCAGGCCAGCACGGTAGCCTGGCAGGCCAAGCAGGCGCTGCATCACCGGCCCGGCGTTGTCGAGGTCGGCCAGGGTTTCGAACAGCGGCACCACACGCATCGGCCGGGTCAGCCCAGCTTCCTTGAGTAGCAGTTGCACCGCCAGTACGTCCGAGGCCGCACCGGCCATGGAGATGACATAAGAACCCAGCGAAGCCGCCGGTGCTGCCGCAACTTCCCGGCAGGTGGCCAGCACTTCGGCGGTATCGGCCTGTGGTTTGAAGTGTGCGGGTAACAGTGGCCTGCGGTTTTTCAGCTCGGCCTGGAGGAACTGGATGCGCTGCTCTTCGTCCCAGTCCGCATAACGCCCCAGGCCTAGGTAATCGGTGATTTCGGTCAGGGCATCACGGTGGCGGGCAGCGTCCTGGCGTACGTCCAGGCGGCCGAGGAACAGCCCGAAGGTGACTGCTCGGCGCAGGCAGTCGAGCAGCGGCCCTTCGGCGATCACGCCCATGCCGCATTCATGCAGCGACTGGTAGCACAGCTCCAGCGGCGCGATCAGGTCGCGGTTGTCCACCAGCACCTCGGCACTGGCCGGCTGGCTGCTGGCCAGTGCCGAATGGGCCCAGGCACGTGTGGCGCGCAGGCGGTCACGCAATTGCTTGAGCACGGCGCGGTAAGGTTCGGCGCTGTCACCCACCCGTTCGCGCAGCGCGTCATTGGCCTGCTGCATCGAAAGCTCGGCGGCCAGGGCATCGATATCGCGCAGGAACAAATCGGCGGCCATCCAGCGGGCCAGCAGCAGCACTTCGCGGGTGACGGCGGCGGTCACGTTGGGGTTGCCATCACGGTCGCCGCCCATCCACGAAGCGAAGCGGATCGGCGCTGCCTCGAGTGGCAGGCGCAGGCCAGTGGCCTCGAGCAAGGCCTTGTCGACCTTGCGCAGATGGCTGGGAATGGCGTGCCAGAGCGAATGCTCGATGACTGCGAAGCCCCACTTGGCTTCATCTACCGGCGTCGGCCGGGTGCGGCGGATTTCTTCAGTGTGCCAGGCTTCGGCGATTAGCCGGCGCAGGCGCTCGCGCACCTGTTGTCGTTCGGCCGGGATCAGGTCGCGGTGGTCTTGCGCGGCCAGCTGGCCGGCAATGGCGTCGTATTTCTGGATCAGCGTGCGGCGGGCCACCTCGGTGGGGTGCGCGGTGAGCACCAACTGGATGTCCAGCTTGGCCAGTTGCCGGGCCAGGGCATCGTTGCTGTGGCCTGCCTGCTTCAGCCGCGCCAGCAGCTCAGGCAGTACCCGCGCTTCGAAGGGCTCGGGCTGGTCGGCGTCGCGGCGGCGGATCAGTTGGTATTGCTCGGCCATGTTGGCCAGGTTGAGGAACTGGTTGAAGGCCCTGGCCACCGGTAGCAGGTCTTCTTCGGCAAGGTCGGCCAGGGTCGAGCTCAGTTGCTCGCCGGGGCCGCGGCGGTCGGCCTTGGCGCTGTGGCGGATATCCTCGATCTTCTGCAAGAACGCATCGCCATGCTGCTGGCGAATGGTTTCGCCCAGCAGCTCACCCAACACATGGACATCTTCACGCAAACGCACATCGATATCGGTCATTGGCCCTCTCTTCGGCGCGGCTCTGGCGCACTGCTTCCCTTTCAGCCTTTACCCGATCCCTGTGGCAGCGGGCATGCCCGCGAAGCATTCCACGCGGTGCCCGCACACAAGAGGCCGAGACATGCACCCAAGAGTGCCCACAGCCGGCCGACGATGGCAAGCCGTGATCGGCCAAAGCAAACTAAAGTGAAAGCACACACTCCCATGCAGTACAGCCTTCACAGGCGCCCATAGAGGTCATCATGAAAATCCGTGAACTCGCCCAGCACTGGGAACAGAATGCCGCCGGCACCCTCAGCCGCACGGGCCATGTGTTGCACCTGGACCTGGAATCCGAGGCGCGCCTGGCCGCGTTGATCGACATGTACCCCAAGCGCACTGCCGAGGAGCTGCTCGGCGAACTGGTAGCGGCCGCCCTGGAGGAGCTGGAGGCCAGCTTTCCGTACATACAGGGCCGCCAGGTCATCGCCACCGATGAAGAGGGCGATCCGTTGTACGAGGATGTTGGCCCTACACCGCGCTTCCTGTCGCTGTCGCGCCAGCACCTGCACAGCTTGAGCAACCACGGCGACGACAGCGAAAACTAACCCCCCGCCCCGTCATTCCGGGCCTCGCCCAGGCCCGGAATACCGCTGAGCCCTGCTAAAGTTCCGCACCCCCTCCGCTGACTGATCAGTCAGAAATAGTTATCCGATTACACGACTTTTTTCTGAACTATTGGAAAAACACTCCAGTCGGAGCCAATAGCCATCACGCTAAAACCCTGCACACCTGCACTTGTGCACCGATCAGCTGAAGCGCACGGAAATTGTCAGGGAATGAGCGATGGACTGCTACGGACATCGTCGTTATCAGGAGTGATCCAATGGAGCTGACCAACATGAAAACCCGCACTTTCAAACCGTCATCCACTCACGTGCGCGGGTTCAAGCTGGCCGCGCTGGCGCTGGGCAGTAGCCTGGTCCTGGCCGGCTGTGCGGGCAACCCGCCGACCGAGCAGTATGCGGTTACCCAGTCCGCCGTGAACTCCGCTGTCAGCGCTGGCGGCACCGAATTTGCCGCTGTTGAAATGAAAGCGGCGCAGGACAAGTTCAAGCAGGCCGAAATTGCCATGCACGACAAGAAGTACGACGAGGCCAAGCGCCTGGCCCAACAGGCCGAGTGGGATGCCCGCCTCGCCGAACGCAAAGCCCAGGCAGCCAAAGCCCAGAAGGCCGTGCAGGATGCCCGTCAGGGCGTTCAGGACGTACGTGAGGAAGGCCTGCGCAGCGCTCAGTGAGCCCTGCCCCGCCAACCTTAGCCTTCGCACACGATCAAAGGATGAACACTATGCGCAAACACGTCATGATTCCCGCCCTGCTGGCCCTGAGCGTAGGTCTTGCTGCCTGCTCGCACGACCCTAATGCCAATCTGGAAGCGGCCCGCACCAATTTCTCCTCGCTGCAGAGCGACCCGCAAGCGAGCAAAGTGGCTGCACTGGAAACCAAGGACGCCCAGGACTGGCTGAACAAGGCCGACAAGGCCTACATGGACCGTGAAGACGAGAAGAAAGTCGACCAACTCGCCTACCTGACCAACCAGCGCGTCGAAGTGGCCAAGCAGACTATCGCTCTGCGCACCGCCGAAGGTGAGCTGAAAAACGCCTCGGCTGAACGTGCCAAAGCCAAGCTGGACGCCCGCGATGCGCAGATCGCCAAGCTGCAGGACAGCCTCAACGCCAAGCAGACCGACCGCGGTACGCTGGTGACCTTCGGTGACGTGCTGTTCGACTTCAACAAGGCCGAACTCAAGAGCAACGCCTACCCGAACATCACCAAGCTGGCGCAGTTCCTCCAGGAAAACCCGGAGCGCAAGGTGATCGTCGAGGGCTACACCGACAGCGTCGGCTCGGCCAACTACAACCAGACCCTGTCCGAACGCCGCGCCAACAGCGTGCGCATGGCGCTGGTGCGTGCCGGCGTAGACCCTGCGCGCGTCGTGTCCCAAGGCTACGGCAAGGAATACCCGGTGGCTGACAACGGCAGCAACTCGGGCCGTGCGCAGAACCGTCGCGTGGAGGTGACCATCTCCAACGACAACCAGCCAGTGGCACCACGCTCGGTGAGCCAGGTTCAGCAGTAAGGCTGGCTAGCTGACGTGACAAGCCCCGCAATCGACGCGGGGCTTTTCTTTGTCCGCCGATAATGTGTTGGCGCCTGTGAGATCGAGCGCCGCCCGCGCGGCGCATCGCGAGCTGCGCTCGCTCCTACGGTTGTTTCGGGCCAGTTATTTCTGGGGGATTTGCGCGCGAACGCCTTGGTACATGGCGCGATATCGCGTCGTAGAAACAAGGCGGTGATCGTGTCCCGGGAAGTGGTGTAACTCATCATGGCTCTTGCCATTGAGTTCGCCGTTTAGTTGATCACAGCTGACAGCTTGGCTTGTGGATTATCGCTGACCGCTTCGAAGGCCTCCAACTGCAT
>NZ_QJRL01000035.1 GCF_003205205.1 Pseudomonas sp. LB-090624
GTGCAGATCTACAACACAGAGCGGCCTCACATGGCCCTGAAAAACAAAACGCCCGATGCGGTGCATCGGGCGTTTTGAGGTCTATCGGGCTACCTGAACAGGTGTAAACCTATTTCAGGACTAGACATGCAAGCAAACTTAGAACAGGACGCGGGAACGGATGGTGCCCTTGACCTGTTGCAGTTTCTCTTGCGCCAGGTCGGAGTACTCGGCGTCAACGTCGATTACCACGTAACCGACTTTCTCGTTGGTCTGCAGGAACTGACCGGAGATGTTGATGCCGTTCTCGGCGAAGACCTTGTTGATCTCGCTGAGCACGCCCGGGATGTTTTCGTGGATGTGCAGCAGACGGTGCTTGCCTGGGTGAGCCGGCAGGGCCACTTCCGGGAAGTTGACCGAGGACACCGAGGTACCGTTGTCGCTGTACTTGACCAGCTTTTCGGCCACTTCCAGGCCGATGTTGGCCTGGGCTTCGGCAGTGGAGCCACCAATGTGCGGGGTCAGGATGACGTTGTCCAGGCCACGCAGCGGGCTTTCGAACTCTTCGTCGTTGGAGCGCGGCTCGACCGGGAACACATCGATGGCAGCGCCGATCAGGTGCTTGTCCTTGATGGCGGCAGCCAGGTGGTCCAGTTCGACCACGGTGCCACGGGCGGCGTTGATCAGGATTGCGCCCTTCTTCATTGCACGGATTTCCTTCTCGCCGATCATCCACTGGGTGGATGGCAGCTCAGGCACATGCAGCGAAACGATGTCGGCCAGGCCCAGCAGCTCGTTCAGGCTGGTGACCTGCACGGCGTTGCCCAGCGGCAGCTTGGTCAGTGGGTCGAAGAAGTACACCTGCATGCCCAGGTTCTCGGCCAGGACCGACAGCTGGGTACCGATCGAGCCATAGCCGACGATGCCCAGTTTCTTGCCGCGGATTTCGAACGAGTTGGCCGCGCTCTTGATCCAGCCGCCACGGTGGCAGGAGGCGTTTTTCTCAGGGATGCCGCGCAGCAGCAGGATGGCTTCGGCCAGCACCAGCTCGGCCACCGAACGGGTGTTCGAGTAAGGCGCGTTGAACACGGCGATACCGCGCTCGCGGGCAGCTGCCAGGTCAACCTGGTTGGTGCCGATGCAGAAGCAGCCCACAGCGACCAGTTTCTTGGCGCAGTCGAAGATCTCTTCGGTGAGCTGAGTGCGCGAACGGATGCCGATGAAGTGGGCATCGGCGATCTTTTCCTTCAGCTCGGCTTCCGGCAACGAACCAGTGAGGTATTCGATGTTGGTGTAGCCGGCGGCCTTGAGGGTATCGACCGCGTTCTGGTGCACACCTTCAAGAAGAAGGAACCGGATCTTGCTCTTGTCGAGAGAAGTCTTGCTCATCTGCGTAAACCTGTATCCCGGAGAAAAAATGGCGAGGGGTGATGCCAGGCGCGAGGGCAGCCTTAGCATGAACAGCGGGAGGGCTATGCTAGCATACGCGACACAATCTGAGCTTATCCCGACAGGTGAAGAGTGCTCAGGGTGACTATGAATAAGTCGAGAGTTCCAGCGATGACCCACCCCGCTGTTATTGAAGAACTGATGACCCTGGTCGACCCTGGTAAGGTCCTG
Source organism: Pseudomonas sp. LB-090624 (assembly GCF_003205205.1). GTDB lineage: Bacteria > Pseudomonadota > Gammaproteobacteria > Pseudomonadales > Pseudomonadaceae > Aquipseudomonas. The sequence continues at coordinate 1,600 of NZ_QJRL01000035.1, forward strand.
ACCGACGCGGCTTCTCTCGAAGCCTACGGTAAGGATTGGACCAAGCATTACCCGCCAGCCCCCAGTGCCATCGTCCTGCCCAAGACGGTCGAGCAGGTTCAGGCGATCGTCCGCTGGGCCAATACGCACAAGGTGGCACTGGTGCCGTCGGGCGGGCGCACCGGGCTTTCTGCGGGCGCCGTGGCGGCCAATGGCGAGGTTGTGGTCGCCTTCGACTATATGAACCAGATTCTCGACTTCAATGCCTTCGACCGCACCGTGGTCTGCCAGCCAGGGGTGATCACCCGTCAGCTGCAAGCCTACGCTGAAGAGCAAGGTCTGTATTACCCGGTGGACTTCGCTTCCAGCGGCTCCAGCCAGATAGGCGGCAACATCGGCACCAATGCCGGCGGGATCAAGGTGATTCGCTACGGCATGACCCGCAACTGGGTGGCCGGGCTGAAAGTGGTCACCGGCAAGGGCGAGTTGCTGGAACTGAACAAAGGCCTGATCAAGAACGCGACCGGCTACGATCTGCGCCATATGTTCATTGGCGCCGAAGGCACACTGGGCTTCGTGGTCGAGGCCACCATGCGCCTGGACCGCGCACCGCGCAACCTCACCGCCATGGTGCTGGGCACGCCGGACTTCGACTCGATCATGCCGGTGCTGCACGCTTTCCAGGGCAAGCTGGACCTCACTGCCTTCGAATTCTTCTCCGATAAAGGCCTGGCCAAGATCCTCGCGCGTGGGGACGTACCAGCGCCGTTCGCGACCGACTGTCCGTTCTATGCCCTGCTGGAGTTCGAAGCCAGCACCGAGGAAGTGGCCAACCAGGCCCTGGCAACCTTCGAGCACTGCGTCGAGCAGGGCTGGGTGCTGGACGGGGTGATGAGCCAGAGCGAAACCCAGCTGAAAAACCTGTGGAAGCTACGCGAGTACCTGTCGGAAACCATTTCGCACTGGACCCCGTACAAGAACGACATCTCCGTCACGGTATCGAAGGTACCGGCGTTCCTGCGCGATATCGATGCCATCGTCGCCGAGCATTACCCGGATTACGAAGTGGTGTGGTACGGCCATATCGGCGACGGCAACCTGCACCTGAACATCCTCAAGCCAGAGCACATGAGCAAGGACGACTTCTTCGCCTCGTGCACCAAGGTCAACAAGTGGGTATTCGAGATCGTCGAGCGCTACCACGGCTCGATCTCTGCCGAGCATGGCGTGGGCATGACCAAGCGCGACTACCTGGGCTACAGCCGCTCAGCCGAAGAAATTGCCTGCATGAAGGCAATAAAGGCCGTGTTCGACCCTAACGGCATCATGAATCCGGGTAAGATCTTCGCTCCTGAACAAAAGCAGTAATCAAAGGAGTCGGCCATGAGTTACCAGCACCAGTACGTAGACGGCACACGCATCCACTTCCCGCTGGGCAAGGTGGTGTGCATCGGCCGGAACTATGCAGAGCATGCCAAGGAACTGGATAACCCGATCCCCACCGAACCGCTGCTGTTCATCAAGCCGGGGAGCTGCGTGGTGCCGGCTGAAGGCGGTTTCAAGATCCCGGCGGACCGCGGCTCGGTGCACTACGAGGCAGAAATTGCCGTGCTGCTGGGCAAGCCGCTGTCGACCCATCCGACCGAAGAAGAGGTCCTGGACGCCATTTCCGGTTACGCCCCGGCGCTGGACCTGACCCTGCGCGACGTGCAGGCCAAGCTGAAAGAGAAGGGCCTGCCGTGGGAACTGGCCAAAAGCTTCGACGGCGCCTGCGTGTTGCCGCCATTCGTCTCGGCTGCCAGCTTCGAGGATGTGACCGACATCCCGGTGCGTCTGACCGTGAACGGCGAAGTGCGCCAGGACGGCAACAGCGCGATGATGCTCAACCCTATCGTGCCGATGATTCAGCACATGGCGGCGCATTTCTCACTGCAGGCGGGTGATGTAATCCTGACCGGTACCCCTGCGGGTGTGGGGCCGTTCAATGTCGGGGATGAGCTGGTGCTCGAGCTGCCGGGTGTGAGCCGCTTCGAAAGCCGGGTGCTTTGAGCCAAGACCGGGCAGGTCTCTTCGCGGGCAAGCCCGCGAGGAGGACGGCCCTGTTTACCGATTTTTCACACCTCATCCGGATAATGCGCGCACCTACGTCCATTTCCCCAGGATCACCGCATGCCATCCTCCTCCAGCGTCCCGGTCACCCCTAAGCGTCGTTTCTACCTGCGCTGGCCCTTCGGCCTGGCCGTGGCGGCAGTGATCGGCTATGGCGTGGCCGTGGCCATGCACTGGGATGACCGCGGTGCACTGTGGGTAAGAGAAAGCTTCGAAAGCACCGCCGAGCGTAGCGAAAGCGTGTGGTTGCCGGATTACCAGGTCGATATCAATGCCAAGGCGTTACCGGGCATGGACGATGATGAAGCTTCGGACGTGGCTTTCAATCCGCACACCCGCACCCTGTTCGCGGTGATGGGCAAGAACCCGTTTCTGGTCGAGCTGAATCTGGATGGCGATGTACTGCGCAAGATCCCGCTCAACGGCTGGAACAACCCGGAAGGCGTCGCCGTGCTGGAAGACGGTTACCTGGCCATCACCGATGAGCGCCTGCACGACCTGACCTTGGTCAAGGTGGATGCACAAACGGCTTCACTTAATCACGATGACTTCAAAAGCTACGACCTGGGCCGGTCGGTAAAGAGCAACAAGGGCTTCGAGGCTGTAGCCTGGGACCCACTGCGCCAGCGCCTGATCATCGGCGAGGAGCGCCCGCCCAAGCTGTACACCTGGAACACCGATGGCCGTAGCCCGCTCAAGGGTGACAAGCAGCCGCTGCCCAGCGATGAACTCGACCTGCGCAATCTTTCGGCGCTGGGTGTCGACCCGCGCACCGGCCACCTGCTGGTGTTGTCGGCCGACTCCAACATGCTGTTGGAACTGGACGAGCAGGGCCAGCAGGTCAGCTTCATGACCTTGCTGGGCGGCTTCAATGGCCTTGGTGACACCATTCCGCGTGCCGAGGGAGTGTCCATGGACGACAAGGGCAACCTGTACATGGTCAGCGAGCCGGCGTTGTTCTATCGCTTCAGGAAAAACTGACAGCAGTTTCAGGCTTTTCGGATGCTGGCATTAAGCTTTACTTCAGTTGTTCGTGGTTAGATTCGCCATCCTTGTGTCGAGTCTGTCTTTATGCGTCGTTGCGTTCGCTTTTTCCTTGCCGTGGCCGTTGTCGGCCTGTTCCTGCTTGGCTGGGCCGGGCAGGAGTTTCGTCTGTACGAGCGTGGTTGGTTCAACCTCAAGACCTGGTGGCAGCCTGCCGAGCAAAGCATTGGCCTGGACCGCTACCGGGTGGTGGTGGAGGCGCAGCCGATCGAAGGGCTGGATGACGACGTATCGGCGCTGACCTACGACCCCGACCGCAAGACCCTGTTCACCGTCACCAATGCCCGTTCGGAGCTGATCGAACTGTCGCTGGATGGGCGTATTTTACGCCGCGTACCGCTGACCGGCTTCGGTGACCCGGAAGCCGTGGAGTATGTAGGGCCAAACAGCTACGTGATCACCGACGAGCGCCAGCAGCGGCTGATCCGCGTGCGCCTGGACGACGATACGCTGTTTCTCGATGCCGGCGATGCCGAGCAGCTCAGCCTGGGCATTGGCCTGAACGGCAACAAAGGTTTCGAGGGGCTGGCCTATGATTCGGCTGGCAAGCGCCTTTTCGTAGCCAAGGAGCGTGACCCGATGCTGATCTACGAGGTGCACGGCTTCCCGCATGACACCCCGGAAAAACCCTACGCCGTGCATGTGGTGCAGGACCGCAAGCGCGATTCACGGCTGTTCGTGCGGGACCTGTCGAGTTTGCAGTTCGATGAGCGCAGCGGGCATTTGCTGGCATTGTCGGACGAGTCGCGGCTGGTGCTTGAGCTGGATGTCGAGGGGCGGCCGTTGAGTACCTTGTCGTTGCGCAAGGGCTTCCAGGGGTTGCAGGCGACGGTGCCGCAGGCGGAGGGGATTGCGATGGATGAGGCCGGGACCATCTATCTGGTCAGTGAGCCGAACCTGTTCTATGTGTTCAGGCAGCCGACTGATTGATCGCCTGTCAGGGCCTATTCGCGGGTAAACCCGCTCCTAGAAGGTATCGCCACGGTTCCAGGCCTGTGGGGTACCTGTGGGAGCGGGTTTACCCGCGAAGGGTTTTACTCGGCCTTCAGGCTCTTCACGCCTTCAGCGGTACCCAGCAGCAGCAGATCCGCCGGCCGCGCCGCGAACAGGCCGTTGGTCACCACGCCAACGATGGCGTTGATCTGCGCTTCCAGTTCCACCGGGTTGGTGATCTGCAGGTTGAACACGTCGAGGATCACGTTGCCGTTGTCGGTGACCACGCCCTCACGGTACACCGGGTCGCCTCCCAGCTTGACCAGCTGGCGTGCCACGTGGCTGCGGGCCATCGGGATCACTTCGACCGGCAGCGGGAAGGAACCCAGTACCGGTACCAGCTTGCTGGCGTCGGCGATGCAGATGAAGGTCTTGGCCACCGCGGCGACGATTTTCTCGCGGGTCAGGGCCGCGCCGCCGCCCTTGATCAGGTTCAGGTGCGCGTCGCTCTCGTCGGCACCGTCCACATAGAACTCCAGTTCGCTGACGCTGTTCAGCTCATAGACCGGGATGCCGTGGCCCTTCAGGCGCTGGGCAGTGGCTTCGGAGCTGGCGACGGCGCCATCGAAGGCGGTCTTGTGCTGAGCCAGGGCATCGATGAAGAAATTGGCGGTCGAACCGGTACCGACGCCGACTACGCTCTTTTCATCCAGCTTGGGCAGAATGAAGTCGACAGCGGCCTGGGCGACGGCCTGTTTGAGTTGGTCCTGGGTCATGCGGGCTCCGAAAGGGGCAGGGGCGGTTTCAAAGTTGCCTAGTATAACGGCTCGCAGGGCTTTGCTGTGGTCGCCCGACGTAGCGCTGGGGTAGACTCCCAGCCCTTGTCCCGCGGCCCAGTGATGCTTTCCCGATGCTCGAACAGTACGTCAAGAAGATCCTCACCTCGCGCGTCTATGACGTTGCCGTCGAAACCCCGTTGCAGAGCGCCGGGCAGCTGAGCAAGCGCCTCGGCAACCAGATCCTGCTAAAGCGCGAAGACCTGCAGCCGGTATTCTCGTTCAAGATCCGCGGGGCGTACAACAAGCTGGCCCAGCTGAGCCCGGAAGAACTTGCCCGCGGCGTGGTCACCGCCTCGGCCGGCAACCACGCCCAGGGCTTGGCCCTGGCGGCCCGTGAAATGGGCATCAAGGCCACCATCGTGATGCCCAAGACCACCCCGGAGATCAAGGTCGAAGGCGTGCGTTCCCGCGGCGGCAAGGTGGTGCTGCATGGCGACTCCTTCCCCGAGGCGCTGGCCTACTCGCTGAAACTGGTCGATGAAAAAGGCTTCGTCTACGTCCACCCTTATGACGATCCGCACACCATCGCCGGGCAGGGCACCGTGGCCATGGAAATCCTGCGCCAGCACCCTGGCCAACTGGATGCGATCTTCGTGCCCGTGGGCGGCGGTGGCCTGATCGCCGGTATTGCCGCCTACGTGAAGTACCTGCGCCCGGAAATCAAGGTCATCGGCGTAGAGCCGGATGACTCGAACTGCTTGCAGGCAGCGATGGCTGCCGGTGAGCGCGTGGTATTGCCGCAGGTCGGGCTGTTTGCCGACGGCGTGGCGGTGGCGCAGATCGGCCAGCATACCTTTGATATCTGCCGCCTTCATGTGGATGAGGTCGTTACCGTCAGCACCGACGAAATCTGCGCAGCCATCAAGGATATCTACGACGATACCCGCTCGATCACCGAACCTGCTGGCGCATTGGGTGTGGCTGGCATCAAGAAGTATGTCGAGCTGTACGGCGTGACCGGCCAGACCCTGGTGGCCATCGATTCTGGCGCCAACGTTAACTTCGACCGCCTGCGCCATGTGGCCGAGCGTGCCGAACTGGGTGAAAAGCGCGAAGCGATCATCGCTGTGACCATCCCCGAGCGCCCGGGCAGCTTCAAGGCCTTCTGCGAGGCTATCGGCAAGCGCCAGATCACCGAATTCAACTACCGCAAGCACACTTCGGACGAAGCACACATTTTTGTCGGTGTGCAGACCCACCCCGAAAACGACCCGCGTGCAGCGCTGGTGCAGCAACTGATCGATCAGGGCTTCCCGGTTACCGACCTGACCGACAATGAGTTGGCCAAGCTGCACATTCGCCATATGGTCGGCGGCCATTCGGCCGGCGCCAGTGACGAGATGGTGCTGCGCTTCGAATTCCCTGAGCGGCCGGGCGCGTTGTTCAACTTCCTCAACAAGCTGGGCGGGCGCTGGAATATCTCGATGTTCCATTACCGCAACCATGGCGCGGCCGACGGGCGCGTGGTGGCCGGGCTGCAGGTGCCGGAGGAGGAGCGCCACCTGGTGCCGGCGGCGCTGGCCAAAATTGGTTACCCCTATTGGGACGAAACCGAGAACCCGGCTTACAAGCTGTTCCTGGGCTGAGCGGCTACGCTTGGCTTATCGCTCAAGGATGTGACGTCATGGAACACCTGACCACGCTCAAGACCCTGCATATCATCGCCACCGCCCTGCTGCTGCTGGGCGCTCTGAGCCTGGCGATCTGGACCGTGCGCGCCCGCCGCCAGGGCGATGCCGAGGCCTATGCCAAGCTGCTGCGGCGGCCGCTGGTGTTCGTCTGGGTGCTAATGGGGCTGTGCCTGGTGAGCATGCCGTTCACTGGCTGGTGGCTGGTGCACCTTGTCGGTTGGCCGCTGGGGCAGACCTGGGTGCTGGCTTCCAGCGTCATCTATACCCTGGGCGCGTTTGCCGTCTGGTGGCTGCTGGTGCGGTTGAACCGGTTGCGCAAGTCAGAAGTGGTGGGGCTACGGTTTACCCTGGCGCTGGCAGTGTTCAGTGGGGTCTGCTTCCTGTCCATTGCCGGGCTGATGGGGGCCAAGCCGGTCTGAGCGGCCCAGGTTGCCGGCACCGGTCTCATCGCGGCTTCACCCGCGGTGAGACCGGTGCAGGAAAATCTCAATCCCTGAGCGAAACCACCGGCCACCCACGCTTATCAGCCTCCGCCCGCAAGCTCGGGTCCGGGTCCACCGCCACCGCATGCGTGACCCGCTCCAGCAGCGGCAGGTCATTCATCGAGTCGCTATAAAAGTAGCTGTCCTCAAGATCGAAGCCGTTCTCCATCATCCAGCGCTCCAGTCGCGTCACCTTGCCTTCACGGAAACACGCTATATCGGTACTACGCCCGGTATAGCGGCCATCGCGCATCTCGCATTCGGTCGCCAGCAGCACGCGTACACCCAGGCGCTTGGCGATCGGCGCGGTGACGAAGCGGTTTGTGGCGGTAATGATAACCAGCTGGTCGCCGGCCTCGCGGTGCTGCTGCAGCAAGGCCAGGGCCTTGGGCAGGATGATCGGCTCGATGCAGTCGCGCATGAAGTCGCGGTGCCATTCGTCGAGTCTGGCCACAGGCGTCGCGGCCAGAATCTCCATGGAAAAGGCCAGGTAGGCCTGCAGGTCCAGGGTGCCATTGAGGTACTCCTGGTAAAAGTCATCATTGCGCTGCTTGTAGGCGACCGGGTCAAGGATGCCACGCCCGCATAGGTAGTCACCCCAGGCATGGTCGCTGTCGCCACCGAGGAGGGTATTGTCCAGGTCGAATAAAGCCAGGCGCATCGCGGTCACTCGCATCAGCCACAAGGTAGGCCCGCAGAATACGGAGTTTTCACGCAGCTGCACATAAGCTTGGCGGGCGCGTTGCTGCGCTCGCAAGCTTTGTGGAACAATGCGGTGACATGCGTTTGCGAGGTTGCTGCCGTGATCGACCCGGATGGTTTTCGCCCCAATGTCGGGATCATTCTCACGAATGATTCCGGGCAGGTGCTATGGGCTCGACGGATCAACCAGGATGCCTGGCAATTTCCCCAGGGTGGTATCAACCCTGACGAGACGCCGGAAGATGCCCTGTACCGCGAGCTGAACGAAGAAGTTGGCCTTGAACGCGATGATGTGGAAATTCTTGCCTGCACCCGTGGCTGGTTGCGTTATCGTTTACCGCAGCGTCTGGTCCGTACCCACAGCCAGCCGCTGTGCATCGGCCAGAAGCAGAAGTGGTTCCTGCTGCGCCTGGTGAGCAACGAACAACGGGTGCGGATGGACCTGACCGGCAAGCCGGAATTCGACGGCTGGCGCTGGGTGAGCTATTGGTACCCGCTGGGCCAGGTTGTGACATTCAAGCGCGAGGTGTACCGGCGCGCCCTGAAAGAGCTAGCACCGCGTCTGCTGACGCGCGACTGACGACGGAGTTCGACCCCGAGCCATGCTCAATACGCTGCGCAAGATCGTCCAGGAAGTAAACTCCGCCAAAGATCTCAAGTCGGCGTTGGGGATCATTGTCTTGCGCGTCAAGGAGGCCATGGGCAGCCAGGTCTGCTCGGTCTACCTGCTCGACCCGGAAACCAACCGCTTCGTACTCATGGCCAGCGAAGGCCTGAACAAGCGTTCCATCGGCAAGGTCAGCATGGCCCCCAACGAAGGCCTTGTGGGCCTTGTCGGTACCCGGGAAGAGCCGCTGAACCTGGAAAACGCCGCCGACCACCCGCGTTACCGCTATTTTGCCGAAACCGGCGAAGAAAAATTCGCCTCCTTCCTGGGTGCACCGATCATTCACCACCGCCGCGTGGTCGGGGTGCTGGTCATCCAGCAGAAGGAGCGCCGCCAGTTCGACGAGGGCGAAGAGGCCTTCCTGGTCACCATGAGCGCCCAGCTCGCCGGGGTTATCGCCCACGCCGAGGCCACCGGTTCGATCCGGGGCCTGGGCCGTCAGGGCAAGGGCATCCAGGAAGCGCGCTTCGTCGGTGTGCCGGGTTCGCCAGGTGCTGCCGTGGGGCGTGCGGTGGTGATGCTGCCGCCGGCCGACCTGGAGGTGGTGCCGGACAAGACCGTCGATGATATCGACGCCGAACTGAAACTCTTCGAAAACGCCCTTGAAGGCGTGCGCGAAGACATGCGCAAGCTGTCGGCCAAGCTGGCCACCCAGCTGCGCCCGGAAGAGCGGGCGCTGTTCGATGTCTACCTGATGATGCTTGAAGATGCAGCGCTGGGTGGCGAGGTGACCGAGGTCATCAAGACCGGCCAATGGGCCCAAGGTGCCCTGCGCCAGGTGGTCGGCGAGCACGTCAACCGCTTCGAACTGATGGACGACGACTACCTGCGTGAGCGTGCTTCCGACGTGAAGGACCTGGGCCGGCGTTTGCTGGCCTACCTGCAGGAAGCCCGTTCGCAGTCGCTGGTGTATGCCGACAACACCATCCTGGTCAGTGAAGAACTGACCCCGGCCATGCTGGGCGAAGTGCCGGAAGGCAAGCTGGTCGGCCTGGTCTCGGTACTGGGCTCGGGCAACTCCCACGTCGCCATTCTTGCCCGCGCCATGGGCATCCCCACGGTGATGGGCCTGGTCGACCTGCCATACTCCAAGGTCGACGGCATCGAACTGATCGTCGACGGCTACAAGGGCGAAGTGTTCACCAACCCGAGCGAAGTGCTGCGCAAGCAGTACAGCGACGTGGTCGAGGAAGAACGCCAGTTGGCCCAGGGCCTGGATGCCCTGCGCGAACTGCCATGCGTCACCCCGGACGGCCACCGCATGCCGCTGTGGGTCAACACCGGCCTGCTCGCCGACGTGGCCCGTGCGCAGCAGCGCGGCGCCGAAGGGGTCGGCCTGTACCGCACCGAAGTGCCGTTCATGATCAATCAGCGCTTCCCCAGCGAGAAAGAGCAGCTGGCCATCTACCGCGAGCAACTGGCGGCTTTCCACCCATTGCCGGTGACCATGCGGACCCTCGACATTGGCGGTGACAAGGCGCTGTCGTACTTCCCGATCAAGGAAGAAAACCCGTTCCTCGGCTGGCGCGGCATTCGCGTCACCCTCGACCACCCGGAAATCTTCCTGGTGCAGACCCGTGCCATGCTCAAGGCCAGCGAAGGCTTGAACAACCTGCGCATTCTGCTGCCGATGATTTCAGGTATTCATGAGCTGGAAGAGGCGCTGCACCTGATTCACCGTGCGTGGGGCGAGGTGCGGGACGAAGGCACCGATGTGCCGATGCCACCGGTGGGCGTGATGGTCGAAATCCCTGCGGCGGTGTACCAGACCAAGGAGCTGGCGCGGCAAGTGGACTTCCTCTCCGTCGGCTCCAACGACCTGACCCAGTACTTGTTGGCGGTGGACCGCAACAACCCGCGGGTCGCCGACCTGTACGACTACCTGCACCCGGCGGTGCTGCAGGCGTTGAACACGGTAGTGCGCGATGCCCATGGCGAAGGCAAGCCGGTCAGTATCTGCGGCGAGATGGCGGGTGACCCGGCGGCGGCAATCCTGTTGATGGCGATGGGCTTCGATAGCTTGTCGATGAACGCCACCAACCTGCCGAAGGTGAAGTGGATGTTGCGGCAGGTGAACATGAGCAAGGCCAAGGAGTTGCTGGTCGAAGCCTTGAGCCATGACAACCCGCAGGTTATCCACAGCTCGCTGCAGCTGGCCCTGAAAAACCTCGGGTTGGCGCGGATGATCGGGCCAGGGGCCAATAAAACCCTCTGAAATTCCGGGGCCGTTCCCGCAGGAGATCACCCACTCCTGTGGGAGCGGCCACATGGGCCTCAAACCCTGAGTTCAACTTCCCCCAAGTGCCCCCCAAACGGCCCGAAACTGCGTTCGATCAGCCGTCTTTGTCCCTGATCATCCACGATCAGCACCGTACTCGCCCGTGTCCCGTAGTTCTGACTGGCGATGAATACGCTCGACAGCAATTTCTCGGTCGCCAGCCCCACGCCTGTCTCGGGCAGGTCACCATCAGCTGCCGGCTCGTTATCGGCCAGCAAATCCAGCAACCGGCGCGGTTCTGGCGTTTCCAGCAGGCCCTCAAGCCCGCTACGCGCCTTCACCAACTTCGGCCACGGCGTATCCAGCCCTGCGTTGGACAGCCCGTACACCCCAGCCTCAAGCAGGCGCGGCGCCGCGTCCCGGGCATTCAGGTAACCCAGCTGACGCTCGTCACCTACCAACAGGTTGAACCCTGAATACTGGCCACTGCGGCTGGCCACCTGGTCCAGGTACGCGTCGACCCCAAGCGCTCCCTGTAGGTATGCTGCCACCAGTTCACCCCGCGAGCGGGGCCCCGGCGGCTGGCCCGGGTCACGAATGTTGGTCAGCGCGGCGAAGCGCCCCTGGGGACCTACCCCCAGCCAGGTACCACCGGCCTCCAGGTCGCGCCCGGCATGCACCCCAGGCGTCTCCTCCCAGGCCGCCAGGGGCTGGGTAGGGCGGGCATAGAATTCGTCGCGGTTGGCCGCCACGATCAGCGGCAGGGTGTGCCCCGGCCGCCAGGCAAATACGATCAGGCACATCGGTCGGGCCTCTGTGTTTTTTGTCACTGTACCCACAGCAGCTTGGCGGATCCATCCTGACACAGAGTTCACTAGAGCCCCGAGCCCGGGTTCCGTTACCATGCCGGATTGATTTTTCGGGGAAGCCGAATGGAATTCGTGCTCTATCTGCTGTTGGGCGCCTGTGCCGGTGTGCTGGCCGGGCTGTTCGGCGTGGGCGGTGGCATCATCATCGTCCCAGTGCTGGTGTTCAGCTTCACCTTGCAGGGCTTCGACGCTTCGGTGTTGACCCACCTGGCAGTCGGTACGTCACTGGCAACCATCGTTTTCACTTCGATCAACGCCGTGCGTGAACACCACCGCAAGGGTGCCGTGCAATGGCCGATCTTCGCCTGGATGACCCTTGGCATCCTCCTCGGGGCGGGTGTCGGCGCCAAGACTGCCTCGCTGATCCAGGGGCCGCTGCTGCAAAAGATCATTGGTGTATTCGCCCTGGTCATCGCCGCGCAGATGGCGCTGGACCTCAAACCCAAGGCCAGCCGTGGCGTCCCCGGCAAGCCCGCATTGATCGGCGCAGGCAGTGTGATCGGTTGGGCCTCGGCCATTTTCGGCATCGGCGGCGGTTCACTGACCGTGCCATTCCTGACCTGGCGCAGCCTGCCCATGCAGCAGGCGGTGGCCACGTCCTCTGCCTGTGGCCTGCCGATTGCCGTGGCCAGTGCCGTCAGCTTCATGCTGCTGGGCTGGCATGAGGAGCACCTGCCGGCCCACAGCCTGGGTTACGTGTACCTGCCGGCGCTGGTCGGCATTGCCGTGACCAGCATGTTTTTTGCCCGCTTCGGCGCGCGCCTGGCGCACAAGCTGTCGCCACGTTTGTTGAAACGCCTGTTCGCAGCCCTGCTGTTCTGTGTCGGCCTCAGCTTTTTGATTTGAATCGAGAGGAAGTTCCATGCTGCCTTACCCGCAGATAGACCCCGTGGCCGTTGCCATCGGGCCGCTGAAAATCCATTGGTACGGCCTGATGTACCTGATCGGCATCGGCGGTGCCTGGCTGCTGGCCTCACGCCGGCTGAACCGCTTCGACCCCACCTGGAGCCGCGAGAAGCTGTCCGACCTGGTGTTCTGGCTGTCGATGGGGGTGATTGTCGGCGGGCGCCTGGGTTACGTGCTGTTCTACGACCTGCACGCCTACCTGGCCAACCCGACGCTGATCTTCGAGGTGTGGAAAGGGGGTATGTCGTTCCACGGCGGCTTCATCGGCGTGATGCTGGCGGCCCTGTGGTTTGGCAAGCGCAACAACAAGTCGTTCTTCGAACTGATGGACTTCGTCGCCCCGCTGGTGCCGATCGGCCTGGGTGCCGGGCGTATCGGCAACTTCATCAACGCCGAGCTGTGGGGCAAGCCCACCGACGTGCCATGGGCAATGATCTTCCCGCCGTTCAGCGACCCAGCGCAGTTGCCGCGCCATCCGTCGCAGCTGTACCAGTTTGCCCTTGAGGGCGTAGCACTGTTCGTCATCCTGTGGCTGTATTCGCGCAAGCCGCGGCCGACCATGGCGGTGTCGGGCATGTTCGCGCTGTTCTACGGCATCTTCCGTTTCATCGTCGAATTCGTTCGGGTACCGGATGCCCAGCTCGGTTACATCGCCTGGGGCTGGCTGACCATGGGTCAGATTCTGTGCGTGCCGATGATCCTGGCTGGCCTCGGCCTGATCTGGTGGGCTTATAATCGCAAGCCCACGGCGAAACCCGCCTGATTATTCCCACGGCAGGGCGATCCCCTGCCGTTTTTGCTACAGGTAAGCCATGAAACAGTATCTGGACCTGGTCCGCGACGTTATCGAAAACGGCACGCTGCAGGGCAACCGCACCGGCATTCGCACCATCAGCCTGCCGGGCGCCATGCTGCGTTTCGACCTGCAGAAGGGCTTTCCGGCCATTACCACGCGCAAGCTGGCGTTCAAGTCGGCAATCGGCGAAATGGTCGGTTTCCTCCGTGGCGTGAAGAACGCCGGTGAGTTCCGCGAGCTGGGCTGCAAGGTTTGGGACCAGAATGCCAACGAAAACGCCCAGTGGCTGGCCAACCCGTTCCGCCAGGGCCATGACGACCTGGGCGAGATCTACGGCGTGCAATGGCGCCATTGGCCGGGCTACAAGCGTATTCCGCTGAGCAACCCAGCCGCCATCGAAATGGCCGAGAAGGCAGGCTTCCGCCGTATCGCACAGGACGAAGAGGACGGCGTCGCGTTCGTCATTCTGTACAAGGCCATCGACCAGGTGCGCCAGTGCCTGGACACCATTGCCAACGACCCGGGCAGCCGCCGCATCCTGTTCCACGGCTGGAACTGCGCGCAACTGGACGAAATGGCCCTGCCGCCGTGTCACTTGCTGTATCAGTTCCACCCAAATGTAGAGACGAAGGAGATTTCCCTTACCCTCTATATTCGCTCCAACGACTTGGGCCTGGGCACACCGTTCAACCTCACCGAAGGCGCAGCGCTGCTCTCGCTGTTCGGCCGCCTCACCGGTTATACCCCACGCTGGTTCACCTATTTCATTGGCGATGCCCATGTGTATGAAAACCACCTGGACATGCTGAACGAGCAGCTCAAGCGCGAGCCGTTGGAAGCGCCGAAGCTGGTGATCAGCGACCGTGTTCCGGCATTTGCCGAGACTGGCAAGTATGAGCCGGAGTGGCTGGAGAAGATCGAGCCGAGTGATTTCTGGCTGGAAGGCTATGAGCACCATGCGCCGATGACAGCGCCGATGGCGGTCTGATAGGCCTGCATTGTTTGAACTGGCCTCTTCGCGGGTTCACCCGCGAAGATTCTGGTTCAATGCCCGTGACTTCGCCCCACATGCGAATGTTCGGTATCCGGTACCGATACCGCCCCGTTCGTCTCCAGTTGCTGCAAGATCGCGCATTCACTCCCCTGCGCGTTGCAGCGCCGCCGCAGCTCCACCAGCTGCTCCTGCAATGCCACCAAGCCATCGATCCGCGCCTGAACATGCTCGATATGCTCGTCGATCAGCGCATTGACGCTGCCGCACGCGTCGTCGGGGCTGTCGCGCAGGCGTAGCAGGCTGCGAATTTCGTCCAGGGTCATGTCCAGCGTGCGGCAGTTGCGGATGAAGGTCAGCCGCTCCACATGGGCCTGGGTGTACAACCGGTAGTTGCCCTCGCTGCGCGCCGGCTCTGGCAGGAGGTTTTCCCGCTCGTAGTAGCGAATGGTCTCCACCGCGCAGTCAGTGGCTTTGGCCAGCTCTCCGATCTTCATCACCCAATCTCCAACAAGTGGCTTGACCCTATAGTGGCTACAGGGTGTTCACTTGGCAACAGGCTCAATTTAAGGATGACCCCATGAACCAGCCTGTCAGCCACGAACACAAGCACGACCACCACGCCCACGCCCACGGTTGCTGTGGCGCTGCCGCTGCGTCCGCCACCGTGCAACTTCGCGAAAACCCCAGCAGCCATGCCCGGCTCAGCCGTTTCCGCATCGATGCCATGGACTGCCCCACCGAACAGACCTTGATCCAGGACAAGCTGGGCAAGCTGGCGGGTATCGAACAGCTGGAATTCAACCTGATCAACCGCGTGCTGGGCGTGCGCCATACCTTGAATGGCACTGCCGATATCGAACGTGCCATCGACAGCTTGGGCATGAAGGCCGAGCCTATTGGCGCCGAGGACGACGGCAGTGCCAATGCGCCGCAACCTGGCAGAACCCGCTGGTGGCCGCTGGCATTGTCAGGTATTGCCGCGATCACCGCCGAAATCGTGCACTTTTCTGCACTCGCTCCGGAGTGGATGGTGGCGGCCCTGGCGCTGGTGGCGATCCTCGGTTGCGGCCTTGGCACCTACAAGAAGGGCTGGATTGCCCTGAAAAACCGCAACCTCAACATCAACGCGCTGATGAGCATCGCCGTGACGGGTGCGGTACTGATCGGCCAGTGGCCGGAGGCGGCGATGGTGATGGTGCTGTTTACCGTTGCCGAACTGATAGAGGCACGCTCACTGGACCGCGCGCGCAATGCCATCAGTGGGCTGATGCAATTGACCCCGGACATGGCCACGGTGCAGCAGGGTGATGGCCAATGGCGCGAAGTGGAGGTGCGTGAAGTGGCCGTCGACGCGTTGGTGCGAGTGCGCCCTGGCGAGCGTATTGGCCTTGACGGTGAAGTGATCAGTGGGCAATCGAGCGTCGATCAGGCACCGATCACCGGCGAAAGCCTGCCTGTTGAGAAGGGGGTGGGCGACAAGCTGTTCGCGGGTACCATCAACCAGGCGGGGGCGCTGGAGTTTCGCGTTACCGCCACTGCCGGGCAATCGACCCTGGCGCGGATCATCAAGGCCGTCGAGCAGGCGCAAGGTGCGCGAGCGCCTACCCAGCGCTTTGTCGATCGTTTCTCGCGCATCTATACCCCGGCGGTGTTTGCCGTAGCCTTGGCGGTTGCGGTCATCCCTCCGCTGTTCATGGCCGGCGCCTGGTTCGACTGGGTTTATCGCGCCTTGGTGCTGCTGGTGGTGGCTTGCCCATGCGCCCTGGTGATTTCGACCCCGGTGACCATCGTCAGCGGCCTGGCTGCTGCCGCGCGCAAAGGCATCCTGATCAAGGGCGGCGTGTACCTGGAAGGCGGCCGTCACCTGGATTACCTGGCCCTCGACAAGACCGGCACCCTCACCCATGGCAAACCGGTACAGACGGATGCCAAGGTTCTGCAGCCGCTGTTCGAAGATCGGGCGCAGGCCTTGGCCGCCAGCCTGGGCGAGCGCTCGGATCACCCGGTATCCCGCGCCATTGCCCAGTTCGGCAAGGCGCAGGGCCTGGCCTTTAGCGAGGTTGACGACTTTGCGGCCTTGGCCGGGCGTGGCGTGCGCGGCACCATCGACGGAGAGGTCTACCACCTGGGCAATCATCGCCTGGTCGAGGAACTGGGGCTGTGCTCACCTGAGCTGGAGGCCCGCCTGGATGCGCTGGAGCGTCAGGGCAAGACCGTCGTGCTGCTGCTCGACCGCTCTGGCCCGCTGGCGCTGTTCGCCGTGGCCGACACGGTCAAGGACAGCAGCCGGCAGGCCATCGCCGAGCTGCATGAGCTGGGTATCAAGACGGTCATGTTGACCGGCGACAATCCGCATACCGCCCAGGCCATCGCTGCCGTGGTGGGTATCGATCGCGCCGAAGGCAACCTGCTGCCTGCTGACAAGCTGACAAGCATTGAGGCTTTGTATGCCCGGGGCCATCGGGTGGGCATGGTCGGTGACGGCATCAACGACGCGCCGGCGCTGGCCCGTGCCGAGATCGGCTTTGCCATGGCGGCGGCCGGTACCGATACAGCCATCGAAACTGCCGACGTGGCGCTGATGGACGACGACTTGCGGAAAATCCCTGCCTTCGTCAGGCTGTCGCGCCAAAGCGCGGCGATCCTCATGCAGAACATCGTTCTGGCGTTGGGCATCAAGGCGATATTCCTGGCGATCACCTTTGCCGGCATGGCCACCATGTGGATGGCGGTGTTCGCCGACATGGGCGTAAGCCTGCTGGTGGTGTTCAACGGCTTGCGCCTGTTGCGCAAATAGGGGACGTGCATGCTGAGTGCTGAGCTGAAAGCCTTCTACATGGTGGCCCGTCTGGGCAGCATCACCCTGGCGGCGAAGAAGCTTGGCCTCAGCCAGCCCACGGTGACCACGCAGATTCGCAACCTGGAGAGCCAGTACGCCGTGGAGCTGTTTTACCGCGGCGGGCGGCGCCTGGTGCTGAGCGAGGAGGGCGTGCGCCTGCTGCCGATGGTCAAGGCATTGTTGCAGCAGGAGGCCGACATCGAGTTTGAACTGCGTAACAGCGGCCAGGCTCAGGGCAGCCTGCGCATTGCGGCCACGGCGCCTTACTACATTCTTGACCTGGTGAAGATCTACCGCGAACGCCTGCCGCAGGTGGAAGTGGCGGTAGAGATCGGCAACTCGCAGCAAGTGCTGGAGATGCTCGAGGACTACCGGGTGGATATCGCCGCCTCGTCGCAATTGCTGGAAGACGCCCGGCTGGTGCGGCGGGTGCTGGGCATTGACCCGTTGGTGGTGGCGGTGCACCGCAATCATCCGCTGGCGCGTCGGCAAGCGGTGTCGATCGAAGTGGTGGCCGGGCATTGCCTGCTGATGCGCGAGAAAGGCTCGACCACGCGCAAGCTGACTGAGCAGATGTTGCAGGCGGCCGGGGTCGAGGCAGGGACTGTGCTGGAAATTGGCAGCCGCGAGTCGATCCGCGAGGCGGTACTGCGCAACATCGGCATCAGCGTGATAGCCCGGCATGAAGTGCCGCACAACCCGGAGCTGCGGGTGCTGGCGCTGGAGAATGCACCGGTGATGCACGAGTACCTGTATTGCCTGAAAGAACGACGCCAAGCCCGGTTACCGGCGGCATTTCTGGGGGTGGCGCAGGAAGTGGCCGGTTCGCACCTCTGACAGCCCCAGCGTGACTGCCGGCGATCGTGCCCACCAAGGCCAATACAAAATCTGCCTATACCACTATCACCCGCTTTTGCCTTTACGCCACAGAACGTTCGCACAGCCTTCCTAGCATGGGCCCATCTCTTCGATGAGGCCTTGCCATGCACTCCACCACCTCCGGCGCACCGATGAAAGTGCGCAATATCCACAAGCGCTTCGGTGCTTTCACTGCGCTCAACGATGTCTCGCTGGACATCGCCGCCGGCGAACTGGTGTGCCTGCTCGGCCCATCCGGCTGTGGCAAGACCACGCTGCTGCGCTGCATCGCCGGCCTGGAGCGTCAGGACCGCGGCACGCTGTATATCGGTGAGCGGGATATCTCCGAGCTGCCGCCCCAGGCGCGTGACTACGGCATCCTGTTTCAGTCCTATGCGCTGTTTCCCAACCTGACGGTCGAGGCCAACATCGCCTACGGCCTGACCGGCAGGGGCCGCGAGCAGGCCCGCCAGCGGGTGGCGGAAATGCTCGAACTGGTAGGTCTTTGCGGTAGCGAAAAGAAATACCCGGGCCAGCTTTCCGGCGGCCAGCAGCAGCGCGTGGCCCTGGCCCGGGCATTGGCGCCGGCACCTTCGCTGCTGCTGCTCGACGAGCCGATGTCGGCGCTTGACGCCCGGGTGCGTGAGCATTTGTGCAGCGAACTGCGTCAGCTGCAACGCCAGTTGGGCATTACCACGCTGATGGTGACCCATAACCAGGACGAGGCGATGCTGATGGCCGACCGCATTGCGGTGATGAACAACGGCCAGGTCGAGCAGTACGCCACCCCGCAGGAAATCTACGACCAGCCAGCCACGCCGTTCGTGGCCGAGTTCGTCGGCCAAGGCAACTGGCTGCCGTTCCAGCGCAGCGGTGACAGCCATGCCCTGGTCGGCGGCCTGAACATGCGCCTGGCCCCGGACTCGGCCCAGGCCAGCAGCGGGAGGCTGTTCTGCCGCCCGGAGGCAATCACGGTCAACCCGGCGGTGCACGAAGAAAACCTGTTCCCGGCCAAGGTCCGCGAGATTACCTTCCTGGGTAACCGCTGCCGCATGAGCTTCGAACTCAAGGCCCTGCCAGGCCATTCCCTGATGGCCGAGCTGTCCCCCGAGGCAATGCCGCGCCTGGGCTCGCAGGATATCTGGGTGGTGCTGCCGCCGCAGAGCCTCCAGGTGTTTGCCTGAGATGGCCGCGCCAATGTCCCTGCCGTTGAGCCAGGCCAAAGCCACGCCGCGTGCTGGCGTCGCCCTGGGTGACCAGTTGTTCGTCGTCGGCGGCAAGAGCCTGCTGCTGATTCTTCTGGTGCTGGCAGTGTTGCTGCCGCTGTTGGCGATCTTCTGGCGAGGCTTCAGTGCTGAAGCAGGGCAGGGCGGCGGCCTGCTGGCGGCCCGTGAACTGTTCGCCAGCGACACTTTCCACTGGTTGCTCGGCAACAGCCTGTCGGTGGCCCTCACCGTCGCGGCCATCGTGGTGCCGCTGGCCTACCTGTTTGCCTATGCCCTGCAACGTACGCTGATCCCGGCCAAAGGCCTGTGGCGGGGGATATCGCTGCTGCCGCTGCTGGCGCCGTCGATGCTGCCGGCCATTGCCCTGGTCTATTTGTTCGGCAACCAGGGGCTGTTGCGTGGCTTGTTCAGCGACAACATCTACGGCTTCTGGGGCATCGTGCTGGGCGAGGCCATCTACACCTTCCCGCATGCGCTGATGATCCTGCTGTCGGCGCTGTCGCTGGCGGATGCCCGGCTGTTCGATGCAGCTTCCAGCATGGGGGCTGGGCCAGGCCGGGCGTTCACCAGCATTACCTGGCCAGCCACGCGCCAGGCGGTGTTCGCCGCATTCTGCCTGGTCTTCACCCTGACCATCACCGATTTCGGGGTCCCGGTTGTGGTCGGTGGCGACTATCAGGTGCTGGCACTGGAAGCCTACAAGGCGGTGGTCGGCCAGCAACAGTTCGGGCGTGGTGCGCTGATCGGCATGGTGCTGTTGATCCCGGCACTGTTCAGCTTCAGCGTCGATGCCTGGCTGCGTCGGCGCCAGGGCGAGGCCATGAGCGGACGCGCCCAGGTGTTCGAGCCCAAGCCGTCGCGCGGCCGTGATGCCTGCTTCCTGGCGATTGTGCTGCTGGTGTGTGCGGCGCTGCTGCTGGTGATTGGCATGGCCGTGTATTCCTCGCTGGTCACTTTCTGGCCCTATAACCTTTCATTGTCGCTGCGCCATTACCTGTTCGAGGACACCGCAGGCGGCGGCTGGCTGGCTTATCGCAACAGCGTGACCATGGCAATCTGCACCGCGCTGATCGGCAGTATCCTGATCTTCACCGGTGCCTACCTGATGGAGAAGACCCAAGGCCAGCGGCTGCTCAACCAGGCATTGCGCCTGCTCAGCTTCATCCCCATGGCCGTGCCTGGGCTGGTGCTGGGGCTGGGTTACGTTTTTTTCTTCAACCTCAACGGTAATCCGTTGCATGTGCTGTACGGCGGCATGGGGCTTTTGGTGGTGTGCACCGTCGCCCACTACCTGACAACCGCGCAGATGACCGCAACCACCGCGCTGCGCCAGCTCGACGGCGAGTTCGAGGCCGCCGCCCTGTCGCTGAAGGCGCCGTTGTACAAGCATTTTTTGCGGGTGACCTTGCCGATCTGCCTGCCGGCCCTGCTGGACATCATCCGCTACCTGTTCGTCTCGGCGATGACCACCGTGTCGGCAGCGATTTTCCTGTATAGCCCCGACACCCTCCTGGCCGCCGTTGCCGTGCTGAACATGGACGACGCCGGCAACGTTGGGGGTGCCGCAGCCATGTCCACCTTGATCCTGCTGACCAGTGCCGGCGCTTCACTGCTGCTGGCCGCAGCCTCACGCGGCCTGTTGCGCCGCTCCCAAGCCTGGCGCCAACGCGCCGCGACCGTCTGACCTGTAAGGAATCTACCCATGTACAAGCACCTTGCACTTGCCGCTGCCGCTTCCGCCGTGTTCAGCCTGCAGGCGTCGGCCGCCGATACCCAGCTGACGGTCTACACCGCGCTGGAAGCCGAACAGCTGAAGACCTACAAGCAGGCCTTCGAGAAGGCCAACCCGGATATCGAGATCAAGTGGGTACGTGATTCCACCGGCATCATCACCGCCAAGCTGCTGGCAGAAAAAGAGCGCCCGCAGGCCGATGCGGTGTGGGGCCTGGCGGCATCCAGCCTGGCCATCCTTGACCAGGGCGGCATGCTCGAAGCCTATGCACCCAAGGACTTGGGCAAGATCGCGCCCAATTACCGCGATGCTGCCAACCCGCCGGCCTGGGTCGGTATGGACGTCTGGGCCGCGACCATCTGCTTCAACACCATCGAGGCCGAAAAGCAGGGCCTGAGCAAGCCGGTGAGCTGGCAGGACCTGACCAAGCCCGAGTACAAGGGCAAGATCGTCATGCCCAACCCGGCCTCATCGGGTACCGGCTTCCTGGATGTAAGTGCCTGGTTGCAGACCTTTGGCGAGCCGCAGGGTTGGGCGTACATGGATGCGCTGCACCAGAACATCGGCCAGTACGTACACTCGGGCTCCAAGCCGTGCAAGCTGGCGGCGGCGGGCGAGTTCCCGATCGGTATTTCGTTCGAATACCCGGCCGTGCAGCTCAAGCGCCAGGGTGCGCCGCTGGATATCGTGCTGCCCAAGGAAGGCCTGGGTTGGGAGATCGAAGCGACTGCCGTGATCAAAGGGTCGCCCAAGGCGGATGCGGCCAAGCGCCTGGCGGATTTCTCGGCCAGCCCGGCGGCCATGGAGTTGTACAAGCAAAACTTCGCGGTATTGGCTGCGCCGGGGGTTGCCAAGCCACAGACCGAGTTGCCGGCGGACTATGAGCAGCGGTTGATCAAGAATGACTTTGCCTGGGCCTCGAAGAACCGTGACCAGATCCTGGCCGAGTGGCGCAAGCGCTATGACGGCAAGTCGGAGAAGGTGGCAGCGCAGTGATTGGGTGAGGCTGGTGTGTGTCCGCCTTGAGGTTTTTGTCGCCTGTTAGATCGAGCGCCGCCCGCGCGGCGCTCGATCTCACAGGTGACACCTCCTTCAAGGCATGCACCTCGCATCCCCCTCAAATCTGCGAAACCAGTGCCTCCAGCTGTTCCTGTCGCTCAGCCTGATTCAGCTTCGCCCCAGGATTCAGGGTGGACCACTGCGGATGCGCCCGCGCTTTGACCAGCGCCTCTGGCAACTTGCCCTCGCGCCAGGTCTTTTCATCCAGCTCACCCAGCCTGATGCTGTCCTGCGCCGCATGCCCGCGGCTATCCAGCGCCACCATCAACTGCTGCTGACGCAACGCCAGCAAGCGCAATACGGTGTCGTCAACGGTCAGTTCCCGCTTGCCCTTGAGCTTGCCCATCAACCGCGCGCCATAATTGCGTGCTGTTTGCAGCGCGCCACCGGCTATTGCCCCCGCCAGCGCTGCCGCGCCCAAGGTAAGCCCTCCAACCAGCAGATCGACCCCGGCCCCGGCCGCAGCCCCCGCCGCCACGCCGCTGCCCAGGCGCACGCCCAGCAGTTTCAAGGTCTCGGGATTGAACAGGTCATCGCCCCAGCGGCCATCCAGCAATGGCAGGTCGTTGGCATGAGCATCCTCGCGGCGGAAGGCATAGAGCTTGAGCAAGGCTTCGACGCAACGCTGTTCACGGTGGCGTATGTCTTGGCGCAACGCTTCGATCGCCCGGGCTTCGGCAACTGGCTCGGCCTCGACGCTACGCCGGCAGGCGGCGCAGTCCAGCAACAGCTCGGCAATCAGGCGCTTGCCGCTGTGCTGGCGGGCCAGGCGCTGCGCCTGTTGGTCGTCGATCAGCCGCTGCAGCGCAGGGCGGGCGTTTTCCAGCAGCAGGGCCAGGCTTTCGTACAAGCGGCGCTCGCCATCCTCTGGCGGGGCCACGCTGTCGAACCGCACCAATGCGTGAAGCCCAAGCCGTGCAAGGGCTTCACGCCATTGCGGCTCGCGGTGCTGGTGGCTGGCGACGAAGTTGAGCACTGGTAACAATGGCTTGCCGCAACTGGCCAGCACTTCCAGTTCGTCACGATATTTGGCCAGCACCGGCTCGCGTGCATCGATCACATACAAGCCGGCATCGCTGGCCAGCAACTGGCGCAGCACTTTGGCCTCCTGTTCGAATCGCTGGCGCGCTTCGCTGCCCTGCAAAAAACGCTCGAGACGGGCCGGACCGTCCAGGCGCTCGCCCGGGCGCTCCAGGCGTTCGAGGTAGTCGAGCAGGGCAATGGCGTCCTCCAGGCCCGGCGTGTCGTAAAGCTCCAGCAAGGGTTCGCCGTCCACTGAAAGCCGCGCGCCTTCGACATGGCGAGTGGTACTGGGGCGGTGGGATACTTCGCCAAAGCCGACGTCGCGGGTCAGGGTGCGCAGCAGCGAGGTCTTGCCGACGTTGGTGTGGCCGACCACGGCCAGTTTCAGTGGCTCAGTCATGGCCATGCTCCAGCCAGGTCAACGGTGAGGTGTCGGCATGCTGCAGGCCAAGCCGGTCGAGGGCTTCGTGCCAGTCACCAAGGCGCTGGGCATCGAGCGCCTGGCCAGGTGCTGCCTGCAGCAGCCAGATACGGGTAGCCCCGGCATTACGTGCCAGCTCGGCGAGCAGCGCCAGGCTGCCGCGGTCGGGCGAGCGGCGTGGGTCGCAGGCGATGGCCAGGCGTGCCGGCGGGAAGCGACTGAGCTGCTCCAATAGCCGGTTGCGTGATTCGCGGCTGTCGAGCACGCCGGCATCGGTCACGCTTTTGGGCAAGGCGGGCGGCCATGGACGTTGGTCGTCCAGCTCCAGGCCGACCAGCAGGGCGCCGCTGCTACCACCTTCCAGCTGGCCTGCGGCAAACTGCGGCAAGGCTTGCGGGGCGGCGTCCTGCACCCCGATGCGCTCGCTGCGCGGCATCAGCGCTTCGCGCAGTTGTGCGTAACCGGGCAGGCTCAGGTCCAGCGTGAGGCGCTGACGGCCTTGGCGCCAACGCCAAAAGCACAGCCCGGCCAGCAGCAGGCGTGGCAGCAGGCCGTACACCAGCACCACGCCTAGCAGCCAGCTGGCCCAGGCCTGACGCGCCAGGTCGAGGGCCGGCAGGCTGTCGCCGCTGGCTCGAATCATGGCTACATCGGGCACTGCAAAGCCCAGCAGCGAGGGCACGGCCCCCAGCACCTGGGTCAGGTGAATGAACGGGTCGGCAGCGAGCAGGGTGGTTTCCCAGACAAAGCCATAGCGCCGAGTGGCCAGCAGGGCCAGCAGCATGCCCAGCGCGCACAGCATCGCCAGCAGCCACAGGGCATGCACCAGCAGGCCGAGCAGCCAGCGGTTCAGGCGCTGGCGTTGCAACAGCACCAGCAGCGCTGGCGCCAAGTGCGCAGCCTTGGCATCGCGGGCAAAGCGCTCGCTCAGCCACAGCCACAGGCGGCCCAGCCCCGCGCCATGCTCGCCGCTCAGGGCAAAGCCGATGGACCAGCCCAGCAGTGTCAGCAGGTTCAGCCCGAGCAGGCTGCCCAGTGCCCAGAATACGTTGACCGGGCGCTGGCCGTCGCCGAGGGCGGCCAGTGCCAGGCCGGCGCCGCTGAGCACGGCGAGCAGCAGCAAAGCCAGCAGCGCCAGGCGCGCGCCCTGCTTCCAGTGGCGCAGGGCGGTGGTGATGCCGTCGCGCTCTGCCAGGAACAGCGCCCGGCTTTCGATGCGTGTCGCCAAGTCGCCGCCGAGCTGGCGCGCATGGCGGTTGGCTTCCTGGTCTTCCAGCAGGCCGGCATGTTCCTCGCGCAGGCGGACCGCTTC
Organism: Pseudomonas sp. LB-090624; assembly: GCF_003205205.1. Taxonomy (GTDB): domain Bacteria; phylum Pseudomonadota; class Gammaproteobacteria; order Pseudomonadales; family Pseudomonadaceae; genus Aquipseudomonas. Next base: position 26,239 of record NZ_QJRL01000035.1, read on the forward strand.
GGTGAGCCAGCGCTTGTCCAGTGATGTCGGTGCAGTCACAAGGTCTTCCATTGCACAGGTCAGGGCAGAAGCATAACCCACACGGCCGGTGCTATCCTCGCTGGCATGAATACATCACTCCCCCTCAGCCTGATCGCGGCTCACGCCGAGAACCGCGTGATCGGCATCGACAATTCCATGCCCTGGCACCTGCCGGGGGACTTCAAGTACTTCAAGGCGACCACCCTGGGCAAGCCGATCATCATGGGGCGCAAGACCTGGGACTCGCTGGGGCGGCCGCTGCCCGGGCGGTTGAACATCGTGGTCAGCCGCCAGGTAGGGCTGCAGCTCGAGGGTGCCGAGGTGTTCGGCTCGTTGGAAGAGGCGCTGGTGCGCGCTGAGCAGTGGGCGCGTGAGAAAGGCGTCGACGAGCTGATGCTGATAGGCGGCGCGCAGCTGTATGGGCAGGCGCTGGAGCAGGGCCTGGTCAGCCGCATGTACCTGACGCGGGTGGAATTGGCGCCAGAGGGGGATGCGTGGTTCCCGGCGTTTGATGAAGGGCAGTGGAGGCTGACTTCTAGCGAGGCACAGGCTGAGGCAGGTAAGCCGGCTTATCACTTCGAGGTTTGGGACAAGGTTTGAGGTTGTCGGGGCCAGCTTTGCAGCCCTGCGCGGGTAAACCCGCTATTACAGACGACTGCTGGCTGTTCAAATTTTGAGCAAGACCCGAAGTGCTTTGTCGCGTAAGGGGCGCAACGCGCCCCTGGCGAGCTGTCAGGTATGGCTCAGCTCGGCATGCTCATCGCCGGCCAGCACTGCCTTGTCGGTTTCTTTCAGCAGTTGGCTGGTCACCACGCCCGCCGTCATCGAACCGTTGACGTTCAGCGCCGTACGGCCCATGTCGATCAGCGGCTCCACCGAAATCAGCAACGCCACCAACTCTACCGGCAGGCCCATGGCCGGCAGCACGATCAGCGCGGCGAAGGTGGCGCCGCCGCCGACCCCGGCAACCCCTGCCGAACTCAGCGTGACGATGGCCACCAGGGTGGCGATCCACAGCGGGTCGAAGGTATCGATACCCACCGCTGGCGCGACCATCACCGCCAACATGGCAGGATAGAGACCGGCGCAGCCGTTCTGGCCGATGGTGGTGCCGAACGAGGCGCTGAAGCTGGCGATCGACTGCGGCACACCGAGGCGACGGGTTTGGGCTTCGATGTTCAGCGGGATGCTGGCAGCGCTGGAGCGGCTGGTGAAGGCAAAGGTCAGCACCGGCCACACCTTGCGGAAGAAGCGCAGTGGGCTCACGCCGGTGGCGGCGAGGATTACGGCATGTACCACGAACATCAGCGCCAGGCCCAGGTATGACACCACCACGAAGCTGCCAAGCTTGAGGATGTCTTCCATGTTCGAGCTGGCTACCACCTTGGTCATCAGCGCCAGAACGCCATACGGGGTCAGCTTCATCACTACCCGCACCAGGCGCATCACCCAGGCCTGCAGGGTGTCGATGGCCGCCAGCGCGCGCTCGCCTTTCTCGGCATCGTCCTTGATCAGTTGCAGTGCAGCCAGGCCAATGAACACGGCGAAGATCACCACGCTGATGATCGAGGTCGGTTTGGCCCTGGCCAGGTCGCCTACTGGGTTGCTGGGGATGAATGACAGCAGCAGTTGCGGGATATTCAGGTCGGCGACCTTGCCCGCGTAGTCGCTGTGGATAACTTGCATGCGTGCGCTTTCCTGGGCGCCGGCTACCAGCCCCTCGGCGCTGAGGCCGAACAGGTTGGTCAGCACGATGCCGATCAGTGCGGCAATGGCGGTGGTCAGCAGCAGCGTACCGATGCTCAGCACGCTGATGCGGCCCAGCGACGAAGCGTTGTGCAGGCGTGCCACGGCACTCAGGATCGAGGCGAAGATCAGCGGCATGACAATCATCTGCAACAGGCCGACGTAGCCGTTGCCCACCAGGTCGAGCCAACCGATGGTGGCCTTGAGCACCGGGTGGCCAGCGCCATAGAGGGTATGCAGGACCAGGCCGAAGACCACGCCCAGCAATAGGCCAAGCAGCACCTTCTTGGCCAGGCTCCAGTCTGTGCGGCGGGTTCGTGCCAGGCCTAGCAACAGGGCCAGGAACGCCAGCAGGTTAAGTGACAGCGGCAGGTTCATTGAAGCTCCAGCAGAAAAAAGCAGAAATGGCATCGCCTCTGCGAGCGATTCCGAACGGAAATGCTAACAGCCTGAAAACAAACGACTTTATACCCAAATAGAATTTGCATAGTCGTTTATGGAATAACGATGTGTCGCAAATTGCAATAAACACGGCGTTTGCTGGTGCATGGAGGTCGTTATCAAGGGTTGTGGATGGAGGTTGTTGCACTAGCGTTTCTGGGTCATTTCAGGAGATTCGCACATGAAAGTCGCTGTGAAAGCCGCCGCCATCGGCCTGTCCCTGCTGTTCAGTATCGAAACCTTCGCCACCGAGCTGAAGCATTGGCCGGCCGAGGCCGCCAAGCAGCTAGACAGCATGATTGCCGCCAACGCCAATAAAGGTAACTACGCGGTGTTCGACATGGACAACACCAGTTACCGCTATGACCTGGAAGAAGCCTTGCTTCCGTTCATGGAAAACAAGGGCCTGCTGAGCCGCGACAAGCTCGACCCTTCGTTGAAGCTGATGCCGTTCAAGGACACTGCCGAGCACAAGGAAAGCCTGTTCAGTTACTACTACCGGTTGTGCGAGATCGACGACATGGTCTGCTACCCGTGGGTGGCCCAGGTGTTTTCCGGCTTTACCCTCAAGGAGCTCAAGGTGCAAGTGGATGAACTGATGGCTTTGACCAAGCCGATCCCCAGCACCTATTACGAAGGCGACCAGATCAAGGCTATCGAGGTCCAGCCGCCCAAGGTCTTCAAGGGCCAGGCCGAGCTCTACAACAAGCTGATGGAGAACGGCATCGAGGTCTACGTGATCTCTGCTGCCTCCGAGGAGTTGGTGCGCATGGTCGCGTCAGATCCCAGGTACGGCTACAACGTGAAGCCGCAGAACGTGATTGGCGTGAGTCTCCTACTCAAGGACCGCGCCAGCGGCCAGCTGACCACTGCGCGCAAGCAGATCGGCGCTGGGCACTACGATGCCAAGGCTAACGAGGGCCTGGAGCTGACCCCTTACCTGTGGACCCCGGCCACCTGGATGGCGGGCAAGCAGGCGGCGATCCTTACCTACATCGATGAATGGAAGAAACCGGTGCTGGTGGGCGGCGACACCCCGACCAGCGATGGCTACATGCAGTTTCATGGCGTGGATGTGGGCAAGGGCGGCATCCACCTGTGGATAAACCGCAAGGCCAAGTACATGGACCAGTTGAACGGGATGATTGCCAAAAACGCGGCGGCACAGGCCAAGGAAGGATTGCCGGTGACTGCGGACAAGAACTGGGTGATCGTGACGCCGGAGCAGATACAGTAGGAAATCCGCGGTGTACTTCGCCCGGTCGAGCTCTGGCAGGTATGTCGATGGGAGGGGTTCATCAGGATCGGCTTGATGAGGTGTTCGTACTGGTCGCCGTCGAGCGCAGTCATGGGCTAAGAAGGACAAAATTGACTGGCAGATTCTGCAGTCCAGGGATTTCAAGCGTGACCCTGATGATCCACGAAAAATGGAGCGCTATCAGGCTGAGGCCTTGATCCATGGGCACGTGCCGGTAGCTGGCCTTCTGGGGATTGTCTGCTACAACGAAGCATTGCAACGTCGTGTCGACCAGGAGGTCCGGCAACGCCAACTGGATCTCTCCGTCTATGCTCGACCTGGGTGGTATTTCTGATGATTCGCTTCACGAAAGGTAACCTGCTGGAGGCAAACGCCGAAGCGCTGGTTAATACAGTCAACACCGTAGGGGTGATGGGAAAAGGCATTGCGCTGATGTTCAAGGAGCGCTTTGCTGAGAACTATCGCCTCTATTCGGCTGCCTGCAAAGCGAACGAAATCGTTACGGGAAGGATGTTCATCACCGAGGTTCGTGAGCTAGATGGCCCGCGATGGATCGTGAACTTTCCTACCAAATGCCATTGGCGCAAGCCTTCTCAGATTGCTTGGATTACCGAGGGACTGCATGACCTGCGGAATTTCATTGTTGCCAATAATGTAAGCTCCATAGCTATTCCTCCGCTAGGGGCGGGTAACGGAGGGTTACCTTGGGCTGCTGTCCGTGAACAAATCGGGCTGATTCTTGGAGACTTGGACGCCGATGTACTGGTTTTTGAGCCCATTGGTCAGTACCAGAATGTGTCCAAGCGCAATGGTGTCGAAAAACTGACCCCTGCCCGAGCGCTCATCGCAGAACTGGTTCGTCGATACTGGGTTCTCGGAATGGAGTGCAGCTTGCTGGAGATCCAGAAGCTGGCCTGGTTCCTGGAGCGTTCAGTTGAGTACTTCACGCCGAATGATAACCCGCTCAATTTCAAGTTTGATCCCCACATCTACGGTCCATACACTCATCGACTAGTGCATTTGCTGAACGATCTTGATGGGAGTTATCTGCATTGTGAAAAACGTATCGGTGATGCAGGCCCACTGGATGTGATCTGGTTCGATGAGGGTCGTAAGGCCTTCGTTGATACGTATTTGAACAGTGAGGCAAAAGCATACTTGCCAGCGTTAGAGTTCACCGCTGAGCTGATCGACGGCTTTGAATCACCGTTTGGCATGGAGCTTTTGGCCACAGTCGACTGGTTGCTTTATCGGGATGGGGTGACGCCGACGGTTGAAGGCGTTCGAGAAGGCTTGAAGAATTGGTCGGGCGGTAAGGAAGCCGCCGTCCGTAAGAGCGGACTCTTCGATGATGATTCTTTGGCGGTTGCTCTCAAAAAGCTTTCAGTGTTCCGGGCTCAAGAAAATGCGCAAGTGCATTGATTGATCTAATTGGAAATGGAGAACCGGCGCTCAAGGCGCCGGTTCTTGTTTCAGGCGGGCCTAACGTGCTTTACAGCCCTTCAAGCATCGCCTTGTTACGTACTGCACCCTTGTCGGCACTGGTGGCCAGCAGGGCATAAGCCTTCAGTGCGGTAGTCACCTTGCGTGGGCGTACTTCTGCCGGTTTCCAGCCTTTCTTGTCCTGCTCGACGCGACGTTCGGCAAGCTCTTCGTCGCTGACCAGCAGGTTGATCGAACGGTTCGGAATGTCGATCAGCACCTTGTCGCCGTCACGTACCAGGCCGATCGCGCCGCCTGCAGCAGCTTCTGGCGAGGCGTGGCCGATCGACAGGCCCGAGGTACCGCCCGAGAAGCGGCCGTCGGTGAGCAGGGCACAAGCCTTGCCCAGTCCCTTGGACTTCAGGTACGAGGTCGGGTAGAGCATTTCCTGCATGCCCGGGCCACCTTTCGGGCCTTCGTAGCGGATGATCACGATGTCGCCGGCCTTCACTTCATCAGCGAGGATGCCACGCACGGCGCTGTCCTGGCTCTCGAAGATCTTTGCGGTGCCTTCGAACACGTGAATCGACTCGTCGACACCGGCGGTTTTCACAACGCAGCCATCCAGGGCGATGTTGCCGTACAGCACGGCCAGCCCGCCTTCTTGCGAGTAGGCGTGCTCAAAGCTGCGGATGCAGCCGTTTTCACGGTCATCATCCAGGGTCTCCCAGCGGGTCGACTGGCTGAATGCGGTCTGAGTCGGGATACCGGCAGGGCCGGCTTTGAAGAAGGTGTGCACGGCTTCGTCATCGGTCTGGGTGATATCCCATTTGGCGATGGCTTCTTCCATGCTGCGGCTGTGCACGGTCGGCAGGTCGGTGTGCAGCAGGCCGCCGCGGGCCAGCGAACCGAGGATGCTGAAGATGCCGCCGGCGCGGTGCACGTCTTCCATGTGGTACTTCTGGATGTTCGGCGCCACTTTGCACAGCTGCGGCACTTTGCGCGACAGGCGGTCGATATCGCGCAGGTCGAACGCCACTTCACCTTCCTGTGCCGCTGCCAGCAGGTGCAGGATGGTGTTGGTCGAACCGCCCATGGCGATGTCGAGCATCATGGCGTTCTCGAACGCCTTGAAGTTGGCGATGCTGCGTGGCAGGACCGACTCGTCGTTCTCGCCGTAGTAGCGCTTGCACAGCTCGACGATGGTGCGGCCGGCCGTGAGGAACAGCTGCTCGCGGTCGGCGTGGGTGGCCAGGGTCGAACCGTTGCCCGGCAGAGCCAGGCCCAGGGCTTCGGTCAGGCAGTTCATCGAGTTGGCGGTAAACATGCCGGAGCACGAACCGCAGGTCGGGCAGGCACTGCGCTCGTATTCAGCGACCTTCTCGTCGGAGGCCGTGGAGTCGGCCGCGATGACCATGGCATCGACCAGGTCCAGGCCGTGGCTGGCCAGTTTGGTCTTGCCGGCTTCCATCGGGCCGCCAGAAACGAAGATCACCGGGATGTTCAGGCGCAAGGCGGCCATCAGCATGCCGGGGGTGATCTTGTCGCAGTTGGAGATACAGACGATGGCGTCGGCGCAGTGGGCGTTGACCATGTATTCCACGGCGTCGGCAATGATCTCGCGGCTTGGCAGCGAGTACAGCATGCCGTCGTGGCCCATGGCGATACCGTCGTCGACCGCGATGGTGTTGAATTCCTTGGCCACGCCACCGGCGCGTTCGATTTCGCGGGCGACCAGCTGGCCCAAGTCCTTCAGGTGCACGTGGCCCGGAACGAACTGGGTGAACGAGTTGGCGATGGCGATGATCGGTTTCTTGAAGTCTTCGTCCTTCATCCCGGTTGCGCGCCACAGGGCACGGGCGCCGGCCATGTTGCGGCCTTGGGTGGAAGTCTTGGAACGATAATCAGGCATGAAACACTCCTGGCGGCTTAATCAGGTCACAAAAAGGGGAGTGAGCTTCTCTTGTCCTTTGTGCCGCAGGCCGGTTGCCACTGGCACGGATGGGGCCGAAGACCGCGCGGGATCGCCGCGTGCTTGGCCAGAGCTCATAAACCCGCCGGGGATGACTGGCGATGAATAGGCCGATTCTACACCGCTGGCGCGGCGAGGGAATGAAGATGTGCCTGGGCGGTGACTTTGGCCTGTTGGCCGGTACTTGTAGGACGCTTCCGAAACGGGGTGCAAGGGGCTGACCAGCCGGCTCCGAACGCCTATTATCCGGCCGCCGCATGTGCGGTATCACGAGACACATCCTCAATGGACCTTCCCAGTTACCGGTTCTACCCGAACCTGCAATCTGGCACTGAGCGCGCCGCCGCCAGGGCTGCCGAAGGCTTGAGCCCGCAAGGCTGAAGTCTGTAGGCGCCTGCGTTGGCGCCTGGAGAACTTCATGCAACATCAAATCGATAAAAACATCCTTCAGCCGGACACCCTGGCAGCCCTCGAAACCCAGCGGCGCGAGGTGACCGAGGACTTCCACAAAGGCGCGTCGATCACGAACCACGTTGGCAACCTGCGGGATGCGACACTGGGGCTGCTGTACCGCAAGCGAGTGCTATGGCTGGTGTTGCTGGTGTTCGGCAACCTGTTTTCGGGGGCGGGTATTGCCGCCTTCGAAGAAACCATCGCCGCACACATTGCCCTGGTGTTCTTCCTGCCGTTGCTGGTGGACAGCGGCGGCAATGCCGGTGCCCAGTCGGCAACGCTGATGGTGCGCGGGCTGGCGACAGGCGAGGTATTCATGCGCGACTGGTGTCGCATGCTGGGTCGCGAATTCGGCGTGGCCCTGGCGCTGGGCTGCACCATGGCATTGGCGGTAGCGTTTCTGGGAGTACTCCGCGGAGGCCCGCAAATTGCCCTGATCGTCGCCAGCAGCATGGTCGTGATCGTGCTGGTCGGCAGCCTGATCGGCATGAGCCTGCCGTTCCTGCTAAGCCGTTTCAAGCTGGACCCTGCCACCGCCAGCGGGCCGCTGATCACGTCGATTGCTGATGCGGCAGGGGTGCTGGTGTACTTCGGCATTGCGACGCAGGTGCTGGATATCTGATGCGGTTCTGAACGGGCTTCACCGGCCATTGGGGGCGGTGAAGCCCGTACATCGCTGTATCAGCTGTTTGGCAGCAAGCGGCAGGTGATGCTTTTGATGTAGCGGGTTTCGGCGATGGCCGGGTGAACCGGGTGGTCAGGGCCCTGACCGCCGCGCTCGAGCAACTGCATGTTGCGGTCCAGGTGACGGGCGCTGGTCAGCAGAATGTTGTGCAGGTCGTCCTCGGGCAGGTGCATCGAGCACGAGGCGCTGACCAGGATGCCATCCTTGCTCAGCATGCGCATGGCCTGTTCGTTCAGGCGGCGGTAGGCCGCTTCGCCGTTTTTCAGGTCTTTTTTGCGCTTGATGAAGGCGGGTGGGTCAGCAATGATCACGTCGAAGCGCTCTTCGGCAGCCTTGAGCTCGCGCAGGGCCTCGAATACATCACCTTCGATGCAGGTGAGCTTCTCGCTGATGCCGTTCAGCGCGGCGTTACGCTCCACACCATCCAGGGCAAAGCCCGAAGCATCGACGCAGAATACTTCGCTGGCGCCGAATGCGCCGGCCTGCACGCCCCAGCCACCGATGTAGCTGAACAGGTCGAGTACACGCTTGCCCTTCACGTAGGGGGCCAGGCGCGCACGGTTCATGCGGTGGTCGTAGAACCAGCCAGTCTTCTGGCCTTCACGAACCGGGGCTTCGAACTTGACACCGTTTTCTTCCAGCGGCACCCAGTCTGGCACTTCGCCGTAGACGGTCTCGACATAGCGCTGCAGGCCTTCGGCGTCACGGGCGGCGGAGTCGTTCTTGAACAGGATGCCGCTTGGCTTGAGCACTTGCACCAGGGCAGCGATCACGTCGTCCTTGTGCGCTTCCATGGTGGCCGATGCCAGCTGTACCACGAGAATGTCGAAGAATCGATCGACCACCAGCCCAGGCAGCAGGTCGGAATCGCCGTAGACCAGGCGGTAGCAAGGCTGGTCGAACAGGCGCTCGCGCAGCGAAAGGGCGACGTTCAGGCGGTGTACCAGCAGCGACTTGTCCAGTGGCAGCTTGATGTCGCGCGACAGCAGCCGGGCGCAGATAAGGTTGTTCGGGCTAAGGGCGACGATGCCCAGTGGCTTGCCGTTGGCTGCCTCGAGAATGGCCTGCTGGCCGGCCTGGAAGCCTTGCAGTGGGGTCGCGCTCACATCGACTTCGTTGCTGTAGACCCACAGGTGGCCGGCGCGCAGGCGGCGGTCGGCATTGGCTTTGAGGCGAAGGCTGGGCAGGGACATGACGTCGCTCCGGGAAAAAGAGCGGGATTATAGCGTGTCTGCCTGGTCTTCGCCTTCAGAGGTGTAGTGCCTGTCAAGGCGAGCCCCAGGGGGGTAAAATCGCCGGTCCTAACCGAGTATGCACGTATGTCCCAAGAACTCAGCGCCGAACAGATCCAGCAAGCCTTGCAAGGCATCACCATCCCGCCGCAACCGCAGATCATGGTCGACCTGCAGTTCGAGCAGTACATGCCTGACCCGGACCTGGAAACCATCGCCAAGCTGATTTCCCAGGACCCGGGCCTCTCGGGCGCCTTGCTCAAGCTGGTCAACTCGCCGCAATTCGGCCTGTCCAACAAGATTGGCTCGATCCAGCGCGCGGTAAACCTGCTGGGTAGCCGGTCGATCATCAACCTGATCAACGCCCAGTCGATCAAGGGCGAGATGAGCGACGAGACCATCGTCACCCTCAACCGCTTCTGGGATACCGCTCAGGACGTGGCGATGACCTGCCTGACCCTGGCCAAGCGCACCGGCATCCAGGCCGCGGACGAGGCCTATACCCTGGGCCTGTTCCATGACTGTGGCGTGCCGCTGATGCTCAAGCGCTTCCCCAACTACATGGATGTGCTGGAAGAGGCCTACGCCAAGGCCGACGGGGAAACGCGGGTGGTCGACACCGAAAACCGCGCGTTCAACACCAACCATTCGGTGGTCGGCTATTTCACCGCCAAGTCCTGGCGCTTGCCCGAGCACCTCAGTGCGGCCATCGCCAACCACCACAATGCCCTGGCGGTGTTCCGCGACGAGAGCTGCCGCAATACCCAGAATCAGCTGAAGAACCTGTTGGCGGTGCTGAAGATGGCCGAGCACATCTGCGCCTCCTACCGGGTGCTGGGCAACCAGGTGGTGGACCACGAATGGAACGTGGTCGGCCCGTTGGTGCTCGATTACATTGGTTTGTCGGAATACGATTTCGAAAACCTCAAGCAGAACATTCGCGAGCTGGGCGGGCACTGACACATGCCGGAATTACCTGAAGTAGAAACCACCCGGCGCGGTATTGCGCCGCACCTGGAAGGCCAGCGCGTCAGCCGTGTGGTAGTGCGCGACCGGCGCCTGCGCTGGCCGGTCCCCGAAGACCTCGATGTGCGTCTTTCGGGGCAACGTATTGTGAGTGTCGAGCGGCGCGCCAAGTACCTGCTGATCAATGCGGAGGTCGGTACGTTGATCAGCCACTTGGGCATGTCGGGCAACCTGCGCGTGGTCGAGCTGGGCTTACCGGCGGCCAAGCATGAGCATGTGGATATCGAGCTGGAGTCGGGACTGATGTTGCGCTACACCGACCCGCGCCGCTTTGGTGCCATGCTTTGGAGCCTGGACCCACTGAACCACGAGTTGCTGTTGCGCCTGGGGCCAGAGCCGCTGACCGATCTGTTCGACGGTGAGCGGTTGTTCCAGCTGTCGCGTGGGCGGTCGATGGCGGTCAAGCCGTTCATCATGGATAACGCGGTGGTGGTGGGGGTAGGCAACATCTACGCCACCGAGGCGCTGTTCGCCGCGGGTATCGACCCACGGCGCGAGGCGGGCGGGATTTCCCGGGCGCGTTACCTGAAGCTGGCGATCGAGATCAAGCGGGTGCTTGCGGCGGCGATCGAGCAGGGCGGGACCACCCTGCGCGACTTCATCGGTGGCGACGGGCAGCCGGGGTACTTCAAGCAGGAATTGTTCGCCTACGGGCGCGGTGGACAGCCGTGCAAGGTATGCGGCACGACGTTGCGCGAAGTGAAGCTGGGGCAGCGGGCGAGCGTGTACTGCCCGCGTTGCCAACGATGAACCGTTCGCTGCAAGCCTATTGCAGTAAATGTGCTGTCACGCAGAAAACACCGCTCCCACAGAGTCCCTGCCAAATCAATAAGTCATGTTTTGTTCTATGGGAGCCGTGCGGAGAAGGGCAGGTGATCAGCCCTTGCCAGTGATCCGGCGGTACTTGGCCATCAGCTGTTCTTCGGTCTCTGGGTGCGCTTCATCCAGCGGGATGCAGTCGACCGGGCAGACCTGCTGGCACTGCGGCTCATCGTAGTGACCCACGCACTGGGTGCACAGGTTAGGGTCGATCACGTAGATCTCTTCGCCTTGGGAGATAGCCTCGTTCGGGCACTCGGGTTCGCAGACGTCGCAGTTGATGCAATCGTCGGTGATGATCAGGGACATGGGGACTCCGGCCGGGGCGCGTTGCCCGGGCATATTCAACGCAATGGGCACAATTGTGCCGCATTCGCGCCCGCAGTGCACGTGGGCGCGATGATCAGGCGCTAAAGATTACTTCTTGAAGCGTTCGGTCAGCGCCTCGGCCACCACCGGGTGGACGAACTTGCTGATATCACCACCCAATGCGGCTATTTCCCGGACCAAGGTCGAGGAAATGAACGAATAACGCTCCGACGGCGTGAGGAACAGGCTCTCGACATCAGGAGCGAGCTGCCGGTTCATGTTCGCCAGCTGGAACTCGTACTCGAAGTCGGACACCGCACGCAGGCCGCGCAGAAACACATTGGCGCCCTGTTCCTTGGCGAAATGCGCCAACAGCGAAGAGAAGCCGATGACTTCGACATTGGGCAGGTGCTTGGTGACCTCACGGGCCAGCGCTACCCGTTGTTCCAGCGGGAACAGTGGGTTTTTCTTGGGGCTGGCAGCCACCGCGATAATCACGTGGTCGAACAGGCGCGAAGCGCGCTCGACCAGGTCGCCATGGCCTTTGGTAATGGGGTCGAAAGTACCCGGGTACAACACTCGGTTCATCGCGTCATCCTGGCTGGAGTGCGTTGGGGAGTCGGATGGTAGCGCAGCGACGGCGCCCCGGCCAAGTCGTGCGGCCGGCTGATGGCACTATAGACAGTGGGCGTATTCGTTGTCATGCGCTGTGTGCTGGCGGGCGACCAGCGCTTTGCTCTTAACGGATGAACAACCTGTAGACCAGGCGCTGCAGGGCTTTGCCATAAGGCGGGTAGATCAACCGGGCGGCGTTGATGCGTTGCTTGGCCAGTACCGCCTTGGCCTTGCTGAAGGTCAGGAAGCCTTCATGGCCGTGGTAGTGCCCCATGCCGGAAGGCCCGATGCCACCGAATGGCAGGTCGTCCTGGGCCACGTGCAGCAAGGTGTCGTTCAGGCATACGCCGCCGGAATGGCTGTATTGCAGGACATGTTGCTGTTCGCTGCGGTCGTAGCCGAAGTAGTACAGCGCCAACGGCCTTGGGCGCTGGTTGATGTACGCCAGCGCGTCATCGAGAGTGTCGTAAGGCACCAGCGGCAGCAACGGGCCGAAGATTTCATCCTGCATCACCCGCATGCTGTCGTTCACCTTTGTCAGCAGGTGCGGTGGCAGTCGCCGGCCTTGGCGTGCTTCGTGGGTGTACAGGTCGATCACTTGCGCGCCCTTGCTGCGGGCGTCCTCCAGCATATGCTCCAGGCGCTTGAGCTGCCGAGGGTTGATGATGGCGCTATAGTCGGGGTTGTCGGCGATGTGTGGGTACATGCGCTGCACGGCATTGCGATAGGCATCGGCGAAGCCGTTCAGGCGCTCGCGTGGCACCAGTACGTAGTCGGGTGCGACGCAGGTCTGGCCGGCGTTGAGCGTCTTGCCGAAGGCGATGCGCTCAGCGGCGGCACCCAGCGGCACGCTGGCCGAGACGATGGCCGGGGACTTGCCGCCCAGTTCCAGGGTCACCGGGGTCAGGTTTTGTGCGGCTGCCAGCATGACCTGACGGCCGATGCTGGTGGCACCAGTGAACAGCAGGTGGTCGAAGGGCAGGCGGGCGAACGCCTGGCCAGCCTCGACCTCGCCAAGCACGACGCTGACCAGGTCTTCGGGGAATACCCGCTGCAGCAGTGACTTCAGGGCCAGCCCACTGGCGGGGGTCGCCTCGCTGAGCTTGAGCATCACCCGGTTGCCGGCGGCCAGTGCGCCGGTCAACGGGCCGATGGCGAGGAACAGCGGGTAGTTCCACGGCACGATGATGCCGACCACGCCCAATGGCTGGTACAGGACCCGTGCGCTGGCCGGCTGGAACGCCATGCCCACGGTCCGTCTGGCCGGGCGCATCCAGCGCTGCACGTGGCGTTCGGCATGGCGGATGCCTTGCACTGACGGCAGCAACTCGGCCAGCAAAGTCTCATCGGCGCTGCGCCCGCTGAAGTCTGCATCAATGGCCGCGATCAGTTGCTGCTGGTCTGCCAGCAGAGCCTCGCGCAGGCTTTCAAGCCACTGCCGGCGCTGGGCTGCAGGGGGCATGGGGTTGCCGGCAAACGCCTGGCGCTGGGCGGCGAACGAGGCTTCGAGTTCGCTGTCGGAATGCACAGGAGGCGAGGCAATGGTCGAGTTCACGGCGGTCTCCCGGCTGGGCTTGAGGTCTCTGGAGCCTATACTTTGATTGGTACCATAGTGCGACTATTTTCATGCAAGGCAACGGTGCATCAGCGGCGTGAATCGCCGTAAGATGACCCTTTGTCGAAAGCCCGCAGACTGGGAGCTGAGCATGGCCCCGCGCATGAAGACTCGAGAGCGCATCGTGCAGAACAGCCTGGAACTGTTCAATCAGCAGGGCGAACGTAGTGTCAGTACCAATCACATTGCCGCGCACATGGAAATCTCGCCCGGCAACCTGTATTACCACTTCCCCAACAAGCAGGCGATCATCGCCGTGTTGTTCAGCCAGTACGAAGCGCTGGTGGACAGCTTCCTGCGCCCGCCACAAGGACGCGCAGCCACGGTGGAGGACAAGCGCTTCTACCTCAAGGCCCTGCTCGCGGCGATGTGGAACTACCGTTTCCTGCACCGTGACCTTGAGCACCTGCTGGATAGCGACGCAGAGCTGGCCGGCCGTTACCGGCGCTTTTCCGAGCGCTGCCTGCACCGGGGCCAGGCGATCTACCGTGGCTTCGTCGAGGCTGGCATCCTGGTCATGGCGCCGGCGCAGATCGAATCGCTGACCATCAATGCCTGGATCGTGCTGACCTCATGGGTACGTTTTCTCAGCACCACGCGTGAACATTCCGCGCACCTGGGTGAAGAAGCCTTCAAGCGCGGCGTCTATCAGGTGCTGGTGCTGGAACTCGGCTTTGTCACCGATAACGCACGCAATGCCGTGGACGCGCTGTGCCAGGAATTTCACGTTCCGTTCAATCAGGCCCTGGAGCTCTAGCCCGGGGCCTTTGTGCCATCGATCAGGAGATTGTCATGCCGCTTGCGCAATTGATCACCCCGCAGCAGTTGGCCGAGCGCCTGGACTCGCCCAAGTTGGTGATCCTCGACTGCCGCTTTGCCCTCGAGGATGTGGACTATGGCCAACGCAGTTATGCCCAGGGGCATATTGCGGGCGCGCATTTTGCCGACCTGGACCGTGACCTCAGTGGGCCGGTGAGCAAGGGCCGCACCGGGCGCCACCCGTTGCCCGATGCGCAGCGGCTGGTTGCGCGCCTGCGTGAGTGGGGCCTGGACAACGACAGCGAGGTGGTGCTGTACGACGATGGCCCTGGCGCCTTTGCCGCCCGCGCCTGGTGGCTGCTGGCCTGGCTGGGCAAGCGCAGCGGCGTGGCGATTCTCGATGGCGGCCTCAAGGCCTGGCACGCGGCGCATCTGCCGCTGAGCCTGGACCCACCGCCCAGACGCGAAGGCACCTTCAGCGGTGAGCCTGACGCCAGGCTGCTGATCGATGCCGAGCATCTGGGCAAGCGCCTGGGCAGTGCTGACCTGACGTTGATCGATGCACGTGCCTTGCCGCGTTTTCGCGGTGAAGTAGAACCGATCGACCCGGTGGCAGGGCATATTCCAGGTGCCCGATGCGCAGCGTTTACCGACAACCTGGGCGCTGATGGGCGCTTCTTGCCGGCGGACCAGCTCAGGCAGCGCTTTGCCGAAATGCTTGCCGGGCGGGCGCCGGAACAGTTGGTGTCTTACTGCGGATCCGGGGTGACGGCTTGCCATAACCTGTTTGCCTTGGCGCTGGCGGGCTACCCGCTAGGCAAGCTGTATGCCGGGTCGTGGAGTGAGTGGATCAACAATCCCGCGCACGGCGTGGCTACGGGCGAATAGATCCCGCTCGGGCTAGGTACCTTCGACCAGCCACTGCGGAATCCGGCGCTCCAGGTAATACCCCGGATTGCGCAGGCTGCCGTCCACAAAGCCCACATGCCCGCCACGGCTATGCAGTTCGAAGCGGGTTTGCGATGCCAGTTCACGGGCTGTGGGCAAGCTGTGGCAGGACACGAACGGGTCATCGCTGGAATGGATGATCAGCGTCGGCGTGCGGTTCTGGCCCAGGAAGAAATGGCTCGATGAGCGACGATAGTAGTCGTGCACGTCGCGAAACCCGTTCAGGGGGGCGGTAACCCTGCCGTCGAAGTCCCAGAATGTGCGCAACTTGGTCAGTGGCCCCAAGCGCTGCAGCGTCGCCAGCCGGTCATGTTGGCCGTTGGCGTGAAAGTGCTGCTGCTTGAGCTGTACATACGCCAGCATTTCGCGCATGAAGTGCGCTTGGTAAACCTTGGAGAAACCTTGGCCAATGCGGTCGGCACAGTGGTCCAGGCGAAACGGCACCGATACTGCGACCGCCGCCTCCAGCTGGCTGGCGACCCCGCTCTCGCCCAGGTATTTCAACAGAACGTTGCCCCCCAGCGAGTAACCCACCGCATACAGCGGCGCCAGTGGGCGCTGGGCGCGCAGGTGGCTGACAATTTCGGCCAGGTCCTCGCTGGCGCCGGAATGGTAGCTGCGGGGCAGGAGATTGGGCTCGCCCGAGCAGCCGCGCCAGTTCGCTGCCACACTGGCCCAGCCGCGTGCGTGCAAACTTTGCTGCAGGCCTTTGACGTACGGCGAATGGGACGAACCGGTCAGCCCGTGCAGCACCAGCACCAATGGCACATGCGGCTGGTGCGGGCCGTGCCAGTCCAGGTCGATGAAGTCACCGTCGGCCAGCCACAAGCGTTCGCGGCTACGTGGCAGGTCCGGCAGCTTGCGCCACAATGGCCCCCACAGCGTTTGCAGATGGGGGTTGGACAGGCCGAAGGCTGGGTGGAACGTGGCGCTGGTAGTGGGCATGCTGGGCGACTCATGTTGTGCCTGCCTAGAGTGCCATGAAACAGCGCCACAGTACCTGCGCTATTGGTAGACGGCCGGCAACGCTTGCTGCTCGGCTTGAGGGCCGACACTGACCAGCACCTTCTGGTCCAGGTCGAGCCGGCGCTGCATGACAGCGCGAAGGTCCGCTGGGGTCAGCCTGCCGATGCGCTCGATGTAGGTGTTCAAATGGTCCGCGGGCTGGTTTTGATGGGTGATCTGCGCGAGCAACGCTGCCAGGCTCTTGTTTTGCGCTATCCCGCGTAGCTGTTGCCCGGCCAGACGATTGCGCGCCAGGTCCAGCTCGGCCTGGGTCGGGCCTTGGTCGATGAAGTCGCGCAGCAGCTCCTCTACCAAAGCCTGCGAGCCTTGCACGTACGCAGGGGCGATTTCCCACGAGATGGTCAACAGGCCACCGGCACTCATGGGCGACACTCGACTGTAGATACCGTAGGTCAGCCCACGGCGTTGGCGCATTTCCACCATCAGGCGGGACTCGAGGTCTGCCCCCAATACCTCGCTAGCCAACACCAGCGCTGGATACTCCGGGTCATTGGCGGGTACGTTCATGGGTACTGCCAACACCAATGCACTGCTGGCACCCTCCTGCTCGATGTTCACAGTTGCACTGGCTGCTGCCGGCACGGCAGGCAGCTCAACGGCGGACCAGCCCTGGGGCAGGGCCTGGCTTATTTGCTGGGCAATGTCTTGTGCATCAGCAAGCGAGAGGTCCCCGACCAACACCATTTCCAGGTTACTGGCGGAATAAGCACGCTGGTGGAATGCCCGCAAGTCCTCAGGGGTGACAGTTGCCATACCCTCGGCTGTGCTGCCCCACGGGTTGCCGTAGGGGTGCCCCTTGAACAAATGGCGGAAAACTTCGCTCCGGGCCCTGATGTCGGGGCGCCGTTCTCGTGATGCATTGGACTGCAACAGCTGGCGCTTCACCGTCTCCAATGCAAGGGCTGGAAAGGCAGGGCGTGCGGCAAGATCGATGAAAAGCGCCAAGGCAGGATCAAGCAGGGCTTTGCTGCTCAGGCTGCGCAGGCTCAATGTCGCGTGCTCCAGGCGGACCTGTTTGTCCATGATCGCGCCCAGCCGCTCCATGCGCTCGGCTTGCTGGGCGGCGGTGTAAAGCTGGCTGCCCTCGTCGAGCATATACAGCGTCAGGGCTGCCAGGCCGGATTGCAGGGTGTCTTGGCTTGTGCCGGCCTTGAACCGCAATACCACATCGACGATAGGTAACCCACGTGCTTCGACGAACTTCACACCTGCGCCTGTTGCTGTTGTCCAGGCTTGCACATGTGTCTGATGGGGGGTGAGCTGGTTCAGGTCCAGCCCCTGGGCAGAGATCAGGCCGCCAAAAATATCATCGCCATCGGCCGTCTGCTGGGGCTGCGCAATAGTGTCACTCATCAGCGCTCTCCTTGGTGTGCATGAAAGTAATAGCGGCTCGGTCTTCGGTGAGGAAGTCCAGGGCAGCCTGGCCAACGTGTTCGGCTGTCACGGCGTTGATGGCCTGCCGTTCATCGTCCAGCGTCACGGGGTCCAGGCCGCAGCTGGCCTGCTTGCCGATGGTTTCTGCCTGTTTGCCGATATCGTCCATTTCGAACATTCGCCTGGCCAGCAGCCGCGCTTTGGCGCGTTGAAGGCCTTCCTTGGAGGGGGCTGAGTGGCGGAACGCATTGATTTCCAGCATCAGCCTTTCGGCTGCTGCTTCTGGCGTAACCTGTGGGCTGCAGAAGGCGTAGAGGGTCAGCAGGCTGTCGCCCCGTTGCCAGGGCTCATAATCTGACCGGATCCCCCGCAGTAGCGGTTCCTCCAACACCAACCTGCGTTGCAAGGTGCTGGCTTGACCGTCGGCCAGGATGTCGGGTAGCAGCCTCAGTGCATAAGCTTGCTCATCAGACTCGGCGGTACATTGGCTGGGGAGGTTGAAACTGAGGATCACGCCCGTGTAGAGGCCTTGCAAGCGCAGGGTCTGGTAGCGCCGTACAAGACCGGGCGGGGCTTTGTGGGTTTGTCGCAGCGGCAGGCGATTGGCGGGGATCGCTGAAAAGTGCCGGGTTACCAGAGTTTGCAGCTGTGGCAAGGCAATGTCGCCGGCTACCGCAAGCGTGGCGTTGTTAGGGTGATACCAGCTTTGGTACCAGGTACGTGCTGCAGCCAGCGTCATGTGGCCAAGGTCCGCTTTGTGACCGATCACTGGCGTGCCGTAGCCGCTGTTGCCATAGGCCAGTAGCTGGTGATGCTCCAGGGCCAGCGCGAGAGGGGTGTTATCGATATTTTCACGTCGCTCGGCCATGACCACCGCCAGTTCGCGAGCGAAGGGTGCGCTGTCGAGGGTAGCGCTTGCCATCACGTCGGCCATGGCTTCCAACGCAATTTCCAGGCGATTGCTGGGCAAAGTAAGCGGGAAGATTGTGGCTTCTTGGGCAGTGAATGCATTCGGATTGCCACCCAGGCGGGCCATTAGCGCGGAGTACTGGCCGCCGGCCAACTTGCTGCTGCCTTCGAACAGCAGATGCTCCAGTGCGTGAGAAAGGCCGGTGTGGCCTTCAGGCTCATTGCTGGAGCCGACGTGATACCACAGTTGCGCACTGACCAGCGGCGCGCGCCTGTCTTCACGAAGGTACACACGCAAGCCATTGGCCAGTGTAAAAGCGCTTACTGCGCTGGTGGGCGCAGGCGGGGAAGGGTTTCGGGGCATGGTTGACGCGCTCCTGCAAGAATCGAAGGAGAAGCTTCAGCCATGCCCCAGGCCGGTTGGCGGTAACTAAATACACCAGCCCCGGGTTACGTGGTCAGGCCCGCTGCCAAAGTGCGTAGTGCACCTGGCCAGTCTTTTTTTCACGGTGCAGGCGCCAGTTGCCTGGCAGCTGCAAGCTCGACGGCGCTGCCTCGCTTTCGGTGTAGACCCACGCCTGTTCACTCAGCCACTGGTGTTGCTCTAGCAGGTTGCACGTGTTGGCCAGCAGATCCTGGTTGAACGGAGGGTCGAGGAACACCACGTCGAACTGCTGCTTGGCCGGGCCTTGCAGGTAGCGCAAGGCATCGGTCTGCAAGATCTGCCCGCGCGGGCAGCGCAGGATCTCGAGGTTGTTCTTGAGGTTGGCGATGGCCGCCGGGTTGCTGTCCAGCGCCACCGCATCTTCCGCCCCGCGGGACAGGGCTTCGAGCACCAGGGCACCGCTGCCGGTGAAGGCGTCCAGCACCCGGGCGCCCTCGATGTAGGGGGCCAGCCAGTTGAAGACGGTTTCGCGCACGCGGTCGGGCGTTGGCCGCAGGCCTTCGCCTTCAGGCACCGCCAGGCGGCGGCTGCGCCACTCGCCAGCGATGATGCGCAGGTGGCCCTGGCCCTTGCTTTGGCCTGTTTGCGGG
>NZ_QJRL01000036.1 GCF_003205205.1 Pseudomonas sp. LB-090624
TGCTCCCGGGAGTACGCGCCGAAGGCCCCATCCATGGGGCCTCAGCGCTTGACGGGCATCCATGCCCGTCACCTCCCTCCGCATGCCCTTCGCTCGGCCTACTGAAGTCGCAATCTGTGTCGCCTGAGCTATCGCGCGCTTAGAAGCAAAATCAAAAGCGGAGCGAGAGCGAGAGCGAGAGCGAGAGCGAGAGCGAGATACAGCTTCGCAGTTATTGCCCGAATGCACGCCCCAAACCACCAGGAACCCCGCTGCTGTCAGTCTCCTGCCAAGGCCCATTCGGGCTCAGCGACCAGCTCCAGCCGTTGTCAAACCGGTAATAGGTACGCTGCCGGTAAAAGGTATTCGGCTGCTTCTCCAGCACGTAGACACCCAGTTTCGGGTCCCAGTGGCTAGCCCCGCCAGGCGGTGGCGCAAAGCTGGCCGACGTACGCGGCATGGGCTTGGGAATCGCCGCCGGCTTGCTCGGCTGAGTGGACGGCTGCCCGCCCGGCAGGGGCTTGACCACCGGCCCCTGCGGCGGCACCCGCTCGATCGGTGGTTCGGGCTGTTCATACGGCTGCTGCACCGTACACGCAGACAAACCCAAGGCCAGGGTGATCAGGGTCAGGCGGACGGTGCTGTGCATGGCATTCTTCTCTTACGGGTCGGGGCTGTCGATGGTCAGGTGCTGCATGGCCTGGGTCGCGCTCGGCAGTGGCGTACCTTGACCGATCCATTCACCATGGGTCGGCTGGCCCGCACGCGAAACACGTGCAACCAGTTGGACTTCGGCAAAGTCGGACAGTTTCATCTGCGGCATCATCGCATCCGCATCCGACAATTCCACCTCGATCGGCAACTGCGCCACCGTTACCCGCTTGGCCGCCAGCGGCATCGGCGGCCCCTTGCTGGCACGGGCGAAGATGAACACCGTATCGTCTGGTTTGACCTTGTCCTGCAACGCCGCCGCCAGCTCCACTCGCACCTTCAGGCGCGCCGCCAACGGCGCAGGCTCGCCAGCCCCAGCTGGCGCCCCGCCCAAACGCTCGGCAGCACGGTCAATACCGCCCTGCAGGGCCGCACGCGAAGCATCACCTTCCGGCAATTGCGCCAACAGGCGCTTCCAGTAATCGATGGCTTCCTGGTAACGCTCCCCCTCGAAGGCCGCGATACCGCGCAGGCCCAGGCTGGTGACTTCATTGGGGTCGGCCTTCAGCGCTTCGTCAGTCAGGCCCTGGACCTGCGGGCTCCACTGCTTGTCAGCAGCAAAATACAACGCCTGCGCCCACTGCCCCAACAGCTCTGGCTGGCGACCGGCCAAGGCCACGGCACGTTCGAAGGTACGTGCCGCATCAGCCGGGCGCTGCTCGGCCATGTAGGCACGGCCCAGGAAGTACAGGGCCTCGGCCGAATCAGGCTGGGCCTGCACCACGCGCTCCAACCGCGCGGTCATTTCTTCCATCGACTTCGGCGCCTGGGCAAACTCCTGGGTCAGCTCCACCTTGTCGGCTGCACCAAAATGCAGGTAAAGCCCCAACGCCATCAGTGGCACCAATACCGCCGCCAGCAGCGGCAGGGCCTTGCCCAGATGACCTTGGCGCTGGGTGTCTGCACCCTCGGTATCGGCCAGCAGCTCGCGGGCGGCTTCGTCGCGGCCCTTGGTCATCTGCGCCTCGTCCAGTACACCGGCGGCCTGCTGGGCGGCCAGCTCGGCGACGCGTTCCTGGTACAGGGCCACGTTCAGGGCAGTACGGTCTTCTTCCGGCTGGCGACGACGGCCACGCAGGATCGGGATCAGCAAGAAGCTGAGGGCGGCGAGCAACAGCAGGCCCGCGCTAAGCCAGAATTCAATCATGGGTCTGTTCTTTTTCCAGCAGTTTGGCGAGACGCTCGCGTTCTTCGGCAGACAACTCGTTGGCGCCCTGCACGGCCGTGCCACGGCGCCGGCGGACAATCACCGCCAACACCACGAAACCACCGGCCAACAGGAGCCCCGGGCCGAACCACAGCAGCCAGGTACGCCCGCTGAGCGCCGGCTTGTAGCGCACGAAGTCGCCATAGCGGTCGACCATGAAATCAACAATCTGCTCGTTGTTCTTGCCCTCGCCAAGCATGCGGAAGATTTCCCGACGCAAGTCGGCAGCAATGGGGGCGTTGGAGTCGGCAATGTCCTGGTTCTGGCACTTGGGGCAGCGCAGTTCCTTGGTCAGTTGCTGGTAGCGCTCACGTTCAGCCTCGTCGCGGAACTGGTAGGTGTCGATGGCCGCCTTGGCCACACCGGCCAGGCCCATGCCCAGCACGGCAGCTGCCAGCCAGCGCCTCATGGCTTGGCCTCGTCAACCAGGCCCTGGTACAACGGTGCCAGCTGTTCACGCCAAACGCTGGCATCGACGATGCCCACATGCTTGTAACGGATGATGCCCTTGGCATCGATCAGGAAGGTTTCCGGCGCGCCGTACACGCCAAGGTCCAGCCCCAGGCTGCCCTGCTCGTCACGGATGTCCAGCTGGTACGGGTTGTGAAACTCGGCCAGCCACTTCTGCGCAGCGGCGTTGTCATCCTTGTAGTTGACCCCGTGGATTACCACCCCCTGCTGCGCCAACTGGTTTAGATACGGGTGCTCGACCTTGCACGACGGGCACCAGGTGGCCCACACGTTGACCAGTGCCGGGCGGCCCTGCAAGTCGGCCTGGGTCAAGGTCCGGTCGCCCTGGGTCGATGCCAGGGAAAACGCGGGGAACGCTTTACCGATCATTGCCGAAGGCAGCTCGTCGGGTTTGAGGAACAGCCCCTTGTAGAGGAACACCGCCACCAGCAGGAACACTGCCAGGGGGACTACCATGATCCAACGCTTCATGCAGCTGCTCCAGACACGCCCAGCGCATCACGCACCCGGGTCTTGACCTTGACGCGGTAGCGCCGGTCCAGGGCCGCCAGCAATCCGCCCAGGCCAGTCAACAGACCACCCAGCCAGATCCAGCGGACATAAGGCTTGATATGCACGCGCACCGCCCAGGCACCGTTTTCCAGCGGCTCGCCGAGGGCAACGTACAGGTCACGCGTGAAGCCGGCATCGATGCCGGCTTCGGTCATCATCGACTGCTGCACGGTGTACAGGCGTTTTTCCGGGTGCAGGGTGGTCACCTCACGGCCCTCACGGCTGACAACGATGGTGCCCTTGTCAGAGATGAAGTTCGGCCCCTCGAAGTGCCTGGCACCCTGGAACAGGAAGTGATACCCACCCAGCTCCACGCTTTCACCCGGGGCCATGCGCAGGTCGCGCTCGGCGCTGTTGTTACTCGAAAGCACAACACCCAGCGCACACACGGCCAGGCCCAGGTGCGCCAGCTGCATGCCCCAGTAGCTACGGCCCAGGCCCGGCAAGCCCTTGACCAGGCCCTTGTGGCGGGTCTTGTCGAAGATGTCGCGCAGGCCGCCGAGCACCACCCAGGCGGCCAGGGCGAAGGCGGTCAGCGTGGGCCAGTCGAAGTCGTCGACGATAAAGCCGGCCAGCGGCGCGAGGATCGCACTGCCGATCAGCACCGGCGTCATCATGCTGACCAACCATTTACCCGGCGTGTCCTTCCAGCGCACCACCACGCCAATGCTCAGCACCACCATCAGCAGCGCCATCAGCGGCAGGAACAAGGCGTCGAAGTACGGCGGGCCGACCGACAGCTTGGCCCCGGTCAGCGCGTCGAGCACCAGCGGGTACAAAGTGCCAAGCAGAATCATCGAGGCGGCCACCACCAGCACCAGGTTGTTGGCCAGCAACAGCGTTTCACGCGACCACAGGGCAAAGCCGACCTGGCTCTTGACCACCGGCGCGCGCAGGGCAAACAGCGTGAGCGAGCCACCCACCACGAACAGCAGGAAGATCAGGATGAAAATGCCCCGCGACGGGTCGGCGGCAAACGCGTGCACCGAGGTCAGCACGCCGGAGCGCACCAGGAAGGTACCCAGCAGGCTAAGCGAGAACGCGGCAATCGCCAGCAGTACGGTCCAGCTCTTGAACACCCCGCGCTTTTCGGTCACCGCCAGCGAGTGGATCAGCGCCGTACCCACCAGCCAGGGCATGAACGAGGCGTTTTCCACCGGGTCCCAGAACCACCAGCCCCCCCAGCCCAGCTCATAGTAGGCCCACCACGAACCGAGGGTGATGCCCACGCCAAGGAAGGCCCAGGCGACAATCGTCCACGGCCGCGACCAGCGCGCCCAGGCAGCGTCCAGCCGGCCGCCGAGCAAGGCGGCGATGGCGAAGGCGAAGGCTACCGAGAAGCCCACGTAGCCCATGTACAGCATCGGCGGGTGCACGATCAGGCCAAAGTCCTGCAACAGCGGGTTGAGGTCGCGGCCATCGGTCGGCACCTGCGGCAGCAGGCGCTGGAAGGGGTTGGAGGTGATGATCAGGAAGCTCAGGAAGCCCACGCTGATCATGCCCATCACCGCCAGCACCCGGGCCAGCATCACCTGCGGCAACTGCCGCGAGAACACCGACACGGCAAAGGTCCAGCCGCCGAGGATCAGCGCCCACAGCAGCAACGAGCCTTCGTGGGCGCCCCACACCGCGCTGAACTTGAAGTACCAGGGCAAGGCGCTGTTGGAATTGCTGGCAACGTAGGCGACCGAGAAGTTGTCGGTCATGAAGGCATGAGTCAGGCAGGCGAAGGCAAACGCCAGGAAGGCGAACTGCCCCCAGGCTGCCGGCCGTGCCAGGCTCATCCACAGGCTGTCGCCGCGCCAGGCGCCCAGCAACGGCACACTGGCCTGCACGGCGGCGAAGCAGATGGCCAGGATCATCGCCAACTGGCCCAGCTCGGGGATCACCAGTGCAGCATTCATGGCTTGGCCTCCCCGCCGGCAGCGGCCTGGCCGCTTTCCTTCAGCGCCTTGGTGACCTCGGGCGGCATGTATTTCTCGTCGTGTTTGGCCAGCACTTCATCAGCCACTACCACGCCTTCGGCATTGAGCTTGCCAAGGGCGACGATGCCCTGCCCTTCGCGGAACAGGTCGGGCAGGATGCCACGGTAGGTGATCGGCACCGACTTGTTGAAATCAGTGACCACGAAGCGCACATCCAGCGAGTCGGACGAACGCTGCACCGAGCCTTTCTCGACCATGCCGCCAGCGCGAATGCGCGTGTCCAGCGGCGCTTCGCCGTTGGCGATCTGGGTCGGTGTATAGAACAGGTTGATATTCTGCTGCAATGCGCTCAAGGCAAAGCCGACGGCAACCCCGACGCCGACCAGCAGGCCGACGATGAGCAACAGGCGTTTCTTGCGCTGCGGATTCACTGGTTGTTCTCCCGGCGCAAACGGCGCGCCTCTTCTTGCAAATAGCGACGGCGAGCCAGCAGTGGCGCACCGACATTCAGCGCCAGCACTGCCAGGCAGATGCCATAGGCCGACCACACGTACAAACCATGATGCCCCATGGCGAGAAAGTCACCGAAGGTGGCAAAGCTCATTGTGCGGCCCTCCGCCCCAGGCTGTTCAATACTTCGTCCCTGACCCAACTGGCGCGTGCTTCGCGCTTGAGTACTTCAAGGCGCATGCGCAGCAACAGCACCGCGCCGAAGAAACAGTAGAAACCCAATGCCGTGCACAACAGCGGCAGCCACATTTCGGCTGGCATTGCCGGCTTTTCGGTAAGGGTGAACGTGGCGCCCTGGTGCAGGGTGTTCCACCACTCCACCGAGTATTTGATGATCGGGATGTTCACCACGCCGACTATCGCCAGCACTGCGCAGGCCTTGGCCGCACTGTCACGATTACTGATCGCCTGGCCCAACGCAATGATGCCGAAGTACAGGAACAGCAGGATAAGCATGGACGTAAGGCGGGCATCCCATACCCACCAGCTGCCCCAGGTCGGCTTGCCCCAGATGGCACCGGTGACCAATGCCACGGCCGTCATCCAGGCGCCGATCGGCGCGGCACATTGCAGGGCGACGTCGGCCAGTTTCATCTTCCACACCAGCCCCACCACCCCGGCCACGGCCAACAGCACGTAGCAGGACTGCGCCAGCATCGCCGCCGGGACGTGGATATAGATGATGCGGAAGCTGTTGCCTTGTTGGTAATCCTGCGGGGCGAAAGCCAACCCCCAGGTAATGCCGACCAGCAACAGGATCACGGCGGCGCCGGCCAGCCACGGCAGCATGCGGCCGCTGATGGCATAGAACCATTTCGGGGAGCCCAGCTTGTGGAACCACGTCCAGCTTATTTTCATCAGGGTACATCCAGGGTATTTGCCGGGCTTGAGAGCCCGGGACTCGTTATTCGCCAACGCTGATCTTCAGGCCGGCCGCTATCGCAAAGGGTGCCAGGGTCACGGCCAGGGCCGTGAGGCTGGCGAGCCAGAGCAGGTGGCCGGTTGCCGGCATATTTTGCAACGCCGCCTGCAACGCACCACTGCCCAGGATCAATACAGGGATATACAACGGCAGAATCAGCAACGCCAGTAACAAACCACCACGCTTCAGACCGACTGTCAGCGCCGCGCCCACCGCGCCCAGCAGGCTCAATACCGGTGTGCCTAACAGCAGCGAGCCGAGCAGCACCGGCAGGCAATGGCTGGGCAGCCCCAGCATCAGTGCCAGCAGTGGCGCCAACAATACCAGTGCCAAGCCGGAAAAGATCCAGTGCGCCAGCACCTTGGCCAGCACCAGCAAGGCCAGCGGGTGCGGCGACAACACCCACTGCTCCAGCGAGCCGTCCTCGAAATCACTGCGAAACAGGCCATCCAGCGACAGCAGCACCGCCAGCAACGCGGCCACCCAGACCAACCCCGGCGATAAGGTTTGCAACAATTGGCTTTCCGGGCCGACCGCCAGCGGGAACATGGCCACGACGATGGCGAAGAACACCAGCGGGTTGGCCAGTTCGGCCGGGCGGCGGAACAACAGGCGCGCCTCGCGACGCAACAACAGGATGAATACGCTCATGCCGCCCATTGCCCCAGGTTCAGTTCACGGTAACCGGAGGGCTTGCGGTCCAGCGTGTGGTGGGTAGTCAGCACCACCGTGCCGCCCTGCTCGCAGTGGGCCGCCAGGTGCGCTTCGAGTTGTGCCACGCCCTGCTTGTCGAGGGCAGTGAACGGCTCGTCGAGGATCCACAGCGGCGGGCCGGCCAGGTGCAGCCGGGCGAGGGCCACGCGGCGCTGCTGGCCGGCCGACAGGGTATGGCACGGGACGTCTTCGAAACCGCGCAGGCCGACGGCCTCCAGCGCTGCCCAGATCGCCTCGCGGCTGGCCGGCTGATGCAGGGCGCACAGCCACGTGAGGTTTTCCTCAGCGGTAAGCAAGTCCTTGATGCCGGCGGCGTGGCCAATCCACAGCAGGACGCTGGCCAGGGCATGGCGCTGTTCTGCAAGTGGCTTGCCACCCAACAGGATCTGCCCGGCCGTCGGCTGCATCAGCCCGGCCAGCAGGCGCAACAGGCTGGTCTTGCCACTGCCGTTGGGGCCGCTGATCTGCAGCATGTCGCCGGCGCCCAGCTCGAAATCGAGCTGCTCGAACAGCAGGCGCCAGTCGCGCTCGCAGGCCAGGCCTGCGGCTTGGAGGTGAAGGGTCACGGTTTCGCCTTATCTTTTTAGGGCTTCAAAGCAGACAATACCGGCCTGAAGCCCGTGTGTCTCAAGTCGCCGCGCACGCTGCCGTTATACTGGCAACCACGGGCGCCCGGCATTATTACACGCGCCGCCGCGCTGCCAAGAGGCCGGGCTCGACAGGTTGTATACAATCATGACTGAAATCAATAGTCTCGGCGCACAAACCGCGATCAACAGCCAAGCCATCAAGGCCGGTATGACGGGCGAACTGCTGCGCCTGATCCAGCCTCAGCCCGGCCTGCTGGCCCCCGGCGAAACCGCGCAAGCCCAAGTCATATCGTTACGTCAGACCGGCCAGGACTTCCAACTGGTGCTACGGTTGATGCAAGCCAACGGCGTGCAGACCCAGCTTCAGGCCAGCGCCAGCCAGCCGTTGCCCCAAGGCAGCCAGATCACCGTCAGCCAGACCGAAAGCAATCGCCTGGCGATCATGCTGCAACAGGCCAGCGCCAGCCAGGTCGCCACCCTCACGCGGCTGGATACCAGCCAGGTGCCGGTCGGCACATTGCTGCAAGGCAAGGTCCTGACCAACCAGGCGCTCGCTCAGGCACCCGGTCAACCGGCCGTGTACCGAGCGCTGGTCAGCTTGCTCAACAGCGCCCAGGCCGGTTCGACACTGAGCATCGACAGCCCCCGTCCACTGGCCATTGGCAGCCTGCTCAGCGCACTGGTGCAGGGGGACCAGTCTTTGCGCTTCGTGCCGCTCAGCGGCCGACAGGATCAACTCACGATTGCCCAACAGTTGCTGACCCAGCAAAACCGTCAAGCCTCACTGCCCGGGCTGCTCACCGCCCTGCAACAGCTCACCCGCGACCCAGGCGCCGATGGCGACCTGCGCGCCAGCGCCGAACGTTTGCTGGCAGGCCTGCCGGACGCCCGACAACTGGGCGACGCCAAGGCAGTAGCACAGGCGCTGAACAACAGCGGCAGCTTTCTCGAAGCGAAACTGCTGAGTGGTTTCACCGCTAGCGTCGCCACCGACCTCAAGGCGCATTTGCTGCGGCTGATAGCCCAGGCCCCTGCCCTGCCGGCGAGTGCCACCAATCTCAGCCCCGCCAGCCTCGCCGTAACCATGCCGGCGCTGGCGCGCAGCGCACTGGGCATGCTCGAACGGGTCAGCCCCAAGCCGCAGCCGGGGGCATTTCCATTACCGTCGCGCCTGCTGGCCCTGGAGGACGAAGGTGACCTGCAACAGTTGCTGCGCTTGGCTGCTGCTGCCATTTCACGCTTGCAGAGCCACGCCATGAGCAGCCTGCAACAAACCGGCACGCTGGAAAACGGCAACCTGCAAACCACCTGGCAAACCGAAGTGCCGGTCCGCCACGGCCAGGACTTCATCCCGCTGCAAGTCAAACTGCAGCGCGAAGAAACCCCGCAGCAACAGGCCGACCGCCAACATGAAGCCCAAGAGCCGCGGCACGCCCTGTGGCGCATCGAGCTGGCCTTCGACCTGCCCCCGCTCGGCCCCCTGCAGGTACAGGCGCAACTGAGCCAGGGCCGCCTGAGCGGGCAACTATGGGCGGAACGCGAGCAGACCGCGCAGTTGATCGACACCCAGCTTGGCGCGCTGCGCGAGCGCCTGCTGGCGCAGGGCCTGGAAGTCGGCGACCTGGAGTGCCACCTGGGCATTCCGCCCCAGGGACCACGCACACGAATGGAACAACGCTGGGTGGACGAAACCGCATGACTGACACGACACCGCGCCAAGCCATCGCGCTGAACTATGACGGCCATCAGGCACCGACCCTCACCGCCAAGGGCGACGCGGAACTGGCCGAGGCCATCCTTGCGCTCGCCCGCGAACACGAAGTGCCGATCTACGAAAACGCCGAACTGGTGCGTCTGCTGGCGCGGCTGGAACTGGGCGATCAAATACCCGAGGCGCTGTACCTGACCATCGCCGAGATCATCGCCTTCGCCTGGCAACTGCGCGGCAAGGTTCCCGCCGGCTTCGATGATTCGACGCCTTCAGAGCGCGATATCACCGCACCATTACCCCTGCTGCCTGGCACTGGCCGGTAGCTATCTACCACCCATCAGCCCGCCATGCGCGCAACCTTGTCGGCCTCCCACGTACAAGGTGTACCGTCATGACCCACAGCAGAATCAACGCCAAAGGCGTGCAGTTCGTAGTAGACCATCTGGCCAACATCCCGCGCCCGGACCGTGAAGCCAATCGGTTGATCCGACAGTGGCTTGCCGGGCAAGGTGTGGAGATCGACCCCGATCGCATCGATGTGGTCACCCTGCACTATCGGCCCGATGAGCAAGGCTATGTCGCAGCGGTACAGCAAACCCAGAGCATGACCCAGGCGCTGCTGGGCAACTGGCAAGGGGAGTCCAACAACAACCTCATCGGTGCGCTGTTCGCCAACCCATGGGCTGGCACCTTCCCTCAAGGGCCATTGAAGCTGGTCGATCGCCTGCCAGCGCTGGGCTTTGGCCATCAGGGCGCCGCTTTCGAAGTGTACAACGGCCTGTTCCTGCGATCGGCTCCTGCCCGTTACGATGCTTCGACCCACGTTCAGGTACCGGCTGAAGCTTTCCAGCGGTTCATAGAAGCGCTGGACTTTCACCAGCCATTCAAAGCCATGCTCGACGCTTACTGGCAGGAGCATCAGGACAGTCACCGCCTGGCCAGCAAGCTCAATTTCATCGCCGCCTGCAACGCCCAGGTCAGCCAGGGGCGCCTGAGTGATGCCGCCAGGGAGCTGGCATGGCAAGCCGCCGGCATGATGCCGCAGCGCTTCAAGATACGGGTGAGCACGCTGAGCATCTATGGCTATGCGGCCACCGACCTGCTGTACATCAATGCCCCCCACAGCGATCTGACCCTGCTGTACATGCCAGGTAACAGCTCGCCCTTGCTCGAATTCGCCAGCGAGAACCTGCTCAAGGACTGGGTGGGCGATCAGTGCAAGGACCCCGCCCGACGCGAGGCACTCAAACAACACTTCAGGCTCGCCGACCGCCCTCAGGGCCTCGATTTCAGCGGCCTGGACACCGCGCTCGAGGGCCTTGGCGACTATCCGGACCGGCACCGGTTGCCACCTGAACATGGTTATTTCAACGATGATGGCGTCTGGCCCCCCAGAACCTACGTGAACTACAAACCTGGCAAGTACAACCCCAAACTGACCGGGGATATGTTCGCAGCCCTGACCGAGCGCCAGCGCCGGCGCAGCTACGACGATGCCGATTTTGTCATCACCACCGATAGCCAGGTTACCAAAGCCAAATGGCGAGGCTACCTCACCAATACGCTCAACCTGCTAGCGCCACTGTGCCTGGTGGTGCCGGGGCTGGCGCCACTGCTGGCGCTCGGTGGCATTGCCCAGTTGGGCCTGGGCCTGGATCAGGTGATCAACGGCCACAGCCTGAAAGCCAAACAGGACGGGGTGGGCGACATCGCCTGGGGGCTGTTCAACGCCGTACCGCTGGCAACGGAGGGCACAGCAGGCATCAAGGCCCTGTTCGAGTTCAAAAGCGATGGTTTTGTCATGCCGCGCGAGGTCAACGGGCAGCTCGGCTATCCGCTAAGCCCGAACAGTCCACCACGGCTTCCCGAGCCAGAAGGCGCAGAGTACTTCCACCACCACGAGCCGATTACACCGCTTGACGAAGGCGACCCGGCTGTTGCCGGCGCGGTGATACGCTTGCCACACTACGATGGCGAACTGGACGACCTGGAATGCAGCATCGAAACCTACAATGCACGCGTGGTCTATGACATGGAGCACGACGCATTCATCATCAAGGAAACCGTCAACGAGGTCGAGCCGCAAGCCTACATCGCAGTGCCTGGCAGCCGTGACCTTGTGGCGCTCGACAGGCAGCGCCCAGTCACCGACGCCATGCGCACCCGCACCTTGCGCGCGCTGGGTGTCGACCTGCCACTGCCAGTCACCATTCCGACACCGGCCCCGGACAGCGCCCCCATCCCCAAACTTATCTCCAGCCTCTGGGTCGGCGACAAAGTCATAAGCGAGCCATTGCTGGCCAACCTTGCCGCCAACGCCGCGCGCCTGAGCGACAGTGAATACAGCATGCGCCTGTTTCTGTCGAAGGCTTCGCCTACCGCCTACGAACAGAACGCAAGGCTATTGGCAGCCCGGGCGCCAGGGCTGCAGGTATTACCGCTTGAAGAGCAAGGCTTCTTCCGGGCCTTCCGCCAGAGCCGCTATTACGCGCAGTACGAGGCAGCGCTGGATGGCAACGGTGGCATCGCCACCAATTACGCGTCTGCGACCGATGTGCTGCGCTACCGGATGCTGCACCATGAGGGTGGGTTGTACATGGACGTGGACGACTTCCTGCTGCCGGACGGCAAGGGCGAAACGATCGATCAGGTCGAGCTGCGCACCCCACCCGATGGGCTGCTGCTGCCAACGCCGATGTCCAACGAGAAGATGAGCATGAATTGCCTGTACAACACCAGCCTCATTGGTAGCCACCCAGGCAACCCACTGCTGGATGCGATCTCCGATGAAATGCTCGCACGTTTCCAGACCCATGCATACTTCTACGAAAGCCGACCGAGCCTGGAACAGGACCCGAGCGGTTTCTATCGCTATGCCAACACGCTCAGCTACCTCACCGGGCCGGCACTGCTCACCGAAGTGGTCGATCGCCATCTACCCGGGTTGCGGACCCTGCGCCAGATCCTCAACCTGCACACCATGCCAAGCGTCAACACCTATCCATTCATCAACCCTTCGCAAGTCAATACAGCCCTGAAGCAACTGCTGCCCCTGAACCGATTCGCCGGCGTGGGCGGCAATCACTCCTGGGTTCGCAATTGAAATGAGCTGCGGGTACTGAACGGGCCTGGCGACACCTTTCAAATCGAGCGACGCATGGGCGCCGCTCGATTTCCCAGGCGACGTACCTGCTGCCGAGGGTATCCCCGTCAAGGAGCACGATAGACCTTGCTCATCAACTCCGCCTCGGCCTGGGTCAGGCCGCAGCTCTGGGTCAACTCATCGATACTCGCCCCCATCCCCACCAGCTTGGCCGCCTGGCTGAAGGTAACGTTGCTCGGGTCGCGCTGCTCGAGGCGCTCCAGCCGGTCTGGCAGGGTAGCCACCGCTGCGCGCAGCTCATGGATGGCCTCTCCCATGCGCACGGTGCCGTTCTGGTAGTCATCCAGGCGCTTGGCCAAATCCTTGATGCGCTGGTCACGCAGCGCATCGCCCTCGGCCTGTTGCGCGGCCAGCTCGCGCTGGCGCTTGCTGTAGTTGAGAAAAAACCACAGGCTCAGCGCCCACACCAGCGCCAGGAAGATGACAGCAACCTGTAGGATCAACTCAGATGTTCTCCAGCTCGGACCACTCTTCCTCGGTCATCATCTTGTCCAGCTCTACCAGGATCAGCAGCTCGCCATTCTTGTTGCACACGCCCTGGATGAATTTGGCCGATTCCTCGTTACCCACGTTCGGTGCGGTTTCGATTTCCGACTGGCGCAGGTAAACCACCTCGGCCACGCTGTCGACCAGGATGCCAACCACTTGCTTGTCGGCTTCGATGATGACGATTCGGGTGTTGTCGGTCACTTCGGTCGGCATCAGGCCAAAGCGTTGACGGGTGTCGATCACCGTCACCACGTTGCCACGCAGGTTGATGATGCCCAGCACGTAGCTTGGCGCACCTGGCACCGGAGCGATCTCGGTGTAGCGCAGCACTTCCTGCACCTGCATCACATTGATGCCGTAGGACTCGTTGTCCAGACGGAAGGTAACCCACTGCAGGATCGGATCTTCGGAACCTTGTGCAGACGACTTTTTCATTCCCCTAGCCCTCTAAATCCGCTGTCTGGCGGTTGTGTTCGGTGTCATTTCTGTTTGGCGTGCATCTGCTTGACTGCGCCGCTGGCGATCAGCTCGGCCAGTGCCGCGACGTCGAGCAGTGCACACATGTGTTCAATCACCGTGCCGGCCAACCACGGGCGCTGGCCACGTTGGCTGCGCCACTTGATCTCGGACGGGTCCAGGCGCAGCGAGCGGCTGACCTGATGCACCGCCAGCCCCCATTCGTAGCCCTGCACGGAAATCACGTATTGCAGGCCCTGGCGAAAATCATCACGGTAGCGGTCGGGCATCACCCAGCGCGCGGTGTCCAGCACCTTCAGGTTGCCGGCCTGGCAGGTCAGGATGCCGAGGAACCAGTCTGGCTGGCCGAACAGCGGCGTCAGCTCCTGGCCGGCCAGGTTGTAGATCGAACCCAGGCACACCAAAGGCACTGCCAGGGTCAGGCCGGCCACATCGAACAGCAGGCATTCGAACGGCTCGGCCGCCCATACCGGACGGCCGTCGACGCTGGTCGGTGGTACTGGCATGTCGGGTGCCGGCAGGTGGACATCGACCAGCGGCATCGCCGGCTCGGCTGTCGGTTCTTCGACCAACACCGGAATCGCGGCCTCGGCCACCACTTCCTGCTCGACCACCGCCACCACCGGTGCCTCCACAGGCATCACGCGGGGCAGCACTGCCAGCCTGGGCTCGGCAAATGGCCGCGGGGCGAGGCTGGCAGCCGCTTCAGCAGGCTCAG
Source organism: Pseudomonas sp. LB-090624 (assembly GCF_003205205.1). Classification (GTDB taxonomy): domain Bacteria; phylum Pseudomonadota; class Gammaproteobacteria; order Pseudomonadales; family Pseudomonadaceae; genus Aquipseudomonas. Next base: position 14,140 of record NZ_QJRL01000036.1, read on the forward strand.
GCCGGGCCGCTGGGCGGGCATCGCGCGCCTGCTCCTCACGCACCGCCTCGGCGAACTCGTCTGCCACCGCCGACGGCTCGAACAGCTCCTCAGCCTCGGTAGCATCCTGCAGCAGGCCATCAAGGTAAGATTGCAGGGCCATCTGCGGCCGGGTGCCGGTCTGTCTAATCTGGGTCATCAGGCTACCTGCACTGCAGTCTTGTAGGTCAGCAGGTGCTTGAGCAGCGCCCGGTAAGCGATCAGCCCGCGACTCTTGCCATCGAACTGCGACGGCGTGACACCCTTGCGGCTGGCATCGCGCAGGCGTGTGTCGACCGGGATGTAGCCCTGCCACACCTGCTGCCCATAGTTATCGCGCAACTGCTTGAGGGTACCCAACGAGGCCTGGGTGCGGCGGTCGAACAGGGTCGGCACGATCTGATACGGCAACGCCTGCTTACGCGAACGGTTGACCATGGCGAGGGTGCCGACCATGCGTTCCAGGCCCTTGACCGCGAGAAATTCGGTTTGTACAGGGATCACCAACTGCTGGCTGGCGGCCAGGGCATTGACCATCAGCACGCCAAGCAAGGGCGGGCTGTCGATCAGGGCGAAGTCGAAATCCTGCCACAACTGCGCCAGACTCTTGGCGATCACCAGGCCCAGGCCATTCTGGCCAGGCGACTGGCGCTCCAGCACCGCCAGCGCGGTACTCGATGGCAGCAGCGAAATGCGCTCGTCGCTGGTGGGCAGCAACAATTGCCCGGGCAAGCCCTCGGGCACCGCGCCCTTGTGCAGGAACAGGTCGTAGCAGCTGTGCTCCAAGGCATCCGGGTTGTGCCCGAAATAGCTGGTCATCGAGCCGTGCGGGTCGAGGTCGACGACGACCACGCGCTTGCCGGCCTCGGCCAGCAGGCCGGCCAGGGCGATGGTAGTGGTGGTCTTGCCGACGCCACCTTTTTGATTGGCTACTGCCCAGACTCTCATCAAGCAAACTCTATCTATTGATTTGGCAGGGACACTGAAGATCCAACTGTCACGCGCAAAACTTCACGCATGCCCGCTCCGCGGCAGCACACTCAAAATCGTGTTCGTATCAGCGACGGGGAATTGACGTATCACGGCCTCGCCACCGTTGCTTGTACTGCCGGTGCACTTTGTGTGCCAGCCCGGCGCAACGCAGCATCCGGCGTAGCATTGGCACTGCCCGAACCGGTCAGGCTGCGACGCACTTCGAGGTTGCGGGAAATCACCAGCACAACGCGGCGGTTGCGGGCACGGCCTTCGGCGGTGTCGTTGCCGGCCACCGGCTGGTATTCGCCATAGCCAACCGCCGCCATGCGTGCCGGGTTCACCCCTTCCATGGCCAGCAGGCGCACGATGCTCGCCGCGCGCGCCGATGACAGTTCCCAGTTGGTCGGGTACTGCGCGGTACGGATCGGCAGGTTGTCAGTGAACCCCTCGACGTGCACCGGGTTGGCGAACGGTTTGAGAATGTTGGCCACCTTTTCGATGATGGCGAATGCCTTGTCACTGGGCATGGCATCACCGCTGCCGAACAGCAACGACGAATTGAGCTCGATCTCGATCCACAGCTCGTTGCCGCGCACCGTCATCTGGTCGCTGTTGATCAGGTCGCCAAAAGCATTGCGCACGTCATCACTGATGGTTTTCAGCGGGTCGACATTGGTCGCCGCCAGGCCGGCCTCGGTCTGCTCGCTGTCCTTGACCAGCGGCTCGGCCGGGCGCACGGTCAGCGGCCGCTCATCGCCGATGGGAATTGGCCTGACGGCGCGCTCAGGGTCATTGAACACCCCCAGCAAGGCCTGGGAAATGACCTTGTACTTGCCCTCGTTGATTGAGGAAATCGAGTACATCACCACGAAAAAGGCGAACAGCAAGGTGATGAAGTCGGCGTACGACACCAGCCAGCGTTCGTGGTTTTCATGTTCCTCGGTATGACGACGGCGACGCATGGGTTACTCCATGAAGCCTTGCAGCTTCAGCTCGATCGAGCGCGGGTTCTCACCCTCGGCAATCGACAGCAGGCCTTCGAGCAGCATCTCGCGGTAACGCGACTGGCGCATGACAATGGCCTTGAGCTTGTTGGCGATCGGCAGCAGTATCAGGTTTGCGCTGGCCACACCGTAGATGGTGGCAACGAAGGCCACGGCAATGCCATTGCCCAGCTGCGACGGGTCGGCCAGGTTGCCCATTACGTGGATCAGGCCCATCACCGCACCGATGATGCCAATGGTCGGCGCGTAGCCGCCCATGCTTTCGAATACTTTCGCAGCCTGGATGTCGCGGCCTTCCTGGGTCAGGAAATCGACTTCGAGGATGCTGCGGATGGCTTCCGGCTCGGCACCGTCCACCAGCAGTTGCAGGCCTTTGCGCGCATAGGGGTCAGGTTCGGCGTCAGCCACCCCTTCCAGGCCCAGCAGGCCCTCCTTGCGTGCGGTCAGGCTCCAGTTGACCACGCGATCGATGCCGCCCGCCAGGTCGACCCGCGGCGGGAACAGGATCCAGCGCAGTATCTGCAGCGCGCGCTTGAACGACGACAGCGGCGACTGCAGCAACGCCGCCGCCAGGGTGCCGCCAAGCACGATCAGCGCCGCCGGGCCATTGACCAGTGCGCCAACATGGCCACCTTCAAGGAAGTTGCCACCAACGATGGCGACAAAGGCGAGGATCAGGCCAATCAGGCTGAGGACGTCCATCAGACGCACGCCTCCACCAGGTGCTTGCCGATTTCGTCCAGGCTGTACACCGCGTCGGCCAGGTTGGCCTTGACGATGGCCATGGGCATGCCATAAATCACGCAGCTGGCTTCGTCCTGGGCCCACACCGTACTGCCGCCCTGCTTGAGCAGACGTGCCCCTTCGCGGCCATCGGCGCCCATGCCGGTGAGCACCACCGACAGCACCTTGTCACCGTACGACTTGGCCGCCGAACCGAAGGTGATGTCCACGCAGGGCTTGTAGTTCAGGCGTTCGTCACCCGGCAGGATCTTCACCGTGCCACGGCCGTCGATCATCATCTGCTTGCCACCAGGCGCCAGCAGGGCCAGGCCCGGGCGCAGCATGTCGCCGTCCTCGGCTTCCTTGACGCTGATGCGGCAGAGCTTGTCGAGGCGTTCGGCAAAGGCCTTGGTGAACGCCGCCGGCATGTGCTGGATCAGCACGATCGGCGCCGGGAAGTTGGCCGGCAACTGGGTCAATACCCGCTGCAGCGCTACCGGGCCACCCGTGGAAGTACCGATGGCCACCAGCTTGTACGGCTTGCGCCTAGGCGCTGGCGAGTGCGCAGGCGTAGCCGCCGGGGCGGGTGCCCGGGCCGGCACAGGCGCGCGCGACGCTGTCGGGCTGGCAAAGCTGCTGGCAGGCGTGTGGCTGCTGGCCGGTGCTGCGACCGGAGCCGGGCTGCTGTAGCTGCCAAACCGGCGGTTGCTGCGGGAAATGGTATGCACCTTCTCGCACAGCAGTTGCTTGACCTTGTCGGGGTTGCGCGAGATGTCCTCGAAGTTCTTCGGCAGGTAGTCCACCGCGCCGGCATCCAGCGCATCGAGGGTGACCCGGGCGCCTTCATGGGTCAGCGAGGAGAACATCAATACCGGCGTCGGGCAGCGTTGCATGATGTGCCGCACCGCGGTAATGCCATCCATCATGGGCATTTCGTAGTCCATGGTGATGACATCGGGCTTGAGCGCCAGCGCCTGGTCGATCGCTTCCTTGCCGTTGGTCGCGGTACCCACTACCTGGATCGTCGGATCCGCCGAGAGGATTTCCGAGACGCGGCGGCGGAAGAAACCGGAATCATCCACCACCAGGACCTTGACTGCCATAAACACTCCATTAGGCGGCGCAACCCGCCAGGGTGCGCCACCGAAATCAAATACGCCGTGCGGCGTAACGCTTGAGCATGCTCGGGACGTCGAGAATCAACGCAATGCGACCGTCGCCGGTAATGGTGGCCCCGGACATGCCCGGGGTGCCTTGCAGCATCTTGCCCAGCGGCTTGATTACCACTTCTTCCTGGCCCACCAGTTGATCGACGACAAAGCCGATGCGCTGGGTGCCGACCGACAGGATCACCACGTGGCCCTCGTGCTGCTCTTCATGCACCTGGCCCTGCACCAGCCAGCGCTTGAGGTAGAACAGCGGCAGCGCCTTGTCGCGCACGATCACCACCTCCTGGCCATCGACCACGTTGGTGCGCGACAGGTCCAGGTGGAAGATTTCGTTGACGTTGACCAGCGGGAAGGCGAACGCCTGGTTGCCCAGCATCACCATCAGGGTGGGCATGATCGCCAGGGTCAGCGGCACCTTGATGACGATCTTCGAGCCCTGGCCCTTGGCCGAGAAGATGTTGATCGAGCCGTTGAGCTGGGAGATCTTGGTCTTCACCACATCCATGCCCACGCCACGCCCGGACACGTCGGAAATCTCGGTCTTGGTCGAGAAGCCCGGGGCGAAGATCAGGTTGTAGCAGTCCGACTCGCTCAGGCGCTCGGCAGCGTCCTTGTCCATCAGGCCCTTTTCCACGGCCTTGGCGCGCAGGATGTTGGGGTCCATGCCCTTGCCGTCGTCCGAAATCGACAGCAGGATATGGTCGCCTTCCTGTTCCGCCGACAGCACCACGCGGCCGGTGCGGGCCTTGCCAGAGGCTTCACGCTCATCGGGCATCTCGATACCGTGGTCGACGGCGTTGCGCACCAGGTGCACCAGCGGGTCGGCCAAGGCCTCGACCAGGTTCTTGTCGAGGTCGGTCTCTTCGCCAACCAGCTCCAGGTTGATCTCTTTCTTCAGCTGGCGCGCCAGGTCGCGGACCAGGCGGGGGAAGCGGCCAAAGACTTTCTTGATCGGCTGCATGCGGGTTTTCATCACCGCAGTCTGCAAATCGGCGGTGACCACATCCAGGTTGGACACGGCCTTGGACATGGCCTCGTCGCCGCTGTTCAGGCCCAGGCGCACCAGGCGGTTACGCACCAGAACCAGCTCGCCGACCATGTTCATGATCTCGTCCAGGCGCGCGGTATCGACGCGCACCGTGGTTTCCGCTTCGCTGGCGGCATGTTTTTCGGCGGCCGGGGCCGGCGCGCGAGGCGCCGCGGCAGGCTTGCTGGCCGGCGATGGCGCTGGCGCGGCGGCTGGCTTGGCCACCGGCTGGCTTGCGGCCTTGGCGGCAGCCGGCGCGTGCGCCTGGGTAGCTACCGGGGCCTCTGCAGCGGCCACATCGCCGCCGAATTTGCCCTTGCCGTGCAATTGGTCCAGCAGGGCTTCGAACTCGTGCTCGCTGATTTCGTCGCTGGCGGCGCTGTGGTCCGGCGCGGCGGGGGCTGGTGCCTGGGCAGCAGGCAAGGCGCCGGCCTGGAAGGTGCCCTTGCCATGCAGCTGGTCGAGCAACGATTCGAATTCGGCGTCGGTGATTTCGTCGCTGACCGCTTCACTGCTGACGGCAACCGGCGGTGGCGCAACCTCGGCATTGAACTGGCCCTTGCCGTGCAACTGGTCGAGCAGCGATTCGAACTCGGCGTCGGTGATTTCATCACCAGCAGCGCTGACAGTCTCGCCCTGCATCTGCTCGTCGGCCGCCGCTTGCGCCTTCACCGCATCCAGCGAATCGAGCAACTGCTCGAACTCGCTGTCGGTGATGTCCTGGTGCTGCTCCTCGGCCTCGGCCGGCGCTGCAACCGCCACGCCGGCAACCGGTGCCGGCGCTGCAACAGCGTCGGCTCCGCCCGGTTCTGCCAGGCGCGACAACGCCGCCAGCAGTTCGGGGGTGGCCGGAGTGACTTCGGTGCGCTCGCGCACCTGGCCAAACATGCTGTTGACGGTATCCAGTGCTTCGAGCACCACGTCCATCAGTTCCGCGTCAACCCGGCGCTCACCTTTGCGCAGGACGTCGAAGACGTTCTCGGCGATGTGGCAGCACTCCACCAGCTCGTTCAGCTGAAGGAAGCCGGCGCCCCCTTTTACAGTGTGGAAACCGCGAAAGATCGCATTGAGCAGGTCGGCATCGTCGGGCCGGCTTTCCAGCTCGACCAGTTGCTCGGACAGTTGCTCAAGAATTTCGCCGGCTTCTACCAGGAAATCCTGGAGGATTTCTTCATCGGCGCCGAAGCTCATCAAACGTGCTCCTTAAAAACCCAGGCTGGACAGCAAATCGTCGACATCGTCCTGACCGGACACGACGTCTTCACGCTTATCGGCATGAATCTGCGGACCTTCACCCCGAGTCGGATGTTTTTCTCGATCTTTTTCTGCGCGCAATTGATCGTGGTCATGCTGGATGCCCGCAAAGCGGTCCACCTGGCTAGCCATCAGCACCAGTTTGAGCAGGTTGCTTTCCACGTCGGTCACCAGGCTGGTGACGCGCTTGATCACCTGGCCGGTCAGGTCCTGATAGTCCTGGGCCAGCAAGATGTCGTTGAGATGGCCGGCCACCTTGCGGTTGCCTTCAGCACTGTGCATCAGAAAACTGTCGACACGCTTGACCAGGTCACGGAACTCCGGCGCAGCCACTTCGCGGCGCATGAAGCGTTGCCAGTCGGCGCTCAAGGCCTTGGCCTCGCTGGCCAGGTCGTTGAGCACCGGGGTGCTTTCCTCGACCAGGTCCATGGTGCGGTTGGCCGCGCCCTCGGTGAGCTTGACCACGTAGGACAGACGTTCGGTGGCGTCGGTAATCTGCGACACCTCTTCGGCCTGCGGCATGGTCGGGTCGATCTGGAAACTGACAATGGCACTGTGCAGCTCGCGGGTCAGCTTGCCGACTTCCTGGTACAGGCCGCGGTCGCGGGTCTGGTTCAGCTCGTGAATCAGCTGCACTGCCTCGCCGAAACGGCCCCGCTCCAGGCTTTCTACCAATTCCTGGGCATGCTTCTTCAGGGTCGATTCGAACTCGCCCAAAGAGTTTTGTGATGAATCCATGGCGCGCCCCCTGACGTGACTCAGCCGTTGACGCGTTCGAAGATCTTCTCGATCTTTTCTTTGAGCACCTGGGCGGTGAACGGCTTGACCACATAACCGTTGACACCCGCCTGGGCCGCTTCAATGATCTGGTCGCGCTTGGCTTCAGCGGTCACCATCAGCACCGGCATGCTTTTCAGCTTGTCGCTGGCACGCACTTTACGCAGCAGGTCGATACCGGACATGCCGGGCATGTTCCAGTCGGTCACCAGGAAATCGTAATGGCCGTTTTCCAGCATCGGCAGCGCCGTGGTGCCGTCATCGGCCTCGTCGGTGTTGGTGAAGCCCAGGTCACGCAACAGGTTCTTGATGATCCGCCGCATCGTCGAGAAGTCATCAACGATGAGGATTTTCATGTCTTTGTTCAAGTAGACCTCCAAGCAGTCTCAAACGCGCTCGGCCCCCGAGCGCGCGCATTCATTCAATTCGGTACAACATGGAAAACGACTGCAACGAACCCGGGCTCAACGCGCCCGCCATTCCCCCAGGCGGCTGCGCAGGCGCGCGGCACATTGGCTGTGCAACTGGCTGACCCGCGACTCGCTGACCCCCAGCACCTCACCGATTTCCTTGAGGTTCAGCTCTTCGTCGTAGTACAGCGCCAGCACCAGGCGCTCACGCTCCGGCAGGTTGGCGATGGCCTCGGCCAGGGCAATCTGGAAGCGCTCATCCTCGAGGCCGCGCGCAGGTTCCACCTGGCCACTGGCGCCATCCTCATGCAGGCCTTCGTGCTCGCCGTCCTGCAACAGGTCGTCGAAGCTGAACAGCCGGCTGCCCAAGGTGTCGTTCAAGATCCCGTAGTAATCATCGAGACTCAATTGGAGTTCGGCAGCAACTTCATGATCTTTAGCGTCACGGCCGGTTCTGGCTTCGACCGCGCGCATCGCGTCGCTGACCATGCGGGTGTTGCGGTGCACCGAACGCGGCGCCCAGTCGCCCTTGCGCACCTCGTCGAGCATGGCCCCGCGAATGCGGATGCCGGCGTAGGTTTCAAAGCTGGCGCCCTTGCTGGCGTCGTATTTGTTGGCCACTTCCAGCAGGCCGATCATGCCGGCCTGGATCAGGTCCTCGACCTGCACGTTGGCCGGCAAGCGTGCCAGCAGGTGGTAGGCAATGCGCTTGACCAGCGGCGCATAGCGCTCGATCAGCTCGTACTGGGCATCTTTCGCTGCCCGGCTGTACATCTTGAAGCCGCTGGCGTTCATAGCACGGGTCCCGCGCTGGTGGGTTGCACCAGGCGCTCGACGAAGAACTCCAGATGCCCGCGCGGGTTGGCGGGCAGCGGCCAACTGTCGACCTTCTGGGCAATCGCCTTGAAGGCCAGCGCGCACTTGGAGCGAGGGAAGGCTTCGTAGACGGCGCGCTGCTTCTGCACCGCCTTGCGCACGCACTCGTCGTAGGGCACGGCACCCACGTACTGCAGGGCAACGTCAAGGAAACGGTCGGTGACCTTGGTCAGCTTGGCGAACAGGTTGCGCCCTTCCTGTGGGCTTTGCGCCATGTTGGCCAGCACGCGGAAACGGTTCATGCCGTAGTCGCGGTTGAGCAGCTTGATCAGCGCGTAGGCGTCGGTGATCGAAGTGGGTTCGTCGCACACCACCAGCAGCACTTCCTGGGCCGCGCGGACAAAGCTGACCACCGAATCACCGATACCCGCAGCGGTATCGATCACCAGCACGTCGAGGTTGTCGCCGATTTCGCTGAACGCCTGGATCAACCCGGCATGCTGGGCCGGGGCCAGGTGCACCATGCTCTGGGTACCCGATGCCGCCGGCACGATGCGTACACCGCCGGGCCCTTGCAGCATCACGTCACGCAGCTCGCAGCGCCCTTCTATGACATCGGCCAGGGTGCGTTTGGGGGTCAGGCCCAGCAATACGTCGACATTGGCCAGGCCCAGGTCGGCGTCCAGCAGCATGACCCTGCGGCCGAGCTCGGCCAGCGCCAGGGACAGGTTCACTGAAACGTTAGTCTTGCCGACGCCACCTTTGCCACCGGTCACGGCGATCACCTGTACGGGATGCATGCTACCCATGTCTGTTCTTTACCTTGTCTCGCTGGGACTCAGGCCACACGTAGGGCAATTCTGCGTACCCCTTGGCATAGCTACTTTGCACACACTTCATGGTCAACCCGCTCGCCGTGGGTTGTGGTAGAGATCAGCGAACATGTTGGCCATGGCCTCTTCGCTGGGCTCGTCCTGCTGCTGCACGTTCACCGCCCGGCTGACCAGCTGGTGGCCCCGCGGCAGGTGCAGGTCGTCAGGAATGCGCGGGCCGTCGGTAAGGTAAGCCACGGGCAATTCATGACTGATGGCAAGGCTCAGAACATCGCCAAGGCTTGCCGTTTCATCGAGTTTGGTCAGGATGCAGCCGGCCAGGCCACAGCGCTTGTAGCTGTGGTAGGCGGCGGTCAGCACCTGCTTCTGGCTGGTGGTGGCCAGCACCAGATAGTTCTTCGCGGCAATGCCACGCCCAGCCAGGGTGTCCAATTGCATGCGCAATGCCGGGTCGCTGGCCTGCAGGCCAGCAGTGTCGATAAGTACGACGCGCTTGCGCAGCAGCGGTTCCAGCGCGGCCGCCAGCGACTGGCCCGGGTCGACATAGGTCACCGGCACATTGAGGATGCGGCCCAGGGTCTTGAGCTGCTCCTGGGCACCGATGCGGAAACTGTCCATGCTCACCAGCGCCAGGTTGTGCGCGCCGTACTTGAGCACGTAGCGCGCAGCCAGCTTGGCCAGGGTGGTGGTCTTGCCCATGCCGGCCGGGCCGACCATGGCAATCACGCCGCCCTCTTCGATCGGCTCGATCTCCGGGATTTCGATCATCCGCGCCAGGTGGGCCAACAGCATGCGCCAGCCCTGGCGGGGCTCCTCGATCTCGGCGGTCAGGTCCAGCAGTTCACGGGCAATCGGCCCGGAAAGGCCGATACGCTGCAGACGGCGCCACAGGTTGGCCTGCTGCGGCTTGCTGCCCTGTAGCTGATTCCAGGCCAGCGAGCCCAGTTGTACTTCCAGCAGCTCGCGCAGGCCCGACAGCTCGGAACGCATGGCATCGAACAGGCGCGGGTCGACCGGCGCCGCCGCAGCTGCAGCGGGGGCCTCGGGGGCTTCGACGTGCGGTTCGATCAACGGTTCGGCGGCGGTCAGCGACTGGCCGGCGAACAATTGGCGGTTGTTGTCGCTGCTGTCCTGACGGTGGTCCAGCTCGGCCTGGACAGTGGCGATGCGCGTGTGGGTCTTGCGCAGCTCTTCTTCCAGTTCGGCGTTGGGCACACGCGGGGCCAGGGCGGACAGCTTGTAGTCCAGCGCGGCCGTCAGTTCGACACCACCGGCGATGCGGCGGTTGCCGATGATCGCGGCATCGGCGCCCAGTTCGTCACGGACCAGTTTCATGGCCTGACGCATATCGGCGGCGAAAAATCGCTTAACTTGCATTATCCACTACCTCAGCCGTTAGGGCCCACGGTGGCAACGATGGTGACTTGCTTGTTGTCCGGTATTTCCTGATACGCCAGAACATGCAAATTCGGTACAGCCAGGCGACCGAAACGCGACAACATGGCGCGGATCGGGCCGGCGACCAGGAGGATGGCCGGCTGGCCCTGCATCTCCTGGCGCTGGGCCGCTTCGATCAGCGAACGTTGCAGCTTCTCGGCCATGCTAGGCTCAAGAAGAACACCATCTTCCTGACCCTGCCCGGCCCTTTGCAGACTATTGAGCAAAATCTGTTCCAACCTTGGCTCCAGGGTAATCACTGGCAGCTCCGACTCAACGCCGACAATGCTTTGCACGATGGCGCGACACAATCCGACGCGCACCGCTGCCACAAGCGCGGCGGTATCTTGACTCTTGCCCGCGTTATTCGCGATGGCTTCGGCAATACTGCGAATATCGCGCACTGGCACCTGTTCAGACAACAGGGCTTGCAACACCTTGAGCAGGCCCGACAAGGAAATGACACCCGGCACCAGCTCTTCTGCAAGTTTAGGCGATGCCTTGGCCAGCACCTGCAGCAGTTGCTGGACTTCTTCGTGCCCGATCAGTTCGTGGCAGTGCTTCTGCAGGATCTGGTTGAGGTGGGTAGCCACCACGGTACTGGCGTCGACCACGGTATAGCCCAGCGACTGGGCTTGCGAGCGCTGACCAACGTCGATCCACACCGCCTCCAAGCCAAACGCCGGGTCGCGCGCGGCTATGCCGTTAAGGGTGCCGAACACCTGCCCCGGGTTGATCGCCAGTTCGCGGTCCGGGTAGATCTCGGCTTCGGCCAGGATCACCCCCATCAGCGTCAGGCGGTAAGCACTGGGCTGCAGGTCGAGGTTGTCGCGAATGTGCACGGTGGGCATGAGGAAGCCAAGGTCCTGTGACAGCTTCTTGCGCACGCCCTTGATCCGCGCCAGCAGTTGACCACCCTGGTTGCGGTCGACCAGCGGGATCAATCGGTAGCCGACCTCAAGGCCGATCATGTCGATCGGGGTAACGTCGTCCCAGCCCAGTTCCTTGGTTTCCAGCGCGCGCTGTGGCGAAGGCAGCAGGTCCTGCTGGCGCTGCGCCTCTTCCTGGGCTTTGACCTTGACCTGTTGCTGCTTCTTCCACACCAGGTAGGCGCCGCCCCCGGCCAACAGGCCGAGGCTGAGGAACGCCACGTGCGGCATGCCGGGCACCAGGCCCATGACGACCATCAGCGCACCCGACACCGCCAGCGCCTTGGGCGAGTCGAACATTTGCCGGTTGATCAGCTTGCCCATGTCCTCGGAGCCCGAAGCACGGGTGACCATGATCGCGGCGGCGGTGGACAGCAGCAGTGATGGCAATTGCGCCACCAAACCGTCACCGATGGTCAGCAAGGCATACACCTTGCCGGCATCGCCGAAGCTCATGCCGTGCTGCAGCATGCCGATCAGCATGCCACCGATCAGGTTGATGAACAGGATCAGCAGGCCGGCGATGGCGTCACCGCGGACGAACTTGCTGGCACCGTCCATCGACCCGTAGAACTCGGCCTCCTGGGCCACCTCGGCACGGCGGTGCTTGGCCTGCGCCTGGTCGATCAAGCCGGCATTGAGGTCGGCGTCGATGGCCATCTGCTTACCGGGCATGGCATCGAGGGTGAAGCGCGCGCTCACTTCGGAGATACGCCCGGCGCCCTTGGTCACTACCACGAAGTTGATGATCATGAGGATGGCGAACACCACCGCACCGACCACGTAGTTGCCGCCGATCACCACCTCGCCAAAGGCCTGGATCACCTTACCGGCAGCGCCATGGCCCTCCTGGCCATGCAGCATGACCACCCGAGTGGACGCCACGTTCAGGGCCAGGCGCAGCAGCGTGGCCACCAACAGGATGGTGGGGAACGCGGCAAAGTCCAGCGGGCGCAGGGCGTACACGCAGACCAGCAGCACCACGATCGACAGGGCGATGTTGAAGGTGAAGAACACGTCGAGCAGGAACGGCGGTATCGGCAACATCATCATCGCCAACATCACCAGCAGCAACAGCGGCACGCCCAGGTTGCCCCGGCCGAGCCCGGCCAGGTTGTGACGGGCGTTGCTGATTAACTGAGTGCGATCCACCGCGAGTCCTCTTGATGCAAAACTTTGACGCCCAGGGGGGTGCCTGAGCGTGGCTCTGCAAGAAGCCTTCCAACTTTTTGGTTTGGGCGTTCGCCGTTGGTTTTCTGGTGCCTGTCAGCGGCCAAATCAACTATCGCGACGCAGGTCCGGCGGGATCGGCAGGTCGTCTTTCAGCGGCTCTGGGCGCTTGCCCTTGCCGGATCGGTATTGGCGAATCTGGAACACGTACGCCAACACCTGGGCCACCGCCAGGTACAAGCCAGCAGGGATTTCCTGCTCAATTTCGGTGGAGTAATAGATCGCCCGCGCCAGCGCTGGCGACTCGAGAATCTGGACCTTGTGCTCCACGCCAATCTCGCGGATCTTCAAGGCAATGAAGTCGGTCCCCTTGGCCAGCAGCAGTGGCGCCACCCCGCCCTTCTCCGGGTCATACTGCAAGGCCACCGCATAGTGGGTCGGGTTGGTGATGATCACGTCTGCATCAGGTACCGCCGCCATCATGCGCCGCTGTGACGCCTCGCGCTGCAGCTGGCGAATACGCTGTTTGACCTCGGGTTTGCCTTCGGTGTCCTTGTATTCGTCACGCACCTCCTGCTTCGTCATCTTGAGCTTGTTGTGCGCTTGCCAAAGCTGGAATGGCACATCCGCCGCAGCAATCAGCAATAACCCTGCCGCCATCCATAGCGCACTCCAGCCAACCACCTGAACACTGTGAATGATCGCTTGGTCCAGAGGCTCGTTGGCAATGGAGAGCAACGCTTGGCGGTCGTTGACCAGCACCACTACCGCCACTACCAGAATCACGAAAAACTTGGCGAGCGCCTTCAACAACTCGGTCAAGGCGCTCATCGAGAACATGCGCTTGATCCCCGACAGCGGGTTCATACGGCTGAATTTCGGCTGCAGCAGGCTGCCGGAAAACAGGAAGCCGCCCAGAGCGATGGGGGCGACAAAGGCGATCACGAACAACAGGATCAGGATCGGCTGTACCGCCCAGATGGCCATCTTGCCCGACGCCAGAAGAAAGGCCGCCATCGCGCGCTCATCGACGATGATGTCGCGCGTCAGGCTGAAATTCATGTGCATCATGGCCAGCAGGGTCTCAGCCAGATGCCCGCCGAAGGCCAGCAAGCCACCCGCGCCAGCCAGCGTCACCGCCACGGTATTCAACTCTTTGGAGCGCGCGATCTCGCCCTTCTCGCGGGCAGTGCGCTTACGCTTTTCGGTGGGTTCTTCTGTCTTGTCCTGACCGCTCTCGCTTTCCGCCATGCTCAGCGCGCCCTTGCCAATTCACGCAACCATTGCAGCGCTTCACTGGCCAATGCCTGGTAGTGGGAAAGGATATCGGCCAGGCCGACCCAGAAAATGGCCATGCCCATGACCAGAGTCAGCGGAAAACCGATCGAGAAGATATTCAACTGCGGCGCCGCGCGGGTCATCACGCCAAAGGCGATGTTTACCACCAGCAGCGCAGCGATCACCGGCAAGATCAGCAAAAGCCCGGCGCCGAACACCCAGCCCATGCGCCCGGCCAACTCCCAGAAATGGTTGACCACCAGCGCACTCCCCACCGGCAGGGTGGTAAAGCTCTCGGTCAGTACCTCGAACACCACCAGGTGGCCGTTCATCAACAGGAACAGCACGCTCACCAACATGGTCATGAACTGACTGATCACCGTGACGTTGACCCCGTTGGCGGGATCGACCATCGAGGCGAACGCCATCCCCATCTGCACAGCGACGATCTGGCCAGCAACCACGAAGGCCTGAAACAGCAGCTGCAGCGACAGGCCGAACAGCGCACCCACGATGATCTGCTCGGCGCACAGCAGCAGGCCACGCACACTCAGCGGGTCGAATTCAGGGAGTGGCGGCAGTGCCGGCACGATCACCACGGTAATCGCCAACGCGAGGTACAGGCGCACCCGCGCCGGCAACATGCGGGTACCGAAGATCGGCATGGTCATCAGCACCGCCGTCACCCTGAACAACGGCAGGATGAACGTGGCGACCCAAGTGCCGATCTGCGTGTCGGTCAGCTCCAGCATCGCCGCATCAACCTATGAGCTGCGGGATGTTGGTGTAGAGGGTGGTGATGTACTCCATGAACTTTTGCACCAGCCACGGCCCGGCAATGATCAGCGTGATCAGCATCACCAGCAGGCGCGGCAGAAAGCTCAGGGTCTGTTCGTTGATCTGCGTGGCCGCCTGGAACATTGCCACCATTAAACCCACCAACAGGCTTGGCACCACCAGCACGGCCACCAGCAGGGTGGTCAGCCACAGGGCGTCGCGGAACAGGTCTACAGCTACTTCAGGTGTCATCGGCGGCTCTCCTTGACGGCGTCAGACGCCGCCGAAACTGCTGGCCAGTGTACCCATGATCAGCGCCCAGCCATCGACCAGCACGAACAGCATGATCTTGAACGGCAGCGAGATGATCAGCGGCGACAGCATCATCATACCCATGGCCATCAGCACACTGGCCACCACCATGTCGATGATCAGGAACGGGATGAAGATCATGAACCCGATCTGGAACGCGGTCTTGAGCTCCGAAGTGACGAACGCCGGCACCAGGATCGTCAGCGGCACCTGATCGGGCCCGGCGATGTCGGTGCGCTTGGACAGGCGCATGAACAAGTCGAGGTCGCTCTGCCGGGTTTGCGCCAACATGAAGTCCTTGAGCGGACCCTGGGCTTTGTCGATGGCCTGCTGGGCGGTCATCTGCTCTTTCAGGTAGGGTTGCAGCGCGTCCTGGTTCACCCGGTCGAACACCGGGGCCATGATGAACATGGTAAGGAACAGCGCCATGCCGGTCAGCAGCTGGTTTGACGGCGTCTGCTGCAACCCCAGGGCCTGACGCAGGATGGAGAAGACGATGATGATTCGGGTGAAGCTGGTCATCAGGATGACGAACGCCGGAATGAAGCTCAGCGCCGTCATGATCAGCAGTATTTGCAGGCTGACCGAATATTCCTGCTGCCCGTCCGCCGTGTTGGACAGGGTAATGGCCGGGATCGACAGCGGGTCGGCGGCCAGGGCCAATGGCGCCGCCAGCAGCAACGCCAGAGTCAACAACGTACGCAGCGCGCCACTCATCGCTTGTGGTCCTTAGGGGTCTGGCCCATCAGTTCCAGCAGCCGCTGGGCGAACTCCGGCGTCGCCTGACGGGCGCTTTCCGTCACCTGCACCGGCTCGGCCAGCACATGCAACGCCTCGATGCTGCCAGGGGTATGGCCGATCAGGATCTGCTCCTTGCCCACCTGCACCAGCAGCAGGCGGTCACGCGGGCCGATGGCGCGACTGCCGACGATCTCGATCACCTGCCCGCCTTTCACCGCCGTGCTCTGCAGGCGCCGCAACAACCAGGCCAGGAAGAAGATCAGGCCGACCACCAGCAGCAGGCCGAAAACCATCTGTGCCAGTTGCCCACCCAGACTGCCAGGCGTAGCCGCCGGGCTAACTGCCGGCGTGGCAGCGGCCAGACAGGCGTGGCTGGCGAACAGCGCCGCGAGTGCCGCAATGGCGCGCATCGTGCCCTTCACTCAGCGCAGCTTCTTGATACGTTCGCTGGGGCTGATCACGTCGGTCAGGCGGATGCCGAACTTCTCGTTGACCACGACCACTTCGCCATGAGCGATCAGCGTGCCGTTTACCAGCACGTCGAGCGGCTCGCCGGCCAGGCGGTCGAGCTCGATCACCGAGCCCTGGTTGAGCTGCAACAGGTTGCGGATGTTGATCTCGGTGCTGCCCACTTCCATGGAAATGTTCACCGGGATATCCAGAATCACATCCAGGTTCGGGCCTTCGAGGCTGACGTTTTCGTTCGGCTTCGGCGAACTGGCGAACTCTTCCATCGGCAGGCGGCCGGGGCCGCTGTTGCTGCCGGCGTCACCACCCAGCAGTGCATCGATGTCGGCCTGGCCGGCGGCACCGGTTTCCTCCAGCGCTGCAGCCCACTCGTCGGCCAGCGCCTGGTCTTCTGGGGAGGTGATCTCGTTTTCGTTAGCCATGGTTTCCTCGACAGGCATTCAATTCGTTATGAGCGACCGGCACGCCGTCAGCGGCGTTCGATCGGGTCGATGATCTGCAGGGCCAGGTTGCCCTTGTGCGAACCCAGCCGCGCCTTGAACGCCGGCACCCCGTTGGCACGCAGCACCAGGTGCTCGGGCAGCTCTACCGGGATCACATCGCCGGGCTGCATGTGCAGGATGTCACGCAGCTTCAGCTGACGCCGGGCGACGGTGGCAGTCATTGGCACGGCCACGTCCAGCACGTCCTCGCGCAGTGCCTTGACCCAGCGCTCGTCCTGGTCGTCCAGGTCGGACTGGAAACCGGCATCGAGCATTTCCCGCACCGGCTCGATCATCGAGTACGGCATGGTCACGTGCAGGTCACCGCCGCCGCCGTCCAGTTCGATGTGGAAGGTGGACACCACAACGGCTTCGCTGGGGCCAACGATGTTGGCCATGGCCGGGTTGACCTCCGAGTTCATGTACTCGAAGGTGACCGGCATGATCGCCTGCCAGGCTTCCTTGAGGTCGACGAAACACTGGTCCAGCACCATGCGCACCACGCGCAGTTCGGTCGGGGTGAACTCGCGGCCTTCAATCTTGGCGTGGCGGCCATCGCCGCCAAAGAAGTTGTCCACCAGTTTGAACACCAGCTTGGCGTCGAGGATGAACAGCGATGTGCCGCGCAGCGGCTTGATCTTGACCAGGTTGAGACTGGTGGGCACGTACAGCGAATGCACGTATTCGCCGAATTTCATTACCTGCACGCCACCCACAGCGACGTCGGCCGAGCGGCGCAGCAGGTTGAACATGCTGATGCGGGTATAACGGGCGAAGCGCTCGTTGATCATTTCCAGGGTCGGCATGCGACCCCGCACGATACGGTCCTGGCTGGTCAGGTCGTAGCTTTTGATACTGCCAGGCTCGGATGCACTCTCGGTCTGCACCAGCCCGTCGTCGACGCCGTGCAACAGGGCATCGATTTCATCCTGGGACAGCAGGTCCTGTACGGCCATTGCGGACTCCTACTGCAATACGAAATTGGTGAACAGCAACTGGTCGATGACCGGCTTGCCGACTTCCTTCTGCGCCACTTCCTGGACCACTGCGGTAGCCTTCTGACGCAGCATCTCCTGCCCGACCGGGCTGCTGGCGAGGGTGTCGAAGCCTTGCCCGGAAAACATCATCACCAAGTTGTTGCGGATGACCGGCATGTGCACCTTCAGTGCATCCAGATCAGCCTGGTTACGCGCCTGCATGGTGATGCTCAGCTGCATGTAGCGCTGGCGGCCGTTCTGGTTGAAGTTGACCACGAAGGCCGGGGTGAGGGCCTCGTAGATCGCCGCAGGCTTGACGTTGCTGGCCGCGGCTTCAGCGGCCGGTGCCGGCTCGCTCTTGTGCATGATGAACCAGGTAGCGCCCACCGAAAGGCCGATCGCCAGCAGCAGGCCCACTACGGCCAGGATGATCAGCTTGAGTTTGCCTTTAGTGGCGGGGTCTTTGACTGCTTCGCTCTTCGCCATGCCAATAATCCGTCGTCCATCGGGAGTTCAAGGGAGAATGGCTTGGCTTGAGCAAGTGTTATGCCAGAATTCGGCTTGAGGGATTTTTACGGCGGTGAGATCGAGCGCCGCCCGCGCGGCGCATCGCGAGCTGCGCTCGCTCCTACATTTGTTTCGGGCCAGTATCCCTGTGGCAGACGCGCGCGACCGCCTTGTTTGTACGACGCGATATCGCGCCATGCGCCAAGGCGTACGCGCGCAAATCCCACAGAAAACATTGGCCCGAAACAAACGTAGGAGCGAGCGCAGCTCGCGATGCGCCGCGCGGGCGGCGCTCGATCTCACTGCCCCCACAAAAACCAAGCCAAGCACCAGACATCAGGCGTAATAATCGACCGCACTGTCGCCGACAACCACCTGCTGCTCCAAAGGCCGGCCGCTATCAACCACCTCGACCCCACCCTGTTCCGCCTGTCGCGCCGCGACCCCGGACAAGTTGCTGCCCTGCGCCTGCCCCTGCTGCTGTTGCTGCCCACGCGACTGGTCAGCCACGTTGACATCTGGCTGCGCCAGCCCCTGTTGGACGAACAGCTCGCGCAGACGGTGCACCTGGCTGTCGAGGGCATCACGCACACCGGCGTGACCACTGATGAAGGTGACCTGAGTGGCCTGGTCCGCCGCGACATTGACGCGAATGTCCAGGCGGCCAAGCTCGGCCGGCTCCAGTTGAATATCCGCAGACTTGAGGTTCTGGCTGGAGAGGTACATGACCCGGTTGACCAGTCCCTCGGCCCAAGCGTTCTGGTTCATCGGCAACGGCTGGTGCAGCGGGCTGGCGTTGGCCGGCACAGCGTTGGCGGTCTTGGCCGTGACCGCCTGGGTCAGGCTGGCCAGGCGGTTGGCGAAATCGTCGACGCGGGTGTCACTGCTGGCGCTCTTGGTGTCCTTCAAGCCATCTTCGAGCAAGGCGCCAAAGGCCTTGCCACCCGGTTCACCGCTTTCGCCCTCGGCATTCTCGACCAGATTCGCCAAGGTATTGACGGCCACCTGCCCATCCTTACCCTGGGCCTGCGAGGGATCAAGGGCATGTGCAGAGGTGTTACCTTTGGCCTGAGCGGTATGCTCCAGCGCCAGGCGCAAGGTCGGCAAATTGGCCAAGGGATCGGCATCTGGGTCGAAAGCCTCTTCGGCAGGCGGCTCCTCCTGGATTTGCGCGGTGGCGGCCTGCAGCACCGGCGCCACCGCCTCGGCCTGAGCCTGGATCAGCTGCGCACCCGGCTGGGCATCGGTGACCTGGCCGGCCACCAGGCTGGCATCCCGCAAGCCAGTATCAGCCTGGGCCGCCTCTTGGGCTGGCAATTTGTTGCCGTCATCGGCAACGGCGGGTTTGTCGGCGGGGTCTTTCTTGCCGCCCGCCGCCGCATCAGGCTTGTCCTTTGGCTTGGCCTGGGCGACCTTGTCCTCCTGACTTACCGGCTTGTCGCGGCCCTGCCGGGCCATCACCTGACCAAAGCCGTCGCCCTTTTCGCCCACTGCCTGCAGCGGTTTGTCCGCCTGTACGGCGGCCGAACGCGATGTGCTGGCGGCGGCGCTGGCTTGCAATAAAGGGTTGGGTGCGACAGGCATCGAGCGGTCTCCGCGCCAGAAACAATAAAATTATCCGGGCAAAGACACGCAAGACTCGCGCCAACTCAGCCTGCAGAAATACGCAGTTGCTCATCGCGGTAGAAGCGCTGTACTTCGGCGAACTCTTCATCAATGCGGGTGATGAGGTCTTCGATGCCATACAACGGGGGCCGCCGGGCAGTTTCTTCCAACTGCTGGCAGAGCGCAGCGAGGGCAACCGCCCCCATGTTACTGCTGCTGCCCTTGAAACTGTGAGCAGCCGCGCCCAGTTCTTCGGCGCTTTTCGCCGCATGCAACTGCCCTAGGCGCCGTTCGGAGTCGTCCAGAAAAGTCTGCACCAACTGCAGGTAGCCATCTTCCATGACCTCACGCAGGTCACGAAGTACCTTGTGGTCAATATGCATGTCAGTCACTTGCTCACTCCTTGATCAAGCCAGATTATGCCCGACCCGGCCGCTGGCTCACCAGACGAACTCCACATGTGCGCAGCGCCCGCCTTCACTCCAGCGCGCATCGCTGGCCAGCCGCTGCACCAGGTTCAGACCACGACCGCTCAACCCCTGATCTCGCGCAGGCCGCGCCATTACCTGCTGCACATCGAAGCCGGCACCACTGTCGCGAACCTCGATTTTCAGACGCCCGCCGTCGCCATGGGGTTCAACCTTGAAACTGATGCTTACAAAACCATCGGTCAGCGCGCCCAGGCGCCGGGCGCGCTCCTGATAATAGTTGGCAAAGCCCTGCACATCGCTTTTCAGCTGCGAATCCAGGCCGAGCACGCCATGCTCCAGCGCGTTGGAATACAACTCGCTGAGCACGCTGTGCAGGTTGCCTGTACGCGCGCGCAGGCCGTGAATTTCCTGCAACAACTGCACCAGGTACGGCACCGGATTGAAGCGTTTCAGGCTCTCGCCCCGGACCTCGAAACCCAACGACCAATCCAATGGACTGGAGCGGCCGCTATCAGCGTAGATCATCGGCACCGGGACCCGTTCTTCGGCGCTGAACATGCGGATGTCACACAAGCTGATATCGTCGCGAGGGCGCCCGCCAAAACGCTCCAGGGCCTGCATCAGCTCATCGAACAACCGCGCCGGCTCACGGTTATCGGCCAACACGGTACGCAGGCGCTGCACGCCGAACAGGCGATCCTCGTCGTCGGCGGTATCGAGTACCCCATCCGACAACAGCAACAGGCGCTCACCTGCCGCCAGCGGCAACACCTCGGTACTGTCATCAAAGCGCTCGGCGGCAAGAATGCCCAGCGGCAAGTGCCGCGACTCCAGCACCGACAGTACCTGGCCCTCTACTGACAGGCGGTAGCCATCGGGCATGCCGCCGTTCCACACCTCCACCGACCCACGCTGCATGCTGAGGTTGAGCAGCAGCGCACAGCAGAACATGTCCACCGGCAGGATGCGCTTGAGCTTGGCGTTCATCTCGCGCAGGATCTGCGCCATGCCGTAGCCCTTGGCGGTCATGCCGTAGAACACCTCGGCCAGTGGCATGGCACCGACCGCCGCCGGCAAGCCATGGCCGGTAAAATCGCCGAGCAGCACGCGCATGTCGCCGGCCGGAGTAAACGCCGCCAGCATCAGGTCGCCATTGAACAGCGCGTAGGGCGATTGCAGGTAGCGGATATTCGGCGCCGACAGGCAACCGGAGTGGGCGACCTTGTCGAAAACCGCCTTGGCCACCCGCTGCTCGTTCAGCAGATGGTGATGGTGCCGGGTGATCTGGTCGCGCTGCTCCAGCACGGTGGCCTGCAACCGGCGCAGGCGGTCCATGGCGCGGATCTTGGCGGCGAGAATCACCGCGCTGTAGGGCTTGGCCATGAAATCATCACCGCCGGCCTCCAGGCAGCGTACCAGGCCCTGCTCCTCGTTGAGCGAGGTGAGGAAAATGATCGGCACCAGCGCCTCGCCGGCCAGGGCCTTGATCTGCCGCGCCGCCTCGAAACCGTCCATCACTGGCATCAGCGCGTCAAGCAGCACCAGCTGCGGGCGCCGCTCAACGAACAGCGCCACCGCCTGTTCACCGTTTTCAGCGGTGAATACCTCGTGCCCCTGGCGGCGCACGATCTGCGCCAGCAGCAGGCGGTCGGCGGCACCGTCTTCGGCGACTAGCACGGTCAAAGCCTGTTCGGCCGGCATGTCGGCGCTCAACTGCTGATATCGAAGAGTTTTTCGAAATTGGAGATGGCGAGGATCTTGCGCACGTCGGAGCTGGCATGCACCACCCGCACATCCGACTCGTCGCCGCCCGCGTGGTCGCGCAGCAGCAGCAACATGCCGAGCGCAGAACTGTCCAGGTAAGTAGTGTCCCTCAGGTCGACAACAACCGAATCTGGCCGGCTGGTCTGGCGTTCGTAAGCGTCGCGAAACTCCTGATGCTTGCCGAAATCGAAGCGCCCCTTGATCTTGATTGTCAGCTTTTTCCCGTCCTGCGAAAAATCAGTCTCGACTGCCATGCTAGCGATTCCTTCGATGATGGCGGATGCAACTCCTTTAAGGTTTAGCAGGCGATGGTGGGGGTGGCAAGTGTTCGCCGTGCGGCCTGCGGTGTCCGTGGGATCGAGCGCCGCCCGCGCGGCGCATCGCGAGCTGCGCTCGCTCCTACCTTTGTTTCGGGCCAATTATTCCTGGGGGAATTGCGCGCGAACCCCTTGGCGCATGGCGCGATACCGCGTGGTACAAACAAAGCGGTCGCGCGCATCTGCCACAGGGATACTGGCCCGAAAAAAACGTAGGAGCGAGCGCAGCTCGCGATGCGCCGCGCGGGCGGCGCTCGATCTCACAAGCGCTGCAAGACCAGCGACGAACCGCTACAAATGGCTCTGCCGCGGCAACCGCTGGGAAAGCTCATCCAGCAACCGCTGCTCACGCTTGTCTTCGGCCCGTCGGGCTTCATCCAGATAGCGCTGCACCAGCTTGCGCAAACCCTCCACCCTGGCATAGGCCTGCTGCCAGGTGCCGCGGGCATTGTTGAGGTTGTTCTGGTGCCAGACCAGGCTTTGCCGTTGCTGGGTCATGGCCGTTTCCAGCTGCCCCAGAAAACGCTGGTAATTGACCAGCCAGCTGCCATTGACCCCCTGCCCGCCACGGTTGATCCACTGCAACTGGTAATCCTCGCGGAAGCGCTCCAGCTCGGCCAGCTTGGCCTGAGCTGTGGCCACCTGCTGCTGGAAATGGCCAAGGCGCTGGGCCGCCTTGCGCTCGGCCTCCTCGGCCATATCCACCACCGGCGCCAGGCGCGCGGCGCGTCCGGGCAGCGCCATGGGCTATCAGCCTGCCGGGGGCGTGAAGATCGCCCCCAGCTCTTCGCGGCTTTGCGCCATACCCACATTCTCATGCAGGCCCTGACGCAGAAACGCCACCAGCTTCGATTGCAGGGCAATGGCCAGGTCGGTTTCCGGGTCACCGCCCGCCACGTAGGCACCTACACTGATCAGGTCGCGGCTTTGCGACAGGCGCGACCACAACTGCTTGAATTTCTGCGCCTGGCGCAAGTGGTCGGCGTCCACCACCTGCGGCATCACACGGCTGATCGACGCTTCAATATCGATGGCCGGATAATGGCCTTCCTCAGCCAGCCGCCGCGACAGCACGAAGTGGCCGTCGAGCACGCCCCGTGCCGCGTCGGCGATCGGGTCCTGCTGGTCGTCACCTTCCGACAATACGGTGTAGAAGGCCGTAATAGAGCCGCCACCCGGCTCGGCGTTACCAGCTCGCTCCACCAGCTTGGGCAGCTTGGCGAACACTGACGGCGGGTAACCGCGGGTGGCCGGCGGCTCGCCGATGGCCAGGGCAATTTCCCGCTGGGCCTGGGCGAAACGGGTCAGCGAGTCCATCAGCAACAGCACGTTCTTGCCTTTATCGCGGAAGTACTCGGCAATGCGCGTGCAGTACATGGCGGCGCGCAGGCGCATCAGCGGCGCATCGTCGGCAGGCGACGCGACCACCACCGAGCGCTTGAGCCCCTCCTCGCCAAGGATGTGCTCGATGAACTCCTTCACTTCGCGGCCCCGTTCACCAATCAGGCCGACCACGATGATCTCGGCTTCGGTAAAGCGCGTCATCATGCCCAGCAACACCGACTTACCCACGCCGGTACCGGCGAACAGGCCCAGGCGCTGGCCACGGCCGACAGTGAGCAGGCCGTTGATGCTGCGAATACCGACATCCAGCGGCTTGCTGATGGGGTCGCGGTTGAGCGGGTTGATCAGCGGGCCGTCCATCGGCACCCAATCCTCGGCCTTCATCCCGCCCTTGCCGTCCAGCGCGCGGCCAGCACCGTCGAGCACCCGGCCGAGCATACTCATGCCCATGGGCAGGCGGCCGCCGTCGTCCAGGGGCACCACGCGAGCGCCCGGGGCGATGCCGACAATGCTGCCAACCGGCATGAGGAACACCTTGGGGCCGGCAAAGCCCATGACTTCGGCTTCGACCTGCACCGGGTGGTAACTGTCGTCGTTGATGACCAGGCAACGGCTGCCGACGGCGGCGCGCAGGCCTTCGGCCTCCAGGGTAAGGCCGACCATGCGCAACAGGCGGCCCTCCAGGATGGGGCGCGCTGGCAACTCGATGGCCGCGGCGTAGCTGCCCAGGCGCTTGCCGAAACTGGTGCGGTCAAGGCGCATCAGGGTTGTCCATGGCAGGCTCGACCGGGGCGTCCAGGTTTACCGACATGTCGGGAGCCGCCGGGTGCAGGGAATGGTCGTGCAACTGGTCGAACAGCTGTGCCACGGCCTTCTCGATACGGGTTTCCATGGTCGCGTCGATGCGACTGTGGGCGGTTTCGATGCGGCAGCCCCCCGGCAGCAGCGCGCTGTCTTCGAGCAGCCGCCAGTTTTCCTCGTGGCGTTCGCGCAGGGCCTTGACCAGCTCGAAATCCTGCGGGTTGAGGTGGATGCGGATATTGTCCGCCCCCATCGGCAGCAGCTTGAGCGCCTCGCGCAGCACCTGGGTGATCTGGCTGGAATCGCTGCGCAGTTCACGGCCGATGACCTGACGGGTCATGTGCGCCACCAGGTGGACGACGGTCTTCTCGATCTGCGTGTCCTGCTCGGCGATCGGCTCCATCAGGTTGGCCATCAGCCGCTCGAGGCTGGACAGCTTGCCCTTCAGCGCCTCTTCGGCCTCCTGGCGGACCTTGAGCTGGATGCTGTGGAAGCCCTCGCGCTCACCAGTGGCGAAACCCTCGTTGTAGGCTTCCTGCCGAATGGCTTCGAGTTCTTCCAAGGTCAGCGGCTGGACTTCTTCCAGCGGCACTTCCTCTACTTCTTCCGCAATGACCTCGGGCTCCGGCTCTGGCTCAGGCTCGGGTTCCGGGTCGAAGCTGGGCAGCGTCCACACGTCCACGCCCTCGAGGTCGCGGGCGCGGATCAGGTCACTGGGGTGATGTTCTTTGGTGGACATGTTTTCAGGTACTCAATCCATGTTCAGCCAATGCTCACTCGCTCAAAAAGATTGAACTGGCGCGCACGCTGTGGGAGCAGGCTTGCTCGCGAACACGGGCAACGCCCGTGCGATCCACCGCAGCGCCTGCTTCGCGGGCAAGCCCGCTGCCACAGGGTCAACGGCGGGTTTGCCGCCGTTACAAGATCAGATCATTTCCTCGGCGCCCTTGCCGCCGAGCACGATCTCGCCGGCCTCGGCCATGCGCCGGGCGATGGTGAGGATTTCCTTCTGCGCCGTCTCGACGTCGCTGACCCGCACCGGCCCCTTGGCCTCCAGGTCGTCGCGCAGCAGCTCCGAGGCCCGCTTGGACATGTTCTTGAAGATCTTGTCCTTGACCCGCTCGTCGGCGCCCTTGAGCGACACCACCAGCACATCGGACGACACTTCGCGCAACAGCGCCTGAATGCCACGGTCGTCGACGTCGGCCAGGTTGTTGAAGACGAACATCAGGTCTTCGATCTGCTCCGACAGGTCGCTGTCGATTTCGCGGATCGCGTCCATCAGTGCGCCTTCCACCGAGCTGTCGAGGAAGTTCATGATGTCGGCCGCCCGCTTGATGCCACCCAGGGTGGTACGCGCTGCGTTGGAGTTGCCCGAGAACTGCTTCTCGAGGATCTGGTTCAGCTCTTTCAATGCAGCCGGCTGCACCGTGTTCAGCGAGGAGACGCGCAGAACGATGTCCAGGCGGACCTTGTGGTCGAAGTTGCTCAGCACTTCACCGGCCTGGTCCGGGTCGAGGTAGGCGACCACGATGGCCTGGATCTGTGGGTGCTCGTAGCGGATCACGTCGGCCACGGCGCGCGGCTCCATCCACTTCAGGCTGTCCAGGCCGCTGGTGTTGCCACCCAGCAGGATCCGGTCGACCAGGCCGTTGGCCTTGTCCTCGCCCAAGGCCTGGTTAAGCATTTTGCGGATATACGCGTCGGAACCCACGCCCAGGCTGGTCTGGTCGCCGACGATCTCGACGAACTCGCTCATCACCTGTTCGACCTGGTCACGGTGCACATTGCCCATCTGCGCCATGGCCACACCCACCCGCTGCACTTCCTTGGGGCCCATGTGGCGCAGCACCTGGGCGGCATCGGTCTCGCCCAGCGACAGCAAGAGGATCGCCGCTTTGTCGACGCGGCTCAGCTTGGCGGTAACGGCTCGGTTATCACTCATCGGCGTTGATCCACTCTTTCACGACCTGGGCAACGCGGCCCGGGTCTTCGGCCACCAGGCCTTTGATTGCGTTGAGCTGTGCCTCGTAACCCTCGGTCGGGCTAGGCAGCAGAATGCTTGTCGGGCCACCCAGGCTGACGCGGTCGTTGGCCAGTTCGCCATCCAGACCCATCATGCCGCCCAGCTCCATGTCGCTATCCGAGGCAGCCTGCTTGCCGCCCCCTGTGATGTTGTTCAGCACCGGCCGCAGTACACCGAACACCAGCACCAGGATGAACACTACGCCCAGCACCTGTTTGACGATGTCCCAGAACCACGGCTGCTGGTAGAAGGCGATATCGGCAATTTCCTCGCCCCGGTCGACGGCGAATGGCACGTTGATCACCGTCACGCTGTCGCCACGGCTGGCATCGAAGCCAACGGCGTCCTGCACCAGACGGGTGAACCGCGCCAGGTCTTCGGCGCCCCACGGCGCCCGGGTGGTGTCGCCGGTAGCCGGGTCGATCTTGACCTGGTCGTCCACCACTACGGCAACCGACAGGCGGGTCATGCGCCCTTGTTGCTGGCGGGTATGGCTGATGGAGCGGTCCAGCTCGAAGTTCTTGGTGCTTTGCTGACGTTTATCTGACGGATACGGCGCAAGCATCGGCTGGCCGGTGGCCGGGTCCATGATCTGCTGGCCGTTGGCATCCACCAGCGGTTGGCCAGGCTGAATGGCCGCAGCCGGGGTGGCGGCGCCACCGGTGGTCTGCGGTGCCGAGGCAGCCCCGGGCGGCTGATTGCTCAATGCGCCGGGCACGCCCTGCGGGCCCTGGCTGCTGGCACGCTGCTCATCAACCGACTGCTCGCTGCGCAGTGCTGGCTGGTCGGGGTTGAACTGTTCGGCGGTGGACTCGACCGCGCTGAAGTCAAGCTCGGCGGACACTTCAGCCTTGTAGCGGTCATTGCCCAGCACCGGTTGCAGGATGTTGCGCACACGCTGGGTGAGCATGCTTTCCATGCGTCGGCTGTAGTCATACTGCTTGCCGGCCTCGGTCAAGGCGGAATCCTGCAACTGCTCGGACAGCAGGTTGCCCTTCTGGTCGACCACGGTGACCTGGGACTTGTCCAGTTCCGGCACACTGGTGGCGACCAGGTTGACGATGGCCATTACCTGCCCGGCTTCCAAAGCGCGCCCCGGGTACAGCTCGACCAGTACCGAGGCGCTTGGCTTGCGTTCATCCCGCACGAACACCGAGCTTTTCGGAATGGCCAGGTGCACACGTGCGGCCTTGACGTTGTTCAGGCTGGACACTGTGCGCGCCAGCTCGCCTTCCAGGCTGCGGCGGTAGCGGGTGGCTTCCATGAACTGGCTAGTGCCCAGGCCCTGCTCCTTGTCGAGCAGTTCGAAGCCGACATTGCCGTCGCTGGGCGCCACCCCGGCGGCAGCCAGTTTCAGGCGCGCACGGGAGAGGTCGTCGGCCTTGACCAGCAGGGCGCCAGAATTGGGCTCTACATTGTAGGGAATATCGGCAGCGGCCAGGGTATCCATGACCTGCTTGGTGTCCATGCCCGACAAGCTGCCGTACAGCGGACGATAATCGGGTTGTTGCGACCACAGCACTACGGCAAAGCCGATCGCCACGCTGGCCGCCAGGCCGACCATGAGGCCGATCTGCCGCAGCATGGGCATCCGCGCGATGTTTTCCAGAAACGCCATGCCGAACAGCGGCGGCTTGGCCGCTGGCGTACCAGCCTTGGCGGGGGCGTTTTCGACGACTGCTTCAGCCATGGTTCACGTCCGCCCTCAAACCGGCATCTGCATGATGTCCTGGTACGCCTGGACCAGCTTGTTGCGTACCTGGGTCATGGCCTGCATCGACACGCTGGCCTTTTGCGAAGCGATCATCACGTCGGTCAGGTCGACGCCGCTCTTGCCGATTTCAAAGGCGTTGGCCAGCTGGGTCGAGGCCTGCTGGGTTTCATGCACCTTGCCAATGGCCTGGCCGAGCATGTCGGCAAAGGTACTTTGCCCCGGCGCCAGTTCGGGCGCCGCGGTAACCTTTGGCAACGACATGGCATCGGCCTGCATGGCCCGCATGTCCAACATCAGACGATTGAATTCAACACCTTGGCTCATGACCCTTCTCTCTCCTGCGGCCGCATTTTTTTGACACGCATGCGGCGGATAGCCTACGTAAAGCAACAAAGGTGCCAGCCTTGGCAACTAAAGCGTGTGGCATTACACGCTCCCTGCGGGAGCGCATCAGGGCTGGCAGGTGTTGGCCACAGGCGCTGAAGATGCGATGCCGAGCACTCAGCCGAAAAGGCTGGCCTCGACGTCGAACCCGGCATCGCGCATCTGCGCCAGTTTGTAACGCAGGGTGCGTGGGCTGATGCCCAGGCGCTCCGCCGCCTCCTTGCGGCGCCCCCGCTCGGCACGCAGGGTGTCGATGATCATCTGGTACTCATGGCGACGCATGTCATCGCCCAGCCCACCCGCTTCGGCGGCCACTTCAGGTGATGGCTCGATGCCAGCTGACAATGGAATGGCACCTGCCAGACAAAAATCCGCCGCCTCGATCACCCCACCCTGCTGCAGGATCAGCGCCCGCTGCAGGGCGTTGTCCAACTCGCGGACGTTACCCGGCCAGGCATAGGCTTGCAGGCAGGCCCGCGCCTGCGGCGACAGGCGCACCGGGGCGTGCTTCATCTTGGCCACATGGCGCGCCAGCAAGCGCTCGGCCAGTTGCAGAATGTCACCCGGGCGCTCACGCAGCGGTTGCAAGGCCAATGGGAACACCGACAGGCGGTAGTACAGGTCTTCACGAAAACGGCCGGCCGCCACCTCACCGGCCAAGTCACGGTTGGTGGTCGCCAGCACGCGGATATCCAGGCTGATCGGCTTGCGCCCACCTACCCGCTCCACTTCGCGCTCCTGCAGCACACGCAGGAGCTTGGCCTGCAGGGCCATGGGCATTTCCGAGATTTCGTCCAGCAGCAAGGTCCCGCCCTCGGCCTGCTCGAACTTGCCAGCCTGGGCAGCGATGGCGCCGGTGAACGCGCCCTTCTCGTGGCCGAACAGGGTGGCTTCGAGCATGTTGTCGGGGATCGCCGCGCAGTTGATCGCCACGAATGGCTGCGCGGCCCGTGGCGACTGCTGATGAATGTACCGCGCCAGCACTTCCTTGCCGGTACCGGACTCCCCGGAAATCAGCACGGTCGAATCACTGCGCGCTACCCGCGCGGCCAGCTCCAGCAACTGTCGGCTGGCTGGCTCAAAGGCTACTGGACCCTCTTCACCCGTCACCCGCCCGGCGGCATGCCGCTCGACGAGGCTGAGCAGCGCCTTGGGCTCGAACGGCTTGACCAGGTAATCGGCAGCGCCCTGGCGCATGGCCTCGACCGCACGCTCGACGGCGGCGTGCGCAGTCATCAACAGCACTGGCAGCTGTGGTTGCTGGCGGCGCAGCTGGCTGAGCAACTGGTGCCCGTCCATACCGGGCATGTTCACATCACTGACCACCAGGCTGAAGGTGTCATCCTGCACCGCCTCCAGCGCTTCTTCGGCGGAGCCAACGGCCCGGTAGGCAAAGCCGCCGATTTCCAGGGTGTCGCCCAGCGCCTGGCGCAGCACCCGGTCGTCCTCGACCAACAGCACATTGATTGCCATTACGCGCCCTCCGCCAGCTGCCCGTCGATCAGCGGCAACTCCACCCGCACGCAAGTGCCTCGACCGATTTTCGAACGCAGGCTGATCACGCCTTGGTGCGCACGCACCACAGCCTGGACCACCGCCAGCCCCAGGCCGGTGCCCGTGGCCTTGGTGGTCAGGAACGGCTCGCCCAGGCGCGCCAACAACTCGGCGTCGATACCGCTACCAGCATCACTCACGCACAGGTGCAAGGTGCGCTCGCGGCGGAACAGGTGCACTTTCAAGCGCGCCGAGCCATCGCTGGCTTGCAGGGCATTCTCGATCAGGTTGAGCAAGGCGCCGACAAGGGTGTCGCGGTTGCACAGCAGTTCACCCAGGTGGCTGTCGCACTGCCAGCGCACGGCATGCCCTTGCACATGTGCCTGCGCTGCCTGCTGCAGGGCCTGGAACAAGGCTTTCGGGGTAACCCGATCACCCAGCGGCAATTCACCACGGGCGAACACCAGCATGTCACGCACCTGATGCTCCAGTTCATGCAGGCGCTCCTTCAGGGTGCCAGCAAAACGTTGGCGGGTTTCTGCGCTCAGCTGTTGCTCGCTGTCGGCCAGGTGGCTGGCGTAGAGCATGGCGGCCGACAACGGCGTACGGATCTGATGCGCCAGCGAAGCGACCATGCGGCCCAATGATGACAGGCGCTCGTGGCGCGCCAGTTGGCCCTGCAGGCGACGGGTTTCAGTCAGGTCGTTGAGCAGCACCAGTTGGCCGGGTTCGGCATCCAGCGAGCGGGTGGCGATCGACAGGCGGCGACCATCGCGCAGTGAGACTTCATGGCCGTCATCCTTGCGCGGCGCAAAGCTGCGGGTAATCACCTGGCGCCAAAGCTCACCGATCAGCGGCTCGCCGAGCAGTTCGCAGGCAGCCGGGTTGGCTTCGCGCACCAGGCCTTGGCCATCGATCACAATCACGCCGCCAGGCAACAGGTCCAGCAGGTTTTGCAGGCGGTTGGCCAGGCGCTCCTTTTCGCTGAGCTCATCGATGCGCTGGGCGCTGACCACGGCCAGCTCGCCCTTGAGTTCACTGACCCGGGCTTCAAGCAGGCTGTAGGACTGGCTCAGCTGGCTGGACACCTGGTTGAACAGGGCGAAGGCGTGCTCGATACCCTGACGGCTGTCCTGCTCGACCGGGGTATGCCCCTGCTGATCAGGGGCTCGGGATAGGTGGGCGGCCTGGGGCATCGTGCTCTCTCGCGTGGCTGACCGTCATAAAAACGGTATGGTGCCAGCGGTGTAGCAATAGCCGTGCCGGAGATAGGGATTTGGGTTCGCCGTGGGATTGGGTCAAGACGGAGAAGGGTTCGCCGTGGGATTGGGTCAAGACGGAGAAGGGTTCGCCGTGGGATTGGGTCAAGACGGAGAAGGGTTCGCCGTGGGATTGGGCCAAGACGGAGAAGGGTTCGCCGTGGGATTGGGTAAAGACGGAGAAGGGTTCGCCGTGGGATTGGGCCAAGACGGAGAAGGGTTCGCCGTGGGATTGGGTCAAGACGGAGAAGGGTTCGCCGTGAGTTTTGTTGCGCCGGGGAGATCGAGCGCCGCCCGCGCGGCGCATCGCGAGCTGCGCTCGCTCCTACGTTTGTTTCGGGCCAGTTACGCCTGTGACAGGCGCGCGCGACCGCCTTGTTTGTACTGCGCGATATCGAGTCATGCACCCAGGCGTTCGCGCGCAAATCCCCCAGGAATAATTGGCCCGAAACAAACGTAGGAG
>NZ_QJRL01000037.1 GCF_003205205.1 Pseudomonas sp. LB-090624
CCAGCGGAGAGGGCACTTGGGGGTGGGGTTGTATGTTCTGGCCTGTTAGCGGGCGCGCCCGCTAACAGGTCGGTACAGGCTGGATCAGGGTTGTTGCTGATCAGCCAGCTGGTCAGCCAGGCGCACGAAGGCGGCGAGGTCCAGCTGTTCAGGGCGCAGGCTGCCGTCCACGCCGGCTGCCTCGATGGCCGCGCTGTCGAGCAGGCCTTTGAGGGTATTGCGCAATGTCTTGCGACGCTGGTTGAAGGCCTCGCGAACGACGCGCTCCAGTAGCAGGTGGTCCTTGGCCGGGAACGGCAGCACCTCATGGGGTACCAGGCGCACGATCGCGGAGTCCACTTTCGGCGGCGGGTTGAAGGCACCCGGGCCAACGTTGAACAGGTGCTCCACGCGGCAGTGGTACTGCACCATGATCGACAGGCGCCCCCAGTCACCACCACCCGGGCCGGCAGCCATGCGTTCGACCACTTCCTTCTGCAGCATGAAGTGCATGTCGCGGATCAAGCCGGCATGGCTGAGCAGGTGGAAGATGAGCGGGGTAGAAATGTTGTAGGGCAGGTTGCCCACTACCTTGAGGCTGCGCGGTGGCACGCCCAGCTGGTTGAAGTCGAACTTCAGGGCGTCGCCCTGGTGCAGGCGGAAGTTGCCCCGATCGGCGAACTTGTGCTGCAGGATCGGCACCAGGTCTTTGTCCAGTTCCACCACATCCAGCTGTGCGCCGCTGCCCAGCAGGCCCTCGGTCAGGGCACCCTGGCCCGGGCCGATTTCCAGCAGGTGCTCGCCAGCCTTGGCGTTGATGGCACGCAGGATGCGGTCGATGATGCCGGCGTCGTGCAGGAAGTTCTGGCCGAAGCGCTTGCGCGCCCGGTGTTGGTATTGCTCGTTCATGGTCGGTTCTCGGCCATCTGGTAGGCGGTTTCCAGCGCGACGCGCAGGCTGCCGGTGTCGACCTTGCCGCTGCCGGCCAGGTCCAGGGCGGTGCCGTGGTCAACCGAGGTGCGGATGATCGGCAGGCCCAGGGTCACGTTCACTGCAGCGCCAAAGCCCTTGTACTTGAGTACGGGCAGGCCCTGGTCGTGGTACATCGCCAGCACCGCGTCGCAGTGCTCCAGATATTTGGGGGTAAACAGGGTATCGGCCGGCAACGGCCCGCGCAGGTCCATGCCTTCGCTGCGCAGGCGGGCCAGTGTCGGCTCGATGATGTCGATTTCTTCGCGGCCCAGGTGGCCGCCTTCACCCGCGTGCGGGTTGAGGCCGCACACCAGGATGCGCGGGCTGGCAATGCCGAACTTGTCGCGCAGGTCGGCATGCAGGATGCGGGTAACGCGCTCAATGCGCTCGGCAGTGATGGCGTCGGCAATGTCGCGCAGTGGCAGGTGCGTGGTCACCAGGGCCACGCGCAGGCCACGGGTAGCCAGCATCATCACCACTTGCGCGGTGTGGGTCAGTTCAGCCAGGAATTCGGTATGCCCAGAAAAGGCGATACCGCTTTCGTTGATCACGCCCTTGTGTACCGGAGCGGTGATCATCCCGGCGAAGTGCCCGTCCAGGCAGCCCTTGCCTGCGCGGGTGAGGGTTTCCAGTACGAACGCGGCATTGGCCTGGTCCAGCTGGCCTGCCGTCACCGGGGCTGCAAGGGGGGTATCCCAGACGTACAGGCTACCTGCTGGCGCCGGCTGCTCGGGCCAATGGCCCGGCGCGACCGGCAGCAGGTCGACGGCCAGCCCCAGCTGCGTGGCCCGCTCGGCGAGCAGGTCACGGCTGGTGATGGCAATCAGGGGGTGGGGCTGGGCGTCTGCGGCGAGCAGCAAGCAAAGGTCGGGACCTATGCCGGCCGGCTCGCCGGGGGTGACGGCAAAGCGCAGGGGCTTCACTGGGCGGCCTGGTCGGCGCCAGGCAGCTTGATTTCAACGTAGGCTTCGTCGCGGATCTGGCGCAGCCAGGTTTGCAGCTCTTCGTCGTACTTGCGGTTGCGCAGTACGCTCAGGGCCTGCTGTTCGCGCGCCTGCTCGGTGCTGTCGGTGGCGCGGCGGCCCAGCACTTCCAGAACATGCCAGCCGTACTGGGTCTTGAACGGTTTGGTCACGACGCCTTGCTGGGCGTTGGCCATCTGCTCGCGGAACTCCGGTACCAGGCTGTTCGGGTCGACCCAGTTAAGGTCGCCGCCGTTGAGTGCCGAACCTGGGTCTTCCGAGAAGCTCTTCGCCAGTTCGCCGAAGTCTTCGCCGTTCTTGATGCGGTCGTACAGGCGCTCGGCCAGTTGCTCGGTGGCCGCATCGCTGCGGATCTCGCTTGGCTTGATCAGGATGTGGCGCACGTGCACTTCGTCACGCAGTACGTTCTCGCTGCCGCCACGCTTCTCCTCGAGCTTGAGGATGATGAAGCCGTTAGGGATGCGGATCGGCTGGGTGATTTCACCCACCGGCATGCTGCTGAGCATCTTGGCGAAGTCCGGTGGCAGCTGGCCGGCTTTACGCCAGCCCATTTCGCCGCCTTCCAGGGCGTTTTCGCTGGCGGAACGGGCAATGGCCATCTGGCCGAAGTCCGCGCCTTGCTTGAGCTGCTGGTACACATCGCCGACCTGGCGTGCAGCGGCCTGGATGGCCTCCGAGTTGGCGGCCTCCGGGGTCGGGATCAGGATGTTGGCCAGGCGGTACTCTTCCGACATCTGCATCTTGCCCATGTCCGAGTTGAGGAAGTTTTTCACTTCCTGCTCCGAAACCTGGATGCGCTCGGCGACGCGGCGCTGGCGCACGCGGCTGATGATCATCTCGCGTTTGACCTGCTCGCGGGCGTCATCGAACGACAGGCCGTCGTGGGCCAGGGCGGCGCGGAACTGATCCAGCGACATGCCATTGCGCTGGGCAATGGTGCCGATGGCCTGGTTCAGCTCTTCGTCAGTGATGCGGATGCCGGAGCGTTCGCCGATCTGCAACTGCAGGTTCTCGACGATCAGGCGTTCCAGTACCTGCTGTTCCAGAGCGCTGGTCGGCGGCACGCCGCCGCCGCGTTTGGCGATGGTTTGCTGCACCTCATGGACGCGCTGGTCCAGCTGGCTTTGCATGACCACGTCGTTGTCGACGATGGCCACCACGCGATCAAGGGGTTGGACCGCGGCATGCACCGCGCCACTCAGCATTGCAACGCCCAGCAACGCCGGGCGCAGTCGATCAATAAGCTTGGTCTTCACGTTCACGGTAACCTTGAATGCCTTGGTCGAGGAAAGATTCGACCTTGTTGCCAACTACGCCACCGAGGCCTTTCAGGACGATCTGAAGGAAGACACCGTGGTCGCCTTTTTCGTTCTGTGGCAGCGCTTGGCTGAAGTCGTCGTAATCGATCCAGTAACGGTTGATCAGGCGCAGCTTCCAGCAGCAGTTGTCGTACTCGAAACCGCCCATGGCTTCCAGGGTGCGGTTACGGTTGTAGTCATGCTGCCAGCGAGCGATGACGCTCCACTGCGGAACGATCGGCCAGATGACCGAGAAGTCATGCTGCTGGATCTTGTAGTAGTCCTTGATGTAGTTAGCACTGCCCGGGGTGCCATAGTCGCCGCCGCCCACTTTCCAGGTACCCGTCGTCGAGTCGTAGGAAATGGTGTCGTTACGGTAGCGATAACCGAGGTTGACCACCTTGTTCGGGTTGTCTTCAGGCTGGTAGTGGAACATAGCGGCGCCCGAGCGTGGGCTGCGGGTGTCCGGGTCCCAGTTGTAGTTCGAATTGAAGCGCCAGTCGCGGTTGAAGTAGTAGTTGTACATCAGCGCGTACGGCGACACATCGGACTGCGAGTCGGCGCGGGTGCGGTAGTCGATACCCGGCAGCTGGACTTTGCGATCCTTGAAGTAATAAGCCTGGCCGATGCTGAAGTTCTGTCGCTCGAAGCCATTCTCTTCGATCCAGCGGGTAGTCACGCCCAGCGACAGTTTGTTTTCGTCGCCGATACGGTCGGTACCGCTGAAGCGGTTGTCGCGGAACAGCGAGTCGTAGCTGAACAGCGTTTCGCCCGTGTCGAAGAGCGGGATGTCCTTCTGGTCCTTGTACGGGACGTTAAGGTAGAACAGGCGCGGTTCGAGCGTTTGTTTGTAGTTCGTGCCGAACAGGGAGGTGTTACGGTCGAAGTACAGGCCGCTGTCAACGCTGAAGATCGGCACGTCGCGGTTCAGCGAGCTGTTGTAGCTGCCGTACGCCGGGTTGGCCGATTGCGCGATAGCCTGAGCTTTGCCTTCGCTGTCCAGGTCCAGATCGTAGTGGGTATATGCGTACTTCAGCTTGGGAGTCAGGAAGCCATAGCTGGCTTCCATCGGCAGGCTGATCGACGGTGCAACGTTGAAGCGGTTGCCGTTGGCACGGGCGATACCGCGGATGTTCTGGTCCAGACGGCGGCCTGCTGCACCGGCAGAGAAGTCGGGGTTACCGTCCTCGTCCAGAACGAAGTCGTCTTTCAGATCACGATCAAAGCGAACGGCTTCGGTTTGGTATCCGAAGTTCAGGCCGCCAGGCTCGAACGGCAGCTTACCGTTCAGGGTAATCTGCGGCAGGCGATCATACGGTGTGATCTTCGAGATGGTGGCCATCTCGTACGCATGCACATTCAGGCGCGCGGTGTATCCCTCGCCACGGTATGTAAGCGCACCCTGCTGATTCAGCAGGTCCTTGCTTTCAACACCAATCTGGTCGGACTCCAGGTCCTGGAAGTAGAACGGGTCGCTGATGTCGGTGTAGTCCACCTCGGTCATCAGGCGCTCGTCCAGCCCGCCCTTGTGCTGCCAGTTGACCATCCAGCGCTGATCTTTGTAATCAGTCTGGTCTTTGCGGTCGTCGTTCTTGTCGTTCAGGTAGGCGCCGCCGAACTGGCCTTCGCTGGAAGGCGTCAGGTAGCGGAACTCGCCTTCCATCAGCAGGCCGCGCTTGGCCATGTAGCGAGGGTACAACGTGGCGTCGTAGTTCGGCGCCAGGTTGAAGTAGTACGGCGTGACCAGCATGAAGCCGGTGTCGCTGCTGGTGCTGAACGATGGCGGCAGGAAGCCGGACTGGCGACGGTCGTCGATCGGGAAGTAGATGTACGGTGTGTAGAACACCGGGAAATCCTTGACCCGCAGCGTGACGTTGGTCGCAGTACCGAAACCGGTGGCCGGGTTCAGCGTGATGTTGTTGCCCTTCAACTGCCAGGCGTTGCTGCCTGGTTCGCAGGTGGTGTACGTACCGTCCTTGAGGCGGATGATGGCGTTTTCGCCACGCTTGGCGTACAGGGCGCTGCCGCGGATGTGCGACTTGTGCATCACGTATTCGGCGTTGTCGACCTGGGCTTCGCCGGTGTCGAGCTGAATTTGTGCCTCGTCACCGACCACCAGCGAGCCGTTGTCACGGATCTTGACGTTGCCCTTGAGCTCGCCCCGGTTCTCGGTCTGGTAGAGGTTGGCCTCGTCGGCCTCGGCCTGCATGCTGCCCTGGCGCATCACCACGTCACCGGCAAGCGTCGCGATCTGCTGCTCCTGCTGGTACTTGGATACTTTGGCGTTGATGTAGGTCGGCGACTCGTCCTTTGGCGTGGTGTCGGCCATGCCCGGGCGGGTTGGCTCGATATACGCGCCACCGCAGTATGGGCCGGTTTCGGCCAACTGTGCGGCGGTGAGCTTTTCACGCGGAACCCAGTCCAGGTGGCTGTAGTCTTCGCTGCGCGACTTCAGGGCACGGCCTTTGGCCTCGGTGACCAGCATTGGCCGGTCCGCGGTTTCGCCTTCGCTCGCGGCTTCAGTGCCCGAGCTGACAGCAGCACCCTCGTGCACCGGGCGCGGCGGCAGGTTGTTGACTGGCGCCTTGGGCTTGCAGTCCCAACCACCGGAGGCGGACACTTGGCAGTCGAACTGTTCGGCTGCTACCACGTATGACGTGGCCAAAGGTTGCAGGGCCAGCAGACCGCCGGTTACCAGCAACGGAAACTTTCTACGAAACGCGGGGGATTTCAATGCCATCTTATTAGTCCGGGCTTCCTGCGTGCCATCTGCCCGCGTGTGGGGCCGCACGCCTCTCGATGGTCTGAAAAAGATGCTGGATAATAAAGCATGACCCGCTTGACGGCTAGGGCCGTCGGAGACCCTTGTAATGCCTGAACACGATGTACGCCTGCAACAACTGACGGTCTGGCTCGCTGAGCAGCTCAATGATCTTTTCCGGAACAACGCCTGGGGCGAAGTGCCCGCAGGCAGCCTGACCGCAGCCAGCAGCGACGCCAGCTTCCGTCGTTACTTCCGCTGGCAGGGCGCTGGCCACAGTTTCGTGGTCATGGATGCACCGCCGCCCCAGGAGAACTGCCGACCGTTCGTCGCCGTCGATCACCTGCTGGCCAGCGCCGACGTTCATGTGCCATTGATTCACGCTCAGGACCTGGAGCGCGGCTTCCTGCTGCTGGGCGACCTGGGCCACCAGACATACCTTGACATCATCGATGCCGACAACGCCGACAGCCTGTTCGCCGACGCCATCGACGCGCTGATCAAATTCCAGCGTCTGCCGATGGACGCGCAGTTGCCCTGCTACGACGACGCCCTGTTGCGCCGCGAAGTTGAACTGTTCCCCGAATGGTACGTGGGGCGTGAGCTTGGCCTGGCCCTCAGCGATAGCCAGAAGGCCACCTGGCAGCGCGTCAGCCAGCAGTTGATCGACAGCGCCCTGGCGCAGCCCAAGGTGCTGGTGCACCGCGACTACATGCCGCGCAACCTGATGCAGAGCAGGCCCAACCCTGGCGTGCTGGACTTCCAGGATGCTGTATACGGCCCGGTCACCTACGACATCACCTGCCTGTTCAAGGATGCTTTCCTCAGCTGGCCGCAGGCGCGGGTCGAAGGCTGGCTGCGTGATTACTGGCAGAAAGCATTGGCTGCCGGCATCCCGGTGCAGCCTGATTTCGAGGCCTTCCAGCGCGCCAGCGACCTGATGGGCGTACAGCGGCACCTCAAAGTGATCGGCATCTTCGCGCGCATCTGCCACCGCGACGGCAAGCCGCGTTACCTGGGCGACGTGCCGCGTTTCTTCGCCTATATAGAAGAAGTGATCGGTCGCCGGCCCGAATTGGCGGAGCTGGGTGAACTGATTGCCGAGTTGCAGGCCGGAGCGCGTGCATGAAGGCAATGATCCTGGCAGCGGGTAAAGGCGAGCGCATGCGCCCGCTGACCCTGCATACCCCGAAACCGCTGGTCCCGGTCGCCGGCCAGCCGCTGATCGAATACCACCTGCGCGCACTGGCGACTGCGGGCGTTACCGAGGTGGTAATCAACCATGCCTGGCTCGGCCAGCAAATCGAAGATCACCTGGGAGATGGCAGCCGTTTCGGCCTGGGCATCCGCTACTCGCCTGAGGGTGAGCCGCTGGAAACCGGCGGCGGCATCTTCAAGGCGCTGCCTTTGCTGGGTGATGCACCCTTCCTGCTGGTGAACGGCGATGTCTGGACCGACTACGACTTCGCACGTCTGCTGGTTCCCCGGCAGGGTTTGGCTCACTTGGTGCTGGTCGATAACCCAGGCCATCATGGCCGTGGCGACTTCCGCCTGGCGGGCGAGCAGGTGGTTGATGGCGACGACGCGCCGGGCACGCTGACTTTCAGCGGAATCTCGGTGCTGCACCCGGCGCTGTTCGAGGGTTGCCAGGCCGGTGCCTTCAAGCTGGCCCCGTTGCTGCGCCAGGCCATGGCGGCCGGGCAGGTCACGGGTGAGCACTACCGCGGCCACTGGGTTGACGTTGGTACGCTCGAGCGCCTGGCCGAAGCCGAGCGCCTGATCGGCGAGCGCGCCTGACATGTGGTGGGCAGGCACACTGATTGGCGCCGGGGCTGGCTTCGCCGTGGCGAGTATTCCCGGCGCCCTGCTCGGCGTGGTGCTCGGCCAGGCTTTTGACCGCCATTTGCGCCTGCAAGGCTGGGAGGACATGCGCGAACGGCTGAGTGGTCGCCCGGCATTGGCTGACGACGAACTGCTGTTCGTGATGCTCGGGCGCCTGGCCAAGAGCGATGGGCGGGTAGCCGAACAGCATATCCGGCAGGCACGCCAGGAAATGGTGCGCCTGGACCTGGCCGAGCCTGCCCGCTTGCGCGCCATCAATGCGTTCAATCGCGGCAAGGCGGGCAAAGACCGCCTGGGCGGCCATCTGCGGCGCATTCGCCAGCAGCCACATGCGGCAGAAGGGACCTTGCGGGCTTGCTGGCGCATGGTCTGGGCCGACGGCAAGATGGGTAACAAGGAGCGCGAACTGTTGCTGGACTGGGGCCAGCAACTGGGCCTCAGCCGGCGCCAAGTGCAGGCCATGTCGCTGGAATACGAACCACGCAAGGCTGCCGGAACGGAAGGGGTCGCCATGACCTATGCGGCGGCGCTGCGCTTACTGGCGGTCGAGGCAGATACCGATGTCGACAAGATCAAGCAGGCGTATCGCCGGTTGGTCAGTCGGCATCACCCGGACAAGCTGGCAGGTACCGGTGCCAGCGAGGCGCAGGTGCGTGAGGCGACCGAGCGCACCCGCGAGTTGCACCAGGCCTATGCCATGATCCGCAAGCGGCGGGGACTATGAAATAGCCGGAGCCGCAGAGCGGCCCCGGCGATCTCGGATCAGCCCTGCGGGCTCATCCACCCCCGCACCCGGCGGAACAGCTGCTCTTGCTCGGCCGCCTTGTTCCCAGGCATGGCAATCAGCGACAACTGGCGGTACTGGCTGTCTTTCTGCCGCTTGCTGGCTTGCAGCCGCAACTCGGCTGCGCTGCGATCGCTACTGCGGGTGACGTAGTAGATATCGGCGGTAGGCACCGTCAAAGTCGGCGCCAGGCTTTCCAGGTCATGCTCCACCCGCGCCGGCGTCTGCGCAGCCACCATTACCAGCTTCTGCACCTGCGGCGGTTGCTTCTCGCTCAGGTAGCGGGCTGCCCAATATGCACCGCTGCCATGGCCGATCAGCACGATGCTGCGCGCATTGTGCTGCTGGGCAAACGCCACGGCGGCATCCAGGCGGGCGAAAATGCGTTCGGCATCGGCCGGGTCGGTCTGTTCGCTGGCCAACTCGGCATCGGTGCTTTGCGCAGTGTCGGCATCGGCTGCAGTGGCCTGGGCGACGTTGGCATTGGCGTCGGCGGGTACGTCCTTGACCGGTGCGCTTTCACCCTGAGGTGTTTCGGGCTCGGCGGCTGGCTTGGCCTCCACCCGTGCCTGCGGGCTGTCGGTGAGCAGGTCGGGCAGGCTTATGCTTAGGCTATGCCAGCCGATGTCAGGGAATTTTTGCCGCAGGGGGCTAACGGCATTTGGCCAGTCAGCCGTTTCACCGGCGCCGGGGACGATGATCACCGCCCCTTGCGGATCACTGTCGTTGGCCGGTTTCCACAGGGCCAGGAAGCTGTCGGCACCCGCTTGCAGGGTCTGCTGCTCGGCCTTGGGCACCAGCCGCTCGAGGGCCTGGGCATCTTCTTGGCTACGCTCCAGAAGCGGCGGGCGGGGCGCTTCGGCAGCGGGGGCGGCAGCGGCGGCAGGTGGTTTTTCGGCGTCGGCGGCCAGGGCACCGAGTGGAAGGATCGAGGCCAGGCAGCACATTGCCAGCGTCGTGCGATAAAGTGTGGACATGAGTCAACCCAAGGCCAGAATGATACCGGCAGCCTAATAGTATTTGCCCGTGACGGCCATGCTGCATGGCCGCCTTTACCAAGACGAGCGTGTAGATGAAGCGAGTGCATCGCCTGTTGGTTATCGGCTGCTTGTGGCTGCCCTTGATTGCATTTGCCAGGCCTGAGGCGCTCCCCGCCGTTGTGCTGGAGCCTGCCCAACAGCAGTGGCTGGACACACACCCCAGTCTGCGGGTCGGCCTGGTGCTGCAAGCACCCTATGCACAATTTGACCGGCGGCTGCAGCAACTCTACGGGGCCAATGTGGAGCTGGTCAGCAGCCTGGCGCAGGTGCTGCAGCTGGACCTTACCTGGCGTAACTTCAGCGACCAGGCCAGCCTGGAGCATGCCCTGCAGAACGGCGAAATCGACTTTGCCCCGGGGCTTACCCAGACCCCGGCCAGCCTGCGCTTGTGGTTGTTCAGCGACCCCTACATGCGCGTACCGCAATTGGTGGTAGGGCCGCGCACCGGGGCCATGGCCTTGGAGCTGGAACGGCTTGAGCCCGAGCAGCGCGTGGCAGTGCGCATGCCAAGCCAGCTGGCGGATTACCTGCGCAGTAACTACGGCAACCTCAACCTGCAAGGCGTACCGAACGAGCGGGAGGCATTGCAGCTGGTAGTGGGCGGCCAAGCCAGTTTCGCGGTGCTGGATGAAGCGCAGCTCAGCCGCCTGTCACGTGAGAGCGAGTTCGGCGAGCTGGCAGTG
Source organism: Pseudomonas sp. LB-090624 (assembly GCF_003205205.1). GTDB lineage: Bacteria > Pseudomonadota > Gammaproteobacteria > Pseudomonadales > Pseudomonadaceae > Aquipseudomonas. Next base: position 10,343 of record NZ_QJRL01000037.1, read on the forward strand.
GTTGGTGATATCGGCCTGCCGCAGCTGCTGCGAATCGGTTCGCGGCGCGATTGGCCGCTGTTGGCCGATGTGCTTGAACGCGGCCTGCAGGCGCTGCCGGCCAAAGAACTGGAGCAACTGCACCAGCGTTGGCTGCAGCCGAAGTACCCGCGCCTGAGTGAATCGCCCGGTTTCTGGCAGAACCTGGCCTTGCTGCTCGGCATGCTGTTGTTGTGTGCTTTGGCCACCCTGGTGTGGCAACGCCGGCAGCAGCGCCAGCTGGAGCGCAGCCTGCTGACCACGCGTGAGAGCCTGGTGGAGCGCCAGGTGCGCGAAGAGGCATTGCGCCTGAGCCAGTTTGCCATCGACCAGAGCACGGTGGGCATCCTCTGGGTCAACTGGGACAGCCATGTGCGCTACGCCAACCACGCCGCTGAGCGCATGCTGGGTTATGCCGAGGGCGAGTTGCTTGAGCAGCCGCTGAGCGCCTTCGAGCCGAGCTTGAGCATGGACCGCTGGCTGGAGCTGTGGAAGGGCGCGCGCGCGGGGGCGGGTGGTGTCGGCCAGTTCGAAACGCACTGCCGGCGGGCTGACCACAGCTTGCTGCCGGTGGAACTGTCCCTGAGTTTTCTGCGCTTTCGTGATTCCGAGTACCTGGTGGTCTACCTTGCCGATGTCACCGAGCGCCACCGTGCCCTGGCGGCTCTGCGCGAAAGCGAGGCACGGCTCAAAGGCATCGCCGGTAACGTGCCGGGGCTGGTGTTTCGGCTGGAGCGTGACCCGGCCGAGGGCGACCTGGAATTCCCCTACATCAGCGAGGGCAGCGAGGCTTTGGTGGGCTATGCACCCAGCGAGATCCAGCACCCGCAAATGGGCCTGCGCAACCTTGTGCACCCCGAAGACCGCGCCGATTACCATCGGGTGCAGGACTTGGCGCTCGCCAGCGATCAGGACTGGTCCTGGCAGGGGCGCATCCTTACCCGCGAAGGTGAACAGCGCTGGGCCGACATCAAGGCCAGTGCCCGGCACCTGGGTAACGGCCAGGTGGTATGGGACGGTGTGGTGTGGGACATCACCCAGGGCAAGCGGGCCGAGTTGGCGTTGGCCAAATCCCAGGAGCAGCTGCGCGAGCTGTCGGCCCACCTGGAGAGCGTGCGCGAGGAAGAGAAGGCCCGCATCGCCCGGGAAGTGCATGATGAGTTGGGGCAGATGCTCACCGTGCTCAAGCTGGAGGTGTCGATGTGCGAGCTGGCTTTCGCCGAGTTGGACCCGGGCCTGAACGAGCGCCTTGCCAGCATGAAGCGTCTGATCGCCCAGTTGTTCCAGCTGGTACGCGACGTGGCCACCGCCTTGCGCCCGCCGATCCTCGATGCCGGCATTGCCTCGGCCATCGAGTGGCAGGCGCGGCGGTTTGAAGCGCGCACGCAGATCCCCTGTCTGGTGCAAGTACCGGATAATCTGCCAGCATTGAGCGATGCCAAGGCCACCGGGTTGTTCCGCATCCTCCAGGAAGCGCTGACCAACGTGATGCGTCACGCCCAGGCCCACACTGTGGAGATTGAGCTGGTGCGTGAGAACGGGCAGTTGCGCATGACCGTCAGCGATGACGGCCAGGGGTTTTGCCGTGAGCAGACCAGGCCCACTTCGTTTGGCCTGGTAGGGGTGCGCGAGCGGGTGCTGATGCTGGGCGGCAGCATGGTACTGGACAGTCAACCGGGCGAAGGCACCAGCCTGAGCGTGGCCATTCCGTTGGAATAGGGAGAACAAGCGTGATTCGAGTGCTGGTGGCTGAAGACCACACCATTGTCCGCGAAGGCATCAAGCAGTTGATTGGCCTGGCCAAGGACATGCAGGTGGTGGGGGAGGCCGGCAATGGCGAGCAGTTGCTCGAAACCCTGCGGCACACGCCCTGCGAGGTGGTACTGCTGGATATCTCGATGCCGGGGGTGAACGGCCTGGAGGCCATTCCGCGGATCCGCGCGCTGCACGATGCGCCGGCGATCCTGATGCTGTCGATGCACGATGAAGCGCAGATGGCGGCCCGGGCGCTAAAAGCCGGTGCGGCGGGTTATGCCACCAAGGACAGTGACCCGGCGCTGCTGCTCACCGCGATTCGCCGGGTAGCCGGTGGCGGGCGCTATATTGACCCGGCACTGGCCGACCGCATGGTGTTCGAAGTTGGCCTGACCGAGTCCCGGCCCTTGCATACGCTACTGTCAGAGCGGGAGTTTTCGGTGTTCGAGCGCCTGGCTCAGGGCGCCAACGTCAACGACATCGCCCAGCAGCTGGCGCTGTCGAGCAAAACCATCAGCACCCACAAGGCGCGGTTGATGCAGAAGCTCAAGGTGAACTCGCTGGCGGAGCTGGTGAAGTACGCCATGGAGCACAAGCTGGTCTGATTGCGACATCGCGCGCTGCCTGTAGCGAGTCCCTGTGGCAGCAGGGCGGGGGGGAGCATTCCAATCCCGCCATCGTTGTAGGGCAATCCCTACAACGAATTTTCCATTCGGATGATGGCATTCTCTCAGCACCCCCGATTTCCGGGCGCTTGCGCCTCTTCTACTCTTTTGCCTACGCAGTCATCCAACAAGAAGGTGCAGGCATGAGCGAGGCGAAGTCGAACGCTGCAACCAGCGAAACGCTGGTCAGCTTCCGTGGTGTGCAGAAAAGCTACGACGGCGAGTCGCTGATCGTCAAAGACCTCAACCTGGATATCCGCAAGGGCGAATTCCTCACCCTGCTTGGCCCGTCCGGTTCGGGCAAGACCACCAGCCTGATGATGCTGGCCGGCTTCGAAACCCCCACCGCCGGCGAAATTCAGCTGGCCGGGCGCTCGATCAACAACGTGCCGCCGCACAAACGCGACATCGGCATGGTGTTCCAGAACTACGCGCTGTTCCCGCACATGACCGTTGCCGAGAACCTGGCCTTCCCCCTGAGCGTGCGCAACCTGAGCAAGACCGACATCAGCGAGCGCGTCAAGCGCGTGCTGAACATGGTCCAGCTCGATGCCTTTGCCAAACGCTACCCGGGCCAGCTGTCCGGCGGCCAGCAGCAGCGCGTGGCGCTGGCCCGCGCACTGGTGTTCGAGCCGCAGCTGGTGCTGATGGATGAACCGTTGGGCGCCCTGGACAAACAACTGCGTGAACACATGCAGATGGAAATCAAGCACATCCACCAGCGCCTGGGCGTGACCGTGGTTTACGTGACCCACGACCAGGGTGAAGCACTGACCATGTCCGACCGTGTGGCAGTGTTCCACCAGGGCGAAATCCAGCAAATCGCCGACCCGCGCACGCTGTACGAAGAACCCTGCAACACCTTCGTTGCCAACTTCATCGGCGAGAACAACCGTATCAACGGCACCCTGCTGGCCAGCGACGGCAAGCGCTGCCAGGTGCAGTTGCCACGTGGTGAGCGGGTCGAGGCGCTGGCGGTGAATGTCGGCCAGGCCGGCGAGCCGGTGACCCTGTCTATCCGCCCGGAGCGGGTGCGCCTTAACGGCCACAGCGAAAGCTGCGTCAACCGCTTTTCTGGCCGGGTGGCCGAATTCATTTACCTGGGCGACCACGTGCGGGTGCGCCTGGAAGTTTGCGGCAAGGGCGACTTCTTCGTGAAACAGCCAATTGCCGAGCTCGACCCGGCCCTGGCCGTGGGCGATGTGGTACCGCTGGGCTGGGAGGTGGAGCACGCCCGCGCGCTCGATCCGATTGCCGAAGCCCATTGATGGATTGCTTCACCAACCCTGTACTGTGGAGAGAATAATAATGCGCAAGCAGTTGAAACTGACCGCCCTGGCCCTGGGGCTGTTCGCCGCTGGCCAGGCCATGGCCGCAGACCTCACCGTGATCTCGTTCGGCGGCGCTAACAAGGCTGCCCAGGTCAAAGCGTTCTACGAGCCATGGGAGAAGGCGGGTAATGGCAAGATCGTCGCCGGTGAGTACAACGGCGAAATGGCCAAGGTCAAGGCGATGGTCGACACCAAGAGCGTGTCGTGGAACCTGGTAGAGGTTGAGTCGCCAGAGCTGGCGCGCGGTTGCGATGAGGGCATGTTCGAAGAGCTCGACCCAGCCCTGTTCGGCAGCGAGAGCGACTACGTGCCCGGTGCCATCCAGGCTTGCGGTGTGGGCTTCTTCGTCTGGTCCACGGTCATGGCCTACAACGCCGACAAGCTCAAGACCGCACCTACCAGTTGGGCCGATTTCTGGGATACCAAGCAGTTCCCGGGCAAGCGTGGCCTGCGCAAAGGCGCCAAGTACACGTTGGAATTCGCACTGATGGCTGACGGTGTTGCGCCCAAGGATGTCTACAAAGTGCTGGCGACCAAGGAAGGCCAGGACCGCGCCTTCAAAAAACTCGATGAACTCAAGCCCAGCATTCAGTGGTGGGAAGCTGGCGCACAGCCACCGCAATTCCTGGCTTCAGGCGACGTGGTCATGAGCTCTGCCTACAACGGCCGTATTGCCGCTGTGCAAAAAGAGAGCAACCTCAAGGTGGTGTGGAACGGCGGCATCTACGACTTCGATGCATGGGCAATTCCTAAAGGCGCCAAGAACGTCGAAGAGGCGAAGAAATTCATCGCCTACAGCGTCAAGCCCGAGCAGCAGAAGATCTACTCCGAGAACATCGCCTACGGCCCGGCCAACGCCAAGGCGGTGAGCCTGCTGTCGGAAGAGGTGAAGAAGGACATGCCGACCACGCCTGAAAACATCGCCAACCAGGTGCAAATCGACGTGGCCTTCTGGGCTGACAACAGCGAGCAGCTGGAGCAACGCTTCAACGCCTGGGCTGCGAAGAAGTAAACGACCAGCGTAAGGGGGCCGCTTTGCGGCCCCAATTCAGTTTCGTATCGCGGAGTTCGCCATGGCCATTGCAGTGCCCCTCAACGAAGGCGCAGGTCCAAGTCTCAAGCAGCGCCTCAAGCACGCCGAGCGGGTCAACCGCTGGAAGGCGCAGGCGTTGATCGCGCCGCTGGCGCTGTTCCTTTTGCTGGTGTTCCTGGTGCCGATCGCGGCGCTGCTGTACAAGAGCGTCGGCAACCCGGAGGTGGTTGGCGGCCTGCCGCGTACGGTTGAGGTCATCAGCCAGTGGGATGGCAAGAGCCTGCCCGGCGAGGACGTGTACAAGGCGCTGAGCCAAGACCTGGCCGAGTCGCGCAAGAACCAGACCCTGGGCGACCTCTCCAAACGCCTGAACATGGAACTGGCCGGCTACCGCAGCTTGTTGACCAAGACAGCGCGGGCCTTGCCGTTCAAGAGCGAGCCTGCCTCCTATAAAGATGCGCTGCAAACCCTCGACGAGCGCTGGGGCGACCCGGCCTACTGGCAGGCGATTCGCCGCAACACCAGCACCGTGACCTCGTTCTACTTGCTGGCTTCGCTCGACCATCGTATCGACGACCTTGGCGAACTGGCCAAGGCTACTCCGGACCAGGCCATTTACCTGGACATCTTTGCCCGCACCCTGTGGATGGGTGTGGTGATTACCGCCATCTGCCTGGTGCTGGCGTACCCGCTGGCGTACCTGCTGGCCAACCTGCCGACCCGGCAGAGCAACCTGCTGATGATTTTGGTGCTGCTGCCGTTCTGGACTTCGATCCTGGTGCGGGTGGCAGCGTGGATCGTGTTGCTGCAGTCCGGCGGCCTGATCAACAGCGCGCTGATGGCAATGGGCATCATCGACGAGCCGCTGGAACTGGTGTTCAACCGCACAGGTGTGTACATCTCGATGGTGCATATTCTGCTGCCGTTCATGATCCTGCCGCTGTACAGCGTGATGAAGGGCATTTCGCCGAGCTACATGCGCGCGGCGATCTCCCTGGGCTGCCACCCGTTCGCCAGCTTCTGGCGGGTTTACTTTCCGCAAACCTACGCCGGTGTAGGCGCCGGTTGCCTGTTGGTGTTCATCCTGGCCATCGGCTACTACATCACCCCGGCACTGCTGGGCAGCCCGAACGACCAGATGGTCAGCTACTTCGTGGCCTTCTATACCAACACCAGCATCAACTGGGGCATGGCTACCGCACTGGGTGGGCTGTTGCTGCTGGCGACCGTGCTGTTGTACCTGATCTATAGCTGGCTGGTCGGCGCCAGCCGCCTGCGCCTGAGCTGAGGAGCCTTGTCATGCTGAGCCCTTACATGTCGCCCGTGGAGCGGGTCTGGTACTACAGCCTGCGTATTCTTTGCGGCCTGATCCTGCTATTCCTGATCTTGCCGGTGCTGGTGATCGTGCCGCTGTCCTTCAACAGTGGCAGCTTCCTGGTGTACCCGCTACAGGGCTTCTCGCTGCAGTGGTATCAGGACTTCTTTGGCTCTGCCGAGTGGATGCGGGCGCTGAAGAACAGCATCATCGTCGCCCCGGCGGCCACGGTGCTGGCCATGGTGTTCGGCACCCTGGCGGCCATCGGCCTGACCCGCGGGGATTTCCCCGGCAAATCGCTGGTCATGGCGCTGGTGATTTCGCCGATGGTGGTACCGGTGGTGATCATCGGTGTGGCCAGCTACCTGTTCTTCGCGCCGCTTGGCATGGGCAACAGCTTCACCTCGCTGATCTTGGTGCATGCGGTGCTGGGTGTGCCGTTTGTCATCATCACCGTGTCAGCGACCTTGCAGGGCTTCAACTACAACCTGGTGCGCGCGGCAGCCAGCCTGGGGGCCTCGCCACTGCTGAGCTTCCGCCGGGTGACCCTGCCGCTGATTGCCCCCGGGGTAATCTCGGGAGCACTGTTCGCGTTCGCCACCTCGTTCGACGAAGTCGTGGTGACGCTGTTCCTCGCCGGGCCGGAGCAGGCAACCCTGCCGCGGCAGATGTTCAGCGGCATTCGCGAAAACCTGAGCCCGACCATTGCGGCGGCGGCGACCTTGCTGATTGCTTTCTCGGTGGTGTTGCTGCTGACCCTGGAATGGCTCCGCGGGCGTAGCGAGAAGCTCAGGACTCAACAACCTGCCTGACGATGGCCGGCGTCTTCGCGGCTAAAGCCGCTCCCACAGGGCTTGCATACCCTTTTGGGGGCGGCTTTAGCCGCGAAGACGCCGGTGCAGGTTGACGCTAATCAGACCTCATCCACTTCCCTGAGTTACAATGCGCGCCACCGTGATTCTGCCAACAGGTGCGCCATGCAGCCCTACGCTATTGCCCCCTCCATTCTCTCTGCCGATTTCGCCCGCCTGGGTGAGGACGTCGACAAGGTATTGGCTGCGGGTGCCGACATCGTCCACTTCGATGTCATGGACAACCACTACGTTCCCAACCTGACCATCGGCCCGATGGTGTGCACCGCCCTGCGTAAGTACGGCGTCACCGCACCCATCGACGTGCACCTGATGGTCAGCCCGGTCGATCGCATCATCGGCGACTTCATCGAAGCCGGCGCCACCTACATCACCTTCCACCCGGAAGCATCGCAGCACATCGACCGTTCGCTGCAGCTGATCAAGGACGGTGGCTGCAAGGCCGGCCTGGTGTTCAACCCGGCCACCAGCCTGGACGCCCTGAAATATGTGATGGACAAGGTCGACATGGTGCTGCTGATGAGCGTCAACCCAGGCTTCGGCGGACAGAAGTTTATCCCCGGCACCCTCGACAAGCTGCGTGAAGCGCGTGCGCTGATCGATGCCAGCGGCCGCGATATCCGTCTGGAAATCGACGGTGGCGTCAACGTCAATAACATTCGCGAGATCGCTGCTGCTGGCGCCGATACCTTCGTGGCCGGTTCCGCGATCTTCAACGCCCCGGACTACCAGGAAGTCATCGCCAAGATGCGCGCCGAACTGGCCCAGGCCCGCGCATGAGTGGCTTCGAGCAGCTGTTCCCGGGCACGCTGCCCAGGCTGGTGATGTTCGATCTGGACGGTACCCTGATCGATTCCGTGCCAGACCTGGCCGCCGCCGTGGACCGTATGCTGCTCGAACTGGGGCGCCCGCCTGCAGGCCTTGAGGCGGTGCGCCACTGGGTTGGCAACGGCGCCCAGGTGCTGGTGCGCCGTGCCCTGGCCGGTGGCATCGAGCATGAAACCGTGGATGATGCCCTGGCCGAACAGGGCCTGGCGCTGTTCATGGACGCCTATGCCGAAAGCCATGAGCTCACCTCGGTCTACCCCGGGGTGAAAGACACCCTGCGTTGGCTGCAGAAGCAGGGCGTGGAAATGGCGTTGATCACCAACAAGCCAGAGCGCTTCGTCGCCCCTTTGCTGGACCAGATGAAGATCGGTCGCTACTTTCGCTGGATCATCGGCGGAGACACGCTGCCGCAGAAAAAGCCCGACCCCGCGGCGCTGCTGTTCGTCATGCAAATGGCCGGCGTCACCCCGCAGCAAGCGCTATTCGTCGGCGATTCGCGCAGTGATGTACTGGCGGCCAAGGCGGCAGGCGTGCAGTGCGTGGGCCTGACCTACGGCTACAACCATGGCAGGCCGATCCACGACGAATCTCCCAGCCTCGTGATCGACGACCTGCGCGCATTGCTGCCCGGTTGCGCAGACCCGGCCACTGGGATAACGTTGGCGGACCTTCAAGCCTCACAAGACAGAGAGTCCACCGTGGCGGTTACTGGCAAATTCTGGATGAAAGTCATCAAGGCCCTGGCCCGTTGGCGTTGGCGCGCCTGACTTGAGCCTGCCGGCGCGTGCCGGCCCGTCCGTTTGCCTGACCTATTGCTGCTTGCCACGAGGCTACTCATGAACCGCGAAGAATTCCTGCGCCTGGCTGCTGCCGGCTACAACCGCATCCCCCTGGCCTGCGAAACCTTGGCCGACTTCGACACGCCGCTGTCGATCTACCTGAAACTGGCTGACCAGCCCAACTCTTACCTCCTTGAATCGGTGCAAGGCGGCGAGAAGTGGGGCCGCTATTCGATGATCGGCCTGCCCTCGCGCACCGTGATGCGCGTGCATGGCTACCACGTCAGCGTCCTGCAGGACGGCGTCGAGGTGGAAAGCCATGATGTCGAAGACCCGCTGGCGTTCGTCGAGCGCTTCAAGGACCGCTACAAGGTTGCCGATATCCCTGGCCTGCCACGTTTCAACGGTGGCTTGGTTGGCTACTTCGGCTACGACTGTGTGCGCTACGTGGAGAAACGCCTGGGTGCGAGCCCAAACCCGGATCCGTTGGGCGTGCCGGACATTCTGCTGATGGTGTCCGATGCCGTAGTGGTGTTCGACAACCTGGCCGGCAAGATGCACGCCATCGTGCTGGTCGACCCGGCTGAAGACCAGGCTTTCGAGCAAGGCCAAGCCCGTCTGCAAGGCTTGCTGGAAACCTTGCGCCAGCCAATCACCCCGCGCCGTGGCCTGGACTTGAGCGGCCCGCAGGCTGCCGAGCCGGAATTCCGCTCCAGCTACACCCGTGAGGATTACGAGCACGCCGTCGGCCGGATCAAGGAGTACATCCTGGCCGGTGACTGCATGCAGGTGGTGCCGTCGCAGCGCATGTCGATCGACTTCAAGGCTGCGCCTATCGACCTTTACCGCGCGTTGCGCTGCTTCAACCCCACGCCGTACATGTACTTCTTCAACTTTGGCGACTTCCATGTGGTCGGCAGCTCGCCCGAGGTGCTGGTGCGTGTCGAAGACAACCTGGTCACGGTGCGCCCTATCGCTGGTACCCGCCCGCGTGGAGCGACCGAGGAGGCCGACCGCGCGCTGGAAGACGACCTGCTGTCGGACGACAAGGAGATTGCTGAGCACCTGATGCTGATCGACCTGGGACGCAACGACGTGGGCCGGGTGTCCTCGACCGGCAGCGTGCGCCTGACCGAGAAAATGGTGATCGAGCGTTACTCCAACGTCATGCACATTGTGTCCAACGTCACCGGCCAGCTACGTGAAGGGCTGACGGCGATGGATGCACTGCGGGCGATCCTGCCAGCCGGTACGCTTTCGGGGGCGCCGAAGATTCGTGCGATGGAGATCATCGACGAACTGGAGCCGGTCAAGCGCGGGGTTTATGGTGGTGCCGTCGGTTACTTTGCCTGGAACGGTAACATGGATACCGCGATTGCCATTCGTACGGCAGTGATCAAGGACGGCGAGCTGCATGTGCAGGCCGGGGGTGGCATCGTTGCCGACTCGGTACCGGCACTGGAGTGGGAAGAAACCATCAACAAGCGCCGGGCGATGTTCCGGGCGGTGGCGCTGGCTGAGCAGACGTCCACCCGATAAATTGATCGGGGCTGCGCTGTCACGCAGAGAACACCTGTGTGGGAGCGGGCTCGTCCCGCGAAGGGGGCCGCGCGGTGCATGGCACCGGCGTTGCCGGTGTTCGCGGGGCAAGCCCGCTCCCACAGAGTCCTTGCCAAACCAATACTATGGGTGCGGGTTTGCCTGCGAATGGACCGTAAACTGGCGCCGGCAGTTTAAAAGTCCACGCTGACTCCCAGGCTGATCCCCTGCTGCGTCAACTCATCACTCTTGCGCCAGTTGTAGTTACCGCGCAAATGCACCCCTGCCACCACTTCATGGCTTACCCCCAGGCTCGCCCAGGTCAGGTCGCTGTGAGGGGTATACCCGGTCAGGGTGAAATCGTTCGCCGGCAGGCTGGTCAGGTGCATCCTCACATCCTGCTGGTCATCCTCGAACTCATGCTCCTGTGCCACCTCGGCAAACAGCCGGGTACCCGGCAGCACCTGCACACTGCCCAGCAATCCCACCCCCAAACGACGTGATGTACGCCCTTGGTCATCGAAGCCCAGCGCCGTCGAGCGCCCACTCTTCTCGTCGTAGCCATCCACCTTGACCCGTGCATAGTCGGCACTGATGAAAGGCGCTAGCTGCCAACTGCTGGTGTCGGCCGCCAAGTTGTACCCCAGACGACCGGACATCGCCCAGGCTTCGCCATCGGTGTCACCCTTTTCGCTACGATCGTTCACGCCAAGGGCGAAGGTGCGCTTGAGGTCGCTGTAGTCCAAGTGCCCGGCAGTCAGCGCCGCATCGGCCCACCAGCGATCCTGGCGGTACTGGGCAAAGGCGCTGGCCAGATAGCTGTCCATTTTGTAGTCCGAGTCTTGCTCGCCGGCTTCCAGCTTCTGGTGGTACACACCGCCGGCCAGGCCCACGCGCCAGGCGTCGTTCAGGCGGTAACTGCCGCCCACGGTCAGGTTGTAGCCGCGGCCATCGCCGCTGGCTGCGCTGCGTTGCCCGTCGAAGTCCAGATCCTGCGCGCCTGTGGCGACAAAGGCCTGCCACTGGCCAACCGCCTGCCAAGGTGCCTGCCACTGGTTGCGCAGTTCATCCTGATGGGCGCGCAGGCTGGCGTGGGCAATTTCCGGCAGCAGGGTCAATTCCCACGGAGCTGACAGGATCGAGTAGGCGTAGTCGGCAATCAGTTGCTGGCCAGCGATGGTGGGGTGTACCGAGTCGTTGAACAGCAGCTTGGTGGGGTCTGGCGTGGTGCCGTTGATGCCGTAAACCGAGTTTTCCACACAGCTTTCGCCGCTGTAGCAGGTGCCGACCAGGTTCTGGTCGCTGGCCAGGCCGAACTGGCTGGGGCTGGCCAATGCCTCACTCAACAGCACGGGGATGTTCAGCGGGATGATCTCGGCATCGACCTGCCGCAGCTGGCTGAGCAGCGACTGGTTGAAGGCACCGGACAGCAAGGACAGCGGGTTTTGTTGCGGGGTACCGCTGAAATTAGGCGTTTGGCCAAGGTCGGGCAGCAGCCAGACCATGATGTAGCGCGCGCCACCTTGCTGCAGAGCCTGCGCGCTGGCCGCCAGGCGGGCGCCAGCGGCTATCGCGTCAGCTGGGCTGTTTACCAGGCCTTGCAGGAAGTCGTTGCCGCCGCCGGTGAGGTAGTACAACGCGTTGGGATCGGCGCGCAGGCCGTTGGCCAGGTAGCCGGGGCGCTCGCGCAGCACCAACCCGGCATTGGAGTTTCCTGGTGGGATGACGGTCTGTGAGGTTTCGGTGATTGAATCGAGAATCTGCTGGGTCGTGTAGCCGCCGACCGCCCAGTTATTGCCGTCGGGCCGAATGCCGACCGAGGTGGATGGATTCAACGCGTCCGGGTCTATGCCCAGCCGCCCGCCGAGGATCATTGGTGACACGGGTGCAAAGTTGCCGTCGGCATCGCGGTTGGTGAAGCGGGCTCCCGAAGTGCCGCCCGTCAGGTCGGGGAATTGCCCGGCATCAGCGAGGCTGTCGCCGAACACGACCAGCGTGGAGTAGGGCGAGGGGGCCGCGAACGCCTGGCTGCAGGCCAGGGTGAGTGTGGCGAGGGTAAAGCGCAATAACGGGGCTTTTCGCATCGGGGAACATCCTTTTCTTTATTTTTATCAGGACAACCCGATCGACCTTAGCAAATCACAGGGCATCCCTCCCAAGTCCATTCGTTTCCCCGTGTTTACAGGCATATTGCGCCCGTCGCCCCGGTAGGCTACTGTGCCGGGACGTATAAGCGAGACCTATCCTGTGTTGATCGTCAGCAAACTCTTGATGCGCGTAATCAAGGCCCACGCCCGTTGGCGTTGGCGCGCCTGACTTTATCCCCTGCCGGCCCGTCCGGCTCGCCCCCGTTTGCCTTCCAGTCTACCGCCTTGTAAAGGCCAAGCTGCGCCTGTGGCAGGAGCAGGAAGGTTCAAATTTTGAAGTCAGTAGATTCAAGAGGTTTAACCCGATGTTACTGATGATCGACAATTACGACTCTTTTACTTACAACGTCGTTCAGTACCTTGGCGAGCTGGGTGCCGAGGTCAAGGTCATTCGCAATGACGAAATGACCATCGCCCAGATCGAAGCCCTTAACCCCGAGCGCATCGTCGTATCCCCAGGGCCGTGCACGCCGAGCGAGGCGGGCGTGTCCATCGAGGCCATCCTGCACTTTGCCGGCAAGCTGCCGATCCTGGGCGTGTGCCTGGGGCACCAGTCCATCGGCCAGGCCTTTGGCGGTGATGTGGTGCGTGCCCGCCAGGTGATGCACGGCAAGACCAGCCCGGTACACCATCGCGACCTGGGCGTGTTCACCGGCCTCAACCACCCGCTGACCGTGACCCGCTACCACTCGCTGGTGGTCAAGCGCGAAACCTTGCCCGAGTGCCTGGAAGTGACCGCATGGACCGCCCATGCTGACGGTTCGGTCGACGAGATCATGGGGCTGCGCCACAAGACGCTGAATATCGAGGGGGTGCAGTTCCACCCCGAGTCGATCCTGACTGAACAGGGCCACGAGCTGTTCGCCAATTTCCTCAAGCAGACCGGCGGCCGCCGCTAAGGATCGAACATGGATATCAAGAGCGCGTTGAGCCGTATCGTCGGCCAGCTGGACCTTTCCACCGAAGAAATGCGCGATGTCATGCGCCAGATCATGACCGGCCAGTGCAGCGAAGCGCAGATCGGTGCCTTCCTGATGGGCATGCGCATGAAAAGCGAGAGCATCGATGAAATCGTCGGTGCCGTCTCTGTCATGCGCGAGCTGGCCGACAAGGTCGAACTGCAAAACCTCGATGGTGTAGTCGATATCGTCGGTACCGGCGGTGATGGCGCCAACATTTTTAACGTGTCCACCGCTTCGTCCTTCGTCCTGGCAGCGGCGGGCTGCCCCGTGGCCAAGCATGGCAATCGCGCGGTGTCGGGGAAAAGCGGCAGTGCTGACCTGCTGGAAGCTGCCGGCATCTACCTGAACCTGACGCCAACGCAAGTGGCCCGCTGCATCGACAGTTTGGGGATAGGCTTCATGTTCGCGCAAAGCCACCATTCGGCCATGAAACATGCCGCCGGCCCGCGTCGCGATCTGGGCCTGCGTACCCTGTTCAACATGCTCGGCCCGCTTACGAATCCGGCCGGAGTGAAGCACCAGGTGGTCGGCGTATTTGCCCAGGCCCTGTGCCGCCCCCTGGCCGAAGTGCTGCAACGGCTGGGCAGCAAGCACGTGCTGGTGGTGCACTCCAAGGACGGCCTGGACGAGTTCAGCCTGGCTGCCCCCACCTTCGTTGCCGAGCTCAAGAACGACGAAATCACTGAATACTGGGTCGAGCCGGAAGACCTCGGCATGAAAAGCCAGAGCCTGCATGGCCTGGCCGTCGAGAGCCCGCAGGCGTCGCTGGAACTGATCCGCGATGCACTGGGCCGGCGCAAGACTGAAAACGGCCAGAAAGCCGCCGAGATGATCGTGCTCAACGCTGGCGCAGCATTGTATGCCGCTGACCATGCCATGAGCCTGAAAGCCGGTGTAGAACTGGCCCATGACGTCCTGCACACAGGCCTGGCCTGGGAGAAGCTGCAGGAACTGGGCGCCTTTACTGCAGTATTCAAGGTGGAGAACGAAGCATGAGTGTGCCGACGGTGCTGGAAAGGATCATTGCCCGCAAGTTCCAGGAAGTGGCCGAGCGCAGCGCGCGCATCAGTCTGGCTGAGCTGGAGGGCCTGGCCAAGGCCGCCGATGCTCCCCGTGGCTTCGCCAATGCCTTGATCGAGCAGGCTAAACGCAAGCAGCCAGCGGTGATTGCCGAAATCAAGAAGGCTTCGCCAAGCAAGGGTGTGATCCGCGAAAACTTCGTACCGGCGGAAATCGCTGTCAGCTACGAGAAGGGCGGCGCTACCTGCCTGTCGGTGCTGACCGATGTCGATTACTTCCAGGGTGCCGATGAGTACTTGCAGCAGGCTCGCGCAGAGGTTTCGCTGCCGGTGATCCGCAAGGACTTCATGGTCGACCCGTACCAGATCGTCGAAGCCCGGGCCCTGGGTGCAGACTGTGTACTGCTGATCGTGTCGGCGCTGGATGACGTGAAGATGGCCGAGCTGGCCGCCACTGCCAAGGACGTCGGCCTCGATGTTTTGGTAGAAGTGCACGATGGTGATGAGCTTGAGCGCGCGCTGAAAACGCTGGATACACCGCTGGTAGGGGTGAACAACCGCAACCTGCACACGTTCGAGGTCAGCCTTGAAACCACCCTCGACCTGCTGCCGCGCATTCCGCGTGATCGCCTGGCGATTACCGAGAGCGGTATTCTGAACCGGGCCGATGTGGAACTGATGGCGATCAACGAGGTTTACTCGTTCCTGGTGGGTGAGGCGTTCATGCGCGCCGAACAGCCAGGGCTTGAGTTGCAACGGCTGTTCTTCCCGGATCAGGTGAAGAAGACTGTTCAGCAACTGGACTGATCAAACGAAGCCGGCTTTCTTGCCGGCTTTTTTGTATGCCTGCACTAGCCCGTTCGCTGGCTCGACCGCTCCCACAGGATGGTCACCGCCTTATGGATCTGAGATGCACCAGTGGGAGCGGGCGTGCCGGCGAAAAGGCCATCAATAACAACATCAAAGGTGGATCAATGACCGATCAACCCCTGGCCTTGACCGTTGAACAAGGCCTGCACGCCGAGCAGGAACTGCTGGCAGCCGTATGCCGCGGCGAGCGCGACAATGGTGTGCTGTTCTGGCGCCCCACCGACCATGCGCTGGTCATGCCCCGGCGCATGAGCCGCCTGGACAATTTCGAGGCTGCTTGCGCTGAGCTGGCCATCGCCGGCTGGCCCGTGCTGCTACGCGAAACCGGCGGTGAGCCGGTGCCGCAGTCGCATTCGACCGTGAACGTTGCACTGGTCTACGTCGCCCCACGCAGCGAAGGCGACCACGGCCGTATCGAAAACGCCTACGAGCGCCTGTGCCTGCCGCTGTGCGACGTGTTGCGCGAGTGGGGCGGGGTAGCCTCGGTAGGGGAAATCGACGGGGCGTTCTGCGATGGCCGCTATAACGTCAACCTGAACGGCCGCAAGCTGGTTGGCACGGCCCAACGATGGCGCCAAGGCCTGGGCGGCAAACGCCCGGTGGTGCTGGTGCACGGGGCGTTGCTGCTGGACAACGAGCGTGAATCGATGGTGGCAGCGGTGAATCGCTTCAACGAGTGCTGCGAGCTGGAGCAACGCTGCCGCGCGGATGCGCACATTGCCTTGCACGAGGTGGCCCCTGCTGCGCCGTGGTTCGAACGGCTGTCACAGGCCTACGCCAAGGTGCTCGCCGAGCTGCCCAAGGACTAGCGGGTACCGTAGACCACCATGGTCTTACCCTTGACCTGCACCAGGCTGCGTTCTTCGAGGTCCTTGAGGACGCGGCCGACCATTTCCCGCGAGCAGCCAACGATCCGGCCGATTTCCTGGCGGGTGATCTTGATCTGCATGCCGTCTGGGTGGGTCATGGCGTCGGGCTGCTTGCACAGCTCCAGCAGGCAACGGGCAACCCGACCGGTCACATCAAAAAATGCCAGGTCGCCAACCTTGCGCGTGGTGTTGCGCAGGCGCTGGGCCATCTGGCTGCCCAGCGCATAGAGGATGTCCGGGTCTTGGCGCGTCAGTTCGCGAAACTTGTCGTAGCTGATCTCGGCCACTTCGCATTCGGTCTTGGCGCGTACCCAAGCGCTGCGCTGCTGTTCACCGTCAACGGGCTCGAACAGGCCAAGCTCGCCAAAGAAGTCGCCGTTGTTGAGGTAAGCGATGATCATTTCGTGGCCGTCGTCGTCCTCGATGATGATGGTTACCGAACCCTTGATGATGAACGACAGTGTCTCGGCCCGGTCGCCGGCGCAGATGATGTTGCTTTTGGCGGTGTAGCGGCGGCGCTGGCAATGCACCAGCAGTTTGTCGATGTTCTTGATCTTGGCGGGTAGGGCAGAGGCGACCATCACGAAATCCTGTTCGATACGAGGCATAGGCTTTTTGTAGAGGCTGGCTGGCGTAAAGCGCCAGTCATTTGGCGCCAGCTTATCAGACACTACGGTATGTTTCGGTAGTAAACCGACACGTCACGTACTTTTCCCACAGCCGCACAAGGTCTAAGCTGACACCCTTTTCCGAAAATCAGGAGTCCAGGTAGATGAAGGCACGTATCCAGTGGGCCGGTGAGGCGATGTTCCTCGGCGAATCGGGGAGCGGCCATGTCGTCGTGATGGATGGCCCGCCCGAGGCCGGTGGCCGCAACCTGGGTGTGCGCCCGATGGAAATGCTGCTGTTGGGCCTGGGTGGCTGCAGCAGCTTTGACGTGGTCAGCATCCTGAAGAAGTCGCGCCAGGCGGTGGAAAGCTGCGAGGCGTTCCTGGAAGCCGAGCGCGCAAGCGAAGACCCGAAGGTCTTTACCAAGATCCACATGAACTTTGTGGTGAAAGGGCGTGGGCTGAAAGAGGCGCAGGTCAAGCGGGCGGTGGAGCTGTCGGCGGAGAAGTACTGCTCGGCCTCCATCATGCTGGAGCGTGCCGGGGTCGAGATTACCCATGGGTACGAGATTGTAGAGCTGGGTTGATCGTACACCGGGGCTGCGTGGCAGCCCTTGTGGGAGCGGGTTTACCCGCGAAGCAGGCAGCGCGGTGGATGGTATCTGCTGCGTCGGTGTTCGCGGCTGAATTCGCCCCACATGGAGCCCGGCGACTTTTAGTTGCGCAGGGCTGGAAGGGCCATCCGTAACCATTGCGGGAGACTGCTTCTGAGCGCCTGGCTCAACCGCTCCCGCCGCTTCTGGTAAACCAGCCCCAGCCAGATGACCCCCAGCCCGATCAAGGTCACCACCACCGGGAATAGCAGCGATTCGGCAAACACCTCGTACGACAGGTACCCCAGGTAAGCCGCCACCCCTAAAGCCCCGAACACCATGAACACCGGCCGGCGCAGCAGCACCGCGATGCCCATCAGCGCAATGTTGATCAGGCAATACAGGGCCTTGCCCAGCTCGCTGCCACTGTCCAGCAACGTGAGACCACCCCAGAATGCCGCCAACCCGGCCAGGTAACCCCAGCGGGCGTAGTCCTCACGCGTGCGGCCGTCCACCACCAGGAACACCGCCAGCATCCCAAGCCCGAACCACAGCGACACCTCACGACGCTGCTCCCAGCTGAACGGCGAGCCGAAGAACCATTCGCTCAGGTCCATCGACATGAACCACAAGGCCACGGCAATCGGCATGACGATGAACGGGTAGGGAATCAACCGCAGCATCAGTACCCCGGCAACTACCGTGGCCGCTTCCATTGCCAGCCAACCGCCTTGCACGTAGGTGTAGTACTGGTGGTAGTTGGCTTGTGCGTCATCCATTGGCCACCAACCCGCCAGGCGCTCGATGGCGAAGACCGCCAGTGGCACGATGCTGACCGCGACCGCTGCCAGTACGCCGGCGGCCACAGGCTGGGCACGACGCTGCAGGTTGAGGGCGAACCAGGTGATCAGCAGGATGTACAGGCTGGCAATGACCAGCAATGCGCCGTCGCCGATGCTCATCCAGGCCTCGGTGAGCAACCAGCCCATGGCTGCCATGATGAGCATGGCGCCAAAGTAGAAAGCAACATGGGCCAGCTGGAAGCTGCCGCGTGCTGCAGGCTGCTGGCGCAGGAAGGCCAGCAGGGCGTGGTCCTGGCCCGGCTGGAGTATGCCGGCTTGCACGGCGCGCGCCAGGTCCTTGGCGTCGAATCGGTCCGTCATGGGTAAACCTTCAGATGCGATAGGTGCTCTTGGTCATGACCTTGGCCAGCAAGCTCATGCCGAAGCGGACAGGGGCAGGGAAGCGATAGCCACCGGCTTCCAGGGCAGACTCGGCATGCTGCTCTTCGTCGATGCGCATCTGCTCGAGAATGGCCCGGGACTTTTCGTCTTCGTGCGGGATCTGCTCAAGATGCTCGTCCAGATGCTTGCACACCTGATGCTCGGTGGCGGCCACGAATCCCAGGCTGACTTTGTCGCTGACCAGCCCGGCGAGTGCGCCGATGCCGAACGACATGCCGTAGAACAGCGGGTTGAGCACGCTAGGGTGGCTGTTCAGCTGGCGAATCCGCTGCTCGCACCAGGCCAGGTGGTCGATTTCTTCCTCAGCGGCATGCTCCATGGCCTTGCGCACTTCGGGCAGCTTGGCGGTCAGGGCCTGGCCCTGGTACAGCGCCTGGGCGCACACTTCACCGGTGTGGTTGATGCGCATCAGCCCGGCAATATGGCGGGACTGCTGTTCGTCCAGGTCGGTATCTGGCTGGATGATGGCCGGCGATGGCCGGGCGGGTTGGCCGCTGAAGGGCAGCAAGGTGCGCATGGCGGTATCGGCCTGCAGCAACAAGCGGTCGAGCGGCGAGTAGTGACGTTCGGTAGCCATCGGGCACCTCCGCAAGAATGTGCCCGACAGTTTACCGCAATAGCGGCGGGGTCGCTTGCCGTGGATCAGCCCGGTGGCCAGTTCATCTGGCGCTGGCCGAGCACGTGCATATGGATGTGATAGACGGTCTGCCCGCCTTTGGGGTTGCAGTTCATGACCACACGGAAGCCTTCCTCGCAACCTTGTTCGACAGCCAGGCGTTGGGCGGTGAACAGAATGTGGCCAGCCAGGGCCTTGTCCTCTTCGGTCAGGTCATTCAGCGTACGGATGTGCTTTTTCGGGATGACCAGGAAATGTACCGGCGCTGCGGGTGCAATGTCCTTGAAGGCCAGGACCTGGTCGTCTTCGTAGATGATATCCGCCGGGATTTCCCGGTTGATGATTTTGAGGAATAGATCGTCCACAGCACTTGCTCCATGGTGAGGGTCGGGCCGAGTGTACTCAGCCACGCGCCGATCGCCCAGTGGCTATTCCATGCCGGCCGGGCAATAGCGGCGGTGAATGACCCCAGCCAGCTTGCGCACCAGCCAGCGCGGCAGCAGGCGCGGGGCGAAAGCCAACCAGCGGTTGCGCCGGCCAGGCATGATCAGCGTGCGGTTCTTGTCCAAGGCACGCACGGTGTACAGCGCCACTTCCTCGGGGCTGAGACAGCGTGGCTTGCCATCCAGGTGGGCAATGCGCCGACGCGACGAGCGCACCGGGCCGGGGCACAATACCGAGACCTTGATGCCGGTGCGCTTGAGTTCTTCGCGCAGGGCCTGGGAAAAACTCAGCACATAGGCCTTGCTGGCAGCGTAGGTGGCCATCCACGGACCAGGCGCCATGCCGGCCAGCCCGGCGACGTTGAGGATCTGCCCGCCGCCTTGTATGGCCATCAGGTTGCCGATGGCGTGGCACAGGCGGCTCAGGGCCAGCACGTTTACCTCCAGCAAGTCTTGTTCATCGGCCCACTCATGGGCAAGGAACGGCCCGTAGGTGCGCTGGCCTGCACAATTGACCAGCAGGTCGATACGTCGCTCGCCTTCTTCCAGTTCCAGTACGAAGCCCGACAGGCGCAGTGGCTGGCTCAGGTCGCACGCGCGGAACAGTACCTCGACACCGAAACGCTGAGTCAACTCCATGGCCACCGGTTCCAGCGTTTCGCGCTGGCGTGCCACCAGGATCAGGTTGCGCCCGCGCCGTGCCAGTGCTTCCGCCAGGGCCAGGCCCAGGCCGCTGGAAGCACCAGTAATCATGGCGTAACGGGTCATGCAAAGCTCCTGGGGGCGGAAGAGGGCGCTTAGTGTACAGCTTGCCCGAGCAAGGTGTTGCCTTTTGCTACAAGGCCCTTGGGCGCAGAGCCTGGCAACGCTCAATGGCCTGCCGGTACTCGTCGCGCAGGCGCGCTATCAATGTGCTGGCGCCCGGCAGGTCATCGATACTGCCGACCCCCTGGCCCGCTGACCAGACGGTCTTCCAGGCCTTGGCTTCATCGTCGATTGGCTTGAGCTTGCCTTGTTCGTGCCCGCCCTTGAGCGCGTTCATGTCGTAGCCGGCTTGCTCCAGGCTAGGGCGCAGGAAGCTGGCGGGGACGCCGGATACCGCCGGTGTGTGGACGATGTCGGCGGCGTGGGCATCCAGCAGCATCTGTTTGTAGGCGTTCTGGGCCTGGCTTTCTGTCGTGGCAATAAAGCGCGTGCCCATGTATGCCAGGTCAGCCCCCAGCAGTTGAGCGGCGAGGATTTCGTGGCCATGGTTGATACAGCCCGCCAGCAGCAGGGTCTTGTCGAAGAACTGGCGAATTTCTGCGGCCAGCGCGAAAGGGCTCCAGGTGCCGGCATGCCCGCCCGCGCCGGCAGCAACGGCAATCAGGCCATCGACACCGGCTTCGGCGGCCTTTTCCGCATGGCGGCGGGTGGTCACATCATGGAACACCAGGCCGCCGTAGCCGTGTACGGCATCGACCACTTCCTTCACCGCGCCCAGGCTGGTAATGACGATCGGCACCCGGTGCTCCACGCACAAGGCCAGGTCGGCTTGCAGGCGCGGGTTGGTCGGGTGGACGATCAGGTTCACGGCATAGGGCGCCGGGGCCTGCTGTTGCTCCAGGCCAACCTCGATTTCTTCCAGCCACGCCTTGAAGCCAGCGCTGTCACGCTGGTTCAAGGCCGGGAAGCTGCCAACGATGCCGCTGGCGCAGCAGGCCAAAACCAGCTTGGGGTTGGAAATCAAGAACATCGGTGCGGCAACCACTGGCAGGCGCAGGCGTTCTTCGAGCGAGGCAGGTAGCGACATGGCAAGGCTCCTTGGTGGGGTGGCTATGTCAGAACGGCTTGACCACCACCAGAATTACGATGCCCAGCAGGAACAGCACAGGCACTTCGTTGAACCAGCGGTAGTAAACGTGGGTGCGAGTATTGGTGCCATTGGCGAAGCGTTTGCGCTGGGCGCCGCACACGTGATGGTAGCCGGTCAGCAGAATCACCAGGGTCAGCTTGGCATGCAGCCAGCCTTGGCTGAGCCAGCCGGGGGTGAGGTAGAGCATCCAGGCGCCGAACACGTAAGTGGCGATCATCGCTGGGTTCATGATGCCGCGGTACAGCTTGCGCTCCATGGTCACGAAGCGTTCCTGGCTGATGCTGTCCTGGCTCTGGGCGTGGTAGACAAACAGTCGCGGCAGGTAAAACAGGCCGGCGAACCAGCAGACCACGCTGACGATATGCAGCGCTTTGATCCATAGGTAAAGCATGGAGGGAGTTCCTTCAGGTAATCACGGTCGTCAGATAGTAGTGGTCAAGCGCCCGAAGGGTCACCCGGAGAGTTGTTACAGGCGCCTTGCCCCCCTATTATCGTGCGCTTTCCAGACGGCTCGTTGATAAGGGGCAAGCGTTATGATCAAGGTCGGTATCGTCGGCGGCACGGGTTACACCGGCGTCGAACTGTTGCGTCTGCTGGCACAGCATCCACAGGCCGAAGTGGCGGTCATCACTTCGCGCTCCGAGGCGGGCGTGGCGGTGGCGGACATGTACCCGAACCTGCGTGGCCACTATGACGGGCTGGCGTTCAGCGTACCGGACAGCAAGGCTCTGGGGGCCTGTGATGTGGTGTTCTTCGCCACCCCGCATGGTGTTGCCCACGCCCTGGCCGGTGAGCTGCTGGCGGCCGGCACCAAGGTGATCGACCTGTCTGCCGACTTCCGCCTGCAGGATGCCGCCGAGTGGGGCAAGTGGTATGGGCAGCCGCATGGCGCGCCTGAGCTGCTCAAGGACGCGGTATACGGCCTGCCAGAAGTGAACCGCGAGAAGATCCGCCAGGCGCGTCTGATCGCAGTGCCGGGTTGCTACCCGACTGCCACCCAGCTGGGCTTCCTGCCGCTGCTGGAAGCGGGCCTGGCCGACCCGTCGCGCCTGATCGCCGACTGCAAGTCGGGTGTCAGCGGTGCTGGCCGTGGCGCCGCGGTGGGTTCGCTGTTCTGCGAAGCCGGCGAGAGCATGAAGGCCTATGCAGTCAAGGGGCATCGTCACCTGCCAGAAATCAGCCAGGGCCTGCGCCTGGCCGCTGGCAAGGATATTGGCCTGACGTTCGTGCCGCACCTGACGCCGATGATCCGTGGCATCCATGCCACCCTGTACGCGAACGTGGTCGATACTTCGGTCGACCTGCAGGCGCTGTTCGAAAAACGCTACGCTGATGAACCGTTCGTCGACGTGATGCCAGCAGGCAGCCATCCGGAAACCCGTAGCGTGCGTGGTGCCAACGTCTGCCGCATTGCCGTTCATCGTCCGCAGGGTGGTGACCTGGTAGTGGTGCTGTCGGTAATCGACAACCTGGTCAAGGGCGCTTCCGGCCAGGCGGTACAGAACCTCAACATCCTGTTCGGGCTGGATGAACGCATGGGCCTGTCCCATGCCGGCTTGCTGCCGTAAGCCAGCCAGCACTGGAAAAGGCCTGCGTCGTGCGGGCCTTTTTGCAGGTCGCGACTAAAGCCGCACAATTCTTGACCGATTTTCTCGGGAAAGCGGATAATGCGCGTCATCGAGTTTTATGGCGGCTACCGCGCCGGGAGAATCATCATGAGCGTCGAAACCTTCACCCCCACAGGTCTGGAATTTACCCACGGGGCAGCCCAGAAGGTGAAGAACCTGGTCAATGAGGAAGGCAATGAGCGTCTGAAGCTGCGAGTGTTCGTTACCGGTGGCGGTTGCTCGGGCTTCCAGTACGGCTTCACCTTCGATGAAGACGTGGCCGAAGATGACACCATCGTCGAGCGTGAGGGCGTGTCGCTGGTGGTCGACCCGATGAGCTTCCAGTACCTGGCGGGTGCCGAAGTGGACTATCAGGAAGGCCTGGAAGGCTCGCGCTTCGTGATCAAGAACCCGAATGCCGCGACCACCTGCGGGTGCGGGTCGTCGTTTTCGATCTAAGGGTCAGGCATACGAAAACGCCGCGCAATTGCGCGGCGTTTTGCTTTCTGGCGTAGCGGCTATGCCGGGTAGATCGCGCCCAGTATGCGCAGGCCCTTGGCGGCAGTGACGCTGGGGCGGTTGGCGGCGATACCCTCCAGGCAGCAGTGAGCCAGCCAGGCGAAGGCCATGGCTTCGACCCAGTCGGGATCTACGCCATAGGCGCCAGTGCTTGCCACACGGGCCGCCGGTAGCAGCTGGCCAAGACGGGCCATCAGCGCGCCGTTGCGGGCGCCCCCACCGCAGACCAACAGCGCCTCGGTGCCTTGCTGGGCTTTGCCAAGCGAATCGATGATGCTGCGTGCGGTCAGCTCCAGCAGTGTCGCCTGCACGTCCTGGGCCCGGTATGCCGGCAGGTTGGCCAGGTGGCGATCCAGCCAAGGTAGGTTGAACACCTCGCGGCCGGTACTCTTGGGGCCGCTGCCAGCAAAGAACGGGTCAGACATCAGTGCGCCGAGCAGGCTGGGCTGCACCACACCCGAGGCAGCCCAGGCACCATCTGCATCGTAGGCGTGGCCGCACTCGCGCTCGATCCAGGCATCTAGCAGCACGTTCCCCGGGCCGCAATCGAACCCATGAACCGGCTTGTCCTGCTCGATCAGGCTGAGGTTGCTGAAACCGCCTACGTTGAGGATTGCCAGGCGTCGGCCAAGCTGGCTGAACAGGGTTTCGTGGAAGGCCGGTACCAGTGGCGCGCCCTGGCCGCCGGCAGCCACATCGCGACGGCGGAAGTCGGCGACCACGCTGATGCCGGTCAGCTCGGCGAGCAGTGCGGGGTTGCCGATCTGTACGGTAAAGCCGCGGGCCGGTTCATGGCGAATGGTCTGGCCGTGGCTGCCGATGGCGCGAACGGCGTCAGGCTTCAGCCCCTGGCGAGCCAGCAGTTGGCGGATACCTTCGCCGGCCAGGCTGGCCCAGCGGTTTTCCGCCAGTGCTGCTCGGGCAATCTCGTCAGGGCCGCTGCTGCACAGGGCCAGCAGGTCCTGGCGCAGGTCTGGGGGCATGGGCAGGTAGTGGGTGGCGAGCAGTTCAAGCTGCTCGCCTTGTTCGATCAGGGCGATATCCAGGCCATCGAGGCTGGTACCGGACATCACCCCCAGGTAGAGCGCCATGGCCTAGCGCTTGTTCGCTGCGAGCAGGGTGGCCTTTTCCTGATCCATGCGGGCGATCAGCGGCTGGCTCTGCTGCAGGAAGCGCTGACGTTCGTTCTTGGCGATCGGGTCAGCCATTGGCACCTTCTGGCTCAGCGGGTCGACGTGCACGCCGTTGACCTGGAACTCGTAGTGCAGGTGTGGTCCGGTGGACAGGCCGGTAGTGCCGATGTAGCCGATGATCTGGCCCTGTTTGACCGTACTGCCGGTCTTGATGCCTTTGGCAAAGCCCTGCATGTGGCCATACAGCGTCTTGTAGCGGTTGCCATGTTGGATGATCACGGTATTGCCGTAGCCACCACGGCGCCCGGCCAGTTCGATGCGACCGTCACCGGCTGCCTTGATCGGGGTACCGCGTGGGGCCGCGTAGTCGACGCCTTTATGGGCGCGGATCTTGTTCAGGATGGGGTGCTTGCGACCGGCGGAGAAGCGCGAGCTGATGCGGGCGAAGTCCACCGGGGTACGGATGAATGCCTTGCGCAGGCTGTTGCCGTCGGCGGTGTAGTAGGTAGTGTTGCCCTGCTTGTTGGTGTAGCGCACGGCAGTGTAGGTTTTGCCGCGGTTGGTGAAGCGCGCAGACAGGATGTTACCGGTGCCGACGACCTTGCCGTCCATCACCTTCTGTTCGTAGACCACGTCGAACTCGTCCCCTGGGCGAATATCCTGGGCGAAGTCGATGTCGTAACCCAGCACGCGGGCCATGTCCATGGTCATGCTGTGGGACAGGCCGGCGCGCTGGGCCGAAGCTGACAACGAGCTCTTGATCACGCCGTGGGCATAGGCGGTGCGTATCACCGGCTTGCTGATTTCACGGTTGAATGCGTAGCCGTTGGCGGTTTTGGTCAGGCGAATGGTTTCGAGGTTGCTGACTTTGCTGTGCAGGCTGGCCAACTGGCCATCCTTGTCGAGCTCGAATTGCAAGACCTGGCCATGCTTGAGCTGGCTGAATTGCTTGGCCTGCTTGTTGCTGGCCAGCAAGTCATGCACCGCATTGGCTGGCAGGCCGACCTTGGCGAACAGGGTGGACAGCGTATCGCCGCGGGCCACGGTGACTTCGCGGTGGCCAGGCTCCTTGGCGGTCTCGGCAACCGGTTCGGCGGCCGGGGCCTGCTGATCGGCCTTCTGGGTTTCGGGGGTAGCCTCTTCTATCTGGGCGAAAGGCGAGCCTTGCTCACCTTCGGCTTGCACCAGTGGCGCGGCCCGGGATTCGTCTTTCAGCTGCTCGGCGGGGCTCTCGAGCTCAAGGTTGAGGGTGGTTTTCTTGGCTTCCACTTCGCTGGAGGGAAATACCAGCAAAGCCAGGCTGAGCAGGGCGGCGATGCCGCTGGCAGCCAACAGATGGCTCTTCGGATAAAGCGGGGGCGCTTTAGGCGGTTCGTTGGTCATGGGCAAGGTGACTTTGAAAAAGGTGAAATGGAAAAGATGAATGACATGATGAAGATGAAATAACTGTATAAAATATAACCAAATCCATTTTCACGCAAGGGCGCGTAGACGCCGCAAGCCCGTGCTCGGGTCACATTCCTTTGCGAAACTTGTATTTGACGGCCGATCTTGTATGGTTGGCTCCCCCTGAATCTGAGCCTTGCGGGTTTGTCTATGAAGTCGGTTGAAGAGCAGCTGGCGCTTATCAAGCGCGGTGCGGAAGAAGTACTGGTCGAGTCGGAACTGGTGGAGAAGCTCAAGCGCGGCCAGCCTCTGCGCATCAAGGCCGGCTTCGACCCGACCGCCCCGGACCTGCACCTGGGTCACACGGTGCTGATCAACAAGCTGCGCCAGTTCCAGGATCTGGGTCATCAGGTCATCTTCCTCATAGGTGACTTCACCGGCATGATCGGTGACCCAAGCGGCAAGAGCGCCACGCGTCCGCCGCTGACCCGCGAGCAGGTGCTGGACAACGCCGAGACGTACAAGCAGCAGGTATTCAAGATTCTCGACCCGGCCAAGACTGAAGTCGCATTCAACTCTACGTGGATGGACAAGTTGACCCCTGCCGACTTCATTCGCCTGGCTTCGCAGTACACCGTCGCGCGCATGCTGGAGCGTGATGACTTCGACAAGCGCTACACCACCAATCAGCCGATCGCCATTCACGAGTTCCTCTATCCGCTGGTGCAGGGCTATGACTCGGTAGCGCTGAAGGCGGACGTCGAGCTGGGCGGTACCGACCAGAAGTTCAACCTGCTGATGGGGCGTGAACTGCAGCGGTCATATGGCCAGGAAGCGCAGAACATCGTGACCATGCCACTGCTCGAAGGGCTCGACGGCGTGAAGAAGATGTCGAAGTCGCTAGGCAACTATGTCGGCATCCAGGAAGCGCCAGGGGTGATGTACAGCAAGCTGGTGTCGATCCCGGATACCCTGATGTGGCGGTACTTCGAGCTGCTGAGCTTCCGTTCGATGGAAGAAATCGAGCAGTTCCGGGCCGATGTTGCCAATGGCGCCAATCCACGTGACATCAAGATCAAGCTGGCGGAAGAAATTGTGGCGCGCTTCCATGGTGAGGAGGCGGCGGCCAATGCTCACCGTGCTGCCGGTAACCGTATGAAGGAAGGCGAGCTGCCGGAAGACTTGCCGGAGATCGAAGTAGCTGCGGCCGAAGACCTGCCAATTGCTGCGGTGTTGAACCGGGCTGGCCTGGTCAAGAACTCGGCTCAGGCGCGAGACTTGCTGAGTGGCGGCGCGGTGAAGGTTGATGGTGCAGTGGTCGACAAGGACTTCATGTTCGTCCTTGGTGCCACGCATGTGTGCCAAGCGGGCAAGAAGTCGTTTGGCCGGGTCACCCTCAAGGCTGAGTAATTGCCTGGATGGTCTAGCTGTATAAGCTATATAGAAGCGGGGAGGCCGATAGGCCTCCCCGCTTCGTTTTCAGCAGTATTAGGTTTTCTTGAAATTAAAGGTTGACGGGCTTTCGAATCCCATTATAATGCGCCCCACTTCCAGCGACAACGGAACGACAAACTCCTTGAGATTCAACGAGTTAGGCGATTCGGAAGATGCTGTAAGGGCTACGATCGAATGATCGCCAGTGGTTGAGATGATGGTTGA
>NZ_QJRL01000038.1 GCF_003205205.1 Pseudomonas sp. LB-090624
AGGAGCGATCGGTCTCCCCGGAAGTGCTTCTTGAACCTGACGAGAATAACCTCTCTGGCCAGGTCAGACACAACATACAAGGAGCGAGCGCAGCTCGCGATGCGCCGCGCGGGCGGCGCTCGATCTCGCAGGCGCTGCAATGCCTAAGCCATGCCCCGCATCACCGAATCCACTCACCCCTCTGCTGCAACCGCCACCCGACCCACCCCAGCGTCACCGCCCGCAACCCCATGAACCCAAGAAACGCCAACCACAACCCATGGTTGCCCAACCCGCTCATGGCCAGTGCCACCGGCAGCGCGATCAACACCGAAAGCAGCATCGCATTACGCATTTCCCGCGCCCGGGTCGCGCCGATGAACAAGCCATCCAGCAAGTAACTCCACACCGCGATCAACGGCAGCAACGCCAGGTAAGGCAAATACGGATAAGCCGCCGCCCGCACACTTTCGATGTCGGTCTGCAAGTCGATGAACAGGTGCCCACCCAGCAGGAACAGCCCGGCAAACCCCACGCTGGTGATCAGTGACCAACCACAAGCGACCACCAGCGAGCGGCGCAAGGTGTCGCGGTCTTGGGCACCAATGGCATGGCCGCACAAGGCCTCCACCGCATGTGCCAGCCCATCCAGCGCATAGGCCGTCAGCAGCAGGCCATTGAGCAACAGGGCGTTGGCCGCCACGGTCGCTTCGCCCAGGCGTGCGCCTTGCACCGTAATCAGCAAGAACACCAGCTGCAGCGCCAGGCTGCGCAGGAAAATATCGCGGTTGACTGACAGCAACGGTCGCCAAGCCTGCCAACGCTTGAGGACCGGCCACACGATCTGCCCAGGGTAAGCGCGCAGGGCCGGCCGGGTCAGGGCCAGCCCGAGCAAGGCGGCACTCCATTCGGCGATTACCGACGCCCGAGCCGACCCGAGCACGCCCCAGTCCAGGCCGAGGACAAACCACAGGTTCAAGATGATGTTCAGCAGGTTAGTGGTCAGAAGAATCGCCAGCGGTGCCCTGGCGTTTTGTGTGCCGAGGAACCACCCGACCAGCGCGTAGCTGGCCAATGCTGCAGGCAGGCCTAGCAGGCGGGTATGGAAGAAGTCCTCGGTGGATTGCTGCAGCGCGGCACTTGGCTGCATCGTGTGCAGCGCCAGTTGGCTGAAAGGAATCGCCAGCAGGCCGATCAGCAAGGCAAAGCCGACTGCCAGCAGCAGCCCCTGCACCAGCACCTGGCGCAACGCCGCACCGTCCCCACGGCCAGCGGCCTGGGCTGCGAAGCCGGTGGAGCCCATGCGCAGGAAGCCCATCAGGCCGACCATGAAAGTGAATAGCGTCGCGCCCACCGCCACGGCACCCAACTGGTGGGCGTGGGGGAGGTGGCCGATGACCGTGCTGTCGACCAGCGCTACCAGCGGCACAGAGATGTTGGACAGGATCATCGGCGCGGCCAGCGCCCAGACTTTGTGGTGGGTGGGGCGGTGGCGCCAGTCGGTGGTCAAAGCGGTCATTGGGCGTCCTTGGGATCTGGGGCTGCGCAGCGCCCCCAGCTTTTCTCAATGGCCACAGTGTAACGGCCAGGCAACCAAATCGCGCGAACATGCGCTTAGCCAGCTATAGTTGCTGCCCTCAAGTACCCGCTGCCAAAGAGTTCCTACTCCATGTTCAACAAAGGATTGTTGCTGGCCTGCGCGCTGGCTTTGCTCAGTGCCTGTGACTCTTCGACGCCGGACAAACCGGCGCCTGCCGAGAAGCCTGCGGCCACTGTGCCGGCCGAGACCCCGGCTGCCAAACGCGAAGACCCGGCGGTGCTCGCCAAGCGCTACGAAGGTCGCGAGCTCACAGTGCTGGATGTATCCGAAGTGCAACTGGACGGCGCCGCAACGCTGTCGATCAGTTTCTCCGCACCGCTGGATGCCAAGCAGGACTTGGCCAGCAAGGTCCACGTGGTCGATACGGTCAAAGGCAAGCTGGACGGCGCCTGGGAACTCTCCGATAACCAGATGGAGCTGCGCCTGCGCCACCTGGAGCCACAGCGCAAGTTGGTGCTGACCGTCGACAAGGGCCTGCTCGCGGTCAACGGCAAGCAACTGGATAGCGAATCGGTCACCCGCCTGGAAACCCGCGACATGCAGCCGACCATCGGCTTTGCCAGCCGCGGCTCGCTGCTGCCCACGCGCCTGGCCGAAGGCCTGCCGGTGATCGCCCTGAATGTCGACAAAGTCGATGTCGAATTCTTCCGGGTCAAGCCGGACATGCTCTCGAGCTTCCTGGCCAGCTGGGGACGTAACAGCAGCCTGTACTACTACCAGTCCAAGGAAACCCTGGACATGGCCGAGCTGGTCTATAGCGGCCGCTTTGACCTCAACCCGGCGCGCAACACCCGCGAGACCGTGCTGCTGCCGATCGCTGGCATCAAGCCGCTGCAGGAGCCTGGCGTGTACTTGGCTGTGATGCGTGCCTCGGGCACCTATGACTACTCGCAGCCGGCAACCCTGTTCACCCTCAGCGACATTGGTGTTTCCGCGCACCGCTACCGCGACCGGCTCGACGTATTCGCCCAGGCGCTGGAAGGCGGCAAGGCCATGAACGGCGTCAACCTGGAAATCCATGACGACAAAGGCAAGCTGCTGGCCCAGGCCACTACCGATGGCAAGGGCCACGCCCAACTGCCGATCACGCCCAAGGCCGACACCCTGATCGCCACCCAGGGCGTGCACACCACCCTGCTGCGCCTGAACACCGCGGCACTGGACCTGGCCGAATTCGACATCACCGGGCCCCAGGCCAACCCGCTTCAGTTCTTCATCTTTGGCCCGCGCGACCTGTATCGCCCGGGTGAGACAGTGCTGCTCAACGGCCTGCTGCGCGACCAGGACGGCAAGCCGGTCAAGGCCCAGCCAGTGAACGTGGAAGTGCGCCGCCCAGATGAGCAGGTCAGCCGCAAGTTCGTCTGGGAAGCCGACGCCAATGGCCTGTTCCAATACCAGTTGCAGTTGGCCACAGAAGCCCCGACGGGGCGCTGGCAGCTCTTGCTCGACCTTGGCGGCGGGCGCAAGCAGGTCTATGAGTTCCTCGTCGAAGACTTCTTTCCAGAGCGCCTGGCGCTGGAACTCAAGGGCAGTAGCAAGCCCCTGTCGCCGGATGAGAATGCCCGTATCCAAGTCAATGGCCGTTACTTGTACGGTGCCCCGGCTGCGGGCAACCGCCTGAGTGGCCAGGCTTATGTGCGCCCGCTGCGTGAGGCCGTAGCGGCGTTGCCGGGCTACCAGTTTGGCTCGGTTACCGAAACCGAACTGAACCAGGACCTGGAACTGGACGAAGTCACCCTCGACCAGGCCGGCAAGGCAGTGGTCGATATCGAAAGCCGTTGGGCCGAGGCCCGTTCGCCGTTGCAACTGACCGTGCAGGCCAGCTTGCAGGAGTCTGGCGGCCGGCCGATCACCCGCCGGCTGGAGCAGCCGATCTGGCCCGCCGAGCGCCTGCCTGGCCTGCGTGGCCTGTTCGATGGCGAGGAAACCGACAGTGACGGGCCGGTGGAATTCGAGTTCCTGGTGGCCGACCGTGACGGCAACAAGCTGGCGGCCAACGACCTCAAGGTACGGCTGGTGCGCGAGCGCCGTGACTACTACTGGAACTACTCGCAGAGCGATGGCTGGAGCTACGCCTACAACGAGAAGTTCCTGACCCAAAGCGAGGAAACCGTCAGCGTCAAGGCCGGGTCCACTGCCAAGCTGAGCTTCCAGGTCGAGTGGGGCCCTTACCGCGTCGAGGTGGAAGACCCGCAGACCGGCCTGGTGTCCAGCCAGCGCTTCTGGGCCGGCTACCGCGCCCAGGACAATGCCGAAGGTGGTGCGGTGCGCCCGGACCAGGTCAAGCTGGCGCTGGACAAGCCATCCTACGCCGACGGCGCCACGGCCAAGGTGACCGTCACCCCGCCGGCCGCTGGCAGCGGCTACCTGATGATCGAGTCCAGCGAAGGCCCGCTGTGGTGGCAGGAGATCGACGTGCCTGCCGAGGGCAAGACCTTCGATGTGCAGCTGGACAACGCCTGGGCTCGCCACGACCTGTACATCAGCGCACTGGTGATCCGCCCCGGTGAACGCAAGGCCAATGCCACGCCCAAGCGGTCGGTAGGGGTACTGCACCTGCCGCTGGATCGCAGCGACCGCAAGCTGGCCGTGAGCCTGCAAGCACCCGATAAAATGCGCCCCAAACAGCCTTTGACCGTGAAGGTGAAAGCCGCCAATGCCGATGGCAGCGTGCCCAAGCAGGTGCATGTGCTGTTGTCGGCGGTGGACGTGGGCATCCTCAACATCACCGATTTCAAGACCCCCGATCCATTCGCCAGCCTGTTCGGGCGCAAGGCTTACGGTGCTGACCAGCTGGACATCTACGGCCAGCTGATCGAAGCAGGGCAGGGCCGCCTGGCCAGCCTGGCGTTCGGCGGTGACGCAGCAATGGCCAAGGGGGGCAAACGGCCCAACACCACGGTGACCATCGTCGCCCAGCAGAGCTTGCCGGTGACCCTGGATGACAAGGGCGAAGGCCAGGCCACGGTCGACATCCCTGACTTCAACGGCGAGCTGCGGTTGATGGCCCAGGCCTGGACCGAGGAGCACTTCGGCATGGCCGAAGGCAAGACGGTGGTCGCCGCGCCGCTGATTGCCGAGCTGGCGGCGCCGCGCTTCCTGGCCGGTGGCGACCGCACCAGCCTGGCACTGGACCTGGCCAACCTGTCGGGCCGCGCCCAGC
Source organism: Pseudomonas sp. LB-090624 (assembly GCF_003205205.1). Classification (GTDB taxonomy): domain Bacteria; phylum Pseudomonadota; class Gammaproteobacteria; order Pseudomonadales; family Pseudomonadaceae; genus Aquipseudomonas. Next base: position 4,743 of record NZ_QJRL01000038.1, read on the forward strand.
AACTGAACGTTGAAGTCACCACCGAAGGGCAATTGAGCCTGGCTGCCAGCGCCGTGCAGAACGTTGCCCTGGCTGAAGGCCAGCGCTCGACGCTGATGATTCCGGTGCAGGCCCAGGGGGGACTGGGGCAGGGCAAGGTGCACGTGCGTGTGAGCGGCCTGGTGTTGCCCAACGAGCCAACCACTGCATTCGAACGCGAGTGGACGCTGGGCGTGCGCCCGGCCTACCCGGCCATGCTCAAGCACTACCGCGTGGCCTTGAATGACCAGCCATGGACATTGCCTGAGGCAGACCTGGCAGCCTTCGAACCTGCTGGCCTGGAAGCCAGCCTGGCGTTGTCGAGCCGGCCACCGTTGAACCTGGCCGAGCAGATCCGTGCGTTGGAGGCTTACCCTTACGGTTGCCTGGAGCAAACCACCAGTGGCCTTTATCCGTCGTTGTATGCCGATGCCGACAGCCTCAAGCGCCTGGGCATCAAAGGCGAGCCGGCGGATGTGCGCAAGCGCAAGATCGAAATGGGTATCGAGCACCTGCTGGGCATGCAACGCTACAACGGCAGCTTTGGCCTGTGGAGTTCGGACAGTGAAGAAGAGTTCTGGCTGACCGCCTACGTCACCGACTTCCTCTTGCGTGCCCGTGACCAGGGTTATGGGGTGCCGGCCGACGCTTTGAAGAGTGCCAGCGAGCGCCTGCTGCGCTACCTGCAGGAGCGCAACCTGATCGAAGTCGACTACAGCGACAATGCCGATCACACCCGCTTTGCCGTGCAAGCCTATGCGGCGTTGGTACTGTCGCGCAGCCAGCAGGCGCCGCTTGGGGCCTTGCGTGGTCTGTTCGACCGCCGCGCCGATGCCCGCTCCGGCCTGCCATTGGTGCAACTGGCGGTGGCGCTGGACAAGATGGGCGACAAACCGCGTGCCGAGCAAGCCTTGCAGGCGGGCCTGGGTATCAGCCGTGGCAAAGGCTGGATGGCTGACTATGGCAGTGCCCTGCGTGACCAGGCGCTGATCCTGGCGCTGCTGCAGGAAAGCAACCTGGCAAGCAGCCAGATCGACCAGCGCTTGTTCGCCTTGTCGGATGAGCTGGCGGCCAATCGCTGGCTGTCGACCCAGGAGCGTAACGCCCTGTTCCTCGCCGGCCGTGGCCTGCTGGGCAAGCCAGAAGGCAAGTGGCAGGCGCGCCTGGACAGTGCTGGCGAAGTGCGCGAGCTCAACAATGCCGAGGCGGGCATGAAGCTTGAGGGCCCGTTGCTGGCTTCACCGCTGAGCGTCCAGAACCAAGGCAGCGAGACGCTCTATCAGCAGCTGACCTTGTCCGGTTACCCGCGCCAGGCACCTGCGGCAGCCGGCAATGGCATGCAGATTCGTCGCGAATACCTGGGCATGAATGGCCAGCCGCTGGACCTGCACAACCTGCGCAGTGGCGACCTGGTGCTGGTACACCTTGCCCTCAAGGCCGATGACCATGTGCCGGATGCGTTGGTGGTGGACTTGCTGCCGGCCGGCCTGGAGCTGGAAAACCAGAACCTGGCGCAGAGTGCAGCCAGCCTGAGCAACGCCAGCAGTGCGGTGAAGGAGTGGCGCGAGTCGATGCAGAATGCCAGCGTGGTGCATCAGGAATACCGTGATGACCGCTACGTCGCTGCGCTCAAGCTCGACGGCTACGGCACTACCCATCTGCTGTACCTCGCGCGGGCGGTGACTCCGGGCACCTACCGCGTGCCGCCGCCGCAGGTCGAGTCGATGTACCGGCCGAACCTGCAGGCCGTGGGGGATGGGCAAGGGGAGATGACCGTAAAGGCCCGCTAGCGGCCCGCTCTATGCGGACAATGTGGGATTGCGTAGCGACAGGGCGGCACAGCAGCCCCAGGGTTTCAGCTTCGCCGCTTGAATCGTCGGGGCCGCTGTGCGGCCCTATCGCGACGCAAGGCCGCTCCCACAATGACCGCGCAGATCAGTGGATCACCCAGCTCATCACCCACAGCCCCAGCACCAGCCAGATGATGCCGAGGATGATCGAGGCGCGCATGAATGCGCGGATTGCCGAGTACAGCAGCATCAGGCCGATGATCAGGGCCAGGATGCTGAGCAGCGAGGTGTCCATACCCAAAGTGCGTGCCAGGCCGTCGATAAAATTGCCGCCGGCATTGGCCAGCAGGTTGAACAGCCCGCTCAATGCGTCGACGATAAAGCGGATCAACGCGCCCAGTGCCTGGCCCAGCCACTCGAAAAAACCTTCTACATGCATAATTGCTTCCTGATGTACGAATCGGCGAGGTTGCCGTCCCAAAGCCTTTGGCCATTACCTGGTCAGGTCGGTTCCCGATGCCAAGCTTAGCGCGGCCACGCAGCCGTGGGGGCAGGTTGTTGCGCGCCACGGTGATCGGCGTGCTGGTACTGTGCGGGTTGTTATGGCTGGCGGACCGTATCTGGCCGCTGCCCATGCCGGGCGATGACCTGGCCCGGGTCGTGCTGGCCGAGGACGGCACGCCGTTGTGGCGTTTTGCCGATGCCGAGGGCGTGTGGCGTTACCCGGTCAGCCCCGATGAGGTTTCACCCCTGTACCTGCAGGCGTTGCTGACTTATGAAGACCGCTGGTTCTACAGTCACCCCGGGGTCAACCCGCTGGCCCTGGCGCGTGCTGCCTGGCTGAACGTGCGGGGTGGGCGTGTGGTGTCGGGTGGTAGCACGCTGTCGATGCAGGTAGCCCGTCTGCTCGATCCACATGACCGCACCCTAGCCGGCAAATTGCGCCAGTTGTGGCGCACGGCGCAGCTGGAATGGCATTTGTCCAAGCGCGAGATCCTACAAATCTACCTGGACCGCGCACCTTTCGGCGGCACGCTTCAGGGCGTGGCGGCAGCCAGCTGGGCGTACCTGGGCAAGTCTCCCCTGCACCTGACACCTGCCGAAGCGGCCCTGCTGGCCGTGCTGCCTCAGGCACCCAGCCGGCTGCGCCCGGACCGCCACCCCGAGCGTGCCCAGCGTGCCCGGGACAAGGTGCTGCAGCGCCTGGCTGAATACCAGGTATGGCCGGCCCAGCAAATTCGCGAGGCGGCCGAGGAGCCGCTGGTATTGGCGCCACGCCAGGAACCGGCCCTGGCGCCATTGTTGGCCCGGCGCCTGAACAGCGCTGACAGCCCGCCGCTGATCCGTACCACGCTTGACGCTGCGCTTCAGCGGCGCCTCGAAGACTTGCTGCTGGGCTGGCGCGCACGGCTGCCGGAGCGTACCTCGGCCGCCATTCTGGTGGTCGAAGCGCAGAGCATGGCGGTGCGGGCGTACCTGGGCTCGATCGATTTGTCTGATGAGCGCCGCTTTGGCCATGTCGACATGGTGCGCTCGTTACGTTCGCCCGGCTCCACCCTCAAGCCGTTTCTTTACGGCATGGCGCTGGACGATGGTCTGATCCATTCCGAATCGCTGTTGCAGGATGTTCCACGACGCTATGGCGACTATCGCCCTGGCAACTTCTCCATGGGTTTCAGCGGGCCGGTGTCGGCCAGTTCGGCGCTGGCCCTGTCGCTCAACTTGCCGGCGGTGCAGCTGCTGGAGGCCTATGGCCCGAAACGCTTTGCTGCGCAGCTGCGCATGGCGGGTATGCCGCTGATACTGCCGCCCTTGGCCGAGCCCAACCTGTCGCTGATCCTCGGCGGAGCCGGCAGCCGTCTGGAAGACCTGGTCGGCGGCTACGCGGCACTGGCACGGAGCGGCAGCAGCGCACAGGTGCGCTTGCAGCCGCAGGATCCGCTGATTGAGCGGCGCCTGTTGTCGCCAGGTGCGGCGTGGATCATCCGCCGCATCCTCAGTGGCCAGGCGCGCCCCGACCGCGACCCGCATGCCGAGCTGGTGCAGCGCCCGCAATTGGCCTGGAAGACCGGTACCAGCTATGGCTTTCGGGACGCCTGGTCGATTGGCGTAGGCCCTCGCTATCTGATCGGCGTATGGATTGGCCGCCCCGACGGCACCCCGGTGCCCGGGCAGTTCGGCCTGGCCTCGGCTGCGCCACTGATGCTGCAAGTACACGACCTGTTGAGCAACCGCGACAGCCAGCGTGGTATCAGCGTGCCGGTGGAGCGGGTGCCGGCGAACGTCGGCGTGGCGGCGGTCTGTTGGCCGTTGGGCCAGCCAATGAACAAGCAGGACCCAAATTGTCGGCGCCAGCGCTTTGCCTGGACCCTGGACGGTACCACGCCGCCAACCTTGCAGGCTGCCGACCAGCCATTGGGCCTGGGGCTGCGCGAACGTGTATGGATCAACGACCGGGGGCTGCGCGTGGATGGCAGCTGCCCGGGTGCCAAGGAGCGCGAGATAGCCCTGTGGCCCGCACCGCTGGAGCCTTGGCTGCCCCGCGTCGAGCGGCGCGTCGCGCGCCTGCCGGCCATTGACCCGGCCTGCCCGCCGCAGGTACTGGCCAGCGCGCCACCGCTGTCGATCGTCGGCGTGCGCCCAGGCGACAATTTGCGTCGCCCGGCCACCAGCAGCGAGCCTCTGCAATTGCATGTGTCGGCCTTGGGCGGCGGCGGCCGACGCTGGTGGTTCCTCAATGGGCAGCCGCTGGGCGAAACCCAAGGGCAGGACAGCCTGCTATTGCGGTTGCCGCAGGTCGGCCAGGCCGAGCTCAGCGCGCTGGACGAAAGCGGTGAGACGGCGCGGGTTGCGTTCCAGGTCAGCGAGTAGGCGTTAGACGGCGGCCCGGCCAGCACCTACGCTTGCAAGGGACGGGTGTGGCCGGCTGTTGCCCCGCAACCCATGGGAACATGGAGCGCCCTATGCGTCGTCTGGCCGTGCCCCTTCTGTTGCTGCCCTGGGCGCTTGCGGCCCAGGCCGGGCCGTTGCCGGGCTTTCTCGACGGCCACGAATACGAACGGCGCCTGCCCGGCGCCAACTTGCCTGTAGACGCCTATCGCCCACTCAGTCCCAACCTGCGGTTGAGCGGGGGGAGTCGCGGCGTTTCTGTCGGGTTGCCCGACGAGACCCGGCTGGTGCTGCACAAAGTACGCTTCGAGGGCGGTACGGTATTCCCCCTGAGCGAGCTGTGCGAGCACTACCAACCCCTGATCGGGCACCAGACCACGCTGGGTGAGCTGCGGCAATACACCGAGCGCCTCAGCCAACGCTACCGGCAGGAGGGCTACCTGCTGTCGTATGCGTACCTCCCGCCCCAGGACGTAGCCGACGGCAGGGTCAACGTGGTGTTGGTCGAGGGCTATATCGGTGAGTACCGGGTGGAGGGCGATCTCGGCCCTGCCAGCGAGTACCTGGAGCAGTTACTGGCACGCCTTGAGGTTGAGCGGCCACTGACCCGGGATACGCTGCAGCACTACCTTGGCCTGGCTGCGCGTGTGCCAGGTGTTACGGTGGATGCCGAAGTGGCCATGGCGCAGGCCGCTGATGGCGCCGCCCAGCTTACTCTGCAGGCGCGGCGTAAACCGTTCAGCGCCGCCGTGAGCATGACTGACTCCAGCCGTGACGCTGCACAGGCGTTAATGACGGTCACCAGCAATGCACAGACCCGCCATGCTGAACAACTTGCCGCCAGCATGCTGGTACCCCCCGGGGATGACCAGGTTCATTACCAGCGCCTGGATTACAGCCAGTACCTCGACGCTGCCGGTAGCCAACTGTTGCTGTCGGCCTCGCGCTACCAGAGCGAGCCCGGTACACGTATCCGCTTGGATGATGGCAGTGACATCACTCGCAAGCGCGACAGCGAGCGCTATGCCATCGGCCTGCGCCAGCCGGTGATCGCAAGGCCCGACGAGTGGCTGGCGGTACAAGGGCACTTGTATTCGGTCAGCGAGCACGATGAAGATCACCCGGCGAGTCGAGAGTACGACACTTACGTGCGCGCGCTGGCGTTCGAAGGTGAGTGGCGCAGGTTGGAACAGGGGCGTTTGCGTATCGTCAATGCCGGGGTGTTTCAGGGCGTGGATTACCTGGGGGCGCGCAGCGATGCCGACTATGACATGGATTTCTTGCGGCTGCGGCTTGCTGGCTTGCAGAGCGACACGCTGCTCGATAATTGGCAGGGGGTGGCGTCTGGGGCGTTGTACTGGAGTGATGATCGCTTGCCTGACAGTGAGCGGGCCGGGTTTGGCGGGCAGAATTTCGGGCGTGGCTACCCGGGTGACCAAGCGGACGGAGACAAAGGTTGGGGTGTGGCTTACGAGGTGAACTACACCCGGCGTGGTGGCTGGCTGGCGCTGGTGCAGCCCTATGCGGTAGTGGATACGGCGCAAGCCTGGCATAACCGCGGGCCGGTGAAGGATGCCCACCTGGCGTCGGCAGCGCTCGGTGTGCGCTTGGGGGATGGGCGCATGTTCAATGTGGCGCTGGAGCTGGCCAAGCCGCTGGCGGATGTGGCGTTGGACAGTCTTGACCGTGGGCCAAGGCTGACCCTCAGTATTGCTGTTGGGATGTAGGGTAACCATGGGCTGCCTGGCAGCCCTGGCATCTTTCAGTGAGTGGTAAAGCGCTGATGCAACGGCGAGGAGCTGGGTGTCAGCGCCAGCGCCAACTGGGTCCGGTTATGCATATGCGTCAACCGCAACACCTGCGACACATACAACTTCACGGTATTTTCGGTAATGCCCAGTTCACAGGCGATCTGGTAATTGGTCTTGCCCTTGCTCACCAGGCGCGCCACTTCCAGCTGTCGGGGCGATAGCTTCTCGAATGCCGCTGGCAGTTCGCTTTCACTCTCTTCGGCATCCGTAGCACGCCGGTGAGTCCCTTGGCCCCGGGCTTTTTCCAGGTCCTGGTACAGCTCGTCCACTGATTCCGCCAGCTCCTGCAAGCGCTGGTTAAGCCCCCCCAGGTCACGGAAGTTGCGCTGGCGTTCCAGCAATGCCTCTTCCTGCCGGCGTACGCCTTCAAGCAACTCCGCAAGGTCCATCGGTTTCTGGTAGTAGTCGGCAAAGCCCTCGCGAAGCGCGCGGATCACGTCCTGTTTCTCGGCGCGCCCGGTCAACATGATGGCTTCGAACATGCGCTGGCTGCCGTCGATCACCTTCAATGCACGTACCAACTCGATGCCATCCCGTTCTGGCATATGCAGGTCACAGATGATCAGACCAATGGCTGGGTCTGCCACGTAGCGCTCGATGGCTTCGTCAGTGGAGTGGGCGGATACGCAGGCGTACCCCTTGGTTTCGAGGAATTCACATAGTTGTTCGACAATGACCGCCTGGTCATCGACCACTAACACCTTCACTTCACTCACTGGTCTGGACACGATCAACTCCCTGTTCGAATGCGGCCCTGCTCCCGGGCTAGACGCTCTGGCAGTTTAAAGGTAGTCGCATGCGGCGAATCTGTACAAGGTATGTACAAGGAATACGACAGCAGGGGTGCTCATTGGATCCATACGGCTGTCAGAAGAAAGCCCGTCAGTACATAGGGGGCGAACGCCTGCTTGTCGCCCATTTCTTCGGTCAGGGCCTGCAAGCGCTTCTTTATCTTGGGGTTCAGCAATAGCCACAGGCGTCGGCGGGCCAGCAGCCACACCAACACACTGACCCCGGCACCGATGAACGTGCCAAGCACGTATTGCGGGCTAGTGGCCAGGGCCAGGGCGCCCATCAGTTTCACGTCGTCGGCACCGAAGCGGCCGAGCATGTAGCCGGGCAGGGTCAGCAGCATGACGATGGCCAGCGCCCAGCCGGCATCGCTGGCATCGGCGCCAATCCAGCTACGACCGGTGGCGAACAGCCAGACCAAGGCGCAGGTGGCCATGCCCATGGTCAGCATGTTGGAGATCTGGCGTTGACGCACATCCTGTTCGGAGCACAAGGCAAGCCACAGCAGGAGAACAATGCTTTGCATCGGCAGGTCGCCTTTCCCAAAGTTGAACACTTCTACCCGGTCAGTCAGGTTTCCTTAACTGAAGATAGACGGGAACGTGCGGGGGAGTGCGGCGGGAGGGGCAAAAAGGCGTGGTAGAAATGGATTTTGTCGTTCCTGACACTGGGGCCGCGAGGCGGCCCCAGATTTCTTGGCTATTTCTTGCTCCCCGGCGGATAGTTGCCCAGCACCTTGGCCACGGTGTTGCGAATGGCGCTGTTACGCTCTTCAGGGCTTGGCGGGTAGTTGTTCATGATTTGCTCGGCACTGCCGCGCCACACCAGCTTGCCGTCGCGACCGTCGAACATGTCGACCTGGATGGTGGCGACCTTGTAGTCGACGCTGCGGGTTTCGTTGTACATCGGGCCACCCCAGTAGCCGCCCCAATATCCACCCCAGCCACCGCCATAGTTGGTGGTGATCTGTTGCTGGCGCTGTTCGACGATCAGGTACGTACGGACGCTGAGGTCAGGCCGCGCGCCGCCTTGAACCGGGCGCAGGCCGCGCTGGTCGAGCTGGTCGGCAACCGCCTGGCGAATACGTTGCTCGGTGAGGTCGCTCTTGATCCGCGGGTCGTCCGGGCGGTACTGCAGGCCCGGTTCCTGCCATGCCCAGCTGCGGTAGGCGGCAAAATCGCGGCTGGCGTCGAAATCCTGCTGGACGTTATTGCTGGAGCAGGCAGCGAGCATTAACGCGAATGACAGTAGAACGAGACGACGCAACATGGTGGTTCTCCGTTAGCGATTAACTGGGAGGATAGCCGCTGAGCGCCTTGTGCACAGAGTCACGCAAGGCACTTTCGCGTTCGCGTGGCGAGTCCTTGTCGCTGCCGCTTTCGGCGCTGGCGCTCCACACCGGCTGGCCGCTGCGGGCGTCGTACAGGTCGATGCGCACCACCATCACCTCCACTTGGTAGGTGCGCACGACAGGCACACTGGCATAGGCGCCGTAGCCGTTGCGGTAACCTCCATAGCCAACGCCTCCGTAGGGGTAGGGGCCGTAATAGGGGTCATAGGTGTCGTAGTCACGCACCTGGCGCAAGCGCTTCTCCAGGCGCACGTCCGCGCTCACCAGCAAGTCGCCAGGGCTACCGCGAGCGGGACGCAGGCCATGCTGGTCGAGTACGCCGCTTACAGCATCGGCCAACTGCGCAGGGTCGGCGTTGGCCGACCCACTGGGCAACTGGTTGTTGCGCCAGCTCCAACTGCGGTAATGCCCATAGTCACGGGCAGGTGCCGGGTAGGCACTGGCGTCGAACGTGTTGGCCGCCTGGGCCGGGGCCGGTGGTAGCGGGCGGCTGCTGGCCACATACGGGTTGCTGCCCTGGCAGCCAGCCAGGGCAAACGGCAGTAAGGCCAGGTACAACAGGCGGTACGACATGTGTTCCTCCCGGCGGGCGGGTCAACGGGGGCGACAAACCCAGTGCAGGTAACGGCCAAGCCCGGCGAAGCTCGGGTGTCGGCGGTAGGCCAGTTCCATTTCCAGCAGGTCGAGCAACTCGGCCTTGCCCTGGAACTCCTTGGGCATGTAGTCATGGAAAACCCGCACGCCGCTTTCGCTTTCAATCTGCCACATAGCTTCAAGTTGCGCCTTGAGCTCGCGTGGATCAAGTGGTTTCTGAGGGGTCAGGCTCTGCTTTTCACCTTCCAGCCGGTTGCTGCGCAACTTGCGGAAATGGCCTTTGAGCAGGTTGCGATAGACCAGGGCGTCGCGGTTGTAGAAGGCCAGCGACAACCAGCCATCCGGGGCGGTGAGTTGGTGCAGCACGGGCAGGATGCTCTCGGGTTCGGCCAGCCATTCGAGCACGGCGTGGCACAGCACCAGGTCGTAGGGTTCGGTCAACTGGCCGAGCAGGTCTTGCCAGGGCGCCTGGATGAAAGTGGCCGCCTGGCCGGCTTCGGCAAAGCGCGCCCGTGCGCCGTCGAGCATGGGGGCTGCGGGTTCGGCCAGGGTCAGCTGGTGACCGCGCTGGGCTAGCCACAGGGCCATGTGGCCTAAACCGGCACCAATGTCGAGGATGCGCAGCGGGCGGTCTGGCAGTGCTTCTGCCAGGTCGGCCTGCAGCACGGCCAGGCGGATCGCACCTTTGGCGCCGCCATAGATTTTTTCGGCAAAGCGGGTGGCCAGCTCATCGAAATGACGGTCGTTCATCGGGCGAAGCGCCTCTCGCTGTCGGTCAGCTTGGCGCGCACCACCTGGTCCATGTCCAGGCCCAGTTCGCTGCACAGCAGCAACAGGTAGAGCACGACATCACCGATTTCCTGGCCGGCGTGGGCCAGTTTGTCGGCGGGCAGCTGGCGCGATTGGTCTTCGCTCAGCCACTGGAAGATTTCCACCAGCTCGGCCATTTCGACGCTGGCGGCCATGGCGAGGTTTTTCGGACTGTGAAAGCCGCGCCACTCGTTGTTATCGCGGATCTGGTGCAGGCGTTGGGTGAGTTCTTGCAGGTTCATCGGGATCTCCTAATGCTGCATAGCTTCTGCCCAGGCCCGATGCAAAGCAAGCGCGTACCGCAAGGACCTGCACGCTCCTACACGGGCCGCCACTGTCCTGACATATGCAGTATCTCCCCATGGCCATCCAGCCGCAGCTTTCCTGCAGGCCCCGCCTCACTGGCACTGAGTACCACCTCCGATGGCAACCTCACCGGCTTGCGGAAATCCACCTCGATGGCATAGCCACTGTGTGGCAGGTGCCCGCGCAACGCGGCGAGCGCTATGGCCTTGGTCCACATGCCATGGGCAATGGCCGCAGGGAAACCGAACAACCGCGCACTGACGGCGCTGAGGTGAATAGGGTTGTAGTCCCCGCAAACCCTGGCATAACGCCGGCCAATATCACTGTCGGCGTACCAGCGGGTGGCTTCTGGCAGGGATTCAGGGTCATCAGCGACAAGCTCACCGGCCGTGCCATCCAGCTTCAGGCCACGCACCAGCATGCGGCTGGTTTCGCGCCAGAGCAGGCCAATGGCGTCTTCAGCCTCGGTTACCAGATCGAAAGTGCCACCCTTGGCATGCGGTTGCAGGTTGTGTGCATACACCGCAAAGCGCAGCCCCTCGATTGCACCCAGTGGGCGCTGCACTTCGATGCAGTTGTGCAGGTGCACCAGGCCAAGCAGCGGGAAGGGGAAGTCGGGTGCCGTCATCAATTGCAACTGCAGGGTAAACGCCATGACATGGGGATAAGTGCCCGGCAGGCGGCCATCGTCGGGAAAGTGGCAGAGCCGGCGATAGGCTGCCAGGTTGTCTGGCTGAACCCGGATAAAACAGCGCAGGCCATGGTCCGGCAGGCGGTCGCCGCTGATCTTGCGTTTGCTGGCCGCACGCAGGTACAGGCTGGCCCGGTCCGCCGGGGTGTACAGGTCGTGCCATTGTCGGCTCATGTTCAGGCCCCCATCAGTGCCTGGCCGCAGACCCGCAGCACTTGGCCGTTGACCGCACCGGAGCCCGGCTGGCTGAGCCAGGCGATGGCCTCGGCGACGTCCTGCGGGCGGCCGCCCTGGCCCAGCGAACTCAGGCGCCGCCCGGCCTCGCGCAGGCCCATCGGCATTGCCGCCGTCATGTGGGTTTCGATAAACCCAGGGGCCACGGCGTTGATGCTGCCACCGCGCTCGGCGAGCTGTGGTGCCCAGGCCTGGGCAAGGCCGATCAGCCCGGCCTTGCTCGCGGCGTAGTTGGCCTGCCCGCGGTTACCAGCGATGCCACTGACCGAGGCCAGCAGGCTGATACGTGCGTTTTCCCCAAGTGCGCCGCTGTCATACAGCGCCTGGGTCAGCACCTGCGGTGCCTTGAGGTTGACCGCCAGCACTGCGTCCCAGTATTCCGGGGTCATGTTGGCCAGGGTCTTGTCGCGGGTGATGCCGGCGTTATGCACGACGATGTCGATGCCATCCGGCAGGGCGGCGAGGAGTTGCGTAGCTGCATCACTTGCGCAGATGTCCAGCGCCAGCGCCTTGCCGCCAAGGCGCGCGGCGAGGGCGTCGAGGTCTTGGCTGGCCTGGGGCACGTCGAGTAGCAGTACGTCGGCGCCATCACGCGCCAGCGTTTCCGCAATGGCGGCGCCAATACCGCGTGCGGCGCCGGTCACCAGTGCGCGGCGGCCACCCAGTGGCCGGGTCCAGTCCTCGACCTGGCTGGCACAGGCCTCCAGGCGCAGGACCTGGCCAGAGATGAACGCGCTTTTGGGCGAAAGGAAGAAGCGCAGCGCGCCTTCCAGTTGATCTTCTGCGCCAGGGCCGACATACAGCAACTGGGCGGTTGCGCCATTGCGCAACTCTTTGGCCAGCGAGCGGCTGAAGCCCTCAAGCGCACGCTGAGCGATGCTGGCCAGTGGGTCGTCAAGGCTTTCCGGGGCGCGGCCTAGCAGCACTACATGGGCGCACGGAGCCAGGCTGCGCAGCAGCGGCTGGAAAAACTCGCGCAACTGCTTCAATGCATCGCTGTCGGAAAGATGACTGGCATCGAACACCACGGCGTTGAGCTTCGGCCCAAGGCCCGCCACCCAGGCTTCAGCTTGCAGATTATCAGTATTGAAGCTGTAGACCTCGTCGGTCAGGCACGGGGCTATGGCTTCGACCTGACCCGCCAGAGGCCCCCCACCCAGCACCAGGGCACCCTGTACCGGGCGCAGGCGGCCAGCCTGCCAACGCTCCAGCGGCGCGGGGCGTGGCAGGCCAAGGGCATCCACGAAACGGCGGCCGAGGTTGGAGTTGGCAAAACCGAGGTAGCGATCGCTCATGAGTGGGTCTCCCGGAAGGCAAGCTTGAAAGTGTGGACCAACTTTGTGGCAAGGTCGTTCGGATGCGGTAAAAACACCTAGGCTGTACGGTTCAAATTGTTTCAGGAGGAGCATGCACATGCGTTCACTTCGCCGGGTCGCGATCCTGGGCGGCAACCGAATTCCCTTCGCCCGTTCCAACGGTGCCTACGCCACGGCCAGCAATCAGGCGATGCTCACCGCCGCCCTCGAAGGGCTGGTCGAGCGCTACCGCCTGCATGGGCTGCGGCTGGGCGAAGTGGTGGCGGGCGCAGTGCTCAAACAGTCGCGTGACATGAACCTGACCCGTGAGTGCGTGCTGGGTTCGCGCCTGGCGCCGCAGACGCCGGCGTATGACATCCAGCAAGCCTGTGGCACCGGCCTGGAGGCGGCGCTGCTGGTGGCCAACAAGATTGCCCTTGGGCAGATCGACAGCGGTATCGCCGGCGGCGTGGACACCACCTCCGATGCACCGATTGCGGTCAACGAGGGCCTGCGTCATATCCTGCTGCAGGCCAACCGTGGCAAAAGCCTGGGCGAGCGGCTGAAACCCTTGCTGCAGTTGCGCCCGCATCACTTGAAACCCGAGTTGCCGCGCAACGGCGAGCCGCGCACAGGGCTGTCGATGGGCGAGCACTGCGAGCGCATGGCCCAGGCCTGGCGGATTGGCCGTGCCGAGCAGGACGAACTGGCGTTGCACAGTCATCAGCAGCTGGCTGCCGCGTATGCCGAGGGTTGGCAGGACGACCTGCTGACACCGTTCTTGTCGCTGACCCGCGATAACAACCTGCGCCCAGACCTGACCCTCGACCAATTGTCCAGGCTCAAGCCAGCCTTCGACCGCAGCGGCCAGGGCACGTTGACGGCAGGCAACTCCACGCCGCTGACCGATGGTGCGTCGCTGGTGCTGCTGGGCAGCGAGGAATGGGCCGCGCAGCAGGGTTTGCAGGTGCTGGCCTACCTGGTCGACGGTGAGACCGCCGCGGTGGACTTCGTCACCGGCCGCGAGGGGCTGTTGATGGCGCCGGTGTATGCGGTACCCCGTTTGCTGGCGCGCAATGGTCTGACGCTGCAAGACTTTGACTATTACGAAATCCACGAGGCCTTTGCAGCCCAGGTGCTGTGTACCCTCAAGGCTTGGGAGGATGCCGATTACTGCCGCGAACGCTTGGGGCTGGCTGCACCACTTGGGGCGATCGACCGGCGCAAGCTCAACGTCAAGGGCAGCTCGTTGGCAGCCGGGCACCCGTTTGCTGCGACCGGTGGGCGAATACTGGCCCACCTGGCGAAGTTGCTGGCAACGGCGGGGAAGGGGCGAGGGTTGATTTCAATTTGCGCGGCGGGTGGGCAGGGGGTGACCGTTATCGTCGAACGATGATTTCTGTGAGTACCGCCCCTAGCTGTTAGGCTTGTCTGGTCAGAACTACAAGAAGCCGCCATGCCGATCATCGGACAGCCTCGTCCCATCCCCGAACTGGATCACCTGCCCAGACCCCTGTATGCCCGCGCCGAAAGCCTCGGCGCCGGTTCCTGGACCACCCGCCACCAGCACGACTGGGTACAGTTTTCCTACGCGATCAGCGGGGTGCTGGGTGTGTATACCGACGAAGGCAGTTACTTCGCGCCGCCGCAGTGGGGGGTGTGGATCCCGGCCGATGCCGAGCACGAAGTGGTTACCTCGATGCAGGCCGAGATGCGCAGCTTGTATGTGCGCCGCGATGCCTGCCTGTGGGCAGCGGAGCGATGCCGGGTGCTGGAAGTGACCCCGCTGGCGCGCGAGCTGATCAAGCAGTTCTGCCTGTACTCGGCAGATTACCCGGAGGGTGACAGCGCCGAGGCGCGACTGGTGGCGGTGCTGCTGGACCAGTTGCGCACCTTGCCAGAGGTTGGCTTTTCGCTGCCGTTGCCACGCCACCCGGGATTGCTGGCGCTGTGCAATGGCTTGATCGCCGCACCGGACCAGCCCCAGACCTTGCAGCAGTGGGCGCGGGAATTGGGGTGTTCGGAGAAGACGCTGATGCGGCTGTTCCAGCGTGAGACCGGCTTGAGCTTTCGCAACTGGCGCCAGCGCATGCGGCTGTTGTCATCGCTGGCGTTGCTGGAGGCGGGGGAGAATGTGACCGAGGCAGCCTTGGGATGTGGGTATGACTCCACCTCGGCCTATATTGCGGCGTTCAAGCAGCTGTTTGGGGCAACGCCGGGGGAGCTGAAGCTTTAGTGGTTGGGTGCCCGAGCCGGGCTTTTCACGGGTATACCTGCGAAAAACCCCGGCTCAGGCCACCGATCAGGTCCGGAACCTGCGCACCAGCGCATCCAGCTCATTGGACAAACCGGCCAGGCTTTGCGAATCCTGGCGCGCTGCCTGGGCCAGTTCGGCCACCAGCTGGGCATCCCCGTGAATCTGGCTGATATGACGGTTGATGTCCTCGGCCACCTGGTGCTGTTCCTCGGCCGCCGTTGCAATCTGCGTGTTCATGTCACGGATCACATCCACCGACTCACGGATTTGCCCGAAGCTGTCGCGGGCCAGGCCAATACGGCTCACCGACTGCTGTGAAACTTCCAGGCTGGCATGCATCTGCTCAGCCACTTCGGCCGTGCGGCTGGCCAGGTTGCCCAGCAAACCGTCGATTTCTGCAGTGGAGTCGGCCGTGCGCTTGGCCAGCGCCCGCACTTCATCAGCCACTACGGCAAAGCCACGCCCCTGCTCACCGGCGCGAGCGGCCTCGATGGCGGCGTTGAGAGCCAGCAAGTTGGTCTGCTCGGCAATCGAGCGGATGGTGCCGAGGATCGACTGGATGGCATTACTGTCACGCTCCAGCTGCTGGATCGACTGCGCCGATTGCTCGATCTCCTGGCTCAGGCGGTCGACGCTATGTACCGCCGCATCGATCTGCTGCTGGCCTTCGCGGGCCTGTTGCTGGCCGCTGTCGGCCGACTGTGCCGCCTGGCTGCAGGAGCGCGCGACTTCGTTGGCGGTGGCAACCATTTCGTGGAAGGCAGTGGAGACCATGTCCACGGCTTCGCGCTGGCGACCGGCGGCCTCGGCCATGTTGCTCGACACTTGGGTCGAGCTGTTGGAGGTGCTGAGGATCTTGCCTGCCGCCGCGCCAATGTGCTGGATCAGGCTGCGAATGGCGCCGAGGAACTGGTTGAACCAGCTGGCCAGCTGAGCCGTTTCGTCACGGCCACGAACTTCCAGGTTGCGGGTCAGGTCGCCTTCACCCTGGGCAATGTCCTCCAGGCCATTGGTGACGCTGTTGATCGGGCGCACGATCAGCTTGGCAAAGGCGGCGCCGACCACGGCGAACAGGGCGGCCAGGACCACGGCGACGGCGCCGATCAGCCAGGTCAGCTGGGTGGTGGTCTGCATGACTTCGCTTTGTTCGATCAGGCCGATGAAGGTCCAGCCCAGTTGCTCGTCGGGGTAGACGTTGGCCATGTAGCGCACGCCGTTGAGCTCGACTTCGACCAGGCCCTTGCCGGCCTTGGCCAGCTCGGCATAGCCATCGCCAAAGCTGGCCAGCTGCTTGAAGTTGTGGCCGGCTTCGCGTGGGTCGACCATCACGTTGCCGTTGCTTTCCACCAGCATCAGGTAGCCGCTTTCGCCCAGCTTGATCTGCTTGACGATCTCGGTCAGGCCCTTGAGCGAGACGTCGATGTTGACCACACCGCCAGGGTTGCCCAACTGGTTGGCCACGGCGCGCACGGTGCTGACCAGCACTGCGTCGTCGGCAGCCCAGTAATAGGCGCCGGTGCGCACGGTCTTGCCCGGGTTGGCCATGGCCAGTTGGTACCAAGGGCGTGGTCGTGGGTCGTAGTTGACGAATTTCTGGCCGGCTGGCCAGCCGACGTAGCCGCCGTCACTGACACCGTAGGACACATAGGCGTAGTTGGGGTGCGAGTCTGCCAGGCGGGTGAAGAAGTCCAGCAGTTGCTTGTCCTGCTCGCCCAGCTCATAGGAGGGGTTGGCGCTCATGAACTTGTTCAGGTTGCCGCCGGTGGCGGCGACCATGGGTTGCGCAGCCAGGTACTCGACGTTCTGGTTGATGCCCTGGAAGAAGATGTTCATCGCGTTGCTGACCTGGCGGATTTCACGGCTGCTGCCGTCGAGGAATCCGTCACGGGCTTCGCCACGCAGGTTGAGGACCACAAGGGTGGCCACAAGGACGATGGGCAAGCCGGCGATGACCGCGAATGCCCAGGTCAGTTTCTGTTTGATGCTCATCGACGCTCCCGGAAATTTTTTTTGTCGACACACGAGGCAGGTACCCAGTGCATCGGCAGCTTCCGGCTTTTATGAAGCTATAACGCCTGTATTTATTGGATAAAGTCGGGGGTGGTGACTATTCGGTCGCGTTTGGGCGGTTTTGGCATACCAAACGCTTGTGACCGCTCAGTGACAGCAGTTGCCAGCAGCGCCATTGGCCAAGTCCTTGAGGATTGGGCAGTCGGGGCGATCATCCCCCTGGCAGTGTGAAACCAGCTCGCCAAGGGTGTCGCGCAGGCTCACCAGTTCCTCGATGCGCCGATTCAGGTCATCGATGTGCTGCATGGCCAGCGCCTTTACATCGGCGCTGGCCCGCTGACGGTCCTGCCAGAGGGTCAGCAGCTTGCCGACCTCTTCAAGGGAAAACCCCAGGTCGCGGGAGCGCTTGATGAACGCCAGGCTGTGCAAGTCTTCGTCCCGGTACAGGCGATAGCCGCTGTCGCTGCGCGTGGCCGGCTTGAGCAGGCCGATGGACTCGTAATAACGGATCATCTTGGTGCTGAGCCCGCTGCGGCGGGCGGCCTGGCCGATGTTCATGGTGTCTCCTGGGTGTCGCGGGTGGGCTTCCACGTCTTCAGCCACAGCGCATTGCTGACCACACTGACGCTGGACAAGGCCATGGCGGCGCCAGCCAGCACCGGGTTGAGGTAGCCCAGCGCAGCCAGCGGGATACCGATGAGGTTGTAGATGAAAGCCCAGAACAGGTTCTGGCGTATTTTCGCGTAGGTCTTGCGGCTGATTTCCAAGGCGGCAGGCACCAGGCGCGGGTCGCCGCGCATCAGGGTGATGCCGGCAGCCTGCATGGCCACGTCGGTGCCGCCGCCCATGGCGATACCAATATCGGCGGCGGCCAGCGCCGGGGCATCGTTGATGCCATCGCCGACCATGGCGACCACGCCATCCTGCTTGAGGGCAGTCACGGTCGCGGCTTTGTCGGCCGGCAGCACTTCGGCGTGCACATCGTCAATGCCCAGGGCATCGGCCACCACTTTGGCGCTGCCACGGTTGTCCCCGGTCAGCAGGTGGCTACTGATGTGTTGTGCGTGCAGGGTATCGATGGCCTCCGCGGCGCCGGGCTTGAGGCTGTCACCAAAGGCAAAAAGGCCCAGCACACGTGGTGGGGTGTTGCGCTCGATCAGCCACGATAGGGTACGTCCCTCGGCTTCCCAGGCTTGTGCCTTGGCCGCCAGGTCACCGGCCTGGAGCCCGCTTTCATCGAGCAGGCGGCGGTTGCCCAGGGCCAGTTCACGGCCCTCGACGCGCCCGGCAATGCCGCGCCCGGTCAGCGATTGGCTGTCGGTAACGGCAGGCACCTCCAGCCCCTGTTCGGCACAGGCATCCAGCACGGCCTTGGCCAGGGGGTGTTCGCTGCCACGTTGCAGGGCACCTGCCAGGCGGTGCAGGCCGGCGCTGTTGCCATCCTTTGCCTGGCTGTGGACCACGCGTGGGCTGCCAGAGGTCAGGGTGCCTGTCTTGTCGAACACCACACGGTTGACTGCATGGGCGCGTTCCAGCGCTTCGGCGTCCTTGATCAGGATGCCATGGCGGGCGGCAACCCCGGTACCTGCCATGATCGCTGCTGGCGTAGCCAGGCCCAGGGCACAGGGGCAGGCGATGACCAGTACCGCCACGGCGTTGATCAGTGCGGTTTCCAGCGGCGCGCCGGCCAGCCACCAGCCAACCAGGGTAACCAGCGCCACCACCAGCACGGCCGGGACGAACACCTGGCTGACCCGGTCGACCAGTTTCTGGATCGGCGCCTTGGCGGCCTGGGCGTCTTCCACCAGACGGATGATGCGGGCCAGTACGGTCTCGGTGCCCAGCGCCTCGGTACGCACCAGCAGCCGGCCCTCACCATTGATGGCGCCACCGGTAACGCTGTCGCCGGGTTGCTTGGGTACCGGCAAGCTTTCGCCGCTGATCAGGGCTTCATCGGCATGGCTGCTGCCGTCCTCGACCACACCGTCGACCGGGAAGCGCTCGCCAGGCTTGACCACTACCAGGTCATTCAAGCGCAACTGGGTGATATGCACGTCTTCTTCCTGGCCGTCCACCATACGTACGGCGCGTTCTGGGCGCAGGGCCTCAAGGGCTCGGATGGCACTGGCGGTCTGGCGCTTGGCACGGCTTTCCAGGCACTTGCCCAGTAGCACCAGGGCGATGACCACGGCCGAGGCTTCGAAGTACAAATGGGGGGGCATCCCGGCGGGGGCCTGTGCCCATTGATACAGGCTCAGACCATAACCGGCGCTGGTGCCCAGGGCCACCAGCAGGTCCATGTTGCCGCTACCGGCGCGCACGGCTTTCCAGGCGGCGACGTAAAAGCGTGCGCCGAGAATGAACTGCACAGGCGTAGCCAGCAGGAACTGCACCCAGGCGGGTAGCATCCAGTGCAGACCCAATGGCTGCACCAGCATTGGCAGTACCAGCGGCAGCGCCAGCAGCAGTGCGACAGCCACTGCCAGGCGTTCATTGCGCAGGCGGCGCGCCGCCTCATGGTCATCCTTGGCCGCTTGCGGCAGGCTGGCGCTGTAGCCGGCTTTTTGCACGGTTTCGATCAGCAGGTTGTCGTCGACTGCCGCGAGCACTTCAAGGTGCGCGCGCTCGCTGGCCAAGTTGACGCTGACCTGTTCGACCCCGGGCAGCTTGCCGAGGGCGCGCTCCACACGGCCGACGCAGCTGGCGCAGGTCATGCCGCCGATCTGTAGTTCGACGGTGTGGGTAGGCACTGCGTACCCGGCTTCGCGCACGGCGTGTATCAGGGCCGGCAAACTGTTGGCCGGTGCCTGGACCCGTGCCTTTTCAGTGGTGAGGTTGACGCTGACCTGTTCAGCGCCGGTGACCTTGCGCAGGGCGCGCTCGACCCGGCCAGCGCAGCTGGCGCAGGTCATGCCGGAGATCGGCAGGTCGTAGGTGGTGGATGCGGGCATGGCTCTCCTCCTTGGACAGGCCTCCAGCATCAACCTTGCCATGCAGGTAAGGTCAATAGTCCAGATCGGCGCGCTTCAGTTCCAGCCCATATTGCCCCATGGCGATGCGGTATTTGTTGATCTGGCCCGCCTGCAGGTTCAAACGCGTGCTGCGTTGGTCCTCGATACCCGGGGCACAACCCGCCATTTGCCCTGGCAGCAGGCGCAGGCGCACATCCACCGGACCAGGCGGCAGGTTGAAAGAGGTGGACTGTTCCTGGAACACGCGCCCGGAAAGCTGGTCGTTGAGGTACACCCCGATTTCGCAGCTGGTGGCTACTTCCAGGCGCTCCCGGGAAATGATCAGTACGCTGTAGGCCGAGTTGCCCTCGGCATTTGCCGGTGGCACTGCAGCCAACGCGCTCAAAAGCCCGACGACGCCCAATGCTGCCCTGAACATGAAGAATCTCCTGCTTGCCTGATCGTCAAAGGCGCAGCTTGGCCGACGCGGACGCGGATTTCCACCCCGGGTGTTGTTGGCAGCGCTTGACCTTGACCTGATGGCAAGCTTGAAACTTGTGGAAAACCTGAAGGAGGTAACACCATGCAAGTGTTCAATGTACAAGGCATGACCTGCGGCCATTGCGTCAAGGCTGTGACCCGCGCGGTGCAGGAGCAGGATGCGCAGGCCAAGGTCGAAATCGACCTGGCGGCCAGGCAGGTGCGGGTACAAAGCGATTTGGCCCAGGAGCAGATTCTTACCGCCATTCGCGATGAAGGTTATCAGGCCGAGGTGGCGTGAGGTTCCGGGCGCTCACCGGCCGTTTTTGTTGCAAATGTTTTCACATTGATGGGGTCCACAGCAGGTAGAATTGCCCACTTGCTTAGCCTGCTATGGATTCCTGATGAACCTGCGAATGGTGCTTATCCTGGGCGCACTCAGTGCGTTCGGGCCCTTGGCGATCGACTTCTACCTGCCCGCCTTCCCGGCCATGGCGCAGGCCTTTGCCACCGACGAAAAACACGTTCAGGCCACGCTGGCCGCCTACTTCCTCGGGCTCTCCATCGGCCAGTTGGCCTACGGGCCGGTGGCTGACCGGTTTGGTCGACGCAAGCCGCTGATGTTCGGCGTGACCCTGTTCACCCTGGCGTCACTGGCCTGTGCCTACGCCCCCAACCTAGACACTTTGGTGCTGGCGCGTTTCGTCCAGGCGCTGGGCGGCTGTGCCGGCATGGTGCTGTCGCGGGCCATTGTCAGCGACAAGTGCGACCCCGTGGCTTCGGCCAAGGTGTTCTCGCAACTGATGCTGGTCATGGGCCTGGCACCGATCCTGGCACCCATGCTGGGCGGTGTGCTGGTGAACGTCTCCGGCTGGCAATCGATTTTCCTCGCCTTGAGCCTGTTCAGTGCCGGCTGCCTGCTGGCGGTCAGCCTCGGCCTGCCGGAAAGCCTGCCCGCGGATATGCCGCGTCAGCCGCTGTCCGGCGCCTTGCGCCAGTATCTGCGGCTGCTAGCTGACCGGGTATTCCTCGGCCATGCCGTGACTGGCGGTATCGCCATTGCCGGTATGTTTGCCTACATCGCCGGTTCGCCTTTCGTGTTCATCCAGCTGTACGACGTGCCGGCCGAACATTATGGCTGGCTGTTCGGCACCAACGCTGCGGGCTTCATCCTGGTGGCGCAGGTGAATGCCCGCTTGCTGGCCAAGCGTGGCCCGGCCTACCTGCTGGCGCGTGCGGTATGGCTGTACTTGATCGCCGGCCTGGTGCTGCTGGGGGTTGCGGCACTGCGTCCGGCACAGCTATGGCCGCTGCTGGTTCCGCTGTTCGTCTGCATCGCCAGCCTCGGTTGCATCATTCCCAATGCCTCGGCTTGCGCCATGAGCGGGCAGGGCGCACGGGCTGGCAGCGCCTCGGCACTGATGGGCTGCGTGCAGTTCAGCGTTGCAGCCGGCGCGGCGGCGCTGGTCGGGCTGCTGCATGATGGCAGTGCGGTGCCCATGGCGTTGGTCATCAGCCTGTGCGGGGCACTGGCGGTCAGTGTCGCGCTGCTGACCCGACGCTTGCAGGCCAAGGTTCCCGCGTAAGCGGGTGGGGTGCCTGCAGACGGGTTTCCAGCGTGGCGACAAAGGCGCGAGCCTCGGCTTCGCTGCGGAAACTGACCACGTGCTGATCGAGCTGAACCTGCCAGGGGCAGGCCGGGTTTCGGCTCGACGCACTGACGAGAATTTTCATCGCGGCATACCTCCAGAAAGGGAAGAGCCGGTCAAGTGTAGCGCCGCCCTACCTGGCCGCCATGGCCTGTATCGGTGTCCTGACTGACGGTCGGTGGGCTCATGCTTTCCGCGTCTTTCCCGATTGCGGTGCAATGCCTGCGAGCGGGTGGAACCTTCGCTTTAGCTTGCGCTACTTGTGGAAAACAATTGTCAGCTCCGTCCGAAGTTGCAGCAGGCAAATTCCGGATGACATTCCCGTACTCCTGCACAGACAGGCCGTAACGCTTGCTCGCGGGGTTACGCTCAGGCAGTTGACGGTGCTTTGCGACTCGCAATGGGTAGGCATACCCAGTGGCTTTTCTGTCAGGTTGACGTGGGGGAGGGCTGCCTGAATGGGCATTTCTGCGGCTTATACTGGCGATCCAGGCCGGTGCCAGCGAGAGGTGCTTCCCTGCCAGGGTTGGCCCTCGCATCCACACAGTGAACTTGCAGGGAGTTACAGGGATATGAACGCAGTCAGCAGTATCAGCCAGATCGCCAGCCTGATGGCCGACCCCAAGCGCAGTGCCATGTTATGGGCGTTGATCGACGGCACGCCACGCCTGGCTAATGAGCTCGCAATCATGACCGGCCTTACGTCGTCGTCGGCCTGCGCGCACCTGTCGTTGCTTTCTTCGGCAGGTTTGCTAAGGCATGAAGCCAGGGGCCGCAAACGTTACTTTCGCTTGGCGACGCCGCAGGTCGGGGCCGCGGTAGAGGCCTTGGCCAGTGTGCAGCTGGAGAGCGCCAGAGGGGATAAGGCCAAGGCGCCGGTATCTCCGCTGCCTATGTCAATGCGCCGGGCACGCCGATGTGGCGATCACCTGGGTGGCGAGCTGGCCAGTGAGCTGTACCACCGCCTGGTGGTGGCCGGCTGGCTGGAGGGAAGCGACCGCCAGTTGATGGTCAGTGACGAGGGGCGAGCGCAGTTGGCCTTGGTCGGTGTGTACATCGATGCCCTGGCGCCCCACCAGCAACGCGGTTGCGTGATCTGCCGGTGCACCGAGTGGACCGATCAGGCGCCTCATCTGGGCGGTGTATTGGGCCAGGCGTTGTTCAGGTTGTTCCTGCAGTCTGGCTGGATGCGCGAGGCCGAGGATACGCGGGCATTGCATATTTCGGCGCTGGGCATCCAGCAGATCAATTGCATCGGCCGCGTGACGACGTTGCAGGTCGGCTGAGTGCAACGTCGTCTGCCGATCAGACCAGCCGGGCGTCCAGGCTGTTCTGCGCCAGGCGACGGGCCTGGTCTTCGGTCATGCCCAGGTGGGTGTACAAAGCGTGGAAGTTTTCCGTGACGTAGCCGCCGAAGTAGGCCGGGTCGTCCGAATTGACCGTGACCTTCACGCCACGCTCGAGCATGTCGAGGATGTTGTGCTGGCTCATATGGTCGAACACGCACAGCTTGGTGTTGGACAGTGGGCATACCGTGAGCGGGATCTGCTCGTCGATGATGCGCTGCATCAGGCGTTCGTCCTCGATGGCGCGCACACCATGGTCGATACGCTTGATTTGCAGCAGGTCCAGGGCTTCCCAGATGTACTCGGGCGGGCCTTCTTCGCCAGCGTGAGCGACGGCGACAAAGCCTTCGCTGCGGGCGCGGTCGAACACGCGCTGGAATTTGCTGGGTGGGTGACCCATCTCCGAACTGTCCAGGCCAACGGCGATGAAGGCATCGCGGAACGGCAGGGCCTGGTCGAGGGTTTTCTGTGCTTCATCTTCGCTCAGGTGGCGCAGGAAGCTGAGGATCAGGCCACTGCTGATGCCCAGTTGATCGCGACCATCCTTCAGGGCCTGGTTGATGCCGCCCAGTACCACTTCGAAGGGGATGCCGCGGTCGGTATGGGTTTGCGGGTCGAAGAACGGTTCGGTGTGGATCACGTTCTGCGCCTTGCAACGCTGAAGGTACGCCCAGGTCAGGTCGTAGAAGTCCTGCTCGGTGCGCAGTACATCGGCGCCCTGGTAATACAGGTCGAGAAACTCCTGCAGATTGTTGAAGGCATAGGCGCGGCGCAAGGTTTCCACATCGGCCCAGGGCAGGGCGATCTTGTTGCGCTCGGCCAGGGCGAACAGCAGCTCGGGCTCCAGCGAGCCTTCAAGGTGCAGGTGCAGCTCGGCCTTGGGCAGGGCGTTCAACCATTCATACATATAGGGTGATCTCAATCAGGTACGGTTGCCGCCATTCTACAGGTGCTGGCCGGGTATTGCGCCCGGCCGGGCTGCGACCTGGTGAATCACCAGACCAAGGGTTCACCCTTGTAGTTGATGAAGCGCAGGCCGCCCTTGCCGCTTTGCGCCTTGATCTGTTCCAGCATGCCGCGGGTGCTGGTGAGTACATCGATCTCTGCGTTCTCACCCCCCATGTCGGTCTTCACCCAGCCCGGGTGCATGGCCAGTACGCACAGGTCGGGCTGTTGTTGTTCGACGACAAAGCTGTTGATCATCGAGTTCAATGCCGCTTTGCTGGCTTTGTACAGGCAGATTTCGCCGCCGTCGGGGATGCTTACGCTGCCCAGAATCGAGCTCATGAAGGCCAGCACGCCGCTGCCTTCGCGAACCTGGCCGACCAGCCGGCGGGCCACGCGAATAGGCGCCACGGCGTTGGTCATGAACAGGTCGCCGATCTCTTTGTTGTGCACAGACTCCAGATCTTGCGGCGAAGGGCCCATGACTCCCGCATTGACGAACACCAGGTCGAAAACCTGGCCTTGCAGGCGCTGCGTGAGGCCGTCGAGCTGGGCGGTGTCGTTCATTTCCAGTTGCTCGATGTTTACACCGGGCACGTCCGAAAGGGCGCCTGGCTGCTGCGGGTTGCGAACGGTGGCGGTGATGTTCCAGCCGTCTTCGTGCAGGCGTTGCACCAAGCCCAGGCCGAGCCCGCGCGATGCGCCGATGATGAGTGCGTTTTTTGGATCAGCCATAGGGGTATTCCTTTATCTGTGTAGGAAAAAGGAATTGAGCATAGTGCAACAGCGGGCCCCTTTGCGGTCCATCGCGACACAAGGCTGCTCTGATGGAGGGGATCGTGTACTGCTGGATCGGTGTCGTGTCGGGAGAGGGCAGCAAAGCAACCCTGGCAATTTCAACCCTTGCCCACCCACTGGCTAAAAAATGATCAGTGGCGGCGCGCGCCTGCCTGGCCGGGCGCTTCGCCTGTTGGCGCACGGGTTATCCACAGGCTGGTCCACAGTTATTGTGTGCAAGCTCCAGGGTGTATCCGCCGGTTCAACTCGCGTGGTATTGGGGATAACTCGTGGCCTTTCAGCCGTTTGCGACTGTCATCAAACGGTGATCAAAATATGATCAAAGCTCTGCAGGCCTTGAAAGCGCTAGGCTGCAAGCAAGTGCCCCAAGCTTATCCACAGGCCAGCCCACAGTAGTTGTGGGCAATGTTCAGCGCGTTTCCAGCAGGATTCGCCCACGGCTCAGGTCGGCCAGTTGCTGCTGCAAGGGCGCCACGTGAGCGTCACCGAGGGCTATTAGCAGCTCCACACCATTGGCCGTGAACTGCTCATCCAGAACCAGCCCATCAACCTCGGCCAGGCGCAATTTCACCAACGACAGCTCGCTGAAACTGCAGCTACAGGAAAATTCACTCCGCTGTACCAGCAGCCGTTTGGGCGCTTGTTGCAGGCACTTGTTGGCGCCGCCGCCGTAGGCCCTGGCCAGCCCGCCGGTCCCCAACTGGATACCGCCGTACCAGCGGATCACCAGCACCACGACCTGGTCGCAGTCCTGGGCTTCAATGGCCGCCAGGATCGGCCGCCCGGCGGTGCCGCCCGGTTCGCCGTCGTCGCTGCTGCGGTATTGCGCGCCGAGCTTCCAGGCCCAGCAATTATGGGTGGCGGCCAGGTCGCTATGGCGTTCGATGAAACTCATCGCCTCGGCAGCGCTGTTGATAGGCCCGGCCAGGGTGATGAATCGGCTTTTGCGGATTTCCTCGCGGTATTCGCAGAGGTCGAGCAGGGTAGAAGGCATAAATGACCGTCAGGCAGCGGGCTTGATGCCGCAGCCCTTCAGAATGATGTGGATAAGGTTGTTGCTCGCGTCTTCCATGTCCTGCTTGGTCAGCCGGCTGCGGCCGGTAACCTGGCAGATCTGGGTGGCGAAGTCGGCATAATGCTGGGTGCTGCCCCAGAGCAGGAAGATGAGGTGCACCGGGTCGACCCGGTCCATCTTGCCGGCATCCATCCAGGCCTGGAACACCGCAGCCCGGCCGCGGAACCATTCACGGTAATCGGCGCTGAAGTACTCGGTCAGGCAGGTGCCACCGCTGATCACTTCCATGGCGAAAATCCGCGAGGCCTGCGGGTTTCGCCGCGAGAACTCCATCTTGGTGCGGATGTACTGGCCCAACGCTTCACCGGGGTCGTCGTCAACGCTCAGGGCGTTGAAGGTGCTGTCCCACAGCTCGATGATGTTGCTGAGCACGGCAATGTAAAGGCCCAGCTTATTGGTGAAGTAGTAATGCAGGTTGGCCTTGGGCAACCCCGCCTTGAGGGCGATGGTGTTCATGCTGGTGCCCTTGAAACCATGGCGGGCGAACTCGTCTTCGGCGGCCTGGATAATGGCCTGTTCGTTCTTCTGGCGGATGCGGCCCGCGGGCTTGCCCGAGGCGGAGAGGCGATGCGCAGGGACTTCTAGGGTCATGGACGATTCCGTACGGGTCAGTGGCTGCGGCTGTCGGACAAGATTACCTGCCTGTGCCGAAGTGACAAGCGTTTGCGGCACAGACTGGCATCAACGTGTCGCAGCCAGGCTTTCAAGGAAGCTTTCGAGTACCAGGTTGGGGCGGCGGCCTTTGCGCGTCACCCAGCTCAGGCTCAGGTCATAGAAGCGTTCCCGCGGCTTGAGTGCGCGCAAGCGCCCCTGTTGGACCCAGAAGGTGGCGTAGTGGTCGGGTAGGTAGCCGATGTAGCGCCCGGTAAGGATGAGGAAGGCCATGCCCTCTCGGTCTGAAGCGCTGGCCGTGCAGTTCAGCGCCTGGTAGTGCGCCTGGATGTCCGCCGGCAGGCGGAAGGTGGGGGTGATAGCTTCTTGGCTGTTGAGACGCTGGTCGTCGATTTGCTGGTCATCGGCATAGAACAGCGGGTGGCCGACCGCGCAGTACAGCAGCGAGCGCTCGCTGTACAACGGCTGGTACTCCAGGCCCGATAACGGACTGGTCTGTGGCACCACGCCAACGTGCAGGCTGCCGTCGAGCACACCGTGCTCGACCTGGCTGGGGGCGATCATGCGGATCTGGATGCGCACCTCAGGGCCGCGGTCCTTGAGTTCGGCCAGGGCATGGGTGATGCGCATGTGCGGCAGGGTGACCAGGTTGTCGGTCAGGCCAATGTTCAGCTCGCCACGCAGATGCTGGTGCAGACCGTTGACCTCGGTGCGGAAGCTTTCCAGGGCGCTGAGTAGTTGCAGCGCTGAGTGGTAGACCTCGCGGCCTTCCTCGGTCAACGAAAACCCGGCACGGCCACGTTGGCACAGGCGAAGGCCAAGACGTTGCTCAAGGTCGTTCATCTGCTGGCTGATGGCCGAGCGGCCAATACCCAGCACGTTTTCGGCGGCCGAGAAGCCGCCGCACTCGACGACGCTGCGGTAGATTTTCAGCAAGCGTATGTCGAAATCGCTGACTTGGGCGAGTGGGTCGGGGCGTCGGCTCATTAGTTTAGTCGCGACCTGTCTGAAGATTAGAAATGTGGGCTTTTTCAGACTTTATCCGCGTGCCAATTTAGCTGCAACAACATCCATCGTTGCCTAGTCGTCTTCCGAGGAACCGCCGATGAACATGCCCGAGACCGCTACTGCCGGTATCGCCAGCCAGCTCAAGCTGGATGCCCACTGGATGCCCTACACCGCCAACCGCAATTTCCAGCGCGACCCACGCCTGATTGTGGCGGCCGAAGGCAACTACCTGGTCGATGACCAAGGGCGCAAGATCTTCGATGCCCTGTCTGGCCTGTGGACCTGTGGCGCGGGGCACACCCGCAAGGAGATCACCGAGGCGGTGACCCGCCAGCTGTCTACCCTGGACTACTCCCCGGCGTTCCAGTTTGGGCACCCGCTGTCGTTCCAGCTGGCTGAAAAAATTGCCGATCTGGTGCCAGGCAACCTGAATCACGTCTTCTATACCAACTCCGGCTCGGAGTGCGCCGACACTGCACTGAAGATGGTGCGTGCCTACTGGCGCCTGAAAGGCCAGGCGACCAAAACCAAGATCATCGGCCGTGCCCGTGGTTATCACGGTGTGAACATCGCCGGTACCAGCCTGGGCGGCGTCAATGGCAACCGCAAGATGTTCGGCCAGCTGCTGGACGTCGACCACCTGCCCCATACCGTACTGCCGGTGAACGCCTTCTCCAAAGGCCTGCCGGAAGAGGGCGGTATCGCTCTTGCGGACGAAATGCTCAAGCTAATCGAGCTGCACGATGCTTCCAACATTGCTGCCGTGATTGTCGAGCCGCTGGCTGGTTCTGCCGGTGTACTGCCGCCACCGAAGGGGTACCTGAAGCGTCTGCGTGAGATCTGCACCCAGCACAACATCCTGCTGATCTTCGATGAAGTGATCACCGGCTTTGGCCGCATGGGGGCCATGACCGGTTCGCAAGCCTTTGGCGTTACCCCAGACCTGATGTGTATCGCCAAGCAAGTGACCAACGGGGCCATTCCGATGGGCGCGGTCATTGCCAGCAGCGAGATCTACCAGACCTTCATGAACCAGCCCACGCCGGAATACGCCGTGGAATTCCCGCACGGCTATACCTACTCGGCTCACCCGGTTGCCTGCGCCGCCGGTCTCGCCGCGCTGGACCTGCTGCAGAAGGAAAACCTGGTGCAGTCCGCCGCTGAACTGGCACCGCACTTCGAGAAGCTGCTGCACGGCGTGAAGGGCACCAAGAACATCGTCGATATCCGTAACTACGGCTTGGCCGGCGCCATCCAGATCGCCGCCCGTGACGGCGATGCCATCGTTCGCCCATACGAAGCGGCGATGAAACTGTGGAAGGCCGGCTTCTATGTCCGCTTTGGTGGCGACACCCTGCAGTTTGGCCCAACCTTCAACACCAAGCCGCAGGAACTGGATCGCCTGTTCGACGCCGTCGGCGAAACCCTGAACCTGATCGACTGATTTTTCTGATTTTGATGCCCGGCGCGTGAGCACATCGCGCCGGCTTCTACCTTCTTTATCCGGAGTTTTGCATGAGCATTGTTCAGCATCTGATTCACGGCGAGCTGGTTACCAAGGGTGAGCGCACCGCCGATGTCTTCAACCCGTCAACCGGCCAGGCCGTGCGCAAGGTCGAGCTGGCGAGCCGCGCGACCGTGCAGGAAGCGATCGATTCGGCCAAGGCTGCCTTCCCGGCCTGGCGCAACACCCCACCGGCCAAGCGCGCGCAGGTGATGTTCCGCTTCAAGCAACTGCTTGAGCAGAACGAAGCACGCATCTCGCAGATGATCAGCGAAGAGCACGGCAAGACCCTGGAAGACGCTGCTGGCGAACTGAAGCGTGGTATCGAGAACGTCGAGTTCGCCTGCGCTGCCCCAGAAGTGCTGAAGGGTGAGTACAGCCGCAACGTGGGCCCGAACATCGATGCCTGGTCCGACTTCCAGCCGCTGGGCGTGGTTGCCGGTATCACGCCGTTCAACTTCCCGGCCATGGTGCCGCTGTGGATGTACCCGCTGGCCATTGCCTGCGGTAACGCCTTCATCCTCAAACCATCCGAGCGTGACCCGAGCTCGACCTTGTTCATCGCTCAACTGCTGTTGGAGGCCGGCTTGCCAAAGGGCATTCTCAACGTGGTGCACGGCGACAAGGAAGCGGTGGATGCGCTGATCGAAGCGCCGGAAGTGAAAGCGCTGAGCTTTGTCGGCTCCACCCCGATCGCCGAGTACATCTATGCCGAGGGCACCAAGCGCGGCAAGCGTGTGCAGGCCTTGGGTGGTGCGAAGAACCACGCGGTACTGATGCCGGACGCCGACCTGGACAACGCAGTGAGTGCGCTGATGGGGGCCGCGTATGGTTCGTGCGGTGAGCGCTGCATGGCTATTTCGGTGGCGGTGTGCGTAGGCGACCAGGTTGCTGACGCCCTGATTGCCAAGCTGGAGCCGCAGATCAAGGCACTGAAGATTGGTGCTGGCACGTCGTGCGGCCTGGATATGGGGCCGCTGGTCACTGCGTCTGCGCGTGACAAGGTTGTGGGTTACATCGATGACGGTGTTGCCGCTGGCGCCAGGCTGGTGGTGGATGGCCGTGGTTTGCGAGTGGCGGGTAATGAAGATGGCTACTTCGTGGGTGGCACCCTGTTCGACAAGGTGACCCCGGAGATGCGC
The DNA here is from genome assembly GCF_003205205.1 of Pseudomonas sp. LB-090624. Lineage (GTDB taxonomy): Bacteria > Pseudomonadota > Gammaproteobacteria > Pseudomonadales > Pseudomonadaceae > Aquipseudomonas. The sequence continues at coordinate 35,101 of NZ_QJRL01000038.1, forward strand.
ATCTATAAAGAGGAGATCTTTGGCCCGGTGCTGTGCGTGGTCCGTGTAAATAGCCTGGAGCAGGCCATGCAGCTGATCAACGATCATGAGTATGGCAACGGCACCTGCATTTTCACCCGTGACGGTGAAGCGGCGCGGCTGTTCTGTGATGAGATCGAAGTGGGCATGGTGGGTGTGAACGTACCGCTGCCGGTGCCGGTGGCCTACCACAGCTTTGGTGGCTGGAAGCGGTCGCTGTTTGGTGACCTGCATGCCTATGGCCCTGATGGTGTGCGCTTCTATACGCGTCGCAAGGCAATTACCCAGCGTTGGCCGCAGCGGGCCAGCCATGAAGCGTCGCAGTTTGCATTCCCTAGCCTTTAAGGGAGGGTAAACAAAGCGGGGAGGGCTGTTTTGAGAGGGTGCTGGCTATTAGATGTGTCCGCCGCAACCTTTGCGGGGCCTGTGAGATCGAGCGCCGCCCGCGCGGCGCATCGCGAGCTCCTACGTTTGTTTCGGGCCAAGTATGCCTGTGGGATTTGCGCGCGAACGCCTTGGCGCATGGCGCGACATCGCGTCGTACAAACAAGGCGGTCGCGCGCGCCTGTCACAGGCATAACTGGCCCGAAACGAACGTAGGAGCGAGCGCAGCTCGCGATGCGCCGCGCGGGCGGCGCTCGATCTCACAGGCGCTGAATGTGTTGTGGCGACCACCTGGTAGCCTTGATACGGTCTTCCCCCTGGAATATTTCAAATAAATGAAATTAAAGGTTGACGGCCTTTCGAATCCCCTTATAATGCGCCCCACTTCCAGCGACAACGGAACGACAAACTCCTTGAAATTCAATGAGTTAGAAGATTCGGAAGACGCTGAAAGGGCTACGATCGAATGATCGCCAGCGGTTGAGATGATGGTTGACAGCGCTTTTAAGTGCTGTATGATTCGCCTCCCGCTACGAGAGATCGAAGCGAGTCAAGTGTTTGAAGCTAAACGAGTTTCT
>NZ_QJRL01000039.1:0-11898 GCF_003205205.1 Pseudomonas sp. LB-090624
CCGCCGCTTCCGCTTCCGCCACCCCCGTGGCCACCGCCGCCACCGCTTCCGCCACCACCGTGGCCACCGCCGCCGCCATCTTTGGCGTAGGCACTGGAACCCTGGGAAATCGAGTCAGGGATCAACACAATCGACGTCGAAAGCACGCCAGTTACGGCTACCGCGAGTAAGGCCTTCTTGAACAGCAGGTGGATTTGCATAGTTCGTCTCCAGGGCTTCGCCACGAGAACGCCAAATCAGTCAGGAATTCTGTTGTTAGTTTGTTGTTTTCCTTGCGTGGGATTTTTTCCCACACCAAAGTAATAGTCCTCGCCAGCCTGGCCTTCAAGGGCTGTGCGATCAAGCCGACCGACGGTTGGCCTGCTATGTTTTCCCTACCGCCATGGAGGAACAACGGCATGCCTGCGCTACTGACGCTGCAAACCCCGCGCTTGAGTGATTACAGCGAACTGGTTCAAGTGTGGGAAGACTCGGTACGCGCCACCCATGACTTTCTGCCAGAGGGGTATATCGTGCTGCTGCGCGAACATGTGCTGCGCCGCTACCTCGACGCGGTGATGCTGGTCTGCTGCAAGGACCGCCAGCGTATCTGTGGTTTCGCCGGGGTCGCCAACGGGCGCGTGGACATGCTGTTCGTCGCCCCGGCCTACCGCGGCCAAGGGGTTGGCAAGCGCCTGCTGCGCTATGCCATCACCGAACTGAATGCCGAGCGCCTGGATGTCAACGAGCAGAACCTGCAAGCGCTGGGTTTCTACCTGCATGAAGGCTTCGAAGTGATCGGCCGTTCGGCGACCGACGGCCTGGGCCAGCCTTACCCCCTGCTGCACATGCAGCTGATGCATACAGCGCCCTGAGGCTTCGTCCGAAAGTGCCGCGTCATGTGCCCAAAATGGCGCATCTGACACAGATTCCCATCATCAAGCGCGTAGGGGCAGGTACAATGGTGGTCTTTCCCTGCCTTTGCGAATTGCCCCATGTCCGAACCCGTCCGCCTGTCCAAACGCCTTATCGAGCAACTTGGCTGCTCCCGCCGCGAGGCCGAGCAGTACATTGAAGGAGGCTGGGTAACGGTCGATGGTGTGGTGGTCGAGCAGCCGCAGTTCAAGGTCGAAGCGCAGCACGTCGAGCTGCTGCCGGGCGCCCGGGCTGAAACACTGGAGCCGGTCACCCTGCTGCTGAACCAGCCGGCCGGCGTCGACAGTGAAACTGCCCGCGCCAGCATGAACATGGGCAGCCTGAGCGAAGCCCATCGCGAAGGCGTGCGTGCCCTGCACGGGCATTTTGCCCGGCAGGCCTGCGTGGCCCCGCTGGAGCGCGGCGCCAGCGGCCTGCAGGTGTTCACCCAAGACTGGCGGGTAACCCGCAAGATCGAAGCCGACCTGCGCCGTCTAGAGCAGGAATTCATCGTTGAAGTGCGCGGCGAGACCACGCCCCAGGCACTGGAACGCTTGGCGCGCGGCGCCACACGCAATGACCGCGAACTGCCCAAGGCCAAGGCCAGCTGGCAGAACGAGACCCACCTGCGCATGGCCCTGAAAAACCCCCAACCCGGGCAAATTGCCGAACTGTGTGCTTACCTGCGCCTGGAACTGGTAGGCATGCGCCGCATTCGCCTGGGTGGCGTATCGATGGGCAAGCTGCCCCTGGGCCAGTGGCGCTACGTGGCCACTACCGAACGTTTCTAAGCAATACGCCGCGCTGGAACGCGCGGCACCTGAACAGGATTCTGCAGCAATGAACCACAATGATGTCCTGCGCAGCCTGCGCTACATGCTCAAGGTGAACGACGCCAAGATGGCCGAGATCATCGGGTTCTCCGGCCTCGAAGTGCATCCCCTGGTGCTGGCCACCTACCTGAAGAAAGAAGAAGAGGAAGGTTTTGTGCGCTGCCCGGAACGGGTGATGGCGCACTTCCTCGACGGCCTGGTGATCTACCGCCGTGGCAAGGACGACAGCCGCCCGCCCCAGCCGATCGAGCTGCCGGTCACCAATAACCAGATCCTCAAGAAGCTGCGAGTGGCCTTTGAACTCAAGGAAGATGACCTGCACGCGATACTCAAGGCAGTCAATTTCCCGGTCAGCAAGCCCGAGCTCAGCGCGTTGTTCCGCAAGGCTGGCCACGAAAACTACCGACCGTGCGGCGACCAGTTGCTGCGTAACTTCCTCAAGGGCCTGACCCTGCGCGTGCGCGGCTGAGTGGCCATGCAGCATACGGTTGCCCCGGTCGGCATCGTCCGCTCGTGCTTCAAGGAAAAGTTCGCCATCCCGCGCCAACCGCAGCTGGCGCCCGCTGCCCGCGGCGTACTCGAACTACTGCCGCCGTTCGACCAGGGTGACGCGGTCGAAGGCCTGGAGCAGGTCAGCCATGTATGGCTGCTGTTCCTGTTCCACCAGGCCCTGGAGGACAAGCCGCGCCTGAAGGTGCGGCCACCGCGGCTGGGCGGCAACAAGAGCATGGGTGTGTTCGCCACCCGCGCGACCCACCGGCCCAATGGCATCGGCCAGTCGGTGGTGCGCCTGGAGGGCGTGGAACCTGGGCGCCTGTTGCTGTCCGGGATCGACCTGCTTGACGGCACACCAGTGCTGGATATCAAGCCCTATGTGCCCTACGCCGACAGTATCCCCGGGGCCAGCAACCAGATGGCCAGCGCCGCGCCTGCGGCAATTGCCGTACAGTGGGCCGACAGCGCCCTGCCCCAGGCCCGCGATCATGCGCTGCGGCTGGGCGAGCCGCTGGTGGAGCTGATCGAGCAATGCCTGGCGCAGGACCCACGGCCGGCCTACCAGATACCCCCGGCCGAGCGGGTGTATGGGGTGAGGTTCTGGGATGTGCAGGTGCGGTGGCATTACCCGCACCCGGAGGAGATCCGGGTGCTGGAGGTAGTACTGGGCTGAGGGCCACCGCATCGCCCTGTGTGGCAGCGGCCTTGCGTCGCGAAAGGGCTGCGCAGCGGCCCCAAGATTTCAGCCATCCTGCAAGGTCGCCGGGGCTGCTGCGCAGCCCATTCGCGACGCAAGGCCGCTCCCACAAAGGACCGCGCAGACACGAAAAAGGCGACCCTTGGGTCGCCTCTCTCATTTCAACCAGCTATCAACGAGCCGGGCCTTCAGCCACGCCCAGGTCGTCGGTCGGACGGGTATCGATCAGCGGTGCACCGCCAGAGGCCAGCTCCGAAGCCAACTTGTCGTTGTCCATTTCCTTGACCCACTTGGCCACGACCACGGTGGCAACGGCGTTGCCGACCAGGTTGGTCAGGGCGCGGGCTTCGGACATGAAGCGGTCGATACCAAGGATCAGCGCCAGGCCGGCGACCGGCAGGTGCCCAACGGCCGACAGGGTGGCGGCCAGGACGATGAAGCCCGAGCCAGTGACGCCCGCAGCACCTTTGGAAGCCACCAGCAGCACCAGCAGCAGCGTGATCTGGTGGGTGATGTCCATGGTGGTGTCGGTGGCCTGGGCGATGAATACCGCAGCCATGGTCAGGTAGATCGAGGTGCCGTCAAGGTTGAACGAGTAACCGGTCGGGATGACCAGGCCAACCACCGACTTCTTCGCACCCAGGCGCTCCATCTTGGCCAGCATACGCGGCAGGGCCGACTCCGAGGACGAAGTGCCCAGCACGATCAGCAGTTCTTCACGGATGTAGCGGATCAGCTTGAGTACGCTGAAGCCGTGGGCACGGCAGATACCGCCCAGCACCACCAGCACGAACAGCAGGCAGGTGATATAGAAGCAGGCCATCAGGTAGCCCAGCTGCACCAGCGAACCAACGCCGTACTGGCCAATGGTGAAGGCCATGGCACCGAAGGCACCGATCGGGGCCAGCTTCATGATCATGTTGATGATGTTGAACATGACATGGGCGAAGCGGTCGATCATGTCCAGCACTGGCTTGCCGTAGCTGCCCAGGCGGTGCAGGGCGAAGCCGAACAGTACCGAGAACATCAGCACCTGCAGGATGTCGCCATTGGCGAAGGCGCCGACCACGGTGTTGGGGATCACGTTCAGCAGGAAGCCGACAGTGGTCTGCTGCGCGCCGGCGGCGGCGTAGGCAGCCACGCTGCTGGCGTTCAGGGTGCTGACGTCGATGTGCATGCCAGCGCCAGGCTTGACCACGTTGACGACGACAAGGCCGATGATCAGGGCGATGGTGGAGACGATCTCAAAATACAGCAGCGCGTAGCCGCCGGTCTTGCCGACCGATTTCATGCTCTGCATGCCTGCAATGCCGCTGACCACGGTACAGAAGATGATCGGGGCGATAACCATCTTGATCAGTTTGACGAAGCCGTCACCCAAAGGTTTGAGGGCGACGCCCGTTTCCGGATAATAGTGGCCGAGCAGGATGCCGATGGTGATGGCGACCAACACCTGAACATACAGGGATTTGTACAGCGGCTGACGTGTCGTCATGGCTAATTTTCCTCAAGTGTGCCGGTTTTCACCCTTCCCAGGGTGATGGGGCACCTGAATCGCTAACCCTCCTGCACCTGGAGGGATTTGTCGTTGTGTTCGAGCTGCCTGGGCAGGCCTCTGCAAGGATCAATAGCAAGGGTGGTGCCAAAGTGCCCACCAAGGGTGCAAAGGCCGCATTTGCCTGGGATAAATGCCCAACGACAGGGCGCTTTGGCTGAGGAAGGCTGGCGGATTTCCGCCCGGTGGCGGGATTTGTACAGGGGGGTTGGCGGGAATCCGCCCATTCAGGGGGTACGTAGCAACAGGGATCAGTCACTCCAGATTGAAGGTGATCCTGAACGCTGCACCCCCTAATGGAGAATCCCCCAGGCTGAGCTCGGCGTCATAGCTGTCGACAATGTCCTTGACCACCGCCAACCCGATGCCCTGCCCAGGATGCTGGCTGTCCAGCCGCTCGCCGCGCTCCAGGATGCGCTCACGCTGGTCGGCCGGCACCCCCGGCCCATCATCCTCGATACACAGGACCAGCCGCCCTGGCGCTTGCTCCAGGCTCACCCGCACTTGCCCCAGGCTCAGCCGGTAGGCGTTCTCCAGCAGGTTGCCGAGCATTTCCAGCAAGGCGCCCTGCTCCATCGGCACTTGTGCCGTGTCTGGCAGTTCAAGGACGACGCTGACCCGCTTGTCGCGGTAGACCTTGGCCAAGGTGTTGCACAGGCTGTCGAGCAACGGCCGCACCAACACACTGTGACGCACCAGGCCGCTCTTGCGCAGGCTGGCGCGCTGTAGCTGGTAGTCGATCTGCTGGCTCATGCGCTCGATCTGGCTTTGCAGCACCCGCGCCTGCTCGCGTTCGCCACTGCGCTGCTGCAGGCTTTCGCCCACGCCTTGCAGCACCGCCAGTGGGGTTTTCAGGCTGTGCGCCAGGTCGTCCAGCGAATCACGGTAGCGTGTACGTTGCTCGCGCTCACTGCGCAACAGGCGGTTGAGCGAGCGAGTCAGGCGCAGCAACTCGCGCGGGTGCTCGCCGCTCAGGCCATCACGGGCGCCCGCTTCCACCTCGTCCAGTTCGTGGCTGAGCCGGCGCAACGAGCGCAGGCCCCAGGTCAAGCCGGCCCAGAGCAGCACCATCAGCGCCAGCAAGGCAGCGCCAAAACCCAGATACAGCTTTTCGCGCAGGCCATTGAGGGTGGCTGTGTACTCGCTCACCGGCTGCAGCGCGACAATGCTGTAGGCGGCGCTCTGGCCACCCAGCAGACGGATCTCGACGTCGTAGACGAAGAACTCTTCACCATCGGACTGGTGAATGCGGGCAAATTCGTTGCCGCGCCCGTCATAGCGCGGGCGATAGTTGATGTGCCGGTCAGCCGTGGCGCGTGACTGCCAGACCAGGTTGCCGTCGCGGTCGAAGATATACCCGAGCAGCCCGGTATATGGCAGGTTGTAACGCTCGTCCGGCAACAACGCCGGCATCTGCAACTGGCCATGTTCGATGCGCGCGGCGGATATCAGCGTAGTCACGTCCGAAGCCAGACGCTGCTCGATGGCCTCCTGCAACGCCAGGCTGAAGGCCTTCTGCAAGGCTGGCAGCAGCGCCAGCATGAACAGCAACGCCAGCACTGCGGCAGCCAGCATCAGGCGCACCCGCAGCGAGCGGATCATCTGCAGCGCTCGGTGAACAGGTAGCCAAGGCCGCGAACGGTATCGATGGGTTTGAAGCCCTGCTCGCCCTCAAGCTTGCGGCGCAGGCGGCCGACCAGTACCTCGATGACGTTGGGGTCGCGTTCCTCGTCGCCCGGGTACAGCTGCTCCATCAGGCGGTCCTTGGCCACGACCTGCTGATGATGGCGCATGAGGTATTCGAGGATGCGGTATTCGTAGGCGGTCAGCGCCAGCGGCTGTTGATCGAGGGTGGCCTGTTTGCGATTGAGGTCGAGCACCAATGGGCCGGCGGCGATGGTCGACTGGGTGAAGCCGCTGGACCGGCGCAGCAGGGCATTGAGCCGGGCTTCAAGCTCTTCGAACTGGAACGGCTTGACCAGGTAGTCGTCGGCCCCGGCAGCCAGGCCTTCGACCTTGTCCTGCCAATTGCCGCGGGCGGTCAGAATAAGGATAGGGAAAGTCTTGCCCTGGCTGCGCAGGCGCGTAATCAGCTCGAGGCCACTGATGCCGGGCAGGCCCAGATCGATGATGGCCAGGTCAAAATGGTACTGGCCGGCCTGGTACAGCGCCTCCTCGGCATCGGCAACCGCTTCGACCACATGGCCGCTTTCGCCCAGGCGGGTGTAGAGGTGATGGCGAAGCAGGGCTTCGTCCTCGACCACCAGCAGTTTCATGTGCAGCTCCTTGTGTGTATTGCCTGTACCGGCCCTTTCGCGGGCACGCCCGCGAGAGGGCCGGTACAGGATAACCCGGCTCGCGCGTCAGAACTTGTAGCTTGCTGCCAGGTAAGTCTGGGCACTGCTGGTCAGGCGCAGGGTGCCATCCTTCGGCCCGCCATGCGCGCCCACTTCGGTGGCGGCGTTGGTGCGCAGGTAACGGTAGCCCAGCTCGACCGAGGCCTTGTCGGTGATGTCCTGGATCACCCCGGCCTGCAGGCCGTAGGCATAACCGTAGTCGGTATCGCGACTGGCGCCTGGCGAGTCCTGGGTGAGCTTGGTCATGCCCAGGCTGCCACCCCCAAACAGCTTGGTGGTATCCCCCACTGGCAGGAACAGGTCGTAGCTGCCCAGCAGGTTTTCCTGGCGCAGTTTCAGGCCACTGTGGTCGCCCGAGACGTTGTCATAGGTCATGTAGTAGCGACCCTGGTCGTTGATCTTGCCCACACGCACACCCCAGGTGTCATCCTTGCCGATGATGCCGTCAGTATTGAGGTGATCGGTGTTGCGCTGCAGCAGGCCGGATTTGCGAACCTTGTCGCTGGTCTGGCCATAGGTCAAGCTGGCAAAGTTGTCGTCGGCGGCCTGGGCGGTGGTGATGCCAGCGGCACAGACGGCCATGGCGGCAAGCAGGGTGTTGAAGGTTTTCATGGCGGGTTACTCCAGTTGAGTGCGCTGTTTCGGTCTGGAAGCTAGAGTAAGGAGGGCACCCTGAACCGCGACTGAACCCTGGCTGAACCCCGGCTGAACGAACTGTCTGCAAGACAAGGAGTAGTAAAGATGCGTGCCCTGCTGGCCCTGACCCTGATGTGCAGCGCCGCCCTCGCCCAGGCGGCAGTAGTGACCCGCGAGATCCCCTACCAGGACGCCGACGGCAACCGCCTGGTCGGCTACTACGCCTACGACGATGCGCTGGACGGCAAACGCCCAGGCATCGTCGTGGTGCATGAATGGTGGGGCCTGAACGACTATGCCAAGCGTCGTGCACGAGATCTTGCGGCCTTGGGCTATAAAGCGCTGGCCATCGACATGTACGGCGATGGCAAGCACACCGAGCATCCGCAGGATGCCCAGGCATTCATGACCGAAGCGTTGAAGGACCCGGCCGCGGCAGCAGCGCGCTTCGACGCTGGCCTGGAGCTGCTGAAAAAGCAGCCGAACGTCAACAAGCATCAACTGGGCGCTGTGGGCTACTGCTTTGGCGGCAAAGTGGTGCTTGATGCCGCACGCCGGGGAGAGAAACTGGACGGTATGGTGAGCTTCCATGGCGCGTTGGCCACCCAGACGCCGGCCAAGCCTGGCGTAGTGCGCGCGGACATCCTGGTTGAACATGGCGCTGCGGACAGCATGGTCACGCAGCAGCAGGTGGACGCGTTCAAGGCGGAAATGGATGCGGCCAAGGTCAACTACCAGTTCGTCAGTATTGATGGAGCCAAGCACGGGTTTACCAACCCGGATGCAGACCGCTTGAGCCATGGCGACCATGGCGGCCCGGACATTGGCTATAACAAGGCGGCGGACGAGAGCTCCTGGGCCGATATGCAGACGTTTTTCAAGAAGGTGTTCAATTAAAAGCTTGCGCAATCGTTGTGGCTACAAGGAGTCGTTGCCACGCCTCCTCCCTTAGCGCTTGCACAGCTGGCACAATAGCCGCCATGAACACACTTCCCGCCTGCTGCGCCCCGCTCCAGCACCACTGGCCGCTGCCCCGCCCATTGCCCGGCGCGGTGCTGGTCAGTTGTGCCTTCGACCCTGCCCACTTGTCCGCCGACGACTTCCAGCGCGCTGGCGTACTGCCCAGCGCCAGCCTGCTGCGCTCGGTGGCCAAGCGCCAAGCCGAATACCTGGCCGGCCGCGTGTGCGCCCGTGCCGCCCTGCAGCGCCTTGACGGCCGCGACTACGTGCCCGGCACCCACGAAGACCGCTCGCCCATATGGCCCGCCGGTATTCGTGGCTCGATCACACACGGCAAGGGCTGGGCCGCCGCGGTGGTCGCCGACGAAAACAGCTGCCAAGGCCTGGGCCTGGATCAGGAAGCCTTGCTGGATGACGAACGCGCCGAGCGGCTGATGGGTGAAATCCTTATCCCGGCAGAGCTTGAACGCCTGGACCGCCGCCAGCTTGGGCTTACGGTCACCCTGACGTTCTCGCTGAAGGAAAGCTTGTTCAAGACCCTGTACCCGCTGACTCGCCAACGCTTCTACTTCGAACACGCAGAAGTGCTCGACTGGTCCCCGCAAGGCCTGGCACGCCTGCGCCTGCTCACCGACCTGTCACCGCAGTGGCGGCAAGGCGCAGAAGTGCAAGGCCAGTTCTGCCTGCAGGACGGCCACCTGCTGAGCCTGGTCAGCGTCTGACCTTTACAGCGGTGCCTGCTGCCGTGGCCAGTTCAGGCTGAAGCAGGCACCGCCCAACGCCTCGCTGCGGCCCACCGTGGCCCGGCCAGCGTGCCAGTAGATGATCCGCCGTACGATCGACAGGCCCAGGCCATGCCCGCCCGAAGCGCGGGTGCGGCTGTCGTCAAGGCGGGTGAAGGGCGTGAAGATACGGTCCCAGAAGCCCTCGGGGATCCCCGGCCCGTCATCCTCCACATCGATGCGGCAACGTTGCTGGCCTAGCTGATAGCTCAGGCGCACTTCGCCTTCGGCATGGCGCATGGCATTGCCAACCAGGTTCTGCAGCGCCCGGTGCAGGTAACGCGGCTCGGCCTCGACCCAGGCGCCATCGGCATCCGCGCCTTGGCACTCGCCACGCACCACGCGCACGTCGGCACGCAGTGGCGCCAGTTCTTCGATGACCCGGTCGAACAAGGCATCCAGGTCGATGCGCTGGAACTGCAAGGCCGGGGCGCCCTGCTCCAGGCGCGCGTAGGTGAGCATTTCGTCGACCAGCTTGTCGAGGTCCTGGATATCGCCGTCCATGCCGGCAAGGTGCTTGGCCCGCGCCTGCTCGGTGCTGGCGCTTTCGATCATCTCCAGGCCAAAACGCAGGCGCGCCACCGGGGTGCGCAGTTCATGGGATACCGCTCGCACCAGTTCGCGCTGCATGGTCAACGAGCGCTGCAAATGCTCGGCCATGCCGTTGAAGGCCGCGGCCAGGCGCCCTACCGAGTCGGCATCGCCCGCTGGCACACGGGTGTCCAGGCTACCTTGCGCGATGCGCGTAGCAGCAACTTCCAGGCCCGACACGCGGCGCTCCAGCTGGCGCACCAGCAGGTAGACCACGAGGCCAATCAGGCACAGGCCAAGGAACGCGATCAGGATCAGCAACTGCGGCGGGTACGGGTTGAGCTGGTACAGCGGGCCGATTTCCAGCACCCAGGGCGAGCCTGCCAACCCGGCGAACACCCGGATCGAGTCGCCATCCTTGCCCAGCGCCATCACCGTGTCGCCTTCCTCGACCCGGCGCCGCTGGTCATCGTCCAGGCTGGCCCGCTCGATGCGCTGCAAGGCCACGCCAAAGCCGAAGCCCTTTTCCTTTTTTAGATGTGCCAGACGCTGCTGCTGCTCAGTCACCGGGTAGCGCACCAGTTCGTCGGCCAACAGGTAAAGGGTGGCCCGCGCCAGCTGCTCGCTGATCTGTTTGATCTGCGCCACCAGCAGCAGGTCTTCCTGGCCGACCTTGCGCAGCACGACTGCGGCATGCGGGCCGGTCATCTCGACCACCACCAGCCCGCGGTAAAGACGCGCCCGCTGGCCCCCGTCCAGGCTTCGCGCAGTCATCGGCTGCAGCGCCAGGGGCACGCCCAGCAAGCGTTCCCAGATCAGCAATGAACGTTTGCGTTCGGTTTCGTCCTGCATGGCCAGGTTGTCGGCCATGAGACTGAATGTGCCTTGGGCCAACCCCTCGCGATGCTGTGCGGCGCGCACTTCATTGACCAGGTGCAGGCTGAGTACGCCGAGCAGCGCCACCAGCACCAGCACGGCCAGCATGCCGCCGTATATACGTAGGAAGATCGAGTTGTTCATGGCGCCTCGCCGACGAACAGGTAGCCCTTGCTGCGCAGGGTCTTGATCAGCCGCGGCTGGACAGGGTCATCGCCAATCTTGGGGCGGATTTTCGAAATACGGATGTCGATGGAACGGTCCTGGCCGTCGTAGCCGACGCCGCGCAGCGCGGTGAAGATCTGCTCGCGGGTCAGCACCCGGCCGGCGTTGCTGGCCAGTAGCCAGAGGAGGTCGAACTCCGCGCCTGTCAGCTCGATCAGCTGTTCGCCCAGGCGCGCCTCGCGCAGGCGGTTGTCGATGCGCAGCGCACCGAAGGCCAGGTCCTGACGCTTGCTGTCCACCGCTTCACTGCGGCGCAGCAGGGCCTGGATCCGCGCCAACAGCAAGCGTGGGCGTACTGGCTTGCATACGTAGTCGTCGGCGCCCAGGTCCAGGCCCTGGACCTGATCGAGTTCGTCACTGCGGGCGGTGAGCATGAGGATCGGCCCGGGGTATTGGGTACGCACCCGGCGGCAGATGCTCAGGCCGTCCTCGCCGGGGAGCATCAGGTCGAGGATGACCAGGTCGGGTTGGCTATCGACGATGCGCCTCGCGGCACGGGCGCCATCGGCCTCCACCGCGACCTCGAAACCATTGGCCTGCAGGTATTCGGCGGTGAGCTCGGCGAGGCGCTGGTCGTCTTCGACGATGAGGATGCGGGGGGTGGGGTGGTCCATGGCTTGGCCTTGTTGTTCTTGGGATCGTGTCAGGGCAGCTGAGAGTATGGCTGCAGATGGGTGGTGCCTGCGAGACCGAGCGCCGCCCGCGCGGCGCATCGCGAGCTGCGCTCGCTCCTACATTTGTTTCGGGCCAATTATTCCTGTGCCATTTGCGCGCGAACGCCTTTGGCGCACGGCGCGATATCGTGTCGTACACACAAGGCGGTCGCGCGCGCCTGTCACAGGCGTGACTGGCCCGAAACAAATGTAGGAGCGAGCGCAGCTCGCGATGCGCCGCGCGGGCGGCGCTCGATCTCCCAGGCGACGAAACAACTCAAGGCATGCACCTGCCAGCCGTTACTGGCCCACGCGACAGGTACATCAGGCCATTACTCCCCCCTGCAATTGCAGATTGCGACAAGACCACCGTGTGCATGGTGTGCATGATTTGGTTTTTGTGG
>NZ_QJRL01000039.1:11908-35838 GCF_003205205.1 Pseudomonas sp. LB-090624
TCAAGGCATGCACCTGCCAGCCGTTACTGGCCCACGCGACAGGTACATCAGGCCATTACTCCCCCCTGCAATTGCAGATTGCGACAAGACCACCGTGTGCATGGTGTGCATGATTTGGTTTTTGTGGTGGCGCGTAAATCGAGCGCCGCCCGCGCGGCGCATCGCGAGCTGCGCTCGCTCCTACATTTGTTTCGGGCCAATTATTCCTGTGCCATTTGCGCGCGAACGCCTTTGGCGCACGGCGCGATATCGTGTCGTACACACAAGGCGGTCGCGCGCGCCTGTCACAGGCGTGACTGGCCCGAAACAAATGTAGGAGCGAGCGCAGCTCGCGATGCGCCGCGCGGGCGGCGCTCGATCTCCCAGGCGACGAAACAACTCAAGGCATGCACCTGCCAGCCGTTACTGGCCCACGCGACAGGTACATCAGGCCATTACTCCCCCCTGCAATTGCAGATTGCGACAAGACCACCGTGTGCATGGTGTGCATGATTTGGTTTTTGTGGCGGCGCTCGATCTCCCAGGCACCCCAGATCTTCAGACATGCCCACCGCCCCCTGAACTGAACCGTTTTTTGTGACAGGTATCCCGCCCGAAAAAAACTGCCCAAGCGCGTCACCACGCAGAAAAATACTGCAAACCACTTGGCACAAGGCCTACAGCGAATACCCACCATTCACTCACAAAGTACACACAACTTATCCACAGGCGCTCGCCTTGCAAAGCCCCCAATACCGCATTATCTTGTATCCCGATCGCAGCGAACCACTAGATATAGGGGTTCGTGCAAAATCACACACAAAAGTCAACCCGCAAGATCAAGCGATTTTCCGGGTGGAACTTCAGGTGATTTCAGCAGCCAAACCGCTCCTGCGGAGGCGACCGAGGCAAGCCCTTTCAGGGCGTTGTTCGGGCATGGGTGTTGCAGGCCAAGCCTGGCACCCATCAGCAACAGTTTTTGGGCTCGGCCCAGAACCTTTGACTTCGGCCAGGGAGCGGCAAGCCATTGCCCCTTATTCCTGAGTCTGTCCCGAAGTCGGTACGCCCGCGCGGGCGGATGCGCATGCATTGCGCATCCCCGCGAGGTTATCGAGCAAGTGGACGGAACGGTGGGCGCCCATAAGGCGCCTGAACAATATAGAAACTGTGGAGACACCCACCCATGCAAACCGACACAACTCGCGAGAACCCGCAGGCCCAGGTGCCGCAGGCCGCCGATTCCAACCAGGATCTGGCTGCCACCGCCCCCGGCCAACTGCGCGTGATCAAGCGTAACGGCACTGTCGTCCCTTACACCGACGACAAGATCACCGTTGCCATCACCAAGGCGTTCCTCGCAGTTGAAGGCGGCACCGCCGCCGCTTCGTCGCGCATCCACGACACCGTCGCGCGCCTGACCGAGCAGGTTACCGCCACGTTCAAGCGTCGCATGCCATCGGGTGGCACCATCCACATCGAAGAAATCCAGGACCAGGTCGAACTGGCCCTGATGCGTGCCGGCGAGCAGAAAGTTGCCCGTGACTACGTGATCTACCGCGACCAGCGTGCCAAGGAACGCGCCACCCGCGCCAACACCGACGCCGTGGTCGAGCCGCACCCGAGCATCCGCATCACCTTGGCCGACGGCAGCCTGGCGCCGCTCGACATGGCCCGCCTGAACACCATCATCAGCGAAGCCTGCGAAGGCCTGGCCGAAGTCGATGGCGACCTGATCCAGCGCGAAACCCTGAAAAACCTGTACGACGGCGTTGCCATCAAGGACGTCAACACCGCCCTGGTGATGACCGCCCGTACGCTGGTAGAGCGCGAGCCGAACTACTCGTTCGTTACCGCCCGCCTGCTCATGGACACCCTGCGCGCCGAAGGCCTGGGCTTCCTGAACGTCGCCGACAGCGCCACCCACCACGAGATGGCCGACCTGTACGCCAAGGCCCTGCCGGCCTACGTCGCCAAAGGTATCGAGTTCGAGCTGCTGAACCCTGCCCTGGCCGACTTCGACCTGGAAAAACTGGGCAAGGCAATCAACCACGAGCGTGACCAGCAGTTCACCTACCTGGGCCTGCAAACCCTGTACGACCGCTACTTCATCCACAAGGATGGCGTGCGCTTCGAACTGCCGCAGGTGTTCTTCATGCGTGTGGCCATGGGCCTGGCGCTGGAAGAGAAGGACAAGGAAGCCCGTGCGATCGAGTTCTACAACCTGCTGTCGTCGTTCGACTACATGGCCTCGACCCCGACCCTGTTCAACGCCGGTACCCTGCGCCCGCAGCTGTCCAGCTGCTACCTGACCACCGTGCCAGACGACCTGTCGGGCATCTACCACGCGATCCACGACAACGCCATGCTGTCGAAATTCGCTGGCGGCCTGGGCAACGACTGGACCCCGGTCCGTGCACTGGGCTCGTACATCAAGGGCACCAACGGTAAATCCCAGGGCGTCGTCCCGTTCCTGAAAGTGGTCAACGACACCGCCGTTGCCGTGAACCAGGGTGGCAAGCGCAAAGGCGCTGTATGTGCTTACCTGGAAACCTGGCACCTGGACATCGAGGAATTCATCGAGCTGCGCAAGAACACCGGTGATGACCGCCGTCGTACCCACGACATGAACACCGCCAACTGGATCCCTGACCTGTTCATGAAGCGTGTCTTCGATGACGGCAAGTGGACCCTGTTCTCGCCTTCGGAAGTGCCAGACCTGCACGACCTGACCGGCAAGGCCTTCGAAGAGCGCTACGAGTACTACGAAGCCCTGACCGAGTACAACAAGATCAAGGTGTTCAAGACCATCCAGGCCAAAGACCTGTGGCGCAAGATGCTGTCGATGCTGTTCGAGACCGGCCACCCATGGCTGACCTTCAAGGACCCGTGCAACCTGCGTTCGCCGCAGCAGCACGTGGGCGTGGTCCACAGCTCGAACCTGTGCACCGAGATCACCCTGAACACCAACAAGGACGAGATCGCGGTCTGCAACCTGGGCTCGATCAACCTGCCGAACCACATCGTCGACGGCAAGCTGGACACTGCCAAGCTGCAGCGTACCGTGAACACCGCCGTGCGCATGCTCGACAACGTGATCGACATCAACTACTACTCGGTGCCGCAAGCGCGTAACTCGAACTTCAAGCACCGCCCGGTCGGCCTGGGCATCATGGGCTTCCAGGACGCGCTGTACCTGCAGCACATTCCTTACGGTTCCGATGCAGCCGTCGAGTTCGCCGACAAGTCGATGGAAGCGGTCAGCTACTTCGCCATCCAGGCCTCGTGCGACCTGGCCGACGAACGTGGTGCCTACGAGACCTTCCAGGGCTCGCTGTGGTCCAAGGGCATCCTGCCGCTGGACTCGCAACAGATCCTGATCGAAGCCCGTGGCCAGAAGTACATCGACGTCGACCTGAACGAGACCCTGGACTGGGCGCCAGTGCGTGCCCGCGTGCAAAAAGGTATTCGTAACTCGAACATCATGGCCATTGCGCCAACCGCGACCATCGCCAACATCACTGGCGTATCGCAGTCGATCGAGCCGACCTACCAGAACCTGTACGTGAAATCGAACCTGTCGGGCGAGTTCACCGTGATCAACCCCTACCTGGTTCGCGACCTGAAGGCGCGCGGCCTGTGGGACTCGGTCATGATCAACGACCTGAAGTACTACGACGGTTCGGTGCAGCAGATCGAGCGTATCCCGCAAGAGCTGAAAGACCTGTACGCCACTGCGTTCGAAGTCGAGACCAAGTGGATCGTCGATGCTGCCTCGCGTCGCCAGAAGTGGATCGACCAGGCGCAGTCGCTGAACCTGTACATTGCCGGCGCCTCGGGCAAGAAGCTGGACGTGACCTACCGCATGGCCTGGTACCGTGGCCTGAAAACCACCTACTACCTCCGTGCCCTGGCCGCGACCAGCACCGAGAAGTCGACCATCAACACCGGCAAGCTCAACGCCGTTTCCAGCGGTGGCGACAGCGCCCCGGTCCAGGCAGCCGGCCCAGCGCCAGTGCCGAAAGCCTGCGCGATCGACGAGCCAGACTGCGAAGCCTGCCAGTAAGGCCTGAATGCCGTGCGGGGTACCTACGGGTGCCCCGCGCGGCATTTTTGTATCCGCGCCCCGGAGAAACCTTGCCCTTTGCCCAGCGCTCGCGCGGCTCGGTAAAAGAACAGGACCTCTCAAAACAGGATGTAAGCCCATGGCGCGGAAAAAACTGGCATCTCGCAAGATTGGTCGCAATGCTGAAACCGGCCGTTTCACCTCGGTGGAACAGGCACGCAAGCACCCCAAGACACACATTGTCGAAACGCTGCACATGCACCGTAGCTAATGTGAGCTGGCCTCATCGCCTGCCAGCCCGGGATGGGGCCGATTCGGCTAGCACACCCCCTCAACAAAACACCATATGATGTGCCTAAAAATTTAAACTGGCACAACATATAGGTTGACGCTACACTCTCCCCCCGTAGAAGAAGCCACCTGTTTCGTGAACGGACGCACGCCAAACCGGTCGAAAAAGTTACCCTCGCCGGCAACACACGCGCCCCGATCGAAGGTGAATTCCGGTATACTTTGCGCCCTCTGAAAAGAGCACCTATTCAATTGTCCTGGCCCCTCCCAGAGGCCTGGCCAGGTACAAGCCAGAACACATTCAGATGTAAACGAGAGTCAGCCTCTCGAGCTGTCCATTCGCCGTTACGGCCTTGCGTCAGGCATCACATTCTTAAAATCCAACCGGTTGCCCCAGGGCGACCCTCAAGCAGGAGCCAAACCATGCTGAGCTGGGACGAATTCGACAAAGAAGACGGCGAAGTAGCCGCCAAAGGCAACACCCCTGCGCAGGCCGCTGCCGCCGCCACCCTCGACAAGCTCGACAGCGCCGGTGGTGCCGCCGCCCTGGAGGCCCGTGCGGCCACCGCTTCTGACTCCGATGCCGTCAAACGTGCCAAGGCTGCCCTCGACGCCCTCGACGTTGCCGAAGGCCTGGCCGAGCTGGAAGGCTCCTCGGCCCGCGTTGCAGTCGATGAAAAGCGCATGATCAACTGCCGCGCCGACCTCAACCAGCTGGTACCGTTCAAGTACGACTGGGCCTGGCAGAAGTACCTGGACGGCTGCGCCAACCACTGGATGCCGCAAGAGGTCAACATGACCGCCGACATCGCCCTGTGGAAGAGCCAAGACGGCCTGACCGAAGACGAGCGCCGCATCGTCATGCGCAACCTCGGTTTCTTCTCCACTGCCGACTCGCTGGTTGCCAACAACCTGGCCCTGGCCGTGTACCGCCTGATCACCAACCCGGAGTGCCGCCAGTACATCCTGCGCCAGGCCTTCGAAGAAGCGATCCACACCCACGCCTACCAGTACTGCATCGAGTCGCTGGGCATGGATGAAGGCGAGATCTTCAACATGTACCACGAGATCCCGTCGGTCGCTAAAAAAGCCGCCTGGGGCCTGAAGTACACCCGCGCCATCTCCGACCCGGAATTCAACACCGGCACCGTCGAAACCGACAAAGAGCTGCTGCGCAACCTGATCGCCTACTACTGCGTTCTGGAAGGCATCTTCTTCTACTGCGGCTTCACCCAGATCCTGTCCATGGGCCGCCGCAACAAGATGACTGGCGTTGCCGAGCAGTTCCAGTACATCCTGCGTGACGAGTCGATGCACCTGAACTTCGGTATCGACGTGATCAACCAGATCAAGATCGAAAACCCGCACCTGTGGGATGCGGCGATGAAGGAAGAAGCGACCCAGATGATCCTGCAAGGGACCCAGCTGGAGATCGAATACGCCCGTGACACCATGCCACGCGGCGTACTGGGGATGAACGCAGCGATGATGGAGGACTACCTCAAGTTCATCGCCAACCGTCGTCTGACCCAGATTGGCTTGAAAGAAGAATATCCAGGGACTACCAACCCGTTCCCTTGGATGAGCGAGATCATGGACTTGAAGAAAGAGAAAAACTTCTTTGAGACGCGTGTGATCGAGTATCAGACTGGTGGGGCGTTGAGCTGGGACTGATCGTCCGGGCTGAGCATCGAGAAGGCTGCCGATTGGCAGCCTTTTTATTGGCATTTCCGAAAACTCGAAAAACACCAGAGCTCGGGGGCCGCTTTGCGGCCCTTTTTGGGCAAGCTCTGCTGCTTTTGTAGGATTTTGATTCAACACTGCCCGCAAAAACCACACTCGCGGCCTTCTGGTTATCTGCCAGGGCTATTACACTGATTAGCAATCAATCTACGCGTGTGATCGAATCAGGAAAAGCTATGGCAATCTTGCGCGAAAACCAGCTTAGCGACGAGGTTATCGAGAATCTGGAGAACCAGATCCCTGAGATGGCTGCAGCTGCTACACGCCTTGCATATTTCCGGGCTGTTGCAGCGGGGCATACGGTTGTCACCGTCGATAACAACCACATCATCGCAACCCACGCTGATGGCCATGTTGAAGTGCTTGCAGAAACCAAACCGAGCCTGAAGGTGAAGACCGGACAGCGCTTCACCGTGCGCAAGCTCAGTGGGCGCGCCTAAGCTTCGCGTTTTTGCCGGCCCTAATGGGTCTGGCAAAAGCACCATCAAGGACCAGATTCCAGCTCGGCTGGTCAACCTTTACGTCAATGCTGATGAACTTGAAAAGTCTGCCAAAACGACAGGGTTCATCGACCTGAGTGATTATGGCCTTGAGCTCACCGAGCAGGCATTACGGACGTATCTCACCCAGCATCCATTGATCATAAGGGCAGGCCTGCAGGAGAGCGCAGGCCGGCTAACACTCGTAGGCCAAAAAATCGAATTCCGAGGCGTGGATGTAAATTCCTACCACGCTGCAGTCATTGCAGACCTCATCCGCCATCAATTGCTCGAACGCAGAATCAGCTTCACGTTCGAGACAGTGATGTCCTCTTCGGAGAAGGTTCGATTTATGGAAACGGCTCAGCAGATGGGCTACCGGACTTACCTGTATTTCGTAGCCGAGGCTATAGGTCATCCAGCTGTACCCTCACGCGCTGCGGAGAAGCAAGCCGCTCTTGTACAGTGGCAATGAGGTCTTCATCTTCCTCGGTCATCAGGACCGGCCGGAAGGGTAGCTTGCCCCGCTCAGCTACATATTGCAGGGCCTGGCGCATGAGTTCGGAGGGGGTAACACCGAGGCGATCGAGCTCTTTGTAAGCGCGGGCTTTGAGATCGTCGTCGACGCGGATATTGATAGATGCCATGACATAGCCCTCATGTAAAGACGCTTGTCATTACAATGCCCTGATCTTGGCTATTCTGCAATGGCAGTTTGTCTGTCGGAAGTGAGCACAGCGCCATTCCCTTCAAATGAAGAGGCCCCCTGCCGACAGGAGGGCGATCAGCCGTTGACAGCCCTCCTCCCCCTTGCTAATAATCGCCCATAGTTGTACGACAACACATAACAAAAACAACAATCAGTGGACGAACTCATGTCGACATCCATCCCGCTACACCTACGTTTGTTGCACACCCCTCCTTCCCCGGCCAGCTCGCGTATACCTGCCAATACGTAGCGCCCGGTTACCGCGTATTCACCCCTGGCCCTGACCGGCCCGTTATCTACCCGCCCCTGCCGCAGGCCGCTTGCGCGTGCCCGGTAGACGGGCTGCCACACCCTTAGGGAGCACAACAATAATGAAAATCTGCCACACCCTGCCCTTCGCCCTGCTTGGCGCCGGGGTCATCGCCGGCCTGCCGGGCACCAGCCTGGCTGCGGGATTTGTCGAGGACAGCAAGGCCACGCTCGGGCTGCGCAACTTCTACATCAACCGCAACTTCACCAACCCCAGCAACCCACAGAGCAAGGCGGAGGAGTGGACGCAAAGCTTCATTCTCGATGCCCGCTCGGGGTTCACTGAAGGGCCAATCGGCTTTGGCGTGGATGTGCTGGGGCTGTGGTCGGTCAAGCTCGACGGGGGTGGCGGTACCTATGGCACGGCGTTGCTGCCACGCCATGACGATGGCAAGCCTGCTGACGATTACGGGCGCCTGGCGGTGGCAGGCAAGGCTCGCATCTCCAAGACCGAGCTGAAAATCGGTGAGTGGATGCCAGTGCTGCCGATTCTTCGCTCGGACGACGGTCGCTCGTTGCCGCAGACGTTCCGTGGCGGCCAGGTCACGTCCAACGAGATTGCCGGCCTGACCTTGTACGGTGGGCAGTTCCGCGGCAACAGCCCGCGCAACGACGCCAGCATGGAAGACATGAGCTACGGCGGCGGGGTATCGGACCGCTTCAACTTCGTCGGCGGCGAGTACAAGTTCAACAAGGACCGCACCCTGGTCGGGCTGTGGAACGCGGTGCTCAAGGACGTGTATCAGCAGCAGTACCTGCAACTGAGCCACAGCCAGCCGGTGGGAGACTGGACACTGGGCGCCAACCTGGGCTACTTCCATGGCGATGACGACGGCTCCAGGCGCGCTGGTGAACTGGATAACAAGACCTACTCGGGGATGTTCTCGGCCAAGTACGGTGGCAGCACCTTCTGGGTCGGGCTGCAGAAGGTCGATGGCGATACCTGGATGCGGGTCAACGGCACCAGCGGCGGGACCCTGGCCAACGACAGCTACAACTCCAGCTTCGACAACGCCAACGAACGTTCGTGGCAGGTGCGTCATGACTTCAACTTCGTCACCGTCGGGGTGCCAGGGCTGACCTTGATGAACCGCTACATCAGCGGGCACGATGTGCACAGTGGCGTGGTGACCGATGGCAAGGAGTGGGTGCGTGAGACGGAGCTTGCGTACGTGATCCAGAGCGGGGCGTTCAAGGATTTGAGTGTTAAATGGCGTAATTCGTCGATTCGCCGGGATTACAGCAATAACGAGTTCGATGAGAACCGGTTGATCTTCAACTATCCATTGTCGTTGCTGTAATCAAGGCCTGCGGTGCTTGGCACGGGCTTCGCCCGGGTTCGCGGGTAACCCCGCTCCTAAGGTGGGCGTGCGGCAACGCTATCCCTGGAGGGGTTACCTGCGTAAAGGCCGGCAAAAGCCGCCCAAGCCTCATTGACAACACACAGAACCACCGCCAATAATTACCGAAGTCATACGACAACCTACAACAATTAATAACAAGAGCCGGCCATGACCACTACCCCCCTCAATCGCCTGCTGCTCACTGGAGCCGCAGGCGGCCTGGGCAAGGTCCTTCGCGAACGCCTGAAAGGCTACGCCGAGGTCCTGCGCCTTTCCGACATCAGCCCCATGGCGCCTGCTGCTGGCACGCATGAGGAAGTCATCACCTGCGACCTGGCCGACAAGGCAGCGGTGCATGCCCTGGTCGAAGGCGTGGACGCCATCATCCACTTCGGCGGCGTTTCCACCGAGCACTCTTTCGAAGACATCCTCGGCCCCAACATTTGCGGCGTGTTTCACATCTACGAGGCGGCGCGCAAGCATGGGGTGAAGCGCATCATCTTCGCCAGTTCCAACCACACCATCGGCTTCTACCGCCAGGACGAGCGCATCGACGCGCATTCCCCGCGCCGCCCCGACAGCTACTACGGGCTGTCCAAGTGCTACGGCGAAGATGTCGCCAGCTTCTACTTCGACCGCTACGGCATCGAAACCGTCAGCATCCGCATCGGCTCGTCGTTCCCGCAGCCACAGAACCCACGCATGCTCTGCACCTGGCTGAGCTATGACGACCTGGTGCAGCTGATCGAACGTGGGTTATCGACGCCTGACGTTGGCCATACCATCGTCTACGGTGCCTCCGACAACCGCACCGTGTGGTGGGACAACCGCCATGCCGCGCATTTGGGCTATGTGCCCAAGGACAGCTCGGAAGCCTTCCGCGCAGCCGTGGAAGCCCAACCGGCGCCAGCTGCCGACGACCCGAGCATGGTCTATCAAGGCGGCGCCTTCGCCGTGGCCGGCCCGTTCAACTGACCCCGCACGCCAGGAGGCACGGCCATGAACTGTGAACTGATCGTCGACGCCCGCAACGGCACCGGCGAAAGCCCCGTGTGGCACCCCGGCGAACAGGCCCTGTACTGGGTCGACATTCCCGCCCGCCAGTTGCACCGCTGGCAGGCCGCCGATGGCGCGCACCAAGTATGGCAAGGCGACGAGATGCTCGCCTGCATTGCCCTTAGCGGCCAAGGCTGGGTGGCAGGCATGGAAAGCGGCATCTACCAGATCCAGGCCAACGCCGATGGCCGCCTGGATAGCCGCCTGCTTGCCAGCGTGCAGCATGCCCAGGGCGGGATGCGCTTCAACGATGGCCGCTGCGATCGCCAGGGCCGTTTCTGGGCCGGCACGATGCTGCTGGACATGCAGCAAGGCGCCCATGTGGGTGCGCTGTACCGGCATGACGGCGAAGGCCACCTGCACCTGCAGCAGGACGGCATGATCGTGCCCAATGGCCTGGCGTTCAGCCCCGACGGCAAACGCATGTACCTGTCCGACTCGCACCCCAACGTGCAGAAGGTGTGGGCCTTCGACTACGACACCGACAGCGGTACGCCGCACAACAAACGGCTGTTCGTCGACATGCGCGGCTACCCAGGGCGCCCCGACGGCGCCGCGATCGACCAGGATGGCTGCTACTGGATCTGCGGCAACGACGCCGGGCAAGTTCACCGCTTCACCCCTGACGGGCGCCTCGACCGCTCGCTCAGCGTGCCGGTGAAAAAGCCGGCCATGTGCGCCTTTGGTGGCGCCAACCTCGACACCCTGTACGTCACCTCGATCCGCCCCGCGGGCATCGACCTCGGCGACCAGCCACTGGCTGGCGGGGTATTTGCCCTCAACCCTGGCACCAAGGGCCTGGAGGAACCTGCCTACCGGGGCTGAGCCCCACTGCCACACCCACACTTGCACGCCCGAAACCGGATAATAAAAACCACGGAGTTTCATCATGACGTTCAAACGCAAGCTGCTTCTTGCCGTACTCCCGTTCGCCTTCAGCGTGGCCATGCCCGCCTCGGCGCTGGACATCAAGTTCGCCGAAATCCACCCGGCCGGCTACCCGACCGTGGTCGCCGAGCAGAACATGGGTAAAAAGCTGGAACAGGCCAGCAATGGCGACATCACCTTCAAGATGTTCGCCGGCGGCGTGCTGGGATCGGAAAAGGAAGTGATCGAACAGGCTCAGATCGGCGCCGTGCAGATGACCCGCGTCAGCCTGGGGATCGTCGGCCCGGTAGTGCCGGATGTGAACGTGTTCAACATGCCGTTCGTGTTCCGCGACCATGATCACATGCGCAAGATCATCGATGGCGAGATCGGCCAGGAGATCCTCGACAAGATCACCAACTCCGACTTCAACCTGGTGGCCTTGGCCTGGATGGACGGCGGCTCGCGCAGCATCTACACCAAAAAGCCGGTGCGCAGCCTGGAAGACCTCAAAGGCATGAAGATTCGCGTACAGGGCAACCCGCTGTTCATCGACATGATGAACGCCATGGGCGGCAACGGTATCGCCATGGACACCGGGGAAATCTTCAGTGCCCTGCAAACCGGGGTGATCGATGGCGCCGAGAACAACCCGCCGACCTTGCTTGAGCACAACCATTTCCAGAGCGCCAAATACTACACCCTGACCGGCCACCTGATCCTGCCGGAGCCGGTGGTGATGTCCAAGACCACCTGGAACAAGCTCACTCCCGAGCAGCAGGTGCTGGTGAAAAAGGTCGCGCGCGAAGCACAGATGGAAGAGCGTGCGCTGTGGGACGCCAAGTCTGCCGCCAGCGAAGAGAAGCTCAAGGCCGCCGGTGTCGAGTTCATCACCGTCGACAAGAAGCCGTTCTATGACGCCACCGCCTCGGTACGCGAGAAGTACGGCGCGCAGTACGCCGACCTGATGAAGCGTATCGACGCCGTCCAGTAATACCAGCCCCTTCCAAGACGACCTCGGCAGTGTGGCCGCCGCCGCCCTGCCGCTTTGGTGATGCCTATGAAATCGCTTTTCCTGAGCGTGAACGACACGCTGTACCGCAGTTGTATCTGGATCGCGGGCCTGTCGATCCTGGCCATGACGCTGATCATCCCGTGGGGCATCTTCGCCCGCTACGTGCTGGGCACCGGCTCCAGCTGGCCAGAGCCAGTCTCGATCCTGCTGATGGTGGTATTCACCTTCGTTGGTGCCGCCGCCAGCTATCGCGCCGGGGCGCATATGGCGGTGGGGATGATTACCGACCGTTTGCCGCCGCTGCAGCGCCAGCTGGTCGCCCTGCTGGTACAACTGCTGATGATCGTGGTGTGCGTGTTCATGACCTATTACGGCACCCGGCTGTGCATCACCACCTGGAACCAGTCGCTGGCCT
The DNA here is from genome assembly GCF_003205205.1 of Pseudomonas sp. LB-090624. Lineage (GTDB taxonomy): Bacteria > Pseudomonadota > Gammaproteobacteria > Pseudomonadales > Pseudomonadaceae > Aquipseudomonas. The sequence goes on from NZ_QJRL01000039.1 coordinate 24,178, forward strand.
CGCTGCCCGGTGTGCGGGTCGGCATGACTTACGCGCCGATCCCGGTCGGCGGCGTGCTGACGCTGGTGTTCGTGCTGGAAAAACTCCTGCTGGGCGATCAGAGCAACCGCAAGGTCGTGCGCTTTGATCTGGTCGAAGAAAACGAAGGAGCTGCGTAAATGGAAGCGTTCATTCTGTTGGGCAGTTTCATCGTGCTGATTCTGATCGGCATGCCGGTGGCCTACGCCCTGGGCCTGTCGGCACTGATCGGCGCCTGGTGGATCGACATCCCGCTGCAGGCGATGATGATCCAGGTGGCCAGTGGGGTTAACAAGTTCTCGCTGCTGGCCATTCCATTCTTCGTGCTGGCCGGCGCGATCATGGCCGAAGGCGGCATGTCGCGGCGGCTGGTGGCCTTTGCCGGGGTGCTGGTGGGCTTCGTGCGTGGCGGGCTGTCGCTGGTCAACATCATGGCCTCGACCTTTTTTGGCGCGATTTCCGGCTCGTCGGTAGCCGATACCGCCTCGGTGGGCTCGGTGCTGATCCCAGAGATGGAACGCAAGGGTTACCCGCGCGAGTTCTCCACCGCCGTAACCGTCAGCGGTTCGGTGCAGGCGCTGTTGACCCCGCCTAGCCACAACTCGGTGCTGTACTCGCTGGCGGCGGGCGGCACGGTGTCGATCGCCTCGCTGTTCATGGCGGGGGTGATGCCCGGCCTGCTGCTGAGCGCGGTGATGATGGGCCTGTGCCTGTTGTTCGCCAAGAAGCGCAACTACCCCAAGGGCGAAGTGATCCCGCTGCGCCAGGCGCTGAAGATTGCCGGTGAGGCGCTGTGGGGCCTGATGGCCATGGTGATCATCCTCGGCGGTATCCTGTCGGGGGTGTTCACCGCGACCGAGTCGGCAGCGGTGGCGGTCGTGTGGTCGTTCTTCGTGACCATGTTCATCTACCGCGACTACAAGTGGCGCGACCTGCCCAAGCTGATGCACCGCACCGTACGGACCATCTCCATCGTGATGATCCTGATCGGCTTTGCCGCCAGCTTCGGCTACGTAATGACGCTGATGCAGATCCCGTCGAAGATCACCACGGCGTTCCTGACCCTGTCGGACAACCGTTACGTGATCCTGATGTGCATCAACTTCATGCTGTTGCTGCTGGGCACGGTGATGGACATGGCGCCGCTGATCCTGATTCTTACCCCGATCCTGCTGCCGGTGATTACCGGTATCGGCGTGGACCCGGTGCACTTTGGCATGATCATGCTGGTAAACCTGGGGATCGGCCTGATAACGCCACCGGTGGGCGCGGTGCTGTTCGTGGGCTCGGCCATTGGCAAGGTGAGCATCGAGTCGACGGTGAAGGCGCTGCTGCCGTTTTACCTGGCGCTGTTCCTGGTGCTGATGGCAGTGACTTACATTCCAGCGATCTCGCTGTGGCTGCCTAGCGTGGTGCTGTAATTATGACCGGGGGCCGCTTGGCGGCCCCTGGGCTCTTGCAAATGGATCCTGCACATGGCTGTCCCCTCCTCTGCCTTACCCCTGTTCCCACGCAAGCTGGCCATCGCCCTGCTGGCCCTGCTGGCCTGTTCGTTCGCCGGCAACCATGTCGCTGCGCGTATTGCCTTCGATGACGGCACCGGCGTGTTGCTGGCCATTCTCTGTCGCTCGGGCATCACCTTCGTGGTACTGGCCGGGCTGCTGCTGTGGCAGCGCCAGGCCCTGGCCCTGCCCTCTGGTGCGCGCCGCTGGCAGCTGCTGCTCGGCTTGCTGATTGCCACCCAGAGCCTCTGCCTGTACTCGGCGGTAGCACGTATTCCGGTGGCTCTCGCGCTGCTGGTGGGCAACACCTTCCCGATGCTGTTGGCACTGCTCACCTGGGCGCTGGGCGGTGCACGCCCCACAGGCCGCACCGTGCTGTTCATGGGCCTGATCCTCTGCGGCCTGGTGTTGGCGCTGGATGTACCGGCACACCTGGCCGACAGCGGCGCGGCCAACCCGCACTGGGCGATGGGCGTCAGCCTGGCGTTCGGCGCTGCCTGTGCCTTTGCCTGCGCGTTGTGGATCACCGACCACAAACTGGCTGCCGTGCGCGGCCCGGTGCGTAGCCTGCTGACCCTGCTTATCGTGTTTTCCAGCATGCTGGTTGCAGGTGCAAGCGGGGTGATGCCATCCGGTTTGTCGCTGCCTGGCACCAGCAGTGGCTGGGCAGCCCTGGCCAGCCTGGTGGTGCTGTATGGCCTGGCGTTCACCTTGCTGTTTGTCTGCGTACCACGCCTGAACATGGCGCAGAACGCGCCGGTGATGAACGTCGAACCCATCGCCACCTTGCTGCTGGGCTGGGCTTTGCTCGATCAACAACTGGGCACCCTGCAATTACTCGGCGGCGCCGTGGTGGTGTGCGGCATCGTGCTGCTGACTTACCGGCGGGCCAGTTGATTGGCATTCTCGAAGGAGCAGCCTTGCATGACGATGACCGAACTGCACCTGCAGGACCGCCTGACCCGCCTGAGCCTGGCCCCGGAGCTGGGCGCCAGCTTGGTCAACTGGCAGGTAAAAGCCACAGGGCAGGCGCTGCTGCGCCATTCCGATGCGGACGCCTTGGCCAGCGGCACACCGCGGCGGCTGGCCTGCTACCCGCTGGCGCCTTGGTCCAATCGCATTGGCGAGGGTGGCTTTGCCCGGCCCGAGGGCTGGCAGGCACTGGCGCCCAATACCGGGCATGACCCTTACCCGATCCATGGCAGTGCCTGGCAGCAGGCCTGGCAGGTGGAGCATCACAGTGAACGGCGAGCACGGCTGGCGCTGGACAGTGCTATGCCGTTTGCGTACCGGGCCACGCTGGATGTGCACCTGCATGAGGGTTGCCTGAACCTGGACCTGCATGTGACGCATCTGGATGAGTCGGCCAACTGGTACGGGTTGGGGCTGCACCCTTACTTTCCGCGGTATCCCGATACCAGGCTGTATGCGGCAGCGCGCAAGGTGTGGCTGGCCGAAGAGGGGCGGTTGCCGTCGTACCAGGCCGAGGTGCCGGAGCAGTGGAGGTTTGAACCATTGGGCAGCCTGCCACAGACGGTGGTCGATCACGCTTTCAGTGACTGGCCGGGGGAGTGTGTGATCGACCAGCCGGGGGCGGGCTATCGATTGGCGTGCAGCGCCAGCGGGGCTGAGCACTTCTTGCTGTTCTGTCCGCAAGGCCAAGGTTTTTTCTGCTTTGAACCGGTTAGCCACCCCATCAATGCGCATCACTTGCCAGGGCGGCCGGGGCTCAGGATGTTGCAGCGGGGGGAAACGATGAGCCTGGGGTTCAAGATGCAGTATCGGGCTCTGTAACCGAGTTGCCTGTTACTGAGGCTGCTTGGCAGCCCTGAATGCTACCCCGGCGGCGCCGCTTTCATCGTACGGTCTCAGTCCAGCTGTTGGGCCCGAAGCGCCTGCGCCAACATGTCGATAAACGACCTGACTTTCGCCGAGCCGTACTTGCTTTCGCGGTGCAGCACATGAATCGGCCACGGGGCCTCCTCATACTCGGCCAGAATCACCTGCAACTGCCCGCTGGCCAGTTCATCTGCCACCTGGTACGACAGCAACCGCGCAATCCCCAGCCCGCCGCTGGCGGCAGCGATCGCCCCGTCATTGCTGGTGACCGTCAGCCGCGGCTTCATGCGCACCAGGGTTGGCTCGTCGGTCACCCCGAAGCGCCAGCCCGCGCGCGGCGACAGGTTGGTGGTGCCGATCACCGCATGCTCGGCCAGGTCCGACGGGTGCTTTGGCACGCCATGGCGCGCCAGGTACTCGGGCGCGGCACACAGCATGCGCCGCACCCTGCCCACCCGCAGCGCCTTCAGTCCGGAGTCGGGTAACGGGCCGATGCGCACGGCCACGTCCATACCCTCCTCGACCATGTTCACCACCCGGTCGAGGAAGTAGGCGGAAACATCAACTTCCGGATACTGCTGCAGATAACGGACGATGCACGGCATGACGAATTTCTTGCCGAACAGAATCGGCGCGGTGACCGCCAGCTCGCCCTTGGGGGTGGCATTGATGCCAGCGGCGGCTTCGTTGGCCTCGTGGATGCTGGCAAGGATGTGCCGAGTGTCCTCCAGGTAACGGCCCCCCGCCTCGGTCAGGCGCACGCTGCGCGTGGTGCGCAGCAGCAGCTTGACCCCGAGTTGATCCTCCAGGGCACTGACGGCGCGGGTGACGGCGGCCGGGGAGATATCCAGACGGCGGGCGGCGGCGGCGAAACTTTCCAGTTCGCCAACAGCGACGAACACCTTCATCAGGTGGATCTGGTCCATGTGGGCTCCTGGAGGCGCTGAGGTAGCGCGATTATCTTTGATCTCAGTGGATTATGTTACCTGTGCCGGCCTCATCGAGGGCACGCCAGCGCCCTCAGTAATGTGTATCAGTGTGGCAGCGGGCTTGCCCGCGAAGAGGCCGGCACAGGTAAATCAGGCATCCAGCACCAACGCCTGACCGCCCTCCTCCACCTTCGCCGGCACAGCGCAACAAATCAGCACTGATCCCGCCTCCGGTAGCTCGGCAGGCGGGTTGGGATAATGCACCTGGCCACTTACCAGCCGGGTCTTGCAAGTGCCACATGAGCCACCCCGGCAACTGAACTCCGGCGCCAGCCCTCGCGCCTCGGCCAGCTCCAGCAGCGTGCCTGCACCGGGGGTCCAACGCGCCTCCTTGGCCGAGGCCGCAAAATACACCGGTACGGGTTCATCGGCAGCAGGCGGCTGCTGCAATGCCGGCCGGTCTGGGTTGCTGTGCCGCCGCAGCGTCGAGGGGCCAAAAGCTTCGGCGTGAATCCGCGCGTCCGGCACGTTCAGACCGCGTAGCCCTTCATACATGTCCTGGGTGAAGCTGCCGGGCCCGCACAGGTAAAAATCGTAGTCGTCCAGCGCCAACGTTGCCTTGACCTGCTCGATACCCAAACGGCCGGCAAACTGGTAATCAGGACCGACCAGCGCATGCGCCTCTGGCTGGCTGAGGGCGCAATGCACGCGAAGCATGCCAGCGGCCCGTTGCTGCAATTCGGCCAGTTCCTGGCGGAACGGCAGGTCGGCAAGGCTACGTGCGCCATGGAACAGATGAATGCGCCGAGCCTGGCCAGTACTGACTTGCTCGCGCAGCATGGCCAGCAACGGCGTGATACCCACGCCCGCGCCGATCAGCACCAGCGGCCGCGCGCTTTGCTGGTCGAGCGTGAAACTGCCCATCGGTGGCCGCACGTTCAACACATCGCCGGCCCCGAGGCGCTCATGCAGAAAGCGCGACACCGGGCCCTGTGCCTTGACGCTTATGCGCAAGTAGCCATCGGCAGGTGCGCTGGACAGGCTGTAGGTGCGGATCAGTGCCGCCTCGCCATCGCGCTGCACTTGCACGGGGAGATGCTGCCCTGGGGCAAAGGCCACGCGGCTACCTGCCGGTGGTTCAAGGTAGAACGAGCGGATATCACGGCTTTCCTGCTCCACCCGCAGCACACGCCAGGCCTGCCATTGACGCTGATGCTGGCGCTGCTGCTGACGCTCCTCAGCCTCGGCCCAGGTACCGGTCATCAGGCTGGTCGGCGCATACTCCTTGAACGCCCAGCGCAGGGACACAGCAGCCGGGCGCCACACAACCTGTTCCACATCCAGCATCCATAACCGCTCGGCGCCCTCGAAGGCCGGGATGTCCGGGCTGTCGAGCAGCAGTTCGGTACGTCCGTTGACCTGCAGCACATTGCCGTTGTTGAAGTCGATGAAAAGCAAGCCTGCCTTTGGGTTTACCAGCAAATTGCCCAAGGTATTGAAATGCAGGTTGCCAGCATAGTCAGGGATGATCAGGCGATTGCCTTCAACCTTGACGAAACCCGGCCGGCCGCCGCGATGGGATACATCCACCGAGCGCTGGCCATTTTCGTGCTCGACATAGCTGGCGACGAAGAAGGTATCGGCCGCTTCGATCATGCCGATGGCCGGGGCATCGAGCGTTGCCGTATCGACGCGCCCTTGGGAGGGCTCATCCACGCGGCTGTATTCGCGCAACTGGATGTACTGCGGGCAGTTGCCGAACGACTGCTCCACGGTCACCCGCAGCTGGCCCTGTGCAGCTTGGTGAATCTGCCCGTTGATGCGGTTGCGCCGACGGGTATGCAACTCAATACCGAGCAGCCCGACCGCTTGCCCGGCTACCAAACCAGGGGTAGCGGGGTCATCAGCCGCGAGCGTGGTGTCGATCATCAGTTGCCGAGGGTCGGGCGAGCTGACGAACCCTTCAGGCCCTTCCAGCAGGGTCGCCCAGGACCGCCCTTGGGGATCCACGCTGGCAGCCACCATGAACGGCAACTGGTGGTAGAAAATGCGGTGCTGGTCGGGCATGTGGTCACGGATGACCTTCTGCCCGAACGCCTCCATGCGTTCTGCAACACCAACCTGCTCTTGCAGGGTTTTCTCGCCCGCATGCCAGGGCGAGGGGCGGTGGTCGGGAGACTTTTGCATGGCGGCGTTCCTCGCGATGGCGGGTAATCAGGCGCTGGTCTGCAGCCCGATCATGGTGCGTGGCATGGGCACGAAGCCAGGCAAAGCCTCGATGCGGGCCAGCCAGCTGCGCACGTTGGCATAAGGCTCCAGCGACACGTTGCCCTCTGGCGCGTGGGCGATGTACGAGTAGTTGGCGACATCCGCAATGGTAGGCGTGCTGCCCGACAGGAAGGGCGACTGGGCCAGTTCGGCGTCGATCACCTTGAGCAGGGTGTGGGCGCGGGCGATCACTTCGTCGGTATTGAACGACGCGCCGAACACCGTGACCAGGCGTGCAGCAGCAGGGCCAAAGGCCAACGGTCCGGCGGCGACCGACAGCCAGCGTTGCACGCGGGCAGCAGCAGCGGGCTCTTCGGGCAGCCAGGTGCCGTTGTCGTACTTTTTCGCCAGGTAGACGAGGATGGCATTGGAATCGGCGATTACCGTGCCGTTGTCATCGATGACCGGCACCTGGCCGAACGGGTTGAGGGCGAGAAACTCTGGCTGCTTGTGCGCGCCTTTGGCCAGGTCGACGAACACCAGCTCGGTGGGCAGGTTCAACAGCGATAGCATCAGCTCGATGCGGTGGGCGTGGCCGGACTTGGGGAAGTTGTAAAGCTTGATCGGGTTCGACATGGGCTTGGCTCCTGGTCAGCACCGGGTTGGGCTGATGGAGCACATGCTGCACTGATTCGGCTCACAGCAGAATCAGTGCGCTGGGGAAACCATAATTTCGCGGAGCGGAATAATCCCGAGGTAACTGGCCGCCCGTTACTGATCGGTTGTAGTGTTCACAGACCTCAACCAACTAGGCGGTGGAAGCGGTAAAGCTGGCGCGCAGCCTCGATCACCTGTGGCACATAGGCCTGAATATCCTCAACACTCAGCTGGTCCAACAGTTCGAAGTTATCCTCCAGCCCGTGCAGCGAGATGGCCTTGAGCAATTGGTCCTGCTCTGCTGGCAACGCGCCCCAGCCGGCGATCTGGGTCCCGCGCATGTAGCCAAAGCACCACTCTTCCATCACGATCACTGTGCCCTGATCGTCTTCGCTTTCCTCGAACAACGGCTCGAACTGGTCGACGTTGCCGCTCAGCTCTTCTGCTACCTGATTGGCGTAGCGCAGCATCAACGCCACGTAGGCTTCTTCATGTGCCGGCTTCTTGAACTTTGGCACCTTGCCACCGGCCACTGCGGGCAACCAGTGTTCAGGGGTGACGGTGGTCGGCGAGCTGGCCAGTGCAGTGAAAAAGCCGTTGAGCTCGGCCAGGTTCAGTACCGAGTAGTCATTGCCGTAGGTATTCAGCAGGTCCGCCAGGCGGTGGAGTTCTTTTTCGCTGAGTGGGGGAAGCATGAGGGTGGGTCCTGAAAGCAAAAGTGTGTGCACCCTAGCACAGTAGTGGCCGAAGGGCTGCCCGCGCCTCCAGCTACGCGGGCAGATCACTCAACGCGGCAACCAGCTGTGCAATTGGTGCTGCCTGCCAGCGCCGATCAACAGCCACAACAGTATGCGGCACTTGCGCGGGCACAGTTGCCCCGCCATGTGTACGCCCTTGCGCTGCAAGTCGATCTCGCCCCCCGCGAAACCGTAGGATGCCAAGGCGGTGGGACCGCTGCCGGTGCGGGTGGCGACGATCACTGGCAGGGTCGGTACGAGCGTGCCCAGCGCGTTGGCCCAGCTACTGGAGACATGCCCTGCACCAAAGCCGGCGATGACCAGCCCCTCGTAGCCCAGCGAGGCAACGGCCTGCAACAACGCGGTGTCAGCGCCAAGGCAGGCTTCCAGCAAGGCAACGCGGTGATCGGTACATTGCGGTAGCGGTAGCACTTCCCGGTGAGCTGGTGGATGGCGATACACCACAACGCCCTCCACCACGTCGCCGATCGGGCCACTTCCGGGTGACTTGAACGCGGTGAGGGCCAGGCTGGCCGTCTTGCGGACATTGGCTGCGCAGTGAACCTGGTCATTCATCACCACCAGCACGCCACGCCCACGACTGCCTTGAGCCAAGGCAACGTGTGCCGCCGCCAGCAGGTTCGCCGGGCCATCATTGCCCGGCTGGCTGGCCGCGCGCATGGCACCGGTCATTATCAACGGTGCCTCGGAAGACCAGAGCAGATCGAGAAAAAAAGCCGTTTCCTCAAGGCTGTCGGTACCCTGAGTCAATATGACCGCCTGCGCTCCGCACTCCACCGCGCGTTGCGCCCAGAGCAATACCTCGAGCAGTTCTGCAAACCCCATCGAAGCACTGGGCAACAGCCCAAGCGTGGCAGCTTCGATGTGAGCCATTTCGGACAATTGCGGCACCTTGGCCAGTTGTTCCTCACAGCCAAGCTTGGGCTTGACGCCTGACCCGCCATCACCCGCCTGCATGCTCACGGTTCCCCCCAGGCTGGCAATGGCCAGCCTGGGCAGGTTCGTTTGCGCTTTCATACATTACCTCCTGCAAGTACCCCCACCACTGGCACGATCGCCAACGTACTGATGGCCATGGACATCACATTGCCAATATAGCCGTGCATGTAGGCCGGCAAGCGCTGTGTGATGGCAACGGCCAACGGCGGGGCCAGCAAAGCACCCAGTACGGCACTGGCTACAATCACTTGCCAGCTGCCACCATGAGCAAGCACTGCGGCCGGAACGATCGAGACGATAGGAATGTACGTGGGGTACCACCCTCGTGCCTGCCACTGACGCCGCCAGAACACCACCCCGACCAAAGACGCCAGCGCCTGGCCGGTGATTATCGGTATCAGCAACAGAGAGCCATACGCCGGTGCAGCGGGTGCCAGTACGTAAGCCAGGCATGCGCCCAGTAATAGCCCGAGGCCGGCCCACTCATTGCCAAGGAATGGCGCCTCGCTGAAATCTGCCAGCACACGGCGCAAGGTCCAGATCACGCCGTAATCGGGCAGCCCTGCCACGGGCTCGGCAGCAACGGGCTTGTGGCTGGGCCTTACCCATGAAGGGAAGCGCTTGCACAACATGAACGCCACCAGGCTCGCCAACGCCATGCCACTGACATTACCGACCACCACCGGCAGTTGCAGCGGGTAGCACAGATAGTTGACCAGCAGCAGGCTTGCAGGGGTAACGAGCAGTGCGCCAAGAACCGCGCCTGTTATCGCTACCCGCCAGCCCGCCCCAAACAGCAGCACCGTCGCAGCCGGCAACGACACGAACGCAACAAACGTCGGTTGCCAGGTGCCGCTGGCCAGGGTCCAACCCCACAAAGCGTGGCTGAGCAGCAGGCCCAGCAGCGAGCTCGCGAACACCCAGGGCCACAAGCCGCTGCCATAGCAGATGGCGAAACCCTGCCATCGGTAGCCACGCATATGGGCCCAATGCCCCAGGCAAGCCCCAAGCAGCAACCCCAGGGCAGGGAGTTCATGCTTGTAGAACGCCACTTCGCTGATATCACCGACTATCCAGCGCAAGCGGCTGAGTGGCTGATCAAGCGTGGCAGCCAGTTGCGCGTAATCCGGCCAGTTGCCGTATATGACACTGGCAACCAGCAGTATCAGCAGGCAGGCAAAGATCAACAGCGGCGATTGCCGTCGGTTCGGCAAGGGTAATGTGCTCATTGGCAACTCCTCAGCGCGGCATCGGGGCATGCAGGCGATAGCCAAGGGTTGCGTCATAAAGGTCGGTACGCCGATCTCGCGGCAGATCGTTGAGGGCGTTCCAGATCGGGGCCGAACGTGCACTGCTGAGGTCTACATCGGCATACAGGATGCCCTCCTCCTCTGCGCTTGCCACCTCCCCAATTGGCCAGCCATTGGTGCCGGCAATCAGTGAGCAACCGAGGAAGCGCCCGCCCCGCTCCTCGCCGATACGGTTGGCGGCAGCGATATAGACGTTGTTGACATGCGCAGCCGTCATGGTCAGGTAGGTAGCCATGCAGCGCCCTGCTTCATCGAACAGCGGCGGCGGCGTCCACACCCAGTTGTTCAGGCTGCAGATGATGTCGGCGCCCTGTGCAGCCATCAATCGGGGCACTTCCGGGAACCAGATATCCCAGCAAATCAGCAGGCCGATACGGCCAATCGGCGTTTCAAACACCGGGAAGCCCAAGTTGCCCGGGGTGAACCAGAGCTTTTCCTCGTTCCACAAATGCGCCTTGCGGTAGTGCCCGAGCAAACCCTCAGGGCCGAACAATACAGCGCTGTCGTAAAGCTTCAACCCGTCACGTTCCGCGAAACCCGCAGCCAGGTAAACCTGATGCTCCCTGGCAAAGTCCGCCCAGGCTTGCAAGCTGTGCCCATCGTGCAGCGTTTCAGCATGGGCATAGGCTTCGGCCCGGGATTGAAAGGTGTAGCCAGTGTTGGCCAGCTCGGGCAACACGATGAGATTGGCGCCTTCATGCGCTGCACGTCTGGCCAATGCCAGACCTCTGCTCAGGTTTCCATCGCAATGTTCGAGCCCGACCTGCGGGTCGTACTGGATGACGGCGAGACGTACAGGGCTTACGGCAGAGCGGTGTTCACACATGGCGGCTTCCTTTTTATGGTTGTTTTGGAAGGGCGCCAGTAAACCGGGGTTGGGCGAAAGAGCGACAGTCGGGCAGTTCCTATGGCGTTGCAGGACTCAGGAATTGATGGAGTAGGAAACGCCCCACAAGAACGCCCGAGCGCTGCTATTTCCCAACTCGGTAATGTGGGTAGTGCGCCAGGCTGAAGCCACCATTGAATGACGCAGAGGTTTTGTCGCAGAGGTTGATGACCGCATCAAGCGCTGTTCGTAAACACGGTTCGGTCCAGCCGGCGTCAACAGAGAAGGACTCCCCAGCCAGATACAATCCCGAATGGGCACTCAGGTCGCGGTTATATTTCATCAGGCTTACGGCATCGTAGTAGGTGCCTGGGCGATACAGCTTCGCGCAACCGAGTGCGTTACGATCGGTCATCCAACGCTGTATGCGGATGTTTCGAGAATTGATGAACGGCGAGATGGGTGGAGGGTGTTAATTGTCACCAGCCGGCAGGCGCAGGAGATAAAGCCTGCGCCTGCCGGACCATGGGGCAATACTTTGCGATTGTTTACACCGCCAGCGCGCGCTCACGCAGCTCGCTGTTGAGGATGCGGTCGTTCTCGCTGTAATCGACCGGGCAGTCGATCACGTGCACGCCTGGGGTCTTGATGCAGTGCTCCAGCAGTGGCAGCAGG